>NZ_JBWKTR010000001.1:0-1273375 GCF_059420425.1 Sphingomonas sp. GW821-FHT04B01 | reverse complement strand
CCCAACTGTCTTCTTCTCTGCCGTCGCGCTCGCGGCCACCGTCATCTTCTGGCTGTGACCAATGAGTCCTGAGCCTAAATCCCATTCTTCATCGGTTACACTGCCGAACGCAAATTCGTCCTTCAGATAATCGAAAGGGCGATTCACCCTGAATATGTATTCTGGGTCGTTGCCTCGCACATTGATCAACCAATAGGCATATTTTTCCTGATCATCCTCAGCGATTGCCTCCTCGCCCCATGCCGCTCCGACTGACGCGTCAGGTAGAAGCCCGTATGGTGTATATCGCTTCCAAGCAGGAAACATCGCGCGCCCAACGTCATGCACTGCACGGCCAAGGAAGACCCATCCTGTGGGATTGCGCGGCCAAATGCATTCTTCTGAAATCTGATGGTACACATCGTTGACTGGCGACACCTTGTTGCCGGCAGTTACATCCGTCAGCATCTCCATCTCAAACGGCATAGAACGCTTTCTTAGGTTGGATTGCAATGACGTTCGATACATTGGACTCGGCATTCAGCAGGCTGCGCACATGGTCCGCCCACGCCTGAAGGGCGGTTCGCTTCTCGTCAGTCCAATGGTGACGTTGATAGACGCCGGCTATTCCAGACCGCGTACCAGACAGGTGATTCAGTACCGCTTCCGTCACCTCGAACCTGATGCCAAGCACCTGAAAGCCGGTGGCAAGTGTGCGGCGGAGGTCGTGCAGGCGCCAGGCAGGAATGGGATCGCCGCCGTCAGCGGCCAGCAGCTTGTCGACCTTCTCCTTGCCCTTGGAATGTGCGGTGAACGGCTCACCATTCGACGTGGTAAAGACGGCGCCACGACGCGGCCACTTCTCGCCCTTGGCCAGCCTGTCGATCGTCTCGATGGCCAACGTGCTGAGCGGCACCGTGTGCGGCTCGCCGTTCTTCGTGCGCTCACCCGGGATTCGCCACATCGCGCCGCCGCGGTCCAGTTCGCTCCACACCACCCCGGTCACTTCCTCGCGCCGCTGCCCGGTCACGATCAGGAGGCGGAGGATCGGGCCAAAGCACCGGTGGCACCCCGGCGCGGCAAGCCACACCCGCCGCAGCTCATCGTCGCTCAAGACCCGGTCGCGGGCCTTTACCGGCGGCGGCGTCTCCATGCCGTCCATGGGGGACGTCTTGATGTCCCCACGCCAGATCGCCCATTTGAACAGCCGACGCAGGATGGCGAAGACGTTGCGACGTCCGGCCTGCTGATCTGCCGGCATAGCGTCAAACACCGCGACGACGTCCGCGCGCGTGATTGTCGGCAGCGCCTTACTGCCAAGCACCGGGACAACGTGCAGCCGCAGTGAGCGCTCAACGAGGCTGCGCCACCCCTCCCCTTTACAGCTGTCGTGGAACGTCTGCGCGTAGGATTTGAAGGCGAGGCTCACCGCCTCATGACGACGCTTCTGGTCAGCCTCGGCAGGGTCGACTCCCTGAGCAACTAGAAGCCCCAGCCGCTCAGCCTCAGCTCGCGCCGTCGTTGGCGTCCAAGGCGAACCATGCGCCCCGATCGTGTAGCGCCGCGTCTTCGCCTCGCGACCGCCCATCCGATACTGGTAGACGTAGGCCACCGCCCCGGTCGGCGTGATCTTCGCACCAAACCCCTTGAGATCGTCGTCCCACAGGAAGCCAACGCCAGCGCTAGGCTTCAGCGCGTCGACCGTTCGCTTATTGACCTTGCCCGTCGCCATCATGAGCCTCGCTGGCAATCACCTGACAATCACCGTAGCGGGAAGCACAGGGAACAGCAAGGGAACGGCGGGAACAAGGCCCCTCTCCTACAGGCGTGAACGGATCACGAACCCCGCAGCCTACCGTCGGATATACCTGAAATACCACACCTCATGGCCCTGCCGCCGCGCCTTGCGTTCGTAGCGCGTCTCGGGCCAGTCGTCGGGCCGGGTCAGGAAGTCCGCTGGCGTCCGTGCCGTCCAGATGAAGTCGCGGCGCTGGTTCATGATCATCATCGCCCAGCGGCAATAGGTCGGATCGTCCGTCCCCAGCCGGAACTCGGCGCCCGGCTTCAGCTTGGCGGCGATCACGTCGAGCGGGCCGTGGTTGATCATCCGCCGCTTGGCGTGTCGCGCCTTGGGCCAGGGGTCGGGGTGGAGGAGATAGACCCGGCTGAGGCTCGCATCGGGCAGCCGCTCGACCACCTCCAGCGCGTCGCCCATATGCAGCCGCACGTTGGCGAGGCCGCCGTCGCGGATATGGCCGAGCGCGCCGACCACGCCGTTGAGGAACGGCTCGCAACCGATGAATCCGGTCTCGGGCCGCATCGTCGCCTGACCCGCGAGATGCTCGCCGGCACCGAAGCCGATCTCGAGCTCCAGCGGGCGGTCATCGCCGAACAGCACCCGCGCATCGAGCGCACCCGTCTCCGGCACGCTCAACGGTGCCAGCGTGTCCTCGACCAGCGCGGCCTGGCCGATGCGCAGCTTATGGCCCTGACGACGGCCGTAGAGGCGGCGGATGGTGGCGGGATCGTTCATGGTGGCGCGCCCTAGAACACAACGCGCCACAGGGAAACGCCGCATTCGCCCGCACCGCGCGGAGCAAAGCGGGGCGGCGGTCCGTTGCACCGTCACATGACCGACGACGCCACCGATGGCGACGGCCTCAAGGCCGCCGATGCCAAGACGCTCCACCGCACGGTGCGCGAATCGGGGGAGGACGAGTTGCGCCGTCCCGCGATGCAATTGTTCTGGTCGGCGCTTGCCGCCGGCATCGCGATCAGCGTCTCGCTGCTGACCGAGGCGGCGCTGCACGCGGCCCTGCCCGATGCGCCATGGCGCGAGCTGGTCAGCGGCCTCGGCTATCCGGTCGGCTTCATGGCGGTGATCCTCGGCCGGATGCAATTGTTCACCGAGAGCACGATCACCGCGATGCTGCCGCTGGTGACGCGGCCGTCGCGCTGGGCGCTGGCCCGTACGCTGCGGCTGTGGAGCATCGTCCTCGTCGCCAATCTGCTCGGCACCGCGCTCGCCGGGCTGGCGATCGCCACCGGCGCGATGGGCAGCGACGCGATCCGTCACGCCGCGCTCACCATCTCGACGGGGATCACGGAACTGTCCGCCGGCCGCACCTTCGTCAACGCGATCCCTGCCGGCTTCATGATCGCGATCCTCGCCTGGGCGCTGCCCAATGCGCGCAGCCAGAGCGTGGTCGTGATCTTCATCTTCACCTACATCCTGACGATCGCCGGCTTCAGCCATTCG
Organism: Sphingomonas sp. GW821-FHT04B01; assembly: GCF_059420425.1. Classification (NCBI taxonomy): domain Bacteria; kingdom Pseudomonadati; phylum Pseudomonadota; class Alphaproteobacteria; order Sphingomonadales; family Sphingomonadaceae; genus Sphingomonas; species Sphingomonas sp. GW821-FHT04B01. Next base: position 1,270,137 of record NZ_JBWKTR010000001.1, on the reverse strand, counting down.
ATCGTCGGTTCCAGCGAGGCCTTCCTGCTGCTGTTCGCCGGCCAGACCGGCGTCGTCCAGACGCTGGCGGGGCTGATCGCGCCGGCGGTGCTCGGCAATCTCGTCGGTGGCGCCGGCATTTTCGCGGTGCTCGCGCACGCACAGGTACGCGGCGAACCGCCGCAGGGAGAAGAGCAGTGAGCAAGGCGAAGACGGCCGCGAAGACGGTCGAACGGGTGGATCGTCATCTGACCCGGGATGCGGCGGCGAATCGCGATACGCTGCCGGTGCGCTTCGCCAGCTTCCTTGGCGAGGTGGCCGACCAGCCGCAGCTCATTACCGCCTCGATCGCGACGATCGCGGCGGGACTGGTCGGGCGGCGGCCCGATATGATCCGCGGCGGCACGCGGATGCTCGCGGCGCATCTCGTCGCCACCGGTATGAAAAGCGCGATCAAACATTCGATCGACCGCACCCGCCCCGCCAAGGCGATCGACGAGGGCGATCACCGGTTCGAACCGGGCGATAGCGACGACCACGATCTCAATTCCTTTCCCTCCGGCCACACCGCCGGCGCGGTCGCGGTCGCACGGGCCGTCTCGCGCGAGATCGACGGCGCCGCCACTCCCGCGGCGCTCGGCGTCGCGGCCGTCGCCGCGATCCAGCCGGTCGCCGGCAACCATTACCTTTCCGACGTGCTGGTCGGTGGCGCGATCGGCTGGGCGTCGGAAGCGCTGGTCGACGCCGTGTTCAACCATTTCGCGCCGCCGCCGGCCGAGAAAGTCCAACCAGTTTAGGCCAAGTTGTTCTGGGTTTGCCGTCCACCGCGTGCTAGGCCCACCGATACGGAAGCGTTATGAACATCCCTCCCGAACCTCTGCGCGAGAAGCGCAACAGCGTCATCGTCCGTGCCGCGGTCCGTCTTCCCGGCGGCGGCCAGAGTGAGCGGCGTGTGCGCAACCTGTCGCGCTCCGGCGCGTGCATCGACAATGACGGCGATCTCGCCGCGGGCATGATGCTCGATATCGAAATGGGCCATATCACGGAGCTGACCGGGGAGGTCATGTGGGTGAAGGACCGGCTCGCCGGCATTCGCTTCGCCGAGCCGATCGATCTCGACGAAGCCCGTAAGCCACGCGGCGTCATCGCGGCGCCCAAGGCCGGCTGGATGACCGATATCAACGACGCCTACCGCCGATAAGACGACGGTTCGCCCGACGCGACCGCGAAACGCGCCCTGCCCCACCGCCAAAAGAAAACACCCTCCCGCGTCCGGCGACGCGAGAGGGTGTCGTTCACACAACCCTGATCGAACCGATCAGGCGACCGCGGCCTTGAGCTGCTCGACCAGATCGGTCTTTTCCCAGGTGAACAGGTCGCCCTCGGGCTCTCGGCCAAAGTGACCATAAGCCGCCGACTTGACGTAGATCGGCGCGTTGAGCTTGAGATGCTGGCGGATGCCCTTCGGCGTCAGGCGGACGAGCTGCGGCAGCACCTGCTCCAGCTTCGCTTCCTCGACCGTGCCGGTGCCGTGCGTGTCGACATAGACCGACAGCGGCTCGGCGATGCCGATTGCATAGCTGAGCTGGATCGTGCAGCGCTTGGCGAGGCCCGCGGCGACGACGTTCTTGGCGAGATAGCGCGCGACATAGGCGGCCGAACGATCGACCTTGGTCGGGTCCTTGCCGCTGAACGCGCCGCCGCCGTGCGGTGCCGCACCGCCGTAGGTGTCGACGATGATCTTGCGGCCGGTGACGCCCGCGTCGCCGTCCGGCCCGCCGATCTCGAACGCGCCGGTCGGATTGATATAGACCTTGGTCTCGTCGGTGACGAAGCCCTCGGGCAGCGTGCTCGTCAGAACGCCGGTGACGTAATCCTTGAGCACGTCATATTTGGCGGCATCGGCATTGTTGCCCTGCAGGCAATAGCCCGCCTTGTGCTGGGTCGAGACGACGAGCGCCACCGCCCGCGTCGGCACGCCATTCTCATATTGCAGCGTGACCTGGCTCTTGGCGTCGGGCTCGAGGAACGGCGCCTTGCCCGAATGACGGTCGGCCGCCATCGTCTCGAGGATCTTGTGGCTGTAATAGAGCGTCGCCGGCATCAGGCCCGGCGTCTCGTCGGTCGCATAGCCGAACATGATGCCTTGGTCGCCCGCGCCCTCGTCCTTGTTCGAACCCTCGTCGACGCCCATCGCGATTTCCGCCGACTGGCCGTGCAGGTTGTTCTCGAAGGTGAAGCTTTCCCAGTGGAAGCCCGACTGTTCGTAGCCGATGCGCTTGACGGTCGCGCGCACCGCCGCCTCGATCTCAGCGAGCGCGCCGTCGGCCCAGGCGCCATTTTCGTACACGCCCTTGCAACGGATTTCGCCCGCCAGCACGACGAGGTTGGTGGTCGTCAGCGTCTCGCAGGCGATCCGCGCCTCCGGGTCCTTGGACAGGAACAGATCGACGATCGTGTCGCTGATCTGGTCGGCGACCTTGTCGGGATGGCCTTCGGAAACGGACTCGGACGTGAAGATATAGCTGCTGCGCATCACTGCCTCATAACGATATAAAGATGCCTTTATATGTCGCTCCTAACGCGCACGGCGGCGGATGGCAATCGCCGCCGCCGCGAAGCCGAGCGCGACGATCAGCGCGGCAAAATTTCCCAGCCGACTGAACAAGGTAGGCGGCAAGGCCGGCGGCATCGGCAACTCGATCGCGCCCGCCGTCTCGTGCGGCACGGTGGCGAGCAGCCGTCCGTCGGCGGCGATCACCGCCGAAATGCCGGTCGGAGTCGAACGGACGATCGGCAGCCCTTCCTCGATCGCCCGCATCCGCGCCTGCGCGAGATGCTGCGGCGGTCCCCAGCGCCCGAACCAGGCATCGGTCGAGGGGTTGAAGAGGATTGCGGGGCGATGCGCCTCGTCGACCGTGCGACCGGAGAAGATGATCTCGTAGCAGATCTGGAAGCCGATCGCGCCGAAGCCGGGGATCGTCAGCGTGCGCGGACCAGGGCCGTCGTCGAAGTCGAAATCGCCCGGCACCAGCCGCGCGAGGCCGAGCGGCCTGAGCAGCCACGGCACCGGCAGATATTCGCCGAACGGCACCAGATGCGCCTTGTCGTAGCGGCCGACGATGCGCGCGCGGGCATCGAGCGCGAACACCGAATTGGACGCGCCCGCGACGTCGCCCTTGGCGTCGAAGCGCAGCGGCGTATGGCCGGTCATCAGCACGTCGCGCGGGCCGAGCAGCCGCGCCAGCCGCCAGCGGTTGAACAGCGGGCTCTGGCCGAAATAGATCCAGCGCGGATAGCCGCTTTCCAGATAGTCGCGGATCACCCCCTCTGGCCACAGCACCAGCCGCGGCCGCGGTCCGGGCGTTCCCGACTGGCGGATCAGCGCGGCGAGCATCACCTCCTGATCGCCCTCGCCGCGCGCGTCCTGCCCTACATTGGGCTGCACCACGCGCAGCAGCGGCGCGTCGGGTCGCGCCGGGGGTGCCTGCGTCCACAGCGCCGATACGGCCGCGGCAACGAACAGCGCCGCGAGCCCCGCCGGCAACCGCCACCGTCGCTGCGGCAGGAGCAGCAGCGACACCGCGGCAAGCACGGTCAGTCCCGACAGCGCATAGGTCCCGATCCACGCGGACAGCCGCGCAACGCCGATCACCGGCAACCAGATCACCCCGATCGGGTCCCAGGCGTAACCGCTGAACAGGACGCTGCGCAGATATTCGCTGGCGATCCACGCCGCCGCGAAGACCAGCGCATAACCGGCATCGGGCCGTGCGCCGCGGCCGAAGCGCCAGCCGATGCCCGCAGCGGCCATCGGGAAGATCGCCAGATACAGCGCCAGCCCGACCGCGGCGAAATAGCCGAGCACCGGCGGCATCTTGTCCTGAAAGTCGAAGGCGTGCTGGAACCAGTTGTTGTTGATCGTGAAATGCCCGACGCCCCAACACCAGCCGAGCCATAGCGCCCGCCGGCCGGTATCGGCGCGCTGGACGAGCGCGGCGAGCCCGGCGAGCCCGACCAGCGTCAACGGCCAGAACTGCAACGGCGCGAACCCGGTCGCGGCGATCGCCCCGAGGATCAGCGCGACGAGGGCGGGACGGCGGGAGAGCAAGGCGGGCATGCGGCGCCGTGTAGCGTGCGGCAAAGGCGATGTCCTCCCCCGCCGGGCAAGGCTGTCGCATAGGAACGCTCAAGTCGGCCCCGCGTCTTCCACGCCCACCCCGTCACCCCGGACTCGTTCCGGGGTCCACTCTGCGGCGAGGAGAAAGGCTTGAGGCGGCACCGTTCCCTTGCGGCCCGGTGGACCCCGGAACGAGTCCGGGGTGACGGACCTGATGAGGACGCCGATCGAACCTCCCGCCGCCGGCATTTAGTAGCCCTCCCCGTCAACGAAGGAATTGCGGTAGCGCGAGCCCCTACCCTCCCCTACCTTCGCCACATGTCCCTACGCCCTTTCCATCTCGCCTTCCCGGTCCACGATCTCGCCGCGGCGCGCGCCTTCTACGGCGGCGTGCTCGGCTGCCCCGAGGGCCGTTCCAGCGAGCAATGGATCGACTTCGACCTGTTCGGCCATCAGATCGTCGCGCATCTCGACCCCGCCGCCCGCGCCGTGCAGGTCGCCAACGAAGTCGACGGCCACCACGTCCCCGTCCCCCATTTCGGCGTCGTCCTCACCATGGCCGACTGGCAGGCGCTGAGCGAGCGCGTCGCCGCCGCGGGCGTACGCTTCGGGATCGAGCCGCACGTCCGCTTCCGCGGCGAGGCGGGCGAGCAGGCGACGATGTTCTTCTCCGACCCGTCGGGCAACGCGCTCGAGTTCAAGGCGTTCGGGAACGATGCGATGCTGTTCGCCACGACGAAGGACCAGATATGAGCGCCCCGATCGAACTCGACATTCCCCATCAGCTCGGCAAGACCGCGGTCCGCGAGCGGCTCGACGGCGGCATCGGCAAGATCGGCCGGCTGATCCCCGGCGGCGCGCAGGTCGAGCATCGCTGGGAAGGCGATACGATGCATTTCACTGTCGGCGCGATGGGCCAGACGATCGGCTGCCGCGCGACGGTATCAGACAGCAACGTCCATGCGATCGTCGACCTGCCCGGCTTCCTCGGCCTGTTCGCCAGCAAGATCCGCGACGTGATCCAGCAGGAGGCACCCAAGCTGCTGAAGTAAAACCAATTCCTCCCCCGCCAGGGGGAGGAGTAATGTCTACCCCATGTGCCGCTTGTCGAGCTTCCGCGCCAGCGTCCGCCGGTGCATCCCCAGCCGCCGCGCCGCTTCGGAGATGTTGAAGTCGACGTCCGCCAGCGTCTGGTGGATATGCTCCCATTCCAGCGTCTTGATCGAGGTCGGCGGCGCCGCGGCGATCGTCGCGCCGGCATCGCCGTCGATCCGCGCGAACGCCGCCTCGATATCGTCGGTATTGGCGGGCTTGGTCAGATAGTTGGTCGCGCCGAGCTTGATGGCCTCGACCGCGGTCGCGATGCTGGCGAAGCCGGTCAGCACGACGATCTTGATGCCCGGATCGATTGCATGGATCGTCGCCACGCAGGCCAGCCCCGACGCGCCGCCCAGCCGCAGGTCGACCACCGCATGATCGGGCCTGAAGTCGGCCACCGCCGCCTCCAGCCCGTCCGGCCCGGGCAGCATCGTCACCGCATAGCCGCGCCGCTCGAACGAGCGCCCCAGCGTCCGCGCGAAATTGGCATCGTCCTCGACGATCAGCAGCCGCCGCTCGCTCATGCCCCCTCCTCCAACGCCAGCGCCGCCACCGGCAGCCGCAGCACCATCTCCGCGCCGCCCGCGATATTGCGCGCCGCCAGCGTCCCGCCGAGCGTGCGCAGCACGTTGGTGGCGAGAAACAGCCCCAGCCCCGCGCCGCGCCGCTCCTTGCTGGTGTTATACGGTTTGCCGATCCCGGCGAGCACCGCGGGCGGAAAGCCGCTGCCATCGTCGCGCACGGTCAGCACGATCACCGCCTCCTCCACCGCCGCGGTCAGCGTGATCGCCGAGGCGCCCGCCTCCGCGGCATTGTCGAGCAGATTGGTCAGCGCCTGCCCCAGCGCGCGGTCGGATACGATCGGCCGGTCGTCGCCGATCCGGTCCTCGAACGTCACCGTCCCCGGCCAGACCGCGACGATTCCCGACAGGAACCGGCGCAGCGTCGTGCGTTCGGGCGCCTCGCCGGTCACCTCGCCCGCGGCGAACAGGATGCCCGACACGATCGTCTTGCAGCGCATCACCTCCGCCTGCATCTCGTCGACCTCGGCGGCGAGGCGCGGTTCGGCGCGGATCGCCGCCTCGCTCTTCCAGTCGCCGAGCAGCACGAGGATCGACGACAGCGGCGTGCCGAGTTCGTGCGCCGCGCCGCTGGCGAGCAGGCCCATGCGGACGATATGATCCTCCTCGGCGGCCCGCTGGCGCATCGCGGCGAGATGCGCGTCGCGGCTGCGGAGGTTGGCGGCGATCCGCGTCACGAACAGCACGAGCAGCACCGCGGCGAGCACGAAATTGGCCCACAACCCGATCACATAGACCGGCGACAGCCGCGTCGCGAACCACGGCGGCAGCGCCAGCGGCGGGCTGAGCAGCGCGACCAGCCCGAACGCCACCGTCGTCAGCGCGACCAGCGCCCAGCTCGACCAGGCGTGGAGCAGCACCGCGCCCATCACCACCTGCAACAGGTAAAGCGAGACGAACGGATTGGACGCCCCGCCGCTGAGATAGAGCTGCACCGACAGCGCGACGACGTCGCAGGCGAGCGAACCGAACAGCTGGAAATTGGTCACCGGCCAATGCGGATGGCCAAGCCACGTCATCGCATTGAGCATGACGAGCGCGGCGAGCACCACCCCCATCGCGACGACCGGCAGGTGGATGCCGAGCCCGTAATGGACGATCAGGATCGCCGCCGCCTGCCCGCCGACTGCCATCCAGCGCAGCAGCACGAGCAACCGCATGTTGCGCGCCGCGGCATCCTCGGGCGCGGGCGGCGGCAGGCGGGGCGGCTGGGTCGGCATGCCACGGGTGTAGGCGCGTTTGCGGCGGAGCGCCACGCGCGGGGCAGTGATATGGGCTCGTCACGTCGCCCGGAAAAACCCGTCACCCCGGACTCGTTCCGGGGTCCACTCTGCGGCGAGGAGATTGGCAGGAGGGGAGACCATGCCCCCATGGCCCGGTGGACCCCGGAACCAGTCCGGGGTGACGGATTGGATGCGAAGGCGGCCCGCGCGCGTGCAGGCCGCCCCTCGCCTCACTTCAGCTTTGCGGCCGTCTCGGCGATCCGCTTGCCCTGATAGCGCGCACCCGCCAGTTCCTCCTCATGCGGCTGGCGCGAACCGTCGCCTGCCGAGATCGTCGTCGCGCCATAAGGCGAGCCGCCGCGGACCTCGTCGACGCCCATCTGGCCCTGGAAACCATAGTCCAGACCGACGATCGTCATGCCATGATGCAGCAGGTTGGTGATGATCGAGAACAGCGTCGTTTCCTGCCCGCCATGCTGGCTGGCGGTCGAGGTGAACGCGCCGCCGACCTTGCCGACCAGCGCACCCTTCGCCCACAGGCCACCGGTGGTGTCCCAATAGGCCGCCATCTGCGCCGGCATCCGGCCATAGCGGGTCGGCGCGCCGACGATGATCGCGTCATAATTCGCAAGCGCGTCCGGGCCTTCGATCTCGGGATGCGCGGTGTCGGTCTTGAAATGCGCGGCCTTGACCACCTCGGCGGGCGCCGTCTCGGTGACGCGGCGGATATCGACCTCCGCCCCGCCGGCGCGCGCGCCCTCGGCGACGGCGTCGGCCATCTGTTCGATATGGCCGTAGGACGAATAATAGAGCACCAGAACCTTGGTCATCCGAACGTCTCCAATGTGCGTGTCGCACCCTAAATGGTCCCGTCGGGACGGTGCGTAAACGGAAACGCTGGAAACCGACCGTTTCCACGCTAGGTTCCCCGGCCTGCCGAAGGGACCATGATGCGCCTACCCGATCTCGAAGCCTGGGCGATCTTCGCCGCCGTCGCCGAGCATAATTCGTTCAGCGCCGCCGCCGATGCGATCGGCCTCAGCAAGGCGACCGTGTCGAAGGCGATCACCCGCCTCGAAGAGCAGATCGGCCAGTCGCTGTTCCACCGTACCTCTCGCCGGCTCGCGCTGACCGAGGCGGGCAAGCCGCTCGCCGCGCACGCCGCGCGCATCCTCGCCGAGGCGCAGGCCGCGGAGGAAGCCGCCCGCGATGCGCTGAGCGCACCGACCGGCCGCGTCCGCCTCGCCGCGCCGATGAGCTTCGGCGTGCGCAACGTCGCGCCGCTGCTCGCGGAATTCCTCGCCGCCCATCCCGGCATCGAGATCGACCTGCATCTGTCCGACGCGCGCGTCGACATCGTCGCCGAAGGCTTCGACGTCGCGCTGCGCATCGGCGACCTGCCCGACAGCAGCCTGCGCGGTCGCCGGCTGTGCGACGTCAGGACGCATCTGGTCGCAGCCCCCGCCTATCTCGCCGCGCACGGCACGCCGGCGCATCCCTCAGAGCTCGCCCGCCACCGCGTGCTCGGCTATTCCAACGTGCTCGCGCCGTGGCGCTTCCAGCATGCCGACGGCAGCGACGTCGCAATCCGTCCGCAGGGGCCGCTGATCGCCAATAGCGGCGAGGCCCTGCTGCCGACGCTGATCGCCGGGCTCGGCATCGCACGCCTGCCCGGCTTCATCGTCGGCCCGCATATCAGCAGCGGTGCGGTAGTGCCGATCCTGCCCGACTGGTCCACCGCGGCGATCGGCCTGCATCTGCTCACCCCGCCGAGCGCGCTGCGCCCGGCGCGGGTCGAGGCGCTGATCGCCTTCCTGTCGGGCCGGCTGCGCGACCCCTGCGCCGAGGCGGATCAGCCCGCGCGCGCGACCTGAAAGCCGGCGAACGACTGGCTGACCGGCATCAGCTCCAGCCGGTTGATGTTGAGATGCGGCGGCAGCGTCGCGACCCACAGCATCGTCGCGGCGATATCCTCCGCGGTCATCGGATCGGCGCCCTTGTAGAGCGCGTCCGACGCCGCCTGGTCGCCACCGGTGCGCACCGTGGTGAATTCGGTCTCGACCATCCCCGGTTCGATCGAAGTGACGCGCACCCCCTTGCCGTGCAGGTCGGAGCGCAGGCCGAGCGAGTATTGCTCGACGAACGCCTTGGTGCCGCCATAGACGTTGCCGCCGCTATACGGATAGGTCGCCGCCACCGACGACAGGTTGATGATCGCCCCGCGCCGCGCAATCAGCGCCGGCAGCAGCCGGTGGGTCAGCGACACCAGAGCGGTGACGTTGGTCGCGATCATCGTCCGCCAGTCGTCGAGGTTCGCCTCCTGCGCCGGCCGGGTGCCGAGCGCGAGGCCGGCGTTGTTGATCAGCAGATCGATGTCGCGCCAGTCCTCGGGCAATCCGGCGATCGCCTTGCCCGCCGCCGCTTCGTCGGCGACGTCGAAGGCGAGCGTATGCACCGCCTCGCCGAGCCGCGCGCGCAACGCGTCGAGCCGCTCGACCCGCCGCCCGGTGGCGATCACGCGCCACCCCGCACCCACGAACGCCGTCGCCGCCGCCGCGCCGATGCCGGCGGTCGCGCCGGTGATGAAAGCCGTCTTGGTCATATCGTCTCCGCTGATCCTGTCGCGCTGCGTCAAAGCGCGACCGCCTTACAACGATCCCGCGCCGGGCCGCCAGCGATCGGGGCGGAGCGGTACCCACGATCGCACCAGACCCTGCTCGAAGCCTTCTGCGAAGCTATCCCAGTGCTCCTGCGAAAGCAGGAGCCCAGGAGTCCCAAGCGTCACAAGGCGTTAGCTCGCTCGACTCTGGGCTCCTGCTTTCGCAGGAGCACCATGCTGCTCCATGGGCGAGAGGGCTTGACCCGTTTCGACATAACGCGGAACCGGCCGAACACCGCGCCCCCCGGGCCCACAGGAACCCGCACCATCGCAAGACGTTACGCCACATCAACGAGTCATGGAGAGATGCGGGTGTCGAGACCGGACCAGCCGGCGGTTCGATCGGCGGACGCCGAGCTGCGGCATCTCCTCGCCCTGTTGCGTGACCGCGACCATCGGTTCGTCACCCCGACCCCGGCGACCCACGCCCGCGTCCTCGCCCGCGCCGACCGGCAGGCGGCGCGCTGCGTCGAGGACATGCTCGGCTGGAGCCTGCCCTATCGCCCCGGCGACTGCGACGCGGCGATCGAGGCGCTGCTCGACCGTGCCGGCGTCACCGTACCGGCCGGGGATCGCCGCCGCGCGACGATCCGCGTCTCGCGGCTCCACGATCATCTCTTCGTCCATTCCGCTCATCCCACCGACGCCGCCGATGCGGTCTTCTTCGGCCCGGACAGCTATCGGTTCGCCGACCTGATCCGCGACGAACTGCGCGACTGCCCGGTGCGCGCCGGCGCGCAGATGGTCGACATCGGTACCGGCTCGGGCGTCGGCGGCATCGTCGCCGCGACCGCTTGCCCGGGGCTGCGCATCCATATGACCGACGTCAATCCGGCGGCGCTCCGCTTCGCGCGCATCAACGCCGCCGCGGCCGGCATCACCGCCGACTTTCATGAAAGCGACAGCCTCGCCACCATCCCGGGTCCCATCGACGTCGCCACCGCCAACCCGCCCTACGTCATCGACAGCGGCAAACGACTGTACCGTCACGGCGGCGCGATGCACGGCGGGCAGGTATCGCTCGACATGGCAGTGATGGCGATGGACCGGCTCGCCCCCGCCGGCCGGCTGATCCTCTACACCGGCAGTGCGATCGTCCGCGGCCACGACCAGCTCGCCGCCGCGCTCGCCGAGGCGGCGGCCGCGCGCGGCTGTACGATGCGCTATCGCGAGATCGACCCCGACGTGTTCGGCGAGGAACTGGAGAATGCCCTATACCGCGACGTCGATCGCATCGCGCTGGTCGCCGCGGTGATCACCCGCGCCGGCTAGCCGCATCACCGCCATGTCGGCGGTGACGTTGCCGACCGTGCGGAACAGATCGGGGATCGTCTCGACCGCGAGCAGCAGCGGCAACAGCTCGACGGGCACGCCGAGCGCGAGGCACACCGGCCCGATCGTCGCGAAGAACGACACCTGCGCCGGCAGCCCGACGGCGGCGAGGCTGACCGCCGCCGCGACCAGCGCGCCCGTCACCACCATGCCGATCCCCGGCGACATGCCGTAGACCGCCGCCAGATACAGCGCGACCGCGATATTGGCGGCGGCGCTCGCGGCGCGGAAGATCGACACGGCGAGCGGCAGAACGATCCCCGCCGCATTGCGCGCGACGTCCAATGCGGGCGCCGCCTCGACCATCGCCGGCAGCGTCGCCAGCGAGGATTGCGTCGAGAGCGCAACGACCTGCGCCGGCAGCGCCGCCTTGGCGAAGCGCAGCGGCGACAGCCCGCCGAAGACGAGCACGACGACATAGGCGAGCACGCCGATCAGCAGGCACGCGCAGGCGACGATCACGACATAGTGCGCGAGCACCGCCACCGCGCCGCTCCCCGCCCGCGCACCGAGCCCGAAGGCGAGCGCGAACACGCCGATCGGCGCGACCAGCAGCACCCATTGCACGATCACCAGCATCGTCTCGGCGATCGCCCGGAACATCGTCTGCAACGCGCGCTGCAGCTCGGGCGCGACGCGCGTCGCGGCGAAGCCGAAGAACAGTGCGAAGACGACGAGCGGGACCATCGCCGTCTCCGCCGCCGCCTTGATCGGATTGGCCGGGATGATGTTGCCGAACCAGTCCCCCGCCCCGCCGATCGCTGGCACCGCACCCACCGGCCGCAACGCCGCCGCATCACCGACCGGCCACAGGTGCAGCAGCAACGTCGTGCTCGCCGCCGCCGCCAGACACCCGCCGCACAGCAACGCCGCGAACCAGAGCAAGGCGCGCAACGCCACCCGATCCTGCCGCGCGTCCTGCGCCGCGCCGAGAATACCGGTGACGAGCAAAGAGAAGACGAGCGGCACCACCGTCATCGTCAACGCATCAAGCCACAGCCGCCCGACCGGCCCGGTCACCGCGGTTAGCGGCACGGCGAACGCCCGCCCGCTGACGATCGCCCCGCCGATCAACCCGAGCGCCAACCCGGCGAGGATCCGAAGCGCGGACCGGTTCAACCCGCCGACTCCCGGCCGTGCGGGCGCAAGGCCCGGTCCTTCGCAACGTCCACACCCATCCCCTCGCCCACCAGCCGCATACCGAAGCAGGTAGGGGAAACTTTTACCAGCTATTCCGTGCCTTACGTCACGGCGTGTCGAACAGCGCCGCCAATTGTTCGATGATCGTCCCGCCCAGTTGCTCGGCGTCCATGATCGTCACCGCGCGTGCGTAATAGCGCGTCACGTCGTGGCCGATGCCGATCGCGACCAGCTCGACCGGCGACTTGCCCTCGATCCAGCCGATCACCTGGCGCAGATGCCGCTCCAGATAGCTGCCCGAATTGACCGACAGCGTCGAATCGTCGACCGGCGCACCGTCGCTGATCACCATCAGGATGCGCCGCTCCTCGGGCCGCGCGAGCAGCCGGCTGTGCGCCCAGAGCAGCGCCTCGCCGTCGATATTCTCCTTAAGCAGCCCCTCGCGCATCATCAGGCCGAGGTTGGTGCGCGCGCGCCGCCACGGCTCGTCCGCCTTCTTGTAGACGATGTGGCGGATGTCGTTGAGCCGCCCCGGCTGCGGCGGCCGCCCCGCGGCCAGCCACGTCTCGCGCGCCTGCCCGCCCTTCCACGCGCGGGTAGTGAAGCCGAGGATTTCGGTCTTGACGCCGCAGCGCTCCAGCGTGCGCGCGAGGATATCGGCGCTGATCGCGGCGATGCCGATCGGCCGCCCGCGCATCGACCCCGAATTGTCGATCAGCAGCGTCACCACCGTGTCGCGGAAATCGGTCTCGCGCTCGATCTTGTAGCTCAGCGACTGGCCGGGCGTGACGACGACACGCGCCAGCCGCGCCGCGTCGAGCATCCCCTCGTCCTGATCGAAATCCCACGACCGCGACTGTTGTGCCATCAGTCGCCGCTGCAACCGGTTGGCGAGCTTCGACACCGCCGATTGCAGATGCGCGAGCTGCTGGTCGAGATAGCCGCGCAGCCGTGCCAGTTCCTCGGCGTCGCACAAATCGGTGGCGGCGACGACCTCGTCGAACTGCGTCGTCCACGGCTTATATTCGAACTGCGGCATGAAGTCGCTGTTCGGGCGGTTGGGGCGCACCGGCTGCATCCCCTCGTCACCGTCGTCGCCGGGTTCGCCGTCGAGGTCGTCCATCGACTGGTCGCCGAATTCCTCGCCCTCGCCGTCGTCGCTGTCCGATTCCTGCGCCTCGCCGCGCGCGTCGACCTCGCCTTCGCCCTGGCCGCCCTCCTGCTCCTGATCCTCCTCGCCTTCGTCCTGCTGCTGCTCGTCGGTGCCTTCGTCCTCCGAGCCGCCCTCGTCGGCGTTTTCGGGCAAGACCTCGCCCTCGACCAGCTCGAGCTCCTCGAGCATCTTCATCGCAAGCCCCTGGAACGCGCGCTGGTCGTCGAGCGCGAGCGCGAGGCTCGACAGGTCGGTGCGCGCGTCGATCCATTCGCGCACCAATGCAAGGCCGGGCGCGGCGGCGGCAGGTGCCTCCAGCCCGGTCAGTCTCTCGCGCACCAGCAGCGACAGGGCGCTGGCCAGCGGCACCTCCTCGCGCGTCCGGGCGCGGGTAATCGGATCGCTGCGCATCCGCACTTCGAGCGCATGCGCCAGATTGTCGGCGATGCCCGCATAACCGCGGCTGCCGAGCGCCTCGACCCGCGCGCTCTCGACCGCGTCGAACACCGATCGCGCCACCGCCTCGGCGGGCGCGTAACGCGTATGGAGCGCATCGTCGTGATGGCGCAACCGCAAGGCGAAGCCGTCGGAAAAGCCGCGCGCCTCCGCCACCTGTTCGGCGGGAAGCGTGCGCGCCGGCATCGGCACCTTGATATGCTTGCCAGACTGCGCCGGCGCATCCGCGGTGAAGCCGAGTTCGACCTCCGGCTCCTCCGCGATCGCGCGCGCCGTCCCGGCGAGCACCGCCTTGAACCGGTCGAGAGGGGTATCGTTTGCCATCAGTTTTCCAGTGCGCGTTGCGCGGCATCCCGCAGCGCGGGGATATCGGTGCGCGCCGTATCGTAGATGACCTGCGCATCGACCCGGCTGTATTCGTGGCGCAGGCGATTACCGAGACTGCTCACATCGTTGAACGGTACCGGGAGAGCGAGCGCCGCGACGGCTTCCGCACCTATCTGCACGACCGCTTCCGATATCCGTTCGATACACCGTTCGACCGCATCCGCGACCAGCTGGTCCGCCCGGAAGCGATCGTAATCGTAGCCGTCGAGATAGACCGAGATCCGGTCGGCGTTGTCGACGATATGGTGAAGACGGCTTTCGATACGATCAAAAGACATGAACACGATCCCGATCGACCTGCGCCTGCAACCGCGGCTCCAGCGACGCCTCCGTCATGAAGTCGACCCTGACGCCGAGCATGTCCTCGATCCGGCCCTCGATCCCGAAGAAGCCGAACGGGCCGAGCGCACGGACCGCATCATAATCCACCGTCGCGACCAGATCGACGTCCGAGTCCGGCCGCGCCTCGTCGCGCGCCGTCGATCCGAAGATCGACAGACGCGTGATCCCGAGCTGGCGCAATTCGGGCTCACGCGCACGCAACCGTTCGAGAGCCTCGGCCTTCGTCATCCGATCCTTACGCTTTCCCCACCACGCTCTCCGGCAGGTCCTTGCCGAACACGCGCTGGAAATATTCCGCCACCAGCGGCCGCTCGTTCTCGTCGCACTTGTTGAGGAAGCTCAAGCGGAAGGCGAAGCCGACGTCGCCGAAGATCAGCGTGTTCTGCGCCCAGGTGATCACCGTGCGCGGGCTCATCACCGTCGAGATGTCGCCGTTGACGAAGCCCTTGCGCGTCATGTCGGCGACGCGGACCATCTGTTCGACCGTCTTCTTGCCCTCGGGCTTGTCGTACTCGCCCGACTTGGCGAGCACGATCTGCGATTCGACCGCCGCCGGCAGATAGTTGAGCGTGACGACGATGTTCCAGCGGTCCATCTGGCCCTGGTTGATCTGCTGCGTGCCGTGATACAGGCCGCTGGTGTCGCCGAGGCCGACCGTATTGGCGGTCGCGAACAGCCGGAACCACGGATTCGGGCGGATCACGCGATTCTGGTCGAGCAAGGTCAGCTTGCCCTCGGTCTCAAGCACACGCTGGATCACGAACATCACGTCGGGCCGCCCCGCGTCATATTCGTCGAACACCAGAGCGGTCGGCGTCTGCAACGCCCACGGCAACAGGCCCTCGCGGAATTCGGTCACCTGCTGGCCGTCGCGCAGCACGATCGCGTCGCGGCCGATCAGGTCGATACGGCTGATATGCGCGTCGAGGTTGATGCGGATGCACGGCCAGTTGAGCCGCGCCGCGACCTGCTCGATATGGCTCGACTTGCCGGTGCCGTGATAGCCCTGCACCATCACGCGCCGGTTGTGCGCGAAGCCCGCCAGCACCGCCAGCGTCGTGTCCGGATCGAAGACATAGGCGGGGTCGAGATCGGGGACGCGTTCGTCCGCCTCGCTGAACGCGGGCACCTGCATGTCGCTGTCGATGCCGAACAGCTCGCGGATGCCGACCATCTTGTCGGGGGCATCGAGGATCGTCGTCTCGCGGCTGTCGGGCTGGGTATTGGGGATATCGGTCATCGGGTCGGGGCACCGTTTCGAAGCTGGGCAAATCAGAGGCGGCCCTCCCCAACGCGCGAAGCGAGCGAATGGCGCATCGCCTATCCAGTGGAAACGGATTGCCCCGCCGTCAAGCCGCCGCGACCGCGATCGTACGCGCGGGGCTTGACGCAGGAGCGGAAAAGGCAGGTAATCCCTTGAAAAAAGGAGAGCGAGCCGATGCGCTATATCGACGGCTTCGTCACCGCCGTGCCGAGTGCACGACGCGATGCCTATCGTCGCCATGCGATGCAAGGCTGGGCGGTCTTGCAGGCGGCGGGTGCCGGGCGGCAGGGCGAAGCCTGGGGCGACGATGTCCCCCATGGCACGCACACCGATTTCGATCGCGCCGTGCAGGCGACCCCGGACGAGACGGTGGTGTTCAGCTGGATCGAATATGCCGACAAGGCGACGCGCAACGCCGCCGCTGCACAGGTGATGGCCGCTCCCGAGATGGCGGCGCTGATCGAGACGATGCCGTTCGACGGCGCGCGGATGATCTATGGCGGCTTCGAGGTCGTCGTCGATCAGGGCGCGCCCTCGCCCGCCACCGGCTATGTCGACGGCTTCCTGCTCGCCGCGCGCGACCGCGACGCCTATGTCGCGCTCGCTGCCCGATCGGCACCGATCTTCCTCGATCACGGCGCGACTCGCGTCGTCGAGGCATGGGGCGACGACGTCCCGCCCGGCACGCGCACCAGCTTCCCGCTGGCGACGCAGCGCGAGGACGGCGAAAGCGTCGTCTTCTCGTGGATCGAATGGCCGTCGAAGGCGGTCCGCGACGCCGGCATGGCCGCGGCGATGGCCGATCCCCGGATGGAGACCGCACCCGAAGCGCTGCCCTTCGATGGCAAGCGCATGATCTACGGCGGCTTTACCTTGCTGTTCCAATCCTGACGGGGGCTTTGCGATGCCACTGACCGACGGCTTGCCGATCTGGTTCGAACTGACGGCGCCCGATCCGGCCCGCGCCGCGCGCTTCTACGACCGCGTCCTCGGCTGGACGACGCAGCCGTCGCCGACGCCCGAACATGGCGGCTATTTGCTCGCCGCAGCCCCAGACGGCGTCAGCGTCGCCGGGATGATGGCGCCCCCGCCGGGTGCGCCGCCGAACGGCGGGTGGGGCATCTATTTCGCGACGCGCGATATCGCGGCGACGCTCGCCCTCGCACAGCAGCGCGGCGCTACGATCCTGCTCGCGCCGATGGCCATCCCGCACGTCGGCACGATCGCGATCCTGCGCGATCCGCAGGGGGTCGACCTCCGGCTGATGCGGCCCGTCGCGCAGGATGAGGCTGCCCCCTTCTCGCAGGTCCCCGATGCCGTCGGCCACGCCGTCTGGATCGAGCTCGCGACCCCGGATCCCGACGGCGCGCTCGCCTTCTACGGGGCCCTATTCGGCTGGACCGAGGCGGGCGCGATGCCGATGGGCGAGATGGGCGACTATACCTTCTTCGCCGCCGGCGACGCGCGACCCGGCGCCGTCATGTCGAGCGTCAGCACGCAGGCACCGGCACGCTGGAACAGCTATGTCCTCGTCGCCGAGATCGATACGGCGATCGCGGCTGCGCAGGCGGCGGGCGGCACGTTGATCCAGGGCCCGGACGAGATCCCCGGCGGCGACTATTCCGCCAATATCCTCGATCCCGACGGCAGCCAGATCGGCCTCGTCGGTCCGCGCCGGAGCGCCACCGCATGACCGAAGCGCACGAATTGTCGATCACCCGCCTGATCGACGCGCCGGTCGCCGCCGTATGGCGGGCATGGACCGAGGATACCGGCGCGTGGTTCTGCCCCAGGCCCTGGACCGCCGAATTCGTAACGCAGGAGCTCGTCGCCGGCGGCCGTTCGCAGATCGTCATGCGCGGCCCCGGCGGCGAGGAAAACCGGCTCGAAGGCGTCTATCTCGAGGTGGTGCCGCAGGTGCGCATCGTCGCGACCGACGCCTTCACCGCGGGCTGGCACCCCGCCGGCCCGTTCATGGTACGGATCGATTCGTTCGCCGAAGAGGCCGGCGGCACGCGCTACACGGCGACCGCGCGGCACTGGACGGCGGAGGCGAAGGCCAGCCACGCCGCAATGGGGTTCGAGGCAGGGTGGAACGCCGCCGCCGACCAGTTGGAGGCGATCGCACGGCGCCTGGGGAGCGAATAGACGCGGCCCCCGATCAGACGAAGGCCGGCGCCTGTCGCAATTGCTGATAGGCCGCGATCACCGATTGCAGCCGCGCCTCGTGGCTGCGGTCGCCGCCGTTGCGGTCGGGGTGATATTGCCGCACCAGCTCCGAATAGCGTTTGCGCAGCGCCTGCCGGTCGGCATCCGCCGCCAGCCCAAGCACCTTGAGGCTCGCGCGATCCTGCCCCGACAGCGGCTTGCCGTCGTTCCGCTCGGGCGCGACCTCGCGACGGAACCGCGCGCCGATCGCATCGAGCGGATCGTTGAAATCCGCCCAGCGCGGCCCCTGGTCGCCATAGCCCGCCCGCGCGAAGGCACGCGTCTCATTCTCCCAGCCCGCCATCGGCCGTTGCGCCTGATGGATCTCGTCGGCGGTCATGCCGTCGAAATAATTGTAGCGGCTGTTGAACGCGCGCACATGGTCGAGGCACATCCATCGGAATGCACCCGGCCCGTTGCCCGTCGCCGCGCCTTCCAGCGGCGGCGCGCGGAACTCGCCCGGCTCCTCGCATCCCGGTTCGGCGCAGACGCGGCCCTGGGCTTCCATCCGACCGTGGAACCGCGTCTGCGGCCGGTCCTTCTTCTCACTCGCGCGCGTCACGAACGCTCCCTAATTGGCGCAATGCCGATATATAGGCGCGATGACCGACACCGCTACCGGCCCGCTCGCCGACATCATCGCCGCCCGTATCACCGCCGCGCTCGCCCCCACCCATCTCGAGGTCAGCAATGACAGCCACCTCCACGCCGGCCATATGGGCGACGACGGCACCGGCGAATCGCACTTCACCGTCATCGTCGAAAGCCCTGCCTTCGCCGGCGCCAGCCGCGTCGCGCGCCAGCGTGCGGTGAACCATGCGCTCGCCGATCTGTTGTCGACGCGCATCCACGCGCTCGCCATCAAGGCCCGCGCCCCCGGGGAGTAAGCGCATGGTCTATCACCTGTGGTATTGGCCGACGATCCAGGGCCGCGGCGAGTTCGTCCGCCTCGCGCTCGAAGCCGCCGGCATTCCGTACGAGGATTGCGCCCGCACCCAGGGCGCCGAGGCGATGATGCAGGATCTGGAAGCGCGCGCGAAGACCGGCCGCGGCCCCTATGCCCCGCCCTATCTGGCGCTCGACGGCCGTGCGATCGCGCAGGTCGCCAACATCCTCCACTATCTCGGCCAGCAGCACGATCTGGCGCCGTCAGGCCCCGCCGACCGCTACTGGCTCGACCAGCTGCAACTGACGATCGCCGACATCGTCGCCGAGGTGCACAACGTCCATCACCCGGTCGCGATGATGGACTATTACGACGACCAGAAACCCGAGGCCGCCCGCGCCGCCGCGCAATTCCGCGACGAGCGCCTGCCCAAATATCTCGACCATTTCGAGGCCGCCGCGCAAGGGTCCGGCGACTGGCTGTTCGCCGATCGCTGGACCTATGGCGACACCTCGCTGTTCCAGCTCGTCGAGGGGCTTCGCTACATGTTTCCCCAGCGGATGAAGACGCTGGCGCCGCGCTACCCCGCCCTCCTGCGCCTGCACGCCGCGGTCGCCGACCTGCCCGGCGTCCGCGCCTATCTGGCCAGCGACCGCCGCCTGCCTTTCAACACCGACGGCATCTTCCGCCACTATCCCGAACTCGACGCGGCGTAGCGCCCAAGACGCCCTTCTCCGACCAACCGTTCGTGCTGAGCCTGTCGAAGCACAGGTGAGTCTCAACGCCCTTCGACAGGCTCAGGGCGAACGGGGGGGGGCCGGACAAGCCCTTGGCAAGCGCGGAACATCACCGTTTCACCATTGCCGCCTTCGCGCCGCCGCCGCGACCGGTTAGGGTCCGCCTATGGCCCGCATCCCCCGCCCCGCCGCACGCATCCTCCTCGTCGACGGCGAGGACCGCGTCCTGCTGATGCGCTTCACCCCGGACGATCGCCCGCCGCTCTGGTGCACCCCCGGCGGCGCGGTCGATCCCGGCGAAAGCTACGGGCAGGCCGCCCGCCGCGAATTGTGGGAAGAGGTCGGCCTCGACCTCGACTGCGGACCGGAGGTGGCGCAGCGCACCTGCGAATTCCTCACCTTCGAACGCGTCGAGGTAATCGCCGACGAACGCTATTTCCGCATCGACATCGACCAGCACGAGGTGAAGGCCGGCGCGCTCACCGAATTGGAGCAACGCGTCCTCGCCGGCTCGCGCTGGTTTGCGCGGGCCGAACTGGCCGATTGGCCCGAAACCATCTATCCTGCTGATCTCGAACAGCTTCTCAGCGAAACGGAGCCTGCCCGTGCTCGATGACTTCGTGCTCCAGACGATCACCCCGGTCACCCACGACCTCGGCGGCTTCAAGGTCCACCGCACCCTCCCCAACAAGGAGCGGACGATGGTCGGCCCGTTCCTGTTCTTCGACCAGATGGGGCCGGCGCATCTCGAGATCGGCAACGGCATCGACGTGCGGCCGCACCCGCACATCAACCTCGCAACCGTGACCTATCTGTTCGACGGGGCAATCGACCATCGCGATTCGCTCGGCACGAGCCAGCGGATCGAACCCGGCGCGGTCAATCTGATGACCGCAGGTCATGGCATCGTCCATTCGGAACGCTCGCCCGGCGACGAGCGGGAGGCCGGCCCGGCGCTGTCGGGCATCCAGACCTGGCTCGCGCTGCCCGAGGCGCAGGAGGAGATGGCCCCCGGCTTCGAACATGTCGCTAAGGCGGAATTGCCGACGATCGCCGCGCATGGCGCCCGCGCGCGCATCATCATGGGCGATCTGTGGGGCCAGCGCGCCCCGACCACCACCTACGCCGGCACGATCTACGCCGACATCGTGCTCGACCCCGGCGCGAGCGTGCCGATCGACGCCGCCGCCGAGGAACGCGCCGTCTATCTCGCAATGGGCGAGGCGACGCTGGAGGGCGTGCCGCTCGAACCGATGAAGCTCTACGTGCTGCGTCCGGGCATCGCCGCGACGCTGCGCTCGGGCAGCGGCGGTCGCGCGATGCTGGCGGGCGGCGACGCCTTCCGCACCCCGCGCCACGTCTGGTGGAATTTCGTCTCGTCGAGCCGCGAGCGGATCAACGAGGCCAAACGCGCATGGAAGGCGGGAGAATTTCCCGTCGTCCCCGGCGACGACAAGGAATGGATCCCCATCCCCGAAGTCCCGAATACGGTGAGCTATCCCTGACCTCCTCTGTCAGTCCCGCCGCCGCGGGAATGACGAAACAGGGACGGTGCAGCAACAGGAGAGCCCCATGACCCCAGCGGTACAGCGCATCGCCCTTCCCACCGGCGTCGAACTCGACGTCGCCATCGCCGGCGCGCCCGACCGGCCACCGGTGATCCTGCTTCACGGCTTCCCCGAATCGCACCGGACGTGGCGCGGCATCCTGCCCGACCTCGCCCGCGACCATTATGTGATCGCCCCCGACCAGCGCGGCTTCGCCCGGTCCTCGAAGCCCGAAGGCGTCGAGGCCTATGCCGCCGACAGGATTCTCGCCGACCTCATCGCGCTCGCCGATCACCTGAACATCGACCGGTTCACGCTGGTCGGCCACGACTGGGGCGGCGCGATCGCGTGGATGGCGGCGCTCGCCCGCCCCGACCGTGTCGCGCGGCTGGTGATCGTCAACGCGCCGCACCCCTATCTCTTCCAGCGCGCGCTGTTCGACGAACCCGAGCAGCGCAAGGCGAGCCAATATATCACCCGCTTCCGCGACACGACGATCGACCGCGGCCTGACCGGCGCCGGCCTCGAGAAATTCCTCGGCTCGACCTTCGCGCATCACGTCACCCACGCCATCGCCGGCGCCGACAAGGCCGCCTATCTCGACGAATGGTCGCAGCCGGGCGCGATGACCGCGATGCTCAACTGGTATCGCGCCTCCACCGTCATCGTCCCCGCGATGGACGAGGCGCCGCCCCGCCCCGCCTTCCTCGACCGCCCCTTCCCGCCGGTGACGCAGGACACTTTGGTGATCTGGGGGATGCGCGATTCGGCGCTGCTGCCGGTGCTGGTCGACGATCTCGGCCCCTATGTGCCGAAGCTGACGGTCGAGAAGATCGACGCCGGCCATTTCGTGCCATGGGAAAAGCCCGAAGCGGTCGTCGCCGCGATGCGGCGCTGGAATATTTGAGGGCGTCTCCACCCTCACCCCTCGGCGCTACGCGCCTTTCCCCTCTCCCGCCGGGAGAGGGGACGGGACGGCGCAGCCGGCGAGGGGTGAGGGCGAGCACGCGCACCCAGCTTTCGTTTTGCTGACCAAAACATTCCTCGTGCGTTCAGCCGCATAGGCGGAAAAGGCCGCCATGCTCTTCGCCGTCCCGACGGCCGAAGCGCGCCATAGAGGAGAGTTACGATGCGTAAGATCATCATCGCCGCCATCGCCGCCGCGACCGTCCTGCCCGCCTCCGCGGCGAGCGCGCAGAGCGCCCGCGAGGTCCGGCAGAGCGAACGCGAAGTCCGCCAGAGCGAGCGCGATCTCGCCCGCGCCCGCGCCTATGGCGACCGCGGCGACATCCGCGAGGCGCGCCGCGAGGTCCGCGAGGATCGCCGCGAACTGCGCGAGGACTGGCGCGACTATCGCCGCACGCACGGCGACGTCTATCGCCGCGGCGTCTATGCCGGGCCGCGCGGCTATCGCTATCGTCCGGTGAACGTCGGCTATCGCTTCGCGCCGGAATATTACGGCCAGCGTTACTGGATCAACGATTACGGCACCTATCGCCTGCCGCGTCCGGGCTACGGCTATCAGCGCTGGGTCCGCTACGGCAACGACGTCGTGCTGGTCGACACCCGCTCGGGCCGCGCGGTGCAGGTCTACAACCGCTTCTTCTATTGATGACGCTCATTCCTCCCCCGCCAGGGGGAGGGGGACCGTTCGGCGCAAGCCGAACGGTGGAGGGGGAGGACAGGGTGGGAGTTTGATAACGAAGCTCCCACCCTGTCCTCCCCCTTGTATCTGGACGGGGTCGTCGTTGTTCTGTTGGAAGCGACGATGCGCCTTGGCCGGCGGCCGCCGGCCAAGGCGCTGCGGCGGTGTCGCCCGATCCCCCTCAAGGTCACATCCGGGACGGAGCCAGGGATCATCGCCGCTGTCACGTACAACCGAACAGTCGCTGGATCAGCAGTCGTACAGACAAGGCAGGTTACCGTGATGACGAACCATTGTGGAGTCGACGTGTCCAAGGCGTGGCTCGACGCCTGGATTGCCGCGGCAGGGCATCGCCGCTTTGCCAACACCGCCCAGGGCGTGGCCGAGCTGGGCGCTTATTGTCGCGAGCACCGGGTCGAGCTGGTGGTGATGGAAGCGAGCGGCGGCATCGAACAGACGGCGTTCCTGGCGCTGTGGCAGGCCGGCCAGCCCTGCGCGATCGCCAATGCCCGCTCGGTGCGCCAGTTCGCCCAGGCGATGGGCTATCTGGAGAAAACCGACCGGATCGATGCGATGATGATCGCCCGGTTCGCCGGGGCCAAACAGATGGTGGCCACCCCGCCGCCCTCCGCCGAGCAGCACAGGCTCACCGCGCTCGCTACCCGCCTGCGCCAGGTGACCGGCGATCTGGGCATCCAGAAGCAGCGTCTGCACAGCGCTCGCGACCCCATGGCCAGGGACAGTCTGCGCGCGGCGATCGCCTTCTTCACCGCCCAGGCCGATGCGCTCGCCGCCGAGATCGCCGCAGTGATCGGCACCGACCCGCTCTGGGAGGCGCTCGATCGCAGCTTCCGCTCGGTCAAGGGCGTCGCCGACCGGACGGTCGCCTATCTCCTGGCCGACCTGCCCGAGATCGGCACGCTGCCCAACCGCGCGGTCACCAAACTCGTCGGCCTGGCGCCCCTTCCCGACGACAGCGGACAGCGGCGTGGGCGACGATCCATCCGCGGCGGCCGCGCCGGGTTGCGCTCGATCCTCTTCCTCGTCGCCGATATCGCAAGGCGCTTCGACCAAAGCCTCGCCGACTTCCGCCAACGCCTCCCCGCCAAGGGCCTCAGCAAAATGGAGGTCCGCATCGCCCTCGCCCGAAAGCTCCTCGTCCGCCTCAATGCCAAGGCCCGCGATACACGCGCCGCATTGCCCGCACCGGCTTGACACGCCGGATAGTCGCTCCGTCACGCCTGCAACGCGCCACCTCCCCCTGGCGGGGGAGGACTTGATCAATCCGCCTCATACGCCCCGCGCCGCATGACATAATCCCGCGTCTCGTACGGCGCCGCCAGACCCTCGACCCACGCGCCATGCGCGTGCGTCAGCGCCACCAGCTCCATCGCCGTCTCGCCGGGCCAGCCGCGCACCCGCACCTCGTGGCGGTGGAGATCGCGGTTCGGCTCCATCATCACCCAGCCGAGCGGCCGGTCCGCGCTCGCCCGCGCCCCCGCCGCCGCCATCGCCGCGACGATCCGCGCCCGCCCCGCGGCCGGAAGATACTGCCAAACGACCGAATGCATCAGCACCCGCGTCACCCCCGCCGCCTGCGGCTCGGCGAGCCGCGCCTCGACCCAGTCGGTCGCATCGCCCTGCACCAGATCGACGCCGACGCGCCGCACCTCGCCGATCGCCGCAGCGAGCCGCGCGAGCCGCTCCTGCGCATCGACCCAGACATAGGCCTCGAGCCGCGCCGCCTGCGCCGGATCGCCGACATCGACCGGCGCGATGTCGACGCCGCGCGCACCCAACACTTCGACCGTCGCCACGGGCGGCGCCACCCCGCGCCACTCCGGCACGATCCGCACCGCCGCATCCTCCGGCCCAACCGTCACGCCCCCGAGATCGAAGCGATAGCGCCCGAGCATCAGGTTGAGCCCCGCGCTCGACCCGATCTCCAGCACCTCGACACGCGGCCCGAACCGCGTCGCGAGATGCAGCAGCCCGGTCATCAGCCCCGCCGACCGCGCCGCCTCGTTGGTCTGCGGCGGCCCGTCGAGCCACGGCAGCAGCGCCGCGTCATGGTCGCGGACCACCCGCCCGAGCGTTGCCGCGACCGCCGCCTCCTCGGTCACGGCACCGTCGAACACCGGCGACAGATCGGCATCCGCGCCCGCACGATGCAGCGCATGCAGCCCGCCGACCAGCCGCAGCACCACCGCATCCGCCACCGGCTCGCCCGGCCAGTCGAGCACCCGCCGCCCGGTCGCGCTGGTCCGATCGAGCGCCTGCCCCAGCGCCACGCAGACCCGCGCCGTCACCGGCGCCGCCATCGCCGCGCAATAGCCCGCCTGCACCGCAAATGCCGCCCGATTCTCCGCTTCGCCCGCCATCGACTCGCCTCCTCGTCGCGCTCTGTTGCGCCCACCCCTGCCCGCCAGTAAAGCCCGGGCCGTGTCGACACCCCCCTTAGTCATCGCCGTGCCGAAAGGCCGTATCCTCGCCGAGGCGCTGCCGCTGCTCGCGCGCGCCGGCATCCACCCCGAAGCCGCGTTCGGCGACGAGAACAGCCGCGCGCTGCGCTTCGCCACCGACGTGCCGCATATCGAGCTGATCCGCGTCCGCGCCTTCGACGTCGCGACCTTCGTCGCGCACGGCGCCGCGCAGCTCGGCATCGTCGGGTCGGACGTGCTCGCCGAATTCGCTTATTCGGAACTCTATGCGCCGGTCGACCTCGGCATCGGCCATTGCCGCATCTCGGTCGCCGAACCCGCCGCGATGGCCGCGACCGACGATCCGCGCGGCTGGAGCCACGTCCGCGTCGCCACCAAATATCCGCACACCACCGCGGCGCATTTCGCCGCGCGCGGCGTGCAGGCCGAATGCGTCAAGCTCAACGGCGCAATGGAGCTGGCGCCGACGCTCGGCCTCGCGCCGCGCATCGTCGACCTCGTCTCCTCGGGAAAGACGCTCAAGGAAAACGGCCTCGTCGAGGTCGAGGTGATCGCCGAGGTCACCAGCCGCCTGATCGTCAACCGCGCCGCAATGAAGACCCGGCCCGAGGTCGTGCCGCTGGTCGAGGCGTTCCGCCGCGCCGTCGCACAGGAGCAGGCGGCATGATCCGCCTCGACACCCGCGACGCCGGCTTCGCCGACGCCTTCACCGCGCTGGTCGAGGGCCGCCGCGAGGCATCCGCCGACGTCACCCGCGACGTCGCCGCGATCATCCGCGCCGTCCGTGACGACGGCGAGGCCGCGGTCGAAGCCTTCACCCGCAAGCTCGACCGCCACGATCTCGCCGAAACCGGCTGGCGCATCGAACCCGCTACCTGCGCCGCCGCCTATGCCGCGCTCGACCCATCGTTGCGCGACGCGCTCGACCTCGCCGCCGCACGCATCCGCGCCTATCACGAACGCCAGAAGCCCACCGACAGCGATTATGTCGATGAGGCCGGCGTCCGCCTCGGCGCGCGCTGGCGCGGCGTCGACGCGGCGGGCCTCTACGTTCCCGGCGGCCGCGCCGCCTACCCGTCGTCGCTGCTGATGAACGCCATCCCCGCCAAGGTCGCGGGCGTCGGCCGGCTGGTGATGGTCACCCCCACGCCCGACGGCCAGATCAACGATCTCGTCCTCGCCGCCGCGCATCTCGCCGGGGTGGACGAGGTGTGGCGGATCGGCGGTGCGCAGGCGATCGCCGCGCTCGCCTACGGCGCCGGCCGCATCCTGCCGGTCGACGTCGTCACCGGCCCCGGCAACGCCTGGGTCGCCGAGGCCAAGCGCCAGGTCTATGGCGTCGTCGGCATCGACATGGTCGCCGGCCCCAGCGAGATCGTCGTCGTCGCCGATGCGCTGAACGACCCGCAATGGACCGCCGCCGACCTGCTCAGCCAGGCCGAGCACGACGTCACCACGCAATCGATCCTGTTCACCGACGACGCCGCTTATGCCGACCGCGTCGCGGCGGCGGTCGACGAGGAACTGGCGATCCTCCCCACCGCCGCGGTCGCCCGCGCCGCCTGGGACGCCAATGGCGCGATCATCGTCGTCGAGTCGCTCGAAGCCGCCTGCCCGCTGGTCGACCGCCTCGCGCCGGAGCATCTCCAGCTCGCCGTCGATGACCCGCAAGCGCTGTTCGACCGCGTCCGCCATGCCGGCAGCGTCTTCCTCGGCCGCCACACGCCCGAAGCGATCGGAGACTATGTCGCCGGCCCCAACCACGTCCTCCCGACGGGCCGCCGCGCCCGCTTCGCCAGCGGCCTGTCGGTGCTCGACTTCATGAAGCGCACCAGCTTCCTCGGGCTCGACGAAGCCGCACTGGCGAAAGTCGGCCCCGCCACCGTCGCCCTCGCCCACGCCGAAGGCCTGCCCGCGCATGCCCGCTCGGTCGCGCTGCGGTTACGGCTCAATCGTTAGAAGATTTTGTTCGCGCAGAGGCGCAGAGACGCGGAGATGATGTGGGTGGGAAGCCCGGCTGACCAGATCACGGCCCACTTACCCCGCGCCGCCCGGAGCAGGCGCTACGCTCCTTCCAAGTGAAACCTCTCTGCGCCTCTGCGCCTCTGCGCGAACAAAATCCTTCTTCGCGCCTTCGCGCCTTCGCGTGAATCAATTCAACGTCAAAGCATCCCCGGCCACGTCGCCGACGTACCTCTCATCAGCAACCCGCAAAGGGTGCGCCAAGAGAAGGATGCTCCCATGACCAAGACCCATTTCCGCGCCGGGCTCGCCGCCGTCGCACTGCTCGCCGCCGGCCCTGCCCTGTCGGCCGCCAAGAACCCGATGGTCGGCGGCGCCGCGATGTACCCGACCAAGACGATCGTCGAGAATGCGGTCAATTCGAAGGATCACACCACGCTCGTCGCCGCGGTCAAGGCGGCGGGCCTCGTCGACACGCTCTCCGGCCCCGGCCCGTTCACCGTCTTCGCGCCGACCAACGCCGCCTTCGCCAAGCTCCCCGCCGGCACCGTCGACACGCTGGTCAAGCCCGAGAACAAGGCGACGCTGACCAACATCCTGACCTATCACGTCGTTGCCGGCACGATGACGTCGAAGCAGATCGCCGCCGCGATCAAGGCCGGCGGCGGCAAGGCGACGCTGACCACGGTGCAGGGCGAGCCGCTCACCGCCGCGATGATGGGCAACACGCTGATGCTCACCGACGCCAAGGGCGGCACCAGCCACGTCACGATCAAGGACGTCATGCAGTCGAACGGCGTCATCCACGTCGTCGACACCGTGCTGATGCCCTGATCCCGCTTCGGGCCGCGGCGCGTACGGCGTCGCGGCCCGGCAGAGGGGTGACGGATCGCGTCAATCCGATTACAGGCCCGCCGGATGTCCCGAAGCTCCAACCGCACCCAGGCGCGCGCCGCCGCCCGCCTCGCCGCCGTCCAGGCGCTCTACCAGCACGAGATGGAAGGCACCGCGGTGCCGTCGCTGCTCCACGAATTCCACAATCACCGCCTCGGCGCGACCATCGAGGACGCGGAATATGCCGACGCCGACGTCGATTTCTTCGACGACCTCGTCAAGGGCACGACCGCGCGCGCTGGCGAGATCGACCTCGCGATCGAGAAGAAGCTCGCCAAGGGCTGGACGCTCGCCCGCCTCGACAAGCCGATGAAGGCGATCCTGCGCGCCGGCACCTACGAGCTGATGGCGCGCGCCGACGTGCCCGTCGGTGCGACGATCAGCGAATATGTCGACGTCGCCCACGCCTTTTACGAGCGCCGCGAGGCCGGCTTCGTCAATGGCCTGCTCGACGGCATCGCCAAGGACGTACGCACGGCGTAGCCCAAATTCCTTCCCCGCCGGGGCAGGGCAATCGCATATGGACACTCGTGCGAGCCTGTCGTCTTCCAAGACCACCCCGTCACCCCGGACTTGTTCCGGGGTCCACTCTGCGGCGAGGAGAAAGGCCCGATCCGACACCGTTCTCTCGCGGCCCGGTGGACCCCGGAACAAGTCCGGGGTGACGAATCTGATGAGGAAACCGATCGAGCCTCGTCACTGCAGCCATATGCGATAGCCCTGCCCGCCGCGGGGGAGGGCTTGGAAGGACAGGCCGAGCATCATGACCGAAACCGACTTCCTCACCGCGCTACGCGCCCTGCCGCTCCATCCGGCGGCGCGCGGGCTGCGCGACGACGCCGCGCGGCTGCTCCACGTTCCCCTCGTCGTCACCACCGATACGCTGGTCGAGGGCGTCCACTTCCTCAGCGACGACACGCCGCAGGACGTTGCGTGGAAGCTCGTCGCCACCAACCTCTCCGACATCGCCGGCAAGGGCGCCAAGCCCGATGGCATCCTGCTCAACTACCCGCTCTCCGACGATGCCTGGGATCGCGCCTTCCTGACAGGGCTCGCCGAGGTGCTCACCGCCTGCGGCACCAGCCTGCTCGGTGGCGACACGGTGACGCTCCCCGCCGGTGCGCCGCGCGTCCTCACCGTGACCGCCTTCGGCTGCGACACCCCCGCACCGCCGCGCGGCGGCGCCGGTGAGAATGACGCGCTCTGGGTCACCGGCACGATCGGCGACGCCGGTGCCGGCCTCGCCATCGCGCAGGGTGCCGAGGGACCACCGGAACTCGCCGCGCGCTACCGCCGCCCGACCCCGCGCCTCGCCGAGGGCCGCGTGCTCAGTCGCATCGCGCATGCGATGATGGACGTCAGCGACGGCCTGCTGATCGACGCCGCGCGGATGGGCGAAGCGAGCGGCCTCGCCGTCCATCTCGATCTCGCCGCGGTGCCGCTGTCCGCGCCCTATCGCGCCTTCGCCGGCGACGACCGCGCCGCGCGCCTCACCGCCGCAACCGCGGGCGACGATTACGAACTGCTCTTCGCGATGCCCGCCAATACCATCCCGCCCGTCGCCGCCACCCGCCTCGGCCGCTTCGCCCGCGGCAACGGACTGCATCTGCACGACGCCGGCGAGTCCCTCCCCCTGCCCGCACGGCTCGGCTTCGAACATTAGGACGGATCGCCGCTCGCGGCTTCGACACGGAAAGGATGGCCGCACCGCGTGGCGGTGACGGGCGGGTTGACCGAGCGCAATGATGCGGCGCTTGCGCTCCCTGCGCCCGCGCCATAGCCTCCATCCAAGCGCCACGAGACCGGGACACATCGGCCGTGCGTCAACAGGAGAAGGAGATGCGAGAATGACCACGGTCTTCATCGCCATCCTCTGCGGCGTCATCGCCGTGGTCTATGGCTTCGTCACCAGCCAGCAGGTGCTGCGCGCCTCGCCCGGCGATGCGAAAATGCAGGACATCGCCGCCGCCATCCAGGAAGGCGCCAAGGCCTATCTGGGCCGCCAATATACCACCATCGCGATCGTCGGCGTCATCGTCGCGGTCATCCTGTTCGCCGCACTGGGCGCGATCTCGACGATCGGCTTCGTCATTGGCGCTTTGCTGTCGGGCGTCGCCGGCTATGTCGGCATGAATATCTCGGTCCGCGCCAACGTCCGCACCGCCGAAGCCGCGCGCCATTCGCTGCAGGGCGGCCTCACCATGGCGTTCCGCTCGGGCGCGGTCACCGGCATGCTCGTCGCCGGGCTCGGCCTGCTCGCGATCAGCGGCTTCTTCTGGTATCTCACCGGCCCCGCCGGCCACGCCCCCAACGACCGGATCATCGTCGAGGCGCTGACCGCGCTCGCCTTCGGCGCCAGCCTCATCTCGATCTTCGCGCGGCTCGGCGGCGGCATCTTCACCAAGGCGGCCGACGTCGGCGCCGACCTCGTCGGCAAGGTCGAGGCGGGCATTCCCGAGGACGATCCGCGCAACCCCGCGGTGATCGCCGACAATGTCGGCGACAATGTCGGCGATTGCGCCGGCATGGCCGCCGATCTGTTCGAGACGTACGTCGTCACGCTGGGCGTCACGATGATCTCGATCGCGCTCCTCATCCGCGCCGACGCTGCCGAGCTGATGCGGCTGATGAGCCTGCCGCTGCTCGTCGGCGGCGTCTGCATCGTCACCTCGATCATCGGCACCTATGCCGTCCGCCTCGGCAAGGGCAGCATCATGGGCGCGCTCTACAAGGGCTTCTGGACCTCGGCCTTGCTGTCGATCCCCGCCATCTATCTCGCCACGCACTATGTCCTCGGCGACCTCCACCGCACGATCGGCAGCGCCGGCTTCCTCGACGCGGTGTCAGACGACCTCACCACCGGCTTCGACCAGCCCGCCGCGGCGGCGGGAGCGATCCCCAGCTTTACGGGCATGGACCTGTTCTGGTGCATGGTGATCGGCCTCGCCGTCACCGGGCTGATCGTCTGGATTACCGAATATTACACCGGCACCAATTATCGCCCGGTCAAGTCGATCGCCGCCGCCAGCCAGACCGGCCACGGCACCAACGTCATCCAAGGCCTCGCGATCAGCCTCGAATCGACCGCGCTCCCCACGTTGGTGATCGTCGTCGCGGTGATCGCCACCTATCAGCTCGCCGGGATCATCGGCATCGCCTTCGCCGCGACTGCGATGCTCGCGCTCGCCGGCATGGTGGTGGCGCTCGACGCCTATGGCCCGGTCACCGACAATGCCGGCGGCATCGCCGAGATGGCCGGCCTGCCCGACGACGTCCGTAGCCGCACCGACGCGCTCGACGCGGTCGGCAACACCACCAAGGCGGTGACCAAAGGCTATGCGATCGGCTCGGCCGGCCTCGCCGCGCTCGTGCTGTTCGGCGCGTACACGACGGATCTCCAGACCTATTTCCCCGACGTCACCGTCGATTTCAGCCTGTCCAACCCCTATGTCATCGTCGGCCTGCTGCTCGGCGCATTGCTCCCCTACCTCTTCGGCGCGTTCGGCATGACCGCGGTCGGCCGCGCGGCGGGCGCGGTGGTCGAGGAGGTGCGCGGCCAGTTCCGC
Source organism: Sphingomonas sp. GW821-FHT04B01 (assembly GCF_059420425.1). Classification (NCBI taxonomy): domain Bacteria; kingdom Pseudomonadati; phylum Pseudomonadota; class Alphaproteobacteria; order Sphingomonadales; family Sphingomonadaceae; genus Sphingomonas; species Sphingomonas sp. GW821-FHT04B01. The sequence continues at coordinate 1,238,517 of NZ_JBWKTR010000001.1, read as the reverse complement.
GACAATCCCGGCATCATGCTCGGCACCAGCCGCCCGAATTACGGCCGCACCGTCGATCTCGTCACCCGCGCCGCGATCCGCGAGATGATCGTGCCCTCGCTGCTGCCGGTGGCGAGCCCGATCGCGCTCTACTTCATCATCACCGCGGTGGCGGGCCAGGCGCAGGGTTTCGCCGCGCTCGGCGCGATGCTGCTCGGCGTGATCGTCTCGGGCCTGTTCGTCGCGATCTCGATGACCAGCGGCGGCGGCGCATGGGACAATGCCAAGAAATATATCGAGGACGGCAATTACGGCGGCAAGGGATCGGAGGCGCACAAGGCCGCGGTCACCGGCGACACCGTCGGCGATCCGTACAAGGACACCGCCGGCCCGGCGGTCAACCCGATGATCAAGATCACCAACATCGTCGCATTGCTGCTGCTGGCGGCGCTGGCGGCGGGCGGCGGGGGCTAAGCCCCACGAAAGGAGGGAGGGTTGCCGCCTCTCCCATTCGTCATCCCGACGAACGTCGGGCCCCATGGACGCCCCGACGGGGCGGCAGCGCCCCACATCGGAGCTTACCGCAACCATAGGCCCCGGCCTCCGCCGGAGTGACGAACGGGGTGGCGACGCCATACCCCGCGAACGCAACATCTCCGCGCCTCCACGCCTCCGCGCGCAAAGCCCTTCTTCCCTTCGCGTCTTCGCGTCTTCGCGCGAACCAACCTTCCTCCCGACCCCGACCCCGCCGATCGGCGCCCCGCCGCAATTTTCTCGACCACGCCACCTCAAAGCTAACGTCAGGAAAGACAACGTTTCCTTCCAAAACCGTCGCCGACCCCGGTGCCCACCACGCGATCCGCCGGCCATTTCGTTGATAAATCGGTAAGGTCTGGTGCCTAGCCGCGCCTCCGATCGTGAGGGAGCGGAAGACGATGAAAGACACACTTGCCGGCTTTATCGACAATGTGGGTCTGGCCGATACGTTCAACGTCGAGCACGACGATCCGCACAAGGCACGCAAGCCGCTGCTCGACGGGATCAAGCGCATGCGCGATCAGTTCGTCACGCGCACCGGTGACACCAGCAAGGCGACGAGCCGTTGGTGGCAGATCAAGAACGGCGTCCTCGCCATGACGGTGAAGATCGGCGGCGAGACGCTGGAGATCAACGGCGCCACGACCAACCATCTGCCGGTCGATCGCTTCGAGGAATTCCTCGAAAAGTTCGAACAGGCGGCGGAAAGCGGCGCGTTCGACGACGAACTCAAGGCCAAGGGCAGCGGTCGCGCGAGGGCTCAGCGGGCGTCGGACGGCAAGGGCAGGATCATCGACAAACGCGCCGGCGGCCGGCATCCCAGCAACGACCGCCAGGATTGGGACGATCTGACCTGGGGACAACGCCAGCAGATCGGCGCCTATTACCGCGCCGGCAAGAACCCCGACGGCACCGTAATCGCTACGGTCGGCTATCGCCCCGACGCCCCGCTGGTCGACTGACTCCGGGCGCGGGAGGGGGCGCCCCGATGACGGGACGGCGCCCATAACGCCCCCCGCGCGTCATCCCGCCGAAGGCCGGGACCGATGGACGACGCGCCATAAATGATGCGCGAAACGTCGGCAGCCGCCACGATGGCCACCGTCACCCGCTCGATCATTGCGGTGCCACGATAGCAATATCAGGCACTTTCCAATCCGCACTTGCAGCCTGCCATGGCCCCGGTCATCCCCCCTCACGCGGCCTTGGGGGCAAGGCCGCAACGCGCAATTCCTCAACGGCAAGACCTTGGGACGCTATTGGAGCAAGCGCACGCAGGATCTGCATGGCGTCTCACCGCGCTTCGCCGCCGATCAGGTGTCGATCCCCGTCCTGTTGATGCACGGCAAGGCCGACCGCCGCGTCCCCGTCAAGCAATCGCGGCAGATGGCCGAAGCGTTGAAGGCGGCGGGCAAACCCTATCAATATATCGAACAACCTTTAGGCGACCACCATTTCACCCGCAGCGAAGACCGGCTGGAATTTCTCAAGGCCATGGGCGCTTTTCTGGCAAAACATAACCCAGCGTAAGAACTTAGCTTCAGCAACTAGACGTACATCTGCGTTCGGGGCGGTCTGCAAAGCAATCCGGCCTGTCTTACACGCCGACGATCTGCCATCCTCCCGATTCGCTCTTTGCCATCGTCGACTGTCCCCCCCGGGCCGGGCGGTCCCGCGACGCGTTCCGACGCCATGCGCTTGCCGAACCGCCCCGCGCTCCCCACATCCACGGTGTTGCCGACGGCGATATGCGTGAACTTTGTGAAGTTGGCGCCCGCACGCCGGTCCCCATTGCTTCCCTTTTTCGGCAGCCTGCGCTAAGGGCGCGCCCGAAGCACGCGAATAGAGGTTGATTTTTGGCCAAGGAAGAATTGCTCGAGATGCGCGGCCGCGTGGTGGAACTGCTCCCCAACGCGATGTTCCGTGTCCAGCTCGAAAACGATCACGAAATTCTCGGACATACCGCCGGCAAGATGCGCAAGAACCGCATCCGCGTGCTGGTCGGCGACGAGGTGCTGGTCGAACTCACCCCTTATGACCTGACCAAGGGGCGGATCACCTACCGCTTCATGCCCGGTCGCGGCGGTCCCGGCCCGCAATAAGCGGCCGCGACTCCCGTGTCGCTCGTTCTTGCCTCCTCGTCCCCGCGCCGCCGCGAATTGCTCGGCCGCCTCGGCCTCGTCGCCGACCGGATCACCGCGCCCGATATCGACGAGGCGCCGCTGGCTGCCGAACGTCCGCGCGACTATGTGCTGCGCATCGCCTGCGCCAAGGCGCGCGCGGTCGACCGTGCACCGGACGAGGTCATCCTCGCCGGCGATACGACGATCGCGGTCGGTCGCCGCATCCTCGGCAAGCCGGCGGACGAGGCCGACCTGCGCCGCATGCTGGCGCTGCTGTCCGGCCGCCGCCACCATTGCCTGTCCGCGGTCGCGGTGATCGACGCCGCCGGGACGCTGCGCCACCGTCTGTCCGACACGATCGTCGCCTTCCGCCCGCTCGATCCCGCTGAGATTGATGCCTATGTCGCCAGTGGCGAGGGCGAGGGCAAGGCTGGCGGCTATGCCATTCAGGGTCGCGCCGAGGCGTTCGTCCGCTTCCTCCACGGCAGCCATTCGGGCGTCGTCGGCCTGCCGCTGATGGAGACGCGCGCGCTGCTGCGCACCGCCGGCCTGCCGCTTGCCTGAATGGCTCTATGAGGCCGGCATCGGCGAGGCGCGCGCCGCGCTGGTCGAGGGCGACCGCATCGTCGAGGCCGCGATCGAACGTCCCACCCCGCTTCGCCTCGGCACCGTTGCCCGCGCGCGCCTGGTCGAACTGACCGCCGGCGGCATGGGCCGCCTCGACATCGCCGGCCATGACGCGGTGATCGCGCGCATCCCCCCCGGCATCACCAAGGGCGCCGCTTTCACCAGTCAGATCGTGCGCGAGGCGATCCCCGAAGCCGGCCGCGCCAAGCCCGCCCGCGCGGTCGCCAGTGATGCGGCGATCGGCGAAGGCCCCGACCTGCTCGCCCGCCTCCACGCCACCGGCCTGCCGGTCCGCACGCTGCGGCCACACGAACCCGACGCGTTCGAAGCGGCCGGCTGGTCCGAACTGCTCGAAGAGGCGACCGGTGGCGAGATCGTCTTTCCCCTCGGCGGCCTGCGGATGTCGCCGACCCCGGCGATGACGCTGTTCGACGTCGACGGGCCGCCGCCGCTCGATCCGCTCGCCATCGCCGCCGCGCGCGCCGTCGCACTGGCGATCCGGCGCCACGCGATCGGCGGCTCGATCGGCATCGACTTCCCGACGCTCGCCAACAAGGCGGCACGGCAGGCGGTGGCGGAGGCGATCGACGCCACCCTGCCGCCGCCGTTCGAGCGCACCGCGGTCAACGGCTTCGGCTTCCTGCAAATCGTTCGCCCCCGCCCGCGCGCCTCGCTGCCCGAGCTGCTGCGCGCCGACCCGGTCGGTGCCACCGCCCGCGCGACACTGCGCCGGCTCGAACGCGAGCCGCCGGGCAGCCCGCTTCACCATCGCCTGCCGGCCGCGGTCCACGCCTGCCTGACCAGCCACGCCGACTGGCTGGCGGAGCTCGCCCGCCGCACCGGCGTCACCCACCGACTGGACTGCGCATGACCGACAAGACCTGCCCGATCTGCGGCAAACCGGCGACGCCGGAGCACACGCCCTTCTGCTCGCGCGGCTGCCGCGACCGCGATCTGCTGCAATGGCTTGGCGAGGGATATCGCCTGCCGGTGAAGGACGAAGAGAAAGACGGGGTAGACAGCATCGATTCCGCTGACTAAAGGCCGCGCTCCGATCGCGAGCATCCTCGCTTTCCACCCTGCCCGGGTAGCTCAGTTGGTAGAGCATGCGACTGAAAATCGCAGTGTCGGCGGTTCGAATCCGTCCCCGGGCACCACTTCCCCGCCACCGTTGCGGGTCAAGCCATCTCCATCATCACCACGGTCGAGGCGAGCGCCCCGGCGAAGATCGCGCGTGCCGTCGGGTCGCGCCGCGCCGTCATGCACGGCGCCAGTCGCTGCAGACGTCGCGGATCGGCGATCAGCCGGCACAGTAAGGCCTCGTCGCCATCCGGCCCGAACGGACATCCGCGGCAGAGCGGCCGGCCGAGACACGCCTCCCCCAGGGTCATGACGCTGTCGATCACCGGCGCCAGCATGTCATAGCCGAGCGGCGCGAGCAGCGCGTGAAGCCGCTGCTGCACCGGCTCGCGCCGGTCGCGCGCCGCCCGCCAGCAGCGCGCAGCCCGGGCGATCACGGTCGAGGGCACGGTCATGACCGCACCCGCGGCCACAGCCGTCCCACCCGCGCGCAATAAGCGTCATACGCCTCGCCGAACCGCTCGCGCAGCATCGCTTCCTCCTGCGGCACGCGCAGCCACCACATCGCGGCGAACGCAGGTATGGCGAGCATCCCGCCGACGCCATTGTGGATCAGCAAGGGCTGCACCAGCACGGCCAGCCAGATCGCCACATACATCGGGTGCCGCCACCGCGCGTAGACGCCGCCGGTGACGAGATCATGTCCGTCCCGCACTTCCAGTCCCGGACTCCAGTTGCGACCGAGATCGGCGTGGCTGCGCCAGAAGAGCCAGAGCATCGGCAGCAGCGCGAGCGCGCCGACCGCCGTCGCCCAGTCGGGCAGGCGATAATCGGCGAAGGCGAACAGTCCGGTGGCGAGGTGCAGCAACGGCAGCAGCATCATCGTCGCGAACATGCCGGTCAGCAGCAGCACCTCGTCCCGCCCCTTGCGCACCGTGACGACGCGGTTGCTGCGGTTGCGGGTCGCGTGCGGCAGGCGGATCGCGGTCATCGCGACGACCATCGCCAGCCAGGCGACCGCCCCCCAGCCGTTCTCGCGCCATCGGAACAGGGCGGCGATGATGAGGAGCATGGCCGCCACCAGCATCAACTGGGTGCCCGCACCGCTCATCATCGGTCGGATATCGTCGTCAGACCGCCGTTGCGCTTCGATCCCACCGGTCACCATCTGCCATCTCCCTATCTGCTATTGCGAGTCTGTAGCAGATAGGGAGATGAGGTGCTACCGTTTGCAGACGGCGCGGTCAGCGGTTCAGTGGCGACGCCGCAAACCGTCGCAGCAAGGCGGCGACATCGTCGTAGCGTGCCACCGCGCCACGCAGCGCCGCCTCGTCGAAACCGCCAGAGCGGACCGCCACCGCGGCCACGCCGCAGCGTTGCGCCGCAGTGATGTCGTAGGGCGTATCGCCGATCACGATCGCACCCCTCGGTGCGACGCCAGCCTTGGCCAGTGCCGCGGCGAAGATGTCGCCTGCCGGCTTGCTGGTGGCGACGTCGTCCTTCGACACCGTCGCATCCACCACGTCGGCAATGGCGAGCAGGCGCTGGTAATGCGCCAGATCCTCGCCGCTCGCCGACGAGGCGAGCACCACCCTGCGTCCGCTCGCCGCGACACGCCGGACGAGATCGGCGGCACCCGGGAACGGACGAACGCGGTCGCGATAGCGCGCCTTGAACAGCTCGCCTTGTCGCGTCGCCAGCCGTTCGCGATCCTTTGGCGCCAGCGCCGGCAGCAAAGCGGGCACGAGCAGGTCGCCGCCCTTGCCGATCTGGCCGCGGATCGCCTCGCGATCGACCGCATGCCCGGCTTCGGCGAAGGCGGCGTGCCACGCCTCGACGTGGAAATCGTTGCTGTCGACCAGCGTCCCGTCGAGATCGAACAGCACCGCCCGAACCTGCGCGCGCTCCCGCGTCAGCCACGCGGCCAGCGCGCTGGCGCCGAGCACGGCGACGCCGGTTCGCGCCTGCCCCCGCTTGCGCAACAGACGCAGGCCGAGCGTCGCCGAGGCGCTGGTGATCAGCCCGGCCTTGCCGAGCCCCGCGACCTGCCCCGCCCGCGCCACCGCGCGGCTTGCCGCAAAGTCCGCGGCGGCGGCGTGGCCATCGCGATCGGCGGGCAACGCCGCCTCGCCGTCGTCGCGCACGCCGCGCGCCGCGCCGTCGCCGGCGACGTGATCCGCCACCCACGAGCCGCGACTGCCCAGCGGCCGGGCGGCACCGGTGGTGGTATCGGCCGCGGTCTGATGTTCCAGCTCGGCGTTCAGCTCGGCGCCGAAGACCAGGATATAGGCAGACAGGTAGAACCAGGTCAGCATCACCACCACCGCGCTCAACGAGCCGTAGGTCGCGTTGTAATTGCCGAAATTGGCGACGTAGAGGCCGAAGCCCAGGCTGAGCAGCAGCCACCCGCCCGCGGCGAACAGCGAGCCCGGCGTCAGCCAGGTCCAGCGCGCCCGTGCCCGTGACGGCCCGAAGCGGTAGAGCGCCGCCGCCGCGGCCGAGCCGGCGACGAGCAGCAGCAGGTACGAGGCGAGCTTGCCGCCGACCACGACGACGCCCGGTGCCCCCGGCAGCAGCGCCTCGAGCTTGGCGAGTGCCGCGATCGCCAGCGCGGCGACCAGAGCGACGATCACCGCCGCCGCGGTGATGCCGAGCGCGAGCAGATTGACCCGGATGAAGCCGCGCTTCTCCTCTTCCTCATAGGCGATGTTGAGCGCGGTGATCACCGCGCCGGCGCCGTTGCGCGCACCGAACAGCGCCAACGCCAGCGCGAGCAGCAGCCCGAAGCCCTTCTTGCCGTCCGACGATTTGACGACGTTCATCAATTGCTCGCCGACCAGCGTCGCGGCATCGGCGGGCATCACCGCCGCCAGCCGGTTGACGTCGGCGATCACGGTCTGCTGATCGGCGATCAGGCCGTAGCTCAGCACGGTGACGCCGAGCAGCGGCACCAGCGCCAGAAACCCGTAGAAGGCGACACCGGCAGCGATCAGACCGACATTGTCGCGGCCGGTCTCCGCCCAGGTCCGTTTGAGGACGGCCTTCCAGCCGCCCGCCGGCAACGCCCAAGGGCTGTGCACCCCGTGTTCGCGATCGTCCATGCCCGTCACCCCCATCAACGCTGATCGTCGTGCAAGGGCGAACCGGCGTCGCGGCGCACGGTTCCGCGGCGATCGGTCTGCGTGGCGCATCCCGCTATGACACGACGTTAACCGCTTGTAACGGATGGTGTCCGGGACCGACTTGGCGCATTGGCGGGCGGGGTCCGGACATGCTCGCGTCCGTGCGACCCATGCAGGTTATCCGAACATGAACGCGCCTTTCCAGCCGACCGCCCCGTATCGCACGACCGACAGTCAGCCGGCGCAGCGCATCCATACGCTGGACGTGCTGCGTGGCATCGCGATCTGCGGCATCCTGTTGATGAACATCCATGGCATGGGCGATGTCGCCGATTATCCGCTGACCCGCTTCCCGGCCGGCTGGACCGGCGAATGGATCGCCTGGGGGCTACAGACGCTGTTCGTACAGGGTGCGATGCGCGGTCTGTTCACGATGCTGTTCGGCGCGAGCATGGTGATCATGCTGCGGCGTGCCGAGGGGGCGGATGCGTCGCCGCAGCCGCTCGACGTCTGGGTGCGGCGATCGCTGGCGTTGATGGGCTTCGGCGTCGCGCAATGGCTGCTGTTCCTGTGGCCGGGCGAGATCCTGTGGAATTACGGGATCAGCGGCCTGTTCCTGCTCGCCTTCCGCGCCGCACGCCCGCGCACGCTGCTGCTCGCCGCCGCGCTGCTCACCGCCGGCCTCGCCGCCAACGCCGCGGTGTGGACGCATCAGCAGGTCGCACAGCTCGAACAGGGACAGGCCGCCGGCCTGCGCCTCGCCCGCGGCCTGCCGGTGAGCAGCGACGATCGCCTCGCGATCCAGGCCGAGCGCGATCATCGCACCAGCATCCGCCCCACCGCCGAAGAACGCGCCGAGCGGATCGCCAAGCGGACGCACGCGCTCACGCTGCTCCACTGGAGCGGCGGCTATTGGATGCGCGAGAATCTGACGATCACCGGCTGGGTCGACATTGCCGAGAGCATCAGCTTCATGCTGATCGGCATGGCGCTTTTCCGGCTCGGCATCCTCACCGGCGCGGCGCCCGCGGCGACCTATTGGCGGATGGCGATCGGCGGCTATGCCGGCGGAGTGCTGCTCCGCGGGCTGCACGTCGCGCTGCTCGCAAAGACCGGGCTCGACATGGGCTCGCCCGCGGCGCCGGGATGGGCCTGGGTGGCCATGGAGGCGGCGTTCGAGCCTGCCCGGCTCTTGGTGACGATCGGCCACGTCGGGCTGGCGGTGCTCGCCTTCCGCGGCGGATGGTTCGGCCAGGCGGTGACGCTGCGCGCGCTCGGGCGGATGACCTTGTCGGTCTATTGCCTGCAATCGATCCTCGGTGCGCTGATCTTCTATGCGGCGGGCTATGTCGGCGTCTTCACGCTGCCGCAGCTGTGGCTGATCGCCGCGGCGATCTGGGCGGTTTCGGCGCTGCTGTGCCGCTGGTGGCTGGCCCGTCACGAAATGGGTCCGGCGGAACGACTGTTGCGGCGCATATCCTACGGATATGCCGACAAGGCGCGCGCCGCACCGCTCTGAGGCGCAGTACAATGATGTGAGGTGGGGAGCTTCTGTTGCCCGGTGCTCCCCGTACCGCTGGAATCCCTTCTGTTGCCCGGTGGGTCCAACCGCGTAATCTTGGAATAACCTCAGGCCGTTAGGCCCTCAGTTACGCCGCAATCGCGAGTGCTTCGTTATCGTTGGCACTTGTGTAATGGGCCGTTGCGGTGGTCCCATTCCGAGCGAAAGACAGCGCCCTTCAACACACGTCGATCCTAGTTCGGCCCCGTCATCGAAGCTGATCGCTCAGCTGCGGTGGTGGAGCCGCCGGGTACTGCCCCCGGGTCCGCTGCGTCTATTCAACGCCACCGTTTATCGCCATAGCCGGCTGGAAGCCGGCGAGTGTCATATAGGCGCAACGTGCAGCCGCTGCAATCCACGCCTTTCGTTCGACACATTATGGCGTCATAGGGCCGGCATCATGTTGACCCAGCGTTCCCGCTACGCGCTGCGCGCGATGCTGTTCCTCGCCCAGGCGCCTGTCGCCAGTCCACCGATCCCGATGGGCCGGATCGCGGTCGCGGCAAACGTGCCGCGCAAGTTCCTCGAGCTGATCCTCGCCGATCTGCGCGATGCCGGCCTGCTGACCAGCACGCGCGGCAAGATGGGCGGCTACGTCCTGTCGCGGCCGGCGCGGCTGATCTCGCTGGGCGAGGTCATCCGGGTGATCGAAGGGCCGCTGGCGCTGGTCCCCTGCGTCAGCCGCACCGCCTATCGCTCGTGCACCGACTGCTACAGCGAAACCGACTGCGCGATCCGCCATGCGATGATGCGCGTCCGCGACGAAACCGCACGGATCCTCGACGGCACCAGCCTCGCGGAGGCGACCGCCGAGCATCTCGTCGCGGCGTAACGCCCATTCGTCATCCCGACGAACGTCGGGACCCATGGATACGGCGCCGGCACGGTCGGCCCGCATCATCGGCCCCACCGACACCATGGGTCCCGGCTTTCGCCGGGATGACGATGGTAAGCTCAGACCCGCGGCCGTGCCTTCAGTTCGTCGCGGATCTCGCGCAGCAACGTCACGTCCGCCGGTTCGACCGGTACCGCGACCTCGGCCTTCGGCTTGGGGATCAGCCGGTTCACCGCGCGCACGATCATGAAGATGATGAAGGCGACGATGACGAAATTGGCCGCCTGGGTGATGAACGCGCCATAGCCGAGCAGCGGCACGCCTGCCTTCTTGAGCGCGGCATAATCGCTCAGCGACCCCGCATAATTCGCCGGCACCGGCCCCATGCGCAGGAAATAGCCCGAGAAATCGAGCCCGCCGAAGATCTTGCCGATCACCGGCATGATCACGTCCTCGGTCAGCGAGGTGACGATCTTGCCGAAGGCGGCGCCGATGATCACCGCCACGGCGAGATCGAGCACGTTGCCCCGTGCGATGAACGTCTTGAATTCCTTGAACATGATCGCGCTTCCCTCGTTACCTGCCCGATGGCTGAGGTTAGGCGGCGATTACCCCTTCGCCAAGCCCGTCCACTGTCCTATATGCATAGGACAGATATTGCAGGAGATGTTCATGTCGTCGCTTCGACCCGTTGCCGCTTTTGCTTTGGTCGCCACCGCTTCGGTGTCGCTGGCCGGCTGCGGCATCAACTCCGTGCCGACCGCCGAGGAGAACGCCAAGGCGCGCTGGGCCGACGTCCAGAACCAGTATCAGCGCCGCGCCGACCTGATCCCCAATCTCGTCGCGACGGTGAAGGCCGCGGGCGCGCAGGAGAAGGACGTTCTCGTCCAGGTGACGCAGGCGCGCGCCGGCGCCAACCAGATCAAGCTGTCGGGCGATCAGCTCACCGATCCCGCCAAGGTGCAGCAGTTCGAGCGCGCGCAAAATGCCGTGACGCTGTCGCTGCAACGCCTGCAGGAGGCCTATCCCGAGCTCAAGTCGCAGGGCAATTACACCACGCTGATGAGCCAGTTGGAAGGCACCGAGAATCGCATCACCATCGCGCGGACCGATTACAACAATGCGGTGCAGGCGTATAACACCCGCATCCGCACCTTCCCCGACGCGGTCGGCGCGAAGATCTTCTACGGCGCCAAGCCGCTGACGCCCTTCGCCGCGACAGCGGCGAACGCGGAGAATGCACCGACGGTCAACTTCGGGAATGCGAGCTGAGGGTGACCCCAACGCTCGCCCGGATGCTGGCCGCGTGGCGGGCGGCGCTGTTGCTCATGCTGGCGTGGCTGATCGTCACGCCGGCGTCGGCGCAGACCTTCCCCAAATTCACCGGTCTCGTCGTCGATGCCGCGAACGTGCTGCCTCCCGATCAGGAGGCGGCGCTGACCGCGAAACTGACGGCGCTGCAGAAGGAGACGAAGCGCCAGCTCGTGGTCGCGACGATCCCCGACCTGCAGGGCTACCCGCTCGAGGAATACGGCTACAAGCTCGGCCGCGCGTGGGGCGTCGGTTTGCGCGACGTCAACAATGGCGCGGTCCTGTTCATCGCGCCGAACGAGCCCGCCGGTCGGCGGGGGGCACGTATCGAGGTCGGCCGTGGGCTGGAGCCGATCGTGACCGACGCCTTGTCCAGCGTCATCATCAATCAGGACATGATTCCGCGGCTCAAGGCGGGGGACATTCCCGGCGCAATGAACGCCGGCGTCGATGCGCTGTCGCAGCAATTGCGCGCCTCGCCGGAGGAGGCGCAATCGCGGCTCGATGCGGCCGCCAAGCAGTTCGATCAGGCCCATAAGCGATCCACCGCACGCCAAGGTGGCGGCGTACCGTTCGGCCTCATCATCTGGGGCGTGATCCTGCTGTTCGTGCTAATCCCACTGTTCCGTGGTCGCAAGCGGGCCGGCCCCTGGGGGCGGCGTTACGACGACGGCGGCGGCAGCGCGCTGCCGATCGTCTTGTGGGGCATCGCCAACGAGATCGGCCGCTCGCAGGGCGGTGGTGGCGGCGGTGGTTGGGGCGGCAGCTCCGATGGCGGCAGCGACGGCAGCTGGGGTGGCGGCGGCTTCACCGGCGGCGGTGGCGGCGACTTCGGTGGCGGCGGCGCTTCGGGGAATTGGTGACATGCAACTGACCGATACCGATCGCGCCCGCGTTGCCGCGGCGGTGGCCGAGGCGGAACGGAGCACCGCCGGCGAGATCGTCACGATCGTCGCGCGCCGCTCCGACAAATATCACGACGTCGCGCTGCACTGGGCGGCGCTCGCGATGCTGCTGGTGCTCGCGCTGCTCGCGCTGTGGCCCGATGCGGCGGTGCGGCTGCACGGCTTCGTCGCCGACCCGTGGGACGGCGCACCGACGCCGGGCGGCCTGTTCACCGTCGCGCTGGTGCTGCTCGTGGTGACCTTCCTCGTCGTGCGGCTGGCGCTCGCCTATATGCCGCTGCGGCTGGCGCTGACGCCGGGCAGCACCGCCGCGCGGCGCGTGCATGCGCGGGCGCTGATGCTGTTCCGCACCGCGGCCGAGGCGCGGACGCTCGAGGCGACGGGGGTGCTCCTGTATCTGTCGCTCGACGAACATCGCGCCGAGATCATCGCGGACAGCTCGATCCACAATCGCGTCGATCCCAAGGTCTGGGGCGCAGCGATGGCGGCGCTGATCGCGGCGACGCGTGACGGCCGCCCGGGTGACGGCATGGCCGAGGCGGTGCGCCAGATTGGCCTCGTACTCGCCGAACAATTCCCGCCGCGTGCGGACGACACCAACGAATTGCCGGACCGATTGATCGAGCTATGACCACCGAAACCGTCTGGAAGGGTAAATACCTTTCCGTCCGCAAGAGCGGCACCTGGGAATATGCCGAGCGGATCGGCGCGATCGCCGCGGCGGTGATCGTCGCAATCGACGGCGAGGGGCAGCTGTTGCTGGTCGAGCAGCATCGCGTGCCGTTGGGCCGCACCTGTCTCGAACTGCCCGCCGGGCTGGTCGGCGACGAGAGCGCCGGTGAGAGCGTCGCCGAGGCGGCTCGGCGCGAACTGGAGGAAGAGACCGGCTATCACGCCGCCTTCGTCGAGGAACGCGGCGAATATTATTCGTCGCCGGGCATGACCTCGGAAAGCTTCACCTTGGTGCTCGCCACCGGGCTGACGCGGACCGGCGACGGCGGCGGCGATGCGCAGGAGAATATCACCGTCCACCGCGTCGCGCCGGAGGCGGTCGCGGGCTTCGTCGCGACCAAACGGCGCGAGGGGGTGGCGATCGACGCCAAGATGCTGCTGTTGCTGGGCAGCGGGTTGCTTGAGGAAGCAATGGGCCGGTAGCTGCGCGGCGCGTAGGTTCGCGACGCGCGCGCCCACGCCCGTCACCCCGGACTCGTTCCGGGGTCCACTTCGCGGCTAGGTGAATGGCTGGAGGCTCCATCCGCGCGCCTGCGGCCCGGTGGACCCCGGAACGAGTCCGGGGTGACGGGGGAATTAGGCGGCAGTTACCTCAAGACGACAGCCACCAATCCTACCGGAAATTGTCGGCGTAGGCCTGCAGCTTCAGCTTGCGCTCCGGTGCCGGGATCAGCTCGTAATCGAAGCCCTGCGCCTCGCAATAGGCGATCGCCGCCTCCTGCGTCGGGAAGCTCAGCTTCACCTGCTCGCGCGTGTCGCCGCTACCGGCCCAGCCGGTGAGCGGATCGGGCTGTTTCGGCTCGGCGGGCTCGAATTCGAGGCTCCACGTCTGGGTCCGGGCTTTGCCGGACTGCATCGCGTTCTTGGGGCGCTGGAAGATACGGGCGGTAGGCATGGCGGCTCCTTAGCGCGTCCCGGCGGCGCGCGCATCCGCCTTTTTGGTGCGCAGCGTCGCGGCCGCAGCGGCGGGATCGTCGGGCCAGGGATGTTTGGGATAGCGCCCGCGCATCTCCTTCGCCACCGCGCTCCAGCTCCCCGCCCAGAAGCCCGGCAGGTCGCGCGTCGTCTGGATCGGCCGGCCCGCGGGCGAGGTCAGGCTGAGCACCAGCGGCACCCGCTCCGATCCGATCCGCGGATGCTCGGCGAGCCCGAACAGCGCCTGCACGCGCAATTCGACTTTGGGGCCGCCCTCCGCCGCATAATCGATCGCGTGCGTGCTGCCGGCGGGGCTGGTGAAATCGGCGGGCGCGAGCCGGTCGACCTGCCGCATACCGTCCCAGCCGATCAGGTTGCGGACCGCATCGGTCAGCGCGCCGCCGGGGATCGCGTCGAGCCGCCGCTTGCCCGCGAGCAGCGGCGGCAGCCATTCGTCGAGCCGCTCGACCAGCATCGCGTCGAGCCCGATCCCGGCATAGCGAGCGCGCGCTTTCAGCGCCTCGCCGCCCTCGCGCCACGGCAGCAGCGCAAGGCCATATGTCCGCACACCTTCGAGCAGCGCCGCCGCCACCGCCACGGGATCGGCCTGCGAATCGGGTCCCGACGACAGCCGCAGCGCGCCGAGTCGCCGCTCGCGCAGCGTCGTCACGCCGCCGGTCGCCGGATCGAAATCCACCGTCCGGCGCGTCTCGATCCGCGCGGCAAACAGCCGCTCGATCGTCGCCAGCGTAATCGGTGCCGCGGCGAGGATGCGCGCGCCCGACGCCGCCCCCTGCGTCTCCGCCACCGCCAGCCATTCGCTGCGCGCCAGAGCGGTCGCCGGATCGAGCCGAAAACCGCGCCCGCCGACCGACGCCCAATATTCGCCGCTGGCGTCGCGCGCGCGCGCGATCCGGTCGGGGAAGGCGAGCGCGATCGGCACCTCGACGCCCTCGGCACTGCCGCCGTCGCCGCACAGCTTCGCCCAGCGTTCGGCGAGCTTGCGCGCCGCCACCGCCTTGGTGCCGCGCTCGCCACGCCAGCGCCGCAACCGCGCGTCGAGATCGGGATCGGTGCCGCCGAGCCCGCGCTCGGACAGCAGCACCGCCACCTCGGCGGCGATCCGCCCCTGCCCCATCTCGCCGGCGCGCAGCAGCATATGCGCGAGCCGCGGCGGCATCGGCATCGCCGCGATCCGCCGCCCGTGCGCGGTCGGCCGACCATCGCCGTCGATCGCCGCCAGCGCGGTCAGCCGTTCGCGTGCCTCCGCCACCGCCGCGGCGGGCGGCGGATCGAGAAAGGCGAGGTCGCGCGGATCGTGGACGCCCCATAACGCTGCGGCGAGGACGAGGCCGGACAGATCGGCCTCCAGGATCTCCGGCGGATCGAACCGCGGCAGGCCCCCGGTCGCCGCCTCCTCCCACAGGCGATAGGCCACGCCCGGCCCGAGTCGCGCCGCACGGCCGGCGCGCTGGATCACCGCCGCCTGGCTCGCCCGCTCGGTCACCAGCCGCGTCATCCCCGCGGCACGATCGTAGCGCGGCCGTCGCGCCAGTCCCGAATCGACGACGATGCGGATGCCGTCGAGCGTCAAACTGGTCTCGGCGATCGAGGTCGCGAGCACCAGCTTGCGCCGGCCATCGGGCTCGGGCTTGATCGCGGCACGCTGCGCGGCGGGATCGAGGCTGCCGTGCAGTTCGTGGATGACGATATCGTCGGGCAGGCCGGCGAGCCGTTCGGCGGTCCGCTCGATCTCGGCGACGCCGGGCAGGAAGGCGAGCACGCCGCCCTCCGCCTCGCCGAGCGCCCGCCGGATCGCGCTCGCCATCGCATCCTCGATCCGGCCATCGCCCGCCCGGCCCAAGTGACGCAGCGCGAGCGGATAGCTGCGCCCCTCGCTCTCGATCACCGGCGCATCGCCGAGCAGGCTGGCGAAACGCGCGCCGTCGAGCGTCGCCGACATCGCGACAATGCGCAGGTCGGGCCGCAGCGCCGCTTGCGCATCGAGCGCAAGCGCGAGGCCGAAATCGCCGTCGAGGCTGCGTTCGTGGACCTCGTCGAACAGCACCGCCGAAATGCCCGCGAGTTCGGGATCGCTCTGGATACGCGCGACGAAGATGCCTTCGGTGACCACCGTCACCCGCGTCGCGGCGGAGCGCCGGCTGTCCATCCGCGTCGCATAGCCGAAGGTGCCGCCGACCGCTTCGCCGGCCAGCGCCGCCATCCGCTCCGCCGCCGCCCGCGCCGCGAGCCGGCGCGGCGAGAGCAACAGGATCTCGCCGGTGCACCAATCCTCGCGCAGCAGCGCGGGCGCGACCGCGGTGGTCTTGCCCGCCCCCGGCGGCGCGACGAGCACCGCATTGGGCCGCGCGCGCAAGGCGGCGAGCAGATCGGGCAGGACGGCGAGGATCGGCAGGTCGGTCACGGTCGCGGCGCCATGCCATGGATCGCCGCGCGACGCGATACGCCCGCGCTGCTATACCCCCGTCGTTCGTAACGAAGGAAACACATCATGGGTCTGTTGGACGGCATCCTCGGCCAGGTGGCCGGCAATCCCGCGATCACCAATCTCGCCGAACGCATCGGCCTGTCGCCCGAACAGCTGACCGCGGCGATCAGCGCACTCGGCGAGGCGCATACCCGGCCCGGCGACACCGTCGCGGGCGCCGCCGATTCGACCGGCCTCTCGCCCGACGTGCTCCAGCAGATCCTCGGCCATCTCGGCGGCGAAGGCGCGCTCGGCAATCTCGGCGCGCTGCTCGGCGGCGCGAACGGCGAACAGGGCGGTCTCGGCGGCCTGCTCGGCGGCCTCGGCGGGATGTTTGGCAAATCCTGACGCTGAACCTCCGTCATGCCGGACTTGGTCCGGCATCCGCTTCCTATCGAGCCGGAAGAAGCAGGACCCCGGCGAGAGGCCGGGGTGACGAACCTCGCCGCCAGATGACGAAAAGGTCATCGCCCGCGTCCTAGTATCTCCCGCCCCGCGGATGATAGGCATGGCACCACGACGGCAGCCGGACGGGACCATTGGGCGGACATCATCACCACGGACACGATCACGGCGGCCACGACCACGGTCATAGCCACGGCCACGGCCATTCCCACGCCCCCGCGTCGTTCGACCGCGCCTTCGCGATCGGGATCGCGCTCAACATCGCCTATGTCCTCGCCGAAGGGGGTGCCGGGCTGTGGACCGGCTCGGTGGCGCTGCTCGCCGACGCCGGCCATAATCTGTCCGACGTGCTCGGCCTCGCCGTCGCCTGGGGCGGGGCGGCGCTGGCGCGGACCGCGCCGACCAAGCGCTTCACCTACGGGCTGAAGGGATCGACGATCCTCGCCGCGCTCGCCAATGCGCTGTTCCTGCTCGTCGCGCTCGGCGCGATCGTCACCGAGGCGGTGCAGCGGCTCGGCAACCCGCCCGTCGTCGCCGGCCTCACCGTCTCCGTCGTCGCGGGGATCGGCATCGCGATCAACGCCTTCACCGCCTGGCTGTTCGCGCGCGGGCGCAAGGGCGACATCAATATCCGCGGCGCCTATCTCCATATGCTCAGCGACGCGATGGTGTCGGCGGGTGTGGTGCTGGCCGGCGTCGCGATCTGGGCGACCGGCCTGGGGTGGATCGATCCGCTGGTCAGCCTCGTCATCGCCGCACTGATCTTCTGGCAGACCTGGGGCCTGCTGCGCGAGACGGTCGAGATGAGCCTCGCCGCGGTGCCGCGGGCGATCGATTACGATGCGGTCACCGGCGCGCTCGAGGCGCTGCCCGGCGTGACCAAGGTCCACGACCTGCACATCTGGGCGATGTCGACCACCGAGCCGGTGCTGACCGCGCATCTGGTGATCCCGACCGGTCATCCCGGCGACGGCTTCCTCGTCGCGGCGCGCGGCATGTTGCACGAGCGGTTCGCGATCGGCCACGCGACCTTGCAGGTCGAAATGGGTGGGGAGTGCGTCGCGTGTTGAGGCGCGCGCCCTAGCCCTCAATAGGCCCGCGCGACCGCGAACTCGACCGCCTCGATCATCGCGTCCTTGGCCTTGCCGTTGGCAAAGCCGCCGATCGCATCAATCGCGCGCTGGCCGTAGTGGCGGGCGCGGGCGAGCGTGTCGTCGACGGAACGCGTCTTGCGCACCAGATCGATGGCGTGGGCGAAATCCGCGTCGGACTGGCGCCGCCCCTCGATCGCGTCCTTCCAGAACTTGCGATCCTCCGCCTCGCCGCGGGCGTAGGCGAGGATCACCGGCAGCGTCATCTTGCCCTCGCGGAAATCGTCGCCGGCATCCTTGCCCATCGTCCCTGCATCCGACACGTAATCGATCGCGTCGTCGACCAGCTGGAAGGCGATGCCGAGGTTGCGGCCATAAGCGTCGAGCGCCAGTTCCTCGCCCTCGGGCCGTTCGGCGACCACCGCCGAAATGCGGCAGGCGGCGGCGAACAGCGCCGCGGTCTTGGCGTTGATGATGTCGAGATAGCGGTCCTCGCCGAGGTCGACGCGGCGCGCGGCGGTGAGCTGGTTGACCTCGCCCTCCGCGATCACCGCCGAGGCGTTCGACAGGATCTTCAGCACCTTGAGGCTGCCGTCCTCGACCATCAGCTCGAAACTGCGGCTGAACAGGAAGTCGCCGACCAGCACGCTCGCCGGATTGCCCCAGATGATGTTGGCGGTGCGCTTGCCGCGGCGCAGGTCCGATCCGTCGACGACGTCGTCGTGGAGCAGCGTCGCGGTATGGATGAATTCGACCGAGGCGGCGAGGCGGTGGTGCCGCGTGCCGGTATAGCCGATCAGCCGCGCGCTGCTGAGCGTCAGCATCGGCCGCATCCGCTTGCCGCCGCCGGCGATGAGATGCCCGGCAAGTTCCGGGATCAGCGGGATTTGCGACTGCATACGGTCGAGGATCACCGTGTTGACGGCGTTCATGTCCCCCGCGACGAGCTGGAGCAGCGGCTCCAGCGACGGTTCGCGGTTGTCGAGGCGATGGATGGTTGCGGTCATCTCGCCCTGCGCTGTGGCCTCTCGCCTTCGCGAACGCAAGTCTTGCTCGCGGGTGCAACACACCCCATGGGAGGCGGACCGCGACCAAGGAAAGGCGAGGCATGAGCGACGACGTGCTGCAGGGATATCGCAAGAGCATCGACAACATCGATGCGGCGCTGGTCCATCTGCTCGCCGAACGGTTCAAGGTGACGCAGGCGGTCGGGCGTCACAAGGCGACCTCGGGCCTGCCCGCCGCCGATCCCGGCCGCGAGGAACGCCAGATCGCGCGGCTGCGCCGGCTCGCCGAGGAGGCGGAGCTCGATCCCGAGTTCAGCGAGAAATTCCTGCGCTTCATCATCGACGAGGTGATCCGCCACCATCAGCAGTTGCGCGGCTGAGCGCGGCCGACCATCTCCCGTCCGTGATCCTGTCCCTGCTCCTCGCCGCCGCTGCGCCGGCGGTCCCGCCGTCGGCGGCGATCCTCGGCACCTGGCACAATCCCAAGAACAGCGTCGCGGTGCGAACCGGGCGCTGCGGCGACAAAGTGTGTGGCTGGGTGATCCGCGCCAGCGACAAGGCCAAGAGCGACGTCGCCGACAAGGGGTATCCGCCGCTGATCGGCACCGCCTTGCTGCGCGACTATAAGGCGGACGGCAAGCGGCGCTGGTCGGGACAGATCTATGTCCCCGATATGGGCCGGGCATTCGGATCGAGCGTCACGATGGTGGACGGCGACACGCTCAACGTGCGCGGCTGTCTGATCGGCGGGTTCATCTGCAAGTCGCAGATCTGGCGGCGCGACTGATGGCGGGGGCGTTCATCGCCGTCGAAGGCGTCGACGGGTCGGGCAAGAGCGGCGTCGTGCGCCGGCTCGTCGCCGGTCTGCAGGCGCGCGGCCACGACGTGGTCGGCACCCGCGAGCCGGGCGGCACGCCGCAGGGCGAGGCGTTGCGCGGGCTGCTGCTGGCGGGCGAGGACGCCGCCTGGGAGCCGCGCGCGGAACTGCTGCTGATGACCGCGGCACGCGTGCAGCATGTCGCGCGCGTCGTGCTGCCGGCGGTGGCGGCGGGGCGGGTCGTCGTGTCCGATCGCTACGCCGGGTCGACGCTCGCCTATCAGGGCGCCGGGCGCGGCATGTCGGAAGCGCTGATCCGCGAACTGCACGCGGCGATGGTCGACGATCTGTGGCCCGACCTGACTTTGGTGCTCGACGTCGATCCGGCGGTGGGGCTGGCGCGCAGCCGCAAGCGCCTGTCCGACGGGGGGATCGACGAGGGGCGGTTCGAAAGCCTCGACCTCGCCTTCCACCAGCGCATCCGCGAGGCGTTCCTGACGCAGGCGGCGGCAGCGCCGGACCGCCACGCGGTGATCGACGCAAGCGACGCACCGGGAGCGGTGCAGGCGCAGGCGCTCGCCGCGGTGGAACGGTTTCTGGGGCGGTAAGCCCCTCCCCTGAAGGGGAGGGGTGTGTAGCCTTACCGCCCCGTCCACGCCCCCGGCCGCTTTTCGACGAACGCCGCCATGCCTTCCTTCTGGTCCGCGGTACCGAACAGCCCGTGGAACAACCGCCGCTCGAACTGCACCCCCTGCGCCAGCGTCGTCTCGAACGCGGCGTTGACCATCTCCTTGTTCGCCAGCACCGCGAGCGGCGCCATGCCGGCGATCGTCGCCGCGGTCTTCATCGCTTCCTCGACCAGGTCCGCGGCGGGGATCACCCGGCTCACCAATCCGGCGCGCTCCGCCTCCGCGGCATCCATCATCCGGCCGGTGAGGCACATCTCCATCGCCTTGGCCTTGCCGACCGCGCGGGCGAGACGCTGCGAGCCGCCCATGCCGGGGCTGACCGCCAGCTTGACCTCGGGCTGGCCGAACTTGGCGGTGTCGGCGGCGAGGATGAAGTCGCACATCATCGCCAGCTCGCAGCCGCCGCCGAGCGCATAGCCCGCCACCGCGGCGATGATCGGCTTGCGCGTCGCGGTCAGCGTCTCGTAACCGGCGAAATGGTTGCGGCCGTACATCGCGGCGAAGTCCATCGCCTGCATTTCCTTGATGTCCGCCCCCGCCGCGAACGCCTTGGCGCTGCCGGTCAGCACCGCGCAGCCCTGATCGGGATCGGCGTCGAACGCCGCCAGCGCCGCGAGCAGGTCGGCGAGCACCTGCGCGTTGAGCGCGTTGAGCGCCTCGGGCCGGTTGAGCGTGATGAGCGTGACGCGGTCGCGCCGCTCGACGAGGATGGTCTGATAATCGGACACGGCGGCTCTCCTTATGCGGGCGTCCACGCCTCGCCCTCGGGCATCGGCGCGAAGATCTGGTCGATGACGTGGTCGGTGACGTCCTCGGCGGTCGCCGGCTGCCAGCGCGGCGCATGGTCCTTGTCGACGATCACTGCGCGCACCCCTTCGAGGAAGTCGTGGCGCTGCACGACGCGGCAGGCGACGGCATATTCCTGCACCATCTCGTCGGCGAAGCTCTGCATCAGCCCGCCGTCGTAGAGCAGCCGCAGCGACACCTTCATCGCCTGCGGCGACTTGGTGCGCAGGATGGCGAGCTGTCCGGCGGCGAAGACGCCCTCGTCGGCTTCGAGCGTCGCCAGCACGTCCTCCAGCGTATCGGAGGCGAACAGCCGGTCGATTTCGTCGCGGTGCGACAGCAGCTTCGCGGCCGGCGGCGTCACGGCGAGCCGATCGAGCGCGCCGTCGATCTCACGCGGATC
Organism: Sphingomonas sp. GW821-FHT04B01; assembly: GCF_059420425.1. Lineage (NCBI taxonomy): Bacteria > Pseudomonadati > Pseudomonadota > Alphaproteobacteria > Sphingomonadales > Sphingomonadaceae > Sphingomonas > Sphingomonas sp. GW821-FHT04B01. The sequence goes on along the minus strand of NZ_JBWKTR010000001.1, from coordinate 1,217,104 downwards.
GGCGACGATCGCCGCCTTGGCGGCTTCCACCGCGGCGGCAGGCAGATAATGCGTCGCGAGCCCCAGCGCGTGTGCCTCGGCGCCGTCGAGCCGATGGCCGGTAAGCGCGAGGAACTGACCGATCCGTCCCGGCAGCCGCGCCAGATACCAGCCGCCGCCGACATCGGGGAACAGGCCGATCCCCGTCTCCGGCATCGCGAATCGCGTATTCTCGGTGGCGATGCGGTAGCGGCAGGGCAAGGCGATGCCGACACCGCCGCCCATCGTCACCCCATCCATTACCGACACCGTCGGCTTGGCATAGGTGAACAGCCGGTGGTTGAGCCGGTATTCGCTAAGGAAGAAACCGCGCGCCGCCGCGCCGTCGGTCGCGCCGCTCTCGCTGAGCATGCGGATGTCGCCCCCGGCACAGAAGCCGCGCCCCTCGGCATGGTCGAGCAGCACCGCGGCGACACCGGCGTCGCTCCGCCACGCCTCCAGCGCGGCGAGCATGCCGTCGCACATGGCGCGGTTGAGCGCATGCAGCGCCTTGGGACGGTTGAGGCGCAGCCGGCCGACGGCACCCTCTGTCTGGATCAGCAGGTCATCGCTCATCCCCCGCCTTTGACCCGCGCGGGTCGCGGCGTCCATACCGGATCGACGAAACCGCGTGCCTGTACGGCGTGAAACAGTCCGTCGCAGACGGGACGGCACAGCAATGGACCGCATCGGTCAACAAGCAGCGCGGAAGCTTACGGGCCTCCTCAGAAGCGGAAGCTGAGCCAGCCGGCCATGAAGTCGGAGCTCTTGAACCCCGCCTTGGACAGCGATGGGCCGGCGGCGAGATGCTCGTACCGGCCGGTGAACGACAGGCGCGGGCTGATCGACCAGACCGCCTGCAGCCGCATCACGTCGCCGATCTTGGCATCGCCGACGCGCTGCGTTCCCGCAAATGGCTGGCCGTTGGCGCGATAGACCGCGTCGGTGACGCTGTCGCGCCACGCGAGCTGATATTCGGCGGTGACGCGTACCGTCTTTACCGGCGAGAAGGTGAAATTGGGGGCCACTGCGATCAGGTTCGACGGGGTCAGGAACAGGCCGTAGCTGTAGTAGATGTTGTTGCCGAACGGCGCATAGGCATCGCGCAGCTTGCCGTCGCCATACCCGCCGCCGCCGCTCGCATAGTCCATATGGATACCGACGCGCGGCGCGGTCTTGGATTTGCCGAGTCGGTAGGTCTGCGCGAAGAACAGCTGCCAGGCGTCGATGTCCTGGTTGATGTAATGGCCGTATTGATGGTTGATCGTCCAGTCGACCGTCACCGGGCCGGCGTCGCCATAAATATGCGTGCCGACATAATAGCGCGTCGCCGGGCCGATGCGGCCGCCCCAGGCGCCCACCGTATTGCGTCGCCGCCAGAAGAACGGATCGACGAAGATCTTCGAGCCGCCGAACCAGCCGTTCGGCACGGCATAGCCCAGCGTCACGCCTGAGAAACGCCGTGCCGGATCGCTGATGTCGTCGTCGGTGCCGAGATCGCCATATTGCGTCGGCTTGAAGTCGAAGAGATCGGCGCGCACCCGGCTGCCGCGCGCCCAGGCGCGGATGCCGTTGAGCGTGTAACGGATGGTATTGTTGTCGCGCTGCGAGGTCAGCAGATTGGGACCGTCGGTGAATTCCTGCCGGCCGTAGCGCGCACCGACCGCGATGCCGTCGACTTCGGCATTGCCCTCGACGAACGCCTGTTGCAGCACGAGGTCGTTGCGCAGCGTCGCCGCCGGCGCGCCGAGCTCGACGCCGGAGATGCCGCCATGCGCGATCTCGGCGAAGGCGCGGAAATGCGGACCGACGTGCAGGTCGGCGCCGCCGACGATGCGGTTGATGTCCTGCCGCTGCGCACGCGAATCGCGCAGATTGGGGTTGGTGGTATGGTTGACGCGCAGCCGCACCTCCCCCGACAGCGTCAGATAGACGTCGCCATCGCCATCGAGCGGCAGGAACTTGAGCCGATCGAGGAAGTCGTCGCGCTTGGCGGGATCGCGATAGCTGCGCCAATCCTCCGCCCAGCGCGACAGATTGAAGCCGTTGGTGGTCGCGCCGTCACCCGCGGCGGCGGCGGGATAGCTGGTCACCGTCGGCGTCGCGGGATCGCGGGTCTGGCCGGATTCGCTCGGCGCGACGCTGGTCTGCGCAGTGGCGGCGGTGGTGACGAGGGTGAGCAGAGCAGTGGCGCTGGCGAGGGCGCGAGCACGGAGCAACATGGGAATATCCTTATGGGCGATCGTCGCCCTCACCCGTCTCCGCCTTCGGCTCTGTCCTTCCCCAATCGAAGGATGAGGCGCGCGGCGACCGACGGGGGAGGACGCGACGCGTTATTCGGCGGGCACCGCCTCGGCGGGCAGCTGGTCGACGCGCAGGGCCTCGCCATGCAGCGCGGCGTGAAGCTGCGCGGTATCGAGCCGTCCTTCCCAGCGCGATACGACCACGGTCGCCACCGCATTGCCGATGAAGTTGGTCAGGCTGCGGCATTCGCTCATGAAGCGGTCGACGCCGAGGATCAGCGCCATGCCGGCGACCGGCACGCTCGGTACGATCGACAGCGTCGCGGCGAGCGTGATGAAGCCCGCACCGGTGACCCCCGCCGCGCCCTTCGACGACAGCATCGCCACGCCGAGCAGCAGCAATTGCTGGCCGAGCGTCAGGTCGACGTTGCACGCCTGCGCGATGAACAACGCCGCCAGCGTCATGTAGATGTTGGTGCCGTCGAGGTTGAACGAATAGCCGGTCGGCACGACGAGGCCGACGATCGACTTGGGGCAGCCGGCGCGCTCCATCTTCTCGATCAGCGCGGGCAGCGCGCTTTCCGACGACGAGGTGCCGAGCACCAGCAGCAGCTCCGCCTTGAGATAGGAGATCAGCCGCAGGATCGAGAAACCGCACAGCCAGCTCACCGTGCCGAGCACGACGAGGACGAACAGCAGCGAGGTGAAATAGAAGGTGCCGACCAGCATCGCGAGATTGGCGAGCGTACCGACGCCATATTTGCCGATGGTGAAGGCCATCGCGCCGAACGCGCCGATCGGCGCCGCCTTCATGACGATGCTGACCACCTTGAAGAAGGCGAGCGAGACGTCCTCGAGCACGCTCAGCACCTTGGCACCACGATCGCCGATCAGCGCCAGCGCGATGCCGAACAGGATCGAGACGAACAGCACCTGCAGGATGTTGCCCTGCGTCAACGACGACAGGAACGTGTCGGGGATGATGCCGGTCAGGAAGCCGGTGATCGTCGATTCATGGGCCTTCTCGGCGAATTCGGCGACTTTGCTGGTGTCGAGGCTGGCGGGATCGATGTTGAGCCCCGCGCCCGGCCGCACGACGTTGGCGACGATCAGGCCGACGATCAGCGCGAGCGTCGAGAAGAACAGGAAATAGACGAACGCCTTGCCGGCGACGCGGCCGACCGCGCCGAGATCGCGCATACCCGCGATACCAGTGACGATGGTGAGGAAGATCACCGGCGCGATCACCATCTTGACCAATTTGATGAAGGCATCGCCGATCGGCTTCATCGCCTCGCCGGCCTGGGGTGCGAAATGGCCGAGCAGGACGCCGGCGATGATCGCGACGAGCACCTGCAAATACAGTTGCGCATACCAAGGCTTGGCGGCCGGGGGTAAGACGGATCCTCCGGACGGCGTCGCGGCGACGGTGATGCTCATGGGTGCCTCTCATCCTCTATGACGGCGCAGATCGGCTCTTCTGGCCGTGGTGCGTCGCCGGACAATGCCGCGATCCGCACCGGACAGGCAATGCCACCAACAGAAGTTAAGAATCGTTTGTTTTCAAAAGCTTATCCATGAACCTTCCCGCCCGCTCACGCGGCGGGGCACGGCGGGAGCAGCGATGTGTGCAGAAAGTTGCACAGGCCGATCACAGCGGCCATTCGCCGGCGCGCCGCTCCAGCGCGAGCAACAGTGCCTTGGCCGGCAGGCCGCCGGCGAAGCCGGTGAGATGGCCGGCGCTGCCGACCACGCGATGGCAGGGCGCGACGATCGACAACGGATTGCGACCGTTCGCCGCGCCGACTGCACGCGACGCCGCCGGCCGCCCGATCGCACGCGCCAGGGCACCATAACTGCGCGTCTCGCCATAAGGGATGGTCAGCAGCGCCGCCCATACCTGTTTCTGGAAAGCGGTGCCCCGCCAGTCCAGCGGCAGGTCGAAGGCCGTGCGCTCGCCAGCGAAATAGGCGCGGAGCTGACGGGCGGCCTCGACGAGGATCGGGTGATCGCCGCCAGCGACGAGCGGACCGAGGCGAACGCGCGAGGGATCGTCGTCCGGCCACAACACCGCAACGAGACCGACGTCGCTCGCCACCAGCGTCAACGTACCGACCGGCGAATCACAGGGGATCGAGAAGAGCATAGCGGGAGTATAACAGCGCAGGGGCCGCCGGAGCAGCGGCGCGAGAGCCACGCAGTCGGAAGGCAAAGCGCCGTGGCGCTACACACGTCCCACCCACCCCGTCACCCCGGACTCGTTCCGGGGTCCACCCCGCGGCGAGGAGAGCGGTTTGAAAATGAATCGCTCGCTTGCGGCCGGGTGGACCCGGACCGAGTCCGGGGTGACGGATCTCATTTGAAAGCGGTTCGAACCTCACAGGCCGGCGTATGGGACGAGCCAGGGCCCGCGCGGATAAACGTCCCTTATCAATCCCTTCCCTGCGCCCCGACGCATCGCGCTAACCATCTATTATGTCTTACTTATCGACATTCGCCTCACCGCTTGGTAGCGCCACCATCAGCAAAGCGGCACCCGTGTGGGCCGATGTGATCTGGGAGGATGACGATGACGGGCAGGAACAGGCGGTGGTTCACCGCGCCTTTGGCAGCGGCCGCTTTGGGGTTCGGAACGTTCGCGGCGCAGGCGCAGACCGCCGCGCCGCCGCCGAAAATGGTCGAACGCGACGGGCGTCATGCGCTGATGGTCGACGGCGCGCCGTTCCTGATGCTCGGCATCCAGGCGAACAACAGCAGCAATTACGTCGGCATGCTGCCCAAGGTCTGGCCGATGGTGGAGCGTATCCACGCCAACACGCTCGAGATCCCGGTCGCCTGGGAACAGGTCGAGCCGGTCGAGGGGCAGTTCGACTTCAGCTATGTCGACGCCCTGCTCGCCGGCGCCCGGACGCATGACACGCGGCTGGTGCTATTGTGGTTCGGCACCTGGAAGAACACCGGCCCGAGCTACACGCCAGCCTGGGTGAAGAGCGATCCCAAGCGCTTCCCGCGGATGCGCAAGGCGGACGGCTCGACGCACCCCACCTTCACCCCGCACGCCCGCACCACGCTGGAGGCGGACAAGCGTGCCTTCGTCGCGCTGATGCAGCATCTCAAGGCGAACGATCCCGACCATCGCGTCATCATGGTGCAGGTCGAGAACGAGACCGGCGTCTACGGCCAGAACCGCGATCTCTCGCCCACCGCGCAGGCGCTGTTCCGCCAGCCGATCCCGGCGGCGCTCGCCAGGAAGACCGGCAAGCGCGGCGACTGGACGACCGTCTACGGCAAGGTCGCCGAGGCGGCGTTCAACGGCTGGTACGTCGCGCGCTACGTCGACGAGATCGCCGCGGCGGGCCGCGCGGTGCTCGACCTGCCGATGTACGCCAATGCCGCGGTCGGCAGCCCCTTCGCCACGCCGGGCGAGGACGGCGGCGCGAGCGGCGGGCCGAACTGGACGATCATCGACGTGTGGAAGGCCGCGGCGCCGCATCTCGATGTCGTCGCGCCCGACCTCTACAATGCCGACCCCAAGACCTATGCCGCCTTCCTCAAACTCTACGGGCGGCCCGACAATGCGCTGATGATCCCGGAGACGGGCAATGCGATCGCCTATGCGCGCTATCTGTGGCCGGTGCTCGGCCATGGCGGCATCGGTTTCTCGCCGTTCGGCTTCGACGACACCGGCTACGTCAACTACCCGCTCGGCAGCAAGGTGATCGACGCCGAGACGATCGCGGCTTTTGGCGACAAATTCGCGCTGATGGCCCCCAACGCGCGCGGCTGGGCGAAGGTCGCGCTGGAGCATCCGACCTGGGGCAGCGCCAAGCCCGCCGACGCCTCGGACGAAAGCGGCGTGCTGGGGCGGTGGAAGATCACCGCGCAATACGGCCAGTGGCAGTTCGGCGATCGCGACTCGCAATGGCTGAAGTCCGATCCCAACCCGACGCGCGACCAGCCGGTCGGCGGCGTCGCGGTGGCGCAGCTAGGGCCGGACCGCTTCCTGCTCGCCGGCTCCGACGTGCGCATCAAGATCGACCGCGCCACCGAGGCGAAGGGCGAGAACACGCAATATCTCAGTGTCGAGGAAGGCAGTTTCGACGCCGCCGGCACTTGGACGACGCTGCGCGTCTGGAACGGTGACCAGACCGATTATGGCCTCAATCTCACCAAGCCCACGCTGCTCCGCGTGACGCTCGGCACCTATCGTTGACCTTATCCCCGTTCGTGCTGAGCCTGTCGAAGCAGCGGCGTCCATAAGCGGCGGCGTCGCATGTGGCACTGCCCTTCGACAGGCTCAGGGCGAACGGCTTTTCCCATTCAGCCCGATCAGATCAGGATCAGACCGATGACCTTCCGTTTCCTCGCCCGCGCCGTCGCGGGCCTCGCCGTCTCCGTCTCGGGCATGGCGCTCGCCTCCGAAGTGCAGAGGATCGACCAGGGCGTCGTCGTCACGCCCGACAGCGGCCCCGCCAAGCGCGTCCGCGTCGTCGCTTATGGCGACGACAGCTTCCGCGTCACCGCCGTGCCCGGCACCGACCTCACCCTGCCCGACAGCCTGATGGTGGTCGCCAAGCCGCACGGCGCGCCGACGATCAGCGAAGGCGCGGGCGTCGTCACGCTCAAGCTCGCCAAAGCGAGCGCCGAGATCCGCCTGTCCGATGGCCACCTCACCGTCCGCGACGCGGCGGGCAAGGTGCTGCTCGACGAGGCCGCCCGCGCCGCCTTCGCCCCCAGCGTCGAGGGCAAGGGCTATGTCGCCACGCAGCAGCAGTTCAACCGCGCGACCGACGAAGGCTTCTACGGCCTCGGCCAGCATCAGAACCGGCAGATGAACTATAATGGCGAGGACGTCGAACTCGCCCAGCACAATATGGACATCGCCATCCCGTTCGTCGTCTCGACGCGCAATTACGGGCTGTTGTGGGACAATAATTCAATCACCCGCTTCGGCAATCCCAAGCCCTATGCCCTGGTCGGCGACGATATGAAGGTGTCGAACGGCGGCAAGCCGGGCTGGACCGCGCAATATTACCTCGGCGACAGACTGGCCGCGACGCGCCAGGAAGCGACGATCAACTATCAATATATCAAGGATCAGGCGCGCTGGCCGGCGGAAGCCAAGGCGCAGACCGTCGCCTCGGCGGACAGCGGCCAGAACACCGCCGGCAAGGTGGTCGGCAAGCAACGCGTGATCTGGACCGGCACCGTCGATCCCACCGTCACCGGCCTGCACAAGTTCCGCGTCTACGGGTCGAGCTATTTCAAGGTCTATGCCGACGGCAAATTAGTGCTCGACCGCTGGCGGCAGAATTGGAACCCCTGGTACCATAACGTCGAGCTGCCGATGACCGCCGGCAAGCCGGTCGCGATCCGTATCGAATGGGAGCCCAACGCCGGCTATATGGCGTTCTTCCACAACGATCCGCTGCCGCAGCCCGATCGCCATTCGCTGTGGCTGTCGTCGGAGGCGGGCAAGGCGGTCGATTATTACGTCGTCGCCGGCGCCGATATGGACGCGGTCGTCGCGGGTTATCGCGGGCTGACCGGCAAGGCGCCGATGATGCCGCAATGGGCCTATGGCTTCTGGCAGAGCCGCCAGCGCTACGAGACGCAGGAGCAACTGGTCGGCGTCGTGCGCGAATATCGCAAGCGCCAGATCCCGCTCGACAATATCGTCGAGGATTGGTTCTACTGGCCGCAGGATCAATGGGGCAGCCACCAGTTCGACAAGACGCGCTTCCCCGATCCGCAGGGGATGGTGGACGAGGTCCACAAGCTCAACGCGCAATTGATGATCTCGGTCTGGCCGAAATTCTATCCCAATACCGCCAATGCCAAGGAACTGGCCGCAAAGGGCTTCCTATATCAGGGCAATCTCACGCTGAAGAACAAGGACTGGGTCGGGCCGGGCTATCTCAACACCGATTACGATCCTTATTATCCCGAAGCGCGCAAGATCTATTACCGGCAGGTGCGCGACAACCTCGTCAAGCTCGGCATCGACGCCTGGTGGATGGACGCGACCGAGCCCGACATCCATTCCAACCTGTCGATCGAAGAGCGCAAATATGTGATGGGGCCGAACGCCTTCGGGCCGGGCGGCGCCTATTTCAACAGCTTCCCGCTGGTCCATGCGGCGGGCTTCGCCGAGGGGCTGCGCGAGACCAACACCGACAAGCGGCCGTTCATCCTGACGCGCTCGGGCTTCGCCGGCCTGCAACGCGCGAGCGCGGCCTTGTGGTCGGGCGACGTCGCCGCACGCTGGGACGATCTGCGCGACCAGATTTCGGCGGGCGTCAATCTGTCGATGTCGGGCGTGCCCAATTGGACGCACGATATCGGCGGCTTCGCGGTCGAGGATCGCTATACCAATGCCGAGCCGGCGGCGCTGCCCGAATGGCGCGAGCTCAACCTGCGCTGGTTCCAGTTCGGGGCGCTCAGCCCGCTGTTCCGCAGCCATGGCGAGACGCCCAAGCGCGAGATCTATGAATTGAGTGCGAGCGATCCGGCGATGGCATCGTCGATGCTCTGGTACGACCAACTGCGCTATCGCCTGATGCCGTATATCTACACGACCGCGGCCGACACCTATCACAAGGACGGCAGCATCATGCGCGGGCTGGTGATGGACTATGCCGCCGATCGCAAGACGTGGAACGTCGACGACGAATATCTCTTCGGCCGCGATCTGCTCGTCGCGCCGGTGACGGCATTCAAGGCGCGCTCGCGCTCGGTGTATCTGCCGGCGGGGGCGGACTGGTACGATTTCGCCAGCGGCAAGCACTACACGGGCGGCCAGTCGATCACCGCCGCCGCGCCGTACGAGCGGATGCCGCTGTTCGTCCGTGCGGGTGCGATCCTGCCGACCGGGCCGGCGGTGCAATATGCACGCGAGCAGCCGGGCGGGGCGATCGTGCTGCACGTCTTTACCGGCAAGGACGGCGCCTTCTCGCTGTACGAGGACGACGGCGTGACGCCGGGCTATGAGTCGGGCAAGTTCGCGCGCGTACCGCTGACGTGGAACGAGCAGGCGAAGACGCTGACCATCGGCGCGCGCGAGGGCAGCTATCCGGCCATGGTCGCGACGCGCGCGGTGTCGGTGCGCTTCCATACGCCGGGCAAGGCCGAAGCGCTGGACTTCGCCGAAAATGGCGCGACGCGGGTAAGCTACACCGGCAAGGCGATGACGATCCGGATGAAGTGACCAAACGGCGACTGGTGGAACGAGCGCTCCGCCGGTCGCCGACCCGTTGGCTCAGGGGATGGCCTTGAGCCATCCGTCACCCCGGACTTGTTCCGGGGTCCACCCCGCGGCTGGGAGAGGGGCCTGAGGATCAGGCGGAGCCCGTGTGGCGCGGTGGACCCCGGAACAAGTCCGGGGTGACGGAGCGGATGAGCTGACGATCCGAACCGCTCTCACCGTTCGCCCTCAGCCTGTCGAAGGGCCTGAGTCTCACCTGCCCCCTTCGACGCCGTCCATAGCAACGCTCAAAACTGGCTTCGACAGGTTCAGGGCGAACGGCGCCTCAGGCGGGGAACACGCCCTTGCGCGCGGCATAGGCCGCGAACAGCGTCGGCCATGCGGCCGTCGGCACCGTCTTCGCCAGCCGCACGCCGAAGCCGTGCCCGCCTTCGTCGAACACATGCATCTCCGCCGGGCGTTTCGCCGCGAGCAGCGCCGCATACATGGTAAGGCTGTTGGCGATCGGCACCGCGCCATCGTCACCGGCGTGAACGAGGAAGACCGGCGGCGTCTCTGCCGTGACGCGCTTTTCGACCGACGCCGCCGCGACCTCTTCCGACGAAGGCGTCGCCCCAAGCAGATTGTCGCGCGAGCCCTTGTGCGTGATCGCCGCATCCATGCTGATCACTGGATAGATCAGCCCGGCGAGATCGGGCCGCGCCGACAGCGTGTCGGCGGCATCGACCGGCGCATAGACGCGCTCGCCATGCCGCGTCGCCAGCGAACCGGCGAGATGCCCGCCCGCCGAGAAGCCGATCACCGCGATCCGCTTGGCATCGACGCCGAAGCTGCCCGCCCGGCTGCGGATCACGCGCATCGCGCGCTGCGCGTCCTGTAGCGGCACCAGCCGCCGCTCGCTCCAGCCTTCGCCCGGCAGGCGATAGAGCAGGATGAAGCAGGTGACGCCCAGCGCATTGAGCCAGCGCGCCTGTTCGATCCCCTCATTGTCATAGGCGAGGAAGCCATAGCCGCCGCCGGGCACCAGCAGCACCGCCGCACCGTTGGGACGCGCCGGCCGCTTGACGACCAGCGCGGGCACGTCGACGCCGGTCACCCAGCGGTCGGTGAAGCCCGCGGTCTTCGACCGCTCCTCGATCTTGCGCGGGATCGTCTTGCCCGGCGCGCCGGGGATGCGGCCCGGCCACAGCGGCACGACCTCCTCCCCGGCGACGGTCTGCGCACCCGCCGCGCCGGCGAGCGTCAGCAGCGCCGCGCCGCCGATCAGGCCGCGGCGCGACAGCTCATCCCCGCTCATTTGGCACCGCAGGCGATCGGCGTGGTGGCGCTGCCGATGCGGATGGACGACACGTCGATGCCGAGCGCACCGCTGCTCGCCAGTTCGAACGGCTTGGTCACCTTGTTCATCACGACCCCCTGACTGGCGAAGCACCGCAGTGGCACCGCCACGGTCGCCCAATCGCCCACCGCGAGCTGGTTCGTCAATGCGACCGTTGCGGACTTACCCGTATCGGCGACGCCGACGGTGACCGCGCCGGTCGGCTTGGCGGTGACGCGATATTCGACGATCAGGCTGAGATCGCCGTTCGATTCGCGCGTCAGGTCGATCGGCATCGCCTGTTCGATCGCGACGCTGCCCGCGCCCTTGTAGGTCAGGCGCAGGCTGTCCTCCTGCCCGCGCCGGTCGGTGCGCGTCTGCACTGCCGCGCCGGTCGTGCCGATCCGCGCGCCACCGGCGACGCGGCCGCGCACGAACAACGCATTCTGGTCGCCCGCCGCGACCTTGGGCTTGGTCTCGTCGAGCCGGGCGAGCGTCGCCTTGTCGGCATAGGTCAGGCCGAAGCCGATCGGGAACAGCGGGTCGTAGCCCGGATCGGTGCGATTGAGCACGTTCTGGTCGATCCGCTTCGGCCAGCTGAAGCTCAATTTGCCGTGGAAGTCGGCAACCGGACGCCCGCCCTTGTCGGCGATCAGCACGTCGGCGACGCCGCCGCCCTCGGTCCCCGGCAGGAAGGCGGCGACGAAGGCGTCGGCCGCGTTCATTTCCGGATTGACCCACATCGGCCGGCCCGAGAGGAAGACCGCGACGGTCGGCACGCCCGCCGCCTTCAGCTTTTTGAGCAACGCGAGGTCGCTCTTGTCGTCGGGGCTATATTCGAGGCTCGGCCGGTCGCCGGTGAATTCGGCATAGGGCGTCTCGCCGAACACGACGATCGCAACGTCGGGCTTCGCGGTGAAGGCACCATCGACCGCGAGCGTCGCCTTGCCGCCAGCGGCACGCGCCGCCGCATCGATCCCCGACCAAATCGACTGGCCGTTGGGGAAATCCTTGTTGGCGACGTCGGTGCCCTGCCAGGTGATCGACCAGCCGCCGGCCTGCTGGCCGATATTGTCGGCACCGCGCCCGGCGACGAGGATATTGGCGCCCGGCTTCACCGGCAGCACGCCGCCGTTGTTCTTGAGCAGCACGAGCGATTCGCGCACCGCCTGCCGCGCGATTGCGCGATGTTCGGGCGCGCCGAGCAGCGCGAATTTGCCCGCCAGCGGCCGCGCCGACGGCCGGCCGTTGTCGAACGTACCGGCGATCACCTTGACGCGCAGGATGCGGCGCACCGCATCGTCGAGACGCGCGGCGGGGATCGTGCCGGCCTTCGCCTCGCGCAGCGTATTGGCGTAGAGCTCCTTCCACTTCGGGCCGGAATACATGAACATGTCGAGCCCGGCGTTGATCGCGGGGGCGCAATCCTCGTTGGTGCAGCCCGTTACCTGGCCGTGCGCGTTCCAGTCGCCGATGGTGAACCCCTGAAAGCCCCAGCGGTCCTTGAGCACGCCGGTGAGCAGGCTCTTGTTGCCCGTCATCTTCTCGCCGTTCCAGCTCGAGAAGCTCGGCATCACGGTCAGCGCGCCGGCGGGCAGCGCGGTCATATAGCCTGCGCCATGCACCTCGCGCAGCACCGTCTCCGACACGCGCGTATCGCCCTGGTCGTGGCCGCCGGTACCGCCGTCGCCGAGGAAATGCTTGACCGAGGCGATGACATGGCCGGGCTTCATGAAGTCCTGACCGATCGTGCCCTGAATGCCCTCGACCATCTGGCCGGCATAGGAAGCGACGATTGCCGGATCCTCGGAATAGCTTTCGTAGGTGCGGCCCCAGCGATCGTCCTGCACCACCGCGACGGTCGGTGCGAAGCTCCAGTCGATGCCGGTCGCGGCGGTTTCGGCGGCGGTGACCGCGCCGATCTTCTTGATGAGTGCGGGGTCGCGCATCGCGCCGAGGCCGATGTTATGCGGAAACAGCGTCGCGCCGACGATATTGTTGGCGCCGTGCACCGCGTCGGTACCCCAGATCACCGGCACCACCGGGCGGCCGTCCGAGCGCTTGACCGAGGCGTCGTAGAAGGCGTCGAACAGCTTGAGCCATTCCGGCGCCGGCGCGAATTCGTCGCCGTTGGGCGCCGAATTGCCGCCGTTGAGGATCGAGCCGAGCTTGTACGTCTCGAGATCCTTGGGCGTGATGCTGGCGATGTCGACCTGGATGAGCTGGCCGACCTTGTCCTCGATGCTCATCTTGGCGAGGATCGCGGCGACGCGCGCCTCGACCTTGGCGTCGCGCTTCAACTGCATCGGCAGCAGCGGCCATTGCTCGGGATGCGCGGTGGCGGCGGCGGGAACGGCGGCGCTGGCCGCCTGCTGCTGCGCCGTTGCGGGCGACGCGCCCACCATCAGCGCGAGCGCTGCGCAAGCCGTACCGAACCTCAAAACCATCATCCTCTCCCCGGGAGCCATCTACATCGTGGTAGCGGCACCAAAGCCGTGCCACGAAGCCGCTGTCAACGATGGACATTCCCTGTAGAGGTCGTGGCTTGCGCGGGAATATGAGGGGAGAGCGGCCAGTGCGGGCGGAGCAGCGGATCAGGGTGGTGATCGTCGGGGGCGGCACCGCCGGCTGGATGACCGCCGCCGCGCTGGCGACGCTGGCCCCCGGCGCCGCGACGGTCCACCTGGTCGAATCGCAGGAGATCGGCATCGTCGGCGTCGGCGAGGCGACGCTGCCGCATCTGCGCGCCTTCGTCACCCGTCTGGGCATCGACGAGGCGGCGTTCATGGCCGCCACCCATGCGACCTTCAAGCTCGGCATCGAGTTCCGCGACTTCGGCGCGATCGGCGATTCCTACATCCATCCGTTCGGCAGCTACGGCCGGCCGCTCGACGGCGTCGGCTTCCACCATTATTGGCTGCGGCGCCATCACGCCGGCGCGACCGCGGCGATCGGCGACTATTCGACCGCGGTGGTCGCCGCCGCGGCGCAGCGCTTCACCCGCCCGGGCAGCGATCCGCACGATCTGGCGAGCGCCTTCGGCTATGCCTATCAATTCGACGCGACCTGCTTCGCGCCCTTCCTGCGCGCCCATGCCGAGGCGCGCGGCGCGGTGCGCACCGAGGGTCTGGTGACCGGCGTCGACCGCGATGCGGACAGCGGCGACGTCGTCGCGATCACGCTCGCCGATGGTCAGCGGATCGAGGGCGATCTGTTCATCGACTGCTCGGGCTTCCGCGCGCTGCTGATCGGCGGCGCGATGGACGAGGCGTGGGAGGATTGGTCGCACTGGCTGCCCTGCGACCGCGCCGTCGCCGCGCCCTGCGCCTCGCCCGACGGCGGCATCGAGCCGTACACCCGCGCCACCGCGATGGCCGCCGGCTGGCGCTGGCGCATCCCCCTCACCCACCGCATCGGCAACGGCTACGTCTATTCGAGCGCGCATCTGTCCGAAGGCGCCGCGACCGACGCGCTGGTCGACGCGCTGGAGAGCCCGCCGCTCGCCGAGCCGCGCCACCTGCGCTTCCGCGCCGGGCGGCGGCGGCGCAGCTGGGTCGGCAACGTGCTGTCGATCGGCCTCGCCTCGGGGTTCCTCGAACCGCTGGAATCGACCAGCATCTATCTGGTGCAGATGGCGATCACGCAATTGGTCGAGCATTTCCCCGCGGCCCGCGTCACCGATGCCGACCGCGACGGCTTCAATGCCTTGGTAGACGCCGAATACGATCGGCTGCGCGACTTCCTGATCCTCCATTATCACGCGACGACGCGCGACGATTCACCCTTTTGGGACCACGTCCGCACGATGACGATCCCCGACAGCCTCGCCGAGAAGATGGCGCTGTGGCGGCAGACCGCGCAGGTGTCGCGCTACAGCCACGGCCTGTTCCTCGAACCGAGCTGGGTTGCGGTCTATCTCGGCCAGAACGTCGTACCCGAGGGCTGGGACCCGCGCGCCGATCTGCCCGACGGGGCGGCGCTCGACCGCGCACTGGCCGCCCTGCGCGGCGGTATCGCCGCCGCGGTCGCGACGATGCCCGATCACGCGGCCTATCTGCAGGCGGCGGCGTGAACCGGCGCGAAAGCCTGCAGAGCGTCGTCGTGGTCGGCGGCGGCCTCGTCGCCTTGACCGCGGCGCTCGGCTTCGCGCGCGCGCTGCCGCACGCGACGGTGACCCTCGTCGCCACCGCGCCCGCCCCGGCGGCGCTCGCCGATCGCCTGCCCGCGGTGACGCCGCAGGTCGCCGAGGCATTCGACGCGCTGGGCCTGGACGAGGCGGCGATGGTGGCAGCGGGGGCGGCGACGCACCGCGTCGGCGAACGCTTCGCCTGGGGCGATGCGGCCTTCACGATCGGCGAGGGCGACGGCGTGCCCAACCTCGCCGGCGCGGCGGTGCACCAGATGTGGCTGGCGCACGGCGACGGCCCCTATGACGCGCTGGTTCCCGCCGCGACGCTGGCGGCGGCGGAACGGTTCGCGCCACCGGCGAGCGATCCGCGATCCTTGCTGTCGCGCGTCAATTACACGCTGCGGCTCGATGCCGATGCGGCGACGCCCTTCTTCGCCGCGGCGCTGCGCGCGGCGCGGGTGCACGTCGTCTCACCACAGCAGCTTCGCGTCGTCCGCGACGGCGAGACCGTGCGCGCGCTGACGATGGACGACGGTGGCGCGCTGACCGGCGACCTGTTCGTCGACGCGACCGGACCCGCCGCCCTGCTCGCCGCCGCGGATACCGCGTGGCTCGACTGGGCCACCACCCTGCCCGTCGACCGGCTGCTGCTCGCCGCCGCGCCGCCGCGCCCGTCGCCGCTCGACCGGTACGATGCGACCACCGACGGCTGGACCGCGCGCTGGCCGCTGGCGGGTCGCACGCTCGCCGGCGTCGCTTATGCCAGCGCCACGACCAGCGACGCGCGCGCCGCCAAGCAGATGCCGGGCCGAAGCGAGCGCATCACGATCCGTCCGCGGCGGCAGGTCGTGCCCTTTGCCGGCAACGTACTGGCGCTCGGCGATGCGGCCGCGACGCTGGGGCCATTGGGCTGGCATGGCTATACGCTGGCGCTGGCGCAGCTCGAACTGGCGCTGGCATTGATGCCGGCACGGACGCCCGAGCCGCTGCTCGTCGCCGAATACAACCGACGCGCGACGCTGCGCGCCGACCGGCTCCATGCCTATGCCGCCGCCTTCTATCTGGTCGGCCGGCGGCGCGGCGATTTCTGGCACGCGCGGCGCTCGCAGCAACCGCCTGCCGAACTGGCGACGGCGCTCGCCCAATTCGGCCAGCGCGGCACGTTGCCGCCGCTGGAAGAGGAGATGCTGCCACAGGCGGCGTGGCAGCAGGCGCTGATCGGGCTCGGCGTCCGGCCGGTACGCGCCGATCCGCTGGCGCTGTCGGTGCCGCGGGCGAGCGCGGTCGCCGCGTTGACGCAATTGCGCAACGCCATCGCTGCGCTGCCCGCGGGCCTCCCTGCCTATCCGGAGTATCTCGTGGCGGCGCAGCGGGGCAGGCGATGAGCGGAACACCGATCGGCCGGGTGGTGATCGTCGGCGGTGGCACTGCCGGCTGGATGGCGGCGGCAGCCGCCTCGCGCTTCCTCAATGACGGGCAGCGGACGATCACCTTGGTCGAATCCGACGCGATCGGCACCGTCGGCGTCGGCGAGGCGACGATCCCGCCGATCCGCGGCTTCAACGCCCGGCTGGGGATCGACGAGGCGGACTTCCTGCGCGCGACCGGCGGCACGCCCAAGCTCGGCATCGAATTCGTCGACTGGGGCGCGCGGGGCGAGCGCTACATGCACCCGTTCGGCACGCCCGGTCGCGACATCGAAGGGCTCAACTTCCACCAGCTCTGGCTCAAGCTGCGCGAGCGGCCGGGCATCGGCGATTTCGAAGGCTATGCGATGGCCGCCGTCGCCGCGCGCGCCGGCCGCTTCGCACCGCCCTCCCCCGACCTGCGCTCGCCGCTGTCGGGAGTCGATTATGCCTATCATTTCGACGCCGGCCTCTACGCCGCCTTCCTGCGCCGCCGCGCCGAGGAGCAGGGCACGGTGCGCGTCGAGGGTCGGATCACCGGCGTCGAGCAGGACGAACGCGGCCATGTGACGGCGGTGCGGCTGGAGGGGGATCGGCGGATCGCGGGCGACCTGTTCCTCGATTGTTCGGGCTTTCGCAGCCTGTTGCTCGGCGAGGCGATGGGCGTCGGCTTCGAGGATTGGTCGCACTGGCTGCCCTGCGATCGCGCGATCGCGGTGCCGACCGAACGGACGCAGCCGCTGCTGCCCTATACCCGCGCCACCGCGCATGACGCCGGCTGGCAATGGCGCATCCCGCTGCAACACCGCACCGGCAACGGCCACGTCTATGCCAGCGCCTTCACCGACGACGACACCGCCGAGCGCATCCTGATGGCCAATCTCGACGCCGCGCCGACCGCCACGCCGCGCCGACTGTCGTTCACCGCCGGCCGGCGGCGGCAGAGCTGGGCGGGCAACGTCGTCGCGCTCGGCCTTGCCGGCGGCTTCCTCGAACCGCTCGAATCGACCAGCATCCACCTCATCCAGGAAGGGATAGCGAAGCTGTTCGCGCTGTTCCCGGACGATCGCTTCAGCCCGGTCGTACGCGACGAATACAACCGGCTGATGGCCGATCACTACACCGCGATCCGCGATTTCATCATCCTCCATTACGCCGCGACGCGCCGCCGCGACGCGCCGTTCTGGCGCCACGTGGGATCGATGGCGCTGCCCGAGACGCTGGCACGCAAGCTCGCGCTGTTCGCCGAGAAGGGGCGCATCTTCCGCTACGACGACGAGCTGTTCACGGTGCCGAGCTGGGTGGCGGTGCTGCTCGGCCAGGGGATCATGCCAACCGGCTACGACCCGATCGTCGACGCGCTCGACGCGGATCGCGTCGCCGAAGCGCTGCGGCACATGCGCCGGCAGAACGCCACACTCGCGCAGCAACTGCCCCCCGCCGGCTGATTGCGCCGGCGAACCAGTCAAAACGGTTCCGTTACCCTTCGTTAAGCGACCGCCACCCAAGCCGGACGGGCGACCGATCGCGCGAAGGATAGAAAAGTGGATCGTTGGGAGGAAAGCGGATTTGATCGCAAAGACTTGGTCGAAGTCGACTCGGCATGTCGCGAAGAACCGCCGATCGATCCGGCCGCCATCCGCGCCGCGGTCGCCCGCGCCGTCGCCGGGCTCGACACCGGACTGCCGCTCAGCACGGTCCTGAGCCGCGCGCGCATCGGCCTGCTGCACCGCGACCGCCGCCACCGCGTGCTCGCGGTCAACGACCGGTTCTGCGAACTCGTCGGGCGCCGCGCGGCCGAACTGACCGGCCTGTCGATCGACGCGTTCCTCCACCCCGAGGATCTGCCTCGCGTCCTCGCCACCTACGACGACCATCGCGCGCGCTCGACGCCGTTCGAGGTCGAGGCCCGTTTCGTCCGGCCGGATGGCAGCGCCTTGTGGTGCGACATCAACGTTTCGTTCGTCTGCGACGCCGCCGGCACCGCGATGTCGACGATCACGATCGCGCAGGACATCTCCGCCCGCCGCGCCGCCGAGGAGCGGCTGCGCGAGAGCGAGGAACATTACCGCCACACCGTCGAACTCAACCCGCAGATCACCTGGACGGCCGGCCCCGACGGCCTCGTCGAGACGGTCAGCTCGCGCTGGAAGGCGGTGACCGGCGGCGCGGCGGGCGACGCGATGGGAACGCGCTGGCTGAGCGCGCTCCATCCCGAGGATCGCGCGCCGACGATGTCGGCATGGCGGGCCTCGGTGGCGACCGGAAAGGCGATCGACCTCGAATACCGGCTGCGGTCCCCCGACGGCGACTATCGCTGGTTCCGCTCGCGCGCGACCGCCCGGCGCGACGTATCCGGCGCGACGATCCGCTGGTACGGGACGCTGGAGGACATCCACGATCGCAAGCTGACCGAACGCGCGCTGCGCGACAGCGAGCGGCGCTTCCGCCTCGCCGCGCATGCCGCCGGGCTCGGCATCTGGGACTATGATGCGACCTCGGGCCAGCGCCAATGGTCGGACGAGCTCAAGGCGATGCTCGGCCTGCCGCTCGACGCCGCCGCGTCGGTGCCGGTCGCGCTCGATCTGGTCGTTCCCGAGGATCGCCACCGCCTGCAGGCGCTGATCGCCGCGGTCGACGCCGGCGACGGCAGTCATCGCTTCGACACCATCCTGCGCATCCACCGCGCCGACACCGGCGAGGAACGCTGGATCAGGACTGGCGGCTGGCGGATCGAGGCGCCGTCGGGCAAGCTCAGCCGCGTCCTCGTCACCACCCGCGACGTCACCGAGGAACGCACCGCCGAAGAGCGTATCCGCTTCGCCGCGCACCACGACGCGCTCACCGGCCTGCCCAATCGCGCCAAATTCGGCGAGCGGCTCGAGGCGGCGATCGCACAGGCGCGCGCAGCGGGCGGCGAGGTCACGCTGGTGCTGCTCGACGTCGACGACCTCAAGGAGACCAACGACACGATCGGCCATGACGCCGGCGATGTCGTGCTGCGCACGCTCGGCGAACGGCTGCATCGCGCGCTCGGCGCGGGTTGCACGCTGGCACGGCTCGGTGGCGACGAATTCGCCGCGGTGATCGCGAGCCACGGCGACGCGCTGGCGGTGATCGACCGCGTCCGCACCGCGCTGCACGCCGTGCGCGAGCCGCTGTCGCACGAGGGCCGCATCCTCGATTGCCAGGCGACCGCCGGCGGCTCGCTGTTCCCCACGCATGGCGAGACCGCTGCCGAACTGCTCAAGGCGGCGGACATCGCGCTCTATGCCGCCAAGGCGCAATATCGCGGCGGGTTGCTGATGTTCGAACCGCCGATGCGCGCCGACCTGCAACGCCGCTCGTCGATGCTCAGCATCGCGCGCGACGTGATCCGCGACGACCGGATCCTGCCATATTACCAGCCCAAGGTGGCACTGGACACCGGGCGGGTGTGCGGGTTCGAGGCGCTGCTGCGCTGGCAGCATCCGACCTTCGGCCCGCAGGCGCCCGCGACGATCTGCGCGGCGTTCGAGGATTTCGAGCTGGCGCTGGGGCTGAGCGAGCGGATGCTCGGTGCGATCGTCGGCGACATGCGCCGCTGGCTCGATGCCGGGCTCGATTTCGGGCGGATCGCCTTCAACCTGTCGCCGGCGGAATTCCGCCGCGACGACCTCACCGACCGCATCCTCGGCCGCCTGGAGCGGGCCGGCGTGCCGTTCGACCGGCTCGAGCTGGAAGTGACCGAGACGGTGTTCGTCGGTCGCGGCGCCGAATGCGTCGCGACGATGCTGGAGACGTTCAGCCGTGCCGGCGTGCATATCGCGCTGGACGATTTCGGCACCGGCTATGCCTCGCTGACCCACCTCAAGGCGTTTCCGGTCCATACTATCAAGATCGACCGCAGCTTCATCAGCCATATCGACCGGGACGCGGGCGATGCGGCGATCGTCGATGCGGTGGTGGCGCTGGGCCATCGCCTTGGCATGACCGTGGTTGCCGAGGGGATCGAGACCGAGGATCAGGCGCGCTACCTGCTCGGTCAGGGCTGCGACGTCGGTCAGGGCTTCTGGTTCGGCCACAGCGTCCCGCGCGACGAGGTGGCGGCGATGCTGCACCGCCGCCACCCGATCCCGCGCGCGGCGCTGGCGTAAGCGAAAACGCGAGCGGGCGCGAACCGCCCGCTCGCGCCTGTCCGGTCAGCCGCGCAGGCTGTCGGGAACGATGCCGCCATTCTCGGCGAGCTTCGCCATCACCGCGCGATGCAGCGCGATGTTCTGCTCGGCGCTGCCGTCCTCACCCGCGTGCACGCCCAGCTCCTGTCCCAGCTCCTTGCGCGCGGCGAGGCTGGAATCGAGGTCGAGCAGCTTGAGCAGGTCGACGATCGACGACTGATAATTGCCGCCGCCGTTCTTCATCGTCGCCATTTCCGACAGCACCGCGCCGACGTCGACCGGCTGGGCGGGCGCTTCCGGTGCAGCGGCGGGCGCCTCGGTCGGTGCAGGCGTCGGCGTCGGTGCCGCCTGCGTGGTCTGCGGCGCGGCGGGGGCCGGCGCGGCATCCTGCTTGTGGTGGAAGATCTTGCCCATGATGTTGCCGAAAATGCTCAACGCGTGTCTCCTGTGGGTGGGGATGAGACATGCAACGTCGGGCCGCCCGGAACGCTCCCCGCGGAAAGCGGAACGCCTCGCAACACCCGGACGTTCAGGCCGCGCAACGAGGGAGATACAGATGCTCAAGAAATCCATGGTGATCCTGTCGGCATCGGCGCTGGCGCTCGCCGCCTGCGGCCAGAAGACCGACACGACCGCCGCGAACGACACCGCGCTCGCGACCAACGACACGACGGCGTTCGACGCGAACACCGCCGGCACCGCCAACGCCGTCGCCCCCGCGACCGGCGGACAGGCCTTCGTCAACTCGGCGGCGGCAAGCGACGCGTTCGAGATCGCGACGTCCAAGCTCGCGCTCGACAACAGCAGCTCGGCGGCGGTCAAGAAATACGCCAACCAGATGATCACCGCGCACACTGCCTCGACCGACAAGCTCAAGGCGACCACCGCCGGCCTGACCCCGGCGCTGACCCCCGATCCGAAGCTCAGCGCCGAGCAGCAGACGATCGTCGATTCGCTGAAGACCAAGAAGGGCGCCGATTTCGACGCGGCCTACATCACCGCCCAGCAGTCTGGCCATCAGCAGACGCTCGACCTGCTCCGCGGTTACGCCGCGACCGGCGACGTGCCGGCGCTCAAGACCTTCGCGACCGGCCTCGTCCCGACCGTGACCGCGCATCTCAATATGGCCAAGGGCCTCAAGTCCTGATGCGACGCGCGGCCGGGCGATCCGGCCGCGCTCCCGCACCGAACGAGAAGGGGCGCCGGCTGCTGCCGACGCCCCTTTTTCGTGCGCGATGCCGACCGGCGATTACGCCGAGGTCTTGCCGCGCAGCGTGTTCAGGATCGCGAGACCGACCACACCGGCAAGCGCAGCTGCCGCGAACGGACGCTCGTTGGCGAACTTGCGCGCCTTGTCGGCGAGCGGCGCGGCATTCTTGGCGACGGTTTCCTTCGTATCGCCGAAGGTCTTCTGCACCTTGCCGCTGATCTGATCGACCACGCCGGCGTTCTGCGTCTCGGTGTCGCCGGTCGCCTTGCCCAGGCCTTCCTTCAGCTTGCCGGTGAGATCGCCCGCGGTCCCTTCGATCTGATCCTGGTTCATGTGCTTCGCTCCTGTTGAATGATGACGCCGACCAACGCGCAGACACCCGAGTGTTTCCGCATGTGCGAAATGAACCTGGTTCAGCGCGGGTGCCGGCGGGCGAGCGCGATGCCGGCGAGGTTCTTCGATCGGCCGACATGGCGGACGTGGACGCGCGCGAAGCCCGCGGTCGCCGCGCGATAGGCGGCGAGGTGCGGCTGCAATTGCGGGCTGCGACAGCGCCAACGGCCCAGCGCCTGTTCGACGATCGTGCGCGCATCGCCGACGAACACCGCATCCGCGGCCCCCGCCGCCACCGCGATCTCGACCGCATAGAGCAACGCCAGCCATTCCGCGGTGCAATTGTCGCCGGGACCGAGATCGTCACGGATATAGGTGCGCCCGCCGCTCACCACCGCAATCTCCATCCGGTCGGGATTGGGCCGCGATCCCCCATCGAAGTACAGCGTCATGCGGTCCATCGGCCTCTCCTCGCCCGACGCCTTTGCAAAGACAAGCGTCAGGCCGCCGCCCGTGCCGCCGATCGCAGCGCCGCCGTGACCGCGGGCGCGACCGCGTCGACGACGAGATCGATCGCGCGGGCATTGGGGTGGATACGATCCGCCAGCGTCATCGCGGGATGGCCGAGCACCCCGGCGGGAAAGAAGGCGCAGGTCGCCGCACCATGCTGCCGCGCCGCCGCGGCATGGATGCCGGCATAGCCCCGCGTCCGCTCGGCGAACAGCGCGGGCGGCTCGATCGTCGTCATCAACACGGCGATGCCACAACGGGCGAACTCGATCAGCATCGCATCGAGATTGGCGCGCAGCCGCGCAGGCGCGATGCCCCGCAGCACGTCGTTGGCGCCGATCTGCACGACGGCAAGATCGGGCCGGCGCGACAGGCCGGCGAGCGTCCGCGGCAGCCGCGTGAGCGCATCCTGCGACGTGTCGCCCGACCGCCCCGCCGCGATCACCGCCGCATCGGGCCAGTCGCTGCGCAGCGCCCGTTCGAGCCGGGCGGGAAAGGCGTCGGCGGCGGCAAGGCCGTAACCGGCGATCAGGCTGTCGCCATAAGCCAGCAGCAGGGGATCGGCAGTGGCCGGCGAACGCGTCATCGATTGTCCTCGGAAGTCGCGCGCAATGTAGGGCGAGCCGACGATCTTTTCACCATGCACCAAGGACTTGCGACGCCCGGCGGGCTGGTGCGTTGGACCTCGATGCGCGATGCCGACCCTCCCACGACCCCCGATGGCCGCTATATCGTGGTGCGCGGACGCCTGTGGCGCCGCACCAATCCCGCGCTCGGCGAGGATCGTCGCGCGGCACTGGTCCACGATCTGATGCAGGCCCGCCGCGACGTCGGCACCGCGTTGCGCGCCGGGGATGCCGCCGGCGAGCGCGACGCCCGCCGCCGTGTCGACGCCGCCAAACAGGCGCTCGGCGAGCGCGGCCCGGTGTGGTGGGACGATGGCGCGCCCGATCTCAACCGCCACATGGCGGCGAACACGCCCTATGCCGCCTGGTTCGAGGCCCTGCCGTGAGCGAAACCCGGCCGACGCGACCGTGGCTGCCGCGGCGCGTCCTCATCACCCGCTCGGCGCTGGCATGGGAGCACGGCCAGGCCATCGCGGCGCGTGCGGAGGCGCTGGGTATTCCGGTCGAGCGGCTCGCCTCCGACCGGCTGGCGCTCGGCCTGCCCGACGATGCCGCCGCCGCTTATGCCGCCGCCAAGAAGACGCTGGCGGTGGTCGTCGCGCCGCCGGGCAAGCTGCGTCTGCAACCGATCGCGCCCTCCGCCGACTGGCGCGTCGACCTCGCCGAGGGCTGCCCGGCGCATTGCAGCTATTGCTATCTCGCGGGTTCGCTGAAGGGGCCGCCGATCACCCGCGCCTATGCCAATCTGCCCGCGATCGTCGCCGCGCTGCCGCACTATCTCGGCGAGGGCACGGTCACCTCGCGCTCCGCAGCGCGCGCCGACGAAGGGACGACCTATGAAGCGAGCTGCTACACCGATCCGCTCGCGCTCGAACATCTCACCGGATCGCTGTCGGCGCTGATCGCGGCGTTCGGGGCGTGGCAGGCGCCGGTGCAATTGCGCTTCACCACCAAGTTCGACGCGGTCGAGCCGTTGCTCGGCCTCGATCATCAGGGCCGGACGCGGATGCGCGCCTCGATCAACCCGGCGCGCTTCGCGCGGTTCGAGGGCGGGACGAGCCCGGTGGCGGCGCGGCTCGCCGCGCTCGCGCGGATGGGCCACGCCGGCTATCCGATCGGCCTGACGATCGCACCGATCATCGCCGCCGAGGGCTGGGAGGCGGCCTATGGCGAGTTGATCGCCCAGGCCGGCGCCGCACTCGCCGACGTCACGACGGACTGCACGATCGAGCTGATCACGCATCGCTACACGCCGGGGTCGAAGGCGGTGCTCGACAGCTGGTATCCGTCCTCGAAGCTCGACATGGGCGCGGAGAATCGCGTTGAGAAACGAACCAAATTTGGCTCGCTCAAATACGTCTACGACGCTGCAACGATGGGAACGCTGAAGCGCTTCTTCGCGGCGGAGGTAGCCCGGCACCTGCCGCAAGCCCGCATCCTCTACTGGACCTAAGTCCTCCCCCGCCAGGGGAAGGAAGATGAATCACACCTCCCGCAGCGCCCGTGCCGGCCGCACGCTTAAAATCGGCCACGCGCCCGCCAGTCCGATGCCGAGCGTCACCCCCAGCCCCACCAGCAGCGTCACGCCCACCGCGACCGGATCGGGCGCCCAGGCGAAGTCGAACATCCGCACCACGACATACCACGCCCCGCCCAACCCGAGCGCCAGCGCCACCAGCGTCACCACCGCGCCGAGCAGCAGATATTCGAGCGCCTGCGCCGCCAGCAACTGGCCGCGCGTCGCTCCCAGCGTGCGCAGGATCACCGCGTCATAGGTGCGCGCCTCGCGCGCCGCGGCGATCGCGCCGATCAGCACCGCGATCCCCGCCGCCACCGCCACGCCAGCCGCCGCCGCGATCGCCGCCGCGACCTGCCCGACGAGATCGCGCACCTGCGCCAGCACGCCGCGCACCTCGATCACCGACACCGACGGGAAGGGCGCGAGCAGCGCGCGCGTCACCCGCCCCTCGCGCCCCCGCGGCAGGTCGATCGTCGCCGCCAGATTGTGCGGCGCGTCCGCCAGCGTGTCGGGCGAGAAGACCAGCACGAAGTTGAACCCAAGAGTATCCCATTGGATCTGCCGGAACGACGCGACCCGCGCGGTGCGCTCGACGCCGAGCAGGCTGACCGTCAGCGGATCGCCGAGCTTGAGGTCGAGCGCCTTGGCGAGCCGCTCGTCGACCGAAACCAGCGGCGGCCCGGCATAGTCCTTCGGCCACCAGCGGCCGGCGGCGAGCGTGCTCCCCTCGGGCAGCGTCGCGGCATAGGTCAGGCCGCGCTCGCCGCGCAGCGCCCAGGCGCCCTCGGGCAAGGTCTTGAGATCGGCGACGCGGATGTCGCGATAGCCGGTGATCGTGCCGCGCAGGATCGGCACCGTCTTGACCACCGCCACCGGCACCGCGGCGGTGACGATGCGGCGGAACTCGGCCTCGCGCGGCCGCGGCACGTCGAGCGCGAACAGCGCCGGCGCGCGCGCCGGCACGGTGGTGGCGATATTGGCGTCGATGCTGGTGCGGATCGCGGCGAGCAGCACGAACAGCGTCAGCCCGAGCCCCAGCGCCACCACCAACGCCTCCGTCCGCGCCCCCGGCCGGTGCAGCGCGGCGATGGCGAGCCGCAGCAGCGGCCGTCGCGATCGCGGCAGCCGCCCCGCCGCGGCCCGCACCAGCCGCCCGAGTCCGGCGAGCAGCAGCAGCGCCCCCGCCACCGCGGCGAGGAAGCCCGCCGCCATCGCCGGTTGCGCCGAGGTGGCGATCGCCAGCGCGACCGCCGCACCGCCGGCGAGCAAAGCGATCCCCCGCCCCCGCCACGACGCCGCGCGCATCGGCGCGAGCGCGCCGCGCAGCAGCCCCGCCGCCGGCGTCGCCCCCGCCGCGGCGAGCGGCGGCGCGGCGAAGGCGATCGCGATCAGCACGCCATAGGCCGCCGCGCGCAGCAACGGCCACGGCTCCAGCGTCAGGTCCGGCACGACCGGCAGCGCGCCGGCGAGCGCCTTGCCGAGCAGCGGCACCGCGGCGACGCCGATCGCCAGCCCCCCGGCGATCCCCACCAGCGCCGCCGCACCGATCTCGATCGCATAGAGGCGGGCGACGTCGACCGTGGTCGCGCCGAGCACCTTGAGCGTCGCGATGCCGCCGCGCCGTCCGGCGAGGAACGAGGCGACGCCGTTGCCGACGCCGATCCCGGCGATCGCCAGCGCGGCGAGCCCGACCAGCGTCAGGAACTCGCCCATCCGGTCGACGAAGCGCGACGCCCCCGGCGAGGCGCGCTCGCGCGTCTTGCTCTCCCAGCCGGCGGTGGCGAAACGCGCCTCGAACGCTTTGGCGATTCGCGCGGGATCGCTGCCGGCGGGCAAGCGCAGGCGATAGCGCGTCTCGTAGAGGCTGCCCGGCTGGACCAATTGCGTCGCCGGCAGCGTCGCCAGCGCGATGATCGCCACCGGCCCGAGCGTGAACCCCTCGCCGAGCCGGTCGGGCTCGTCGGCGATGATCCCGCCGACGGTCAGCCGCGCCGCCCCCACCATGAAGCGCGCACCGGGCCGCAACCGCAGCCGCTCGGAGAGCGCCGGCGCGATCCACGCCTGCCCCGGCGGCGGCGCCCCGACCCGCCGCCCGCCCGTCAGCGTCACCCGGCCGTAGAGCGGATAGGCGGCATCGACCGCCTTCAACTGGATTGGCGCCGCGCTGCCGCCGGCGACCGCATTGGCCTGCATCCGCACCGTCTGAGAGACGGCGCCGGCGCGCGTCATCGCCGCACGCTCGGCATCGCCTGCCGATCGCTGTGACACCGCGAATTCGACGTCGCCGCCGAGGATCACCGCGCCCCGCGCCGCCAGTTCGCGTCCCACTGCATCGGCGAGCCCGCCGATCGCCGCCAGCGCCGCGACGCCGAGCAACAGGCAGACGACGAGCAGCCGCAGCCCGCGGAAACGCCAGTCGAGCTCGCGCCGCGCCAGCCGCCACGCCGAAGCCCAGCCGCTCAAACGATCCGCCCGTCGGCGAGCGTCACCACCCGGTCGCAGCGTTCGGCGAGGCTGCGGTCGTGGGTGATGACGACCAGCGTCGCGCCGATCGCCGCGCGGCGCGCGAACAGCAGGTCCATGATCGCGCCGCCGGTCGCGGTGTCGAGATTGCCGGTCGGCTCGTCGGCGAAGACCAGCGGCGGCCGCGGCCCGAGCGCCCGTGCGATCGCGACGCGCTGCTGCTCGCCGCCCGACAATTGCGAGGGATAGTGATCGAGCCGGTGACCGAGGCCGACCGCCGCCAGCTCCGCCGCGGCCCGCTCCCATGCGTCCGCCGCCCCGGCCAATTCCATCGGCACCGCGACATTCTCCTGCGCAGTCATCGTCGGCAGCAGGTGGAAGGCCTGCAGCACGATCCCGATCCGCCCGCGACGGGCACGCGCCAGCGCGTCCTCGTCGAGGCGGCCGAAGTCGAGCCCGTCGACCGTCACGCGTCCGCCGCTCGCCCGCTCCAGCCCGGCTAGCACCGCCATCAGCGACGATTTGCCCGACCCCGAGGTACCGAGCAGCGCGACGCTCTCGCCGCGCCCGACGGAGAGGTCGATGCCGCGCAGGATCGCGGTTTCGCCGAGCGTCAGCGTGACATCGCGCGCGTCGATCACCATAGCGGGTTCGGTCATATCGGGAGGACAAGGCCTTGAAAGGGCTGATGATACGCTATGCGGCAGCGGCCGCGCTCGGCCAAGCCCTGATGCTCGCCGGCTGCGACCGGCCGGCGCCCGCGCCGACCGCGACGCCCGTTGTGACGGCAAGTGCGACGGCGCCGCGCCCTGCCGGCCCCGAACGGCTGGTGCTGGCCTTCGGCGACAGCCTCTATGCCGGTTACGGCCTCGACCGTGGCCAGAGCCTGCCCGACGCGGTGCAGGCTCGGCTGCGTCGCGACGGGATCAACGCGACGATCGTCAACGCCGGCGTCTCGGGCGACACCACCGCGGCGGGCCGGCAGCGGCTCGGCTTCGTGCTCGACAACCTGCGGCGCAAGCCCGATCTGGTGCTGCTCGGCCTCGGGGGCAACGACGTGCTGCGCCAGCTCCCCGCCGCCGAGACTCGCGCCAACATGGCCGCGATGCTCGACGAATTGCACAAGCGCAGCCTGCCGGTGGTGCTCACCGGTATGAAGGCACCGCCCAATCTCGGCGCGGCGTACGTCACCGCCTTCGACCGCATCTGGCCCGATCTGGCGAAGCGCGACCAGGCCGGCCTCTACCCCTTCGTCCTCGACGGCGTGATCGGCGATCCGCAGCTGATGCAGGCCGACCGCGTCCACCCCAATGCGACCGGCGTCGCGCGCATCGCCGACCGCCTCACCCCGCTGGTCGCCGCCGGACTCAAACCCGCCGGCTGACGGAACGCACGCGACGCTGCCGCGCTATAGCGTGAGGAGACCGGTACAGCCTGAGCCGTTCGCCCTGAGCCTGTCGAAGCCTGTCCTGAGCGACGCCGTAGGCGGCGTCGAAGGGGGCAGGTGAGTCCCACGGTGCTTCGACAAGCTCAGCATCAACGGATTTCAGGTTACCTTGCCGTATTTCATTTACGACCCAAAAGGACCCGACATGGCCGACAGCCGCACCGCAACCTTGTACCGCATGGTCCTGCCCGACCACATCTGCCCGTTCGGCGTCCGCGCCAAGCAGATCCTGCAATCCGAAGGCTTCGAGGTCGACGACCAGATCCTCCGTTCGCGCGAGGAGGTCGAGGCGTTCAAGGCCGAGCATGGCGTCGCCACCACGCCGCTGGTGTTCATCGACGGCGAACAGATCGGCGGCAGCGACGATCTCGAACGCTATCTGGCGCAGGTCGACTGAGCCGCATCCGTGCTCCTGCGCAAGCAGGAGCCCAGGGTTCTGGACACTACCGTCGTTCTGTTTGGCCCTGGGTTCCTGCCTCCGCAGGAACACTGAGGATCGATGCAACCTACGTCTGCAATAGCCAAACGTATCGATCGCCGCGGCCCGAAACACCATCCACAACTTTCGCATTGCCCGGTGAGGAACGTCGTCGCCGACCGGCCGTTCGGCAGCACTCCCCAAAGCGAAAGACACCATAGGTCTATGCCGGCCAAAGCCAGCCCTCCCGCCGACGCGCCCCTGCTGGCTCCCGAACCGCCCGTCGCCGATCCGCTCGGCATCGCCGAAACCGCCGCCGCGCTCGCCGAACGCCTTGCCACCGACGACCTCCTCTATGCCGTCGCCGACGAACCACGTGGCGTCGCGCTCAGTCATGCGCTCGCACTCGTGATGCCCGACGCCGAAGTGCTGTTCTGCCCGGGCAGCGATGCCTTGCCCGGCGACGCCGCTCCCGCCTCGCCCGGCAACGTCGGCCAGCGCGTCTCGGCGCTGCGCCGCATCCGGCTGCTGCTCGACGCGGCCGAGCGACCGCGCATCGCCTGCATCACCACCGGCGAGGCGCTTGCCCGCGCCTATCCGGCGCCGCAATCCTTCGCCGCCGCGCCGCCGCGCGTCGATGCCGGCGCGCCGATCGATCTCGAGGCGCTGTTCGCCAGCCTGACCGAGATCGGCTACACCCCGGACGAGACCGTCGACGAGCCCGGCGAGATCGCGTTGCGCGGCCAGGTACTCGACGTCTTCCCCGCCGATGCCGGCCTGCCGCTGCGCGTCGAGGCCGGCGACGGCCGCGTCGTCAGCCTGCGCTGCTTCGACCCCGGCGACCAGCGCACCACCGGCGATATCGACACGCGCGAACTCGGCCGCGTCGCTGAACCGCCGCTCGCCGACGAGGGCGTGCCGCTCTGCGATCATGTGCCCGACGCGCGCATCGGCATCGAGCCTGCCGCCGACGCACGCCGCGCACGCTTTCTCGCGCTCGCCGCCGACGCCGCCAATCGCCGCCCCACCCGCGCGATCGCCGACACGCTCGGCGACGCCCGCTGGCGCAAGGCGGTCGCCGACCGCGCGATGCCGCCGCTGGAGCGGGCCGGCGACCCGCCGCCGCGCTTCGTCGAGAGCAAGGCGCCGATGCGTGCCTTCGCCAAGGCGGCGCGCGCCGCGATCGACGCCGGCGACCGACTCGCGATCCTCGGCGGCCCGCGCGATCTGCGCTTCCTGCAACGCCGCATCGCCAAGACGCTCAAGCTCCCGGTCGAAGAGACTGCGTCATGGCCGGCGATCGTCGCCGCCGCGCCGGGCAGCATCCACCTGCTGCCGCTCGCCGCCGATCGCGGCTTCCATCGTGACGGCGTGCTCGCCATCGCCGCCGCCGACCTGCTCGGCAGCCGTGCCGAACGCGACGATCCCTCCACGCCCGTCGCCGACACCGGCCTGTTCGATTATGGCGAGATCCGCCTCGGCGATGTCGTCGTGCACGAGGATCACGGCCTCGCCGTGGTCAGCGGCCTGCAATCCTTGCCCGACGAGGCCGGCGACGCGATCGCGCTGACCTATGCCGACGACGGCGTTCGTCTCGTCCCCGTCGCCGAGGCCGACCGCATCTGGCGCTACGGCGCCGATGCCGAGGCGGTGACGCTCGACAAGCTGGACGGCGCGAGCTGGCTCAAGCGGCGCGGCGCGATCGACGCCGCCATCGCCGAGAGCGCGCGCGGCCTCACCGCGCTCGCCACCGAGCGCGACCGCCGCGCCGCGCCCAGGCTCGTCCCCGACATCGCCGCCTACGAACGCTTCGCAGCGGGCTTCGCTTTCTCCGAAACGCCCGATCAGGCGCGCGCCATCGCCGCGGTCCGCGACGACCTCGCCTCGGGCAAGCCGATGGACCGGCTGGTCATCGGCGACGTCGGCTATGGCAAGACCGAGGTCGCGCTGCGCGCCGCCGCGATCGCGGCGCTCGCCGGCCATCAGGTCGCGATCGCCGCGCCGACCACCGTGCTCGCGCGCCAGCATCTCGAAAGCTTCGTTGCGCGGTTCGAGGGCACCGGCATCGTCGTCGCCGGCCTGTCCCGCCTCACCGCCGCCGCCGACCGCAAGCGGATCAAGGCGGGGCTCGCCGACGGATCGGTGCACGTCGTCGTCGGCACCGGCGCGGTCGCCGCCAAGGGCATCGCCTACAAGGACCTCGCGCTCGTCATCATCGACGAGGAACAAAGATTCGGCGCCGCCGACAAGACGCGGCTGCGCGATCTTGGCGCCGGCCACGTGCTGACGCTCAGCGCCACGCCGATCCCGCGCACGCTCCAGACCGCGCTGATCGGGCTCCAGCAACTCTCGGTCATCGCCACCCCGCCGGCGCGGCGCCAGCCGATCCGCACCGTCGTCGGCGCGTTCGACGCGACCGTGGTACGCACCGCATTGCTGCGCGAGCGCACCCGCGGCGGCCAGAGCTTCGTCGTCGTGCCACGGATTGAGGACATGGCACCGCTCGCCGGGAAGCTCGCCAAGTCGGTGCCCGAGCTCGAGATCGTCCAGGCGCACGGCAAGATGCCCGCCGCCGAGATCGACGAGGCGATGGTGCGTTTCGCCGGCGGTGACGGCGACGTGCTGCTCGCCACCAACATCATCGAGGCGGGACTGGACGTCCCGCGCGCCAATACGATGGTGATCTGGCGCGCCGACCGCTTCGGCCTGTCGCAGCTCCACCAGTTGCGCGGCCGCGTCGGTCGCGGCATCCGCCGCGGTCAGGTACTGCTGCTCACCGATCCCGAGGCGACGATCGCGCCGCGCACGCTCAAACGGCTCAAGACGCTGGAGGCGTTCGACCGGCTCGGCGCCGGCTTCGCGATCAGCGCGCGGGATCTCGACATGCGCGGCGCCGGCGATCTGCTCGGCGAGACGCAGGCGGGGCATATGAAGCTGATCGGCATCGATTTGTACCAGCATCTGCTCGAAAGCGCGCTGCGCACCGCCCGCGGCGAGACGGTGGAGCGCTGGAGTCCCGAACTGCACCTCGGCATCGACGGCTGTCTGCCCGACGACTGGATGCCGGAGGCGGAGCTGCGCGTCACCACCTACGCCCGGCTCGCGCGGATCGAGGAAGCCGACGGTCTCGACGCGCTGACCGACGAATTGGAGGATCGTTTCGGCGACCTCCCCGAGACGGTGCGGCTTTTGTTCGCCGTCGCCCGTATCCGCGTCGCCGCGCGCGCGGCGGACATCCAGCGGATCGACGCCGGACCCGGCGCGATCGCGCTGACCCCGCGCAAGCCGATCGCCCCGCCAACGGGCTTCACGGAGAAGAACGGCCGCCTGATCCTTTCCGAGCGGATCGAAGACGCCCACGCCCGGCTCGAGCGGATCGAGACGCTGCTGGAGGAATGGGGCTGACCCGCGGGCCTTCAGCGAGAGGCAGCACGCCGGTGGATCAGCACCGTGCTCCTGCGAACGCAGGAGCCCAGGGCCAAGCAAAACAACGTCGCTTGGCATTCGGGACTCCTGGGCTCCTGCTTTCGCAGGAGCACTGGGGACCTTTCGCAGCGATCTCAGGTGGCTCGGGCTTCATCCAATAGGGCCTCCCTCGCACGTAGTGAGATAGGCTTGCCCCACCACGCCCTGCACGCCTAACCCCACCGCAATGCCCCTTCCCCCCGCCTTCTTCGACCGCGACGTGGCGACCGTCGCCCGCGATCTCATCGGCGCGACCTTGCTGGTCGATGGCGTCGGCGGCACGATCGTCGAGACCGAGGCCTATGATGCCGACGACCCCGCCTCGCACAGCGCGAACGGGCCGACGGCGCGCAATGCGGCGATGTTCGGCCCCGCCGGCCACGCCTATGTCTACCGCAGCTACGGCATCCACTGGTGCCTCAATGTCGTCTGCCACCCGGGCAGCGCGGTGCTGCTCCGCGCGCTCGAACCGACCGACGGCATCGCGACGATGATCGCCCGCCGCGGCCTCGCCGATCCGCGCCTGCTCTGCGCCGGACCGGGGCGGCTCTGTCAGGCGCTCGGCGTCGACAAGGCGCTCGACGGCGCGGCGCTCGACCTGCCGCCGTTCGCGCTGGCCGCCGCCGGCGCCGCCGTCCCTACCCATGCCGGCACCCGCATCGGCATCACCCGCGCCGTCGAGACGCGATGGCGCTTCTGCGCGATCGGCTCGCGCTTTCTCAGCAAGCCGGCGCGCTGATCCCGAGCTTCGGCGCCGGAAGCCAGATGTTGGCGCGCCACGCGGCCCAAAGAGCCCCGAAAACGCCCGCCGCCCTCCTATGAGGTGTTTGGCATGCATAATGCACTGCTACGGGTACAGCCACATCGGGCTGTGTCCCTGGGAGGAACATCATGCTCATCACCACCATCGCCGCCGCGCTCCTGTCGACCACCGCCGCGCCGCAGCCCGCCTCGACACCCACCGCATCGGCCACCCCCGTCGCGACCGCGGCAGCGGCTGCCGCCGCGACGATGGCGCGCCCGGACTATAATCCGCGCGTCTGCCTGGTCGACGACGTCACCGGCTCGCACATCCGCCGCCGCGAGTGCAAATCGCTCAGCCAGTGGCGCGGCGCCGGCATCGACCCGCTCGCCAAGCGCTGACCCGTGCAGGCGCGCCGGCCCGACCGCCGGCGCGCCGCCCGCGTTTTCGCGCGGGAGCTTCCATGCCGCACCTGCGTTTGGCGCAGCGACGATCATCATGGGGGTTTCCAACACGTGCATGCCTTGCCCGACCGGCTCGATCCGGGCTCGCCCTATCCGCTGGGCGCTACGTTCGATGGCCTCGGCGTCAATTTCGCGGTCTTCAGCGCCAATGCCGACCGTATCGAACTCTGCGTCTTCGATCCCTCCGGCAAGCGCGAGCTGCAGCGGATCACGCTGCCCGAATGTACCGACGAGGTGTTCCACGGCTATCTGCCCGATGCCGCGCCCGGCCTGATCTACGGCTATCGCGCGCACGGCCGCTACGAGCCCGAGAACGGCCATCGCTTCAATCCCAACAAATTGCTGCTCGATCCCTATGCGCGGCGGCTGCACGGCCAGATCAAATGGACCGATGCGCTGCACGGCTACAAGGTCGGCCATGCGCGCGAGGACCTGAGCTTCGACAAGCGCGACAGCGCGCCGGCGATGCCCAAGGCAGTGGTGGTCGACGACCATTGGGATTGGTCGCGCGACACCAAGCCCAACACGCCCTGGTCCGAAACCGTGATCTACGAGGCGCACGTGAAGGGCCTGACCAAGCTGATGGAGCTGGTCCCGCCGCGCGAACGCGGGACCTATGCCGCGCTCGGCCATCCCGCGGTGATCGCGCATCTCAAGCGGATCGGCGTCACCGCGCTCGAGCTGCTGCCGATCCACAGCTTCACGCAGGACCGCTTCCTGCAGGAAAAGGGCCTGAAGAACTATTGGGGCTATAACACGCTCGGCTTCTTCGCGCCCGAACAGGCCTATATGTCGACCGACAGCCAGGACGAGCTGCGCCGCGCCGTCCACCGCCTGCACAAGGCGGGGATCGAGGTGATCCTCGACGTCGTCTACAACCACACCTGCGAAGGCTCGGAGAAAGGCCCGACGCTGTCGTGGCGCGGGCTCGACAATGCGAGCTATTACCGGCTGGTCAAGGATCAGCCGCGCTATTCGATCAACGACACCGGCACCGGCAACACGCTCAACCTCAGCAAGGCGCGCGTCATCCAGATGGTGACCGATTCGCTGCGCTACTGGGCGACGAGCTTCGGCATCGACGGTTTCCGCTTCGATCTCGGCCTGACGCTCGGCCGCGAGGACGACGGCTTCGACCCCGGCGCCGCCTTCTTCGACGTGGTGCGGCAGGACCCGGTGCTCGGTCGCCTCAAGCTGATGGCGGAGCCGTGGGACGTCGGCCCCGGCGGCTACCAGCTCGGCAATTTCCCGCCCGGCTTCGCCGAGTGGAACGACAAATATCGCGACACCGTCCGCCAGTTCTGGCGCGGCGACGCCGGCCAGCGTGCCGATCTCGCCGCGCGGCTCGCGGGCTCGGGCGACCTGTTCGACCGCCGCTCGCGCCGGCCGTGGGCGAGCATCAACCTGCTGTCCGCGCACGACGGCTTCACCCTCGCCGACACGGTGATGTACGAGGAGCGCCACAACGAGGCAAATGGCGAGGACAATCGCGACGGCCACGACAACAACCATTCGCGCAACTGGGGCCACGAAGGCCCGACCGACGATCCCGCGATCAACGACGCGCGCGGCCGCGTCCAGCGGTCGATGCTGACGACGCTGCTCGCCTCGCTCGGCACGCCGATGCTCGTCGCCGGCGACGAATTCGGGCGGACGCAGCAGGGCAACAACAACGCCTATTGCCAGGACAACGAGATCAGTTGGCTCGACTGGCAGGCCGCGGCGAGCGAGGCCGGGCAGACGCAGATCGACTATGTCGCGCGGCTGGCCGACCTGCGCCGTCGCTATCCGGTGCTGCGCGCCGCGACCTTCCTCTACGGGCAGGATTCGCCCGGCCACGGCATCAACGACGTCGAATGGTGGGACGAGCGCGGCGAGCGGCTGAGCCCCGAGGATTGGCAGAACCCCGAGGGTCGCGCGCTGATGATGCGCCGCGCCAGCCGCAACGAGGCGGGCGAGGTCGAGGCGGTGTCGCTGCTCCTTAACGGCTCGGCCGATCCGGTGACCTTCCATCTGCCGCCGCCGCATGCCGGCCGCATCGTGCTGATCGACAGCGCCAAGCCCGAGCAGGGCGAGCTGGCGATCGAGGACAGCTACGAGGTGGCGCCGCAGGGCGCGGTGCTGGTCACCTGGACGCTGACCTTCGAGGAGGATGCGGCGTGAGCCGCCGCTGGGGCGCCGAACTGCTCGACGACGGGCGGACGCGCTTCGCGCTCTGGGCGCCGGCGCGCGACGCGGTGACGCTGGAGATCGACGGCGGCGCATCGCTCGCGATGACGGCGGAGGACGACGGCTGGTTCGTCGCCACCGCCGACGCCCCGGCCGGCACCCGCTACCGCTTTCGCCTCGACGATCTCGCGGTGCCCGATCCGGCGAGCCGCGCACAATCGGGCGGCGTCCACGGCTGGAGCCTCGTCATCGATCCCGCCTACGCCTGGACGGTCCCTGACTGGCGCGGCCGGCCGTGGGAGGACACGGTGCTGATCGAGCTGCACGCCGGCGTGCTCGGCGGCTTCCGCGGCGTCATGGACCAGATCCCGACGCTTGCCGCGCTCGGCATCACCGCGATCGAGCTGATGCCGGTCAACGCCTTCGGCGGTACGCGCAACTGGGGCTATGACGGCGTCCTGCCCTACGCCCCCGCCGAAGCCTGTGGCGCCCCCGCCGACCTCAAGGCGCTGGTCGACGAGGCGCATGCCTTCGGCCTCTCGGTCTTCCTCGACGTCGTCTACAATCACTTCGGCCCCGACGGGAATTACCTGTCGGCCTATGCCCCCGATTTCTTCGATGCCGATGTCCATACGCCCTGGGGCGGCGCGGTCGCGGTCGAGCGCGACGCGGTGCATCGCTTCTTCGTCGACAATGCGCTGATGTGGCTCGGCGACTATCGCATCGACGGGCTGCGCTTCGACGCGGTCCATGCGATCGACAACACCGACTTCCTCGACGCGATGGCGGCGGAGATCCGCGCGGCCTTCCCCGATCGCCACATCCACCTCGTCCTCGAAAACGAGCGCAACGACGCCGAGCGCCTTCACGACGGCGGCTATGACGCACAGTGGAACGACGATTTCCACAACGTCCTCCACGTGCTGCTCACCGGCGAGACCAGCGCCTATTACAGCGACTTCGCCGACACCCCGACCGAGCGGCTGGCGCGCTGCCTTGCCGAGGGGTTCATCTATCAGGGCGAACCCTCGGCCAATCACGACGGCACGCCGCGCGGTACGCCGAGCGCGCATCTCGCGCCGACGCGCTTCGTCGCCTTTCTCCAGAACCACGATCAAGTCGGCAATCGGGCGCTCGGCGAGCGGCTGACCGTGCTGGCCGATACCGCACGGCTACGCGCGGCGACCGCGCTGCTGCTGCTCGGTCCGCAGGTGCCATTGTTATTCATGGGCGACACCGAAGGCAGCGAGACGCCGTTCCTGTTCTTCACCGATTTCCACGACGACCTCGCCGACGCGGTGCGCGAGGGGCGGCGCAAGGAATTCGCCAAGTTCGACGCCTTCGCCGATCCGGCGGCGTGCGAGCGCATCCCCGATCCCAATGCGCCCGAGACGTTCGAACGCTCGCGCCCCGAGCCGGGACCCGATGCGCACGGCTGGCGGACGCTGATCCGCGACCTGATCGCGCTGCGCCGGACCGCGATCGTGCCGCATCTGGCGGGGGCGAAGGCGCTGGGGGCGCAGGCGACGGGCGAGGCGGCGGTCACCGCACGCTGGCGGCTCGGCGACGGCAGCGTGCTGACGATCGCGCTCGATCTCGCCTATCAGCCGGCGCTGCTGCCGGAGGGCGAGGGCGAGCTGGTTCACGCCGAGGGCGAACGCTTCCGCGCGTGGATCGCGAAATGATGGGCGCGCAGAGGCGCGGAGAACGCAGAGGGATCGGGGCCGGCGGAAGCCCTTTTTACGAAGATGATGTTCACGCGAAGACGCGAAGACGCGAAGGTGTCCCGCACGGGCGGGCTCCCGCCCTTCTTCTTCGCGTCTTCGCGTCTTCGCGTGAATCCCTCTTCATCAGGACGGATCACCGGGCCACGACATCGGCCAAGCCGCATGACCCACTCCGCGTTCTCCGCGCCTCTGCGCGAACCCATCTCAGTACCCCGGCGAAGGCCGGGGCCCAGTTGGGAGACGCCACGGACAAAGCGCATCGCGTCATAAGCACGACTTTCCCAACCGGGCCCCGGCCTTCGCCGGGGTACAAAGGGGGGATGCGATGACCGATCTCGCCACCGAAGCCCAAGCCGCCGGGCTGCAGGCGGAATGGGAGGATGCCGACGGCCGCCGGCACCGCGTCGACGATGCGGTGCTGCGCGCGATCCTCGATACGCTCGACACGCGCGTCGACGGCGTGCCGTTCGTCACCGGTGACACGGGTCGCCCGGTCGCGACTGGCGCCAAGCCCGGCCCGGCGCGCCTGATGCTCGAGGACGGCACCACCCGCGCGGTCACCATCGCCGCGGACGGCACCATCCCCGGTATCGCCGAGCCCGGCTATCACCGCCTCGACACCGCGGGCGGTGTCGTCACGCTCACCATCGCGCCGCCGCGCTGCATCGCGCCGCCGCCCGGTCATAGCTGGGGGCCGGCGGTCCAGATCCCCGCATTGCGCGGGTCGCGACCGGCACCGTACGGCGACCTCGGCACGCTCGCCGAGGCGGCGCGCGCCTTCGCCGACGCCGGTGCGGATACGCTCGCGATCAGCCCGACGCACGCGCTCTTCCCCGCCGATGCGACGCGGTTCAGCCCCTATGCGCCGTCGAGCCGGCTGTTCCACCACGCGCTCCTCGCCGATCCCGCCCTTGCCGGCGTGACGGACGCCGGCCCGGCCGGTGGCGAGCTGATCGACTGGCAGACCGGCTGGCCCGAACGCCTTGCGCAGCTCCGCACCGCCTTCGATCGCGCACCGGCCGCATTGCGCGCCCGCTTCGATGCCGCCCGCGCGACCCGCCCGGACTGGGACGACCATGCCCGGTTCGACGCGCTGCACGCGCATTTCTTCGCCGCCGCGCAGGCGCGCGGCTGGCAGGACTGGCCCGCCGATTATCACGACCCCGCCGGCCCCGCGGTCGCCCGCTTCGTCGCCGATCATGCGCCGGACGTCGCCTTTTACGCCTTTCTGCAATGGCTCACCGACGCCAGCCTCGCGCAGGCGCAGGCGGCGGCGCGCGATGCCGGCATGCGGATCGGCCTGATCGCCGACCTCGCGGTCGGCATGGACGCGGGCGGCAGCCACGGCTGGAACCGGCGCGACGATCTGCTGACCGGCCTGTCGATCGGCGCGCCGCCCGATCCGCTCGGGCCGCAGGGGCAGAATTGGGGGATCACCGCGCTCTCCCCCTTCGCGCTGCGCCGCACCGGCTTCGACGGCTTCATCCGCACCGTCCGCGCCGCGCTCCGCCATGCCGGGGGCCTGCGCATCGACCATGCGCTCGGGCTCAAGCGGCTGTGGGTCATCCCCGACGGCGGCAAGGCGAGCGACGGCGCCTATCTGGCGATGCCCTTCGCCGACCTGCTGCGCATCCTCGCGCTCGAATCGCATCGCGCCGGGGCGATCGTCATCGGCGAGGATCTCGGCACCGTGCCGCCGGGCTTCCGCGACACGATGGCGGAGCGCGGCATGCTCGGCATGCGCGTCCTCCCCTTCGAGCGCGACGACACGGGCTTCACGCCCTCCAGCGAGTGGGACGCGCAGGCGGTGGCGATGACCGGCACGCACGACACCGCGACGCTCGCGGGCTGGTGGACGGGCCGCGACATCACCTGGAACCACAAATTGAAGCGCAGCGCGAGCAACGAGCCGTCCGACCGGCTGCGCCGCATCGGCGAGAAGAAGGCGCTGTGGACCGCCTGTACCACGGCGGGTGTCGCCGCCGGCCCGGCCCCCAACGACGCCGCACCGGCGATCGACGCCGCGATCGCCTTCACGCGT
The DNA here is from genome assembly GCF_059420425.1 of Sphingomonas sp. GW821-FHT04B01. Taxonomy (NCBI): domain Bacteria; kingdom Pseudomonadati; phylum Pseudomonadota; class Alphaproteobacteria; order Sphingomonadales; family Sphingomonadaceae; genus Sphingomonas; species Sphingomonas sp. GW821-FHT04B01. The sequence continues at coordinate 1,177,495 of NZ_JBWKTR010000001.1, read as the reverse complement.
CAGGCACCCTGCCCGCTCACCATCGTCCCGCTCGAAGACCTCGTCGGCATCGCCGAACAGCCCAATTTGCCCGGCACCACCGACGAACATCCCAACTGGCGCCGCCGCATGCCCGACACGACCGAGGCGCTGCTCGCCCGGCCCGAGGTCGCGCGACGCGCCGCCCTCCTTACAGCAAAGAGTTCCGCATGACGCCCCGCGCCACCTATCGCATGCAGTTCCACGCCGGCTTCACCTTCGCCGATGCCGAGGCGCTGGTGCCGTATCTCGACGAACTCGGGATCAGCCATCTCTACGCCTCGCCGATCACCGTCGCCGCCAAGGGCTCGACGCACGGCTATGACGTCGTCGATCCGACCCGCATCACCCCCGAGCTCGGCGGCGAGGACGGCTTCCGCAGCCTCGTCGCGGCGCTCAAGGCGCGGGACATGGGCGTCGTTATCGATATCGTCCCCAACCATATGGGCGTCGCCGGCGGCGGCAACGCCTGGTGGAACGACGTGCTCGCCAACGGACAGGCGAGCGCCTACGCCCGGTTCTTCGATATCGACTGGTCGCGGCGGCTGCTGCTGCCGGTGCTCGGCGACACGCTCGCGGCGACGCTCGCCAACGGCGACCTCGCGGTCGAAGGCGACGCGATCGTCGCTTACGGCGAGCATCGCTTCCCGCTGCGCCCCGACGTGCAGGAAAGCGACCTCGCCACCCTGCTAGACCGCCAGCATTACCGGCTGGCGAGCTGGCGCGTCGCCAACGACTCGCTCAACTGGCGCCGCTTCTTCACCGTCAACGACCTCGCCGGCGTCCGCATCGAGGATCCCGAGGTGTTCGAGGCGACGCACGCGCTGTATTTCCGCCTCTACGACGAGGGGCTGATCGACGGCATCCGCGTCGATCACGTCGACGGCCTGACCGACCCGATCGGCTATTGCCGCACGTTGCGCGAGCGGCTCGGCCCCGACGCCTGGATCGTCATCGAGAAGATCCTGGGCGCGAGCGAGGGCCAGCCTCTCGGCTGGGGCGTCGACGGCACCAGCGGCTACGACTTCATGGAACAGGTCGCGACGCTGATCCACGACCCGCTCGGCGCGCTGCCGCTCGAGGAATTGTGGCAGGAGGTGAGCGGCCGCTATCAGGGGTTCGAGGCGGAGGAGTTCGAGGCACGGCAGGATTTGCTCGCGTGGCAATTCTCCGGCCAGCTCGACGCCTGCGTCGCCGCCTTCGTCGCATTGAACGACGACGAGGCGGTCACCCCGGCGATGCTGCGCCGCGCGATCGAGCGGCTGCTCTGGGTGTTTCCGGTCTATCGCACCTATGGCACCGGCAACGCCGCCGCGCCGCAGGACGCGGCGATCCGCGGCCTCGTCCGCGAGCGCGTGTCGTGGCTGATCCCGCCCGGCGAAACGCATGTCGTCGACCGCATCCTCGCCTGGCTCGCCGGCGAGGGGCCGCAGGGTTCTTCGGGCGATGCCGCCGACGCGGTGCGTCGCTTCCAGCAGCTATCCGCCCCGATCGCCGCCAAATCGGTCGAGGATACCGCCTTCTACCGCTCCGGCCGGCTGCTGTCGCGCAACGACGTCGGCTTCGACGCGACGATCCTCGGCATCCCCGTCGACGCCTTCCACCGGATCATGGCCGATCGGGCGCGCGACGTGCCGCATGCGATGCTGACCACCGCGACGCACGACCACAAGCGCGGCGAGGATATCCGCGCCCGGCTCGCGGTCCTGAGCACGATCCCCGACGCATGGCGCGCGCGGGTCGAGGCGTGGGAGGCGCTGTCATGGGGCTGGGATCACGACGTCGACGGCGGCGACCGTTACATGCTGCTGCAGACGATCGTCGGCGCCTGGCCGGAGGACGGCGCGGCCGGCGACTTCGCCGACCGGCTCAAGGCGTGGCAGCAAAAGGCGTTGCGCGAGGCCAAGCTCCGCTCGTCGTGGGAAGCGCCCGACGAGGACTATGAGGCCGCCGCGGCGGCGCTGATCGACGCCTATCTTGCCGATCCGCGCTTCGTCGCCGAGGTCACCGCCTTCGTCGCGGAGATTGCGCCCGCGGCCCGCGCCAACACGCTCGTCCAGACGCTGCTGCGCTATACGGCGCCGGGCGTGCCCGACCTCTATCAGGGCACCGAGCTCGCCGACCTCAGCCTCGTCGATCCCGACAACCGCCGCCCGGTCGATTATGCCGCGCGCGCCGCGTTGCTCGGCGGCGATGCGGTCCCGGCCAAGCTGCGGCTGATCGCCGACCTGCTCGCCCGCCGCCGCGCCGATCCGGCGCTGTTCGCCGACGGCGACTATCGGCCCGCCACGGTCGAGGGCAGCGACCGCATCCTCGCCTTCACCCGCAGCACCGGCGGCCGCAGCCTGCATGTCGCCGCGCTCGTCCGCGGCACCGCGGTGCCCGACGCGACGATCCGATTCGCCGACGGTGACACCCGCAGCGCGGCGGAAATCTTCGCGCAAGACGCGATCTGGTATCGAATTGCCTGATTATGATGACATTAACTAAGTATTTGATCCAAATCAGTTGTTATAGGTTGTTTCACCGCGTCGCCTCCGGCACGGAGGCATGAAGATAGACAAGAGAGGACTGGGAGCCATGCCGCAAGCGCGCCTTGTAGACTTCTGGGCCAGAGCGATCGCCGCGCGCTCGCCGGTGATGCTGGAACAATTGCGCGGGGTGGCGCGCGATCTGATTGCCGCCCGCAGCGCGCTACGATCGGTGATGCCGGCCGAATTCGTCAACAACCCGCCGATCGACCTGCTGTACGCGCTGTTTGCCGCCGACGATCAGGCGATGATGGTGCCGCCGCTGATCACCGCCACGGGCGTTTCCGGCCCGGTCGCCCGCCGTTGGCTCGACGTCCTCGTCGATCGCGATCTCGTCATGGAGCGCGACGGGAGGGTCACGCTGACCGAGGCGGGCTTCGTCATGGCCGCCGAAGCGTGTCAGGCGATCATTGAGTCGCGGACGGGTGCCGCGGGGGCGACTCTGAATTGAAGCGCAGCGCGTCGGCACGGCGCGTCACCGTGTCGAGCGCCTGCTCCAGCTCGGCGGCGGCCAGCGTCTCGTCGGCCGCCACGGCCAGTTCCAGGGCCTGCGAAATCAGGTGCCGCGCCTCGTCGAGACGGACGGCGTTGTCGATATCCATGCGCGAACCTCCGCTCCGATCGACACTCGTGCCGCGCGGTGGTGGATGCAACCAAGCCCGCTAAAAATCAAATGACAATCGTCTCCCTCGGCGGACCGCGAGTCCCCCGATGGAGCGACGTCTCCGGAAATGCCGTCCGGGCTTAATGCCCGACGGCATCCTTTACCGCGTCGACCGCCTTGGCGAGCAGGCCCTTCTCGGCCTCTTCCGCCTCGGCCTTGGTCTTGAAGGCGGCACCCTCCGGCTCCGCTGGGGGCGCGTAGACCGAGAACAGCTTGAGCGCGCCCGACCCCTTGTTGACGATATTGTGCTGTGCGCCCTTCGGTACCACGACGAGGTGGTTGGGCGTCGCTTTGGTCGAATGGCCGTCGATCACCACCTGCGCCTCGCCCTCGACGATGAAGGTCGTCTGGTCGGCGGGATGCGTCTCCATGCCGATCTCCTCGCCGGCAGGGATCGCCATCAATACGATCTGCACCTTGGCGTCGCGATAGACCTCTTTCTGCCAGAGGTCGTTGCGGCCAGCGAGTTCGACCATGTCCTTGTTGAAGATCGCCATTGCCGATTCGCTCCCATCCATGCGTTCGCAGCATTGGACGAACGAGCGCCCGGCACGTTCCGCTCAATCCCACACCAGCCGCCAAAAGGCGCGCCACGCACGCCATGGTGCAGGCACCCGAAGCACCTCTGCGGACGCCGGACCGAGGTCGGCGCGCCGCGTCGCATAGATGGCGGCCAGATGATGATGCACCCGCCGTGCCCGCTTGCACTGCGCCCGCCGCGCCATGTGCAATTCGTGCAACTCCCGGCGGCGCAAGTATTCGGCTTCAGGATTCATGGTCCGCGCCTCTCTCCTCTCTGTTGATCAGGCTAGAGTGTGGCGCGGAACCGACAACAGGATTTCAAACCGATATCGGTATCGAAGCAGCTTCGGCCCGGGAGCCGACTTTACTAGCATAGAGCAAATCGCACCTCGGTCCGACACGGACGATGTCGTGCAGCGAAGTGCCAGTAGAGGAATAGGCCATGAACGTCGAAGTGATCTCGAAGGCGACCGGCGCCGTGAACGAAGTCGCGGGCAACAGCGTCGATCTCGACGCGCCGAGCATCGTCCGCCTCGATCTCACGCGTGCCCAGATCGCCGGGATGGATCGCCAGGGTCAGGATCTCGTCGTCCGCCTCGTTGACGGTCAGACCGTACGGATCGCCGATTTCTACCCCGCCAATGCGACGGTGGCGAACGACCTCGTCCTGCGCGAGCCCGACGGCCACCTCTGGGTGGCGCGTGGCAGCGGCGGCGTCCCGCGCTTCGCATCGCTGCGCGACCTCGCCGACCTCACCGCCGTCGCGGGCGAGGGCGGGTCGTCGCTGGCGCTGCCCGCGATGCTGCTCGGCGGCGCTGCCGCGGCCGGCGGCATAGTCGCGATCGCCGGCGGCGGCGGCGATGACGCCAGCGCCGCCGGCAGCGGCACACCGACGCCCGATCCGGGCACCGGGACCGGTGTCGGCACCGGCACACCCGACACCACGCCCCCCGCCATACCCGTCGCCGCCGTCCGCGGCGACGGCGCCGCGATCACCGGTCGTGGCGAAGCCGGCGCCACCATCACCGTCCGCGACGCCGCCGGCACCGTGATCGCCACCACCGTGGTCGCCGCCGACGGCAGCTATACCGTCGTCATCGCCCCGGCGCGGATCGACAACGAGCGGCTCACCGTCACCCAGACCGACACCGCCGGCAACGTCTCTCCCACCCTCGTCATCCAGGCGCCCGACCTCACCGCCCCGGTCGCGCCCACCGCCGCGGTCGATGCCACCGGCGCGACCGTCAGCGGCCGCGGCGAGGCCGGCGCCACCGTCACCGTCCGCGACGCCGCCGGCACCGTGCTCGGCACCGCGCTCGTCGCCGCCGACGGAAGCTATACCGTCACGCTGTCGACGCCCCAGGCCAATGGCGGCGCGCTGAGCGTCAGCCAGAGCGACGCCGCCGGCAACGTCTCGCCGACCGTCGCGGTCGCCGCGCCCGACATCACCGCCCCCGCCGCACCGACCGTCGCGGTCGACGGCACCGGCACCGTCGTCACCGGCACCGGCGAGCCGGGCGCCCGCGTCACGATCACCGATCCTGCCGGCACCATACTCGCCACCGTCACCGTCGCCGCCGACGGCAGCTACAGCGCAACGCTCGCCACCGCACAGGTCAACGGCGAGCGACTCGACGCGCGTCAGACCGATGCCGCCGGCAACGCCTCGGGCACCGCCAGCACCGTCGCTCCCGATCTCACCGCGCCGGCCCAGCCGACCGCGACGATCACCGGCGACGGCACCTCGGTCAGCGGCGCCGGCGAGGCGGGCGCACGCATCACCATCGTCAATGCCGCCGGCACCGTGCTCGGCACCGCGCTGGTCGGTGCCGACGGCACCTACCTCGTCGCGCTGACCCCGGCGCAGGCCAATGGCGAGGCGCTGACGGTGCGCGAGAGCGACGCCGCCGGCAATCAGGCGACACCGCTCGCGCTGACCGCGCCCGACATCACGCCGCCCGCCGCGCCGGTCGCCACGCTCGACGCGACCGGCACCACCGTGACCGGTACCGGCGAGCCCGGCGCCACGGTCGTCGTGCGGGACGCCGCCGGCACCGCGCTCGGCTCGGCGACGGTCGGCGCACAGGGCGCCTATGCGGTCGTCCTCGCCACCCCGCAGATCGACAGCCAGAGCCTCGCGGTCACCCAGACCGACGCCGCCGGCAACGCCTCGCCGGCGACGCCGCTCACTGCGCCCGACCTCACCGCGCCCGCCGCGCCGACCATCACGATCGCCGCCGACGGCGCGAGCGTCAGCGGCGTCGGCGAGCCGGGCGCCGCGGTCACCATCCGCGATCCGCTCGGCGCGGTGATCGCCACCGCCACCGTCGCCGCCGACGGCACTTATGCCGCCACCTTGTCCACGCCCCAGATCGACGGCGAGGTGCTGAGCGTCCGCCAGACCGATGCCGCCGGCAACCTGTCGCCCGTCGCCACCGCGACCGCGCCCGATCTGGTCGTCGACGTCCCGCCCGCCGCGCCGACCGCGGCGGTGACCGGCGACGGCGCCGCGGTCACCGGCGTCGCCGTCGGCGGCGCGACGATCACGCTCTATGACGCCAACGGCGTCGCGATCGGCACCGGCACCGCCGCCGCCGACGGCAGCTACAGCGTCGCGCTGACCCCGGCGCGGCTCGACGGCGAGACGATCCGCGTCACCCAGGCGGACGCCACCGGTGCGGTGTCGCCGCCCGCGACCGCGATCGCCCCCGATCTCACCGCCCCCGCCGCGCCGACCGCGACGATCGACGCCACCGGCCAGATCGTCACCGGCACCGCCGAGGCGGGCGCGACGGTCACCGTCCGCGACGCCGGCGGCGCCGCGATCGGCACCGCCACCGCCAATGCGTCCGGCGAATATGCCGTCCAGCTCGCCACGCCGCAGGCGAACGGCGGCACGCTCGCCGTCACCCAGGCGGACGGCGCGGGCAATGTGTCCGCCGCGACCGGCATCGCTGCCCCCGACACCACCGCGCCCGTCGCGCCCTCCGCCACCGTCGCGCCCGACGGCAACAGCGTCACCGGCATCGGCGAGGCCGGTGCGACCGTCACCGTCCGCGACGCAACCGGCAATCCGCTCGGCACCGCGCTCGTCGCGCCGGACGGCAGCTACACCGTCACGCTGACCGCGCAGCAGGGCGACGGTCAGACCGTCACCGTCACTCAGGCGGATCCGACCGGCAACGCCTCGCCCGCGACGACGATCACCGCACCCGACTTCACCGCCCCCGGTGCACCGACCGCATCCGTCGCCGCCGGCGGCAGCACCGTGATCGGTATCGGCGAACCCGGTGCGACCGTCACCGTCACCGCCGCCGACGGCACCGTGCTCGGCAGCGACACCGTCGCCGCCAACGGTGGCTATGCCGTCACGCTCGCCACCCCGCAGGCGAACGGCGAGGCGCTCACTGTCGTCCAGACCGATCCGGCCGGCAACGCCTCGCCGCCGCTCGCCTTCACCGCGCCCGACCTCACCCCGCCGGCGGCTCCCGCCGCGACGCTCGATGCCAGCGGCAGCATCGTCACCGGCACCGGCGAGATCGGCGCGACGGTCAGCGTCCGCGACGGCGCGGGTGCGCTGCTCGGTACCGCGACCGTCACCGCGCAGGGCAATTATTCGGTCACGCTCGCCACCCCGCAGGTCGACCGCCAGACGCTCGTCGTCGGCCAGAGCGACGCGGCCGGCAACGCCTCGCCCACCGTCGCGCTGACCGCGCCCGACATCACCGCCCCGCTCGCCCCCACCGCGACGGTCGGCGGCGATGGCCTGTCGGTCACCGGCACCGGCGAGGCCGGCGCGACCATCTCGATCCGCAATCCCGTCGGGCTCGAGATCGGCACCGCCATCGTCGCCACCGATGGCAGCTATACCGCGACGCTGTCGTCGGCGCAGGTCGACGGCGAGGTGCTCACCGTCCGCCAGACTGACCCGGCGAACAACGTGTCGCCGGTGGTCAGCGCCACCGCGCCGGACCTCGCCCCCGGCGTCGTCCCGATGCCGCCGTCGGCGACGGTGACCGGCGACGGCACCGCGGTGACCGGCCGCGCGATGGGTGCCGCGACGATCACCGTCTACAGCGCCACCGGCACCGTCATCGCCACCGGCATCGCCGCGGCCGACGGCAGCTACAGCGTCGCCCTCGCCACCCCGCGCGTCAACGGCGAGACCGTCTTCGTCACCCAGAGCGACGCGATCGGCGCCTCGCCGCCGACCACCGCGATCGCGCCCGACCTCACCGCCCCGGCGGCACCGACCGCGACGCTCGATCCGACCGGCGCCGTCGTCACCGGCACCGGCGAGGCGGGCGCGACGATCGTCGTGCGCGACCTCAACGGCACGTCGCTCGGCACCGCCACCGTCACCACCGCCGGCAGCTATGCGGTCACGCTGTCCGCGCCGCAGGTCGACGGCCAGGTGCTCGCCGTCACCCAGGCGGACCGCACCGGCAACGTCTCGCCCGCGATCCCGCTGGTCGCGCCGGACTTCACCGCGCCGCTCGCCCCGGTCGCCAGCGTCGCCGCCGACGGCACCTTCGTCAGCGGCACCGGCGAGCCCGGCACGATCGCCATGGTCCGCGATGCCGCCGGCACGCTGCTCGGCACCGGCACCGTCGACACCACCGGCGGCTTCAACGTGCCGCTCGCCACCGCGCTGATCGACGGCGAGAGCATCCGCGTGACGCTCACCGACGCGACCGGCAACGTCTCGCCGACCGTCACCGTCACCGCGCCCGATTTCACCGCGCCCGCCGCGCCGACGCTCGCGATCAACGGCGACGGCACCGTCGTGACCGGGACCGGCGAGGCCGGCGCGGTGGTGACGGTCACCAATGCCGCCGGCGCCGCGCTCGGCACCGCGACGGTCGCGGCGGACGGCAGCTTCACCGTCACGCTCACCCCGCAGCAGAACAACGGCGGCACGCTGACCGCGACGCAGGCGGATGCCGCAAGCAACGTCTCGCTCCCCGGCACCGTCACCGCGCCCGACCTGATCGCGCCGGCCGCGCCCTCCGCGACCGTCTCCCCCGACGGCACCACCGTCACCGGCACCGGCGAGGCCGGCGCGCGGATCGTCGTCACCGATCCCGCCGGTGCGCCGATCGGCGTCACCGTCGTCGCCGCCGACGGCAGCTACGCCGTCACCCTCTCCACCCCGCAGGCCAATGGCGAGCGGCTGCTCGCCACCCAGACCGACGGCGGCGGCAACGTCTCGCCGCCGATCGCGGCGCTCGCCCCCGACATCACGCCGCCCGCCGCGCCGACGCTCGCCATCGCCGGCGACGGCACGCTCGCCAGTGGCATCGGCGAGGCCAATGCGACCGTCACCGTCACCGGCCCCGGCGGCTTCGTCGCCACCGTGACGGCGGACGCCGCGGGCAATTTCAGCGTCCCGCTCTCGCCGGCACGGCTGAACGGCGAAGGCTTCACCGCGATCCAGGTCGACGGCGGCGGCAACGCCTCCCCCGTCGCGACCGCGACTGCCCCCGACACCACCGCACCGCTTGCCCCCACCGGCACGGTCGCCGGCGACGGCGCGAGCATCACCGGCTTCGGCGAGGCCGGCGCGACCGTCACCGCCACCGGCGCCGCCGGCACGGTGCTCGGCACCGCGGTGGTCGCGGCGGACGGCAGCTTCACGATCCCGCTCGCCACCGCGCAGATCGACGGCGAACCGCTCACCATCCGGCAGGCCGACCCCACCGGCAACACGTCGCCGGGCTTCGCGCTCACCGCGCCGGACCTCGTCGCCCCCGCCGCCCCCACCGCGACCGTCGCGGCCGGCGGCGCCAGCGTCAGCGGCTTCGGCGAAGCCGGCGCGACCATCGTCGTCACCGCTCCGGGTGGCAACGAACTGGGCCGTACCGTCGCCGCCGCCGACGGCAGCTACACCGTGGCGCTCTCCACTGCGCAGACCAACGGCGAGCTGCTCGGCGTCCGCCAGAGCGACGGCGGCGGCGCTTCGCCGGTCACCGCTACGATCGCCCCCGATACCACGCCCCCCGCCGCGCCGGTCGCGACGGTGACGGCGGACGGCGTCCTGGTCACCGGCACCGGCGAACCCGGCGCCACCGTGACCGTCCTCGGCGCCGGCAACGTGCCGCTCGGCACCGCGGTGGTCGACCCGGATCGCAGCTATACGGTACAGCTCGCCCAGCCGCAGACCGGCGGCCAGACGCTGACCGTCACGCAGAGCGACACCAGCGGCAACGTCTCGATCCCCACCACCGCCGGCGCACCGCTGCTGGCCGGACCGGCCCCGCTCACCGCCACCGTATCGCCCGACGGCGCCACCGTGACCGGCACCGGTGCCGCCGGCGCCGCGATCACCGTCACGCTCAACGGCACCGCGCTCGGCACGGTCACCGCGGCCGGCGACGGCAGCTACACGATCGGCCTGTCCACCCCGCAGCGCAACGGCGAGACGCTCACCGTCGTGCAGGCGGTCGCCAACGGCCCCGCCACGTCGGTCCTGGCGCTCGCTCCCGACATCACCGCGCCCGCCGCGCCGACCGCCACGGTGATCGCCGCCGGCAGTCAGGTGACCGGCACCGGCGAGCCCGGCGCGACGGTGACGATCCGTGCCGGCGGCGTCGACCTCGGCACCGCGCTGGTCACCACCTCGGGCAGCTATCTGGTCACCCTCGCCACGCCGCAGCGCAACGGCGAGACGCTGACCGCGGTGCAGACCGACGCGGCGCGCAACGTCTCGGCCGGGATCACCGTCGTCGCGCCCGACATCACCGCGCCCGCAGCCCCCGCCGCGCTGGCGGTCAACCCGACCGGCACGACGCTCACCGGCACCGGCGAGGTCGGCGCCCGCGTCGAGGTGCGCAGCGGCACGAGCGTCCTCGGCAACGGCGTCGTCGGCGCCGACGGCAGCTTCACCGTCACGCTGACCACGCCGCAGGTCGCAGGGGCGACGCTGGCGGTGACCCTGGCCGATGCCGCCGGCAACGTCTCGGGCGCCGCGACGGTCGTCGCGCCGTTCGATATCCAGGCGTTCGGCAACGCCGCGACGGCGACGATCGACCTCCTCCCCGTCGTCGCCGCCGCGCCCACCGCGATCGGCAGCGCCAACTACCTCGCCTTGGTCTCCGCCGGCGTGCTCAACCTGCAGGCGCAGGTGCTCGGCACGCCCAGCGTCCGCTTCACGGTGCAGGACGGCCACAACCTCGCCGCCAGCTTCACCTATGACGCGACGCTCAACATCGGCGTCACCAGCGGCTATAGCGTCGTCGTCCAGCGCTTCGACGGCACGCAATGGGTCGCGGTCAACGGCGCTCCGGGCGGCTCGCTGCTCGAGCTCGGCCTGCTGAACGGCAACCTCACCGCCAGCCAGACGCTCACACCGGGCGAATATCGCGCCTTCCTCACCTATCAAAGCGGGCTCGGCGTCGGCGTCGGTCTGCTCGGCAGCCTCGCGGTCAGCGGCACCGACATCGACTATACCGATGTCGGCGGGGTGCGCCCGGTCGCGGCGACCGGCAACGTCATCACCGACCCCGGCGTCGGCGGTGCGGTCGACGTGGTCTCGCCCGGCACGCACGTGACCAGCGTCACCAATACCGTCACCGGCGCGACCGTCGCCGTCACCGCGGACGGCACCGTCGTCGACGGGGAATGGGGTACGCTGGTGATCAACCTCGACGGCAGCTACAGCTACACGCCCGATGCGAATGCGGCGGCGATCGGCCGTACCGACGTCTTCAGCTATGCGATCATCGACCCGAGCGACAATGAGGTGGAGCGCGCCAATCTGTCGATCACCGTCGGCAGCGGCGCGATCACCGGCGCCCCGGTCGCCGTCGCCGATGTCGCGGTGGCGCCGGTCACTTATGCCAACGTCGTCGAGGCGGCGGCGCCGATCACCTACAGCTTCACCGCGACCCCCGCGGTGCAGGTGCCGCTGTTGCCGGTGGCGGTCGGCTCGCACGGCGAGCGGACCGACACGTTCTCGGTCGCGCCCAACACCGATGCGGACATCACCATCCGCGCCTCCACGGTAGGCCTGCTCAGCGTCGCCCCCACCTATACGCTGACGCTGACCAATCTCACCGCCGGCACCACCCAGACGATCACCAACCTGGCGCTGGTCGGCGTCGGCAGCGCCAGCACCAGCTTCACGCTCAACGACCTGCCGGCGGGCAATTACCGCTATACGCTCGCCGCCGACGCGCTGGTCGGCACGCGGTTCGACACCAGCGTCACGCTGGACCGCACGACGACGCTGCTCGACCGCCATGTCGTCGTCAGCCCGGCAGCGGTGGAGGGCAGCCTGCTCGCCAACGACGACGCCCATTCGAGCTTCGTCGCGGTCCGCGTCGCCACCGGCAGCACCTTCACCGAGGTCGGCAACACCCCGCTCGTCATCAACGGCACACACGGCACGCTGACCGTCGATGAGGTCGGCCATTACGTCTACCAGCCGAGTACGACGCTGGCCTATTCGACCACCGACCTGACCGACTCGTTCACCTACCAATTGGTGCAGCCCAACGGAGTCGCCGCGACCACGACTCTGACCGTCACGATCGACGTGCCGGGCGACAATGCCTCGGCGATGGTCCATTACGCGGTCGCACCCGTCTACAGTATCGAACCCGATGTGGTTTCACTGGATACGCACGCCGTGACCGCCGATGCCCATCTCGCCACCGCACCCGCGGTCGCCGCGACGGGCGATGGCGCGGCGATCGGGCTCGCCACCTACGAATTGTTCGAAGGGCGCGGTGAACTGGAGGATGTGCTCTCGCACTATCTCGCCACGCAGCAGAATGGCATCCACGCCGATGCGTCGGACGCCGATCACAGCGCCGCAGTGGTACCGGTCGCCACCGCGGTGGTCGCCGACCCGCTCGACTATCTCGCGACGCTGGATGATCAGACGCATCATGCAACTACTGTCAATCATGTTGTTTAAGCACCTCAAACTGCATCTAAAGTATTGATGACAAAGGGCTGAATTCTACTCTTTGTTAAGCAACCGGGCCTCTTTTGCACGGCAAGAGAGGACCCGGTTGCGATGCGTTTCCCGAGACGGTTACCCAGACTATTGGCTGCGACGGGCGCGGTGATGACCGTCGCCCTCGCCGGCAGCGGCATGGCCGCGGATGCGCCCGTCCCGGTCACGCTGGAAAGTGCCGCGCGCGATGCCGTCGCCTGGCATCCCTCGGTGATCGAGGCAGCCGGCACGCTCGCCGCCAGCGGCGAGGAGGTCGCTGCGGCACGCGCCGGCTATCTGCCGACGGTCAGCGCCGGGCTCGGCAGCGGCTATGACAGCCGCGTGTCGGGCACCTGGTCGCCGCGCCCGCAATTCAGCGCGTCGCAGATGCTCTACGACTTCGGCAAGGTGTCGAGCGACGTCGCCGCCGCCCGCGCCGGCACCCGCGCCAGCCGCGCCGAGATGCTGCTCGCGGTCGACACATTGGTCCGCGACACCGCTTATGCGATCATCGAGTTGCAGCGTGCCACCGCGCAGCGGGCCATCGCCCGCGATCAGGCCGATCGCATTCGCCAGATCAGCGCACTCGTCGGCCAGCGCTCGACGATGGGCGCCGCCACCCGGTCGGACGCCTTGCAGGCGCAGGCCCGCGTCGAGGCGGCCGAAGCCAGCCTCACCCAGGTCGAGGCGGAGGAGCGGCGCTGGACCAGCAACCTCGCCTTCCTGCTCGGCCATCCCGCGCCCGCCGGCGTCGCCGCCGACGTACCCGGCTGGCTGATGCAGGGCTGCGCCGGCCCCGCGCCGTCGTGGCAGAGCGTGCCCGCGGTCGCCGCCGCCGATGCCGAGACCGAGCGCGCCGCCGCCAACCTGCGCCGCAGCCGCGCCGACCGCTATCCGACGCTGTCGTTCGGCGGCGATGCCTCGACCGACGTCAATTCGCCGTTCGGCGACCGCAGCATCTACAATTTCGGCCTGCGCGTCACGAGCAACATCTTCGCCGGCGGCCTAACCAAGGCGCGGGTGCGCAGCGCCGCCTATCGCCTCGACGCCGCCGAGGCGAGCGCGCGGCGCGTCCGCAACGAGAGCAGCCAGCAGCTCGCCGAGGCGCAGCAGCAGATCGACAGCCTCTCGCGGCTCGCCACCACGCTGGCCTCGCGCGAGGACAATATGCGCGAGACCGGCCGCCTCTACCGCATTCAGTATCTCGAAATGGGAACCCGCACCTTGGTCGATCTGCTCAACGCCGAACAGGAGCTGCAACAGGTGCGCTTCGACGCGGTCAACACCACCCAGAACCTGCGCCGTCTGCAAATCGACTGCCTCTACGTCTCGGGCCGGATGCGCGACGCCTTCGGCCTCTCGGGCACCTCGGTGCGTGGGGTGACGCTGTGACCGCCGCGATCGCTCCGGCGGCGCCCGTCGCCGTCGACGGCTGGCTCGAACTGCTCGCCCGCGTCGCCCGCCACTATCGCCTGCCTGTCTCCGAACAGCGTGCGCGCCTTGCCGCGCAATGGGATCTCGGCGGCGACGAGGACGCGCGCATCCTCGCGCTCGCCCGCGCCACCGGTCTCACCGTCCGCTTCTCGACGCCGCAGGAGGTCAAGCTCAGCGGGTGGCGGCTGCCGATGATCGTCCGCCTCGCCGACGGCGAGATCGCCCTGATCGACGGCATCGACGGCGACGATCAGGCCCGGCTGGTGTTGCCCGGCGACCGCGGCGGCCAGACCCGCCTGTCGCTGGCCGAGCTGCGCGCCGCCGCCACCGGCTTCGTCGTACCGCGGCCGTCGCGCTCCTCGCCCGACGCGCGCGTCGACACCTATATCCGCCCGTTCGAGGATCACTGGCTGCGCCAGGTTCTGATGCGCGACGCTCCCGCCTACGGCCATGTGATGGTCGCCTCGATCGTCACCAACCTGCTCGGCCTCGCCGGCGTGCTGTTCTCGATGCAGGTCTACGACCGCGTCGTGCCCGCGGCGTCGATCCCGACGCTGACCATCCTATTCGTCGGCGTGCTCGTCTCGATCGCCTTCGATTTCGCCTTGCGGCGGCTGCGCACCAACATCGTCGACGTGCTCGGCAAGCGCGCCGATCTGCGCATCTCCGACCGGGTCTTCGGCCACGCGCTGCGCGTCCGCAACCAGTCGCGCCCGGCCTCGACCGGCACCTTCATCGCCCAGCTCCGCGACCTCGACCAGGTCCGTGACATGCTGACCTCGACGACGATCGCCACCGTCGCCGACCTTCCTTTCTTCCTGATGTTCCTCGGCCTGCTCTGGTACATCGGCGGCCTGCTCGCGCTGGTGCCGGTCGTCGCGCTCGTCCTGCTCCTGCTCCCCGGCCTGCTCGCCCAGCGCCGCCTGCGCATGCTGGCGACCGAGTCGATGCGCGAATCCTCGCTGCGCAACGCGATGCTGGTCGAGGCGGTACAGGGGATCGAGGACATCAAGGCGCTCCAGGCGGAGAACCGCTTCCACCAGCAGTGGAACCACTACAATGCCGTCGCCGGCGAGGCGCAGCTGCGCCTGCGCGGCCTCACCAACGGCCTGTCGGTATGGACGCAGAGCGTGCAGAACGGCGTCTATGCCGCGATCATCTTCGTCGGCGCGCCGCTCGTGATCTCGGGCAGCATCACCACCGGCGTGCTCGTCGCCACCTCGATCCTCGGCTCGCGGATGATGGCGCCGATGGCGCAGGTGACGCAATTGCTCGGCCGCTGGCAGCACGCCAAGGTCGCGATGGGCAGCCTCAACCAGATCATGGCCCTGCCGGTCGACAGCGCCGATGCCGACCATCGCATCCCGCTGCCCGCGGTCACCGGCGCCTTCACCCTGCGCTCGGCGGTGTTCACCTACGCCGATCCCAACGCGCCGCCCGCACTCACCGTCGGCGGGCTGGAGATCGCCGCAGGCGAACGGATCGCGCTGCTCGGCCGCAACGGTGCCGGCAAGTCGACCCTGCTCCAGGGCCTGTCGGGCATGCTGCAACCCGTCTCGGGCGAGGTGCTGCTGGACGGTCTCGCGCTGCACCAGATCGATCCCGCCGACGTCCGCCGCGACGTCGGGCTGCTCACCCAGTCGAGCCGGCTGTTCCACGGCACGCTGCGCGAGAACCTGACCCTCGGCGCCCCGTCGGCATCCGATACCGAGATCATGGCGGTGCTCGCCATGGTCGGGGGCGACGCGATGCTCCGCCGGATGCGCGACGGCCTCGGCCATGTCGTGCAGGAGGGCGGGCGTGGCCTGTCCGGCGGGCAGGTGCAGGCGCTGCTGCTCGCCCGGCTGCTGCTCCGCCAGCCGATGGTCGCGCTGCTCGACGAGCCCACCGCGGCGATGGACGAGGCCACCGAACGCCACTTCATCCAGCGACTCGGCGAATGGGGCCGCGACCGGACGCTCGTCGTCGCCACCCACCGGATGCGGATGCTCGATATCGTCGACCGCATCATCATCATCGACCAGGGCGGCGTCATTCTCGACGGCCCGCGCGACCAGATCCTCGCCACGATGCGTGGCACAAGGAGTGCAGCGGCATGACCAGCATCACTGCCGACGACGACCATCTGTTCGGCGGCGACGGCGAGGCCGCGCGCCTCACCGCGACCCGCCTGATCTGGCTGCTCGCCGCCCTTTTCGTCGCCGCGCTCGGCTGGGCCTGGTTCGCCAGCCTCGACGAGGTCGCGACCGGCGAGGCGCGCGTCGTGCCGACCAGCCGCGAACAGGTGCTGCAATCGCTCGAGGGCGGCATCCTCGCCAAATTGCTCGTCCATCAGGACGATATCGTCAAACCCGGCCAGTTGCTCGCGCAGCTCGACCCGACGCAGGCGGGCTCCACCGTCGAGGAAAGCGCCGCCAAATACCGCGCCGCGCTCGCCAGCGCCGGCCGGCTGCAGGCCGAGGCCAACGGCACGCCGCTGCGCTTCTCCCCCGAGCTCGACCGCTTTCCCGAGCTCAAGGCGGCGGAAACCAGCCTTTACGAGACCCGCCGCCGCAGCTTGCAATCCTCGATTCAGTTGATCGACCAGAGCCTCGCGCTGATCGGCCGCGAAGTGTCGATCGGCCAGTCGCTGATCACCGTCGGCGCGGCGAGCAACGTCGAGGTACTGCGCCTGCAACGCCAGCGCGCCGAGCTCGAACTCAAGAAGGCCGACCTGCGCTCGCAATATATGGTCGAGGCGCGGCAGGACCTCGCCAAGGTCATGGAGCAGGTCGACTCGCTCGGCCCCGTCGTCCGCGGCCGCTCCGACACGCTGAGCCGCCTCACGCTGCGCTCGCCCGTGCGCGGCGTGGTCAAGAACATCGAGGTGTCGACGATCGGCGGCGTCATCCCGCCTAACGGCAAGGTCATGGAGATCGTGCCGCTCGACGAACGCCTGCTGATCGAGGCGCGCATCCAGCCGCGCGACATCGCCTTCATCCGTCCCGGCCAGGGGGCCAAGGTCAAGGTCACGGCCTATGACTATTCGATCTACGGTGGCCTCGACGGCGTCGTCACCACCATCTCGCCCGACACGATCCGCGACGAGGTGAAGCCCGACGTGCTCTATTATCGCGTCTTCGTCCGCACCAAATCGGATTCGCTGACCAACAAGGCGGGTCGTCGCTTTCCGATCACCCCCGGCATGGTCGCCACCGTCGACATCCACACCGGCAGCAAGACCGTGCTGCAATATCTGCTCAAACCCCTCAACCGTGCGCAGGAGGCGCTGCGCGAACGATGAGCCCGCCCCTCGACCACGCCGCCCTCGCCGGCGCCACCCCGCTCGACGGCGGTGACGCCACCGCGACCTTCTCGCCCGTGCTGCTCGCCCGCGCACGTCAGGCCCGTCAGCTGCGGGCGCGGATGAGCCACTTCCTGCCGCGCGACCTGCTCGTCGATCCTGCCTGGGACATGATGATCGACCTGTTCGTCGCCGCCGGCACCGGCGAGCGGCTGTACGTCAAGGACCTGACGCTGATGTCCGGCGAGAGCACGACCAGCGCGATGCGCCGCATCGACCGGTTGCAGGAGGCCGAACTGCTGTCGCGCCACCCCGACCCGACCGATCATCGCCGCGTCCGCGTCCGGCTGACCGGCAAGGGCTATACCGCGATGGCGGCGATGCTCGAACATCTGTTCGACACGCCCGACGGGACCGAGGCCCCCGCCGATCCGCGCACCTTCCGCCCCGGCCCGGTGCGGCGCTAGGTGGATCGGACGGCATGACCCAGCCCCCCGCCCCCGGCCATCTCGCCGACCTGCAAACCGCCTTCGAGGATGGCCGCCTCTCCGGCGTCGACGGCAGCGCGCGCGATTGCCCGTTCGACCACAGCTCGGTGCTGATCCTCGCCGCCTGGCACGCCGGCTTCTCGCATGGCCGGCTCCAGGCGCGCGATATGCCCTCGCCGCCGCCGCAATGGCCGCCACATTGAGGTTAACCGTTCGTCTTATTTAACCTATTTAAGTGGTTAATGGGTGGAACGGCGACAAATGGGTGGAGTTGGACGCGGATGATCGATCCTGCCGACTCTGTCTTCGCCTTCGAGGAGGGGGATCACCTCACGCGCATCCACCTCAAGCTCGCGCTCGAGGACATCGGCTTCGTCGTGTGCGAGGAAGACGAGACGATCCACCTGCTCCACAAAGCGGAATGCGAAACACGGGATGGCGCCGCCCAGCGCTGACGGCGCGTCATCCGACGCGACCGATCGGACTACCGAGGTTCGAGCGATCTCCACTTTGAGGCCGTCACCCCGGACCCGTTCCGGGGTCCACCAGTCCGCAAGAGAAGGTATCACCTCAAGCCTTTCTCCTCGCCGCAGAGTAGACCCCGGAACCAGTCCGGGGTGACGGGCTGAGCTAGGCAAGGTCAGGTCAAACACAAACGACCATAAGCAACCACAACCCGATCAGGCGTCGATCGCCTCCTCGTCCAGCCGCGCCGCATTCTCCTGGATGAAGGCGAAGCGATGCGCCGGATTGTTACCCATCAGCCGGTCGACCAGATCCTTCACCCCCGCCCGCTCCTCATATTCCTGCGGCAGGGTGATGCGGATCATGCCGCGGGTCTTGGGGTCCATCGTCGTCTCCCGCAGCTGGCCGGGGTTCATCTCGCCGAGCCCCTTGAACCGCGCCACCTCGACCTTCTTGCCCTTGAACGCGGTCTTCTCCAGCTCGGCGCGATGCGCATCGTCGCGCGCGTACAGCGACTTGGCGCCGACCGTCAGCCGGTAGAGCGGCGGCTGCGCCAGATACAGATGCCCGCGCCGCACCAGATCGGGCATCTCCTGGAAGAAGAAGGTCATCAGCAACGTCGCGATATGCGCGCCGTCGACGTCGGCGTCGGTCATGATGACGACGCGCTCGTAGCGCAGCTGGCTCGCGTCGCACTCCTTGCGCGTCCCGCAGCCCAGCGCCTGGATCAGGTCGGCGATCTCCTGATTGGCGACGATCTTGGCGCTGGTCGCGCTGGCGACGTTGAGGATCTTGCCGCGGATCGGCAGGATCGCCTGCGTCTTGCGGTCGCGCGCCTGTTTCGCCGAGCCGCCCGCCGAATCGCCCTCGACGATGAACAGCTCGGTCCCCTCGTTGCCGTCGTTGGCGCAGTCGGTCAGCTTGCCGGGCAGGCGCAGCTTGCGCGCGCTGGTCGCGGTCTTGCGCTTGACCTCGCGCTCCTGCTTGCGGCGCAGCCGCTCGTCCATCCGCTCGAGCACATAGCCGAGCAGCGCCTTGCCACGGTCCATATTGTGGCCGAGCCAATGGTCGAAATGGTCGCGCACCGCCTTTTCGACCAGCCCCGCCGCCTCCGGGCTGGTCAGGCGGTCCTTGGTCTGGCTCTGGAATTGTGGATCGCGAATGAAGACGCTGAGCATCAGCTCGCTGCCGACCATCACGTCGTCGGCAGTGATCTCCTTCGCCTTCTTCTGGTGGATCAGCTCGCCGAACGCACGCAGGCCGCGCACCAGCGCCTGCCGCAGGCCCTGTTCGTGCGTGCCGCCGTCGGGGGTCGGGATCGTGTTGCAATACCAGCTGTAGCTGCCGTCGCTCCACAACGGCCAGGCGACCGCCCATTCGACACGGCCCTGTGCGCCGGGGAAATCCTGATTGCCCACGAAGAAGTCCGATGTCGCGCACTCGCGCCCGCCGACCTGTTCCTTGAGGTGGTCGGCGAGGCCGCCGGGGAATTGGAACACCGCCTCGGCCGGCGTGTCGGTCCCCTCGACCAGCTCGGGCGCGCAATGCCAGCGGATCTCGACCCCGGCGAACAGATACGCCTTCGACCGCGCGAGCTGGTAGAGCCGCTTTGGCTTGAACGCGAGCTCCGGCCCGAAGATCTCGGTATCGGGGGTAAAGGCGACCGAGGTGCCGCGCCGGTTGGGCGCCGCGCCGACATGCTCCAGCGGCCCCTGCGTCACGCCGCGGCTGAACCGCTGGCGATACAATTGCCGCTCGCGCGCCACCTCGACCAGCGTGTCCGACGACAGCGCATTGACCACCGATACGCCGACGCCGTGCAGGCCGCCGCTGGTCGCATAGGCCTTGCCGGCGAACTTGCCGCCCGAATGCAGCGTCGACAGGATCACCTCGAGCGCGCTCTTGTCGGGAAACTTGGGGTGCGGGTCGACCGGAATGCCGCGGCCGTTGTCGGTGATCGTCAGGCGGTTGCCCGGCTCCAGCGTCACCTCGATCCGCGTCGCATGGCCGGCGACCGCCTCGTCCATCGCATTGTCGAGCACTTCGGCGGCGAGATGGTGCAGCGCGCGCTCGTCGGTGCCGCCGACGTACATGCCGGGGCGGCGGCGGACGGGTTCCAGCCCCTCCAGCACCTCGATCGAAGATGCGTCGTAATTGCTCTCGGGCGCCGCGGCGGACGCAAAAAGGTCTTTGGCCATTACCGGGAACCATAAGGGAACATCGCCGCCGATACCAGCGCCGGGCAGTAGCGATGCGGCCGCCCCATGTTGCTCGAATATGTCTATACTGATGCATGAAAGCCACACTTTAAGTGAATCAAAATGCTGATGCATATCAACGGCATCCCGCACGTTCCTGAGCTGCTGCAAACACTCCGGGAGAGACTATGCGTACCACCCTGCTGCTCGGCGCCCTCGCCGCCGTCACCTTCGCCACCGCCGCCCAGGCTCAGGACGCCGGCGATCCGGCGCCGTTCTCGGGCATCTATGTCGGCGCCGCCGGCGGCTATGACGTTCAGCCCAACGACACCGGTTCGACGGTCCTGTTCGACCGCAGCTCGAACGGCAGCTTCGGCGACACGGTGATCGCGAACGGCGGCAACGCCTTCACCCCGGGTTTCTGCAACGGCCGCGCCCGCGCCGCGACGCCACTGCCCGCCGGCTGCGCCAACGACAAGGACGGCTGGTCCTATTATGGCCGTATCGGCATGGATTCGCAGACCGGCAACATCGTGATCGGTGCGCTCGGCGAGTTCGGCAAGACCGAGATCACCGACAGCGTCAGCGGCTTCTCGACCACGCCGGCCAATTACGTGATGACCCGCGACGTGAAGTGGGAAGCGAGCATCCGCGGCCGCGTCGGCTATGCGCCCGGCACGACGCTGTTCTACGGCACCTTCGGTCCGGGCTATGCCAATATCGACCGCAGCTTCACCTCGACCAACACTGCGAACGCCTTCACCCAGTCGGGCAAGCGCAAGCAGTTCGGCATCGTCGGCGGCGGCGGCATCGAGCAGAAGCTCGGCGAGCATTTCTCGGTCGGCATGGAATACACCTACCACCAGTATAACGACGACGACGCCCGCGTCCGCGTGGCGCAGGGCAGCGCGCCCGCGACCAACCCGTTCGTCGTCGGCGGCACCACGACCGACTTCCGTCGCTCGGACGAGAAGTTCCGCTGGCATTCGCTGCGCGCGACGGCGGCCTTCCGCTTCTAAGCGCGATCGTCACGCCCGTTCGAAAGGGATCGGCTTCGCAGGAGGCCGGTCCCTTTTTGCTGCATGCATCACGTCGGCGGACCGCGGTCTGTCCTACACGCCGGGCACGTGATATCTCCCGCGACGACGCTCTTTCTCATCGCCGCACCACGATCATGACAGATTTGGAAACGATGGAAGTCGATCGTTTCCGTTAAGGTGTCCATGTTGTCCATGTCGTCCAACATGGACGTGGTCCCTCGGCCTCCCGCAAGCCCTACGCGAAGGTCGGTCCCCGACACCCCAAGCGAGTACCCCGGCGTAGGCTGGGGCCCAGTTGGGCGAAGCTTTGGAATAACTTACGACGCTTTATCCTAACCGGACCCCAGGCTTCGCGACACCTTCGCAAAACTTCCCAGTGCTCCCGCGCAGGCGGGAGCCCAGGAGTCACGCACGCTATAAGATGTTGTTTTCGCTTGGCCCTGGGTTCCCGCCTTCGCGGAAACACGAGAAAGGGACGACAGCCTTTCTCGGCGGGATCGACATCCAGCGGCCGGAGTGAAGTCCTCCCCCGTCATGAAGTGCCGGGTTGGATTGCCCCCGGCGATTCAAGCCCACGCCACCACCCGCAATGAAAAAGGCCGCCCCCCCTCGCGGGAAGCGGCCTCGTTCACGCCGGATCACGATGGCTCAACGCACGCGCGGGCCACCGAACGGCAGCGGCGGCGGCGGACGCCGGTCGCGGCGCGGCAGCTGCGCCTGATAGGCGTGGCCGCAATGCGCGACGCAATACGGGAAACCGGGGTTCACCTTGTCGCCGCAGAAGTGGAAGTCCGGTTCGCCGGGATGGCCGAGCGGCCATTTGCAGATCCGGTCGTTGAGATCGAGCAGCGTCGTCTTGCCGGCGATCTCCGGCGACGGCTTGGCGGGCACCAGCCGGCGCGGCGGCGCTGGAGTGGAGGGCGGCTGCTGCTCGCCGGGCGACTGGCGGACGAATCCGCCGGGACCGACCGAGCGCAGGATCGGCTGCGGCTCGCGCTTGGGGGCGGCGACGACCTCTTCGTCCTCCTCCTCGTCCGCATCGTCCTCGACGGCGTCATCCTCGTCCTCGTCGGCATCGGCCGCGACGACCGGCTCCGGCGCCGGACGCGGGGGAACCGGCGGCGCCGCGACCACCGGTGCCGGCGCGGGTTCGGGCTCGGCCTCGGGCAGCGGCACGTCGGGCACCGGCGCGGCGGCGACCGGCTCGTTCGGCTTCACCGGCGACGGGCGCGACTGGAGGCCCAGGCGGTGAGCCTTGCCGATCACCGCGTTGCGGCTGACGCCGCCCAGCGTCTCGGCGATCTGGCTGGCGGTCTGCCCCGCCTCCCACATCGTCTTGAGCGTGTCGATCCGCTCGTCGGTCCAGGACATTATCACGTTCCTTACACTTGCGCCGGGTTGCGGGCGGCTGCGGCTGCGGTTACCCGCTTCGGCCATGAGCAGCCAGCCCCCAATCGGCGAGATCCAATCGGCAATCCGGTCCGCACCCGGCGTTCCGGTCATCCGGAACGTGAACTGGGGCGGCCTGAAGACCCTCTATGTGAAGGAGGTGCGCCGGTTCTTCAAGGTCCACCTCCAGACGGTGTGGGCGCCATCGATCACCACGTTGCTGTTCCTGATCGTCTTCACCATCGCCACCGGCGCGAAAAGCCCGGTCGTGGTCGGTGGCATCACCGTCCCCTTCGCCGATTTCATCGCGCCCGGCCTCATCATCAGCCAGGGGATGATGGGCCCCGCCTTTGCCAACGCCAGCTTCTCGCTGCTCGTCGGCAAGATCCAGGGGACGATCGTCGATTACCTGCAACCGCCTCTGTCGACGTGGGAATTGCTCGCCGCGCTGATCGGCGGCGCGATGACGCGGGCGTTCATCGTCGGCTTCATCTGCTGGTGCGCGATGGCGCTCTACCCCGGCGTCCACGTCACGCCGACCCACCCGCTGGCGATCCTGTGGTTCGGCCTGCTCGGCGCCGCCTTCCTGTCGTTCCTAGGCGTGCTGACCTCGATCTGGGCGGAAAAGTTCGACCATGCCGCCGCGGTGACCAATTTCGTCATCGCGCCGCTGTCGCTGCTGTCGGGCACCTTCTACTCGGTCGACCGGCTCGCCCCCGCCTTCCGCGCGTTCAGCTACGCCAATCCCTTCTTCTACATCATCTCCGGCTTCCGATACGGCTTCCTCGGCACCGCCGATTCGCCCATCATGGTCGGCAGCATCGCGATCCTCGCGGTGGACATCGCTCTGGGGGTCTTATGCTATCAGCTGCTCAAGCGAGGCTGGAAGCTCAAGAACTGATCGCGCTGACGGCGATGGCACTGCTCGCCCTGACGCCGCTGGCGGCATCGGCGCAGACGCCCCCCGCCGCCGCCGCGACACCCGCGGCCGATCCAGCGGTCCGCACCCGCGCCACCGCGCTGATCCCGGTGCTCGCCGGCCGCCCCGGCTACGACGCCCTCTTCACCGCCGCCTTCCGCCAGGCGGTACCGCCTGCGCATTGGACCGCGCTCGCCGCGCAATTGCGCGCCACGCTCGGCGAGCCGCGCCGCGTCGCCCGCCTCGATCCCGCCGGCCGCTGGGCGGCGACGGCGGTGATCGACTTTGACCGCGGCACCGCGATGCTGCGCCTGTCGCTCGATCCCGCCGCGCCGCATGCGATCGCCGGCCTGCTGATCACCGGCACCGACTTGCGCGGCGACACGCCCGCCAAGGTGCAGGCCGACCTCGCCGCCTTGCCCGGCATCGCGCAGGTCGGCATCTACGCGCTCGACGGCCCGCAACCTGCGCCGCTCGCCGAAACCCGTGCCGACACCCCCGCCCCGCTCGGCTCGGCGTTCAAGCTCTGGGTGCTCGCCGAGGCGGCGCGGCAGGTCGCGGCGGGGACGCGCCACTGGGACGAGGTCGTGACGGTCGGGCCGCCGTCGCTGCCCTCCGGCATCCTCCAAAACTGGCCGCGAGCCACGCCGGTGACGCTCCAGACGCTGGCGACGCTGATGATCTCGATCAGCGACAACACCGCCACCGACACGCTGGTCCGCCTGCTCGGCCGCGGCGAGGTGGATGCGATGGCGGCGCGATACGGCGCCACCGGCCCGGTCCTGACCACCCGCGAAGCCTTCGCGATCAAGGCCAACCCCGCACTCACCGCCGCCTGGACCGCGGCGGATGCCGCCGGTCGGCGCGCGCTGCTGGCGACCGAAGCAACGCGGATCGACGCCGCCCGTCTCGACCCGCTGATGTTCTCCTCGGGTCCGCTGGCCAGCGAGACCGTCGAATGGTTCGCCGCCCCGCGCGACATGGCACGCCTGCTCGCCGATCTCCGCGATGCCGGCCCGGTGGTGCGCGACATCCTGTCGATCAACCACGGCGTCGATCCCGCGACCGCGGCGCGCTTCGCCTATGTCGGCTTCAAGGGCGGCTCAGAACCCGGCGTCATCGCGCTCAACCTGCTGGCGCAGACGAGGACCGGCCGCTGGTATGCGATCTGCGCGAGCTGGCACAGCGCCGATGGCGCGGTCGACGAACCCCGGCTGATGGCGCTGGTCACGCGGGCGCTGGGGCTATTGGCGTCCTGACATGGCGGCGTCGCGCGCCAGCCACTCGCTGCGCAACATCGCGTAGATCAACGTATCGCGCACGCCGATATGCGTCTCCCACTCGGCCCGCAGCCATCCCTCGCACGTGAAGCCGATCCGCTCCAGCAGCCGTGCGGAGGCGACCGCGTCGGGATCGATATCGGCGAAGAGGCGCCGCGTGCCCTCGCCGAACAGCTGCGCGATCACCGCGCTCACCGCTTCGCGCGCCACGCCGCTGCCCCACGTCGCCCGGGCGAACAGATAGCCGATCTCGCTGACCCCGGGCCGCCTCTCGCCGACATAGACGAAGCCGATCGCCGCCGTCTCGCCCGCCCGCACCGCCGCCCAGGCGCGCTGCCCTAGTCGCATGTCCGCGAAATAGGCGCGCAGTTCCTCGACCGACGCGAACGGTCCGCGCGACCACCAATGCATCACCTCGGGGTCCGCCATGGCGGGAAACAGCGCCTCGGCGTCGTCCGGCACCAACGGCCGCAGCGTCAGCCGCGCCGTCGTCAGCGTCGGCGTATCGCTCACCCGGTCAGCGCGTCGACCAGCGCCCGGACCTTCGCCTGCCGCCATTGCGGCAGCGGCGCGACCAGCCAATAGCCGCAGCGCGACGGCTGCGGATCGCCGACCACCGCGACCTTGCCGTTGGCGATGTCGCGCGCCGCGAGCAGTTCGGACACCGTCGCACGGCCGAGCCCCGCCACCGCCGCATCGATCGCAAGACCCGCATCGGCGACGCGAACCAGCGCATGGCCGTCGCCACCGGGGCAGCCCGGCCAGGCGATCAGCGTCTCCGCCGCGCCGGGCGCGGCGATCGTCACCATGCCCTCCGACTCGAGCGCCTCGCCCTCATGCTCGCCCGGCCCTTCGCCCCAGCGGATCGCGAGGTCGAGGTTCGCTTCGGTGAAATCGACCGCATCGTCCGCCGCGATCAGCACGAAGCGCAACTCGCCGTCGCGCTGCGCGACCTCGGCGAGCCGCGGCATCAGCCATTTCTCGGTCAGGTCGCGCGGTGCGGCGATGGTCAGCGATTTGGACGATTGACCGGCCTGCATCGCGCGGACCGCCTCCTCGAACTGCAGGAAGCCGTCGCGCAGCGCACCCAGTCCGGCGTCCGCCTCGGGCGTCAGTTCCAACCCCCGCGTGGTGCGGCGGAACAGCACGACGCCCAGCGTATCCTCCAGCGCACGGATCTGCTGGCCGACCGCGGCGGGGGTCACCGCCAGCTCGTCGGCGGCGCGGGTGAAGCTCAGGTGGCGCGCCGCGGCGTCGAGCACGCGCAGCCCGTTGAGCGGCAGATGCGTCCGCTTCACGATTCGACCGCCGACGCGAGCAGCGCGAATTTGGGGATCGCCGCGTCGAAGCAGGCACCGTCCTCGTCGATCATCCGATAGCTGCCCTGCATCACCCCGCTCGGCGTCTGCAACGGGCAGCCCGAGACATAGTCGAAGCTCGCGCCGGGCGCGATCAGCGGCTGCTCGCCGACGACACCCTCGCCCTCCACCGAATGGCGGGCACCGCGTCCGTCGATGATCACCCAATGACGGGTCAGCAGTTGCACCGCCCGCGCCGATTCATTCTCGATGCGGATGTGATAGGCCCAAAACCAGCGGCCACGACGCGGCTCGGACTGTTCGGGCAGATAGCTTACCGCCACGCGTACCGTCACCCCGTCGGTGGTCGCGGCATGCGGGAAGAATTCCTTCACAGACCGACCTGCCGCAGCGCCTGGTCGAGATCGTCGATCAGGTCCTGCGGGTCTTCCAGCCCGACGTTGAGGCGCAGCATGCCCTCGTTGATCCCCATTTCGATCCGCTTGTCCTCGGCGACGCCGGCATGCGTGGTCGAGGCGGGGTGCGTCATCAGCGAGCGCGAATCGCCGATGTTGTTGGAGATGTCGATCAGCGCCAGCGCGTCGAGCAGCCCGTGCGCCTGGGCGCGATCGGCGACCTCGAAGGCGAAGATCGGGCCGGTCGCCGCCATCTGGCTCATCGCCAGCTCGTGCTGCGGATGGCTGGGCAGGCCGGGATGGAGGATGCGCGGCACGCGCCCTTCGAGGAAGCGGCCGACGGTGATCGCGCTCTGCGACTGGCGCTGGATGCGCAGGTCGAGCGTCTCGAGCCCCTTGAGCACCACCCAGGCGTTGAACGGCGACAGCGTCGGACCGGTGTTGCGGGTAAAGGGCAGCAGGGTGTTGTCGATGAAGTCCTTGCTGCCGCACACCGCGCCGGCGAGCACGCGGCCCTGCCCGTCCATCATCTTGGTCGCCGAATAAGCGGTGACGTCGGCGCCGAAGTCCATCGGCCGCTGGAGCGCCGGGGTGGCGAAGGCATTGTCGACGACGCTGACGATGCCGCGTTCGCGTGCGATGCCGCAGACCGCGCGCAGATCGACGACGTCCATCGTCGGATTGGCGGGCGTTTCGAAGAAAAAGACCTTCGTCTCGGGCCGGACCGCGTCGAGGAACGCCTGCGGGTCGCGCGCATCGACCACCGTCGTCGCGATGCCGAACTTGGGCAGCAGGGTATCGGTCAGCCAGCGGCACGAGCCGAAGGCGGCACGTCCACCGACGAGATGGTCCCCGGCCTGCAACTGGCACAGCAGCGCCGCGGTCATCGCCGCCATGCCGGTCGCCATCGTCCGGCACGCTTCGGCACCTTCGAGCAGCGCGATCCGCTGTTCGAGCATCTCGACGGTCGGATTCTGGAGGCGCGAATAGGTCATCCCCTCCTGCTCGCCGGCGAAGCGCGCCGCGGCATCGGCGGCCTTGTCGTACGTATAGCCCGAGGTGAGGAACAGCGCCTCGCTGGTCTCGCCATATTCGCTGCGCGCGGTGCCGCCACGGATGGCGAGCGTCGCCGGACGCCAGTTGGCGGTGATCGAGCGGTCCTGTCCTGCCTTGCGCTTCATGCGATGCGCTTAGCCGGACGGGTGCGGGCGGCGCAAGCGTTGCGGGTTTCCTGCTCCTCCCGCATCCGGAGAGTTGATCTTGCCAAGCCGCCCCTCCACGAGGACAAGACCGACGTGCGCCTCTTCTCCCGCCCCCTGCCCGCCGCGCTCGCCATCGGCCTCGTCGCGCAGTTGCTGTTCTGCTGGCGGCTGACCACGCCCCACGTGCTCGTCTTCGACGAGGTCCATTACGTCCCCGCGGCGCGGATGCTGCGCGGACTGGTCGGGCCGGTGAACATCGAGCATCCCTTGCTCGGCAAGACGCTGATCGCGCTGGGGATGACGATCTTCGGCGACGGCCCGCTCGGCTGGCGCGCGCTGTCGACCGTCGCGGCGAGCGCGGTGGTGACGGGGGTGTTCGCGATCCTGTGGCTGGTGTTCGGGCGGGTGCGCACCGCGAGCCTCGGCGCGGCGCTGACGCTGATCAACTTCACCGTCTTCGTGCAGGCGCGGATCGCGATGCTCGACGGGTTCATGGCGGCCTTCGTCGTCACCGGACTGGCCGCGCTGTTATGGGCGATGCGTGCGCGCGGCGCGGCGGTGTGGTGGCGGTGGCTGTTCGGCGCGCTGCTGCTCGGGCTGGCGGTGGGGACGAAATGGACCGCGCTGCCGTATCTGGGCTTTGCCGGTGCGACCTACTTGGTCGCGCGCTGGCGGCGGCCGGACCTCTGGCCCGGTCTCCATCCGCTGGTCGCGTTGCCGCTGCTCGGCGGCGTGGCGATGCTCGCCTATTTCGCGACATTCTGGCCCGCCTTCTTCTACGCCGACCAGCCGTTGACGTTCGCGCGACTGCTTCCCTTCCAGCTCGACATGTACCGCCAGCAGACGCAGGTGCTGCCGCCGCATACCTATCAGTCGAGTTGGTGGACGTGGCCGTTCGACTGGCGGCCGGTCTGGTATTTCTACGAGCCGGCGGACGGCGCGCAGCGCGGCATCCTGATGCTCGGCAATCCGGTGGTGATGTGGGGCGGGCTGGTCGCGGTGGTCGCCGGGATCGCGGCATGGGTGCGCGACGGCGACGCGCGGACCGGCGGTGTCGCCTTGCTATGGATCGCCAGCGTCGCGATGTGGGCGCTCATCCCCAAGTCGTTGGGCTTCTATTATTATTACTATCTGTCGAGCATCTGGCTGGCGATGGCGATCGCCGCGGCGTTCGACCATTGGCGGGTGCGCCTGCGCTATTGGGACGAAGCGTTCCTCGCCTCGAGCGCGGTGCTGTTCATCCACTTCCACCCGATCCTGTCCGCCGCCGCGCTGCGCGGGCCGGGGTCGTTCCATGGCTGGATGTGGCTGAAGAGCTGGGTCTGACGAAACCGTTCGTGCTGAGCCTGTCGAGGCACGGTGAGACTCACCTGCCCTTCGACAGGCTCAGGGCGAACGGACGACTGCGTCAGTACCGACCCCATACGAATTTCGACGACAGCGCGTAATTCCACACCGCGCCCACCAATATTCCGAGCAGCGCGGACGCCGCCGCGCCCTCGTTATGGACGTCGTGGACGAAGGCGGCGATGCCGACGTTCGCGACCAGCCCGACCGAACAGACGACGCAGAACGACACCCAGCCGTCGAGCCACTGCCGCACGCCCTTCAGCCGCCGGTCGCGATAGGTCAACGCATTGTTGAGCGCGAAGTTGAACGTCATCGCCGCCAGCGCGCCGAGAATCTGCGCGCCGAGGAAGGCCGCGCCGAACAGCATCGCGACGCCGAGCACGCCCATATGCACGCCGACGCCGAGCACGCCGATGCACGAGAACATCGCGAAGCGTACCGGCACGAACCGCCCGAACATGCGGTCGTAGAGGGCGATCAGATATTCCATCGCGACGACGTGATCGAGTTTCGACTCGCCCTCCGTCCGCACCCGGAAGGTATAGGGCAGTTCGGCGAAGCGCAGCGGTTCGGCGCTGGCGGTCATCAAATCGAGCAGGATCTTGAAGCCGATCGCCGACAATTCGGGGGCGAGCCGCCGCGCATGAGCGGTGCGGATCGCGAAGAAGCCGCTCATCGGATCGCTGAGGTCGCCCTTGAGCACCCGGCGCGACAGCCGCGTCGCGAACGCCGATTTGGCGACGCGGTCGCGGTCCCAGTCGCCGGTCCCCCCGCCGTCGACGAAGCGCGAGCCGACCACCACGTCGAGATCGGCATCGGCCTGCAACAGGTTGAGCATCTTGGGCAGCAACGTCTCGTCATGCTGCAGATCGCCGTCGATCACCGCGACCACCGGCGCGGCGGTCGCGCACATCCCCTCGATACAGGCGGACGACAGTCCGCGCCGGCCGATGCGATGGATCACCCGCACCCGCGTATCGACCCGCCCCAGCTCGCGCGCCGCCTCGGCGGTGCCGTCGGGACTGTCGTCGTCGACGAAGATCGCTTCCCAGCGCCGCCCGGCCAGCGCCTGATCGAGCCTGGCGATCAGCGTCGGCACATTGGCGCGTTCGTTGAACGTCGGGATGACGACCGCGATCTCGAGCAGCGCGCTCACAGGACGGCGAGGACGGCGTCCCCCATTGCGGCCGTGCTCATCGTCCCGCCGAGATCGGCGGTGCGCGCGCCGTCGCGGATCGCCTGCGCCACCGCCGCCTCGATCCGGTCCGCCGCCGCGCCGTTCCCGAGAGAATGGCGCAGCATCATCGCCGCCGACAGGATCGCGGCGCAGGGGTTGGCCTTGCCCTGCCCGGCGATATCGGGGGCCGAGCCGTGGATCGGCTCGTACAGCCCCTTGCCCGCATCATCGAGGCTCGCCGAGGGCAGCATGCCGATCGATCCGGCGCACATCGACGCCTGATCCGACAGGATGTCGCCGAACAGATTGCCGGTGACGATCACGTCGAACTGGCCGGGATTGCGCACGAGCTGCATCGCGGCATTGTCGACGTACATATGGGTCAGCGTCACGTCGGGATACTCCGCCGACACCTCGATCACCACGTCGCGCCACAATTGCGAGGTTTCGAGGACGTTGGCCTTGTCGACCGAGCAGAGCTGGCCGCGCCGCTTGCGCGCCGTCTCGAACCCGACGCGGGCGATGCGCCGCACCTCGGTTTCGTCGTAGCTCATGATGTCATAGCCTTCGCGATGCCCCGCGGCGGTGGTGCGACGCCCCTTCTCGCCGAAATAGACGTCGCCGTTGAGTTCGCGGACGATGACGAGGTCGATCTGGCGCGCGACGTCGGGCTTCAGTGCCGAGGCGTCCTCCAGCCCCTCGAACAAGGTGGCGGGGCGCAGGTTCGAGAAGAGCGACAGATGCTTGCGCAGCCCGAGGATCGCCTGTTCGGGGCGCAGCGCGCGTTCGAGCGAATCGCAGCTCGGATCGCCGACCGCGCCGAACAGCAACGCATCCGCGCGCCGCGCGACGTCGAGCGTCGCCTCGGGCAGCGGATGGCCGACGCTGTGATAGGCGACGCCGCCGACCGGTGCCTCCTCATAGGTCAGGTCGAGATCGAGCGCGTCGAGCACGCGGCGCGCCTGGGTGATGACTTCGGGGCCGATGCCGTCGCCCGGCAGGAGTGCGATCAATGCCATGGCCGCTGCCTAGCCGCGGCGCCGGGCTTCACGCAACGGCCCTTTTCAGCATCGCGACCAGCCGTTCGCGCGCGACGAGCGGATCGGCGCGGCGATCGGTGAGCAGATCGCGCGCGAGGAAATGGCCGGTGATGGCAAGGCCGGCAAGGATATCGGGCCAGTCCGCCGCGCCGCCTTCGGTGAGGAAGGCGGGCAAAGCGAACAGCCGCGCCTCATAGCCATAGGCCGCGCCGCGGCTGACCGCGCCGCCGCTGCGGGGGGAGACGAAGCCGAGATCCTCCTCGCCGCCGGTGACGACGCAGGCGGTGAGATCGAGGCCGAAGCCGAGTTCGGCGAGCAGCAGCAGTTCGTAGCGGACGAGCGCGCTCGCCCAGCCGCGCGCCGCCGGCGCCGCCTCGACCGCGTCGAGCACCGCGCCGAGCGCGTCGTAGAGCCGCGGATAGGGCTGCGCCTCGGGCAGCGCCGCGGCGGTCAAGGCGGTGACCCAGGCGAGCGCGGCAGCGGGCAAGGGCTCGCCGTGCAGCGCGGCGCGGCTGTGCAGCGGTTCGACGGTGAGCGCGGCGAGCTGTTCGCCGGTGCGCGCACGCCATTCGCCGGCGATCGCATTGGCCGGCTGCAACACGGGGCGCAGATGCCGCGACCGGCCGCCGCGGACATAGCCGGGCTGGACGCCGTCGCCGCGGGTCAGCGCGCGCACCACCGCACCGTGCTCGCCATGCGCGCGGATCGCGAGAACGATGGCTTCGGCACGCAGATGCATCAAGGGGATATAGCCCCGCGGCCCTTTCCCGCCAGAGGCAGGACCGACGGCACGCTACCGCCGCACCCGCTTCGCCAGCGCCGCCACCCGCGGATGCCGCGCCGCCCGTTTCGCCCACGCCATTGCTCCATCGAACCCCGCCAGCGCCGCCAGCGTCGTCCGGTTCGCCAGCGTCGGACGCAGCAGCAACAGGTCGACGCAAGGCACACCGTCCGTGGCGAACTGGCGCTTGTGCTGGCCCTCGCCCTCGGTGAAATCGAAGCGCGCGAAACGGTCGTCGAAGAGGTCGCGCATCGCCGCCGCGTGCAACACCGTGCCGGGCGACAGGTCGCTCCACGCGGGATCATGGCCAACATGATCGTAGCGCAACGCCGATCCCTGCGCCGTACAACACAGATAGGCCGCCGGCATCCCGCCGATCAGCAGCAGCCACGCACGCAGCCCATCCGCCGCCGCCAGCGCCGACAGATGCGCCACCGCCGCCGGATCCTCGGGCAGGCCGGCGTCGAGCAGGCGTTCCTGATAGGTCGTCGCCGACACGGCCCGCGCCAGCGGGTAGAAAGCGGCGAACTCTGCCGTGGTTCGATAGGCGTGAATCTCCAGCCCCGCCGCCTCGATCTTTCGGGTCTTGCGCTTCAGCGTCGACCGCGCCGAGCCCGACAGGCCTGCGAGCCACGCCGCATGGCCGATGCCCAGATCGGTATAGAAACGCGTATAGCGCTGGCGCACCATCGCGATACGGCCGGCACGCTCCACCGCGGCGGCGAGCGATGCAGGCAGCGAGGTGATCAGATAGCCGTCACCATCGGTCTCGGGCAGGATCGGCACCTGCCCTGCCAACACCTCGTCGAGCGACAGCGCCACCCGCACCAGCCGTCGCCGCACCGCTGCCACGGTCCGCGCCCCGATCTGGAACTTGAGCGCCACCACCGTCATACGCCGCGTTCCGCGACCCAATTCGACCACAGTTGCTCGGCCTGCCGCAACCGCCGGCGGAGCGCATTGGCGCCGAGCGGGCGATCGTCCTGCCCCAGCGCCAGCGCGGGACGGTCGGCGAAATGCGCCGTCGGCAGCGCGTCGGTGCGCAATGCCAGCAGCCGGCACAAGGTATCGAAACGCCGGACGTGCACGCCATTGGCGCGCGTGCCGAGCCGGTTGGCGAGCTCGAAGCCATGGCTGACGATCGTCACCGCGGCATGGCCCTCCGCCGCGGCATGATCCAGCGCCGCCGCAGTCTCCGCCCCCGACAGCGCGCATAATTGAAAGGTGCGCCACATGCCCGGCGCATCCTCGATCACCGTCACCGGCACCTCGATCAGATGATGGTCGATCGGCGCGATCTGCGCGGGCGGCAGCGCGATCCGGCTCTCCGCCGCCTCGGCGCCATTGTGGCTGCTGTCATAAGCGAAACCGAGCTCGGCGAGCGCGATCAGCGTATCCTCGTTCGCCGCATAGCCGCCGGCGCGAAACGCGATCGGCGCCGGCGCGCCGGCGGCGACCAGCAGTTCGACCGCGCCGCGCAGCAGGTCGCGCTGCTCGGCCAACGTATATTCGTGAAGCTGGAAGCGGGCGTAATGCGCGCCACGATCGCCGACCCGCGCCGCGGTCCAATTGGGATGGAGATGGAGCTGCACCTCCTGCCCCGCCGCGAGAATGGTATCGACCATCCGCTTGACCGGCGCGAGGCCGAAGATCAGCGCCGGCATCGGATCGACGAAGAAACATGCCTTCAAACCGTGCTCGGCGAGCAGATCGAGCTGATAGTCCAGCCCCACCCCGGCGGGTTCGATCGACCGCGCATAGATCGTCTCGACGTCGAGCCCGGCGGCGTGATGCCGCCAGGCGAATTCGGTGTCGATCGTGAGGAAGACGCGGGTCACCATGGCCCGGCCATACGGCAGGGACATGAACAATTGGTAGGGCCATCACCGTGCGTGGTAGAAGTCGTACACCTGCTGCGCGACGCCCGCCGACACGCCCGGCGCCTTCTTGAGATCCTCGAGGCTGGCGTTGCGCACCGCGCGGCCGGTGCCGAAATGCATCAGCAGCGCCTTCTTGCGCGCCGGGCCGATGCCCGGCACCTCGTCGAGCGGGCTCGCGCCGATGGCCTTCGAGCGCTTGTCGCGATGCGCGCCGATCGCGAATCGGTGCACCTCGTCGCGCAGCCGCTGGAGGTAGAAGAGCACCGGCGCGTTGACCGGCAGCTGGAATTCGCGCCCGTCGAGCATGTGGAACACCTCGCGCCCGTCGCGGCCGTGATGCGGCCCCTTGGCGACGCCGACCATGCATACATCCTCGATGCCGAGATCCTCGAGCACCGCCTTGGCGGCATGGAGCTGCGGCTTGCCGCCGTCGATCAGCACCAGATCGGGCCACGTGCCGTCGTCGCGATCGGGGGCCTCGTCGAGCTGGCGCGCGAAGCGGCGGCGGAAAACCTCGCGCATCATGC
Source organism: Sphingomonas sp. GW821-FHT04B01 (assembly GCF_059420425.1). Lineage (NCBI taxonomy): Bacteria > Pseudomonadati > Pseudomonadota > Alphaproteobacteria > Sphingomonadales > Sphingomonadaceae > Sphingomonas > Sphingomonas sp. GW821-FHT04B01. The sequence goes on along the minus strand of NZ_JBWKTR010000001.1, from coordinate 1,142,652 downwards.
CGACGTCGCTGTCGGTCGCCGCCTCGTTGCCCTTGATGTTGAACTTGCGATACTGGCCCTTGCGGAACCCCTCCGGCCCGGCGACGACCATCGCACCCAGCGCGTTCGTCCCCTGGATATGGCTGTTGTCGTAGACCTCGATCCGGTCCGGCGGCTCGGGCAGGTCGAACAGATCGGCGACCTCGCGCAGCAGCCGCGCCTGCGTCGTGCTTTCCGCCAGCCGCCGTTCGAGCGCCTCGATCGCGTTGCGCTTGGCCTGATCCATCAGCCGCCGCCGGTCGCCGCGCTGCGGCACCGACAGCGCGACCTTGTAGCCGGCACGCTCGCCGAGCGCCTCGCCGAGCAACGCACCCTCGGTCAGATCGCGGTCGAGCAGGATCGTCTTGGGCGGCGGCACCTCCTCGTAGAATTGGGTGAGGAAGCTTGCCAGCACCTCGTCCTCGGGCACCTCGTTGGTATGCTGCGGGAAGAAGCTGCGATGCCCCCAGTTCTGGCCGCCGCGGATGAAGAACGCCTGGATGCCCATTGTCCCGTCGCGGCAGGCGAGCGCGAAGACGTCGGCATCGCCGACCCCCTCGGCGTTGATCGCCTGCGAGCCCTGGACGAAGGTAAGCGCCTTCAGCCGGTCGCGGATCAGCGCGGCCAGTTCGAAATCCATATTCTCCGCCGCCGCCTGCATCTGCGCGCCGAGCTTGGCCTGCACCTTGGTCGACTTGCCGGCGAGGAAGTCGCGGCAATCGTTGACCAGCTCCTGATATTCGTCCTTGCCCACGCGGCCGACGCACGGCGCCGAGCAGCGCTTGATCTGGTAGAGCAGGCACGGCCGGTCGCGCGTCTTGAAGAAACCGTCGGTGCAGGAGCGCAACAAGAACAGTTTCTGCAACGCGTTGAGCGTGTTGTTGACGCTGCCCGCGCTGGCGAAGGGGCCGTAGTAATTGCCCGGCGCGCGGCGCGCGCCGCGATGCTTCTGGACGCGCGGAAAATCGTGATCGCCGCGCAGCAGGATGAACGGGAACGACTTATCGTCGCGCAGCAGCACGTTGTAGGCGGGACGATAGCGTTTGATGAGCTGCGCCTCGAGCAGCAGCGCCTCCGCCTCGTTGTTGGTGGTGACGATCGTCATCGACCGCGTCTGCGCGATCATCCGCTGCAGCCGCTTGGTCAGCCCCTTGACCTGCGTGTAATTGGCGACGCGCTGCTTGAGCGAGCGCGCCTTGCCGACATAGAGGACGTCACCCTTGGCATCGTGCATGCGATACACGCCGGAGCGGCTCGGCAGCGTGGCGAGGACGTTGCGGATCGCGGCGATCCCCGCGTCGAGATCCGGCGTATCGGACCCGCGTACGGTGAAGGTGGCGCGTTCTTCGTTGAATCGATCGGGAGGACCGTAACCGGACATGAACGGCATGTAGGAGTCGCGGCGGTGCGGGGCTAGAGGCTTGCGACGACGCGGGGAATTCCTCCCCCGCCAATGCGAGGAACGGGGGTTACCGCCCCGATGGCAGCGCGCGGCGGCTCCGGACCTTCTTGACCGGAGTCGACGCCCCCTCGATCGCGGCCAGATCCGCCGCCACCTTCGCGAGCAGCGCCGGCGTCATCTGCCCGCCGCTGAGCGGTGCGAGCTTGCGCAGCGACAGCGCCTGAAACTTCGGCAGATTGGGGTCGTCGCTCATCCCCGGCACGTCGCGATCGAGGATCGCCTTCGCGCGCGGCTCGGCGATCAGGTCCGCGATCGGCGTATCGAGCGAATAGCCGCCCGCCGCCGGGGCGGCCGGGGTCGCCGCAGCAACGGGTGCGACCGGCGCGGCAGGCGCCGCCGGCGCGGTCACCGTCTCGTCGGCCGGCAGGTCGAGCGCGAATTTGTCCGCCGCCTGCGCAGCCTGCGAGGATTGCGCCAGCATCAGCGCGGCGAACAGAAGCATCGACATCGGGCCACCTCGATCCGGCCGCGCAAGGGCGCGCCGTACCCCGTTGTAGCAGTCCCGCGCCGGTGTGAAAGGGTCAGACCTGCGCGAACATCTTGGTGCCGACGATGCCGATTACGGTCAATGCCATGAAACACGCCTGCACCATGCCGACCTTATCGCCGAACAGCAGCACGCCGCCGATGATGACGCCGACCGCGCCGCAGCCGGTCCACACCGCATAGGCCGTGCCGGCGGGCAGGCCGCGCATCGCGAGCGCGAGCAGCCCCATGTTGACGAAGGACAAAATGATCGGAACGCTCGACGCTTGCCACGTCGCGAGCGTCGCCGCCCATTTCAGGCTGAGCGCCCAGCAGATTTCGGTGAAAACGGCGACGCCCAGGATGAGCCACGACATGGATGTTACTCCTGTACGGGCTCGTGGATGCAGGACGGCGCCGGAAACCCGGGAAGAGACGCGCGTCTGAGATATCAATCCTCCCCGGCACGGGAGGTGGCAGCGCTTCAGCGCTGACGGAGGGGGGCTTCCACAGACGCTGTGCTCGTGGGCGCCCCCTCCACCACCCGCTGGCGCGGGCGGTCCCCTCCCCCGCTAAAGCGAGGGAGGACTTAGAAGGTTAGTTCACCCGGCTCAGGCCCGCGATCGAGCGATCGATCATTGCGCGGTCGGCCTGCGCGTCGAGCTGCTCGGCGATCAGCACCGCCGCCGCCTTCGATGCCGTCTCCGCGGCCAGGGCACGTACCTCCGCGATCGCGGTCCGCTCGGCGGCAGCGATCTTGTCCTCGGCGCGCTTGGTGCGGCGGGCCATCAGCTCCTCCGCATCATGCTTCGCCTTGGCGATGATCTGATTGGCTTCCTGCTGGGCGTGATGCCGCATCGTCACCGCATCCGCCTCGGCCGCCTTGGCCTTGGCCGCATATTCGTTGCGCAGCACCTCGGCCTCGGCACGCAGCGTCTTGGCCTCGTCGAGCTGCTGGCGAACCGCGGCGATCTGCTTGTCGAGGCTGGCGGCGATCTTCGCCGGCACCTTTACGACCAGCATGCCGATCAGCACGACGAGCGCAGCGATGCCCACCCAGCCGGTGGTGTTGAAGCCCAGCGCGGTCGCCTCGACGGCATGGTCCGCACCCGGCTCGGAAACGTTGGCAGTCAACTGGCTGCCGTCACGGACGTTCTGCGGCTGCATCGCTTCGGCCGATGCCGCGTCGGACAGATTGGCGGCGACGAGATTGCTGGCGGAATTAGCCATGCGCATTGCTCCGGCGCACCGCATCCGCGGCGGCATCGATGCTGACGGTCAGACCCGAAACCTTGGCGACCAGCTCCTGCGCGACATCCGCCGCGACCGACTGGAGGTTGAGCATCGCCTGCGCCTTGGCATTGCCGACCGCGAGGTCGTGATGCGCGAGCCGCTCGGCGAGTTCCGCATCGGCGGACCGGATCTGGCTTTCGGCCGCCTTGGCGGCCTGTGCCTTGGCGGCGGTGGTCTCGGCGAGCGCCGCGGCGCGCGCCTCGTCCATCTTCAGGCGCCATGCCGCCTCGACCTGGTCGGCGGCGAGACGGGCCTGTTCGGCCGCGGCAAGGTCGGCCGCGATCTGGCCTTCACGCGCGTCCACGGTCGCGATGACCCGTGGCACCATCATCTTGCCGATCCCGAAATACAGGATGCCAAAGGTGACGAGCAGCCAGAAGATCTGCGAGGCGTAGGTGGCAGCGATCTGCGAAATCTGAGGCATTTAGGACCTTTTGCGCGACCTCGAAGAGTCGCCGGGCGCGCACGCCCGGCGGACACGTCCGATGTTAGGCGACGAAGAGCAGGATGATCATCGTCACGAAGGCGAGCAGGCCGAGCAGCTCGGCGCCCGCGAAACCGATGAACAGACGGCCCTGCTGGCTGTCCGCGGCACCCGGGTTGCGCAGCGCACCCTCGAGGAACTTGGCGAACACGTTGCCCACGCCGAGCGAGGCGAGGCCCATGCCGATCGCGGCCAGACCGGCACCGATCATCTTGGCGGCTTCTGCGTCCATGTCAAAACTCCCGTATCAAATCTAAAGGTTGGAACGAAAAACTCAGTGCAGGTTGACGGCGTCGTTGAGATAGACGCTCGTCAGCAGCGCAAAGACATACGCCTGGATGGCGGCGACCAGCAGCTCGAGCAGCGTGATGCCGATCATCAGCAGGAAGCTCGGCAGCGAGATCAGCAGGCCGTAGCCGGCACCGAGGTTGAGACCGCTGATGACGAACGCGGCGAGCACCTTGAGCAGGATATGCCCCGCGGTCATCGCGACGAACAGTCGCAGACCCAGCGAGAAGGGGCGCACCAGGAAGCTCATCAGCTCGACGACGAAGATCAGCGGGATCATCAGCTTCGGCGTGCCGTGCGGCACGAACAGGCTGAAGAAGTGGAAACCGTGCTTGCCGAAGCCGACGATCAGGACGATCGCGAAGCTGATCACCGCGAGCACACCGGTGACGGTGAGGTGGCTGGTGATGGTGAACGGATGCCAGCCCGGCACGATGCCGACCGGGGTCAGGCCCCAGATGTTGGCGAAGAGGATGAACATGAACAACGAGAAGACGTAGGGGACGAAACGCTTGCCCTGCGGCCCGATATTCGACGTCAGCATGTTCGAGACGAAGCCGGTGAAGCCCTCGACCGCGGCCTGCCAGCGGCCGGGGACGAGCTCGCGCTTCATTCCGCCCAGCATGAACAGCCACAGGCTGGCGAGCGTGATCACCATCCACAACGCCGAGTTGGTGAACGAGATGTCGTATCCCGCGACGACCCAATGCCGACCGAACAAAGGTTCGATCAGGAACTGGTGCATCGGATCGATCTTGCTGCCCGATTCTGCCGCCACTTGGCCCGTTCGCTCCCTAATACGACAAACGCCCGGTTATTCCGGGCGTTCGCCTGCAATCCGAATGATCTGCCTGAACGCGACGGCGATTCCGAGGAACAGCATCACGATCAGCGCCCATGGGGTCGTGCCAAACCAGCGGTCGATACACCAGCCGATCAGCGCACTGCCGACGAGGCTTCCGATCAGGGCCGCGAGCACGCGATTGCCGAGCGAATATCCCGCATCGGCCGTCGGCGCCCCCTGCCCCGTCCGCAACGCTTCGGCATGCCGGGCTTCCTTCAGCCGCTCGTCGAGCGCGGAAAGCCGCGGATCGTCCGCGCTGGTGAAGTCTCGCCCGGTCTCGTCTTCCGCCACGCGCATACCCTCGCCTGTTGATGCCAGCCGGGGGATAAAACGCGCGGGGCGAGCGATCCCGCCAAGGCGTGGCCCGTTTAGGTGGGGGGTGCCGGGGTGTCAACCGTCTGGTTCCCCGATGGGTTTGGCGAGGCATATGTCCTCCCCGCCAGGGGGAGGACTTACCTTACTTGCAGCGTGGGTCGAGTTCGGGGGTGCCGGTGTTTTCCTTCCACTGGCCGGACGGCGTCTTGTACATCTCGCCCTGCCCCACCTTCGCCACCAGGTTGCAGCCGCTGGTGAAGGCGAATTGCTCCACCGTCGCGCCGCTCGCCTGCGCACTCGCGGTATAGGCGGCCTTGCGCTTGATGTTGATGTCGCGGACCAGCGCCTGCACCGACGCGCCGCCGCTCACTACGCCGAGATAGCCGTCGGGCTGTTCGCCGACCTGCTTCGCCTCGCGCGCGGCGGCATAGGCCGGGTCGCGCTGCGCCATCGCCATCGTCGACAGCCCCAGCAGGGCCACCGCGCCGGCAACGATCAAAAGCTTCGTCTTCATATCAGAATATCCCCGGATTCTGCTGGATCAGCGACTTCGCCTCGCCATCGAGACGATAGACGACCTCCTGCGTGACGCTGATGTTGAGGTTGATCTCGATCGGCTTGTCGGGCGCCGAGACGTTGATGCAGCCACCAAGCGTCGTCGCCGCCAGACCGATCCCGGCCAGCCCCGTCATGCGTCTCAAGGTCGTGATTCGCTGCTCCATCTTCAATCCTGTTTCGGTCATGGCACGATTCCGCTTGCGGGGGGCTGAATGGGGGCGCTCTGGCGCTGCTGCTGCTGCCGTTCGAGCAGCGCGGGCAGGTTGCGCTGGATCAGCCGGCTGGGGTCGTAGAAGGACTGCGCCGAATCGAGCAGCCCGCGGAAGGGCGCCTTGATCCGGATGTTGAACACGAACGGCAGCCGCTGCAGCCGGCGGACGAGGAAGTTGCTCTTCGCCCCCTGCCCCTGCGTCACGCCGGCGAAGCGCACCTCGGTCACCATCTCGCCGGCGAGCGGCCCGTTCATGCCGATCGTCAAATTGCGATAGCGCAGCGCTTTCAGCGCCTGGAAGGCAATATTGCCCCACAGACCCAGATCCTTCTGCGACAGGTCACCGACATAGGCGAGGCTGCCGCCGCCCTGTCGCACCGCGAGCCGCCCGCCCTCGATCCGGCCGCCCTGCACGTCGAAGATCATCGGCAGTTCGCCGTCGAAGACGCCGGTCGCGGACAGGTTCTTGAAGTCGAACTGTTCGAGGAACTGGTCCGCCGCCGCGCCGTCGATACGGAAGGTCATCCGCCGCGCCGCGGCTTCGGTGAAGTCGAGCGTCGTCGGCAGCAGCGTCATCGTACCGCCGGCGAACGGCCAGCGGCCGCTGTCGATCCGCACGCGCAGATCGGGGAGCAATTGATAGACGATCGTGCCGTCGGTCACCGCAATGCCGGGATTGACCGTCTTGATTGTCGCCACCTGCGCCGGTGCGCTCGCCAGCCCGAGCAGGTCGGTGAAGCGCAGCGTCGTGCTGATCCCGGTGACCGGGCCGAAGGCGGCGGCGAGATCGGTGTCCTTCGTCGCGAACGTGCCGGTCGAGCCGACGCCGTCGGGGCTCCACGCGATATGACCATCGCCGGTGACGCTGCCGCGCACGTCAGCGACGACGCCGAAGGTCAGCCGGGTGAGCAATTCGGGCTGGAAGTCCTCGGTGAAGGCGATCCCCGGCACGGTCAGATTGGCGGTGCCGCGCCCGCTCGCCAGCGTGTGGCCGATCGCGACATCGGCGACCTTCACGCTCTTCGTCGGCTCGTAGAGCGTGCCGCGCGCGGCGATCGCGCCGTTGACGAGGTCGAGCGTCACGTCGCGCGCCGCCAGCGTCCGGAAGCGCGGATCGGGCGCGGCATCGTCGACCGTCATCGTCGCCGTCAGCCGCAGCGCACCGCCGCGCAGCGACCAGTCGCCCGCCGCCGCGCCGAGCAGCAGCGGCACGTTGGCGATCTGGCCCGCGCCGCCGCCGAACGTGCCGGCGACGCCGCCGCCGGCGATCCGGCCGGTCAGTTGCGCGAGATCGATGCGGGTGATGCGCTCAGGACTGCCCAGCCGCGCGGCGACGCTGTCGAGCACGAAGCCGCCGTCGCCAAGCCGCAATTGAGCGCCGCTTGCCGCAACGGTCAGCGGCGTCTGTCCGAGCCGCCCCGCCAGTCGCACCGCCGGCAGCCGTGCGCCGCCGGCCAGTCGTCCATCCGCCAGCGTCACCATCGCGCCGGCGATCGGGCAGAGCGTCGTGCGCAGCGGATCGAGCACCAGCCCCGCCACCGCCAGCCGCTGGATCGCGACCGGGGTACATGCGGGATTGGCGACCAGCGTCCCGCGCCCGTTCCAGCGCAGATCGACCGGCAGCGCCAGGCCATCGACCCGCCCGTCGCCGAGCGGCCCCGACAGCGCGACCCGCGTGGCGATCCGCGTCGCTCCCCCCGGCGTCGCGGTGAACATGACCGGCGCCAGCGCCAGCCGTGCGCCGCCGGCGGCATAGGGTGCGATCGTCGCGCGACCGGTGATCGGGGCGCCGGCGTGGGCCTGCGCCAGTGCGACCTGCGCGTCGGGCAACCCCCCGCCGGCCATCGCTAGGCGCGTATCGATGCGCAGCCGCGTACCGGGCCAGCCGAAGGTCAGCCCCGTACCGCCAGCGATCCGCAGCCGGGCGCCGCTCACCGATTGCAGCGACGCGGCGGTGATGCGCGCCTGTCCCGCGCCGCCGCTCTGCCGGACCGCCAGCGCCGCCGACCCGCCGAACCCGTTCGCCGCGCCCCGCAGCGCCTGCGACACGGCGGCGATCAGCGGTGCGGCCGGCGTTCCCGCGCCCGTCGCGGCCCCGATGCTCGGCAGCCGATCGGCCGCGATGCGCGCGTCGGCGACGCGGACGGTGCCGGTGAAGGCCTGTGCCGCACCGATCCGATAGCGTCCCGCCATCCCCAACGTCCCCGCGGACGCGCCGGCAATCGCCACATTGCTGGCGGTGAGGTCCGCGGTCCCGCCGGTCGCCGGCGCTGCCCCGTCGAAGGTCACGTCGCCACGCAACCCGGCGACCCGGGCGCCGGCACCGCGGACTGGCCCGCTCGCCAGCCGCGCGCTGCCGCGCCAGCCGTCCAGCGCCGGCGTCAGCACCACGTCGATATCCGCCCCGCCGCGCCGCACGTCGACGCCAGCGCAACGCCCGGCGGCGACCTGAACCGGCCCCCGCAATCGCGGCGCACCGGCGGTCACCGCCACCCTGAGCGCCGCGCGCAGCCCGTCCGCGCCGCAGCCGCCCTGCGCCAGCCGATCGCTCACCACCGCCGCGGTGCCGGCAAAGCCGCCGTCCAGCCGTCCGCGCCCGGCGATCCGCAGCCCCGCGACGCCGAACGGCGTCTCCAGCCGCATCCGTGCATCCGCGATGTCGACATCCAGCGCCGGCAGCGCGAAGGCCTTGCCCGACGACGGCGGGATCAATTTGTCGATCTCGCCCAGCGACAGCCGTCCGTCGATCATCCGCCCGCGCAACCGCACGTGTCCGGCGCGCACCGCGGCGAGGCTGGCGCCGCCAAAGCCGATCCGCGTCCGTGTCTCCAGCCAGTCGGCGACGAGATCGGGATCGCGGGGATCGCCGATCACCACGTTGGTCAAGCGCTGCCGCCCGAACCCCAGATCGCGCACGTCGTAGCGCGCGACGACGCCGCGTCTGGCGAGTTCGCCGTCGATGACCCGGCTGGCGATCGGCTTGCGCTCGACCCACAGACCGATCAGCGCGACGAGGAGGACGAGCGCCGCGCCGAGCGCGATCCGCCGCCGTCGGCTCCACGACGCGAAGCGGCGTTGCCGCGCGGGCGCATCGTTCAACTCGTCCACGCCCTCGCCCATCGTCGCCCCTCATAGGCGGGGGCGATGCATCCGCGCAATTGCGCCCATGCCGGACCGACGATAGCCTCCGCCGCGATGGCCGCTCCCCCTTCCCCGCCGGGTGACACCGCCGGCCACCGCGAACGGCTGCGCGGGCGGCTGCTCGCCGGTGGCGGCGACGCGTTGCTCGACCATGAGCTGATCGAATATCTGCTGATGCTCGCCATCCCGCGGATCGACACCAAGCCGATCGCCAAGGCGCTGCTGCGCGAATTCGGCGGTATCGGCGGGCTGCTCGCCGCCGACGCCGAGGCGCTTGGCCGCGTCAGGGGCGTCGGCCCCTCCGCCGCCGCCGCGATCAAGATCGCGCATGGAATCGCGATCCGGCTGCTTCGAGCCGAAGCGACCGACCGCCCGATCCTGAGCAATTGGCAGGCGCTGCTCGATTATCTGCGCGCCGACATGGCGCATCACGGCATCGAGCGGTTCCGCGTCCTGCACCTCAACACGCGCAACATACTGATCCGCGACGAAATCATGAGCGAGGGCTCGATCGATCAGGCGGCGGTCCATGTCCGCGAGGTGATCCGCCGCGCGATCGACCTGGGCTCGGCGGCGATCATCCTCGTCCACAACCATCCCTCGGGCGACCCCGCCCCCAGCCGCGCCGACATCGCCATCACCCGCACCATCGCCGACGCCGGCGCGGCGATGGGCATCGTGTTGCACGACCACATCATCATCGGCGTCAACGGCCATGTCAGCCTGAAGGCGCAGGGTCTGATCTGAGGCGCACGCCATGGCCAATGAAATTAGCCGCGAAACCAACGATCAAAACGGCCAATCTTGACTCACCTCCAGTCACGCATTTGTCTGACATGTCCGACGGATCGAGCGCCCCTCCAGCGCGGCGACCGTCCGGCTGACATGGGGGCTGAGAAACACGATGTTGAAGATATCCGCACGGTCGACGGTTGCGCTGGCGCTGCTGCTGGCTGCCGCTCCTGCCCTGGCGAAGACCGTCGAGGTCAAGGTCGACGCCAAATCGATGCCATGGGACATCCGCACCAACCGGGGACTTCGCTACGGCCTCAACGACGGGCGCCCGCCGGTGATCGTGATGGACCCGACGATCAAGGCGGGATCGACGCTGACCTTCACCGCGACGGGATCGACCATCTATGTCCGCGGCGGCCGCTCGTTCGATGCGGACGGCGATCAGTCCTGGTCGAGCGAGCGCGGCAACGTCGATTATTTCCCCAGCCATCATATGAAGGCGTTCCGCGAACCGATCTTCCTCGGCGAACTGGTCGGCGCGTTCATCTCGGGCGACGGTGTCGTCGTCGGCAGCCCCTTCCCGATCGGCCGCGGCACCAAGGCCGTCGTGCCGCCGGGCGCAGCGGGGATCTCGCTCGGCCTCAACGACGATGCCTATTTCGATAATAGCGGCACGCTGACCGTGTCGATCGTCATCCCGGTCGGCACCGTGACGATCGAGAGCAACGAGGCAAAGACGGATGCGCCCGGCACCCCCGCCGCGCCGCCACCCGCCGCGACGGTCCAGCGCGTGACCGTCGCGCTCGACGCCGCCACCGCGCCCTGGGACGCGACGGTGAACGCCGCGACGCTGCCGATCAGCGCCAAGGGCGCCAAGCCGCCGGTGGTCGTGCCGATCGCGGTCCCCGCAGGCAAGGCGGTGATCTTCGCCGAAGGCAGCACCGACACCGCCGACGCGACCGGCCTCGGTGCGGCCGGCAACGAGAAGAAGGCGGTCAACGACACGCTGACCGCCGACGGCCAGCGTTACCCGAGCTTCTACGTGCCCAAATTGCTCTACCCCGCCTATCGCCACGGGCTGGTCGCGGTATTCGTCGATGCCAAGGGCGCAATCGTCAGTCGGCCCTTCATGGTCGGCAAGGGCATCCGCCTGCCGATTCCCGAAACCGCCGCGGGTCTCGCGCTCGGCTTCAACGACGCCGATTTCACCGGCAACACCGGAACGCTGCGCGTGACCGTCGAACTGCCGCCGCAGGAATAACCCGCTCACGGCGAAGGGGCCGCCGGATTTCACCGGCGGCCCCGTCATGCGGTCAGTCGGATATTACGACTGCGCCTTGCTCAAGAAGCCGATCAGTTCGGGTTGCGAGATCGACTGACTCTTGTCGGTGTCGGCCTGGGCGAAGGCGGCGCTTACCCATTTCTTGGTCGCGGCGCTTTCGGCGCTCGCCTTGGGATCGCTCGCCTGCTTCAGCTTGACCATCCAGCTGGCGAATTCCGCCTTTTCGAGCTTGCCGTCCTGATTGGCGTCGTAGGTCAGAAATTCGGTCTGCACCACGGTCGCGACCTGATCGGCGCCCGCTGCGGGCTGCGTCGTCGCCGTCTGCGCGCCGTCGGTTGCAGTCGTCGTATCCGCTGGCGCCGTCGATTGCGGCTGCGCCTCAACAGATCCCGATCCCGGCACAGTTTGTCCCGTCGTCGCCTGCGTCGGTACAGTATTCGTCTGCGTTTGCGCCAGAGCCGGCGCGGAGAGCGTGATCACTCCGGCGAGAAGAGCATATTTCAGCATTATCTGTCTCCCATCGTTCTACATGAAGCATGCGGCGATCGACTGTGCCGACCGCATCGCATACTTGATGTGGGAAATGATTATGCCGATACAATGGTTCCGGATCGGGAGGTTTGTCCCGGACCGCGCACGCTGCTACTGCGCCGCAGAAATACGCGAGTCGGGCCGAAATGGCCGCGACGAGCCGTGCTCCCGTCAGGACGAAGGAACACCATGGTCCCCCGTTATTCCCGCCCCGAGATGACCGCGATCTGGACCCCGGAGGCGCGCTTCCGCATCTGGTTCGAGATCGAGGCGCATGCCACCGACGCGCTCGCCGAGCTGGGCGTCGTGCCGAAGGAAGCCGCCGAGGCGCTATGGGCGTGGTGGCGCACCGATCCCGCCATCGACGTGCCCGCGATCGACGCGATCGAGGCGGTGACCAAGCACGACGTCATCGCTTTCCTCACCTGGGTGGCGGACAATGTCGGCGACCAGGCGCGCTTCATGCACCAAGGCATGACCTCGTCGGACGTGCTCGACACCTGCCTCGCGGTGCAGCTGGCGCGCGCCGCCGACATCCTGCTCGCCGACCTCGATGCGTTGCTCGCGGTGCTCAAGCGTCGCGCGGTCGAGCACAAGATGACGCCGACGATCGGCCGCAGCCACGGCATCCATGCCGAGCCGGTTACCTTCGGCCTCAAGCTGGCGCAGGCCTATGCCGAGTTCGACCGTTGCAAGACCCGGCTGATCGCGGCACGCGCCGATATCGCCACCTGCGCGATCTCGGGCGCGGTCGGCACCTTCGCCAATATCGATCCGTCGGTGGAGGAGCATGTCGCCGCGAAGCTCGGCCTGTCGGTCGAGCCGGTCTCGACGCAGGTCATCCCGCGCGACCGCCATGCGATGTTCTTCGCCACGCTGGGCGTCATCGCCTCGTCGATCGAGCGGCTCGCCACCGAGGTCCGCCATCTCCAGCGCACCGAAGTGCTCGAGGCGGAGGAATATTTCTCGCCCGGCCAGAAGGGCTCGTCGGCGATGCCGCACAAGCGCAATCCGGTGCTGACCGAGAACCTCACCGGCCTCGCGCGGATGGTGCGCGGCTATGTCACCCCGGCGCTGGAGAATGTCGCGCTGTGGCACGAGCGCGACATCTCGCACTCGTCGGTCGAGCGCTATATCGGCCCCGACGCGACGATCACGCTCGACTTCGCATTGGCGCGCCTGACCGGCGTGATCGACAAGCTGCTCGTCTACCCCGAGCGGATGGACAAGAATCTCAACAAGATGGGCGGGCTCGTCCATTCGCAGCGCGTGCTGCTCGCGCTCACCCAGGCGGGCGTCAGCCGCGAGGATTCGTATCGCCTCGTCCAGCGCAACGCGATGAAGGTGTGGGAATCGGACGGCCGGCTCTCGCTGCTCGAATTGCTCAAGGCCGACCCCGAGGTCACTGCGGCGCTGTCGCCGGCGCAGCTCGAGGAGAAGTTCGACCTCGGCTATCACCTCAAGCACGTCGACACGATCTTCGCGCGCGTGTTCGGGTAAGGCGAAGTCCTCCCCCTTGCGGGGGAGGATTGCATCACCTCACACCCATTGCGCCAGCCAGTCGGCGAGCCCCTGTGGCGATAGCGAGCGGGCATCCGCCAGCGCGGTCTCGCGCCCGGCATTGACCAATTTGTCGGTCTTGGGATCGACGATCAGCAGCGCCGGCACGCCAGCCAGCCGCCCCTTGATCCCGTAGCGGGCCGGAATGTCGAGGTTCCTGTCGAACCGGCCGATATCCACGGTAACCACCTCGTAATGCCGTGCGACGAAGCGACGCATCGTCGGCAGCTCCATCACCCCGGCGAGCAACCGGCAGTCGAGACACCAATTGCCGCCGAGATCGATCAGCAGCTTCTTGTGTCCCTTGAGCGCACGCGCCTTGGCCGCGGCGACCGCTGCCTTGGCATCGGCATTGCCGTCATAGGGCAAGGGCAAAGGCTGCGACAATTGTTCGAAGCTCGTCGCTCCCACCCGCGGTGCGGCAACGCGCGCATCGACGGCGGCAGGGAGCGTAAGTGCGGCAATGGCGAGTGCGGCAGCGAAGGATAGACGAGGCATCCGGATCTCCTGACGGAAAGACGGCAGTGTGACCTATCGCGCCGCCGCCTGACAAGCCGGACGGCCCCAAGCAAATGTTGCAGTTGCGTGAAACGCACTTGGGCATGCAAGCAACAATATTGCGATATCAAGCAATTATCGCCATCTCGCGCTTACCGGATATTCCTCCGGTATCGGAGACCTTCCATGCGCATGTTCGAAACCGCAGCCAGCAGCGTGCTAGCGATCGCGGCTCAGGCGCTGGTGGTCGGGGTGATCATTTCCACCCTTTGACCCATCGGCCCGCCCGCCCCCTTGTCCTTATCGGCCGAGAGGGCGCGGCTTGGGGCCGCAGCTTCAACGGCGCGCATAACGCGCCGCGAATTCCCGCTCGGGCATGACGAGATAGCGGATCATGTCGATGAATGCCCATGGCGCGGTGACGAGCATTCCGACGACGGTGATCGTCATCACCAGCATCACGATCCCCGATCCGGTCCGCCCCAGATAGAAACGGTGGATACCGAGCGTCCCGAGAAAGAAAGCGAGCACCGCCGCGACGATCTTGTTGCGGTCGGTCACCGGCTCGCGCGACGCTGGCGACGGCGGCGGCGTGGCGACACCGCGGGCAGATGGCATCGGAAAGACGCTGAGCGCACGATCGCCTTCGGCCTCGAAATCGACCTGGAGGCCGATCGCCGGTTCGCCGCGCTGCGCCCAATCTTCAGGGGTGAAGCGATAGCGCCGACCGTCGTCGCCGGCGACCAGCCCCTCGCCGGTCCGCTGATCCACCCCCAACACCTGTCCGCGCATGCATGTCCCCCGATCTATGACGCGCACATCATCCGCATCCGCGGCGTGGGCGCAAGATGGCGTGGGAGCAGAGCCGGCATCAGTACATCACCCGTCACCCCGGCCCTGCGCCGGGGTGACGCTTTCAAGCGGCTCGAAGAAGCGGGATGCCGGATCAAGTCCGGCATGACGGATGGGTCGGGCGACCGTCTCGGCCAAAACTTATTCCGCCGCGAACACGCCCTTCAGTTTGGCGAAGAAGCCCTGACTGTCGGGGCATTCGTCGCCCGTCTCGGTCTCGCGGAACAGTTCGAGCAACTCGCGCTGTCGCACCGACAATTTGGTCGGCGTCTCGACCTCGATCTGCACGACGAGATCGCCCTGCCCGCGCCCCTGCAACACCGGCATGCCGGCACCGCGCTGGCGCAACTGCTTGCCCGACTGGATCCCGGCCGGAATCTTGATCTCGTGCGTCCGCCCGTCGAGCCCGGGGATCGACAATGCGCCCCCCAATGCCGCGGTCGTGAAGCTGATCGGCGCGCGCGCGAACAGGGTGGTGCCCTCGCGCTCGAAGATCGGATGCCGCTTGACGTGCAGGAAGATATACAGGTCGCCCGCCGGCGCGCCGCGCGGCCCCGCCTCGCCCTCGCCGGACAAACGGATGCGCGTGCCTTCGTCCACACCGGGCGGCACGTTGACGCTCAGCGTCTTGGTCTTCTCGACCCGACCCTCGCCGCGGCAGTCCGGGCAGGGATCGGCGATGATCTCGCCCGCGCCCTGACACACCGGACAGGCGCGCTCGACGACGAAGAAGCCCTGCTGCGCGCGCACCTTGCCGTGGCCGTTGCACTGGCGGCAGGTCGAGGCATGCGTCCCCGGTTTGGCGCCCGAGCCGTGGCACGTGTCGCATTGCGCCGAGACGTCGACGGTGATCTCGGTTGCCTTCCCATGGAACGCCTCTTCGAGGCTGACCTCCATGTCGTAGCGCAGATCGGCGCCACGGCGCTGCTGCGCCCGGCCACCGCCACGCGCACCGCCCATGAACTCGCCGAACACCGATTCGAAGATGTCGGAGAAGCCGCCGAAGTCCTGCGCGCCGCCACCGCCGCCGCCGTTCTGGAACGCGGCATGGCCGTAGCGATCATAGGCCGCGCGCTTCTGCGGGTCCTTCAGGACCTCATAGGCTTCGCTGACCGCCTTGAACTTGGCTTCGCTGTCCTTGCACCCGGCATTCTTGTCCGGGTGATATTTCATCGCGAGCTTGCGATAGGACGACTTGATCGTCGCGCCGTCCGCGCCGCGCTCGCATTCGAGCAATTCGTAATAATCGACTGTGCTGCTCATGATCGCCTCGCCGCCCCCCGGCCGTCACCCCGGCGCATGCCGGGGCCTCCCCGATGACGGGAGCTGCCGGCGCGCAGGCCACCGGCGAAGCATCGCTTCGCCGGGACCGCCGCAGGCATGACGGTGGAGATCATGGATGTTACGCCTTGTGGTCGTCGACTTCCGAGAATTCGGCATCGACCACGTCGTCCTTGGGCGCCTCGCCACCGGCACCGCCCTCGGGCGAGGCATCGGCCTGGGCCTGCTTCTCGTAGATCGCCTGGCCGAGCTTCATCGCGACCTGCGCGAGCGCCTGGCTCTTCTCGGTCATCTGATCGGCATCGCCGGTCTCAACCGCCGCCTTGGCGGCGTCGATCGCCGACTGGATCTCGCCCTTCAGCGCCTCGTCGACCTTGTCGCCATTGTCGGCGAGCTGGCGCTCGGTGGTGTGGATCAGCGATTCGGCGTTGTTCTTCGCCTCGGCACCGGCCCGACGCTTCTTGTCCTCCTCGGCGAACTTCTCCGCGTCGCGGACCATCTGCTCGATGTCGTTGTCCGACAGGCCGCCCGATGCCTGGATGCGGATCTGCTGCTCCTTGCCGGTGCCCTTGTCCTTGGCCGAGACGTTGACGATGCCGTTGGCGTCGATGTCGAACGTGACCTCGATCTGCGGCACGCCGCGCGGCGCCGGCGGGATGCCGACCAGGTCGAACTGGCCGAGCAGCTTGTTGTCCGCCGCCATCTCGCGCTCGCCCTGGAACACGCGGATCGTCACCGCGCCCTGGTTGTCGTCCGCGGTCGAATAGGTCTGCGACTTCTTGGTCGGGATCGTCGTGTTGCGGTCGATCATCCGGGTGAACACGCCACCCAGCGTCTCGATGCCGAGCGACAGCGGCGTCACGTCGAGCAGCAGCACGTCCTTGACGTCACCCTGCAGCACGCCCGCCTGGATCGCGGCGCCCATCGCGACGACCTCGTCCGGGTTGACGCCGGTGTGCGGCTCCTTGCCGAAGAAGTTCTTCACCGCCTCGCGGACCTTCGGCATGCGCGTCATGCCGCCGACGAGGACGACCTCGCTGATGTCGTCGGTCTTCACGCCGGCATCGGCGAGCGCCTTCTTCATCGGCTCGATCGTGCGCTTGATCAGATCGTCGACGAGACGCTCCAGATCGGCGCGGCTGATCGTCTTGACGAGATGCTTCGGGCCGTTCTGGTCGGCGGTGATGAACGGCAGGTTCACTTCCGTCGACGCCGCCGACGACAGCTCGATCTTCGCCTTCTCGGCGGCTTCCTTCAGACGCTGCAGCGCCAGCTTGTCCTTGGCGAGGTCGATGCCCTCGTCCTTCTTGAAGCCTTCGGCGAGATATTCGACCAGCTTGTTGTCGAAATCCTCACCGCCGAGGAAGGTGTCACCGTTGGTCGCCTTCACCTCGAACACGCCGTCGCCGATCTCGAGGATCGAGACGTCGAACGTGCCGCCGCCGAGATCGTAGACCGCGATCGTCTTGCCGTCCTGCTTCTCGAGGCCATAGGCGAGCGCCGCCGCGGTCGGCTCGTTGATGATGCGCAGCACCTCGAGGCCGGCGATCTGGCCGGCGTCCTTGGTCGCCTGACGCTGCGCGTCGTTGAAATAGGCCGGAACCGTGATGACCGCCTGGGTCACCGTCTCGCCGAGATAGCTCTCGGCGGTTTCCTTCATCTTCTGCAGCGTGAAGGCGCTGATCTGCGACGGCGAATAATCCTTGCCGCCGGCCTGCACCCATGCGTCGCCGTTCTGGCCGCGCACGATGTGGTACGGAACCAGCTCGGTGTCCTTCTTGGTGATCGGATCGTCGAACCGGCGACCGATCAGGCGCTTCACCGCGAAGATCGTGTTGTCGCCGTTGGTGACGGCCTGACGCTTCGCCGGCTGGCCGACCAGCCGCTCGCCGTCCTTGGCGAAGGCGACGATCGACGGCGTGGTGCGCGCGCCCTCCGCATTCTCGATCACCTTGGGCTTGCCGCCCTCCATCACTGCGACGCAGCTGTTGGTCGTGCCGAGGTCGATACCAATTACTTTAGCCATGTGTGCTTACTGAGCCCCTCACATACGAAACGATGGCAAAATTCATTGCCGGACGCAGGGAACTTTTGCCCCGTTACGGCAGCGAAAGCTCCTGTGTATGGCGGCGATATAGGTGGGGTTCCGCTTGCCGCAAGACGGTGGCGACCATAGGGCTGTGACAGAAATGATCGCATGTGCGGGAAGAGGAGCGACGATGCGCCGGACGCGAGTGGGAACGATGCTGGTGCTCGCCGCTGCACTGGCCGGCTGCGGCGGACCCGACCGGGTCGAGGTGGACGACGCCTGGATCCGGCTGCCGGCGGTGCCGGGCCGGCCGGGTGCGGCCTATTTCACGCTGCACGGCGGGCGGTCCGACGCGACGCTGATCGACGTCACCGCCAACATCGCGGTGCGCGCCGAGATGCACGAGAGCATGACCGGCCGGAACGGCATGGCCGCGATGAAGCCGCTCGCCCAAGTGGCCGTGCCCGCGAAAACCGAGGTCGCCTTCACTCCGGGCGGCCGCCACGTCATGCTGTTCGACATCAACCCCAAGGCGAAGGCGGGCAAGATCTACAAGCTGACGCTCAACTTCGGCAATGGCGGCCGGCTGTACGTCGACGCGATGACAGTGGGCGCGGCCGCGCCGGCGCCCGATTTCTGATGGCGGATGCACGCCGCCCCCTCACCGCAGGCGAACGCGCGCTCGCGGCGTCGGTCTTCCGCGACACGATCGACTATGACGCGGTGCACCTGTCGCGGAGCAAATGGGCGTTCTTCCAGCCGCGCGACACGGTGATGGCGCCGCGTGGCTGCATCCATTTCCATCCCAAGGGGCAGGGCTGGCGCGACGATTTCGCCGCCGCCGCGCTCACCGACCAGGGGCTGTTCATCCACGAGATGGTGCACATCTGGCAGCATCAGCGCGGCATCTTCCTGCCGCTCGCGCGCCATCCGTGGTGCCGCTACGATTATGCGATCAAGCCCGGCCAGCCGCTCCACCGCTACGGCATCGAGCAACAGGGCGAGATCGTCCGTCACGCCTTCCTGCTCCGCCACGGCGCGCGCGTGCCCGGCGCGCCCAGCCTCGCGCAATATGAGACGCTGCTGCCGTTCGGCTGAGCGCCCGCCGCAAGACCTTCCGTTCGCCCTGAGCCTGTCGAAGGGTGGGTGAGTCTCAATGCCCCTTCGACAGGCTCAGGGCCAACGGGGGATGATTTACAGCATGTCGAAGTCGATCGCGCCATGCCGGTCGAGCGTGCGCGGCGCCTCCGGCATCGGATATTTGAGCCCGGTCGCGCAGTTGAACAACACTACCCGTTCGTCCTCGTCGACTTCGCCGGTGCGCAGCGCCTCGCGATAGGCGGCGAGCGTCGCGCCGCCTTCCGGACACAGCAGCAGCCCGTCCTTGCGCGCCGCCTCGTCGACCGCCTTGAGGATCGCGGGATCGCCGACCCCCAGCGCCTTGCCGCCGCTCGCGCGCACTGCGCGCAGGATCAGAAAATCGCCCACCGCTTTGGGCACGCGGATGCCCGCCGCGACGGTATGCGCATCCTCCCAGCGCTCGGCATGTTCGACGCCGTCCTCGAAGGCGCGGACGATCGGCGCGCACCCCGACGCCTGCACCGCATACATGCGCGGCCGCTTGGCGCCGATCCAGCCGAGCGCCTCCAGTTCGTCGAACGCCTTCCACATGCCGATCAGGCCGGTACCGCCGCCGGTCGGGTAGAAGATCGCATCGGGCAGCTCCCAGCCGAATTGCGCGGCGAGCTCCAGCCCCATCGTCTTCTTGCCCTCAATCCGATAGGGCTCCTTGAGCGTCGAGAAATCGAACCAGCGTCCCTCGGCGGCGCCCTTGCCGACGATCGCGCCGCAATCGTCGATCAGGCCGTTGACCCTCCATACCCGCGCGCCCTGCATCGCGATCTCGCGCACGTTCACCTCGGGCGTATCCTCCGGGCAGAAGACGATCGTCTCGATCCCTACCCGCGTCGCATAAGCGGCGAGCGCCGCGCCGGCATTGCCGTTGGTCGGCATCGCGATGCGGGTGACGCCAAGCTCCTTGGCCATCGCCACCGCCATCACCAGCCCGCGCGCCTTGAAGCTGCCGGTCGGCAACCGCCCCTCGTCCTTGACCCAGACGTTGGCACTGCCCGCGCTTTTTGGGATCGGGATCAGCGGCGTCTCGATCTCGCCGAGGCTGACGACATTCTCGGTCCGCCGAACCGGGAGCAATTCGCGCCACCGCCACATGTCGGTCTGCCGTGCCGCCAGCGCGTCGCGCGACAGGGTCGCCTTCACCGCGTCGAGGTCGTAGCGCACCAGCAATGGCCGCCCGGCGCGCGAAAGGCCGTGCAGGCGGTCCGCCTCATATCGCTCGCCGGTCAGCGAGCATTCGAGATGCGTGACGAAGGTCGGGCGATCGGTGGTTAGATTGGGGTTCATGGCGACGATACTAGCCTTGCCAACGGCATAGCGTCCACTTGATTGAAGTGCAGATCGTAGTTACGATTAGCTATGGACATCACGTTCGATCCGGCGAAGGACGTGATCAATCGCACCAAACATGGCGTGTCGCTGGCCTTCGGTGAGCGCATTTGGGCCGATGATGCGGCGGTGATCGTTCCGACTATCCGCGTCGAAGATGGCGAGCGGCGCTTCAGGGCGATCGGTATGGTGGAAGGACGCTTGTGGACCGCGGTCCATGTTTATCGGGATCAGACGATCCGGATGATCTCGGTCAGGAGAAGCAATGATGGCGAACGCCGTATCTACGATAGCAATTAAGGCCGATCCGAACGATCCCGAGGACGGCGATATCACCGAAGAAGCGCTGCAACAGGCGCTGGCGGAACGGCGTAAGCACCTGCGCCGACGTGGCGCCCAGGCAACGCCGACCAAGAAGCAGGTGACTTTACGCCTCGATCCCGACGTGATCGACAAGTTCCGCGCCACCGGTCCGGGATGGCAGGCGCGGATCAACGATGTTTTGAAGGCGGCGCAGGTCTGATCCCGCGCCGCCGCGCACCTCAATCCGGCTTCTTCGCCACGCCGACCAGCGCCGGGCGCAGCAACCGGTCCTTGAGCATATAACCCGCCTGCATCTCCTGCACGATCGTGCCGGGCTCGGCATCGCTCGGCACTTCCATCATCGCCTGATGCTTGTTGGGATCGAGCATCGCGCCCATCGCCTCGACCTTGGTGATGCCGTTGCGCGTGAACACGCTGTCCAGCTCGCGCCCCGTCGCTTCCAGACCGGTGACCAGGCCCTTCAGCCGCTCGTCGCCGCGCAGGTCGGCAGGGATCGCCGACAGGCCGCGCGCCAGATTGTCGGCGACCGACAGGATGTCGCGCGCGAACGAGGTGGTCGCATAGTTGCGCGCGTCGGCGACTTCCTTCTCGGTACGGCGGCGGACGTTCTGGATTTCGGCCTGCGCATAGAGCGTCTGCTGCTTGGCGTCGGCGAGCTGGTTCTCGAGGTCGGCGATCCGCGCCGCCGCATCGTCATGCTCCGCCACTTCGGGAGCGGCCTCCGCCGTCTCCTGGCGCAGTGCTTCCACGTCGATCTTGGTCTCTTCGGTCATGTAGGTCCCTGTAGTGTCAGCCCATCAAACGGGCGAGCGTTGCCGCCGTGAAATCCACCATGGGCACGACGCGCGCATAGTTCAACCGCGTCGGCCCGATCACCCCGACCACGCCGACCACCCTGCCGCCGGGTCCGCGGAACGGCCGCGCGATCACCGAAGACCCTGACAAGGCGAACAATTTGTTCTCCGCGCCGATGAAGATGCGGGTCGCGTCGCCGGCGCTCGCGCTGTCGAGCAATTGCGCGATTTCCTGTTTGCCTTCGAGGTCGTCGAGCAGATCGCGCACCCGGTCGAGGTCGGCCGCGGCGGCGGCGTCGATCAGCCGTCCCTGCCCGCGTACGATCAGCACCGGCCGCCGTGCGCCATCCTCGCTCCACACCGCGAGGCCGGCTTCGACCAGCGCGCGCGCTGCGCCGTCGAGTGCCGCCTCGCCCTCCGCCATCTGCCGCCCGACGCGCGCCCGCGCCTCGGCGAGCGTCAGGCCGGACAGCGTCGCGGTCATGTAATTGCCCGCCTCGACCAAGGCCGAAGGCGTCATTCCGGCGGGCAATTGGATCACCCGATTCTCGACCGAGCCGTCCTCGCTGACCAGCACCGCCATCGCCTGATCGGGCGACAGCGCGACGAAGCCGATCGAGCGCAGCGCCAGCTCACGCTTGGGCACCATCACCAGCCCCGCACAGGCCGACAGGCCGGACAGCGCGGCGGTCGTCGCCGCCAGCGCCTCCTCGACCGGACCGCGATGCCCGGCGCGCGCCTCGATCGCCGCGCGTTCCTCGGCGGAGGGTTCGAGCGCCTGCATCATCCCGTCGACGAACAGGCGCAGCCCGCGTTCGGTCGGGATGCGGCCGGCGCTGGTATGCGGACTGGCGAGCAGCCCCAGTTCCTCCAGCTCCTGCATCACCCCGCGGATCGACGCCGGCGACAGATTGAGGCCGGAGGCGATCGCGATCGTCTTCGACCCCACCGGCATGCCGTTTTCGACATAGCCGTCGACCACCGCACGAAAGATGTCGCGGGCGCGATCGGTAAGCTCGGTGACCGGTGGTGCCATATGCTCTATCTAGGGCGCGCGCCGTTGCCGATAAAGGCGCCGATCGGCAACACCTGCGGCGCCTCCCGCAACGCGCGGAACATCGCGGCATTCTGTGCCATGTCGCAGCCGAAATAGGCGTTTAGATGCGACGCCGCGGCGCCACCGCCCGTCCACCGCACGTCGACGGACGACTGGTCGGTCGCCGCCGGGGTGCAGCCGGGCTTGCCCGCCTGCAAAGATCGATCGCCCTGCGGGCGATAGGGCGCCAGCCGTGACGCGAACAGATGATAGGCCGCCGGCGACGCCTGAAAGCTGCGCGTCCCGGTCACCGCGGTGAAGCGCTGCCCCTCGAACGTGCCCTTGCCGTCCGGCGCGATCGTCACCGCGTAAACCGGACAGGTGCCGAAGCACGCGCCGGTTTCGTAACGGATCGTCTCGCTTGCCACCGCCGCCGACGTCGCCCCGTCGCGCGATGCGTCGACCACCACGCAGGCTGACAGGCTCATCGCCGCCAATGCCAGACCCGCGAACCCCTTACGCATGCCCTTCTCCCCTTGCTCACCACTGGCGTGTGCCAGCCGTGCCGTCTAGGGCTGCGCCATCGAACTTTGAGGAGAGTTGAATGCGCCCCAGTGGCCGCGCCCCCGACCAGATGCGGGCGATCACCATCGAACCGAATTTCACCCGCCACGCCGAGGGATCGGTGCTGGTCGGCTTCGGCGACACCAAGGTGCTCGTCACCGCCAGCCTCGAAGAGCGCGTGCCGCCGTTCCTGCGCGGCAAGGGCGAAGGCTGGGTGACCGCCGAATATGGCATGCTGCCCCGCGCCACCCACACCCGCGGCAGCCGCGAGGCCGCCAAGGGCAAGCAATCGGGTCGCACGCAAGAGATCCAGCGGCTGATCGGCCGATCGCTGCGTTCGGTGGTCGACATGAAGCTGCTCGGCGAGCGCCAGATCACGCTCGACTGCGACGTCCTCCAGGCCGACGGCGGCACCCGTACCGCCGCGATCTCGGGCGCCTGGGTCGCGCTGCGCCTCGCGGTCAACACTTTGCTCACCAGCGGCAAGCTGACCAACGACCCGATCCGGCAGAAGGTCGCCGCGGTGAGCTGCGGCATCTATCAGGGCACGCCGGTGCTCGACCTCGACTATCTCGAGGATTCGGCGGCGGATGCCGACGGCAATTTCGTCCTGCTCGAAAACGGCAACATCGCCGAGGCGCAGGCGACCGCCGAACACGCCACCTATGACGAGGAGGCGCTGCTCCGCCTGCTCCGGCTCGCGCGCATCGGCTGCACCGAGATCTTCGCCGCGCAGGATCGCGCCGTCCGATGAGCGGCGAAGGCGACACGCCACAGGCGATCCGCAAGCTCGCCCCCGGCCGGCTGGTCATCGCCAGCCACAATGCGGGCAAGGTGCGCGAGATCGCCGAGCTGCTTGGTCCCTATGGCATCGAGCCCGTCTCGGCGGGCGAGCTCGACCTGCCCGAGCCCGAGGAAACCGGCACCACCTTCGTCGCCAACGCCGAACTGAAGGCGTTGCAGGCGGCGGACCTGTCCGGCCTGCCCGCGCTCGCCGACGACAGCGGCCTGTGCGTCGATGCGCTGGGCGGCGACCCCGGCATCTTCTCCGCGCGCTGGGCGGGGGAGTCGAAGGACTTCGATCTCGCGATGCGGCTGGTCGAGGATCGCCTAAACGAAGAGCCCGACCTGCCGCGCAGCGCGCATTTCGTCTGCGCGCTGGCGCTCGCCTGGCCCGACGGTCATGTCGAATGGTTCGAGGGTCGCGTCGACGGCACGCTGGTGTGGCCGCCGCGCGGCGGCAACGGCTTCGGCTATGACGCGATGTTCCTGCCCGAGCGCGGGACTGAAACGTTCGGGGAGATGGACGCTGCCGCCAAGCATGCGATCAGCCACCGCGCCGACGCGTTCCGCCAATTGGTCGCCGCGGTCCTCTAAGGCGATGACGGGCGTCGATCCGGTCCTCGTGCGGGGCTGGCTCGCCGCCCGTTCGCTGTCGCGCGGCCTGCCCGCGCCGGTCGCCGACCAAGGCGGCTGGCGCGTCGACACCGGCGGACCGATCGAACGCCGCCGCCATCTTTTCGCCGAAGCCGGTCCGGGCCTGACCGCCTTGCTCGCGACGATCGACACGCCGGGTGTCTTCGTGAAGCTCTGCGCCGACGCCGACACGTTCCGCGCGCTGCTGCCGCCGCATTGGACGATTACCGACGCCAATTGCATGATGGTGCCGGAGCGGGCTGCCCTGACGCCGCCGGTCGTGCCGCCCGGCTATCGGCTGACGACGGTCCGCGACGGCGGCGTCACGCACGTGACGATCGCCGCACCCGATGGGGGCCTTGCGGCGAGCGGCCATGCGGCGGAACTGGACGGCATCTTCGTGTACGACCGCATCGTGGTCGAGGACGCGCACCGCCGCCGCGGATTGGGACGGGCATTGATGATGGCGCTGGGCGCGCATTGCACGTCGACGTCACGTCAAGTGCTGACCGCCACCGCTATGGGCGCCGCGCTCTACGCGACGCTCGGCTGGCGGGTTTATGCGCCGTACACGACGGCGACGATCCCCTGATTTTTTCCAGCAAAGGCAAGGCAATCGCATATGGTTGCGGTGATGAGGCTCGCTCGGATTCCCTCGTCAGATTCGTCACCCCGGACTTGTTCCGGGGTCCACCCAGCTGCGAGAGAACCGTATCGAATCAAGCCTTTCTCCCCGCCGCAGGGTGGACCCCGGAACAAGTCCGGGGTGACGAGGTAAGCTTGGAAGACGACAACCTCGCACCAACGTCCATATGCCATAGCCCTGCCCTCAAGGGCGAGGAGCTGGCGTTCCGCCCTCAATACGCCACCGTCCCCCAGACATTGCCCGGCGGCGCATAGCGGCACACCACGAAATCGTCCTTCGCGTTGCTCGCCAGCGCACAGCCGACCTGCGTCGTCCCGCGCCAGACGATCTGGGTGTAATGGCCGACGTCCTCCCAGCGTCCGGTCTTGCTCGACTGCGGCACCGGCAGGTTCACGAAGTCCTTCTTCTCCGCCACCCAATGGCCGACCATCTCGTCGAAGCGATAGGCGCCGCGCGTGCCGGTCCACAGATTCTCGCCCTCGCGGTCCATCCCCAGCGACTGCGGCGCATGTTCGAACCGCGCGGTGCGCGCCATCACCTGCGCATAGGCGAGGGCCGAGGCGGCGAGCGGCTCGCTCCACGTCAGCGGCGCGACGCCGACATCGGCGCGGGCGCGATTCTGCCCGGTCAGCATCGCCTCGCGCAGCAGCACCGACCCGCGCGGGGCCGGCGCGGCGCTCGCGCGCGGCTCGACGACGCGCTCGGGGCCCTGCGTGCATCCGGTGGCGAAGAGCAGGCCCGCTGCGAGCCATGAGTGGCGTTTCCATGTCATTGCCGCCATATCGGCAGCATCATGGATTCCGACAAGACGCCGCTCGCGCTCTACGTCCACTGGCCGTTCTGCGTCTCGAAATGCCCCTATTGCGACTTCAACAGCCACGTCCGCGACACGGTCGATCAGGAGGCGTGGCGCGACGCGCTGCTCGCCGACCTCGCGCACGAGGCGCGCGCCCTGCCTGGCCGCCGGCTCGGCTCGATCTTCTTCGGCGGCGGCACGCCGTCGCTGATGCCGCCCGCCACCGTCGCCGCGATCCTTGCCGCCGCGCAGACGCACTGGCAGCCGACCGCCGATATCGAGATCACGCTCGAGGCCAATCCCTCCTCGGTCGAGGCGGCGCGCTTCGCCGATATCGCTGCGGCGGGGGTCAACCGCGTCTCGCTGGGGTTGCAATCGCTGGATGATCGCGCCTTGCGTTTCCTCGACCGCGCGCATGGCGTCGACGAGGGGCTGGCCGCGCTCGCCACCGCGCAGCGGCATTTCGCTCGGGTCAGCTTCGACCTGATCTACGCGCTCCCCGATCAGCGCCTGCCCGCCTGGGAAGCCGAGCTGACACGGGCGCTGTCGTTCGGCACCGAGCATCTCTCGCTCTATCAATTGACGATCGAGCCCGGCACGCGCTTCGCGACCGAGGCGGCCAAGGGCCGCCTCACCATCCCCGACGGCGATGCCGCCGCCGACCTGTTCGAGGCGACGCGCGCGCTGACCGACGCGGCGGGGCTGCCGGCCTACGAAACCTCGAACCATGCGCGGCACGGGGCGGAGAGCCGCCATAACCTCACCTATTGGCGCTACCGCGATTATGCCGGGATCGGCCCCGGCGCGCACGGCCGCCGGGGCGGGCTGGCGACGCAGCGCCACAAGAAGCCGGAGAATTGGCTATCCGCCGTCGCCCGCAACGGCCACGGCCTCCAGATCGAGGAGCCGCTGGTAGCACACGACCGCGCCAGCGAGGCGCTGGTGATGGGCCTGCGGCTGCGCGAGGGCATCGACCTGACGCACGTCGCGACGCTCGCCGGCGGTACCGCGCCGATCGACTGGGCTGCGGTGGAGCGGCTCGAGGCGCAGGGCCTCGTCGCGCGTGATCCCGGGCGGCTGCGGGTGACGGAGGCGGGCACGCTCCTGCTCGACGCGATCCTGCCGCTGGTGGTGAAGGACGCCTGAATCCTCCCCCGTTAGGGGGGTGGGCCGGGCGGGAGTGCCATAAGGTAGCTCCGCCCTGTCCTCCCCCTCCGTCACGGCTTCGCCGTGCCACCTCCCCCTTGCGGGGGAGGAATTTCCGATTCTACCGCCCGAAGCCGGTCGGGGCCGGCGACACGGTCACGGTCGTGCCGTTCTGGATCTCCTGCACTTCCAGCGCCCGCTCGGCGACGCCGTCGCGGCCGAAGCGGAACGCCCCGTCGATCCCCGCGAAGCCGTCCGCGTCGCGCAGCCGCGCTTCAGGGAACGGCCGCCCCACCGGCCAGTCGCGCGAGATGCGCACCGTCAGCAGCACCGCGTCATAGCCGAGGCTCGACAGCCGGTACGGCGCCGCATTGTAGCGCGCGCGATATTTGGTCGCATATTGCCGGTAGAGCGTGTTCCCGACGCTCGCGAACCACGCGCCGTTGAGCGCCGGCTTGGTGGCGAGGCTCGTTTCCGAATTCCACAATTCGGTGCCGAGCAGCCGCGTCGAGGCGCCGCTGCCGCGCTTGACCAATGGCGCCGCGACGCCCGCGCTCGCCGCGCCGTCGGCGATCAGCACCGCGCCATAGGGCGCCTTGGCGTTGAGTCGCGTCACCGCGCCGGCGATGCCGCCCGCGACCCGGCCATAGGTCTGCAGCGACACGACCGAGCCGCCCGCCCCCTCGACCGAGCGCAGGAAGGCGGTCGAGGCGCGCTCGCCGTACAGGCCGTTGGGGATCAGCCCGGCGAAGCTCGTCACGCCGCGGCTGGTGGCATATTGCACGACGCGGTCGATCGACTGCGCCGGCGCATAGCCCATCAGATAGGTGCCGTTGCCCGCCACCGACGCGTCGTTGGAGAAGCTCAGCACCGGCACGCCCGCCGCCTTGGCGATCGGCGCCACCGCGCGCACGTCGTCGGACAGCAGCGGCCCGAGGATCAGTTGCGCGCCCTCGGCGATCGCGCGTTGCGCCGCCGCCGCCGCGCCCGTCGCGGTATCGTAATTGGTGATCCGCACCTTGTCGGTGCCGGTGTCGAGCACCGCCAGCATCGTCGCATTGGCGATCGAGCGGCCGACGCCCGCGTTGCTGCCCGACAGCGGCACCAGCAGCGCGACGCGATTGCGCGCGGTGTCGCGCGGCAGTCCCGCCTCGACCGGCTCAGGCCGGTTCGCGGCAGGGCGCGGCGCCCGCTCGGGTGCGGTCACCGGCGCACGCGGCACCACGGTCGAACAGGCGGCGAGCATCGCCGCGGCGACCAGCGCGATGCCGCGCCGCAGCCACGGCTGTCGCGCTCCCGGCTGTCCAAGTGTAGCTGCCTCTGCCATGACGTCCCCTGTGGCCATATCCGAACCTTTAGAACCCGGGCTCTACATCGTCGCGACGCCGATCGGCAATCTTGCTGACCTGTCGCCGCGCGCCGCCGACATATTGACCCGCGCCGACGTGATAGCGGTCGAGGACAGCCGCGTCACCGCCGGCCTGCTCCGCCATATCGGCGTCAAGCGCCCGATGCTCCCCTATCACGACCACAATGCCGAGGGGATGCGCCCCGGCCTGATCGCGCGCATGGCGACCGAGGCGGTCGCGCTCGTCTCCGACGCCGGCACGCCGCTGATCTCCGACCCCGGCTACAAGCTGGTCCGCGACGCGCGCGCCGCCGGCCGGCACGTCGTCACCATCCCCGGCCCCTGCGCCGCGGTCGCCGCGCTGACGCTCGCCGGCCTGCCGACCGACCGCTTCCTCTTCGCCGGCTTCCTGCCGAGCAAGGCGCAGGCGCGGAGCTCGGCGATCGCCGAAATCGCCACGATCCGCGCCACGCTCGTCCTCTACGAATCCGGCCCACGCCTGTCGGCCTGCCTCACCGCGCTGGCCGAGGGGCTCGGCGACCGCGACGCGGCGGTGACGCGCGAGATCACCAAACGCTATGAGGAAGCGGTCACCGGCACCCTCACCCACCTTGCCGCGCGCTATGCCGATGCGCCGCCGAAGGGCGAGATCGTCATCGTCGTCGCGCCGCCCGGCGAGGCGCCGCCGCCCGATCCGCAGGATGCCGATGCCGCGCTGGTCGAGGCGCTGACCCGCCTGCCCGTCGCCAAGGCCGCCGGCGAGGTGGCCAAGGCATTCGGGCTCGACCGCAAGACGCTCTACGCCCGGGCGCTGGCGATGAAGGGCGAATAGCGGCGCGCCGACCTGTGCCGTGAAGGCGGTAAATAGCGTCGTACTTCAACGACTTGTCAATGAGTCCACGGCTATGGTCGACGCATGCAGATGTGGAAGACCGGCGTCACCTCGGCGCTCCTGATGGCCCTGGCGGGATGCGGCGGCGGCGACGGTAGCGGCGGTTCGGCGGCGGTGCCCGTCATCTCTGCGCCTGCGCCGACGCCGGCGCCGACCGCCGCACCCAGCCCCACACCCACGCCGGCACCGACGCCGACCCCCACGCCCGCCCCGACGACCTGGGCCGGCGCCGCCGCCGCGCTCTACGACGTCCAGCCCGATGCCACGACCTGCCGCGCCGGCACGCTGAAGGCGAGCGTCAAGGCCGACTTCCTCGCCAAGCTCAACGCGATCCGCGCCTTGCACCAGCTTCCCGCAGTGACCTATTCGGAGGCGGAGGATGCGGCGGAGGCGGATTCGTCGCTGATGATGGCGGTCAACAAGCAGCTCAGCCACACGCCGCCGACGAGCTGGACCTGCTACACCGCCAGCGGCGCCGCCGCGGCCGGTGCGAGCAACCTGATCGGCGGCTGGGGGACCGGGCTCGGTTTCGACAGCGAGGACAGCTATCTCGGCCTGTGGCTGACCGAGGGCGGCAGCGCGTCGATCGGCCACCGCCGCTGGATCCTCAATCCGTTCCTCGGCAAGACCTCCTATGGCCGCGTCGCGCTCGTCCTGCCCGACGGCAGCCGCGCCAGCGCCGCCTCGATGCGCGTCTTCAACTTCGCCGGCGGCGTCACCGCGCCGGCCGGCCTGCCCGCTTATGTCGCTTACCCGCAGGGCGACTATCCGGCGCGCTATTTCACGCTGTCGAGCTACCTGTCCTTCAGCGTGGTCGCGGGGACGACGGGCACGTTCGGCGCCAACGCCAACGTCCGCTACGATCGCGCGACGATCACCGTCACCGGCCCCGGTGGCGCGCTCGCCGTGTCGGACGTGACCAGCGACAACGAAGGCTATGGCCTCGCCAACAACGTGCAATGGCGCGTCGCCGGATTGCAGGCGGGCGTCACTTATACGGTGACGATCGCCGGCATCACTGGTGCGCCCCGCACGGACTACAGCTATTCCTTCCGCGTCAGCTAGCCGGGCTGGCGCGGGGGACGTGCGCCTTACCAGTTGATCTTATAGCTGTTGATGGCCTCGGTTTCCGCCACGACGCGACTGATGAGGTCGATCTTCAAGTCGTACGGCGATTGATCGAGCTCTACGCCTCGCCCGACACCCGTCCGCCAGTCGAAGCGGACCTCGTGATTGGCGGGCTTGTCCGGATTGATCGGCCCCAGCGCCACACGCGGTTGCCCTTCGGTGATGTAGACTGCCGGATGCCCCCGCAATTTTTCAATGATCTTCTGGATGTCCACGTTGGGGAGATGTTGCAGCACCTGCCGGACCAGATAGACATCTGCCTCGGGCAAGGGATCGGCGACCGCATCCAGGACCTGGAACGATACGCGGTTGTTCGCGTGTACGGCTTGATTGTGCTCGACGAGTTCCGGCACGATGTCACACCCCAGATAAGCGTCCGGCGTATGGCGTACGATCTCGGCACCGATTACGAAGTCGCCACAACCGATATCGACGATCTTCAATGGCCGCTGCGCCGTTGAACGCAGGGCATCCAGTTCCGCCAATATGGCGATGACATAGGCATCGGCCGCATAGCCGCGCGATCCAGCCCCGGAGAAGAAGCGGTGGTTACCCTCGCGGCCCCACAATCCCTCGGCATAGGTCCGCTGAAAGGCTGCGCGTCGGACATGCGCCTCCCCCTCCGACCGCCCGCTGTCCGCATCACCGAACTCGTCCGGGAGATGTTCGACATAGGGTCTAGCCCAGCGCGCGAAGTTGCTGTCGAGCTGGCGGACCGCGCCGGGCGTGAGATCCTTGACGTAGGGCCAGCCGAACGTTTCCCAAAGGTGGGTCGCATAGCTCTCCGAGATATCGATCGGCTCATGCGACCGAAAGATCTGCTCGATCCCCTGCTCCGTCCACAGCGGCCAGAAGAATGCGCGATGGTCAAGCACCGTGACCTCGTTCGGGAACAAGCGGCTCATGAAGAACGGCAGTTGAACCGAATGCTCATTCCAGAACGGTCGGTGAAGATTCGTACCCCTGAACCAATTATACTGGTCGAGCCAGCGCGTGACGAACAATGAATGCGGCTGCGCCAGTATCACCGCATTGGCGGTGCCATATTGGCCGTTGATGCCCTCCAATCCCAGAACGGCGGACTCGTTCAACAGCGGGTCGAAGCTGCGATGGACCATGACGTCAGCGTCGAGATAAATACCGCCGCGGTCGAGCAACGCGACCAGCCGTACGACGTCGGCCCGGTGCGCGGTGTTCAGCAACGGATGCCCGAATATCTCACGCGGCGCTTCTACCTTGACCTTGGTGACGAGTGGCTCCGTCAAACCCCACCAGACCGTGTCGGGTTCGAACTCGTAATAGAAGAACACCGCATCGGGCTTGATGTGCTCGATCGCGCTACGCAAGCAGACGTAATGCATCAAACTCCACGGCTTGCCGCCGAAATCCTCGGATAGCCCAAAGCAATAGTGCAGGATCTTCGGAATCTTCATCATTCGGTTCCGTCGTTATAACTCGGTGGAAAATGGCGTCGTATGTAAGCGGGCGGCGCGCGACGTGGTCTTCGCCGCATCTTGCAGACCTCCATTATAGGCCGGCCGAGCAAGAGGTTGCGCGGGCCCTCACCAAGTAGTTTTGCCCGCAGGCCGCGCATGCTTGTGCGGTGGGAGCCACTGCGGCAAGATCGCTGCATGCGTCCCCCTCGCCGCGCCTCCACCACCGAGCGTCGCACTGCGGAGGCGGCGGGTCGTCGCGGCGAGCGGCTCGCCGGCTGGTGGCTGCGGCTCAAGGGCTGGACGGTGCTCGATCGCCGCGTCCGCACGCCGGCAGGCGAGGTCGACCTCGTCGCGCGCAAGGATGGCCTGATCGCCTTCGTCGAGGTCAAGACGCGCCGCACCGTCGCGGAACTCGACTTCGCCATCGACGAACGGCGCCTCGCCCGCGTCGCGGCGGCCGCCGAGCTGCTGATGCCGCGCTACGCCGGTCCCGGCGACGACATCCGCATCGACGTGATCCTGCTCGCCCCCGGGACGCGGCCGCGGCATATCGAGAATGCGTGGATCGGCGGATGAAGCCGCGCGGGACCTGCGCAGACGGTGACATTCCGGCCCCGCCACCCTAAGTGCCGCCCGAGATCAACAGCCCGCGAGTGTCCCGATGCCCCTCACCGTCGCCGTCCAGATGGACCCGCTCGACAGCATCGCCATCGCGGGGGATTCGACCTTCGCGCTGATGCTCGCCGGCCAGGCGCGTGGCCACCGCCTTTTCCATTACGACGCCGAAGACCTCAACTATCGCGACGGCCGCGTCTGGGCGAAGGCGCATCCGGTCACCGTGCAGCGGGTCGACGGCGATCATTTCCGGTTCGATCCCCCGGTCAGCCTCGACCTCGGCGAGCAGGCCGATGTCGTGCTGATGCGGCAGGACCCGCCGTTCGACCTCGGCTATATCACGGCGACGCACCTGCTCGAGCGGATCGCCGACCGGACGCTGGTGGTCAACGACCCGGTCAGCGTCCGCAACGCGCCCGAGAAGGTGTTCGTGCTCGATTATGCGCGCTTCATGCCGCCGACGCTGATCACCCGCAGCCTCGACGAGGCGCGCGCCTTCCTCGCCGAACATGGCGAGATCGTCGTCAAGCCGCTCCACGGCAACGGCGGCAAGGCGATCTTCAAGGTCGGCAGCGACGGCGCCAACCTCTCTGCGCTGATCGAGGTGTTCAACCAGACGTGGCGCGAGCCGCATATGATCCAGGCGTTCCTGCCGGCGGTGGCGAAGGGCGACAAGCGTATCGTTCTGGTCGACGGCGTCGTCGCCGGTGCGATCAACCGGCTGCCCGGCGAGGGTGAGATCCGCTCCAACCTCGCGGTCGGCGGTTCGGCGGTGAAGACCGAGCTGACCGACCGCGAGCGCGAGATCTGCGACGCGCTCGGCCCCGAGCTGAAGCGCCGCGGCCTGATCTTCGTCGGCATCGACGTGATCGGCGGCGAATGGCTGACCGAGATCAACGTCACCTCGCCGACGGGCATCGTCGCGATCGAGCGGTTCGACGGCACCGACGTCGCCGGCCTGATCTGGGATGCGATCGAGCGCAGGGTGTCGGAACGCGGCTGACGGCTCCGCCGTTACCCTCCGGCATGACCGAGTTCATCCTCAACGGCATCGCCTGGGGCGGCTATATCGGCATCTTCCTGCTGATGGCACTGGAGAACATCATCCCGCCGATCCCGTCGGAGGTGATCATGGGCCTAGGCGGGATGGCGGTCGCGCGCGGCGACATGGCGATGGTGCCGCTGGTCCTGTGGGGCACCGCGGGGACGACGGCGGGCAATTACGTCTGGTATCATATCGGCCGTCACGTCGGTTACACCCGCTTCCGCCCCTTCGTCGAACGGCACGGCCGCTGGCTGACGATGGAATGGGAGGATGTCGAGGCGCTGCACCGCTTCTTTGTCCGGCGCGGCGGCTGGGTGGTGTTCGTGTTCCGCTTCATGCCGACCTTCCGGACGATCATCTCGCTGCCGGCCGGCATCACCTGCATGCCGGTGTGGCGGTTTCTCGTCTGGACCTTTGCGGGCAGCCTGATCTGGAACAGCATTCTCGCCGGCGCCGGCCTGTACCTCGGTGCGCGCTTCGCCGAGCTGGATCATTATGTCGGACCGCTGGCGGTGGCGATCATGGTGCTGATCGTGATCGCGTACATCTGGCGCGTCGCGACATGGAAGCCGCGGGGGCAATAGCGCGGACCCCGGCTTCTCCCCCGCCAGCGGGAGGAATCATCGTCCGACCGGTCCCTCAGCCATGCGGGTGGGCGTTGCGGTAGACGTCGAGCAGATGCGCCGCGTCCACCGCGGTATAGACCTGGGTCGAACTCAGGCTGGCATGACCCAGCAACTCCTGCAACGCGCGCAGGTCCGCGCCCCGACCGAGCAGATGCGTCGCAAAACTGTGTCGCAGCGCATGCGGGGTCGTCCGCTCGCCGAGCCCGAGCTGGCCCCGTGCCCGCTGCACCGCCTTGCGGACCATGCCGGGCGACAGCGGCCCGCCCTTGGCGCCGCGGAACAAGGGCGCCTGCGGATCGAGCACCCATGGCTGCTGCGCCACATAGGTCCCGATCGCTTCGCGGACCTGCGGCAGCAACGGGACGATCCGCGTCTTGTCGCGCTTGCCGGTCACCGCCAGCGTCTCGCCGAGCGGCAGCACCGCCGCCGGCAGCGCGATCGCCTCGCCGATACGCAGCCCGGCACCGTAGAGCAGCAGCAGCACCGCCCAGTCGCGCGCGCCGATCCATGGCTCGACCGCCGCATCCGCCACCGCACCGGCGAGCGCCAGCGCCTCGTCGGGCGACACCGGCCGCGGCACCCCGACCTTCACCCGCGGTCCACGCAACCGCGGCACCACGCCGTCCGGCACCGCAAAGGCGAGGAAGCCGCGCACCGCCGAAAGCTCGCGCGCGGCGGAGGCATTGCCCAGCCCTTCCGCGCGGCGCGCGGCGAGGAAGGCGCGCAGGTCCGCCGCCGTCACCTGCGCCAGCGCCGCCGCATCGGCACGTGCGCCCCAATGCGCCTGGAGAAAGGCGGTGAGCCGCTCGGCGGTCGCCTGATAGGCGCGGACGGTATGCGCCGACCGCCGCCGGTCGCGGGCGAGATGCGCCGCCCAGCGGACCGACAAGGGAGGCCCGGATGCGCTCATCGCGCCGCCGCCACGGCACCCGTAGCGGGGCTCAAGAAGAACATTTTAACCCTTTTGGGACAACATCATAGTGGCCATGAATGATCATCAGTCGTCGTCCCATCCATCCTATGACGAAGCCGGCCGACTCGCCGCGCTGCATGCGCTGGCGCTGCTCGACAGCGAACCCGAGAAGGAGTTCGATGCGCTCGTCGCGCTGGCGGCGGAGCTGCTCGGCTGTCCTATCGCGCTGCTGACGCTGATCGACCAAAAACGGCTGTGGATCAAGGCGAGCACGGTGCCCGGCGAGCGTGAGCTCGATCGCGACGTCGCCTTCTGCGATCGCACGATCCGCCAGGATCGGCCGCTGATCGTCGACGATCTCACGCAGGATGTGCGGTTCAACAGCTTCCCGCTGGTCACCGATGCCGGCATTCGCTTCTATGCCGGGACCGCGATCCATGTCGCCGACGGCGCCGGCGTCCGTCAGCCGATCGGCACGCTCTGCGTCCTCGACACCAGTCCGCGCTCGCTCAACGCCGCCGGCCATGCCGCCTTGGAGCACCTCGCCAGCCTCGCGGAGGCGCTCATCGCGGCGCGGCGGACCGCGATCGAGGCGATCCGCATCGCCACCACCGGCGAGGAGCTGGTCCGCCGGCTCGAGCGCAAGGAGCGCATCTTCCGCCAGGCCGAACGGATCGCGATGATCGGATCGTGGCGCATGTCGGTCGCCGATGCGGCGCTCGAATGGTCGGAGAACGTGTTCCGCATCCACGGCCTGCCGGTCGGCGCGGTGCCGCCGCTCGACGGCGCGCTCGATTTCTATCCGCCGCACGCCCGCATGATGGTCGCCGATACGATCCGCCAGGCGCTGGAGACCGGCGAACCGTTCGAATTCGACACCGATCTGATCACCGCCGACGGCCGCCGCCGCCGGGTGCGTGCCGCCGCCGAGGTCGAGGCGTCCGACGGCATCGTCCAGGCGCTGGTCGGCGTGTTTCAGGACATCACCGGACAGCATGAGCTGGAAACGCGGCTGCGCCATTCCGCGGATACCGACGCGCTGACCGGTATTCCCAATCGCGCGGCGTTCGACCGCGAGCTGGATCACGCGATGCGGCGGGCGCGGATCGACGGATCGCCGCTGATGCTGGCGCTGATCGACCTCGACGGGTTCAAGGACATCAACGATGCGCTCGGCCACGGCGTCGGCGACGACGTGCTGCGCTTGACCGGTGCGGCGCTGACCGAACCGTGGCTGCGCAATTGCTTCACCGCGCGGATCGGCGGCGACGAATTCGCGGTGGTGATCACCGATCCGGTGATGATCGCCGACCCCGACCGGTTGCGCGACCGGCTCGAGGCGGCATTGCACATCCCGGTCGAGAGCGGTGGCATCACGATGACGAGCGCCGGTTCGGTCGGGCTCGCGACGTTCGACGCCGATTGCCATTCGCTGCGCGATTTCGCCCGACGTGCCGACGTCGTCCTTTACGCCGCAAAACGCGCCCGCGTCGGCCAGACGCAGCGCGCGAACGTCCGCAAGGCGGCTTAACGCTTTCCGACGAGTCGCCGAGCCCCCATATGGGGCGCGTCATGTCCTCGCGTGCCCGCGTCCTCGTCCTCAACTCCGCGCTCGGTCCGCTCGATTATCGCGTGCCGGCGGGCATGGCGGTCGAGCCGGGCTCGGTCGTCATCGCGCCCTTGGGGCCGCGTCAGCTGCTCGGCGTCGTCTGGGAGCCCGAACGGCTGCCCTCGGATGCCGAGGTCGGCGACAACCGGCTGCGGCCGCTGCTCGGCACGGTCGACGTGCCGCCGCTCGCCGCGCCGCTGCGCCGGCTGGTGGAGTGGACCGCGGATTATTATCTCGCCCCGCCCGCCGCGGTGGTGCGGATGACGCTCGCCTCCACCTCCGCGCTGGAGGGATCGCGCACCGCCACCGAATATCGCGCCACCGGCATCGTCCCGCCGCGCCTCACGCCGCAGCGCAAACAGGCGCTGGAACGGATCGGCGACCGGCAGGGCCTGATCCGCGAACTCGCCACCGCCGCCGACGTTTCCGACGCGGTGATCCGCGGCCTCGTCAAGGCCGGCGCGATCGAGGCGGTCGAGGTGGCGATCGACAGCCCCTATCCGCATCCCGACCCCGCCTTCGGTCCACCGCAGCTCGCCGGCGAACAGCAGGCGGCGGCGGCGACTCTGGTCGAGGGGGTCGCCGCTCACGCATTCCGCCCCACCCTGCTCGACGGCGTCACCGGCTCGGGCAAGACCGAGGTCTATTTCGAGGCGGTCGCCGAGGCGATCCGGCAGGGGCGGCAATGTCTCGTCCTGCTGCCCGAGATCGCGTTGACCGAGCCGTTCCTCAAGCGCTTCCACGACCGTTTCGGCTGCGAGCCGGTGGCGTGGCATTCGGGGCTGCGCTCGACGCAGCGCCGCCGCGCGTGGCGGGCGATCGCGACCGGCGAGGCGCTGGTGACGGTCGGCGCGCGCTCGGCGCTGTTCCTGCCCTATCGCAACCTCGGGCTGATCGTCGTCGACGAGGCGCATGAGACCAGCTTCAAGCAGGAAGAGGGTGTCCATTACCACGCCCGCGACGTCGCGGTGATGCGCGGCAAGTTCGAGGGTTGCCCGGTGATCCTCGCCAGCGCCACGCCGGCGATCGAGACGCGGCAGCAGGTCGCGCTCGGCCGCTATGCGGAGCTCAAGCTGCCCGGCCGCTACGGCGCCGCCGAGATGCCGACGATCGAGGCGATCGACCTGATCCAGCAGCCGCCCGAACGCGGCCGCTGGCTCGCGCCCAAGCTCGTCACCGCGCTGGAGGAGACGCTGGCCAAGGGGGAACAGTCGCTGTTGTTCCTCAACCGACGCGGCTATGCGCCGCTGACGCTGTGCCGGACCTGCGGGCATCGCTTCCAATGCCCCAATTGCACCGCGTGGATGGTCGAGCACCGGCTGACGCGGCGGCTCGCCTGCCATCATTGCGGCCATGTCCTGCCGACGCCGCGCGCCTGCCCCGAATGCAAGGAGGAGGACAGCCTCGTCGCCTGCGGCCCCGGCGTCGAGCGAATCGCCGACGAGGTGACCGCGCTGTTCCCCGAGGCGAAGACCGCGGTCGTCACCTCCGACACGATCTGGTCGCCGGCCAAGGCGGCGGAGTTCGTCGGGCGGATGGAGGCGGGCGACATCGACATCGTCGTCGGCACGCAATTGGTCACCAAGGGCTATCACTTTCCCAACCTCACGCTGGTCGGGGTGGTCGACGCCGACCTCGGACTGGAGGGCGGCGACCTTCGCGCTGCCGAGCGCACCTTCCAGCAGATCCGCCAGGTGTCGGGACGCGCCGGGCGCGGCGCCAAGCCGGGCCATGTGTTCATCCAGACGCACAGCCCCAAGGCGCAGGTGATGCAGGCGCTGGTCACCGGCGACGCCGACGCCTTTTATGAGGCGGAGACCGAGGCGCGACGCGACGCCGGTGCGCCGCCGTTCGGTCGCTATGCGGCGATCGTCGTCTCGTCGGAGGAACAGGCCTGCGCCAACGAGATCGCGCGGCTGGTGGCGCGCTCGGCGCCGCAGGTCGACGGCATGGCGGTCTATGGCCCTGCCCCCGCGCCGCTGGCGATGCTGCGCGGCCGCCACCGCTATCGGCTGCTCGTCCATGCCCGCCGCGCGCTCGACGTGCAGGACGTGATCCGCGACTGGCTGGGCGCACTCGACTGGCCGGCAAAAGCACGCGTGACGGTGGACGTCGATCCGTATAACTTCCTTTAGCGGACCAATTCAGGTCCAACAGGGGGTGTGGCGAATGACGACACGGCGCGGATTTCTCGGCGGGGCGGCGGCGACTGCGGGCGTGGCATCACTGGCCGGTGCGGCGCAGCCCGGCGGCGGCGCGATGATCGTCTCGACCTGGGATTTCGGCGCGGCGGCCAATGACGCCGCCTTCGCGCGGCTCAAGGCTGGCGGCACGCTGATCGACGCGGTCGAGGCGGGCGGCATGGTGCCGGAGGCGGACCCGAACAACCATTCGGTCGGCTATAGCGGCTATCCCGATCGCGACGGCCATGTCACGCTCGACGCAGTCATCATGGACGACCGCGGTGGCGTCGGCGCGGTGGCGGCGCTGGAGGATACGGTCCACGCCATCTCGGTGGCGCGCCGGGTGATGGAGAAGACGCCGCATACGTTCATCGTCGGCGAGGGCGCGACGCGCTTCGCCCGCGACCAGGGCTTTCCCAAGGTCAATCTGCTCACCCCCGAAGCGGAGAAGGCATGGCGCGACTGGCTCAAGACCTCGCAATACAGACCGGAAGCGAACATCGAGAACCGCCGGCCGCGCGGCGGCGCGCTCGACCATGACACGATCGGCCTGCTCGCGCGGACCGCAGACGGACGGATGGCGGGGGCGTGCACGACCTCCGGCATGGCGTTCAAGATGCGCGGCCGGGTCGGCGATTCGCCGCAGGTCGGCGCGGGCCTTTACGTCGAGGCGGGCGTCGGCGCGGCGACATCGACTGGGCTCGGCGAGGAAGTGACGCGGGTGTCGGGCAGTGCGCGCGTGGTGGCGTCGATGCGCGCCGGCCTGTCGCCGCAGGCGGCGTGCGAGGAGGTGGTCCGCCATATCGCCAAGCTGCGCGGCGATGCGATCAAGGGGACGCAGGTCGGCTTTCTCGCGCTGTCGCCAAAGGGCGAGGTCGGCGCCTTCTGCCTGCTGCCGGGGTTCACCTATGCGGTGACCGATGCGGCAGGCGTGACGGTGGTGAAGAAGGGGCCGTCGCTGTTCGCGGCATGAGGCCCGGCTCGCACAAATATGCCATAATTTCGGGCGTTTACCGCACGAACATGGACAACATGGACACCTTAATGGAAACGATCGCCTCCCGATCGTTTCCGTTTCTGCACAGATGGGAAAGAGCCGGGTGTACGGCCCTCCCCTAGCAGCGGAGCGCCATGTAGGACAGCGCGACCGGCGGGCCTCAGGCGGCGCGTTCGGCCAGCACGGTCAGGCCCTTGGCGTTGACCTCGGCGAATCCGCCCTGAATCGCGATCGTCTCGGGCTGGCCACCCTCGGTGCGATAGACCGACAGCGCACCGTCGCGAACCGTCGACATCAGCGGCGCATGGCCTTCGAGCACGCCGAAGTCACCCTCGGTGCCGGGGACGACGACCATATAGACGTCCTCGGAACGGACGAGCTTCTCAGGCGTGACGAGTTCGAAATGGAGCATGTTATCGAAAGGTCCTGAGCGCGATGCCCGTGATGCAGGCAATGATGTACATGGCGGCGACAAACTGGGCGATCACCCAATTTCCGCGCGCGCGGAATGGATCGATCACAGCTTCAACACCGCGATCAGAATGCCAGCCGTGGCGACGATGACGCCCATCAACCAGGTCAGCAATTGCGTCTTCGCGCTTTCCAGTCGCGCGCTGAGCCGTTCTTCCATGAGCTGGATATCAGACTTGGTCGCAACCCCGTCCGTCACCGCCCGACCGATGGCAGAAGCGATCGCCTCCGCCTGCGCGGCGGGAAGTTCGGTGGCCTTCAGGTCCCGGGCGATCGAGAGCGTATCGACGTTCACGAACCCAGCCTAACCGAACCTCCTGCCGAAGTCGATTACGCTTCCTGCGCGAGCTTCTCGGCCTTGGCGACGACCTCGTCGATGCCGCCGACCATGTAGA
The DNA here is from genome assembly GCF_059420425.1 of Sphingomonas sp. GW821-FHT04B01. Lineage (NCBI taxonomy): Bacteria > Pseudomonadati > Pseudomonadota > Alphaproteobacteria > Sphingomonadales > Sphingomonadaceae > Sphingomonas > Sphingomonas sp. GW821-FHT04B01. The sequence goes on along the minus strand of NZ_JBWKTR010000001.1, from coordinate 1,101,962 downwards.
AGGCCGCCTCGGGCAGATGGTCGTATTCGCCGTCGACCACCGCCTTGAACGAGCGGACCGTGTCCTCGATCTGCACGAACTTGCCGCTGATGCCGGTGAAGACCTCGGCGACGTGGAACGGCTGGCTGAGGAACTTCTGGATCTTGCGCGCGCGCGTCACCGTCAGCTTATCCTCTTCGGACAATTCGTCCATGCCGAGGATGGCGATGATGTCCTGCAACGACTTGTAGCGCTGGAGCAGCGACTGGACCGCGCGGGCGGTGTCGTAATGCTCCTGGCCGACGACGCGCGGTTCGAGCACGCGGCTGGTCGAATCGAGCGGATCGACCGCCGGATAGATGCCGAGTTCCGAGATCGCGCGGTTGAGCACGGTCGTCGCGTCCAGATGGGCGAACGAGGTCGCCGGCGCCGGGTCGGTAAGATCGTCCGCGGGGACGTACACGGCCTGCACCGAGGTGATCGAACCCTTGTTGGTCGAGGTGATGCGCTCCTGCAGCGCGCCCATGTCGGTCGACAGCGTCGGCTGATAGCCCACCGCCGACGGGATGCGGCCGAGCAATGCCGACACTTCCGCGCCCGCCTGGGTGAAGCGGAAGATGTTGTCGACGAAGAACAGCACGTCCTGCCCTTCCTGGTCGCGGAAATATTCCGCGATGGTCAGGCCCGACAGCGCGACGCGGGCGCGGGCGCCCGGCGGCTCGTTCATCTGGCCGAACACCAGGGCGACCTTCGAGCCCTCGCTGGTCGGATTGCCCTCGGCATCCTTGGCGATGACGCCCGCGTCGAGGAATTCGTGATAGAGGTCGTTGCCCTCGCGGGTACGCTCGCCGACGCCGGCGAACACCGAGGTGCCGCCGTGGCCCTTGGCGATGTTGTTGATCAGTTCCTGGATCAGCACGGTCTTGCCGACGCCGGCGCCGCCGAACAGGCCGATCTTGCCGCCCTTGGCGTAGGGCGCGAGCAGGTCGATGACCTTGATGCCGGTGACGAGGATGGCGTTCTCGGTCGACTGGTCGACGAACAGCGGCGCCTCGGCATGGATCGGCGCGCGCAGGTCGGTCTGCACCGGGCCGCGCTCGTCGATCGGCTCGCCGATGACGTTCATGATGCGGCCGAGCGTCGCCGGGCCGACCGGAACGCTGATCTGCGCGCCGGTGTCGCGGACGGTCTGACCGCGGGTCAGGCCCTCGGTCGCGTCCATCGCGATCGTGCGGACGGTGTTCTCGCCGAGATGCTGCGCGACTTCGAGCACCAGCTTGTTGCCGTTGTTGTCGGTCTCGAGCGCCGAGAGGATCGCCGGCAGATTGTCCGGGAAGTGGACGTCGACGACGGCGCCGATGACCTGGGCGATCGTGCCGGTGGTGTTGCTGCTGCCCGTCGACTGGGTCGGGCGGATGTCGTCTGCGGCGGTTGCCATGGCGGTTCTTCCTGCTTCGGATTCGTTAGAGCGCTTCGGCGCCGGAGATGATCTCGACCAGCTCGGTCGTGATCGCGGCCTGACGCGTGCGGTTATACTGGATCGACAGGCGATTGATCATGTCGCCCGCATTGCGGGTGGCATTGTCCATCGCGTTCATGCGGCTGCCCTGCTCGGATGCGGCGTTTTCGAGCATCGCGCGGAACACCTGGATCGCGACGTTGCGCGGCAGCAGGTCGGCGAGGATCTGCTCCTCGTCGGGCTCGTATTCCACCACGGCGCCCGCCGAGGTGACCGGCACGTCCGCCTTGGTCTCGTCGACCGCGACCGGGATGATCTGGCGACCGACGGGGAGCTGCACCAGCGCCGAGACGAACTTGGCGTAGAACAGATGCGCGACGTCGAACTCGCCCGCGGCATAGCGTGCGAGCAGGTCGTCGGCGACTTCGCGGGCCTGCTGGAAGCCGAGCGTCTTGTGGCCGCCCAGCTCGTGATCGGCGAGGATCGCGTTCGGGTAGAAGCGCTTGAGCACCCGCCCCTTCTTGCCGGCGAGATAGAAGCGCACGGTCTTGCCCTGCGCCTCCAGCTCCTCCGCCTTGCGGCGGGCGGCGCGGACGATGTTGGTGTTGAACGCACCCGCCAGACCGCGCTCCGAGGTGGCGACGACGAGCAGATGCACCTGGTCCTTGCCGGTGCCCGACAGCAGCGGCGACACGGTCGCCCCGCCGGCGAGCTGGCGCGACAGGCTGGAGACGACCGCCTCCAGCCGCTCCGCATAGGGACGGCCGGCCTGCGCCGCCTCCTGCGCGCGGCGCAGCTTGGCGGCGGCGACCATCTTCATCGCCTTGGTGATCTTCTGGGTCGATTTGACCGAGTTGATCCGGATCTTGAGGGCCTTCAACGACGCCATTGTTGTCCTTCATGTGCTCCTGCGCAGGCAGGAGCCCAGGGTTACCAAGCGAGCCGCTCTGGGCTCTGGGCTCCTGCTTGCGCAGGAGCACCGGATGTTACGCGAAGGTCTTCGCGAACTGGTCGAGCGCGGCCTTCAGCCCCGACTTGGCCTCGTCGCCGAGATCGCGCGTCTCGCGGATCTTGGTGAGGACGCCGGCGTGATTGGCGCGCAGATCCTGCAACATCGCCTGCTCGTAGCGGACGACGTCGGTCACCGCGACCTTGTCGAGATAGCCGTTGGTGCCGGCGAAGATCGACGCGGTCTGCTCCTCGAAGGGCATCGGCGAGAATTGCGCCTGCTTGAGCAATTCGGTGAGGCGCGCGCCGCGGTTGAGCAGGCGCTGCGTCGAGGCATCGAGGTCCGATCCGAACTGCGCGAACGCCGCCATCTCGCGATACTGCGCGAGCTCGAGCTTGATCGAGCCCGACACCTTCTTCATCGCCTTGGTCTGCGCGGCCGAGCCGACGCGGCTGACCGACAGGCCGACGTTGATCGCCGGGCGGATGCCGGCGAAGAACAAATCGGTTTCGAGGAAGATCTGGCCGTCGGTGATCGAGATCACGTTGGTCGGGATATAGGCCGACACGTCGCCCGCCTGCGTCTCGATGATCGGCAGCGCGGTGAGCGAGCCGCCGCCGTTGGCGTCCGACATCTTGGCGGCGCGCTCGAGCAGGCGGCTGTGCAGATAGAAGACGTCGCCCGGATAGGCTTCGCGGCCCGGCGGACGGCGCAGCAGCAACGACATCTGGCGATAGGCGACCGCCTGCTTCGACAGATCGTCGAACACGATCAGCGCGTGCATGCCGTTGTCACGGAAATATTCGCCCATCGCGGTGCCGGTATAGGGCGCGAGGAACTGGAGCGGTGCGGGCTCCGACGCGGTCGCGGCGACGACGATGGAATAGTCCATCGCGCCATTCTCTTCGAGCGTCTTGACGAGCTGCGCGACGGTCGAGCGCTTCTGGCCGACCGCGACATAGACGCAATAGAGCTTCTTCGACTCGTCCGACGACTGGTTGATCGTCTTCTGGTTGATGAAGGTGTCGATCGCGACCGCCGACTTGCCGGTCTGGCGATCGCCGATGATCAGCTCGCGCTGGCCGCGGCCGACGGGAACGAGCGCGTCGATCGCCTTGAGGCCCGACTGCATCGGCTCGCTGACCGACTGGCGCGGGATGATGCCCGGTGCCTTGACCTCGACGCGGCTGCGCTTCTCGGCGACGATCGGGCCCTTGCCGTCGATCGGGTTGCCGAGGCCATCGACGACGCGGCCGAGCAGGCCCTTGCCGACGGGGACGTCGACGATCGTGCCGGTGCGCTTGACGATATCGCCCTCGCGGATCTCCGAGTCCGAGCCGAAGATCACGACGCCGACGTTGTCGGCCTCGAGGTTGAGCGCCATGCCCTGCACGCCGTTGGCGAATTCGACCATCTCGCCCGCCTGGACGTTGTCGAGACCGTAGATGCGCGCGATGCCGTCGCCGACCGACAGCACCTGACCGGTTTCGGTGACCTGCGCTTCGGTGCCGAAGTTGCTGATCTGGTCCTTGATGACCTTGGAGATTTCTGCGGCGCGGATATCCATCGTGAGTTAGCCCTTCATCGCGTGCGCGAGAGTATTGAGACGGGTGCGGATCGACGAATCGATCATCTGTGAACCGATGCGGACGACCAGGCCGCCGAGCAAATCGGGGTCGACCGACAGGTCGACGGAGACGTCGCGGCCGACGCGCTGGCGGAGCTGCTGCTTGAGCTCGACGACCTGCTCGTCGTTCAGCGGATGCGCGCTGGTCACCTCGGCAGCGATCTCGCCACGGTGGCGCGCGGCGAGCTGGCGGAAGGCGCGGATGATCGCGGGCAGCTGGCCGAGGCGGCGGTTCTCGGCGAGGACGCCGAGGAAATTCTTCGTCGTGGCGTCGATGCCGAGCGCATCGGCGGTGGCGAGCACCGCCTTGACCGCGGCGCCGCGGGCGACCAGCGGGCTGACGGTGAGTGCGCGGAAATCGGCGCTTTCGTTCAGCGCGTCGCGCACCGTGGCGAGGCTGGATTCGACGGTGTCGATCGTCCTGGCGTCGCGCGCGAGATCGAACAGGGCGATCGCGTAACGCCCACCCAGGCTCGCCTGAATACCGCCGCCAGAAGTACCGATGGATGTCTCCACGGAGCTGAAGTCCTCGTGCCGAATGTTGGCCCATGGGGAAGAGGGCGCGCGATGCACACCTGCTATGGGTGGCGGGCGGCTAGCATGAGGGGGCGGTTAGTGCAAGTATCGAGCGCGCAAAGTGGTGTGCCGGCGGGGGTTTGAGCAACCCAATTCCTCCCCCGCCAGGGGGAGGTGGCAGCGCGCAGCGCTGACGGAGGGGGAGGTAGGGTGGGAGCGTTATGATTGGGCTTCCGCCCTGTCCTCCCCCTCCGTCACGGCTTTGCCGTGCCACCTCCCCCTTGCGGGGGAGGATTTAGGGCTTTCGTTCAGGATCGGGCGGGTAAGCCCGCTTCCGGCAAATGGAGACAAGACGATGCGATGGTGGGCGGCGGTGGCGATCGGAGCGATGCTCGCCCTGCCCGCGACCGCCGAGACGCTGCGCGTCGAGGGCGTCTTCGCCGCGCAGGCACGCGAGGCGAGCCTGTTGCCGACGATCGGCGTCGGGCCGTTCACCGGGCCGGACGGCGCGGAGCTCGCCGATGCGATCGAGCGGCGGCTGGCGAAGCTCGGCGCGGACGGGCTGCCGCACGTGCGGCTGATCCCGCCGGCCTTGCGCCCCGACGGGCTGCTCACCGGGCGTACCGGGGTGCAGGTCGCGAGCAGCGACTATCGCGAGGGGCGCGAGCGCTGCGCCGAGAAGAAGGACGGCAAATGCACGCGCAGGGAGCGCTATAGCGTCGCCTGCGTTCGCCGCACGGTGGCGTTGCGCGCCGATCTGGAGGTGCGGCGGCGTACCGGCGCGCTACCCTATACGGTCGCCAAGACGCGCGACGACCGCAGCGACTGGTGCGAGGACCGCGGCGTCGCGACCAATGTCGAGGGCGTGGTGAGCGGCATGATCGAATCGGTCGCCGCCGAGGTGCAGCACGATCTCGCCCCGCATGCGGAAGATTATACCGTCCGCGTGATCGAGACGCGCGACGGCCTGCCCGCCGATGCCGCGGCGCGGTTCAAACGGGCGGTGAAGCTGACCAAGCACGATCCCGCCGCCGCCTGCGCCGTCTTCGCCGAGGTCGACCGGCTGGCGCCGGACAATGGCGCGACGGCGTTCAATCTGGCGCTATGCGCGGAATCGGCCGGGCGGTATCGCGAGGCGGCGGATCGCTATGCTCGTGCGCGGCTGTTCGCGCCTTATGCCGGCGGCGAGGTGAGCAAGGGGCTGGCGCGCGTCACCGCGCTGGCGGCGGGCGCGCAGGACGTCGCGCTGATGCGCAGCCGGCCGGCGGTGACGGGTACCGGCTTTTGATCGCAAGCCGCGGGATGAGACGCGGCGAGCAATCGGCTATCACCATGGCATGACGATGATCGATCAGGACGCGGCCTGGACCGCCTTCGAGCGCCGCGACCGGACGCAGGACGGCGCGTTCGTTGTCGCGGTGCGCACCACGGGCATCTATTGCAAGCCGAGCTGCCCCGCGCGGCATCCGCGGCGCGACAACGTCAGCTTTCTCGCCGACGGCGCGGCGGCGCGCGCGGCGGGCTATCGCGCCTGCCTGCGCTGCAAACCCGACGACGTCGCCCGCGACAGCCGGGCGGTGGCCGAGGCGATCGCGCTGATCGCGGCGGCGGAGGAACCGGTCGGGCTGGCGGCGCTCGCCGCGCGGGTCGGCTATGCGCCGCATCATTTCCAAAGATTGTTCACCCGCGCGACCGGGGTCAGCCCCGCCGCTTATGCGCGCGCGCTGCGCGCCGGACGCGCGGCGGACGCGTTGCAGCAGGCGGACCGCGTCACCGATGCGATCTACGACGCGGGCTATGGCGCGGCGAGCCGCTTCTATGCCGATGGCGCCAGGCGGCTCGGCATGGCGCCGTCGGTCTGGGCGCGGGGCGGCGCGGGCGCGACGATCCGCTGGACGCAGGTCGCGACGTCGCTGGGGCCGCTGCTCGTCGCGGCGACCGACAAGGGGCTGTGCCGGGTGGCGTTCGACGAGGATGCGGCGGCGCTGGCGGCGCGCTTCCCGCGGGCGGAGATCGCGCCGGGCGACACGGCGCTAGCCGGCCTTGCCGCGGCGGTGGTGGCGCTGGTCGAGACGCCCGGCCGCGACGCCGCGCTGCCGCTCGACGTGCGCGGCACCGCCTTTCAGGAGGCGGTGTGGCAGGCGCTGAAGACGATCCCGGCGGGCGAGACGCGCAGCTATGCCGAGCTGGCCGCGCTCGCCGGCCAGCCGGGCGCGGTGCGCGCGGCGGGGACGGCATGCGGCAGCAACCCGCTGGCGGTGGTCGTCCCCTGCCACCGCGTCACGCGCAGCGACGGCGGGCTCGGCGGCTATGCCTATGGCGTCGAACGCAAGCGCGCCCTGCTGGCGCGCGAGGGCGGGTGAGCCGGGCCGCTGCGGATCGCCGCCTGGTTCGTCGAAGACGTATCAGGTTCGCGCAGAGGCGCAGAGGCGCAGAGCGTGTTGCGCTAGTCGCATCTGCGGCTCCGTTGCAATGACAGGGGCGCATTACCTCTGCGCCCAGGCGCGACACTTTCACCCTTTCGTCACCCCGGGCCCCCGCTTCTCCCCGATGGCAAGCGTGAAGGACGTAGCGGGACGCCGGATCAAGTCCGGGGTGACGGACCGGTGCTATCGCGGGTGCCGATGAATGTCGGCCGGCCTAATTCTCGATCGTCACCTTGGCGGCGTCCCCGCCGAGCGAGGCGAGCGCCTGCGGGCCGGTTTTGCCGGTCGCGAGCGCGGCGATGAGCCTGGCGGCGGCATTGTCGGGATTGCTGTGCGCCGAATAGGCGAGCGGACGCAGCGCCGTGCGGGCCTCGTCACGCTTGTCGTCGACCAACAGCTGCGTCGCATAGGCATAAGCGAGACCCTCGTCCTGCGGTACCAGCTCGTGGGCGCGACGCAGCGCGGCCTTGGCATTGTCGGTGGCCGGCGTCCCCGCCATGCCGAAGCTCGAATAGAAGAGCGTCAGCGCATAGGCGTCGTTGGTGTCGAGCTTGTTCGCGCGGAGCAGCCAGCTGCGCGCCCTCCATCATTCAACAACACACACATCGCTCGCTAGGCACAATCATAAGTATATGGATTTACTATAATTTACAATGCATCCAATATGGTATTTAATTTAATTGACTATTTACTTCTCGTCGGGAATCATCCCTGCTGATCTGATCAATTCTAAATTGGCTGATTATCTTGAAGGGAAATGAAAATGGTCTTTCTCGCATTTACCGCCGTGGCAATTCTTGCATCACCCCTTAGCCCCGCACCCACAATGAGCCTTTCATACGGGCAAGAGCAAAACGATGACAAAAGCACCGATAACGACAATATAATTGTTACAGCTCGCAAGCCAAAGCAGGTCGATACCACAGGCGGCGACAATTCTGACAATCCCGTTAGGACCAATCCTGACATTGGCCGCCCGGTGCAAGTTCCCAATCCGCTATTAAATCCACGACGCCCAAGAAATCCCGATGATATAAACGGCAATAACTGATGACGCTAAGGGATCAGCCCGTACGACAACTATAGACCAGCTTCTCGTTGGGCAGCGGCGGCAGCGTCGTGCGGATCGCCGATTGCTGCTGGGCGAGGCGCTCGATCGCAGCGGGGTCGACGGTGCAGCGGGATGCCGCGCCCTGCCCCTGCTGCAGCTTGCGCGCCTGCGCCATCGCCTGCGCGCCGAGCATGTAGCGGGTGTCGGTATAATGGCGGGTGAGCGGGTCGAAGGCGACGACCGACACCGTCTGCTCGCCGTCGGGCACCACCACGCGCTCCCAGCGGTCGCCGGTCGGCAGATATTGCACGCCGCCGCCGCACCCGCTGCGCCCCCAGTGCAGCGCGACGTCGCTGGTCGGCGAGACGGTGACGCGGCTGCGTTCGGGCTGGAAGACGCAGGTGAGCTTGCCGAGCGGCGCATTGGGCACGACCTGGCTGATCGCCGCGGGCGGCGGCGGGACGGCGGGCTCGCCCTTCGGCCGCAGCACGAAGACGAGCATCGCCACGACCATGACGAGGCCGCCGAGGCTCGCCGCCCAGATCGTCCGCCGCCGCTGCCCGTGCCCCTGCCCCTGCCCCTGCCCCTGCCCCTGCCCCTGCCCCTGCACTGCGAACAGCCCGGCCGCGCCGATCCCCATCGCGCCGAGCACCAGCAGCAGGCCGGCGAACCCCATGACGTTCTCACGCCGGGTCTGCGCGGTCTCGCGGGCGCGGGCGAGTGCCTCTTCGCGGCCCATCGCCGCGCGGGTGGCGGCGTCGCGCTGGCTGGTCAGGGCGTCGCTACGCGCGCGCACATCCGCCGCGCTGTCGTCGCGCAGCCGTTCCTCGATCGAGGTGCAGGCGGTGCCGACGCTGGCATAAGGCTGTTTCGCCTCGCGCAGGAAGGCGGACAGCTCGGTATCGGCGATCGCGAAGCCGAACGAGCCATCGCCCTCCTCGCCGCGGGTGATCGCCGAATTGATGCCGATCACCCGGCCGCAGCGGTCGAGCAACGGCCCGCCCGAATTGCCGCGCGCGATGCTGGCGGTGTGGAGCAGCACCTCGATCCCGGTCAGGCTGCGCCGACCGGAGAAGACGCCTTCCGAACGGACCGGCGAGGTCGGGCGGATGTAATCCGCGGCCGATTGCGCGGTCGCGAGATCGACGTTGCCGGGATAGCCGAGCGCGACCACCGGATCGCCCTCGCTCACCGGCCCGGTATAGAGCGCGGCCGCGGGCAGCCGGGCGCCGGCGAATTCGATCAGCGCGAGGTCGCGCTTGGCGTCATAGGCGACGACGCGGCCCTGGTAGCTCTTGTCGCCTTCCGACGGCACCACGCCGATCACGACATTGTCGGGATAGCGTTCCGCCAGTTCCATGACGTGCGCGTTGGTGACGATGCGGTTGGGTGCGATCGCGACGCCGCTGCCGTGGCCGAAGCCGACCACCTGCCCGTCGACGACGGCGATGGTGACGACGCGGACGACGCCGCGCGCGGTCGCACCGATGTCGTCGGCGGCGGCGGGCGTCGCCCAGAACGGGGCGCCGAGCAGGGCGAGAAGCAGGAGCAGGAGGCGGCGCATGTCGCGCCTTCCGAACGGCCTCGGCGCGCCGCTGTCAAGCACGGCGATCGGCCCCTGCCGCACCGTTTTGGTTTGGTTAGGAAAATCTCAAACTCTGATGCCTACCGCCGTCACTGAAGGTCGAGGATTGGTGTATGAGCGCGTTCGGGCGTCGCAACGGAATGGGTAACGGACAGCCGGCACGGCCGGCGTTCGGCGTGGCGCGCCCGATGCAGGGCAGCCCGGCGCCGCGTGCCGACGAAGCCGCACCCGGCAGCCAGTTCCCGCCGATCGAGACGATGCCGCTGCCCGGCGGCCTGCCCGGCGACGACCCGCTCGCCGGCAGCCTGCCCGCCGGCACGCTCGACGCGATGCAGCGACTCACCGACCGGCAGAATGCCAGCGGCGACGCCGGCAGCAGCCGCGGCGAGGGCTTCGAGGCGTCGATCCACAAGATCAAGGAACAGGTGCTGCCGCGCCTGCTCGAACGCGTCGATCCTGAGGCCGCCGCGACGCTCGGCAAGGACGAGCTCGCCGAGGAATTCCGCCCGATCATCGGCGAGGTGCTCGCCGAGCTCAAGCTGACGCTCAACCGCCGCGAACAGTTCGCGCTGGAAAAGGTGCTGGTCGACGAGCTGCTCGGCCTGGGGCCGCTCGAGGAATTGCTCGCCGATCCGGCGATCACCGACATCATGGTCAACGGCCCCGACCAGACCTATGTCGAGCGCAAGGGCAAGCTGGAGCTGGCGCAGATCCAGTTCCGCGACGAGGAGCATCTGTTCCAGATCGCGCAGCGGATCGTCAATTCGGTCGGCCGCCGCGTCGACCAGACCACGCCGCTCGCCGATGCGCGCCTCAAGGACGGCAGCCGCGTCAACGTCATCGTGCCGCCGCTGTCGCTGCGTGGCACCGCGATCTCGATCCGCAAATTCTCCGCCAAGCCGATCACGCTCGACATGATGGCGGGCTTCGGCAGCATGAGCCCCAAGATGGCGACCGCGCTCAAGATCGCGGGCGCGAGCCGGTTCAACGTCGTCATCTCGGGCGGCACCGGTTCGGGCAAGACGACGATGCTCAACGCTTTGTCGAAGATGATCGACCCCGGCGAGCGCGTGCTGACGATCGAGGACGCCGCCGAGCTTCGCCTGCAGCAGCCGCACTGGCTGCCGCTGGAAACGCGCCCGGCCAATCTGGAAGGGCAAGGCGAGATCAGCATCCGCGACCTCGTCAAGAACGCGCTGCGTATGCGCCCCGATCGCATCATCCTGGGCGAGATCCGCGGCAGCGAGTGTTTCGACATGCTCGCGGCGATGAACACCGGTCACGACGGCTCGATGTGCACGCTCCACGCCAATTCCCCGCGCGAGGCGCTCGCCCGTATGGAGAACATGGTGATGATGTCGGACATCAAGGTGCCCAAGGAGGCGATCAGCCGCCAGATCGCCGATTCGGTCGAGCTCATCATCCAGGTGAAGCGCCTGCGCGACGGCTCGCGCCGCGTCACCAACGTCACCGAGGTGATCGGCATGGAAGGGCCGGTGATCGTGACGCAGGAATTGTTCAAGTTCGAGTATCTCGACGAGAGCGCCGACGGCAAGATCATCGGCGAATATCGCTCGATGGGGCTGCGCCCCTATACGCTCGACAAGGCCAAGCAATTCGGGTTCGATCAGGCGTTTCTGGAGGCGTGCCTGTAGGATCGGCGTTATCGACCGCACGAACGCCCCCGGACCGTCAGCCCTGAGCCGGTCGAAGGGCGGTGAGTCCCATGGCGCTTCGACAAGCTCAGCACCAACGGGGCGCATGAAGGCCCGGTGCGCCGCGCCCCAACCCCTTGTGGCAGCGCCGGCGTTCCGCCGTTAGGGTCGGCCGATGCACCTGCTCCTGCCCCTCGTCCTGCTCGCCGCCTCGCCCCAGCCCGCGGGACGTGAGGGCGTCGTCACGCTTGCCGCCGACAGCGAGGCGCGCTGGGTGTCGTTCGACCTGACGCCGGGCAACCAGATCCGCTTCACGCTGACGCTCGACGAACGGCCGGTGACCGCGATCCTCGATACCGGGGTGAGCTATTCGGTGCTCGCCGCCAAGTCCGCCGCCGCCGATCCGGCGCGGGTCACCGCCAACGGCCAGGCGACCGCGATCGGCGGCGGCGGCAATGGCGCGGTGGCGGTGGGCTGGCTGGCGACGCGGCGGCTGGCGATCGGCGGGCTCACCCGCACCGGCGGCGGCGTCACCGTCGCCGACCTGCCCGCGCTCGCCACCGGCAGCGCGCAGGCGGTCGACATGCTGATCGGGCGCGACGTCACCGGCGGGCAGGCGCTCGACATCGATTACGCCAACCACCGCTTCCGCCTGCTGCCGTCGGGCCGGCTGCCGTTCGTCGGGGCGATCGCGCCGCTGTCCATCTCGCTCGGCCGCCGCGTCTACGAAAGCAGCGCGACGATCGCGACCAGACGGCTGGCGCCGATGATCGTCGACACCGGCGACGGCTCGGCGCTGACCTTGTCCGCCGCATCCGCCAGAACGGCGGGGATCGCGCGGCTGCCGACCACGACGACGATCTCCTTCGGCCTCGCCGGCGAGACGGTGAGCACGCTCGCCATCCTGCCCGCGGTGTCGCTGGGGCAGCAGGTGGTGCGCAACGTCGAGGCGCGGGTCGAGCCGGCGGGCGGCTTTTCCGAGACGATCGGCGTGGCGGGGCGGATCGGGTCGGGTCTGCTCCAGAATTACCGCGTGCTGCTCGACCCCGGCGCCGGGCGGATGGTGCTCAAGCCGGGGCCGGAGGCGAACGCCCCGCCGCTGCGCTCGACCAGCGGATTGCTGGTCGGGCTGGAGCGCGACCGGCTCAAGGTGCTGCACGTCATGCGCGGCGGGCCGGCGGCGGCGGCGGGGTGGCAGCCCGGCGAGACGATCTGCCGGATCAACGACCAGCCGGTCACCGCGGACTATCCGACGAGCGCACTGGCGAAATGGGCGATCGGCGCGCCGGGTACGGCGGTGCGGCTGGGCCTGTGCGACGGGTCGGTGCGGACGCTGACCTTGCGGCAATTCTACTGAGGCGGGGACGTCAGCGGAAGAAGCTTGGTTCACGCGAAGGCGCGAAGACGCGAAGAGAAGAAGAAGGGTATTTGCGCGCAGAGGCGCAGAGACGCAGAGATGGTCCGGCCGCGCCAGCGGCCTTCAGTCTTCCTCATCGCGGATGCATGGAGCTTCGCGCCGGACGCACCATCTCTGCGCCTCCGCGCCTCTGCGCGAACCAATCTCTTCTTCTCTTCGCGTCTTCGCGCCTTCGCGTGAACAATCCTGCCTTCCCGCCCGCAGAGCGGCGCCAATCCAAGGAGAGCGCCTGCCCTATTGCGTGTGCAGGCCAATGCTCACCAGCAGGATCGTCGCGAGCAGGGCCGCCATCTGGACGGTGCGCCAGTCGACGAAGCCGACACGGTCGGGATCGACGCGCAGCCGGCGGCGGCGATCGGCGAATGCCGCTGCAAGCGCGAGCAGCACCGACGCACCCGCCGCCCAGAACATAACCGGCATCGTCCGCGCTCAGCCGAGCTTCTCGACCTTGTCCTGCAGGCGCGTCAGCTCCGCCTTCAGTGCGGCGATCTGGTCGTCCTTGCTCGCCGTGGGCGACGGTGGCGGGGTCACCGGGGCGACGCCCGGCGTCTGGAACGCCTGCGCGGCGACCTCGAGCATCTGCAGGTTGCGCTTGGCGATCTCGGCGAAGGGGGAGTGCGCGAAGGCGCCCTCGACCGCCGACTTGAACTGTTCCTGGTTGCGGCGGAAACTGTCCATCGACGCTTCCAGATAACCCGGTACCATCGCCTGCATCGAATCGCCGTACATGGAGATGAGCTGGCGCAGGAAGCTGACCGGCAGCATCGTCTGGCCGCGGCTTTCCTCTTCCATGATGATCTGGGTCAGCACGTTGTGGGTGATATCGTCGTCGGTCTTGGCATCGACGACCTTGAAGTCGCGCCCCTCGCGGGTCATCGTCGCCAGATGCTCGAGCGTGATGTAGGACGAGGTCTCGGTATTATAGAGGCGCCGATTGGCGTATTTCTTGATGATGACGATTCCGTCGGCCCTGGCCTGTTTCTTCATATCGCTCCCCTGTCGCGCGACGGTCCTTTGCCGTGACTGATACCGATGGTACGCCGCAATTTTTCGCACCGCAACACGGCCCGCGCCCGTTGCCGCTGTTCCTCGACATGCTGCGCAGCGAAACCGCAGCAGACCCGGCGCGCACCGCGGCGGCGCTCGCCGGGCTCGCCGCCTATCAGCAGGCGCCACGCCCCTCCCCGCCGCCGCCGATGCCGGCACTCGCCACCGCCGGGCGCGCCTGCCTGCGTTATTATGGCGGGCGCGGCCGGATGGTGGTGTTCGTACCGTCGCTGATCAACCCGCCGGCGATCCTCGATCTCGGCGAAGCGTCGCTGGTGCGCTGGATGGCGACGCAGGGCTGCCGCGTCGCGCTGGTCGACTGGGGCGAGCCGGGCGCCGCCGATCGCGACATGGACATGACCGGCCATATCGAATCGCTGCTGCTGACGCTGATCGAGCAGCTCGACGAGCCGCCGGTGCTGGTCGGCTATTGCCTCGGCGGGACGATGGCGCTGGCGGCGGCGGGCGCCACCCCGGTCGCCGGCCTCGCGACGATCGCCGCGCCGTGGCGTTTCGCCGGCTATGGCGAATCCGCGCCCGGCATGCTCGACCTGTGGCAGGCGGCGAAGCCGACCGCCGAGGCGCTCGGCGTGCTACCGATGGAGGTGTTGCAGGCGGGCTTCTGGCGGCTCGATCCGGCGCGGACGATCGCCAAATACGAATCGTTCGGGCGGCTCAACCCCGAAGGTGCGGCGGCGCGCGCCTTCGTCCGGCTGGAGGATTGGGCCAATGCCGGTGCGCCGCTGCCGCTCGCCGCGGCGCGCGACCTGTTCGAGGGGTTCGTCGCCGCCGACCGGCCGGGCACCGGCGGATGGATCGTCCGCGACGCCCCCGCCTCCCCGGCCCGGCTCGACTGCCCCGCGGTCGAGTTCGTCTCGCTCACCGACCGGATCGTCCCGGCGGCCACCGCCGCGGGGCTCGCCGACCGGCGCGACCTCGGCCTCGGCCATGTCGGGATGATCGTCGGCGGGCGTGGGCGGACGATGCTGTGGGAGCCGCTCGCGCACTGGATCGCGGCGCTGCCGCCGGGTAGACACGCACCAAAGTAGGAGCAGGATCATCATGACCGAGATCGTCATCACCGCCGCCAAGCGTACCCCCGTCGGCAGCTTCCTCGGCGCCTTCGCCGCCACCCCCGCGCACGAACTGGGCCGCGTCGCGATCGAGGCGGCGCTCGCGCAGGCCGGCGTCGACGGCGCCGACGTGTCGGAGGTGATCCTCGGCCAGGTGCTCACCGCGGCGCAGGGCCAGAATCCGGCGCGGCAGGCGTCGATGGCGGCGGGCATCCCCAAGGAGGTGCCGGCCTGGGGCGTCAATCAGGTGTGCGGCTCGGGCCTGCGCGCGGTCGCGCTCGCCTGTCAGGCGATCCAGACCGGCGACGCGACGATCGTCGTCGCCGGCGGGCAGGAGAGCATGTCGATGAGCGCGCATGCGCAGACAATGCGCGGCGGCACCAAGATGGGCGCGGTCAGCCTCGTCGACACGATGGTGGTCGACGGCCTTACCGACGTGTTCAACGGCTATCACATGGGGATCACCGCGGAGAATCTCGCCGAGCAATATCAGGTGACGCGCGCCGACCAGGACGCCTTCTCGGTCGCCAGCCAGAACAAGGCCGAGGCCGCGCGCGGCAGCGGTCGCTTCAAGGACGAGATCGCGCCGGTGACGATCAAGGGCCGCAAGGGCGACACCGTCGTGGCGGACGACGAATATATCCGCGCCGGCGCGACGCTCGACAGCGTCGGCGGCGTGCGGCCGGCGTTCAAGAAGGACGGCACCGTCACCGCCGCCAATGCGAGCGGCCTCAACGACGGCGCAGCGGCGCTGGTGCTGATGAGCCGCGCCGAGGCCGAGGCGCGCGGCACGCCGGTGCTCGCGACGATCCGGAGCTGGGCGAGCGCGGGCGTCGACCCGTCGGTGATGGGCATCGGCCCGGTGCCGGCCTCGAGGAAGGCGCTGGAGAAGGCCGGCTGGACGCTCGCCGACCTCGACCTGATCGAGGCGAACGAGGCGTTCGCGGCGCAGGCGCTGTCGGTCGGCAAGGAACTCGGCTGGGATGCGGGCAAGGTCAACGTCAACGGCGGCGCGATCGCGATCGGCCACCCGATCGGCGCCAGCGGCGCGCGCGTGCTGACCACACTGCTCTACGAGATGGAAAAGCGCGACGCGAAGAAGGGGCTGGCAACCTTGTGCATCGGCGGCGGGATGGGGATCGCGATGTGCGTCGAGCGGTGACGCACGCGCTGACGAATGCGCAACATGCGGACATAAAAGCTGTAATTTTTGTGTCATTTTAGCGACACTTTTGACCAAACCGCTCGATTACGACTGTTTCTGTCGCAAACCGGCTTGTCCGCTTCGGTCCGGTTGCGCCAACAAGGTCTTCTGACAAGGCGCAAAGCCTGAAAACAGGGGACTGACATGAAGACTTGGTTGCTCTCCGCGAGTGCGCTCGCGGGCGGGATGTTGCTCGCCACCACCGCCTTTGCGCAGACGGCGCCCGAAGCCGGTGCGCCGCAGGCCGGCAGCAACACCGCTGGCACGTCGATGGCAGCGCCGGATCAGGACGAGCCGGAAGCGCGTCCGGGCGAGGAAATCGTCATCACCGGTTCGCGCATCCGTTCGCCCAACGCGGTTTCGGTCGTGCCGATCACCACGGTGTCGGCCGCCGAACTGACACAGACCGCGCGCACCTCAATCGGCGACGTGCTGAACGATCTGCCGCAGTTGCAGAGCACCTATAGCCAGTCGAACTCGACCCGCTTTCTCGGCACCGGTGGCCTCAATCTCCTCGATTTGCGCGGCCTCGGCACCCAGCGCACGCTGGTCGTGGTCAACGGCCGCCGTCATGTCGCGTCCGACATTCTGAACAACGCGGTATCGGTCGACGTCAATACCATCCCCACCGACCTGATCGACGGTGTCGACATCGTCACCGGCGGCAACTCGGCGGTGTATGGTTCCGATGCCATCGCCGGCGTCGTCAATTTTCGCCTGAAGCAGAATTTCGAAGGCCTGCAGATCCGCGCGCAGGGCGGCGTCAGCGACGAGAAGGACGCCGGCAGCTACTTCGTCAGCCTGACCGGCGGCAAGAATTTCGCTGACGATCGCGGCAACATCGCGATGAACGTGGAATATGCCCGCACCGAGGCGCTGTTCGCGTCAGGCCGCAAGGCCTACCGTCAAAACGATGCCTTCGTGACGACCAACGTCGATGCGGCCGGTGCCGGCGTCAGCGGCAATCTGAACTTCGACGGCATCCCCGACTCGACGTTCTTCCGCGATATCCGCGGCGCCAACATCTTCGACGGCGGCTTGGTCGCTTTCGCAGGTTCGCCCGCCGGCTCGGGCACGAACGCACGGTGCGGCCGTGACTCGCTGGGTCGCGCCTTCACCTGCAACTATCTGTTCCAGCAGGACGGCTCGCTTGTCTCGCAGACGGGCACCCGCGTCGGCATCGCCGGTGGTTCGGTAACAGCGCCGACCGCGACCCCGACCGGCGGCTTTGTCGGCGGCAACGGCAACACCCGTCGCGAGGGCACGCTGGTCCAGCTGCTGCCGCAACTCGACCGCTATTCGGCCAACCTGCTCGGCCATTTCGCGGTCTCCGACGCGTTCGTGCCATTCTTCGAGGCGAAGTACGTCCGCGTCGATTCGGTCAGCCTCGGCGGTTCGGGTCCGGCCTTCTACACGGGCTCGACGATCGACGCGCTCTACGAGCGTCCCCGTCTCGACAATCCGTTCCTCAGCGCGTCCTCGCAGGCGACGCTGGCGGCGCAGGCGTTGCAGGCGGTCAACTCGGGCATCAGCCCGACGACTGGTGCGGCGATCACCGCCGCACAGGCGGCCACGCTGCGCACACAGATCGCGAATGGCTCCTATCGCTTCATCCTGCGCAAGAACCTGACCGATCTGGGTTCGCGTCGTGAGGATGCCCGCCGCGAGACCTATCGCTTCGTCGGCGGCGTGCGCGGCGATTTCGCCGAGACGTTCAACTACGAAGTGTCGGCCAATTACGGCGAGTTCAAGGAGCGCACGCGCGTCCTCGGCAACGTCGACGTGCAGCGTCTCAGCCTCGCGCTCGACGCCGTGCGCAATCCCGCCGGGCAGATCGTCTGCGGCGCACAGTTGGACGCCAGCCGCTTCGCATTCGGCACCGACATCGGCGGCAATGCCGCCAATCTGGCCAGCGACATCGCCAATTGCCAGCCGCTCAATCCGTTCGGCCAGGGCAATATCTCGGAGGCGACACGCAACTACGTGCTGCGCAACACCGTCTCGGAAGGCAAGATCACGCAGCTCGACCTGCTTGCCAACGTGTCGGGTGACTCCTCGAAGTTCTTCAACCTTCCGGGCGGCGCTGTCGGCTTCTCGCTCGGTGCGGAATATCGCCGCGAGACCAATTACTTCCAGGCCGATCCCTACGTCGAGGCGGGCTACACCTTCTACAATGCCCTCGCCAGGTTCGACCCGCCGTCGTTCGAGGTGAAGGAAGCGTTCGGCGAGCTGCGCGTCCCGCTGCTCAAGGACATCACGCTCATCAAGGAGCTGACCTTCGGCGCCGCCGGGCGCGTGTCCGACTACAAGGGCTCGGCGGGCACGGTCTATACCTACAACCTGAACGGCACCTACGCGCCGGTTGAGGGGCTGCGCTTCCGTGCCAATTACGGTCGCTCGGTCCGCGCACCGAACCTGACCGAACTGTATGCATCGGCCGGCCAGAATTTCGCGCCCGGTTTCGCCGATCCGTGCTCGGCCGACAATCTGGGCCGTGGTACGCAGTTCCGCGCGGCCAATTGCGCGGCGGCGGGCATTCCGACGACGTACAACTTCCAATATGCCCAGTCGTTGGAAATCCTGAGCGGCGGCAACCCCGACCTGCGGGCGGAGAAGTCCGACTCCTACACCTACGGCGCGGTGATTTCGCCGACGTTCACGCCGGGGCTGATCCTGTCGGTCGATTACTACAACATCAAGGTGAACAACGTCATCAATTATGCGGGCGCGCAAGCAACCGTGAACAATTGCTACGATTCGCCGTCGCTGACCAACAATCAGTTCTGCGCGCAGTTCAACCGCGTCGCAGCCGGCGCGACCGGACCGAACGGCGAACAGCCGTTCCGTATCATCGAGGGTAATCTTGCCGACAATCCGCTCAACTATGCGAGCCTGAAGCGGCGCGGTATCGATGCCAACCTGAGCTATGCGCGCAGCTTCGGCGACACGCGTCTCTCGGGTCAGGTGATCTATACCCACATCCTGGAGAGCAGCAGCTTCCTCAACCCGTTGCAGCCGTCGTTCGCGGATACGACGGTCGGTGAGCTGGGCTATCCCAAGGATCAGGTGCAGGTGAACCTGGGGGCGGACTTCGGCATCGTCACGTTGGATACGCAGTTCCGCTACCTGTCGAAGCAGTCGGTCGGCGCGATCGAGAACCGCATCGCCTTCCAGGGCCGTCCGCCGCAGAACCTCGACGATTTCAGCACGCCTTATTATCCGGACGTGCTGTACATCGGCATGAAGCTCGGCTTCGACGTCGGTGAACGGTCCAGCTTCTACATCGGCGTCGACAATCTCACCGATCGTCTACCGCCGCTGGGGGCGACGGGCATCGGTGCGGGCAGCGCCATCTTCGACAACATCGGACGCCGCATGTATGCGGGCGTGACCGCGCGCTTCTAAGCGACGCCGTAGCGTGAAAATCGAGGGCCGGTGGTTTCCACCGGCCCTTTTTTCGTCCAGTCTCCACCGATGCAGAACGACCCGATGGGCGCCGTAGACGCGATGCTGCGAAGCGGCCGCGTCGCCGACGCCACCGCGACCGTTGCAAGGCTCGCGGCGGCGGGGCATGGCGGCGCGCTTTTCCAACAGGCGCTGTGGCAGCTTCAGGGCCACCCCCTGCCCCGCGACCTGGCCGCTGCCCGACTTGCGTTGCGGCAGGCCGCGGATTGCGATCATGGCGAGGCGCGGCTCGTCGAGATCACGCTTGCGGCGAACGGCACCGGTGCGGCCGCCGATTGGCCCGCTGCGATGCGACTGCTTGCGGCCGCCAACGCGGCGGGCGACCCGCACGCGCGCTACCTGCACGGGCTGCTGTCGGCGATGGCGATCGACGGCGACGGCCATCCGACCACGCCGCTCCTCGTCGAACCACTGACCGACGACCGCAGCGTGCGACGAGTGCGCGGTGCGCTGAGCGTCGCCGAGTGCACGCATATTGCCAATGCCGCCAGCGACCTGCTGGCTCCCGCCGTCGTCGTCGACCCGCGGACCGGCCGCCACGTGCCCCATCCAATCCGCACCTCGGATGCGGGCGTGCTGAGCCCGCTGCGCGAGGACCCGGTCATCCGTGCGATCAACGTCCGGATCGCCGCGCTCAGCGACACCCAGGTGGCGCAGGGCGAGGCGTTGACCGTGCTGCGCTATCGCCCCGGCCAGCAGTTCCGCCTCCACGCCGACGTCCTGCCCCAGGTGCGCAACCAGCGCGTCGCGACGGTCCTCGTCTATCTCAACGACGGCTTCGGCGGCGGCGAGACGACGTTCCCCGACCACGGCCTGACCATCCGCCCGAAGGCGGGCGATGCGATCATCTTCGACAATGTCGACGCGCAGGGCCGGCCGTTGGCCACCGCCCGCCACGCCGGCGAGCCCGTCCGCAGCGGCGTCAAATGGCTGGCGACGCGATGGATCCGGGCGCGGCCGTTCGACGTATGGACCGGCCCCGAAACGGCCTGATCACCCCCATTGCCGCGCATACCGCTGCCCCAGCAGCGTCAGCAGCTCATATTGCGACATCCCGCTCGCTGCCGCCGCCGCCGGCAGCGCGAAGTCGAGCGTGATCCAGTCGCCCTCCGCCAGATTCGGCGCGGCGGTGACGTCGATCGCCATCAGGTCCATCGAGACCCGCCCGATCACCGGCAGCGCCCCCCCGCCCGCCCGGCCGCGGTCGGAGAAGCCGCGGACATAGCCGTCGGCATAGCCGAGGTTAAGGATCGCCACTTCGGTCACACGCGGCGCGGTCCAGGTGGCGTTGTAGCCGACCGTCTCGCCGGCGGGGACGGTGCGGCGTTGCAGCACCTGCGCCTCGGGCGTCGCCACCTGGCGGATCGTGCCCGCGAATTCCGGCCGGACGATGCCGCCGTACAGCGCGATTCCCGGGCGGGTGAGATCGAAGGCGTACCCCGCCCCGAGCGCGATACCGGCGGAATTGGCGAGGCTCATCCGGCGCGCGCCCGTCACCCCCGCCAGCGCCGCGAAGGCGGCGCGCTGGCGATCGTTCATCGCGCTGTCCTCGTCGGCGCAGGCGAGATGGCTGATCAGCGTCTCGATCGTCAGCCCGTCGAGCAGGCCGTCGCGCACCGCCGCCGGCGAGACGCCGAGCCGGTTGATCCCGGTGTCGACCATCACGTCGCAGGCACCGCCGCCCGCCGCGCGCCAGCGCGCGACCTGCGTCTCGCTGTTGAGCACCGGGCGCGCGATGCCCTGCCGCGCCAGCGGCATGTCCTCGGCGCGGACGCCGTGCAGCACCGACAAAGGCAGGCCGAGCGGCCCCAGCCGCGCCGCCTCGGCCCAGGTCGCGATGAAGAAGTCGCGGCAGCCGGCGGCGGCGAGCTGCCCTGCGACCTCGCTCGCGCCGAGGCCGTAGCCGTCCGCCTTGATCGCCGCGCCGCACGCCGCCGTGCCGCTCATCCGGTCGAGCGCGCGCCAATTGTCGGCGAGGGCATGGCGGTCGAGGCGGAGGCGGAGGGGAGCGGTCACGCCGGGGCGTGTAATCGCCCCGGCTGCCGGCGTCGAGCCACGCCGGTTCAATCGAGCCGCGCGCGCACCCCGATCCACAGCGTGCGCGGCGTCGCGCGCTCGACGATGTTGGCGCCGCTGATCCCCGCCTCGACGCGCGCGTCGAAGACGTTCTCGGCACGCGCCTCGATCGTCAGCACGCGCGTCACCGGCAGCGCGGCATAGCCGTCGAGCGTCGTCGCGGGGGCGAGGCTGCGACTGTTCTGGTCGTCGTCGAACTGGCGCGCGACGTGACGCAGCGTCGCCGAGACGGCCGCGCGCCGCTGCCGCCAGCCGAGCGTCCCGGATAGCGCGTCACGCGGCGTCTGCGCCGGGCGCAGACCGTCGAGCACCACCGCCGCGCCTGAGGCGCGGACGCGTGCGTCGACATGGCTCCACGAGGCGAGCGCGGTGAACGGCCCGGTCGCATAGCGCGCATCGACCTCGACGCCGGTCGAGCGGATCGCGTCGAGGTTGCGGCGGACACGCATGGCGCTGGTCGGCGTCGCGGCGAGCGTCACGTTGGCGATCGCATCGTCGAGCTGGTTGCGGAACAGCGTCGCGGCAAGGCTGGCGCCGGCGAAGGGCGTCAGCGTCACGCCGCCCTCGATCCCCGTCAGCCGCTCGGGCGAGAGGCCGGCATTGGCGGCGGTGACGTCATTGCCGACGCGGAAGGGGCGATAGAGTTCGTTGAGCGTCGGCAGCCGCCAGCCACGATAGGCCGCCGCGCGCACCGTCACCGCCGCGGCGGCGCGCCACGCGGCGCCGAGCCGGCCGGTGAATTCACTGCCGTCGCGATCGGCGAAGCGATTGTCGGTCAGCGCCGCGCCGCCGGCGAGCGGGCGCTCGCGAAGAAAGCCGCCGTCGATCCGCCACCAATCGATACGCCCCGCCCCGGTCAGCGTCAGGTCGCCGAGCGCGACGCTGCCGTCGGCGAACAGGCCCTGGGTGCGGCTCGACCCGCCCGCCTCGCGGCGGCGGGTGGGGCTGGCGTTGACGAAGGTGAACAGCTCCTGCGTCTTGCCGGAGACGTCGCGGATGTCGGCGCCGAGCCGCAGGTCGATCGCCGCGCCGACCGGCGGCTGCACCTCCAGCCGCGCGCCGAGCCCGGTGGCGGGCGTGTTATATTGGTTCAGCGACTGGCTGACGGTCGTCCGCGCCGCGTTGATGCTGGCGAAGCTGGAGGCGAAGGCACGGGTCTGCAGATAGGCGAGCGCCGACCAGCCCCAGGCGCCGCGGCCGACGAGGCGCAGGCTGGCGTCGGCGCCGTCCGACCGGTTCGCGGTGAACGCCGTGCCGCGGTCGCGCCGGTCGGTGAAGGCGCTGACGTTGGTCTGCACCTCGGTCGACGGCGCGACGGTCACGACGGTACGCAGCGCCCCCGATGCCTGTTCGTAGGTCGCGGCGCGGTCGACCGGACCGCGGCTCGATGCGACCGTCGGCACGAAGCCGTCGCCGCGCGCATAGGCCCCCGACAGCGTCGCGAAGCCGCCGTCGCGGACGAGCGCCGCAGCGCCCTGCGCCTCGATCGAATCGCGGCTGCCGTAGAACAGGCTGGCGTCGAGCGGCGCGAGCTGGTCGGGGGTGGCGCTGTCGAGCTGGACGGTGCCGGCGAGCGCACCGGGGCCGAAATAGCCGCTGCCGCCGCCGCGCGTCACCCGCACCTGCCCCAGCCGCCCCGTGGCATAGGCCGGAAACGCGACCCAGCCGCCGAAAGGATCGGCCTGCGGCACGCCGTCGAGGATCAGCAGCGCACGGCTGGAGGCATTGCCGCCGATCCCGCGCAGGGTGATGCCCTGGCTGGTGGGATTAGCGGTGCGACTGTCGGACCGGCGGAACTGCTGCAAGCCGGCGACATCGGCGAGCACGCTTTCCAGCCGCGCGCTGGCATTGGCCTGAAGCCGGTCGCGGTCGATGGTGACGATGTCGAAGGCGCGCTCGCCGGGCGAATCGGGCAGGCCGCGGCCGGTGACGACGATATCGGGCGCGACGTCGGGATCGGCCTGCGCCAGCGCAGGGACGGCGATCGCCGAGACGAACAGGGCGGCGGTGGAAAGCAGAAGACGCATCGCGCCCCCTTGGCGGTTTCCGGCGCCGAGGAGAATGACAAACCTCGCTTATTCAAAGCGGTGTACCGGCCACCTTACGCGGTATGTGACATCGACATTGCAAGGACGACACGGATCGGGAACGATCTCGGTCGCGCTGCGCTTGCTGCGGACTCGAAGGAGATGGTCATGGCGGTTCCTTATTCTCTCCCGCCCGCGTCAGTGTCGCAGGGGGCGTCGCGATGAGCCGGCCGGTGCTCGGCGCGTCGGCGCTGCGCGACGAACTCAACCAGGCGGCGCTCCGCCTGTCGCTCGACAGCGAGGGGGCGAGGATCGAGTTCATGCTGCCGACGCTCGCCGATCCCTGGGACGGCGCGTCCGGCCACAATTGGGACGTCCAGGCGTTCTGCCCCGAGGAGCTCGATGCGATCGCACGCCGCGCGGTCGAAGAGGTCGCTGCGGACTGGGACCTCGACCCGCACAACACCGAGGATGACGTGACGTTCGTCGCCGATCGCTGACCGCGCCTTTATCGTCTCTTGCATCGCAGGTGCGCGACCGGCGCGACGTCTACCATTGTCGCGGGGCGATCGGGTCCCTAGAATAACTCTGACAATTTCCGAGAGAGGTATTTCCATGATCGACGGCGCCCTGCTGATCGGTGGCGAAGCACGCCAGGCCGCGAACCGGTTCACCGCGGTGAATCCGGCGAGCGGCGAGACGCTGACCCCGGACTTCTCGTCGGCGAATGCCGATGCGGTGGCCGAAGCCTGCACGCTCGCCGAAGACGCGTTCGCGACCTATGCCGCGACCGACCTCGATACGCGTGCCACCTTCCTTGAAGGCATCGCGCAGAACATCCTCGATATCGGTGACGAGCTGATCGAGCGCGCGATGGCGGAGAGCGGCCTGCCGCGCGCCCGCCTCGAGGGCGAGCGTGGCCGCACCGTCGGCCAGCTCAAGCTGTTCGCCGGCGTCGTGCGTCAGGGCGACTTCCTCGACGCGACGATCGACCCCGCTTTGCCCGACCGCGCGCCGCTGCCGCGCCCCGACCTGCGCCGCGTCAATCTCGCGATCGGCCCGGTCGCGGTGTTCGGCGCGTCCAACTTCCCGCTCGCCTTTTCGGTCGCGGGTGGCGACACCGCCTCGGCGCTCGCCGCCGGCTGTCCGGTGGTGGTGAAGGGCCATCCCTCGCATCCCGGCACCGGCGAGCTGGTCGCGCGCGCGATCCAGAAGGCCGTCGCGGACGCCGGCCTGCCCGCGGGCGTCTTCTCCTATCTGCCCGGCGAGACCAACGAACTGGGCGGCGCGCTGGTCGCCGATCCGCGCATCCAGGCGGTCGGCTTCACCGGTTCGCGCGGCGGCGGTCTCGCGCTGGTGCGCATCGCCGCGGAGCGGGACGAGCCGATCCCGGTCTATGCCGAAATGTCGAGCATCAACCCGGTCGTCCTCTTCCCCGCCGCGCTCGCCGCGCGCGGGGCGGCGCTGGCCAAGGAGTTCGTCGGGTCGCTGACGATGGGCGCCGGCCAGTTCTGCACCAACCCCGGCCTCGTGCTGGCGGTCGACGGCCCCGATCTCGACGCGTTCGTTGAGGCGGCGGGCGCGGCGCTGACCGACAGCGCGCCGGCGACGATGCTGTCGCCCGGTATCCACGCCAGCTTCGAACAGGGCGTCGCGGCGCTCGCCGGCCATGAGGCGGTGCGCACCGTTGCGCGCGGCAAGTCCGGCGAGGGCGTCAACCAGGCGGTCGGCGCCTTCTTCGAGACGACCGCCGACCAGTTCCTCGCCGACGTCAAGCTCTCGCACGAGGTGTTCGGCTCGTCGTCGATGCTGGTGCGCTGCCGCGACCTCGGCGAGATCGCCTCGGTGATCGCCAAGCTGGAAGGCCAGCTCACCGCGACGCTGCAGGTCGATCCCGCCGACGAGGCGGAGGCGGCGAAGCTGGTGCCGGTGATCGCGCGCCGCGTCGGCCGTATTCTGGCCAACGGCTGGCCGACGGGTGTCGAGGTGGCGCCGGCGATGGTGCACGGCGGTCCCTTCCAGGCGACGAGCGACGGGCGGACGACGTCGGTCGGCACGCTCGCGATCGCGCGCTTCCTGCGCCCGGTCTGCTTCCAGAACCTCGCGCCGGCGCTGCTGCCCGAGGCGCTGCACGACGACAATGGCTGGGGCATCGCGCGTCGCCTCGACGGCAAGCGCGAGGCGAGCCCGCGGTAAAGTCGGTTCGATTCCTCCCTTGCTTAGGCGGGGGAGGAATCGGCGGTAGCGTAGGGCTGCACCCGTTCCCCACTCACCCGTCACCCCGGACTCGTTCCGGGGTCCACCGGGCGGCTGGGGTACGGCTAGAGGCTCATGCCGTTCCCCTCGCCGCAGAGTGGACCCCGGAACAAGTCCGGGGTGACGGGTGTGGCGGGAACCGTTCCGAGGGTCAGGGGCTGCGCCGAAACGCCCCCTACAGCGCGACGGGCGTCACCGGCACGCCCGCGACGCCGGGATCGAAGGCGAACAGATTGCCCGCCTCGGGCTGATCCGCCAGCGCCGCTTCGTCGAGCCCCTTGCGCGCACTCGTCGCATAAGCGGTGCGCAGATCGGGGCCGCCGAAGGCGATCTTGGTGATGTTCGATGCCGGCAGCCTGACCGTGCCGATCAGTTTGCCCGACGGGTCGTAGCGCCGCACGCCCCAGCCGCCCCATAGCGCGACCCAGAGACACCCCTCGGCATCGACCACCGAACCGTCGGGATGGCCGGCGCCTTCCTCGATGGTCGCGAACGGCGCCGCCTCGCCGAGCGTGCCGTCGGCACCGATCGTCGCGCGCCAGATCGTCTTGCCGATCGTGTCGGTGTGGTAGAGCGTCGTGCCGTCGCCGGCGATCGCCGGGCCGTTGGTGATGCACACCGGTGCGAGGCCGCTGTCGGTGACGATGCCGGCAGCATGGCGATAGACGCGGCCGCTCATGTCGGTCTCGGCATCGTCCATCGTGCCGAACCAGATGCGCCCCGCGCCGTCGGTCGCGGCGTCGTTGAGCCGGTTGCCGGCGGGATCGCCCTCCGGCCGGGCGAGGAAGGTGAAGCTGCCGTCCGCCGGATCGAAGCGGTGCAGCCCGGTGCGCAGGCCGGCGATCATCCCGCCATCCGCGCTCGGCAGCATCCAGCCGACCTGATCGGGCGCATCCCAGCGCCGCGCCTCACCCGTCGTCGGGTCGAAACGGTGGACGTGGCGGCTCTTGATGTCGACGAACCACAAAGCCTGCTCGCGCGCCACCCAGACCGGGCCCTCGCCGAGGATCGCCTGCACCGGCAGGACGGTACGAACATCATGGTCGGTCATCGCGCAATTCCTCTCCACTTGGGGTCGCGCGCTCCATCCACCGAAGCGCGGCTTTCGTCTAGTCTGACAAAAGCCGCGCGCGGGCTCAATCCATGTCGAACAGGTCGCGATACTGGCGCGGCTGCGAGCGCAGATACTGGTCGGGCGCCTTGACGTGCGCGCCGAGATGCGCGGCGGCATGCCACGGCCAGCGCGGATCGTAGAGGATGGTGCGGGCAAGCGCGATCATATCGGCATCGCCGGTGCCGACGATCGCCTCCGCCTGTTCGTATTCGGTGATGAGCCCGACCGCGACCACCGGCAGGCCGCACCCCTGTTTCACCGCGCGGGCGAGCGGCACCTGATAGCTCGGGCCGGTCGGAATCTCCTGCCGCGGGTCGAGCCCGCCGCTCGACACGTGGATCGCCGCGCAGCCGCGCGCCTCGAGCGCCCGAGCGAAGGCGACGGTCTGATCGGCATCCCAGCCGCCCGCGACCCAGTCGCTGCCCGAGACGCGCATCGTCACCGGCTTGTCGGCGGGGAAAGCGGCGCGCACCGCGTCATGCACTTCGAGCGGGAAGCGCATCCGGTTTTCGAGGCTGCCGCCATAATCATCGGTGCGCCGGTTGGAGAGCGGCGAGAGGAATTGATGCAGCAGATAGCCGTGCGCGCCATGGAGCTGCACCGCGTCGATGCCGAGCCGCGCGGCGCGGCGGGCCGATTCGGCGAAGGCGTCGACGAGCCGCTTAAGATCGTCCTCGGTCAGTTCGGTCGGCAGATTCTCGCCCTCGGCGAAGGGCAGCGGCGACGGTGCGACCGTCTGCCAGCCGTCGGCGTGGTCGCGCGCGATCTGCTTGCCGCCCTTCCATGGCAGGTCGGTCGATGCCTTGCGGCCGGCATGGGCGAGCTGGATCGCGATCGGCATGTCCGAATGGCGGCGGATCGATTCGAGCACGCGGGCCATCGCCGCCTCGGTCGCATCGTCCCACAGGCCGACGTCGCCATAGGTGATCCGCCCCTCCGGCACGATCGCGGTCGCCTCGATCGTCAGCAGGCCCGCGCCGGACAAGGCGAGATGGCCGAGGTGGATCAGATGCCAGTCGGTCATCCGGCCGTTCTCGGCGGAATATTGGCACATCGGCGCGATGACGATGCGATTGGACAGGGTTGTGCTGCCGATGGTGATCGGCTGGAACAAGGCAGAAGACATGGAGACCTCGCGTGGGGGACGGAGGCGTTACGCTTCGGCGCCGGTTTGGTGCCGTGCGGGCAGGCTGACGCATGCCTCCAGCCCGCCGCCGTCGCGCTCGGCGAGCGTCAGCCGGCCGCCGTGCAGTTCTGCGAGTTCGCGGACGATGGCGAGGCCGAAGCCATGGCCCTCGCCACGCTCGTCGAGCCGCACGCCCGGCTCGGTGACGCGGGCGCGGTCGGCGGCAGGAATGCCGGGGCCGTCGTCGGTGACGATCAGGTCGAGGCGACGCGCATCGCCGGGCTGCATGCGTACCTCGACGCGGACCTGCGTCGCCGCATGACGCGCGGCATTGTCGAGGAGGTTGCCGAGCAGCTCGTCGAAATCCTGCGCGTCCATCGCCGCGACCGGATCGCCCGCGACCGCGTGCGTCACCGCGATGCCGCGCGCGGGGTGGAGCCGGCCGATCGCCACCGCGAGATCGGCGACCGCCGGCGCGACGCGGGTGCTGGCGCGCGTATCGCCGGTGCCGGCGCGCGCACGCGACAGATGGTGGCGGATCGTGGCGTCGATCCGCGCGACCTGCGCCGCGGCGGCCGGATCGTCGCGCAGCGCGAGCGCGAGCGTCGCCACCGGGGTCTTGAGCGCATGCGCGAGATTGGCGGCGGACTGGCGCGCGGTGGCGAGCGCCGCGGCGCGATCGCCGGCGAGCGCGTTGAGTTCCGTCGCGAGGCCGCGCAGCTCGACCGGCTGGTCCTCGTCGACCTCGGTCCGCGTGCCGTCGCGGATCGCGGCGACCTGCGCGCGCATCCGGGCGAGCGGACGCAAGCCGAGCCGCAACTGCACGATCGTCGCGACCGCGAGCAGCCCGGCGAGGATCGCGAGCGCGGCGAGCAGCGGCACCAGCGCGTCGCGCAACGGCCGTGCGATGACGGCGCGCGGCGCGACCGCGAGCAGCGCCACGTCGCCGCGCCCGGTCTTCATCACCAGCCGACGGGCATGGACGCTGCGCCCGGCCCGATCCTCGCCTTCGAGCACCTGCGGCGCATCGGCTTCGTCGCGCAGCATCGGCGGCCCCGGTGGTCCCGGCAGCGGACCGTCGCCCGGCCCCGGCCCGCCGTGCAGCCGCGGCGTCTCGGTCGAGCCGATCGCGCCGTCCGGCCCCTCGATCCGCCAATGCCAGCCGCGCCCCGCCTCCAGCGCCCCCGCCCGCGCGGTGAGCCGGGCGCGATCGATACGACCATCGCGATCGACCGTGCTGGCGAGCAGTGCGATCTCGGCATCGAGCCGGCGGTCGATCCCCTCGGTGACGACACGTTCGAGCACGCCGCCGATCGCCCAGCCGGCGATGCCGAGCGCGGCGAGGATCGCCACCGCCGACAGCAGCAACATGCGGCCCTGAATCGATCTGGGCATCGTCTCAGCCCTCGCCGCAGGTCAGGCGATAGCCGCGGCCGCGGATCGTCTCGATCATCTCGGCGCCGATCTTGCGGCGCAGCCGGCCGACGATCACCTCGAGGCTGTTCGAATCGACATCGGCATCGCCTTCGTAGACGCGTTCGAGCAGGTCGAGCCGCTCGATCACCGCCTCGCGCCGCAGCATCAGCGCCGACAGCACGCGCCATTCGAACGCGGTGAGCTTGAGCGGCAGGCCGTCGAGCTCGAAATGGCCGATCTGCGTATCGAACGACAGCCGCCCGCAGGCGAGCACCGGCTGGGCATGGCCGGCGGCGCGGCGGACCAGCGCGCGCAGCCGCATCACCAGTTCCTCGACGCGGAACGGCTTGACCAGATAATCGTCCGCGCCTGCCTTGAAGCCCGCCACCTTGTCCGACCAACCGTCGCGCGCGGTGAGGATCAGCACCGGCAGCGCGCGCCCCGCCGTGCGCCAGTCGCGCAGCACGGCGATACCGTCCTTGCCGGTCAGCCCGAGGTCGAGCACCGCGGCGTCGTAGCTTTCGGTCTCGCCGAGATGGCCGGCGTCGATGCCGTCGGCGACGAGGTCGACCGCGAAATGCTCGGCGCGCAGCGCGCGCGCGATCGCCGGGCCCAGGTCGGAATCGTCTTCGACAAGCAAGATGCGCATGATGTGGCCCTATCCTCCCCCACTAAACCGAAACTGAACCGCCCGGTTCAGCGGGGGTCGGACGAATCACCCTAGAAGCCGGTCATCGACAAACGAAGGAGACGATCGATGGCAAGACTACATATCGGCACCCGCCAGCGCCTGGCACTCGGTGCAGCCGCGCTGGTCGCGGTCGGCGCCGCCGGCGGCGCGGGCGCGGTCGCCCTCAGCCGCCCGAGCATCGAAATGGCCCCGACGGTCGCGACGCCGATCGCCAGACTGGCGAGCAGCGGCGGCATCGTCACGGTGAAGGGCCGTGTCGCGGAGGTGTTCGGCGACCGGTTCGTGGTGCAGGACGGCAGCGGCCGGGCGATGATCGACGCGGGCCGCGATGGTACCGCCAACGTCACCCGCGGCAATGCGGTGCTGGTGCAGGGCCGCTATGACGAGGGGCAGTTGCGCGCGCACTTCCTCGTCGGCCCCTCGGGTCAGGTGAGCGAAGTTGGTCCGCGGCCCGGTCCGCATGGTCCGGGTGGCCCCGGCGGCCCGGGTGGGCCGGGCGCAGGTCGCCCCGACGGCCCGCCGCCCCCCCCGCCGGGTGCCGGTCCGGCCGGAACGCCGCCGCCGCCGCCCCCGGGCGCCGGTCGCGACGCACCGCCGCCCCCGCCGCCGCCCGCCAACGGTAGCGCCGTGCCGCCGCCGCCGCCCGCGGCCAATGCTCCGGCCGCGGCACCGGCCCCGGCACCCACGCCGGCGCGCTGAAGCAGGAAGGACCGGTCGCCCCGTGCGGCCGGTCCTTTTGCTTGGCGGATGGGTCGGGGTTCACGCGACGACGCGAAGCCGTCACGTCCGCAAAGCCACCGTCGATCATCACGCGCGATTCTACCAACGATGCAGCGAGCGATTGCGTTGCGCGCCGCCCTCCCCCACATAGGTCCGTAATACACCAATGGGGAACCAATGGCCGATCCATATCAAACCTTGGGCGTCGCCCGCGGCGCGTCCGAGGCGGACATCAAGAAAGCGTATCGCAAGCTTGCCAAGGAACTGCATCCCGACCGCAACAAGGACAATCCCAAGGCGTCGGAGCGGTTCAGCCAGGTCACCAATGCCTACGACCTGCTGAGCGACAAGGACAAGCGCGCCCGCTTCGACCGCGGGGAGATCGACGGCGACGGCAATCCCGCCGCGCCCTTCGGCTATGGCGGCGCCCGGCCCGGCGCCGCACGCGGCGGCCCCGGCGGATTCAGCAGCGCCGGCTATGAATTCGGTACCGGCGGCGACGCCGATATGAGCGACATCTTCGAAGGCCTGTTCGGCGGCGGCCAGACGCGCGGCGGCGGCGGCTTCGCCAGCGGCTTCGGCCGGCGCCCGCAGCCCAAGGGCGCCAACATCACCTATCGGCTGCAGGTGCCCTTCGTCGATGCCGCGACGCTGGCGCCGCAGCGCGTGACGCTCGGTGACGGCAAGACGATCGACCTCAAGCTGCCCGCGGGCGTCGAAAGCGGCACGCAGATGAAGCTCGCCGGCAAGGGCGAACCGGGTCCCGGCGGCGCGGGCGATGCGATCGTCTCGATCGAGGTGCAGCCGCACCGCTTCTTCACCCGCGATGGCGACGACGTCCGGCTCGACCTGCCGCTCACGCTCAAGGAAGCGGTGGCGGGCGGCTCGGTGCGCGCGCCGACGGTCGACAAGCCGGTGATGCTGACCATCCCCAAGGGGACCAGTTCGGGCAAGACGCTGCGCCTGAAGGGCAAGGGCTTCCACAAGAAGGATGGTACGCGCGGCGACCAGCTCGTCACGCTGATGATCGACGTGCCCGCGGATGATGCAGCCTTGCAACAGTTCGTCGCCGGTTGGAACGACGCACGGAACCCGCGCGGGGCAATGGGCGTCTGACGCCGACGTGACCGAAACCGCAGCCCTTACGCCCGAAGACCGGGCGCATCAGCGCCATGGTGCCCGCCACCAGCTCGCCAAGCTGAAGCCCGGCCCGGCCGCCTGGGAGATCACCAAGCGCGCCGTGCTCGGGGTGTTCAACGACGGCTTCATCCACGCCGGCAACCTCGCCTATCTGGCACTGATGACGGTGTTCCCGTTCTTCATCACCGCCGCGGCGGTGCTATCGCTGCTCGGCCAGAGCGCCGAGACGCAGCGCGCGGTCGCCTCGTTCCTGCACGTGCTGCCGCCCAACGTCGCCGACATCCTGCGCAAGCCGATCGCCGACGTGCTCGTCGCGCGAACGGGATCCTTGCTGTGGCTGGGCGGACTGGTCGGGCTGTGGACGGTCGGCAGCTTCGTCGAGACGATCCGCGACATCTTCCATCGCGCCTATGGCGTGAAGGCGAGCGTGCCGTTCTGGCGCTCGCGCCTGTCCTCGTCCGGGGTCATCATCCTGTCGGTCATCATCGCGCTGATGAGCTTCCTCGTTCAGGGTATCCTGACCGCGGCGGAACAGTTCATCTATCGCCTGCTGCCCTTCGCCGAGGGCGTCGCGGGCTGGGTCGGCCTGTCGCGGGTGATCCCCGGGCTGGTGATGTTCGGCGCGCTCTATCTGCTCTTTTATTCGGTGACGCCGTCGAAATACCGTTACTCCAATTGCCGCAAATGGCCCGGCGCGGCCTTCACCACCGTCTGGTGGGTCGGCATGACGACGCTGCTGCCCTGGGTGCTCGGGCAATTGGGCGGCTACGACCTGACCTATGGCAGCCTTGCCGGCGTCGTCGTCATGCTGCTGTTCTTCTATTTGATCGGACTGGGGTTGGTGTTCGGCGCGCATCTCAACGCGGCACTGGCGGAACCCCCCGAACCGGCGCTACAGGGGGCGTCAACGACAGCGGAGGCGAAGACGGCGTGACGGGTTTGATGGCGGGCAAGCGCGGGCTTATCATGGGCCTGGCGAACGACAAGTCGCTGGCCTGGGGTATCGCGAAGCACTTGTCCGAACATGGCGCCGAGCTCGCCTTTTCGTATCAGGGCGCGGCGATGGAGAAGCGGGTGCGCCCGCTTGCCGAGCAATTGGGCGTCGCGCGGCTGTTCGACTGCGACGTGTCCGACATGGCGGCGCTCGACGCGACCTTCGCGGCGCTGGAAGCGGAATGGCCGACGATCGACTTCGTCGTCCATGCGATCGGCTTTTCCGACAAGTCGCAGCTGCGTGGACGCTATTACGACACGACGCTCGACAATTTCCTGATGACGATGAACATCTCGGCCTATTCGCTGGTCGCGGTGGCGCAGCGCGCGCGCAAGCTGATGCCCGAGGGCGGCTCGATCCTGACGCTGACCTATTATGGCGCCGAAAAGGTCATCCCGCATTACAACGTGATGGGCGTCGCCAAGGCCGCGCTGGAGACCAGCGTCAAATATCTCGCGGTCGACCTCGGCCCCGACAACATCCGCATCAACGCGATCTCCGCCGGCCCGATCCAGACGCTGGCGGCGCGCGGCATCGGCGACTTCAACTATATCCTCAAGTGGAACGAGCTGAACGCGCCGCTGCGCCGCACCGTGACGATCGAGGATGTCGGCGGCGCCGGCCTCTATATGCTGAGCGACCTGGCGAGCGGCGTCACCGGCGAGATCCACCATGTCGACGCGGGCTATAACGTGATCGGCATGAAGGCCGAGGATGCGCCGGATATCGCGTTGGCGTGATGCCCCTCGTCTTTCGGGAGCGTGGATTTCGGTTCCATTTCTTCTCGAACGAAGGCGATCCGCGCGAGCCGTTGCATATCCACGTCAGCAAGGATGGCCGCGACGCCAATCTGTGGCTTTATCCCGACGTGCATTATGCCGACAACAACGGTTTCGACGCACGGACGCAGCGGTGGATTACCGAGATCGTCGAGGCACGGCGGGACGATATTGAGGGAGCGTGGCATGACCACTTCGGCACGGGCGCTTAGCGTCGATTTCGATGACGACCAGATGTGGGTCCGGCTAGAGGACGGCCGGACGGTCGGCGTGCCGCTCGCCTGGTTCCCGCGGCTGCTCCATGGCTCGGCGGAAGCACGACGCCAGGTCGAAATCAGCCCAAGCGGCCTGCACTGGGATGCGCTCGACGAGGACATTTCGATCGCCGGCATCCTCGCCGGGCGCGGCGACATGACCGGCAGCCGGTCGCACGCCGCATGAGCATCAACAGTTTCGGCCATCTGTTCCGCTTCACCACCTGGGGCGAGAGCCACGGGCCTGCGATCGGCGCGGTCGTCGACGGCTGCCCGCCGGGCATCGCGCTTGCCGAGGCGGATATCCAGCCGTGGCTCGACAAGCGCCGTCCCGGCACGTCGCGCTTCACCACGCAGCGCCGCGAGCCGGATCAGGTGCGCATCCTGTCGGGCGTGTTCGAGGGCCGCACCACCGGCACGCCGATCAGCCTGATGATCGAGAACGTCGACCAGCGGTCGAAGGATTATTCGGAGGTCGCGCTCGCCTATCGCCCCGGCCATGCCGATTACGCCTATGACGCCAAATACGGGTTCCGCGACTATCGTGGCGGCGGGCGCTCGTCGGCGCGCGAAACCGCGTCGCGCGTCGCCGCGGGCGCGGTGGCGCGCGCGGTGATCCCGCAGGTGCGCATCCGCGGCTGGGTCGAGGCGATCGGCGGCGACGCGATCGATTATGCCGCGTTCGACGATGCCGCGATCGACGCCAATCCCTTCTTCTGCCCCGATCCCGCCGCCGCCGCGCGCTGGGAGGCGCTGGTCGACGGCGCGCGCAAGGCGGGATCGTCGCTCGGCGCGGTCGTCGCCTGCGAGGCGACGGGGGTTCCCGCCGGGTGGGGCGCGCCGCTCTACGCCAAGCTCGACGCCGAGCTGGCGCATGCCTGTATGGGGATCAACGCGGTCAAGGGCGTCGAGATCGGCGACGGCTTCGCCGCCGCGGCGCTGACCGGCGAGGCCAATGCCGATGCGATGCGTCCGGGCGCGGAAGGCCCCGATTTCCTCGCCAACCATGCCGGCGGCATCACCGGCGGTATCGCCACCGGCCAGCCGATCCGGCTGCGCGTCGCGTTCAAGCCGACCAGCTCGATCCTGATCCCGGTCGAGACGATCGACCGCACCGGCCAGGCTGCGGATATCGCCACCAAAGGGCGCCACGACCCCTGCGTCGGCATCCGCGGCGTGCCCGTGGTCGAGGCGATGATGGCATTGGTACTCGCCGACCAGGCGTTGCTGCATCGGGGCCAGACGGGACGCTAATCGTTAACCAAATGGAACACTCTCTAACCCAACCCGTTGGGGCCGTGCAAGAATTTGCAGGAGAGAACGATGCGTAAGATCATTCCAATCATGGCAGCAGCCATGCTGATCCCCGCCGCAGCCTATGCACAGACGACGACGGGTGGCACCGCAGGCGGAACGATGGGCGGCACGACGTCCGGCAGCCCCACGGGAACGATGGGCGGCGCGATGGGCGGCCAGACGACGACCTCGCCGACCGATTCGTCGGCTACGTCGGGCAGCATGACGCAGAGCCGTTCGGCCAAGAAGTCGCGCAGCAGCCGTAGCGGCCGCTCGACCGGCACCGGCTCGACATCGACCACCGACAGTGGCTCGACGATGGGCACGATGGGCGGTTCGACCGACACGATGGGCGGCACCACGGGCACCGGCACCGGTTCGACCACCGGCACGATGGGCGGCGGCACGACCGGCACCATGGGTGGCACCTCGACCACCGGCACGATGGGCGGCACGGCCGGGTCGACCACCGGCGGCACCCCGACGCCGCAATAAGCATCCTGACCGATGAAGCAAAAGCCGGGCGGGTCACACCGCCCGGCTTTTTCGTGTCTGTCGTCAGTCGGCGAAGGGATCACGGACGAGGATCGTATCCTCGCGCTCGGGACTGGTCGAAACCAGCGCCACCGGGCAGCGGATCAGCTCCTCGACGCGGCGGATATACTTGATCGCCTGTGCCGGCAGGTCGGCCCAGCTGCGCGCACCCGCGGTGGATTCCTGCCAGCCTTCCATGACTTCGTAGATCGGCTCGACCGCCGCCTGATCGGCGGCATGCGCCGGGAAATAGTCGAGTTCCTGTCCGCGTAGGCGATAGCCGGTGCAGATCTTCACCTGCTCGAAGCCGTCGAGCACGTCGATCTTGGTCAGCGCAATGCCCGTGATCCCGCCGACCGCCGCCGACTGGCGCAACAGGACGGTATCGATCCAGCCGCAGCGCCGCTTGCGCCCGGTCACCGTGCCGAATTCATGCCCGCGCACGCCGAGCCGCTCGCCGGTCTCGTCCTCCAGCTCGGTCGGAAAGGGTCCCGAGCCGACGCGGGTGGTATAGGCCTTGGCGATGCCGAGCACGAAGCCCACCGCCGCCGGCCCGAGCCCCGACCCGCCCGCCGCGGTGCCGGCGATCGTGTTGGACGAAGTGACGAACGGATAGGTGCCGTGATCGACGTCGAGCAGCACGCCCTGCGCGCCCTCGAACAGGATGCGCTTGCCCGCCGCGCGCGCCGCGTTGAGATCCCGCCACACCGGCTTGGCGAAGGGCAGCACGAAGCCTGCGATGTCGCGCAGCTCGGCGATCAGGCCGTCGCGGTCGATCGCCGGCGAGCCGAAGCCGGCGCGCAACGCGTCGTGATGCGCGAGCAGCCGGTCGAGCTGCGGCCCGAGATCGTCGAGATGCGCGAGATCGCAGACGCGGATCGCCCGGCGGCCGACCTTGTCCTCATAGGCCGGGCCGATACCGCGGCGGGTGGTACCGATCTTGCCGGCGCCCGACGCATCCTCACGCAACCCGTCGAGATCGCGGTGCAGCGGCAGGATCAGCGCGCAATTGTCGGCGATGCGCAAAGTCTCCGGCGTCGCCGAGACGCCCTGCGCCGCCAGCCGCTCGATTTCCGCCTTGAGCGCCCAGGGGTCGAGCACGACGCCGTTGCCGATCACGCTCGGCGTGCCGCGGACGATGCCCGAGGGCAAAAGCGACAATTTATAGACGTTGTCGCCGACGACGAGCGTGTGGCCGGCATTATGCCCACCCTGGAAGCGCACCACCATGTCGGCACGCTCAGCGAGCCAATCGACGATCTTGCCCTTGCCTTCGTCGCCCCATTGCGCGCCGATGACTGCTACATTGGCCATGGATACAGGTCTCCGCCTGCCGGCGTTGATCCGTGCGCCCTTCGACAGGACTCGGCACACGAACGGTCCTGAGATGCGAAGGCGCGCCTACCGGGGTGCGCCCGCGGGGTCAACCGTTCGGCAGGCGATTGTCATCGCCGCGCGAATTCGCTATATGGGTGATGCCAAACGACATGGCTTCGCCATTGGATGAACCCCCGCCACGGCAATGGCGGGGGTTTTTTCGTTTGGGGACGCGCGGCAACGCGCCCCCGCCCGTGGCCTACCGGTGACGCGCCACCTCGACAACCTTCAACAGAAGGGTGCCGAAGCCGAACAACGCCCCCAGGAAAAGGCACAAGTCGCCAAACGACATGATGCTTTCCATCGGATCGACGGCAGGATCGCCGCCGCCGACAGCGTAATGCTCCGGCCGCGCCGCTGTCATCGTCTTTACGGCAGCGAAACGATCAGAGCGCGCGTGCTTCGCCTTCGGCGTAGAGATGCGTGCACAATTGCGCTTCGGGCGTGTCGGCGGGCGTCAAGGCCGCGACCGCGACCCAGCCGGCGGCACGCATCGCAGTGCCCGCCTCGGGCGGCGTGCCGAACGGCAGGAACAGCCGGCGGCGATCGACGGCGCCCGCGGTCGCGAGGATCGCATCGGCATAGAGCGAGAAACCGGTCGCCGCCTCTTCCGCGCCATCCTCGTGCATCACCGCATAGGTGCCGCCGCGGCCGACCTCGCGCGCCGCGCCGGCGATGAACAGCGAGAAGCCGAGCCACGATTGATATTCGAAGCCATGCCGCTCGGTCGGGTCGAGCGTCAGCGCGACGCCCTCCCCCAGCCCCGCGGCGATCGCGGCGAGCCCGTCGAGCCGGCTGGCGAGCACCTGCCCGGTATCGAAGGCACGCAATCGCGCGATCGCGCTGTCGAACGGTCCCGCCGCCTCGATCAGCGGCAGATAGCCGGGCGCGAT
This sequence comes from Sphingomonas sp. GW821-FHT04B01, assembly GCF_059420425.1. Taxonomy (NCBI): domain Bacteria; kingdom Pseudomonadati; phylum Pseudomonadota; class Alphaproteobacteria; order Sphingomonadales; family Sphingomonadaceae; genus Sphingomonas; species Sphingomonas sp. GW821-FHT04B01. The sequence goes on along the minus strand of NZ_JBWKTR010000001.1, from coordinate 1,063,816 downwards.
CGCCGCGACCGCGCCGGCATCCTTGGCGTCGAGCCGGTCCTGCAACAGCGCGATCCGCTCGGCGGCGACGGGCAGCGGCCCCGCCGCCAGCGTATCCACCAGATCGGGCAAGGTGAAATCGATCGAGAGGCCGGTCGCTCCAGCCGCGGCCAGCGCCGAGACCGCCACCGCAACCACCTCCTGCGCGGCGGGGATCGAATCGAGGCCGATCAGCTCGCAGCCGATCTGGCGCCATTCGCGCGCCGGCGCGAGCTCAGGGCTGCGCAGCTTGAGCACCGGGCCGGCATAGGACAATCGCACCGGCCGAGGGTGATGCCCCATGCGCGTCGCCGCGATCCGCGCGATCTGCGCGGTGACGTCGGGACGGATCGCGAGCGTGCGCTGCGACACCGGATCGACGTAGCGCACCGCATCGGTCAGCGCGCCGTCCTTGAGCCGCGAGCCCAAGGCGTCGGCATATTCGACCAGCGGCGGATCGGCGCGCTCATAGCCGTAGAGGCGCGCCGCTTCGAGCACGCGCGTCTCGACGGCGGCGGCGGCATCGGCGTGCGGCGGCAATCGGTCGCGAAAGCCTTCAGGAAGCAGGGGTGTCATCGTGCGCCTCCCCTATCCATGGGCGGGAACGGGGGCAACGCCGTATCGCGACGGCGTCGCCCCTGCCCCGTCAGCATGAAGCGATCAGAACGTCAGGCCCATCGCGGTCTTCACGCCCGGCAGCGCCTTGACCTTGGCGAGGAGTTCGCCGTCCACCGGCTCGTCGACCGAGAGCAGCAGCACCGCCTCGCCGCCCGCCGAGCGGCGGCCGAGGTGGAAGGTGCCGATATTGACCCCCGCCTCGCCCAGCGCGGTGCCGAGCCGGCCGATGAAGCCCGGCGCGTCCTCGTTGACGACATAGAGCATCGGCCCGACCAGATCGGCCTCGACCTTGATGCCGAACAGCTCGACGAGGCGCGGCGCCTGATCGCCGAACAGCGTGCCGGCGACCGAGCGCTCGCCGTCGGCGGTCTTCACCGAGACGCGCAGCAGCGTGTGGTAATCGCCCTCGCGCTCGGTGCGCACCTCGCGCACCTCGACGCCGCGGTCGCGGGCCAGCAGCGGCGCGTTGACCATGTTGACCGTGTCGGTCTGGTTGCGCAGGAAACCGGCGAGCACCGCGCTGGTGATCGGCTTGGCGTTCAATTCCGCCGCCGCGCCCTCGGTATGGACCGAGATGCGCGTGATCGCACCGGTGGTGAGCTGGCCGACGAGGCTGCCGAGCTTTTCGGCGAGCGCCATATAGGGCTTGAGCTTGGGTGCTTCCTCCGCCGACAGGCTCGGCATGTTGAGCGCGTTGGTGACGCCGCCCGAGACGAGGAAGTCGGCCATCTGCTCGGCGACCTGGATCGCGACGTTGACCTGCGCCTCGGTCGTCGACGCGCCGAGATGCGGCGTGCTGACGAAATTGGGCGTGCCGAACAGCGGCGAGGCCTTGGCCGGCTCCTCGACGAACACGTCGAGCGCGGCGCCGCCGATATGGCCGCTGTCGAGCCCTGCCTTCAGCGCCACCTCGTCGATCAGGCCACCGCGCGCGCAATTGATGATCCGCACGCCCTTCTTCGTCTTGGCCAGCGCCTCGGCGGAGAGGATGTTGCGCGTCTGATCGGTCAGCGGCGTGTGCAGCGTGATGAAGTCCGCCCGCGCCAGCAATTCGTCGAGCGTTACCTTCTCGACGCCCATCTCCAGCGCGCGCTCGGGGGTGAGGAACGGATCGAACGCCACCACCTTCATCTTGAGCCCGCGCGCGCGGTCGGCGACGATCGAGCCGATATTGCCCGCGCCGATCAGGCCGAGCGTCTTGGCGGTCAGCTCGACGCCCATGAAGCGGTTCTTCTCCCACTTGCCCGCCTGGGTCGAGGCATCGGCCTCGGGCAGCTGGCGGGCGAGCGCGAACATCAGCGCGATGGCATGTTCGGCGGTGGTGATCGAATTGCCGAACGGCGTGTTCATCACCACCACGCCCTTGGCGGATGCCGCGGGGATATCGACATTGTCGACGCCGATACCGGCGCGGCCGACGACCTTCAGATTGGTCGCATGTTCGAGGATCGCCTTGGTCACCTTGGTCGAGCTGCGGATCGCGAGGCCGTCATACTGGCCGATGATTGCGATCAGTTCGTCCGGGGTCTTGCCGGTGATCTCGTCGACCTCGACGCCGCGCTCGCGAAAGATCTGCGCGGCCTTGGGGTCCATTTTGTCGCTGATGAGAACTTTGGGCATGGGTAATTCCTACAAAACAGCCGTGCTCCTGCGCACGCAGGAGCCCATGGTAACAGGGGATATCGCTCGGGGCTCTGGGCTCCTGCTTTCGCAGGAGCACCGGCAGAAGGATCAGGCCGCCTTGGCGGTCGCGTAGGCCCAGTCGAGCCACGGGCCGAGCGCCTCGATATCGGCGGTGTCGACGGTCGCGCCGCACCAGATGCGCAGGCCCGGCGGCGCGTCGCGATAGCCGGCGACGTCATAGGCCGCGCCTTCCTTCTCCAGCGCCGACGCCATCGCCTTGATGAACGCCTCGTCTGCGCCTTCGACGGTGAGGCAGACGCTGGTCTTCGACCGCGTCGCCGGATCGGCGGCGAGATGGCCGAGCCAGTCGCGCTCCGCCACTATCTTGTCGAGCGCCGCGGCATTGGCGTCCGAGCGGCCGATCAGGCCACGCTCGCCGAGCGACTTCGCCCATTCGAGGCTGACGATGACGTCCTCAACCGCGAGCATCGACGGCGTGTTGATCGTCTCGCCCTTGAACACGCCCTCGGTCAGCTTGCCCTTGGAGACGAGGCGGAACACCTTCGGCAACGGCCAGGCCGGGGTATAGCTTTCCAGCCGCTCGACCGCGCGCGGGCCGAGGATCAGCACGCCATGGCCGCCCTCGCCGCCCAGCACCTTTTGCCAGCTGAACGTCGCGACGTCGATCTTCGCCCAGTCGATGTCATAGGCGAACACCCCCGAGGTCGCGTCGGCGAAGCTCAGGCCCTCGCGGGTCTCGGGAATCCAGTCGGCATTGGGTACGCGCACGCCGCTGGTGGTGCCGTTCCAGGTGAACAGCACGTCGTTCGACCAGTCGACCGCGTTCAAATCGGGGATCTGGCCGTAATCGGCGCGGATGACGGTGGGATCGATCTTGAGCTGCTTGACCGCATCGGTCACCCAGCCCTCGCCGAAGCTCTCCCAGGCTAGCGTCGTGACCGGCCGTGCCCCCAGCATCGTCCACATCGCCATTTCGAACGCCCCGGTGTCCGAGCCGGGGACGATGCCGATCCGGTGCGTGTCGGGCAGACCGAGCGTCTCGCGCATCAGGTCGATGGCATATTGGAGGCGCTGCTTGCCGATCTTCGAGCGATGCGAGCGGCCGAGCGAGTCGGTGGCGAGCTGCGACGCGTCCCAGCCGGGTGGCTTGGCGCAGGGACCGGAGCTGAAAAAGGGACGAGCCGGCTTCGTGGCTGGCTTGGACGCACCCCGGATGTCGGGGGCGGTAACAGAATCCGTCAATGTATCTCTCCTCACAGAGAGCACGCGCCGCGTTGGGGCGGCGTGGCCCGTCGACCGCCCTAGAGACGGTCGGTGCATCGCGCAAGCCGGGATCGTGCCGGGACGGGCTTGTTTGTAGCGGACCGTCTGGCGCATGATCGCGGCTGTGTTCCAGTATTTGCGTCTCATCGGCACCGTGATGGTGCTGACCCTGCTCGCCGCCTGCGGCCGGACCGAACGTCCCGCCCCGACGCGCGAATCGATCGTCACCGTCTCCGCGCGGCAGACCGCGCAATGCCTCGCCGACCTGCGCACGATGGGGGTCGGCTATCGTTCGCTGCCCGACAAGGATTTCGGCAACGGCTGCGGCCTGTCGGGGGCGGTGCAGTTGCTCGACATCGGCGTGCCGGTGACCGGCATCACCGCGATCCGCTGCGGCGAGGCGCGTGCCTTTTCCGGCTGGGTGCGCAACGCGCTGGCGCCGGCGGCGTATCAGATCCTCGGGAGCGAGCTCGCCAGCGTGCAGGGTATGGGCAGCTATGCATGCCGCAACGTCATCGGCACGCGCCGTGGTGGCGACCGGCGGTCGGGCCATGCGATCGCCAATGCGGTCGACGTCGGCGGCGTCACGCTCAAGGACGGGCGGCGGGTGACGATCCTCAATGACTGGACCTCGCCCGACCCGCAGGTGCAGCGCTTCCTGTCGACGATCCACGCCTCGGCCTGCAAGCGCTTCGGCACGGTGCTGTCGCCGGCCTATAATGCGGCGCATCGCAACCACTTGCACCTCGAGGACGATCGTGCCGGAATGTGCCGCTGAATCGGGCGTTGAGCCCCTTCGGGCTTTGCTCTAACGCCCGCGGATGACCGATACACGCCTTCCCGAACGGGTCTTCCCCCGCGCCAGCCAGGACGCCGCCAGCGCGCAGCAGGCGATCTCGACGCCGCAGACAGAACATCCCGCCTACAAGCTCGCCTTCCAGGACATGGACTTCCTGTTGCGCGAGGATTTGCGTCCCGTCCGCTTCCAGCTCGAGCTGCTCAAGCCCGAATTGCTGCTCGAGGAGGCGAAGATCGCCTCGACCTTCGTGATGTACGGCTCGGCGCGCATCCCCGAGCCGGCCAAGGCGCAGGCGATGCTCGACATCGCCAGCGACGACACCGCGCGCGCGATCGCCGAGCGGCTCGTCGCCAAGAGCCGCTATTACGACGTCGCGCGCGAACTGGCGCAGATCGCCAGCCGCGTGCCGCGCGACCAGCACGGCATGCGTCAGTTCGTCGTCTGCTCGGGCGGCGGCCCGTCGATCATGGAGGCCGCCAACCGCGGCGCGACCGACGTCGGCGCCGAATCGATCGGCCTCAACATCGTATTGCCGCACGAACAGGCCCCCAATCCGTACGTCACGCCGTCGCTGAGCTTCCAGTTCCACTATTTCGCGCTGCGCAAGATGCACTTCCTGCTGCGCGCCCGCGCGCTCGCGGCGTTCCCGGGCGGCTTCGGCACGTTCGACGAGCTGTTCGAACTGCTGACGCTGATCCAGACCGGCAAGATCAAGCCGATTCCCGTGCTGCTGTTCGGCCGCGAGTTCTGGGAAAAGGTCGTCAATTTCCAGGCGCTGGTCGACGAGGGCGTCGTCAGCCAGCGCGACCTCGGCATCTTCACCTATGTCGAGACCGCCGAAGAGGCATGGGACGTGGTCCGCGCCTTCTACGAGGAACAGGCGAAGAAGGACGGGTAAGACGCCTGCCTCCCGCCCATAAAGTCATCCCCGCGAAGGCGGGGAGGACGATCAGACGGTGCCATCATCCCCGTCTCGCCCCGCCCTCACCCCTCGGCGCTGCGCGCCTTCCCCTCTCCCAGCGGGAGAGGGGACTAGACGGCGAAGCCGGCGCGGGGTGAGGACGGGGTCGGAACGCGCGGTGGATCAGCAGTAAAACCCGCTTACTTCCCCGCCTTGGCGCCTTCCTTGGCGGCGTTGGGATCGACAGACGGTGCGCCCGACGCCGGCGTGCCGGTGTTGCCGAGGTTGTTGACCGCATCGGTGTTGGTCACCGAATCCTTGCCTTCCGGCGCCTTGGCGTCGGGCTTGGCCGCGGCAGCCCCGGCCGCCGGCGCCGCGGGCAGCGGCAGGTTCGAACCCTGCGAATTGAGATAGGCGATCACGTTGGCGCGATCCTGCGGATTGCCGAGGCCGGCGAAGGTCATCTTGGTGCCGGGCGCGAACTTGCGCGGGCTGGTCAGCCACGCGTTCATCTTGTCGAAGTCCCAATTGCCGCCGACGCCCTTGAGCGCGTCGGAGAAGGCGAAGCCGCCCTTGCCCTGGCCGATGCCCTCGCCGAGCGTGCCGTACAGGTTCGGACCGATGCCATTGGCGCCGCCCTGCGTCACGGTGTGACAGGCCGCGCACTTCTTGAACACTTCCGCACCCTTGGCGACGTCGGCGGTCGGCAGCAGCGTGGCGATCGGCACTTCGGCGGCAGCGCCGCCCGCCCCGCCCTCGGCTTCGACGCCTTCGATGGCATAGCCGGGCTTTTCGGGGCGCTCGCTGTGAAAGGCCATGCCGCCGACGATCGACAGACCGAGCGCAATCCCGCAGGCTGCCAGCGTCCACCCGGCGATCGTGTTGGTGCGGTTATCCATCTGCCTAACGCTGCCCCTATTTTTTGCTATGCGCCGTGATCCCATAGGAAACGGCGGGTTGCTCCGCAAGCGCGCGCTTGCTGGCCGGCGGCCGGGGCTTTACCGGCTCGGCGCGATGGAGACCTACGCCGCCCCCGCCCGCCCGATCGTCGCCGCGATGACCGCCGCCGCCGCCGCCGCCCCCGAGCGCGCGGTCGCCTTCCAGGGCGCGCCCGGCGCCAACAGCCATGTCGCGGTCGCCGAGGCCTTCCCCGACGGCCTGCCGCTGCCCTGCTTCACCTTCGAGGATGCGATCGACGCGGTGCGCGACGGCCGCGCGGATTGCGCGATGATCCCGATCGAGAATTCGCTGCACGGCCGCGTCGCCGACATCCATTTCCTGTTGCCGGAATCGGGGCTGGTCATCACCGGCGAGCATTTCCTGCCGATCCGCCACGCGCTGATGGGCTCCGGCAGCCGCGACGAGGTCGAGGAGGCGATGAGCCATCCGCAGGCGCTCGGCCAGTGCCGTCACTGGCTGAAGGCGCACGGCATCCATCAGGTCTCCTATCCCGACACCGCCGGCGCCGCGGCCTATGTCGCCGAGCGCGGCGACCCGCGCATCGCCGCGCTGGCGCCGCCGGGCGCGGCGGCGCTGTACGGGCTCAACCTGCTCGGCGTCGACATCGCCGATGCCGATCACAATACGACGCGCTTCGTCGTGCTGGCGCGCGGCGGCAAACCGCCGGTCGGCGACGGCCCGTGGATGACGACGCTGATCTTCGAGGTGAAGAACGTCCCCGCCGCGCTGTACAAGGCGATGGGCGGCTTCGCGACGAACGGCGTGAACATGACCAAGCTGGAAAGCTACCAGCGGTCGGGGACGTTCGCCGCGACCGAATTCTACGCTGATATCGAGGGCAAGCCCGGCGATCCGGCGGTCGACAATGCGCTGGAGGAACTGGGCTTCCACTCCAAATGGCTGCGGCTGCTGGGGACGTACCGGCGCGCGCGGGAGCGGGGTTGACGAATACCTCCCTCGCGAAGCGGGCGACCTAGGACGCTCACTTCGTAAAGCTGATCCGGATGCGCACCCAGGCGCCGATCTGCGGCTTGCCGTTGATCCGCGGCGGGCGGACCTTGAACTGCCACGCCGCCTCGCGGATGCTGCGCGCCAGCCCCGATCCCGGCTGCGAATCGCCGAGTTGGACGCAATCCTCCACCGCATATCGGGCGGCGGTGCGGCAGGCGATCTCCGCCCAGGCGCCCTTGGGGACGTTGGGCGGCAGATAGGGCGAGAGCTGCGACTGCGCCGGCTCGACATACCATTCGGCGTTGTAGAGCCGCTGGCCGCCCGGCCCGACCCCCGCCGCCGCGCTCGAATCGCCTGAATCGCCGTCACCCGCGCCGTCCGCCGCGGCGAGCTGCTTGCCCGCGCTGCCCCCCGATTTGCGCGACGGCAGCTTGCCGACATCCGACGCGGCGAAATCGTTCTTGTTGAGCACCAGATAGCCGGGGAACGGCGTATCGACCGGCGGCGGCACGGAGGTGTCGGGCGCGGGCGTCTTGGGGGCGGCGGGCGGCTCGGGCGCGGTGCGGCGGCTCGCCTTGGCGGCGGCGCGCGCGGGCGCCTTGGTCGACTTGGTCGCGGTCGATTCATTGTCGCCGACCGGCAGCATATTGACGGTCAGCGACCGCCCCGGCTCCTTGGTCTGGTCGAACACCGGCGCGAGCTGCCACAGCAGGAACGCGATCAGCAGATGCGCGGCGATCGTCAGCGCGAGGGAGATTGCCCGGCGACGGTCCGACGAAGGCTGATAGGACCGCATGGGACGCTGCGCGTAGCGCGCGGATCGGCGCGCCGCAACCGCTTCCGCGCCGCCATGCCAATGCCACCTTCGCTTGTCATCGCAACGTCATGCAGCCGACAGTCTACCCCCCTGAAACGCTTCGACGAATCGCGATCTACGACCTCGACCGGACGATCACCCGCGCGCCGACCTGGACGCCGTTCCTGCTCCATGCGGTGCTGCGTCACGCGCCATGGCGGCTGGCGCTGCTGCCGGTCGTGCTCGGCGCCGCCGCGCTCAAGGGCGCGGGGCTGATCCACCGCGACCGGCTGAAGCAGGTGATGCACCGCGCCGCGCTCGGCACGCTGTCACCGGCGCGGGCGGAGCGGCTCGCGGCGGGCTGGCTCGTCCGCTTCGGTCCGGCGCAGATCCGCCGCAAGGCGCGCGCGCAGATCGCCGCCGACCGCGCCGCCGGCTATCGCATCGTCGTCGCCACCGCCGCCTATCGCTTCTATGCCGAGGCGATCGCGCGCGACATCGCCGCCGACGCGCTGATCGCCACCGCCACCGCGATCGACGCGCGCGGCCACCTGCTGCCGCGGATCGCGGGCGGCAATTGCTACGGCCCCGCCAAGCGCGCGATGATCGAGGCCTGGCTGGCGGCGGAGGGCATCGACCGTGCCGCCGCGTACGTCCGCGTCTATTCGGACCATGTCTCCGACGTGACCAGCTTCGACTGGGCGGACGAGGCGATCGCGGTCAACCCGCATGCGGCGCTGCGCCGCGTCGCCGTGGAGCGCGGCTGGCGGATCGTCGACTGGAACGACTGAGCGTCAGCTCCGCTCGACCAGCCCGCGCACGAGATCGAGGTCCGCCGGCTTGTCGACGTCGACCGCGGCCAGCCCGTGCCGCGCCGCCACCGCCGCCGCCCGCACCCCGACCAGCGCGCCCAGCCGCCCCAGCGCCGCATCGAGCGTCAGCCGCCCGGTGACATAGCGCAGCAGCGTCCCCGACCCCAGCCGCCGGACGATCCGCCACGGCCGCTTGCGATCCCGCTCGACCGACATCCACAGGCCGACCGCCGCCTCCGCCGCGGGAGTGCGCAACAGGAACAGGTTGCACCCCGACCAGCCGCCATCGGCGAAGCGCAGATAGGTGCGCCGCGTCGGCGGTGCGTCGCGTTCGACCGTGTCGCGTCGCGCGAGCAGCGCGGCTACGTCCGCGTCGGCCGGCGCATCGGCGAGGAAGTCGGTGATCCATTCGGGCCGCAACAGTGCGTGGTCGGCGGTGGTGACCAGCAACGGCGCACCCAGCGCGCGCAGCCCCTGCAACGTGCTGAGACTCGGCCCCGCCGCCGCATCGACGGGCTCGGCACCCAGCCGCAGCGCCTCCGCCCGCACCGCCGGGGCATTGGCCGACACCGCGATCCGCGCCGCACCCGCCGCACGCAACGCGACGATCACGCGTTCCAGCATCGTCGCGCCGCCGATCCGGATCAGCGCCTTGTCCGTCACGCGGGCATAGTCCGCCAGCGGATCGACGCCGCCCCGCGATCCCGCCAGCACCAGGGCGTTGAAACTCATGACGCGCGCGTCTGCCACACCCGCCACATCACGCCGGGCGCAGCGAGAATGGGATGCCGCTCGCGCCAGCGCGTCAGCGGCAGGTCGACGCCGGTATGGCGCTGAAGCTTCCACAGCCCGTACCGGCCCGCGCCCTCGAAGGTGAACGCCGCCTTCATCAGCCGCGCCACGTTGAGCCATTTGCCGAGCCGCTGGCGCAACCACCAGGCAGCGAGCGTCGCGCGCACGTCGCGCTCGGCGACGACGGGCGCATATTCTCCGCCCCGCCGCTCGTGGCCGATCCCCGCCCCCTGCCACGCCAGCGGCAGCAGCGCGTCGAACCGGTCGGGCACGAAGGCGAGGATTTGCCGCTCGCGCCCCGGCGCCTCGACGCGCAGCTCGGCCGAATAGGTCTGGCGGAACAGCGCCAGCCAGAAATCAGCCGGCCGGCCGTGCTGCGGCCCGAGCACCGCGGCGAATCGCGCCGCGGTCGCCGTCGCATAGGCCACCGCGCGCACCACCCGCGCCTGCACCAGCGGATCGGCCGCCCAGACCAACGCGGCAGGCTGCGCGAAACGCGTCCAGATCGTCGTGTCGATCGTCCGCCCCTCGACCGCGCGGCAGAAGGTGTCGAGCGGCATCGCCGCCACCTTCGCGCGGATCACCCGCGTGCCCAGCGTGATCTCATGGAAGCTGACGTCGGGCCACAGCGTCCGCGTCGCCCATGCCCGCAGACCCCAGCCGCGCGCCGGCGGGGTCAGGACGTAGAAGTCGAGCACGCCGTCCAGGTCGCCGGTACGCAGCACCGATCCATAGAACAGCACCGCGACGCCGCCGAGCCGCCGCGTCACCTCGCGCGCGGCGGCGGCGATCGGCGCGCTCACCGCCGTCTCCAGCTCGTCGGCGACGAACGACAGCAGCGTCTGCGTCACGGGGCGGCAAACCGGATCGGCGCTCCCGCCCGGATGGTCAGGTCGCCGCCGGCGAACAATTCGCCGTCGAGGATGAAGCCCTCGTCGGCGGTGACGCGGATCTGGTGCGGATCGGTGCGCGCAAAGCCCTTGGCGACCGCCGGACTGCCCGCGGTGCCGGTCAGGATCGGCGACAGCATCCGGAACAGGTGGCGCGGCGGCGCGTCGACCGTCAGCAGCTTGAGCCCCGGCCGCGGCCGCCCAAACGGCTTCAGCCCGACCGGCATCCGCTCCAGCGTCGAGGCAAGCAGCAGATAGAGCTGCCGCGTCACCGGCGCGCAGCCATCCTCGCCGATGCGGATCGTCGTGCCGCGCCGCCATTCGTTGTCGGCACCGCCGAACATCGTCTGCGCCATGCTCCAGCCGAGCGACAGCGCCACCGCGACGCCGTTGAACGCGCCGACGCGATGCGTACTCTGCGCCAGTTCGGTGGCGCGGACGAAGCCGCCCATGCCGAGCAGGAAACCGCGCGCCGCGGGCCGCCTGTCCTGCCCCCGCAGGATCTCGACCGGCGCCCGCTGCACGAAGCGCCCGGCGCGTGCCGCCGCGATCGCGTCGCGCACCGTCCAGTCGTCGGGAATGCCGAGGTCGAGCGCCAGCGCATTGGTCTTGCCCGACGGGATGATCGCCATCGCCGGCAGCGTCTCGAACACCCGCGCCGCCGCGGTCATCACGTCGCGCAACGTGCCGTCGCCGCCATTGACCACCAGCAGCCCGATGTCGCGCGCCGCATAATCGCGCAGCGTCTCTTCCAGTGCCTCGAACGTGTCGGGCGCGGCATAGGAGACGTCGGGCCAGTGATCGAGCCGCATGCCCTGCTTGAGGTTGCGATGGCTCCGCCCGTTGGCGATCACGCCGACACGCAGCGGCGCGGGCGCGGGGACCGGCGCGCGGGGCGCTGGCAGGCGACCGGTGCGCGGCGCATCCGCCAGCGCAGTGCGGCGGCACAGCACGTCGCCGACGCGGCCCGCCAGCGTCTGCCCGACCGGCAATCGTCCATCAATCCGAGTCGCCAACCTGCGCCCTTCCGTCACGAGTTCTTCATCAAACTGTCACAGAGGAAATGGGCAGGATTGCGGCCCCAACAAGAAATTGAGCCGATATTTACGGTATTTCGCTCGGGCAGCCTGTCGCGATCAAACTCGCGCCCGATCGGTTGGTTTCACCCGCAGCAGGGATTGCGTCGCCAGCCCGAGCAGGAGCGCGACGACCAGCGCATTGACCAGCACCGCGATCGACACGCCGATCACCTCCAGCGACGGGCTCAGCCAGAAGCTGACGCCGAACAGCGCGACGATGCCGACGACGCGCGCGATGAAGGTCGCGCCGATCCGGTTGGCGGCGAGCAGCAGCGGCTCGAAGCCGACGGTGACGAGGTCGATACACCCCGCCGCGGCGAGCCACAGCAGGATCGGATAGGCGCGGCCGAACTCCTTGCCGCCCATCAGCGTCAGCACCGGATGGCCGAGCAGCACGACGAGCAGGAAGGCGACCGCACCGACGACGGTCGCCATCAGGAACGAGCGGAGGATCATCCGCCGCACCCGCGCGAGTCCCCCCGCGGCGACCGCGCGCACGATCTCCGGAAAGGCGGCGCGGGCGAGCAATTGCGACACCTTGGTCAGCGCCTGCGCCAGTTGCAGCGCGAGCCGGAACGCGCCCGCCGAAGCGGTGCCGACGGTGCCGCCGACGAGCAGCAGCGGGATCTGCTTGCTAGACAGGCCGAGCGAGGAACTGGCGTTGGTGGCGAGCGAAAAGCGGATGATGCCGGGATGGTCGACGACGACGTCGCGCACGCCGACGCCGCGCGCGAACAGCAGCCTGAGGTCGCCGGTCCGCGCCAGCGCCGCCCAATAGGCCGCGGCGGTCAGCACCTCGGCCAGCCCCCAGGCGACGAGGAAACCACTGACCGAAGGAACGAAGATCGCCGCGGTGACCGCGCCGAGCAGCCGCATCACCGGCGTCACGCTGTCCGCCGCCGCGGCGAACGAGAAGCGGTCGCGCAGCCGCAGGATGCCGAGCGGGGTCGAGCGGATCGACAGCAATTGCGCGATCGTGAACAGCATCGTCGCGCGCATATGGACGGGCCGCACGCCGAGCGGCTCGCCCCAGATGCGGATGATGACCGCGGCGAGGATCACGCCGAGGATCGCGCTGGCGAGATCGAGCAGCCCGCACGCCTTGAACAGCCGCGCCAGCCGCGTCTCGCCGCCGGGGGCGAGATGTTCGGTGCCGTAGCGGACGATGATCTGCCACGTCTGGAAGCCGACGACGGTGGCGAGCGCCTGGCTCGCACCGGTGATCAGCGCGAAGCGGCCGAACCCCGACACGCCGAGCGTGCGCGTGACGATCGCCAGATAGACGAGGCTGAGCACCGCGAGCACGCCGCGGCTCGCCAGCATCCAGCCGAGGTTGCGCGCGATTGCGCGCATCGGCCCGCCGGGGAACATGCCCGCCTCGATCCCGGCATCCGGTATTTCGGGACTCACGCCAGCCAGCTCACGATCCTCCGCCCGCGCGCCCTGGCCGCCATCGCCTGCCCCAGTCGGACGAGATGGACGACGAGCGACAGCATCGTCCACACCGCCACCGCGACGATCCCCCAGTCGGGCCGCCCGATCAGCAGCCCGGCGAACAGGATCACCATATTCGGGTTGCGCCGCGCGGTGACGAGCCGGAAGCGGCTGTCGAACCGCTCCCACACGTGGATATGCATCCCGAATTTGGCGATGAACGCCCCCTCGATCAGCCGCTGCGCGACATAGCCGAACAGCATCGCCGCGATCACCGCGACGAACGTGTCATGGTCGAGCGGCCGGCCGTAGGCGGCGCAGCCCGTCGCCCACGCCCACCACCAGAAGGGCGGATGGACGAGGTCGACGCCATGGTCCCAGGCGTTGCCCAGCGCCGACGAGGTGATCGTGCAGCGCGCCAGTTTGCCGTCGACGGTGTCGAGCACCATGAAGACGAGGCCGATCGCCAGCCCGCTCCAGAACCAGCCGTACCAGAAGGCGACCGTCGCGATGATGCACAGCACCGAACCGATCGCGGTCACCTGATTGGGCGAGATGCCGGCGCGCGCGCACAGCCGGGTCAGCCATAACGCCCATTCGGGCCAGAGATATTTGGTGAGGAGGTCGGTCACGCCCTTGTACGCGCCGGTATAGCTCGCGCGCTCGATCGCGGGCACGCTGGCCGGGGTCAGCCGCTCGGCGAACGGCCGTTCGCGCTTGCGCAAGGCCTCGTTGAAGATGCCGTTCTCGTCCTCTGCCTCGATCACAGCCAGCCCCTCCGCCGCGAGCGGCCGGTCGGCCAGCATCGCCGCCCGCACCCGCTCGGCCTGATCGGCGGCGACATGGGCGAGCACCGGCACGCCGGCGCGGGTCAGCACCGTCCCCGGCAGGGCGAGCAGATGCGGCAGCCACGACGGATCGAAGGCGAAGGCGAGATTGGCGAGCAGTACGTCGCTGCCGGCAGCCTCGCCGAACGGCAGCTTGCGCGCGACGGCCATCCGCCGCAGCCGCTCGGCATTGGTCATGCCCCAGATCGGCACGGGATTGTCGCCGACCGGGACGACGGTCGGCGGGGTCGAGAGATTGGCAACCATCCCCGCCGGATAGCGCCACCCGCGCGATCCGGATAGCCGTTGGTGGTCGCAGCGTTCCGGTTCATGCAGAGCCGGGAAGCCGCTTTTGATCCGCGCGAAGGCGTGGAGGCACAGAGAAGCGCTCCCTTGAGGACATGAAGGTCGCACGTCGCCTGCTCCGTCATCCCGAACGTGGCTCGCCCCCTCTCCAACGACGTCCGAGCGGGAAAGCGGCCCGTTGCCCCACAAAGGAAGGTCGAAACCACGACGAAGGCTTGATGTAAGCCGGCAACGACCGGCACGACGCAAGACGAGCGCAAACAGAAAAGGCGCCCGTCACCGAAATGACAGCCGCTGGATCGACCCGATGCTTTGGGAACTCTACCGCCCGCAGCGGCAGAACGAGACGAATGGTGGAGCCGAGGGGGATCGAACCCCTGACCTCTGCAATGCCATTGCAGCGCTCTCCCAGCTGAGCTACGGCCCCATTCGTTTCGGGAGGCGCCCCACTAGCGGGGGCACCGGGGCATGGCAAGCGCTGAATCGATGCTTGCCATGCCTTTTTTAGATCAATGTTCGTCTTCGTCGTTCGGCGCTTCCACGCCCAGATCGTCGTCGCCGCCGAGATCGACCTCGTCATCGGCCGAGGGCTCTTCCTCTTCGCCCAGCGCTTCCAGATCCTCGTCCTCACCTTCCAGGTCGCGATCGGCTTCCTTGGTGTCGGGCTTGGCCTGCTCGAACGGCAGCGGCTGCTTGGATTTCAGGATCGGCTCCGGATTCCACGTCGTGCCGCAATTGATGCAGGTGACGGGGTCGTCCTTCTCGAGGTCGTAGAAGCGCGTGGCGCATTTCGGGCACGTACGCTTCGTGCCCCATTCCGGCTTGATCATGCCGTGTTGTGCCTTTCGGAATTGGGTGTCGCAGGCAAAGGTTGCCCCAGCCCGTGACTTGGTGGGCGCCTTGCCATAGCGCAAGGTGGCTGTCAAAGCCCTCGACCCATGGCGCACTCCCTTCCCCAGGAACTGAGCGTGGCCCCGCGCGGGCCCCTCACCGGCACCCTCCAGGTCCCCGGCGACAAGTCGATCAGCCACCGCTCGCTGATGTTCTCGGCGCTGGCGGTCGGCACCAGCCACATCACCGGCCTGCTCGAGGGCGAGGACGTGCTCGCCACCGCCGCGGCGCTGCGCGCGATGGGCGCGACGATCGAGCGGACCGGCGACGGCGCGTGGCGCGTCGACGGCGTCGGCGTCGGCGGCCTGCTGCAACCCGCGACCGCGCTGGAGATGGGCAACAGCGGCACCTCGACGCGGCTGCTGATGGGCCTCGTCGCGAGCCATCCGATCACCGCCACCTTCACCGGCGACGCCTCGTTGTCGGGCCGGCCGATGGGCCGGGTCATCGAACCTTTGTCGCAGATGGGCGCCGACGTCACCGCCAGCCCCGGCGGCAAGCTGCCGCTGATGCTGCGCGGCCTGTGCCCGGCGGTGCCGATCACCTATACGCTCCCGGTCGCCTCGGCGCAGGTTAAGTCGGCGGTGCTGCTTGCCGGGCTCAACACGCCCGGCATCACCCGCGTCATCGAGCCAGTCGCGACCCGCGACCATAGCGAGCGGATGCTGCGCGGCTTCGGCGCCGACATCACCATCGAGGAGAGCGATGCCGGCCGCATCATCGCGATCCGCGGCGAGGCCGAACTCAGGCCGCAGACGATCACCGTCCCCGGCGACCCCTCCTCCGCCGCCTTCTGGCTGGTCGCGGCGTCGATCGTCCCCGGCTCCGACCTCGTCGTCCGCAACGTCGGGCTCAACGTCACCCGCACCGGACTGGTCGCGGCGCTGCGGCTGATGGGCGCGGACATCACCGAACTCGACCGGCGCGAGGTCGGCGGCGAGCCGGTTGCCGACCTGCGCGTCCGCCACGCCCCCCTCACCGCGATCGACGTCCCGCCCGAACTCGCGCCGAGCATGATCGACGAATATCCGGTGCTGTTCGTCGCCGCCGCCTTCGCCAAGGGCCGCACCGTCGCGCGCGGCGCGCACGAGCTGCGCGTCAAGGAATCCGACCGGATCGCCGCGATGAAGGCGGCGCTGGAAGCCTGCGGCGTTCCTTGCGAGGAATATGAGGACGGTCTCGCGATCACCGGCACCGGCGGCGACGCCATCCCCGGTGGCGGCCGCATCGCCTCGCAGCTCGATCACCGCATCGCGATGAGTATGACGGTCGCCGGCCTGCATGCGGCACGTCCCGTCACGATCGACGACGTCGCCCCGGTGGCGACCAGCTATCCCGTCTTCTATAAGACATTGGACGAAGTGTCGGAGGAAGCATGATCATCGCAGTGGACGGCCCAGCAGCGTCGGGCAAAGGCACCATCGCCAGGGCGCTCGCGCAGCATTACGGCCTCCCGCATCTCGATACCGGACTGCTCTATCGTGCCGTGGCGTTCAACGTGCAGCGGATGGAGCTCAACCCCGCCAGGGAAGCCGATGCGGTCGCCGCCTGCGATTTCGACGAGGCGCTGCTCGACGATCCCGTGCTGCGCACCGACGATATCGGCCAGCTCGCCTCGATCGTCTCGGTCCACCCGCTGGTGCGCGCCTCGCTACTGCAGCGCCAGAAGCGCTTCGCCCGCCAGCCCGGCGGCGCGGTGCTCGACGGTCGCGACATCGGCACGGTGATCGCGCCCGACGCCGACGCCAAATTGTTCGTCAAGGCGACCCCGCAGATCCGCGCGCAGCGCCGCCACAAGGAATTGCTCGGCAAGGGCATCGACGTCACCTTCGTCAAGGTGCTGATGGACATCCGCGCCCGCGACACGCGCGACAGCGCCCGCTCCACCGCGCCGCTCAGCATGGCCGCCGACGCCGCTTTGCTCGACACCAGCCAAATGACGATCGAGGCGAGCATCGCCCGCGCGATCGCCATGGTCGACGCCCGCACCGCCACCCGCGCCCGCCAGCAGCCGAGCGCCGGCGCCAGCCCGGCCTGACGACGCCGGCACTCCTCGCGGCAACCCGGTTCCGACGTCATTGCCGGCATGTATCGTTTCTGATACACCATCGCCGTGAAACCGATCACCTTCGTCGGCGACAGTCTCGATCGTCTTCGGGAATTCCCGGAGGATGCACGGGCATCGGCGGGGCACCAGCTTCACCAAGTACAGCAGGGCCGCCTGCCGGACGACTGGAAGCCGATGACGACGATCGGCCAAGGCGTCTGTGAAATCCGGATACGTGAGGAATCGGGTGCGTTCCGCGTGATCTACCTTGCAACCTTGCCGGATGCGGTGCTCGTCCTGCACGCCTTTCGGAAGAAGACCCAGAAAACGCCGCAGCGCTATATCGACCTTGCCAGACACCGCTTGAGCCTATGGAGGTCATGATGATCGAAGCGCAGACATTCGACAGTGTGTTCGACGCACTGGCCGATACCCCGGCAGAAGCGGCGAATCTCCAGGCGCGATCCGAGCTGCTGTCGACGTTGAAGAGCCATATCCGGTCCTGGAACGTGGCGCAGGACATCGCCGCCGCCCGGCTCGGCATCACCCGTCCGCGCCTCAACGACCTGTTGCAGGGCAAGATGGCCAAATTCTCGCTCGACGCGCTGGTCAACATCGCCACGGCGGCGGGCCTTACCGTCCACATCCATGTCGCGCGGGCCGCCTGACGCGCCACGCACCACCGCCGGACGCGTCCGTGCCCTTACCTTGCCAAAACGCGGGCTTTCGGTTATGGCCCGCCGGTCCTGCGAGCCGATGTTCGTGGAGGTAGGCGCGTCCGGCCGGTCCGTTCGCGCCCTTTTCGCAAGCAGCGCATCGCATTCCTCCGCCTGCCGACGCTTAATGGATGCCGCGACCGGCATGGGGTCGCCGCGGCGTTTTCAGCCAAGACCAGCGGATCCAACCGCTTGGCCGGAAACAGATAAACCCGAGGACACTCTAACCCTATGGCTACCCAGCCCACTCCTACCCGCGACGATTTCGCCGCAATGCTCGATGACATGTTCGGCGGCGCCGACAGCTTCGAGGGCCGTGTCGTGCACGGCACCGTCACCGCCATCGAGAACGACCTCGCCGTCATCGACGTCGGCCTGAAGTCCGAAGGCCGCGTGCCGCTGCGCGAATTCGCCGCACCGGGCCAGAAGGCCGACCTGAAGGTCGGCGACGAGGTCGAAGTCTATGTCGACCGCGTTGAGAACATGCATGGCGAAGCGATGCTCAGCCGCGATCGCGCCCGCCGCGAAGCCGCCTGGGACAAGCTCGAGCTCGAGTTCAGCAAG
Source organism: Sphingomonas sp. GW821-FHT04B01 (assembly GCF_059420425.1). Taxonomy (NCBI): domain Bacteria; kingdom Pseudomonadati; phylum Pseudomonadota; class Alphaproteobacteria; order Sphingomonadales; family Sphingomonadaceae; genus Sphingomonas; species Sphingomonas sp. GW821-FHT04B01. The sequence continues at coordinate 1,045,508 of NZ_JBWKTR010000001.1, read as the reverse complement.
ACCGCGCGCGTCGAGGGCGTGATCTTCGGCCGCGTCAAGGGCGGCTTCACCGTCGATCTGTCGGGCGCCGTCGCGTTCCTGCCGGGCAGCCAGGTCGACATCCGTCCGGTGCGTGACGTCACGCCGCTGATGGACATCCCCCAGCCGTTCCAGATCCTCAAGATGGACCGCAAGCGCGGCAACATCGTCGTGTCGCGTCGCGCGGTACTGGAAGAAACCCGCGCCGAGCAGCGTTCGGGCCTGATCCAGAGCCTCGCCGAGGGCCAGATCATCGACGGCGTCGTCAAGAACATCACCGATTACGGTGCGTTCGTCGACCTCGGCGGCATCGACGGCCTGCTCCACGTCACCGACCTCAGCTACAAGCGCGTCAATCATCCGTCCGAGATGATCGCGATCGGCGACACGGTGAAGGTGCAGATCATCCGCATCAACAAGGACACGCAGCGCATCAGCCTCGGCATGAAGCAGCTCGAGTCGGATCCGTGGGACGGCGCGTCGGCCAAGTATCCGATCGGCGCCAAGCTGTCGGGCCGCGTCACGAACATCACCGAATATGGTGCGTTCGTCGAGCTGGAAGCGGGCATCGAAGGCCTCGTCCACGTTTCGGAAATGTCCTGGACCAAGAAGAACGTCCATCCGGGCAAGATCGTCTCGACCAGCCAGGAAGTTGATGTCGTCGTGCTCGAGGTCGACGAGGACAAGCGTCGCATCAGCCTCGGCCTCAAGCAGGCGCAGAACAATCCGTGGGAAGCGTTCGCCGCCGCCCATCCGATCGGTTCGACCGTCGAGGGCGAAGTCAAGAACGCGACCGAATTCGGTCTGTTCATCGGTCTGGACAACGACGTCGACGGCATGGTCCACATGTCGGACATCGCCTGGGGCGTGTCGGGTGAGGATGCCCTCAACCTGCACCGCAAGGGCGAGACCGTGCAGGCGGTGGTGCTCGACATCGACGCCGAGAAGGAGCGCATCAGCCTCGGCATGAAGCAGCTCGAGCGCGGCGGCCCGTCGGCCGGTGGCATCGCGGCATCGGGCGATCGCCTGAACAAGAACGCGATCGTCACCGTGACCGTCCTCGAAGTCCGTGATGCGGGCCTCGAAGTACAGCAGGGCGACGATGGCGCGACCGGCTTCATCAAGCGCACGGATCTGGGTCGCGATCGCGACGAGCAGCGTCCGGAGCGTTTCCAGGTCGGCCAGAAGTTCGACGCGATGGTGACCGGCTTCGACCGGTCGAAGAAGCCCACCTTCTCGATCAAGGCGATGCAGATCTCCGAAGAGAAGCAGGCGGTTGCGCAGTACGGCTCGTCCGACTCGGGCGCGACGCTCGGCAACATCCTCGGCGAGGCTCTCAAGGCCCGCGTCGCGGACGCCGACAAGAAGTAAGGCGGCTCGGGCTGGAGTGGTTTCATACCGCTCCAGCCCAAGTTTCTATGTTTAAGTTCATTTTGGCCCTATACGCAGACCCCATTGATCTCTATCAAGCCACGGTTGCATCAACCGGGGGGGAGTTTTGCGATGATCCGTTCTGAACTTGTTCAAAAATTGTGTGAGCTGAACCCGAACCTGTCGGGAGCCGAGGTCGACGCCATCGTCTCGACCTTCTTCGACGAGATCGCACGGCGCCTCGCCTCCAACGGCCGCGTCGAGCTGCGTGGCTTCGGTGCCTTTTCCACCCGCGCCCGCGATGCCCGCATCGGCCGCAATCCGCGCACTGGCGAGACCGTCGAGGTCGAGGCCAAGCGCGTTCCCTATTTCAAGCCCGGCAAGGAAATGCGCGCGCGCCTCAACGTCTGACCGCGCTTCCCGCCCGTAGCGGGTTGACGGTCGGCGCTGGTTGCGCTTGTCGTGCAACCGTGTGCGGACGTGGCGAAATCGGTAGACGCTTCCGACTTAAAATCGGCTTCCTTTGGAGTGCGGGTTCGAGTCCCGCCGTCCGCACCATCCTGTTGCTGCTCGGGATCGGCGCGTCCGCGCTGGCCGGCTGCGATCAGCGCCCCGATTCGGGGCCGGTGATCGTCAGCGCCATCGGTGCACCGCCGCGCCCGGCCGATCCCGCCCGGACCCGGCTCGACACGCCGTCGCGGCTGCTGCTCGATGCCACGGCCGAGGGGCTGGTGCGGTTCGACGGCAGCGGCCAGATCGAACCGGGGCTTGCCGAACGCTGGATCGTAATCGATCAGGGGATGAGCTACATCTTCCGGCTGCGCGAGGCGCAGTGGAGCGACGGCAGCAGGGTCGATGCCGATCAGGTCGTCGCGCAATTGCGCCACCAGCTCGCCCGGGGATCGCGCAACCCGCTCCTGCCCTTTCTGACGGCGGTCGACGAGATCGTGACGATGACGCCGCAGGTCATCGAGGTGCGGCTGCTGCGCCCGCGACCCGACCTGCTCAAGCTGTTCGCCCAGCCTGAACTGGCGCTGTGGCGCAGCGGCACCGTCGGCGGCGCCGGACCGATGCGCATCGTCCGCGGCACGCGCAGCCCCTTGCTTCGCCCCGCCTTCGATCCCGGCCGCGCCGATCCCGACGATCAGCGCCGGACGCGCCCCGAACAGGACGTCCGCCTGATCGGCGAGCGCGCCGCCCGCGCCATCGTCCGCTTCGCGGCGCGCGACTCCGATTATGTCGCCGGCGGCACCTTCCTCGACTGGCCGCTGATCGGCCTGGCGTCGATCGCCCCCGCCAACGTCCGTCTCGATCCCGCCGCCGGGCTGTTCGGCTTCGCGATCCTCAAGCGCGACGGCTTCCTCGCGGACGCCGGCAACCGCGCCGCACTCAGCGGCGCGATCGACCGCGCCGCGGTCACCGCCGCGGTGATGCCCAATTGGGAACCGGCCGAACGCCTCCTGCCCGACATGCTCGATTCGACCGCGCCGCCGGCGCTGCCCGGCTGGTCGCTGCTCACCCCCGAACAGCGCGTCGCCGCCGCGCAGACGCGCGTCGCCGACTATGGCGCGCCGGTCGTGCTGCGCATCGCGCTGCCGCGCGGGCCGGGTGCGACGCTGGTCTATGCGCAGGTCGCCGCGTCGCTGCTCACCGTCGGCATCACGCCGCAGCGCGTCGGCCCCGACGACGATGCCGAATTGCGGCTGGTCGATCAGGTCGCCCCCTATGACAGCGCGCGCTGGTATCTCGCCAATGCCTGCGTCGTCTGCGGCGAGGCCGCACGGGGCGCGCTGGTCGCCGCCCGCGAGGCACCGACGCTCGCCGAACGCTCGCGGCTGATCGCGGTCGCCGATGCCGCGCTGGCGACGGACACGCCGTTCATCCCGATCGCGCGGCCGCTGCGCTGGTCGCTGGTCGCGATGCGGCTGCGCCAATGGCGTCCCAACGCCCGCGCCTGGCACCCGTTGAACCGGCTGCGCGACGACACCAATTAAGGGGGATGACCACCACCCGCCCTCGCCCGCTGGACGCGCGTCCGCTGCTCGACTCCTTGCCGGTCGGCCGTGACGCAGCCTCGGTCCGCATCCGGCTCGAAGCGATGGAGCGGGTGATGGAGGGGCTGTTCACCATCCCCGGCACCAACCGCAAGCTCGGGCTCGACGTGATCCTCGATCTCGTCCCGGTCGTCGGCACCACGATCGCCGCGCTGATCGGATCGTGGCTGGTATGGGAAGCCCGCAATCTCGGCATGTCGAAGCTGCAGATGGCGCGGATGTTCGGCAACGTCGGGATCGATTGGGCGCTGGGCATCATCCCCTTCGTCGGCGCCGTGCCCGATTTCTTCTTCCGGTCGAACACCCGCAACCTGCGGATTATCCGCCGCCACCTCGACAAGCATCATCCGGCGACGGCGACGATCATCGGCTGACGTTCAGCGGCCGCCGCGCCAGATCTTCACCGTCGCATCGGCGGACAGACCGCCTTGGTGCGCCGGACAGCGCTGATAGCGGAACGTCTCGTCGAGGCAGATCCAGATCTCGTCGAGCCAGCCCTGTTTGGTCGCCGTCACCCGCATCATGTCCGGCCCGAGCCCCGGATTGCTGCGCGACACCGCCGCCGCCAGCCCACCGGCGGTCAGCGGCCCGCGCGACAAGGCATCCATGTCGGGATAGCGCAGCTTGCCGTACAGGCGGGTCGAGGTGGCGAAATAGCGGTCGGGCTTGTAGCCGGCCATGCAGGTGCCGTGCTTCGACCATTCGTGCTGCATCAGCTGCGCCGACGGCGTGCTGCAGATATGCTTCTGGATCACCGCACGCGGCAGCAAGGGGGTCGCCTGGCAATATTGCGGCCAGTCCTTGCCGATGCCGTCGGGCCACAGCCCGTGCAGCGTGAAGCCGAAGCGGTTGCCCGCCGCGCACTGGAAGCGCGCGCCGCCGTCGCGGTCGTGATCGCGGCAATATTGCGGAGCCCAGGTGATCGCCAGCGTATAGCCGCCGATCGGCAGCAATCGCCGCGGCTGGCTGTCGCTCGGCAGGTCCGGGTGCGGCCGTTCGATGCTCGTCGGGGCGGCGCATTGATAGGCCTGCGCCTGCACCGCGGCAGGGGTCGCCGCGAGCAGCGCGACGAGCGCGAACCGCGCCATCACCATCGCGGCGCGTCCGGCGTTTCGACCACGTCGAGATCGTCGTCCTCGTCCAGCCCCTCGCCGAACCACGCCTTGGCGTCCGGCTTGAACAGCATCACCGCCGCGGCGACGTAGAGGATGTTGGCGACCAGTCCGAGCGCGAGCTGCGCGTTGATCGCCGACCGGCCCAGCGCGATCAGCACGATCGCCGAGAGGACCGCGAACACGCCGAACGCCGCGAACACCACCTGCACCCATTTCGCCACCACGCTCGGGCGGCGGACGATGAAGAACCAGATCAGCACCGTGATCGCGAGCCCGAGCACCTGCATCGCCGGCAGCAGCCACGACATGCTCGCAAGCATCGGATTGGAGGCCAAAGCGGCCTGCGACGTGCGCCAGTTCAGCCCGGTATTGATCAGGCCGAGGATCACCGACGCCCAATAGAATTGCTCGAACCGGACGATGGATGGCGGTTTGGTCACGACAACTCCCCTTGCTGCTCGATATCAGCCTAGCCGCCCCGGCGGGGCGTGCAAGCCGCCGCTCATATCACCGTGAAATCGAGGCCGATATCCGCCGCGGGCGCCGATTGGGTCAGCCGCCCGACCGAGACGTAGGTGACGCCGCTCTCCGCGATCGCCCGCACCGTGTCGAGCCGCACCCCGCCCGAGGCCTCGGTCGGCACGCGTCCGCCGACCGATGCCACCGCCTCGCGCAGCAGCGCCGGCGGCATGTTGTCGAGCAGCAGATGCGTCGCCCCCGCGTCCAGAGCGGGCGCGATCTGGTCGAGCCGGTCGACCTCGACGATGATCCGCGCGATCCCCGCCGCGACCGCCCGCTGCACCGCCGGCGCGATGCCGCCGGCGACCGCGATGTGATTGTCCTTGATCATCGCCGCATCCCACAGGCCGAGCCGGTGGTTCTGCGCACCGCCGGTGCGCGTCGCGTATTTCTCCAGCCGGCGCAGACCCGGGATCGTCTTGCGCGTGTCGAGCAGTACCGCGCCGGTATCCGCGATCGCATCGACATAGGCGCGGGTCAGCGTCGCGATCCCCGAAAGATGCTGCACCGTGTTGAGCGCCGAACGCTCGGCGGTGAGCAGCGCCCGCGCCGATCCCTCCAGCCGCATCAGCTCGCTATGCGCCGCCACCCGGGCGCCATCCTCGACCAGCCGGGTGATCCGCACCGCCGGGTCGAGTGCACGGAAAAACGCTTCCGCGATGCCGAGCCCGGCGACGACGATCGCGTCGCGCGTGTCCATGACCCCGGTGAAGCGCGCCTCCGCCGGGATCACCGCTGCCGAGGTGATGTCGCCGCCTTCGCCCAGATCCTCCGCCAAAGTCGCGGCGACGAAGCCGTCGAGGTCGAATCCGTCTAGAGTAAAGCGCGACATACGTATACGATCCTGTCATATGGCGTCGCGGACCCTATTGTCATGGGTCCGCCGCCGAATCACGGGGAAGCAAGGCGATGACCGAACGCGAGGCCTTGGAGGAGCTCCACCAGTTGCTCGCCGCCGCGTTGCAGAAGGCGGACGAGCTGGAGCTGATCCTGGTCGGCATCCACATCAACGAAGCCCGTCACCTGCTCGCCCCGACCACCGCAACCTCGCACTGACGGATCAGTCGCCGGTGACCGGCACCACGCGGAACGGCGTCGGGCCGAGATCGCCCTGTCCGACCGTCGCCGAGGCCATCGACAGCATCGCGTCGAGGCTCTTCTTCGCCTTGACGCGCAGGCCCTCCTCGATCTCGATGCGCGGCGTCAGGTCGCGCAGCGCGACGTAGAGCTTCTCCATCGTGTTGAGCGCCATATACGGGCAGATGTTGCAGTTGCAGTTGCCGTCCGCCCCCGGCGCGCCGATGAAATTCTTCAGCGGCATCGCCTTCTCCATCTGGTGGATGATGTGCGGCTCGGTCGCGACGATCAGCGTCTCGCCGGGCATGGCATTGGCGAATTCGAGGATGCCGCGCGTCGATCCGACGTAATCGGCATGGTCGAGGATCACCGCCGGACATTCGGGATGCGCGGCGACCGGCGCACCGGGGTTCTGCGCCTTCAGCTTCATCAGCTCGGTTTCGCTGAACGCCTCGTGGACGATGCACACGCCCGGCCACAGCAGCAGCTCGCGACCGGTCTTGCGCTGGAGATAGCCGCCGAGATTGCGGTCGGGGCCGAAGATGATCTTCTGGTCGCGTGGCAATTGCGCCAGGATCGTCTCCGCCGACGACGAGGTGACGATGACGTCGCTCAGCGCCTTCACCTCGGTCGAGCAATTGATGTAGGTCAGCGCGATATGATCGGGATGCGCGGCGCGGAACGCGGCGAACTGGTCGGGCGGGCAACTGTCCTCAAGGCTGCAACCGGCATCCATGTCGGGCAGCACGACGATCTTGTCGGGGCTGAGGATCTTCGCGGTCTCCGCCATGAAGCGCACCCCGCAAAAGGCGATCACGTCGGCATCGGTCGCCTGCGCCTTGCGGCTGAGGTCGAGGCTGTCGCCGACGAAATCGGCGAGGTCCTGCAACTCCGGCTTCTGATAATAATGCGCGAGGATCACCGCGTTGCGCTCCTTGCGGAGGCGCTCGATCTCGGCGCGCAGGTCGAGCCCGGCGAAGCTGTTGGTCAGTTCCATAACGCCCTCGTTAGGCGATTGCGCGCCGCCCCTCAACGTCCGCCGTCATCGAGAATTGCCAAGCACTTCCGCCAGCGACCGGCTCGCGTCCCAGCGCTCGGTCGCCGCCGTGGGATCGTCGGCGAAAGTCACCTTGACGCTGGCGTCGATCCCGGCGGCGCGCAGTGGCATGACGAAGCTGTTCTCGACCGCGCGCCGGGTCGCGTCGCGCGCCAGCTTCATCGGCGTCGCATCGCGCGCCTGCCGCACCAGTTCGGCCTGCCCGGCGCGGCGATTCGCGGTGTCGAGCGCGGTGTCGGCGTCGGTCAGCCGCGACAGGATGCCGCCGCTGCCATATTCGCGGATCGCGGTAAGATCGACCTGCGGCCCGTCGAGTTCGATCGGCGGCAACCGCACCGACAGCGTCCGGCTGTCGGGGTCCCAGGCGACGTCGCGCTGGGTCAGCTTGCCGAGGTCGACCTCGTAGCGGACGAGACCGGGCATGATCAGCGTCTTCTCGGTCGACAGGCCGAGCTGCGACTGGCGCGACGTGCTCACCGCGACGAAGCGCGCGGCGAAGGCGGACAGGCGGTTCTGTTCGCGCAGCCCTTGCAGGCTGGCGCTGGCGACGGTGGTCGGATCGGGCGACAGCCGACGCTCGACGTAGCGCTGCACGCCCCACAGGCCGATCAGCACGGCAAGCGCCAGCAGCACGATGATCCCCGCCGCCTTGCCGAGGAACGAACCGGTCGACGACCGGCCCGCCGGCGTCGCGGGGGCGTCGGGCATGGGATTGCTCATTCGCTGCTCCGCCATACGTCACCCTCCTCGCTCACCCGTTGCCGTCTTTGCAGATCATAGAGGTGCGCGAGCACCGATCGTTGCGCCGCCGGGATCAAACGCGGGTCGAGCCCGACGTACATCCGCCGCGTCATCTCCTCCAGCGCCAGCGGCGTCTCGCGCACCAGCCGCAGGATCTGTCCCTCGCGCTGCTTGCGATGCCCCAGCATGCCGCGCACCAGCCGCTGCGGCTGGTCCACCGCCTCGCCATGGCCGGGATAATAGATGCGATCGTCGCGGCCGAGCAGCTTGTCGAGGCTCGCCATATACTGCCCCATGTCGCCGTCGGGCGGCGAGATCACGCTCGTCGCCCAGCCCATTACGTGATCGCCGGAGAACAGCGCCTTCGTCTCGGGCAGCGCGAAGGCGAGATGGTTCGACGTATGGCCTGGCGTCGCCAGCGCGGCCAGCGTCCAGCCGTCGCCGGCGACGCTCTCGCCCTCGGCCAGCACGCGATCGGGCGCATAGGCCGCGTCGAACGCCGCATCCATCCCGGGCGTCTCGCTGGCGACATGCACCGGCGCGGCACCGACGATCGGCGCGCCGGTCGCGGCGGCGAGCGGCCGGCTGGCGGGACTGTGGTCGCGATGATGATGGGTGATGACGATCGCACGGACCGGCCGGCCGGCGATCACCCGCAGCAGCGTCTCGACGTGCGCGGCATCGTCGGGACCCGGATCGATCACCGCAAGATCGCCGCCGCCGACGACATGCGTCTGCGTACCGCCATAGGTATAAGGCGACGAATTGGGCGCGAGCACACGGGTGACGAGCGGCTCGAGCTGGATCGGGATACCGGTCAGATGCTCGGCCATTGGGTCGGATGTGGCGCGATGCGCCGCGGAGCGCAAGAGGCGATGACCGGTGGGGGTGCCACCCGGCGGCGGCGGTCGCTCCAGACGGGCCGCCACGCAGTGGCCGAATCCGCCTGCCCGGATGACGGCGAGAACTGCCCCAGTGCTCCCGCGAAAGCGGGAGTCCAGGAGTCCCGTACGCGATCGGACGTCGCTCTGCTTGGCCCCGGGTTCCCGCTTTCGCGGGAACACCGGATGGGCCGCATCAATCCTTGTCGGGCGAAGCCATTTCCGCGCGCAATTCCGCCAGTGCCGAATCCATCTCGGCCAGCGCCTCCTTGCGCCCGCTGGCGGGGATGAGCTGGTTGGCGGCGATGCTGGCCCGCGAGGCCTCGACGCTCGCCAGCGCGCTCGCCATCGCGTTGCGGCGGATTTCGGCGGCATTGACCGTGGCGGCAGCGCTGGCGGCGGTCGCGACGCGGATACGGTTGGTGCAGATCACCATCGTCCGCTTTCCGCCCTTGCGGCCCTGCACGACGAATTGCTGCGCCTCGCCATCCCGGCCGAGGCTGCAATTGCGCTCGCTGACCTCGGGCACGGTCCGCATCGACCGGTCGACCATCGCCTGGAGCTCGCGAGCGTCGGGGTGCCCGTTCTCCGTCGTGCTATGGGTGCTGCTGTCCGTGGCGGTCCGCTTGACGACGATGCGGCGGACGCTCGGAGCCGGCTTCGCGGCATCCGCCATCGCCGGCATGGCCGGCATTGCCGGCATCTCCGGCGTTTCCGGCGTTTCCGGCATCTCGGGCATGTCGAGGGCGGCCGACGTCGCCTGCAGGTCGATCCCCATCGTGTTGCCGACCCGATGGCTGATCGCCGCGGCGGCGCTGGTGCCCGAGGCGGTCACGCCGAGCCCGCCGAGCACGACAGTCGAGACCAGCGCACCACCCAGAGCGAGGCGGCGGCGCGAACGCGGCGAGGTGGACAGCATGCGGAGTCTCCCTTTCAGATCGTCGATGGTGTGCAGATGACAGGCCGCAGAGACCGCGCCGCCATGCGCCGCCTTGACGATGGCGCAGGCATAAGCGTGGCGGTCGATCGTCGATCGGCCGGCGAGGACGCGAGCATCGTTGGCGAGTTCCTGATCGGCGCGGAAGGCGCGAAACGCACGCCAGGCGACCGGATTGAACCAGTGCAGCGCCAGCACGCCGAGCGCGATCCAATTGGCGATCAGGTCGCCGCGCTGGTGGTGGCCGATCTCATGCTCCAGCGCCAGCTCCCGCTCGTCGGCGTCGTAGCGGTCGGCGAAATCGAGTGGAAAGGCGACGTAGCGGCGCATCACGCCGAAGGCGAGCGGCCCGGCCGCCGCCTCGCTGGCGATGATGTGCACGCCGCGCACCTCCTCGATGCTCGCCGCGGTGCCGAGCAGGCGGCGGCAGTGGCGCCGATGGCTGGTCAGGTGCCAGACGAGGAAGCCGAGCGCGCCAGCCGCCCACAACAGGCCGACGATCCAGCCGATCGCCGGCGCGGCGACCGCCACCGGCGCCACCGTATCGTTCGCGGCGCCATCGGCGACCAGGATGGTGAGCGTGTCGCTGGCGCGGCTGATCGGCGTCGCCGCCACCTCCTGCCACGCCGCGGGCAGCGGTGGCAGCAGCAGGCGCAGCAACGGCAGCGCCCACAGGGCATAAGCGACCTGCGGCCCGAAGGCGTTGCGCACCGGCGCGCGCACCAGCATGACCAGCGCCATCAGGAGCGTGGAGGCGATCAGCGCCTCGACCAGCCAGCCGATCACTGCTTGAGGTCCTTCAACAGCGCCTCGATCTCGGCGATGTCGGTCGCGGTGAGTTCGTCGCGCTCGGCGAGATGCGCGACCAGCGGCGTCAATTTACCGCCGAACAGGCGGTCGATCAGCCGCTTCGATTCGCCCGACACATAATCGCCACGCGCGACGAGCGGGCGATAGAGATAGCGGCGGCCATCCTCCTCATGCGCGATCGCGGTCTTGGCGAGCAGCCGGCCAAGCAGCGTCTTGACGGTGTTGGCGCTCCACCCGCGGGCGGGATCGACGCGTTCGGCCACGTCCTGCGCGGTAAGCGGCGCCTCGTCCCACAGCACCTCCATGACCGCATGTTCGGCATCGCTGATTCGTTCGACCACGGCTACGCTCCTGTTGGACTACAGGTGTAATCGTACCGTTTACGGACGTAGTCAAGAGGGATGCGGCGATGTCGGGATCGCTTACAGGTCGGTGCGGCACGAGACGGCCGTTAACCGTATAAACGGCGGAAATCCGCCGCTCCGCACGATTGGCACGACGTCTGCATATCGAGAGCCAGCCGAGCGTCACGACGCTTCAGCAGGGTGGGGTCATCGCTTTTCCGCGTCTCGCGACCCCACCCGCACCCGGCACCGGTCAGGCTGCGGCCGTATCGCCCTTCAACAGCGTCGCCAGTTCGCCGCTCTCATACATTTCCATCATGATGTCCGATCCGCCGACGAATTCGCCGCCGACGTAAAGCTGCGGGATCGTCGGCCAGTCCGAATAGGCCTTGATGCCCTGGCGGATGCCCTGGTCCTGCAGCACGTCGACGCTCTCATAGTCGACGTTGAGATGGTCGAGGATCGCGACCGCGCGGCTGGAGAAGCCGCATTGCGGGAACAGCGGACTGCCCTTCATGAACAATACCACGGCATTGTTCTTCACGACGGCGTCGATGCGGGCGTTGGTGTCGTCAGTCATGGTCATCATCCTCAGGCGGCGGCGGTCTTGAGCTGCAGGGCGTGGAGTTCGCCGCCCATGCGCTGGCCGAGCGCCGCATATACGGCTTGGTGTTGCTTGCGGAGCGGCAGACCGGCGAAGCTCGCCGATACGACGCGGGCGGCATAATGATCGCCGTCGCCGGCGAGGTCGGTGATCTCGACCTCGGCGTCGGGGATGGCGGCGCGGATCAGCGCGGCGATGTCGTCGGCGGCCATCGGCATCAGCCCTGCTCCGCCTGGATCAGCTGCCGCCGCGCCTCGATCATCTTCTCGGCGAGCGCGCGGCGCACCGCGGCATCGTCGGTCTCGACACCGGCGGCGGTCAGGTCGCCCAACAGCTTGCGCACGACGTCCTCCTCGCCGGATTCCTCGAAGTCCGCCTGGACTACCGCCTTGGCATAGGAATCGGTCTCTTCCGGCGTCAGCCCCATCTGCGCGGCGGCCCATTGGCCGAGCAGGCGATTGCGGCGCGCGGTGATGCGAAACGCCATCTCCTCCTCACGCGCGAACGCCGCCTCATGGGCGCGCTCACGGTCGTCGAACATGGACATCGTCACTCACCCCGTTTTTTGCTCCTCCGCACATAGGGGCGCGTCTGCGCACGCGCAACGGATGCCCGGAACCGCAGTCCCCATGCCAAGCATAAGTCGTTCGGAACAAAAGAGTTAACGATGCGATAACTATGTGAGGGCGAGCACCCCGCTCGACCGCAGGAGAAGGATCATGATCAAGAGGCCCGTCCCCGCCGGAGGCCATTCGCAGCCCACCCGCGCCGCGCCGCTCACCGGCATCGTCGTCGGATCGGCGATATCGCTGTTGCTCTGGGCGTTGATGCTCGCGATCTTCTTCGCGATCCGCTGACCGTCAGCCGACCGCGACCACCAGCTTCCCGATCGCGCCGCGCGCCGCCATCTTCGCGATCGCGTCGCCGCCGCGCTCCAGCGGAAAGGTCTCGGTCACCTTCGGCGCGATCTTTCCGTCGCGCCACAATTCGAACAGCCGCGCGACATGCGCCGCATTGGCCTGTGGATCGCGTGCCGCGAAAGCGCCCCAGAACACCCCGCAGACATCGCAGCTCTTGAGCAGCGTCAGATTGAGCGGCAGCTTCGGGATGCCGGCCGGAAAGCCGACGACGAGATAGCGCCCTTCCCAGCCGATCGCGCGCAGCGCCGGCTCGGCATAATCGCCGCCGACCGGATCGTAGATCACATCGAACCCGCCGCGCCCGCCCGCCGCCTTGAACCGTTCGGCGAGCGCCTTCGACGCCTCCTTGTCGAACGGCGCGCGACCGTAGACGACCGTCTCGTCCGCGCCAGCGGCGGTCGCCGCCGCCGCTTTCTCCTCCGACGACACCGCCGCGACGACGCGTGCGCCATAGGCCTTGCCGAGTTCGATCGCCGCCAGCCCGACGCCGCCGGCCGCACCGAGCACCAGCAGCGACTGGCCCGCCTGCAACCGCCCGCGGTCGAGCAAGGCATGGATCGTCGTGGCATAGGTGAGGATCAGCGCCGCGCCCTCGGCGAAGTCGCGCTCCACGGGCAGGCGATAGAGCCGCCGCGGCTCGGTGACGATGCTGGTGGCGAGGCCGCCATGGCCGATCACCCCCATCACGCGGTCGCCGATCTGCCAGTCGCTGACGCCCTCGCCGAGCGCGTCGATCACGCCGGCGATCTCGCCGCCCGGCGCGAACGGGCGCGGCGGCTTGAACTGATATTTGTCCTCGATGATCAGGACGTCGGGATAGTTGATCGCGCAGGCCTTGACCGCGATCCGCACCTGCCCCTTGGCCGGTGCCGGATCGGGCAGTTCGGTGAGTTCTAGAGTGTCAGGTCCGCCCGACGCCGTCGACAGCAATGCCCGCATAACCGCTCCTGCTCGCGATCCAGGGGCGATGTTGATCCACCGCACCCTCGAATTTCGAAATCGCGGTATCCCTTGCCATCGTCAGGCCGATCTCGTCCAGCCCCTCCATCAGGCATTGCCGGCGGAACGGATCGAGGTCGAAGGCGAAGCGGTCCTGATAGGGCGTCGTCACCGTCATCGTCTCGAGGTCGACGGTGACCGGCTGCTCCTTCGCCACCTCGACGAGACGATCCACCGCCTCCTGCGGCAGCACCACCGGCACGATGCCGTTCTTGAACGCATTGCCCGAGAAGATGTCGGAGAAGCTCGGCGCGATCACCGCACGCACGCCCATGTCGGCGAGCGCCCAGGCGGCATGTTCGCGGCTCGATCCGCAGCCGAAATTGTCGCCGGCGATCAGGATCGGCGCACCGGCATAACGCGGGTCGTCGAAGACGTTGCCCGGCTGCGCACGCACCGTCTCGAACGCGCCGCGCGCCAGCCCCGAGCGCGTGATGGTCTTGAGCCAATGCGCCGGGATGATGATGTCGGTGTCGATATTCTTGGCACCCCAGGGATAGGCGGTGCCGGTAACGGTCGTGACGGGCTGCATATCGGCGCCTTCTAGCGTTCGGTCTTGACCGGATGCGCAAGCACGCGCGCGCCCGCGACATAGGCGGCGACGCCGCTCATCATCGCGCCCGCCACCAGCAATACCAATACCTTCTTCATCGCGTCGCTCCCATCAGATCCCGTACGTCGGCGAGCCGCCCGGTCACCGCCGCCGCCGCCGCCATTGCCGGCGACAACAGGTGTGTGCGCGCGCCAGGTCCCTGTCGACCCACGAAATTCCGGTTCGACGTGGACGCGCACCGCTCCCCCGCAGGCACCTTGTCGGGGTTCATCGCGAGGCACATCGAACAGCCCGGCTCGCGCCATTCGAAGCCGGCCTGCACGAACACCCGGTCGAGCCCCTCGGCCTCCGCCTGCCGCTTGACCAGCCCCGATCCCGGCACGACCATCGCCCGCACGCCGTCGGCGACATGGCGTCCCTCGGCGACCGCGGCGGCGGCGCGCAGATCCTCGATCCGGCTGTTGGTGCAGCTGCCGATGAAGACGTGCTGGACGGGAACGTCCTGCATCGCCGTCCCCGGCGTCAGCCCCATATAATCGAGGCTGCGCTGTGCCGCCGCGCGCTTGGCGGGATCGGCGAAACTGTCGGGTTCGGGGACGACGCCGGTGATCGGCACGACGTCCTCGGGGCTCGTCCCCCAGGTCAGCGCCGGCGCGATATCGGTCGCGTCGAGCCGCACGCTCTTGTCGTAGGTCGCGGCGGGGTCGGTGGCGAGGCTGCGCCACCAGGCGACAGCCTTGTCCCACGCCTCGCCCTGCGGCGCCATCGGTCGCCCCTTCAGATAGGCGAAGGTCACGTCGTCGGGCGCGACCAGCCCGGCGCGCGCGCCGCCCTCGATCGACATGTTGGCGACGGTCATCCGCCCCTCGATCGACATGGCGCGGATCACCTCGCCGGTATATTCGATGACATGGCCGGTTCCGCCCGCCGCTCCGATCCGGCCCATGATCGCGAGGATCACGTCCTTGGGGCTGACGCCGAAGCCCAGCGTGCCGTCGACGCGCACCTCCATCGTCTTCGACTGGCTGAGCAGCAGCGTCTGCGTCGCGAGCACATGCTCCACCTCGCTGGTGCCGATGCCGAACGCCAATGCGCCCAAGGCGCCATGCGTCGAGGTATGGCTGTCGCCGCACACCAGGGTCGTGCCGGGCAGCGTGAAGCCCAGTTCCGGCCCGACGACATGGACGATGCCCTGCTCCGCCGCGGTCGCATCGATATAGTCGACGCCGAACTCCGCGGTATTGCGGCGCAGCGCATCGAGCTGCTGCGCGCTTTCCGGATCGGCGATCGGCAGCATCCGCCCGGCGGCATCGACGCGCGGCGTCGTCGGCAGGTTGTGATCGGGCACCGCAAGCGTCAGCTCGGGCCGCCGCACCCGCCGCCCGGCGACGCGAAGCCCCTCGAACGCCTGCGGGCTGGTCACCTCATGGACGAGGTGCCGGTCGATGTAGATGAGGCAGGTGCCGTCGTCGCGCCGTTCGACGACATGAGCAGCCCAGATCTTTTCGTACAGCGTTTGCGGTCGGGAAGCCATGATGCGCGCCCGTTAACGGAAATGATGCGCGAGCGAAAGCCTGCGCGACAGATTGTTGCCTGTGATATTAAAGCGCGCGATGATCTTCGAAGATCGTGCCGCACGCGCGCATCTCGTCTTCATGCGCCGGCTCGCGCCATGTTTCCGTCAGCGCCGCCGCTTCCCATGCCTTGATCGCGGGATGCGCGAAAAGGCTTTCGCACCAGCGACTTCCGGCATCGCCAACGTCGATCCCGAAGGTCCGCACGCGAAACGCGACCGGCGCGTAGAAGGCATCGACCGCGGTGAAGCGCTCCCCCGCCAGCCACGGACCGCCAAAGCGATCGAGCCCTTCCGCCCATAATTCCTTGATCCGCAAAATATCGCGATCCAGCGCCGGCGACGCCGGATGCGGAGTCGCGCGGACGCCGACGCTCATCATCCGCTCGTTGCGCAGCGCCGAAAAGCCGCCATGCATCTCGGTGACCGCGCACATCGCCCAGGCGCGCGCCGCCTCGTCCCGCGGCCAGACGCCATCGTGCCGCTCGGCAAGATACAATGTGATGCCGAGCGAGTCCCAGACAGTACGATCGCCGTCGATCAGCACCGGCACCTGCCCGCTTGGCGAAAAGACGCGAAACGCCTCCCAGTTACTTGCCGCCGCAAAGGGTTCGATCCGATCCTCGAACGGAATGCCGAGCGCCGTCATCACCGCCCACGGCCGCAGCGACCAGCTCGAATAATTGCGATTGGCGGTGATCAGCACGTAACCCATGGCTGCAGGTCCCATCTCGACTATCTATTCATAGCGGGGAATCGTCCGACCGGCTGCCGCCTAGTCCCTGATTCCGGTCTGAACGACCCCGGCCCGAAGGTCGGCACGTATGAAAAGCGTCTTGGCCACCCGGTCGATATGCCGTCGCAACGCTGCGGCCAGCTCGGGACCATAAAGGATAACATCCACCGATACGGCGAGGCTGCTTTCACCGAACAATGTCGCCAATCGTGCCAAAGTCCTGCCATCGATATCGCCCCATAATATGAGATCGATATCGGACGCCGGACGCGCGGTCCCGAGCGCCCGCGAGCCGAACACACCGACCCGATCGATCCGATCGGCAAAGGGGGCGAGCACGGACCGTATGATGGCCCGGTCCCGTTCCGACATCACGATGCCGTCCGCGTCAGCCAAGCTTTGCCCGTTCGAGCATCAGCATCAGGTGCAAATCTTCGAATCGCTCGAGGAAGCGCGCCCGGATATCGGCGACCACCCGCTCGAACGCCTGCCGGCGGTAGACGTGCGACATTTCATTACGCGCATCCAGCGCGTCCATCCAGATCGGGCCTTCCTCGATATAGCCGAAGGCGAATGCCGTGCGGAGCACGTCGCCGGGGCCGCTGCGCTCCAGCGTGACCTTACGCCAGACCAGAAAGTCCTTCAGCGTCTTCCAGGCGAGTTCGAACGTATATTCGAACCGCTGGATAACCCCCTCCTGCACGATCGGATGAACATCTCCGTCCAGCAGGTCCACGCCCTCCCGCAGCAACACCAAAGCCCCGTCGAAATTGGCGAACCGCTGCACCCAGCGCGGCGTATCGGGGGCGCCGAGATCCATTACCGGTCGAACCGCGCCGTCGTCTTCGCCGCCACCTCGTCCGCGGTCACGCCCGGCGCCAGTTCGATCAGCCGGAACGGCGATTGGTGATCCGGCCGCCGGAACACGGCGAGGTCGGTGACGATCATGTCGACCACGTTCTTGCCGGTCAGGGGCAGCGTACAGGCGGGGATGAACTTGGGGCTGCCGTCTTTGGCATTATGATCCATCACGACGATGATCTGCTTGACCCCGGCGACGAGGTCCATCGCGCCACCCATCCCCTTGATCATCTTGCCGGGGATCATCCAGTTGGCGATGTCGCCGCCCTCGCTCACCTCCATCGCGCCGAGCACCGTCAGGTCGATATGCCCGCCGCGGATCATCGCGAAGCTCTGCTCGCTGCCGAAATAGGCGCTTTGCGGCAATTCGCTGATCGTCTGCTTGCCGGCGTTGATGAGGTCGGGGTCGACCTCGTCGTCGTACGGGAACGGCCCGATGCCGAGCATGCCGTTCTCCGACTGCAAGGTCACCGTGATCCCGGCGGGAATATTGTTGGCGACCAGCGTCGGGATACCGATGCCGAGGTTGACGTAATAGCCGTCGCGCAGTTCCTGCGCGGCGCGCGCCGCCATCTGGTTGCGATCCCAGCCCTTCGCTTGCGTGGCCATCAGTTCAGTCCTCCGGGATGGTTGGCGATCTTCGCGACGGCGTCGGGATCGAGTTCGGGACGCGCGCCGTCGAGACCACGCCAGATCAGCGCCGCGGCTTCCGCCTCGGCCATGCCGAGCGCCTGCGCATGCGCCTTGGCGGCGTGGCCGATCGTGTCGGCCATCAGCACGCCGAACATCTCCGCATCGGCGAGCACGCCGGCATCGATCACCACGGTCGAGCCCGACCGGTCGGTGATCCAGATCCGCGCCACCTCGGCCGATCTGGCGCCGAGATTGGGGATGGCGGACAAGGGAATGGCGCGCGGCTTCGACGGTTTCACGGCGTATCGCTCCAGCGTTTGTCGAGGGGAAACACCTCGTCGAACCCGCCCTTGAGCCCGCTGCCGTAGACCGGGTTGGGCAGCACGAACCAGCCGTTGCCCCACAGATCGGCGATCGCGCCGCTGTCGGCGACACGGCGGCGCTCGGCGGCGGAGGGGATTGCGTTGAACAGGTCGCTGAAATCGCCGAGCTGATCGCCCGCCATCGCGACGACGCAATAGCGCGCGGCGATCGCGCTGCGGCGCGCATCCTTGCCGCTCGGCCCGTCGCGCAGGAACAGGTCGGTGCCGGGGGTGAAATCGCCCAGCCCCGCCGCCTTCAGCCCGGCGACCGTGCCGGCGGCGGTGACGGCGCCGCGATTGCTGTTGATGATGACCGTGATGTTGGCGGCACGCAGCGCGGCGAACGCCTCGACCGCGCCCGGCACCGGCGCGACCGCCTTG
This sequence comes from Sphingomonas sp. GW821-FHT04B01, assembly GCF_059420425.1. NCBI lineage: Bacteria > Pseudomonadati > Pseudomonadota > Alphaproteobacteria > Sphingomonadales > Sphingomonadaceae > Sphingomonas > Sphingomonas sp. GW821-FHT04B01. The sequence goes on along the minus strand of NZ_JBWKTR010000001.1, from coordinate 1,026,962 downwards.
GCGCCGGTCCGCTCCCAGCGCGCCCATTGCGCCGGATCGAACGGCGCGCCAGGATCGCGCGCCGCCAGCGCCTCGATGCCGAGGTTGAGCACCACCGTCTCGTCCGCGTCGAACACCGCCGCGCGCGGCTTGCCCTCGCACGCCTGCCATTGCGGCGCGGCAAGCGTCGCCCCCGGCCTGAGCACGACGCTGTCGCCCGCCGCGCGGCGATAGCTGGCATAGGAGACGAGCGCACGGAACGCCTGCCGGCTCAGCGCCGCCGCCTCCGCCGACCCGTAGAGATACTGGAATTGCGGCGGCACCGGCCGCGCATCGGCGACGGCCGCACCAGTGGCCGCGCCGGTCGGCGGCGGCAGCGCGGTCAGCCCGGTGATCCGCACCACCCTGCCGTCGGCGGTATAGGTCTGGCCCGGCGCCGGCAGCGTCGCGACATGCGTGCGCTTGCCGCCGCAGCCCGCCAGCAGCGCCGCCGCCGCCAGCGCGAACCCCGCCCGCCGCATCACGCCGCCTCGCGCGCCCGCACCGTGCGGAACTCGATCTTCTTGACGTACGGCGCGCCGACGATCAGCCGCTTCACATAGATGCCGGGCAGATGGATATGATCGGGATCGAGGCTGCCGACCGGCACCACTTCCTCGACTTCGGCGACGCAGACCTTGCCCGCGGTCGCCATCGGCTGGTTGAAGTTGCGCGCGGTCTTGCGGAAGATGAGGTTGCCGCTCTCGTCCGCCTTCCAGCCCTTGATGATGCTCAGGTCGGCGCGGATGCCGCGTTCGAGGATATAGTCCTCGCCGTCGAAGGTCTTCACCTCCTTGCCCTCGGCCACCAGAGTGCCGACGCCGGTCTTCGTGTAGAAGCCGGGAATGCCCGCGCCGCCGGCGCGGCAGCGTTCGGCGAGCGTGCCCTGCGGGCAGAATTCCACCTCCAGCTCACCGCTCAGATATTGCCGCTCGAACTCCTTGTTCTCGCCGACATAGCTGGAGATCATCTTCCTGACCTGCCGCGTGCGCAGCAGCTTGCCGAGCCCCTCGCCGTCGATGCCGGCATTGTTGCTGGCGATGGTGAGGCCCGTGACGCCCGATGCCTGGATCGCGTCGATCAGCCGTTCGGGGATGCCGCACAGGCCGAAGCCGCCCGCGCAGATCGTCATGCCGTCGTGCAGCAGGCCGTCGAGCGCCGCCGCCGCATCGGGATAGAGCTTGTTCATCGCCCGTGACTCTCCTGTCTTTGCCGCGGCGATAGCGGGACGGGCGCCGCAGCGTCAATCGAGACCCCGTGTTCCTGCGCACGCAGGAACCCAGAGCCACGCAGCGCGACGCCGGCGACCCTGGGCTCCTGCGTTCGCAGGAGCACCGACGCTTACTTCAGCGCCGCCTGTGCCGCCGCCAGCCGCGCGATCGGCACGCGGTACGGCGAGGCCGAGACGTAATCGAGGCCGACCTTTTCGCAGAAGGCGATGCTCGCCGGATCGCCGCCATGTTCGCCGCAGATACCGAGCTTGATCTCCGGCCGGGTCGCGCGCCCGCGATCCGCCGCCATCTGCACCAGCTCGCCGACGCCCTCGATATCGAGGCTGACGAACGGGTCCTTGGCGTAGATGCCCTGCTCGACATAGGCACCGAGGAAGCGCGCCGCATCGTCGCGGCTGACGCCCAAAGTCGTCTGGGTCAGGTCGTTGGTCCCGAACGAGAAGAACTCGCCCGTCTCGGCGATCTCGCCCGCCTTCAGCGCCGCGCGCGGCAGCTCGATCATCGTGCCGACCAGATAGTCGATCGTCTTGCCGCGCTCGGCGAACACCACCTGCGCGGCCTTGTCGACCACCGCCTTCATCAGGTCGAGCTCGCGCTTGGTCGCGACCAGCGGGATCATCACTTCCGGAATCGGCGCCTTCCCCGACTTCTCCGCTACGTCGAGCGCCGCCTCGAAGATCGCGCGCGCCTGCGTCTCGTAGATCTCCGGATAGGTCACGCCCAACCGGCAGCCACGATGGCCGAGCATCGGGTTGAATTCGTGCAATTCGGTGGCGCGGCGCTTCAATTCGTCGATAGCGACGCCCGCCGCCGCGGCGACCTCGGCGAACTCATTCTCCTCGTGCGGCAGGAATTCGTGCAGCGGCGGATCGAGCAGCCGCACCGTCACCGGCAGGCCCGCCATCACCTCGAAGATCGCAGTGAAGTCGCTTCGCTGCGCCGGCAGCAGTTTTTCCAGCGCGGCACGGCGGCCCGTCTCGTCCTGCGCGAGGATCATCTGGCGCACCGCGGTGATCCGGTCGGCGTCGAAGAACATATGTTCGGTACGGCACAGGCCGACGCCCTCGGCGCCGAAGTCGCGCGCGGTCTGGCAGTCGAGCGGCGTCTCCGCATTGGCGCGGACCTTGAGCCGGCGCACGCCGTCGGCCCATTCCATCAGCACGCCGAAATCGCCGGCCAGCTCGGGCTGCACGGTGGCTACCGAACCGAACATCACCTCGCCGCTGGTGCCGTCGATCGTGATCGTGTCGCCCTCGCGCACCTCGCGCCCGGCGACCTTCATCACCTTGTCCTTGGCCGAGATCGACAGCGATCCCGCGCCCGAGACGCACGGCCGGCCCATGCCGCGCGCCACCACCGCAGCGTGGCTGGTCATGCCGCCGCGCGCGGTGAGGATGCCGGTCGCGGCATGCATGCCGTGAATGTCTTCCGGCGACGTCTCGACGCGCACGAGGATGACGGACTCGCCCGCCGCCTTGCGCTTCTCGGCGGTGTCGGCGTCGAACACGACGGTGCCCGAGGCGGCACCCGGCGAGGCGGGCAAGCCCTTGGCGATCACGTCGCGCGGCGCATCGGGATCGAGCGTCGGGTGGAGGAGCTGGTCGAGCGCCATCGGATCGACGCGCAGGATCGCCTCGTTGCGGGTGATGAGCCCCTCGTTCGCCATGTCGACCGCGATCTTGAGCGCCGCCTTGGCGGTCCGCTTGCCCGAGCGGGTCTGGAGCATCCAGAGCTTACCCTGTTCGACGGTGAACTCGATGTCCTGCATGTCGCGATAATGCGTCTCGAGCCGGTCGAACACCGCCGCCAGCTCGGCATAGACTTCGGGCATCGCCTCTTCCATCGACGCGGGCTTGGCGCCCGCCTCCTCGCGCGCCGCCTTGGTCAGATATTGCGGCGTGCGGATGCCGGCGACGACGTCCTCGCCCTGCGCGTTGATGAGGAATTCGCCGTAATAGGCGCGGTCGCCCTTCGACGGATCGCGGGTGAAGGCGACGCCGGTCGCCGACGTCTCGCCCATATTGCCGAACACCATCGCCTGGACGTTGACCGCGGTCCCCCAGTCGGCGGGGATGTCGTTCAGGCGGCGATAGACCTTCGCCCGCTCCGACTGCCACGAGCCGAACACCGCGCCGACCGCGCCCCACAATTGGTCGTGGACGTCCTGCGGGAACGGCTTGCCCCATTCCGTCTCGACCAGCCCCTTATATTCGGCCACCAGCGCCTTGAGGTCGGTCGCGCTCAGCTCGGTATCCAGCGTGAAGCCGTTGTCTTCCTTGGCGATCTCCAGCGCTTCCTCGAACGCGCCGTGATCGAGTTCGAGCACCACGTCGGCATACATCTGGATGAAGCGCCGATAGCTGTCCCACGCGAACCGCTCGTCACCCGACTTGGCGGCAAGCCCCTCGACCGTCGCATCGTTGAGCCCGAGGTTGAGGACGGTGTCCATCATCCCCGGCATCGACACGCGCGCGCCCGAGCGCACCGAGACGAGCAACGGATTGGCCGCATCTCCGAAGCTCTTGCCGGTGATCCCCTCGATATGCGCGATCCCCTGCGCCACCTCGTCGCGCAGGCTTTGCGGGAATTGCTCGCCCTCGTCGTAATAGGTCGTGCACATCGCGGTCGAGATGGTGAAGCCCGGCGGCACCGGCAGGCCGATCGACGCCATCTCGGCAAGGTTCGAGCCCTTGCCGCCGAGCAGATTCTTGTCGCCCTTCCCGCCGTCCGAAACGCCGCCACCGAAACGGTACACGTATTGGGTCATCGCTGGTCCTTAGCTACGGTCTGATGCCTGCCCCGGGGAGGATGGTAAGCATATCGTACGCCTGAGAAAGGTGTCGCTATCCCTCGATCTTCGAGAAATCGGCGACGGCATGCACCGCCGCGCGCACCCGGTCCAGCAGCGCGAGCCGCGCGGCGCGCTTGGCGGGATCGGGATCGTTGACGATCACGCCCTCGAAGAACGCGTCGATCGGCGCACGCAGCGACGCAAGCGCCGCCATCGCGCCCTCGAAATCCTCCGCCGCGACCGCCGCGGTGGCGGCGGGCTCGGCCGCGTCGAGCGCGGCGATCAGCGCCGCCTCAGCGGGTTCGGGGGTATAGCCGAGTGCCTGCACCGCGCCGTCGCCGGCGGGCGCATGGCCTTCCTTCTTGAGGATATTGGCGGCGCGCTTGTAACCCGCGAGCAGGTTGGCGCCGTCCTCGGTCGCGACGAACGCCTGCAAGGCGTGGACGCGGGCAAGCAGCCGGACGAGATCGTCCTCGCCGCCGAGCGCGAACACCGCGTCGATCAGATCGTGACGGACGCCAGCTTCGCGCTGCTGGACCTTGAGGCGGTCGGCGAAGAAGTCGAGCACCGCACGATCCGCCACCCGGCCGAGCGGAAAGCGCAGACCATTGTCGAGGATCAGCGCGACCACGCCGAGCGCCGACCGTCGCAGCGCGAACGGATCCTTCGACCCGCTCGGCCGCAGGTCGGCGGCGAAGAATTGCGTGATGCTGTCGAGCTTGTCCGCCAGCGACACCGCCACCGTCACCGGCGCGGTCGGCACGTCGTCGCCCTGCCCGACCGGCTTGTAATGGTCGCGCACCGCCTCGGCGACCGTGCGCGGCTCGCCCTGCGCGGCGGCGTAATAGCCGCCGATCAGGCCCTGCAATTCGGGGAATTCGCCGACCATGCCGGTGACGAGGTCCGCCTTGGCGAGCCGCGCCGCCCGCTCCGCCATATCGGCGAGCGTCATTCCCTCTCCCCTTGTGGGAGAGGGAGGGAGCGCCGAAGGCGCGGAAGGGTGAGGGGGAGTAGTCAGGGATGCGCTATCCCCCTCACCCTTCCCACTCGCTGACGCGAGCGGGCCCCTTCCCTCTCCCACAAGGGGAGAGGGAGATTGGACGATCCCCTCTTCGACCAGCCATCGCGCCAGCTTCGCCACGCGATCGACTTTGTCGGCGACCGTGCCGAGCTTCTCGTGGAAGACGATGTTCGCCAGCTTCGCCGCCTGCGCTTCCAGCGGCGTCTTGAGATCGGTCTCGTAGAAGAAGCGCGCATCGGACAGCCGCGCCGCGAGCACCTTGCGATTGCCCTCGACGATCTGCGCACCGCCGTCGGTCGCCTCGATATTGGCGGTGCAGACGAAGGCATTGGCGAGCGCACCGTCCGCATCGCGGCAGACGAAATATTTCTGGTTCACCCGCGCGGTGAGCTGGATCACCTCGGGCGGCACGGTCAGGAAGTCGGCGTCGAACCGCCCGAGCAGCGGCACCGGCCATTCGGTCAGCCCGGCATTCTCTGAAACCAGCCCCTCGTCCGTGACCAGCACCAACCCCGCCTCCGCGGCGAGCGCGGTGGCGCGCTCGCGGATCAGCGTGCGGCGCTCGTCCTGATCGACGATGACGTGGCAGGCGCGCAATTTCTCGACGTAATCCGCCGCCGAACCGATCGTGATCTGCCCCGGATGATGGAAGCGATGGCCGAAGGTGGCGAAACCGGAGCGGATCCCCGCGATCTCGACCTCGACCAGTTCCTCGCCGAACAGCGCGACGATACCGTGCAGCGGCCGCACCCAGCGCAGCGACTCGGTCGAGGCGGAGGCCGCCCCCCAGCGCATCGACTTGGGCCACGGGAAGCCGCGGATGATCGCCGGGATCGCCTCGGCGAGCACCGCGGTCGTCGCCCGGCCGGGCTTGTCGGTCACCGCATAGAGCACGCCGTCGCGCTCGACGAGCTGCTCGCGGGTCAGCCCCGTCTTGCGCAGGAAGCCTTCGAGCGCCTGCGGCGGCGCGCTCGCCTTGGGGCCTTTCAGCTCCTCGGACACCGCCTGCGTCTCGGCCGGCAGGTCGCGCGCGATCAGCAGCAGCCGCCGCGGCGTCGCATAAGTGACGAGCGATCCGGCGGCGAGCCCCGCCTTGCCCAGCTCGGCAGCGAACAGCCGCGCGAGATCGTCGCGCGCCTTGTCCTGCATCCGCGCAGGGATTTCTTCGGAACGCAGTTCGAGCAGGAAATCGGTCATTGTACGGCGCCGAAAGAAGAAGGGGTTGGTTCGCGCAGAGGCGCAGAGGCGCAGAGAAGAAGGATGTTGGGCCGCGCCACCGGCAGGCGCACCGCCTTGCGCCGCAGGCATTCCATGATCGCATTCGCACGGAAGGCGTCGCCTGCGCGCAGCCTCTCTGCGCCTCTGCGCCTCTGCGCGAACAACCCTTCTTCCCGCCGGACGCCGCTCACGCCGCCCATCCGTTCTTGTCCATCCACGCCGCGCAGGCGCCCTTGGCGAGGTCGCGGACGCGGCCGATATAGGCCTGCCGCTCGGCGACCGAGATCACGCCGCGCGCCTGCAACAGGTTGAACGTGTGGCTCGCCTTGATCGCCTGTTCGTACGCCGGGATCGGCAGCCCGGCGGCGAGGCTGTTCTCGCATTCCGCCGCGGCCTTTTTGAACAGGTCGAACAGGCTGGCGGTATCGGCGACCTCGAAATTCCACGTCGACATCTGCCGCTCGTTTTCGAGGAAGACGTCGCCATATGTGACGCCGCTGTCGTTGAACGCGAGGTCGTAGACGTTGTCGACGTCCTGGATATACATCGCCAGCCGTTCGAGCCCGTAGGTCAGCTCGCCCGCGACCGGCTTCATGTCGAACCCGCCCATCTGCTGGAAATAGGTGAATTGCGTCACCTCCATGCCGTCGCACCAGACTTCCCAGCCCAGCCCCCAGGCGCCCAGCGTCGGCGATTCCCAATCGTCCTCGACGAAGCGGATGTCGTGGCGCGTCATGTCGACGCCGATCGCCGCGAGGCTGCCGAGGTACAGCTCCTGCAGGTCGGGCGGCGACGGCTTCAGGATCACCTGATATTGGTAATAATGCTGCAGCCGGTTGGGATTCTCGCCATAGCGGCCGTCGGTCGGCCGGCGGCAAGGCTGGACGAAGGCGGCGTTCCACGTCTCGGGCCCCAACGCGCGCAGCGTCGTCGCCGGATGGAACGTGCCTGCGCCCATTTCCATGTCATAGGGCTGGAGGATCACGCAACCCCGGTCGCTCCAATAGTCGTGGAGCGTCAGGATCATCTTCTGGAAGGAAAGCGGTGTGGCGGCCATCGTCCCGAGGCTTTGGCCGATGAGGCCGCGTCTAGCAAGTGGTGCGGCGCGGCATTAGCTATGGCGCAGGACTTACTGATGGATAGCGTCCCCGCATGATACGAACCCTTCGGCCCGCCCTGCGGCCTGCTTTGTCGGCGCTCGCGCTCTGCCTGTCGCTCCCCGCCTGCGCGCAGCAGCCCGCCCAGCCGGCACGCGCCGCCAACGACGCCGATCCGGCGCTCTGGGTGGTCAAGGACAAGGATACGACGGTATATCTCTTCGGCACGATTCACGTGCTCAAGCCCGGCCTCACCTGGTTCGACGAGGCGGTGAAGACCGCGTTCGACCGGTCGGACGAGGTCAAGCTGGAGATCGTCATGCCCGACGCCGCGGCGATGCAGGGGCTGGTGCAGGCGACCGGCGTCGCCGCACCCGGCACGCCGCCGCTGACCCAGCGCCTGCCCGAGGCCAAGCGCGCCGCCTTCACCAAGGCGGTGACCGACCTCGGCCTGCCCGCCAACGCGCTCGACACGTTCAAGCCATGGCTGGCGGCGACGCAGCTCTCGGTCGCGCCCTTGTCGAAGCTCGGCTACGACAGCGACAACGGCCCCGAACAGGTCATCACCGCCGCGGCGAAACAGGCGAACAAGCCGCTGACCGGGCTGGAGACGCCCGAACAGCAATTGGGCTTCTTCGGCAGCCTGTCGGACAAGGCGCAGCTCGACTTCCTCGTCAGCACGGTCGACGAACTGCCCAAGCTGAACGACCAGATGGCGTCGATGGTCGACGATTGGGCCAAGGGCGACCCCGACGCGCTCGCCCGCGAGATGAACGACGAGCTGAAAAGCTCGCCGGAGGTCGCCAAGGTCCTCCTCACCGACCGCAACGCGCGCTGGGCGGCGTGGATCAAGCAGCGCATGACGCGGCCGGGGACGGTGTTCGTCGCGGTCGGCGCCGGGCATCTCGCGGGACCGGAGTCGGTGCAGGCGCACCTCGCAAAACTGGGCGTAAAGGCCGAACGGGTTAAATACTGACGCCGCCTCAAATGCCCCGTCACCCCGGACTTGTTCCGGGGTCCACTCCGCGGCGAGGAGAGCCGCTGGAAGTGTGAGCGAGCGCCTGTGGCCCGGTAGACCCCGGAACGAGTCCGGGGTGACGGATGTATTCAGGTGAGGTTACGAGCCGCGACAGGACGCTCCGCCCGCCGCCGCCCCCACCTTGCCTTTTCACCCCCCATCGGCTAAGCGCCCCCGCTTCCGGCCATGGTCATCCCTGGAGGCGTGGCGCGGGAAAGACACTTTAGCACGTTTCGGAAGGTTATCTGCATGAGCGACACCATTACGCTCGCAGCCGAGACGCGCGACCGGGTTGGCAAGGGAGCCTCCCGGGCGCTGCGTCGTGACGGCCGCGTCCCCGCCGTGATCTACGGCCAGAACAAGGAACCGACTTCGGTTCACCTCGAAGAGAAGGCGCTGACCAAGGCGCTGATGACCGGTCACTTCATGACCTCGGTCATCATGATCGACGGACAGCGGACGCTGGCCAAGGACGTGACCTTCCACCCCGTCACCGATCGCCCGATCCACGTCGATTTCCTGCGCATCGGCGAGCACACCGAAGTCACCGTCGCGGTGCCGATCGTGTTCACCGACGAAGACGATGCCCCCGGCATCAAGCGCGGTAACGGCGTGCTCAACATCACCCGCCACGAGATCGAGCTGGTCGTCGACGCCGCCGACATCCCGAGCGAGATCAGCATCTCGCTGAAGGGCCTCGAGATCGGCGATTCGATCCACATCAGCGACGTCAAGCTGCCCAAGGGCGCCAAGCCGGCGATCGACGACCGCGATTTCGCGATCGCCACGATCGTGCCGCCGACCGTCCCGACCGCGCAGGACGAGGCGCTCGACGCCGAGGTCGCCGAGACCCAGGCCGCCGAGGCTGCTGCCGACGCCGAGCCGAACGACGACGACAACGACGACGACAAGATCACCACCCAGAAGAACTAAGCTGGGGGGCCGCCACGGCGGCGACGGAACCGGGGCAGGGCAGCGGCAACGCTCCCCTGCCCTTTTTCGTTGGCCGGACCGCTATCCCACCCACCCCGTCACCCCGGACTTGTTCCGGGGTCCACCGGGCGGCTAGGAGCAGAACCAGAGCCTCCAGCCGTTCTCCCAGCCGCGGAGTCGACCCCGGAACAAGTCCGGGGTGACGAGGAAGAATAGGAACGTCATGCAGATCTGGGCCGGGCTCGGCAATCCGGGACCGCAATATGCGATGCACCGGCACAATGTCGGCTTCATGGCGATCGACCTGATCGCCGACATGCACGGCTTCGCGCCGGTCCGTAAGCAGTTCCAGGGCTGGACGCAGGAGGGCCGCGTCGGCACCCAGAAGGTGCTGCTACTCAAGCCCGCCACCTTCATGAACGAGAGCGGCCGCGCGATCGGCGAGGCGCTGCGCTTCTACAAGCTCGGCCCCGACGCGCTCACCGTCTTCCACGACGAGCTCGACCTCGCGCCGTTCAAGGTCAAGGTGAAGCGCGGCGGCGGCACCGCCGGTCATAACGGGCTGCGCTCGACCGACCAGCATCTCGGCCCCGACTTCCGCCGCGTGCGGATCGGCATCGGCCATCCCGGCCACAAGGATCGCGTCACCGGCTACGTCCTCGGCAATTACGCCAAGGCCGAACTCGATCCGCTCGCCGACATGCTCGGCGCAATCGGGGCGGAGGCGCCATGGCTCGCCGCGGGCGACGACGTCCGCTTCATGAACGACGTAGCTCTAAGGCTCGCCCAATGACCGTCCGCACCCTGTTCGCCACCCGCTTCTACGAGGACGATCTCGGCGACGCCGCACTGCTCGCGGAACTGGAGGACGCCTGCCTCGACCTCGCGCGCGAGGATCGCGCCGGCGTCGCCTGGTCGAAGGCGCACGGCTATCGCGGCTATACCTCCTATGCCTCGCTCAACGATCTGCCGTCGCGCGACCCGCGCTTCGCCGATCTGGTGAGACTGCTCAACAAACATGTCGCGCGCTTCGCCGACGCCTGCGCCTTCGATCTCGGCGGCCGCAAGCTCAGGCTCGACAGTTTGTGGGTCAACGTCCTCAAGCCCGGCGGCAGTCATTCGGGCCATATCCACCCGCACAGCGCGGTCAGCGGCACCCTCTATGTCGCGACCCCGCCGGGCGCGGGCGCGCTCAGGCTGGAAGATCCGCGGCTGCCGATGATGATGGCCGCCCCCACCCGCCGCGCCGACGCCGACGAGAGCCACGCCACCTTCGTCTATGCCGAGCCGAAGCCGGGCAGCGTCTTCCTGTGGGAAAGCTGGCTGCGTCACGAGGTCGTCCCCAATGCCGCCAAGGGCGAGCGGATCAGCATCAGCTTCAACTATCGCTGAGCCGTCATGCGGCTGCCGCAATTGGCCGGCAGCTTCGCCGCGTCGGGAGGCGATACGATGCGGCTGGCGATCATGATGGCGTTGCAGGCGGCACCGGTGGCGGGACCGCCGCTGCCCGCCGAACTTCGCCCGATCAGACCCGCGCCGGCGCCGTCGGCCGTGCCCTGCGGCACCCCCGACCGGCGCGGCGACATCGTCGTCTGCGGCCGGGCGGCGGGCGCCGACCGTCTGCCGCGGCTCGACGAGACCCGCTACGCCGAACGCCCGATCCGCGCCGTCACGACGCTCGGCAAGACCCGCCTCTCGGCCGAGGCGGAACAAGGCAGCCTGCCGAACGGCCAGAGTGCCCCACGCGCGATGCTCCGCCTCAAGATGCCGTTCTGACGGCGCGCGACCGCGCCCCTCATCCATCGTTCATCCCGTCCCGCTACCACCGTCCCCATGCGTTTCACCAAACAGCAGATCGGCCTTGCCGCCGTCGTCCTGCTCGCGCCCGGCGGCTTCGTGCTGGGCGCGACCCTGCTCGCCAATCGGTACCGCAAGCGTCTCGCGGCGAAGGCAAACGAGCCCCCCGACCCCCCGGTCGTTTCCTGAACGGAACGTTGTTTCAGGTTCATGCAACCGCGCCTAACAGGATGACGTTGATGCAACACGATTTTCAAAAAACGGGAGTGTTACCATGCGAAATCTGATGCTTGCGATGGGCTGTGCGGCGATGGTGGTGCCGGCGACGATGATCGTCCCGGTATCGAAGGCCGATGCGCAGCGCCATAAGTATCGCGAATGGCGCGACGATCGCGGCCGTATCCGCTGCCGCAAGCCCGACGGCACCACCGGCGCCGTGGTCGGCGCGGTCGGCGGTGCGCTGCTCGGCCGGACGATCGACACCCGCGGCGACCGTACGGTCGGCACGCTCGGTGGCGCGGTCGCCGGTGGCCTGCTCGGCCGTGAGATCGATCGCGGCGGCAAGCGTCGCTGCCGCTGAGCCGAGACCTTTTTCGGTCGACGGGGGCGTCGCGAGGCAACTCGCGGCGCCCCTTTTGCGTATCGCTTCGGACCAATCCCACGATGGAGACCGACGATATGGTAACGCGCAGCGCTTCGGCGAGCTACGAAGGCCTCGGCAAGGACGGCAAGGGCAAGATCACGACCCAGTCGGGCGTGCTGTCCGACACGCAATATGGCTTCAACACCCGCTTCGAGGATGGCGCCGGCACCAACCCGGAAGAACTGATCGCCGCCGCGCACGCCGGCTGCTTCACGATGGCGCTCGCCTTCGCGCTGGCGGGTGCGGGCCACAGCCAGGGCGATCTCAAGACCGACGCCAAGATCACGCTCGACAAGGACGGCGACGGCTTCACCATCACCAAATCGGCGCTGACCCTCACCGGCCACGTCGAGGGCATCGACCAGGCCGAATTCGAGCGGATCGCCAACGAGGCCAAGGCCGGCTGCCCGGTCTCCAAGGTGCTGACCTGCGAGATCACGCTCGCCACCACCTTCGGCTGACCCCGGCGCGTCCCCCGGCTGCGGCCGGGAGGCATGGCGGATTGCCCCGCCGGTTTCGGTCCATTATGGTCAGCCACGCTACGACCGTGATGGAGACGACGGATGCGCAACCCGATCCTGACTGCGGCCCTCGTCGCGACGCTGGCCGGCGCTTTCCCCGCAACCGCACAGTCGCCGCGTCGCCGGCCCCCGCGCAACGACGGCGATGTCGCAATCTACGTCCACCCCGTGCGTCGCCACGATCCGCGCGACGACGATCCGCGCAGCAACCTTCGCGCGCCCCGCGCCCTCGTCGACGATTACGGCTATGACGACCCGCGCGAAGAGGACCCGCGCAGCGATCTGCGTGGCCTTCGCCGCGGCCGTACCTATACCGCGGACGATCTGCGCCGCGAACAGCGCGCCAACCTGCGCGACCGCCGCTATGCGCCACGCGACGAGGCGGAGGAGGATGATCCCCCCGCAGACCGCGGCGAGGACTAGCCGTCGCTCAGAAGATCCCGCCGCCCAGGCTCAGCCGGATCGCGAAGATCACGATCAGCACCAGATTGAGGTTGCGCCCGCCGTTCGACGACGACAGCGCGCCGAATGCCGCGCCGACGATGCCGATCGGAATGACGAGCCAGTTCATCCAGCCGAGCAGCGGAATGAACGCGACCAGCCCGAGCACCAAAGTGACGAAGCCGATCGCGATGGAGACGATGTTGAGCATGGCCCGAATATGGCCTTCGTCCCCGCACGGGACAAGCCGGGCCGACGTGACGTAGTGTTAACCGGATTCACCGGTGGCGTCTTAACGGTGGCTGCGCCATCTCATTGCGGTGACTGCGATTCGCCCCCTCCTCTTGCTCGCGCTGGCACTGACCGCGTGCAGCAAGCAGCCTGCCTCGCAGCAGGATCTCGACAGCCTCGACCAGGAACTCACCGCCGCCGGCCCCGGCAACCAGCGCGATCCCGCGCTGACCGCGGCGTTGCGCGACCAGATCATGGTCGATCCGGCGCTGACGCAGAGCGCCAACACCAACGTCGTCCGCCCGCCGAGCCGCCCCGATCCGCTGTCCGCGCCACCCGAACCGGTGATCGCCACCCCCGACCGCGTCGCGGCGGCCGACCTCAAGCCGACCCCCGCCGCCAAAGGCGACTGCCCCGCCTGCCGCAAGGCCGACGGCGCGCTGACCTTGGGCGAACTCGCCAGCCGGCAATCGGCGGCCGGCGCCCCCTGCGCGGCGCGCGTCACCTATTCGGCCGGCTGGGCAAATCGCCTGCCCGCCGCGGTGCCGCTCTACCCGGACGCCCGCGTCCGCGAGGCGGCGGGCAACGACGCCTGCGGCCTGCGCGTCGTCAGCTTCGCGAGCAGCGCCCCGGTCGGCCGCATCCTCGATTGGTATAACGCCCGCGTCACCCGCGCCGGCTATTCGGCCGAGCATCAGGCATCGGGCGCGCAGCACGTCCTCGGCGGCACCCGCGGCGACGCCGCTTACGTCGTCTACGTCAGCGCCGATCCCGCCGGCGGCAGCCAGGTCGACCTGATCGTCCGCTAAATCTCCCTTGCCCGCGGGGTGGGAAGACGCGCCGCCTTGCTATCCCACCACCCCCGACCATATTGTGCAATGCAGCATCACACGCTTGGTGGCGGTCCTGTCCCTTTCGGAGTGCGCGCATGCGACGTTTGTCAGACACGATCAGCCGGCTCGCCGCGGCGCAGGGCCAGCAGCAGCCCTGGACGGGCGGCAGCGATCGGCTCGGCCAGCTCACCGGCTTCGGCCGCAATCCCGGCAATCTGCTCGCGCGCACCTACGTTCCCGAATCGGTGACGGCAAAGCCGGCGCTGGTCGTCGTGCTGCACGGCTGTACGCAGACCGCCGCGGGCTATGACGCCGGTGCCGGCTGGTCGCGGCTCGCCGACGAGCACGGCTTCGTCCTGCTCTTCCCCGAGCAGCAGCGCGCCAACAATCCCAACCTCTGCTTCAACTGGTTCGCGCCCGAAGACGTCAGCCACGACCATGGCGAGGCCTTTTCGATCCGCGAGATGATTGCGGCGATGATCGACGCGCACGACGTCGATCCCGCCCGCGTCTTCGTCAACGGCCTGTCCGCGGGCGGCGCGATGACCGCGGTGATGCTGGCGACCTATCCCGAAGTGTTCGCCGGCGGCGCGATCCTCGGCGGCCTGCCGTACGGCACCGCGAGCGGGGTGATGCAGGCGCTCGACCGGATGCGCGGCCATAACATGCCCGACGCCGTCGCGCTCGGCACGCTGGCGCGCGACGCCTCGGCGCATCGCGGCGTTTGGCCGACGCTGTCGATCTGGCACGGCGACGCCGACGCGACGGTCGACCAGACCAATGCCGAGGCGCTGCTGACCCAATGGCGCGCGCTGCATCAGGTCGCGGCGCGGCCCGACGTCGAGGCGGCGCAGGGCAACCACGCCTATCGCGGCTGGCAGGATGCCGCCGGCCGGGTGGTGATCGAGGATCACCGCATCCACGGCATGGGCCACGGCACGCCGATCGCCGCGCACGGCCCGGAGGCATGCGGCACGCCCGGCCCGTTCATGCTCGACGTCGGCCTGTCCTCGACCCGCCGCATCGCCGCTTTCTGGGGCATCGCCCCGGCACTGGCCGCGCCGTCGCGCGGCGCCACCAGACTGACGCGGGTCGCCACGCCGACGCGCGAACCGACCGGCGTCGCCGGCGTCATCAACGACGCACTCCGCGCCGCCGGGTTGCTGCGCTAGGACGCTCCCCCCGGTTGATGGCTGCAGAAGCCGTCGCTTGACGCCACCTTATCGGCGACGCGAGCCGGAATACGCATAGCGTTACCCCCACCAGTGCTCCTGCGAAGGCAGGAGCCCAGGAGTCCCATTCGTCACAGACGTTGCTCTGCTCGACCCTGGGTCCCCGCCTGCGCGGGGACACGTGGAGGGCGAGGAAGCGTTCCGCGCTCCTTGGTTCCTAGCACCGACGCATCCCCACCCCCTCCGTCACCCCGGACCCGTTCCGGGGTCCACCGGGCCGCAAGGGGACGGCATCATCACAAACCGTTCTCCTCGCCGCGGGGTGGACCCCGGAACAAGTCCGGGGTGACGGAGGGGGGGCAAACAACCGAGCTCAAACCCCCGCATTCCCTTGCACCCAATAGTCCTCTAGGGCTGGCACCATGCCTCTTCTGTTCGTCATGATCGGCGGTGCCCTCGGCTCCGCCGCGCGTTATCTCACCGGCCGCGCCGCGCTTACCGCGTTCGGGCCGGACTTTCCCTACGGCACGCTCGCCGTCAATCTTGTCGGCGGGCTGCTGATGGGCGTGCTCACCGCCATCCTCGCCCGCAGCGGCAGCCTCGCCGAACCGTGGCGCCTGTTCCTCGGCGTCGGCGTGCTCGGCGGCTTCACCACTTTCTCCAGCTTCAGCCTCGACGCCGTCGCGATGATCGAACGCGGCGCACTCGCTCCCGCCATCGGCTACGTGCTGGTGTCGGTGATCGGCTCGATCGCCGCGCTGTTCACCGGGCTCGCTGCCACCCGCGCCCTGCTTGCCGGAGCCAGCGCATGAGCGACGCCAAGAACGACACCCGCGACGGCGTCCGTCAGTTCAACGTCGGCTATGACGACGACGGCATCCGCCTCGACCGCTGGTTCAAGCGCCACCTGCCCGAGACGAGCTTCACCACCGTCGCCAAATGGGCGCGCACCGGCCAGCTCCGCGTCGACGGCTCGCGCGTCGCGCCGGGCGACCGGATCAAGGCCGGCCAGACGCTGCGCGTGCCGCCGCCCGAACCGGTGATCGAGGACACCCCCGACGCCCCCCGCCCCAAGCGCGAACGCCCGCCGCTGAGCGAGGACCAGATCGCCTATGCGCGCGAGATGGTGATCCACAAGGACCTCCAGGCGCTCGTGCTCAACAAGCCGCCCGGCCTCGCGACGCAGGGCGGCACCAAGACCTCCGAACATGTCGACGGCCTGCTCGACGCGCTGCAATATGATGCGGAGGGGCGGCCCAAGCTCGTCCACCGGCTCGACAAGGATACGTCGGGCGCGCTGCTCGTCGCGCGCACCAGCCGCGCCGCCGCCTTCTTCGCCAAGGCCTTCTCGGGCCGCACCGCGCGCAAGGTCTATTGGGCGCTGGTCGTCGGCGTCCCCTCGATCGACGACGGTATGGTCGACCTGCCGATCGGCAAGCAGCCCGGCACCGGCGGCGAGAAGATGCACGTCGACGAGGAGAACGGCCAGGCCGCGCGCAGCCGCTATCGCGTCGTCGAGCGTGCCGGCAACCGCTGCGCCTGGGTCGAGCTGCAACCCTTCACCGGCCGCACCCACCAGCTGCGCGTCCATATGGCGGCGATCGGTCATCCGATCGTCGGCGACGGCAAATATGGCGGCGCCGCGGCGTTCCTGACCGGCGGCGTCAGTCGCAAGATGCACCTGCACAGCCGTCGCATCCGCGTCGACCACCCCGACGGCGGCAGCATCGACGAGACCGCCGACCTGCCGACGCATTTCGCCGAGAGCCTCGCCACGCTGGGCTTCGACATCGCCAAGGGCGACGCGATGCCGTTCGAAGAACCGAAGAAAGGCCCGCCCCCCAAGGCGGTGCTCAAGCAGCGCGCCAAGGCGCACGCCAAATCGATGCGCAAGGAACACCGCGGCGAACGCCGCCGCCGCGGCAGCCCCGATTGAGTTGGGGGGGGCCTGACGAGGCACCCCCCTCACCCCAAACTGCCCGTCACCCCGGACTTGTTCCGGGGTCTACCCCGCCGCAAGCGCGCGCTTCCGCCTTCAGCCGATCTCCTCGCCGCTGAGTGGACCCCGGAACCAGTCCGGGGTGACGGGGTGGGTCAGGCACCGTCCCGTATTCCCCGGGCGCGCCAACATGAGAACGCGCGGGTCTGTCCTACACCCCGCCGACCGGTGTATGACCGAACAATGTACACGCCGCCTGCTCTCATAGTCCCGCACGCGCGGCAGTACGCAGGTCCCGTGACGCCCTTCCACGTTCGCCGCCGCACAGCCATCATATCAAAAACGGAAACGATACCCCCGGATCGTTTCTGTTAAGGTGTCCATGTTGTCCATGTCGTCCAACACCCTCTTCACCGCTCCGACGCCGCCCGCTACGGCAACACGATGACCAAACTCGCCGTATTCGACTGCGACGGCACGCTCGTCGATAGCCAGGCCAACATCTGCCAGGCGATGGAGGCGACGTTCCGCATCGCGGACCTGCCCGCGCCGCCGCGCGCGGCGATCCGCCGCATCGTCGGGCTGAGCCTCGTCGAGGCGGTCCGCGCCTTGCTCCCCGACGCGGACGATGCGCTCCACCGCAGGATGGCAGCCGATTACAAGGAGGCGTTCTTCGAGCTGCGCACCAACGGCGCGATGACCGAAGAGCCTTTGTTCGAGGGCATCGCCGCGGTGATCGAGACGCTGGCCGCGCGCGGCTGGCAGCTCGGCGTGGCGACCGGCAAGTCGGATCGCGGCCTCGCCCGCGTGCTCGACCACCACGGCCTCACTGATCGCTTCGTCACCCTCCAGACCGCCGACCGCCACCCCTCCAAGCCCGATCCGGCGATGCTGCTTGCCGCGATGGCGGAGGTCGACGCGACGCCCGAACAGACCGCGATGATCGGCGACACCAGCTTCGACATGGCGATGGCCAAGGCCGCCGGCGCGCGCGCGGTAGGCGTCGCCTGGGGTTATCACGACGTCCACGATCTGGTCCGCGGCGGCGCGCAGGTCGTCGCGACGCGCACCGCGGCGTTGCTGGAGATCCTGGCATGACCCCCGACGTCACGCGCGCGCGCAAGCGCTGGCTGGCGATCGTCGGCAGCCGGCTGGCGGGCAGCGCCGGCGCGGTCTTCGGCCTGATCCTCGCCGCCCGCTCGCACGACTGGCCGGTCAAGGTGCTGGGCGTCGCGATCACGCTGTCGGCGCTCGCGGTGATCGCGATCGTGCCGGCGAGCCTCGCCCACCGCTGGCGGACGCCCCGATCATGAAGCGCTTCTGGAGCGAGGTAACGATCGACGCCGACCGCGTCGTCACGCTCGACGGCCGACCGGTGCGCACCCCCGGCCGCGTGCCGCTCGCGCTGCCGACCGATGCGCTCGCCGCCGCGGTCGCCGACGAATGGCGCGCAGTGGCGGAAACGATCGATCCACGCGCGATGCCGCTGACCGGCCTCGCCAATGCCGCGATCGACCGGATCGCGCCCGACCCCGCCGCCTTCGCTGCCGGCCTCTCGGCGTACGGCGAGAGCGACCTGCTCTATTATCGCGCGCTGTCACCCGATGCGCTGATCGCGCGGCAGGAGGCGGCGTGGGACCCGTGGCTCGATTGGGCGCGCACCCGCTACGACGTGCATTTCGAGACCACCGCCGGGGTCATGCACCGCGCGCAGCCCCCCGCGACGCTGGCGCGACTCGCCGAGGCGGTGACGGCGCTCGATCCCTTCGGTCTGGCCGGCCTGTCGCCGGTGGTGACGATCACCGGCTCGCTGATCCTCGCGCTGGCGCTGGTCGAACGCGCCGGCGAGCCCGATACGGTATGGACCGCGGCGAATATCGACGAGCATTTCCAGGCCGAACTCTGGGGCGCGGATTCGCTGGCCGTGCAGGCGCTCGCCAACAAGCGCCGCGACTATGACGCCGCGGTCGCCTTCCTCGCCGCGCTCAGGCCGTCCGCGTGAGCTTGCGGATGAAGCCGATCAGCCCGGTCTGACGCGAGCGCTTGAGCCGCTCGGCGGCAAGGATCGTCTTCACCCCCGCGAAACATTGCTCGACGTCGTCGTTGACGAGGACGTAATCGTAGCCATCCCAATGACTTACCTCATTGGCGGCCCGCGCCATCCGCGCCTCGATCACCTGGGCCGAATCGGTGTTGCGGTTGGTCAGCCGCGCCCGCAGCTCCTCCATCGACGGCGGGAAGATGAACACCCGCACCACGTCGCCGCCGGCGATCTGGAACAGTTGCTGCGCGCCCTGCCAGTCGATGTCGAACAGCACGTCCTTGCCCGCGGCGAGCATCGTCTCGATCTGCGCCCGCGGCGTGCCGTAGCGATGGTCGAAGACATGCGCCCATTCGAGGAACTCGTCCGCCGCAACCATACGGCGGAATTCCTCGAGATCGACGAAATGATAGTCCTTGCCGTCGACCTCGCCCGGTCGCATCGGCCGCGTCGTCACCGACACCGACATGCCGAGTTCGGGCTCGTCGGCGAGCAATTTGCGCGCGATGGTCGACTTGCCCGCACCGGATGGCGAGGACAGCACGAACAGCACGCCACGACGGCGAAAATGGTGCGGGTCGGCGGAATGGGTGGTCGGCATGCGCGCTAGTGGCGTCTGCCGGGGCCGGGCGTCAAGCGCAGCCGGCTGAAAAGTCGAGAAAGCGAAGATCCTCCCGCGCCGTGCACGAGAGGATCGTCCGATCAGATATCGCGCGACTGGCGCCGGCGGTCATACGCCTTCTTGGCGACATAGCCGCCGCCGAGGATCAGGCCGAGCGGCCCCATCCGCCGCATCGCGCCCATCGACAGCGCGCCGATCGCCGCACCCTTCAGGCCGCCACGACCATCGCGACGGTCCATTTCACGCCCGACGAGCGCACCAATAATCTTGCCGATCATGAGTCTACCTTTCCGAAAACCTGGTCCTTGAGTTCCGCCGCGCCGCGCAGCACCGCCCAGCCGACCGCATAGGTCACGGCGAGCGGCAGCACGATCTTGAGCACGTTGGCCGTCACCGCACCGATGATCGCGCCATCGGCAACGCCATCGTCGTCGCCCGACATCGAATCGATCGCCGCGCCGATCAGCGCGCCCGTGGTGGTGGTGCTCACGTCCGTCCCCTCCTAGCGTTGCGGCCATGGAAGCGCGCGAACGGCGGGGAAGTTCCTCGTAACGGGACCGTTCCGGAACGTTTCGCCCGGCGGGATCAGCGCCCGATCATCGTCTCCGGCCGCACCAGTCGATCGAACGTCGCCTCGTCGACCAGCCCGAGTTCGAGCCCCGCCTGTTTCAGCGTCTGCCCCTTCTTATGCGCGTGCTTGGCGATCTTCGCGGCATTGTCATAGCCGACCTCGGGCGCCAGCGCGGTGACGAGCATTAGCGATTGCTCGACCAGCTGTCCGATCCGCTCGCGATTCGCTTTCAGCCCGTCGATGGTCCGCTCGGCGAAACTCTGCATCCCGACGCTGAGCAGCGCGATCGAGCGCAGCACGTTGGCGCCGATCAGCGGTTTGAAGACGTTGAGCTCCATATGCCCCTGCAAGCCACCGATGGTGACCGCGACATTGTTGCCCATCACCTGCGCGGCGACCATCGTCAGCATCTCGGCCTGCGTCGGATTGACCTTACCCGGCATGATCGAGCTGCCCGGCTCGTTGGCGGGCAGTTCGAGTTCGCCGAGCCCCGAGCGCGGCCCCGATCCGAGCAGGCGGATGTCGTTGGCGATTTTGGTCAGCGCCACCGCGAGCACGTTGAGCGCGCCGTGCAGGTCGACCAACCCGTCGTTCGACGCCAGCGCCTCGAACTTGTTGGGCGCGGTGACGAACGGCAGACCGGTGAGCGTCGCGATCTCCGCCGCGACCTCTTCGGCGAAGCCTTCGGGTGCGTTCAGCCCGGTGCCGACCGCGGTGCCGCCCTGCGCGAGCGGCATGATGTTGCGTTCCAGCGTGCCGGCGATCCGGTGGCGCGCATTGGCGAGCTGCTGGACGTAGCCCGAAAATTCCTGCCCCAACGTCAGCGGCGTCGCATCCTGAAGGTGCGTGCGGCCGATCTTGACCAGATCGTCCCATTCGCGCGCCTTGTCGGCGAGCGCGTCATGCAGCCGGTCGAGCGCCGGATAGAGCTGCCGCTTCACCGCCAGCGCCGCGGCGACGTGGAGCGCGGTCGGGAACGAATCGTTCGAAGACTGGCCGCGGTTGACGTCGTCATTGGGGTGGACCGGCGTCTTGCCACCACGGGTGCCGGCGAGCTGCTCGTTGGCGCGGCCGGCGATCACCTCGTTGACGTTCATGTTCGACTGCGTGCCGCTGCCGGTCTGCCAGATGACCAGCGGAAATTGATCGTCGAGCTGCCCCGCGGCGATCTCTGTAGCCGCGGCCTCGATCGCGTCGGCCTTGTCCGCGGCCAGCCCGTGCCGCCGGTTCACCCGCGCCGCCGCCTGTTTGACGATCGCCAGTGCGTGGACGATCTCGGCCGGCATCCGCTCGCGCGGTCCGAAAGGGAAATTCTCGAGACTACGCTCGGTCTGCGCGCCCCAATAGGCGTCGGCGGGAACGTCGATCGGGCCGATCGAATCGGTTTCGGTGCGCGTGCTCATGCGACGTAATATCAAATGTGGCGCCACTTGATTCAAGGCCTGCCCGAAGGCAGCATGCCGCATCATGTTATGGCTCGCCCTCCTCGCCGCACAGGCGGCCCCGTCCAGCCCGTGCCAGTACGATCGCGCACGTCTGTTGGCGTTGGATCAGAACGCATTCGATCAGGACATGTCGGGCGGCTGGCGCAAGCTCGAGGAGGACGGCTGCGAGGCGGAGGCGGCAGACCTCGTGCGCGACTGGCGGGTCGCGCATAACGCCAGGGACAACATTCTGTTTTGGCACGAAGGGCAGCTTCGCGCCGACCTCGGTCAGACCGAGAAGGCAATCGCGCTGTTTCGGCAATCCTACAAATCCGTGAAACAGGATCACGGAATGGGCTGGAACTTCTACGTCGACGGGACGATCGCCTTCCTGCGGCGCGACCATGCGGCATTCGACGCTGCCAAAACGAAGCTTGCGGCGCTGCCACGACCTGCGAACTTCACGTTCGAGGGACCGGACGGCAAACCGGTGTCGGTCAAATGGCCGCTCAACATGAACGTCTTGGAGGGATTAAACCGCTGCTGGGACAAGCCTTACAAGATCGCCTACGCGTGTGCGACGCCGCTGATGCGGATCAAGGCGCCAGAAACGAAGTGACGCAACATCCAGCGTGCAGGACGGGCGTCGGATATTAAAGTCCCGCGCCGAAATCAGAAAATGCGCTTCGAAAGAAAGAACCGTGCCTCGCCCGGCGGGTAATCGTCGATCCGGCCGAAGCAGCCGTAACCCAGCTTTTCGTAGAAGCCGCGCGCCTGGAAACTGAACGTGTCGAGCCACAGGCCGACACAATCCAGCCGCCTCGCCTCGGACTCGGCGGCGAGCATCAACGCGCTGCCGTGCCCGTGCCCCCGCATCGATGCCGGCACCACCAGATATTGTACGAACAGCCAGCGATAGCTCACCATGCCCCACAAACCGCCGACGATCGCGTCATCGTCGGCGCGGATCACGATGGCGATCGGATGGCGTTCGGTCGGCCGACCGCGGCGTCGTTGAATGCGACCAGTGGCGCGAGGATCGCGTCGCGCTCCAGGTCTCCGGGCGCGGCGACGACCTCGATCACGTTTACTTCTTCCGCTTGAAGTCCACGCTCACGACGTTCGAACCGTCCGCCGCGGGCGTGGCGGTCGGGCCGTCGTTCTCGGCCTCGTCATGCGGCTCGGGACCGTCATCGGGATCCTCGGTCGCCTGGAAGCGCAGCTCGAAATTCACCGCCGGATCGTGGAAGCCGGTGATCGCCGAATAGGGGATCACGAGCTTCGAGGGCACCTGGTTGAAGCTCAGCCCGACCGAGAATTTCCGCTCGTCGACCAGCAGGTCCCAATAGCGGTTCTGCAGCACGATCGTCATCTCGTCCGGAAAGCGCTCGATCAAGCGCTGCGGGATGTCGACGCCCGGCGCCTGCGTCTTGAAGGTGATGTAGAAATGATGCTCGCCGGGCAGCCCGCCCGATTCGGCGACGGAGCCGAGCACGCGGCCCACGACGGCACGCAGCGCCTCCTGGACGATCTCGTCATACGGGATAAGGCTATCGGGAAGGCCGTCGGTCATGCCCCTTGGGTAGCGTATCGCCCGGTCGGGTCAAGATTGTGCGTGACGACGCACGCTCCTATGGGACGAGCCGACATGCGCATCGCCACGATCAACCGCTCCACCGCCGAAACGCGGATCGACGTCACCGTCAACCTCGACGGCACCGGCGTCTATTCGATCAAGACCGGCATCGGCTTCCTCGACCATATGGTCGAACAGCTCAGCCGCCACGGCCTGATCGACATCGACCTCAAGGTCGACGGCGACCTTCACATCGACGGCCACCACACCGTCGAGGATTCGGCGCTGGCGCTCGGCCAGGCGGTGGCGCAGGCGCTCGGCGACAAGCGCGGAATCCGACGCTACGGCGACGCGCTCTCGCCGATGGACGAGACGCTGACCCGCGTCGCACTCGACATCTCGGGGCGGCCGTGGCTGGTGTGGAAGACCGCCTTCACCGTCTCGCGGCTCGGCGAGCTCGACACCGAGCTGATCGAACACTGGTTCCACAGCTTCGCGCAGACCGCCGGGATCACGCTCCACGTCGAGACGCTGTACGGCAGCAACAATCATCATATCGTCGAGGCGGCGTACAAGGGCCTCGCCCGCGCGCTGCGCGCCGCGGTCGAGATCGACCCGCGCAAGGCGGATGCCATCCCCTCGACCAAGGGCGTGCTGTGAGCGAGCCCTTCGTCCGCCCCGGCACCAATATGTGCGTCGTGTCGCTGACCTATGGCGACGATCTCGACGCGATCGACGCGGCGATGAGCGATCACGTCGACTGGCTGTCGGATGCCTATGCCAACGGGCTGATGCTCGCCTCCGGCCGCAAGCAGCCGCGCACCGGCGGCATCATCATCGCGATCGGCGGCAAGAAGGTGACCGAGGAGCTGATCGCCAAGGATCCGTTCGTGTCGCGCGGGCTGGCGACGGCGGAGATCATCCCCTTCACCGCGAGCATGGCGGCGACGCCGCTCGCCGATCTGCTGTCATGACCATCGCGCTGATCGATTATGGCGCGGGCAATCTCCATTCGGTCGAGAATGCGCTACGGGCGGCGGGGGCGACCGATCTGACCGTCACCGCCGATGCCGATGTGGTGGCGAAGGCCGACCGTATCGTGCTGCCGGGCGTCGGCGCGTTCGGCGCCTGCGCCAATGCGTTGCGCGGCGTGCCGGGGATGGTCGAGGCGATGGAGCGCCGCGTCCGGCAGGAGGGCGCGCCCTTCCTCGGCGTCTGCGTCGGCATGCAGTTGATGGCCGATGTCGGCGAGGAGATGGGCCAGCATCGCGGGCTCGGCTGGGTACGTGGTCGCGTACGCCGGCTCGAACCCGGCACGATGGAGGCCAAGGTGCCGCATATGGGCTGGAACGACGTGGTGCCGCTCGGCGCGCATCCGCTGGTGCCCGCGGGCGAGGCCTATTTCCTGCACAGTTATGCCTATGAGGGCGAGGACGTGATCGCGACCAGCGACCATGCCGGCCCGGTCACCGCGGCGATCGCCCGCGACACGATGCTCGGCGTGCAATTCCACCCCGAAAAGAGCCAGCGCTACGGGCTGGCGATGCTTGCCAAATTCCTGGAGTGGCGGCCATGAGCCTCATCGTCTTTCCCGCCATCGACCTCAAGGGCGGCCAGGTCGTGCGCCTCGCCGAGGGCGATATGGATCGCGCCACCGTC
The DNA here is from genome assembly GCF_059420425.1 of Sphingomonas sp. GW821-FHT04B01. NCBI lineage: Bacteria > Pseudomonadati > Pseudomonadota > Alphaproteobacteria > Sphingomonadales > Sphingomonadaceae > Sphingomonas > Sphingomonas sp. GW821-FHT04B01. Next base: position 1,002,164 of record NZ_JBWKTR010000001.1, on the reverse strand, counting down.
TATGGCGACGATCCCGCCGCTCAGGCGATGCTGTTCGCCGAGGCCGGTGCGCAGCATCTCCACGTCGTCGACCTCGACGGCGCGTTCGCCGGCGAATCGGTCAACGGCGAGGCGGTGCGCAGCATCGTCGAGCGCTTCCCTGGCCACGTCCAGCTCGGCGGCGGCATCCGCAACCGCGCCAGCGTCGAGCGCTGGTTCGACCTTGGCGTCTCACGCGTCGTGATCGGCACTGCGGCGCTGGAGGACCCCGAGTTCGTCCGCGGCGCCGCGCGCGATTTTCCCGGCGGCGTCGTCGTCGCGGTCGATGCGCGCGACGGCATGGTCGCGACCAAGGGCTGGGCCGACGTCTCGACCACCACCGTCGTCGACCTTGCCCGCCGTTTCGAGGATGCGGGGGTGGCGTCGCTCCTGTTCACCGACGTCGGCCGCGACGGGCTGCTCAAGGGCTGCAACGTCGAGGCGACGGTCGATCTCGCCCGCGCGGTGTCGATCCCGGTGATCGCCAGCGGCGGCGTCAAGGGCATCGCCGAGATCCACGTCCTCGCGCTCCACGTCCGCGACGGCGTCGAGGGCGTCATCACCGGCCGCGCGCTGTACGACGGGCGGCTCGATCTCGCCGCCGCGCTGAGCGTCGCGCAGGGAGCGGAATGATGATCGCGCGAAGACGCGAAGACGCGACGATGTCTGGCGTGCGGACGCCGTGGTCTGTCATCGCCGAAGGCGGGATATGGTCTGCCGGCCACCAGCGCCTGCCTGGGGCACGCCCTCTTCGCGTCTTCGCGGCTTCGCGTGAACTCACCTGCTCAAGGGTTCCCGCATGACCGTTCGCGCCCGCGTGATCCCCTGTCTCGACGTCGCCAACGGCCGCGTCGTCAAGGGCGTCAATTTCGTCGAGCTGCGCGATGCCGGCGATCCGGTCGAACAGGCGCGCGCCTATGACGCCGCCGGTGCCGACGAGCTCTGCTTCCTCGACATCACCGCCTCCCACGAGGATCGCGGCACGATCCTCGACGTCGTGCGGCGCACCGCGGCGGTATGCTTCATGCCGCTCACCGTCGGCGGCGGCGTGCGCAGCGCCGAGGATGCGCGCGCGCTGCTGCTCGCCGGTGCGGACAAGGTCGCGGTCAATTCCGCCGCGGTCGCCCGGCCCGAGGTCGTCGCCGACATCGCCGAGCGGTTCGGCAGCCAATGCTGCGTCGCCTCGGTCGATGCGCGCCGGGTCGGCGGGCGGTGGGAGGTGTTCACCCATGGCGGCCGCCGCCCGACCGGGCTCGATGCGATCGACCATGCGCTGCACCTCGCGGAGCTCGGCGCGGGCGAATTGCTGGTGACCTCGATGGATCGCGACGGCACCCGCAGCGGCTACGACCTCGATCTGGTCCGCGCGATCGCCGACCGGGTCAGCGTGCCGGTGGTGGCGAGTGGCGGCGTCGGCGGGCTCGACGATCTCGTCGCCGGCATCCGCGACGGTCACGCCAGCGGCGTGCTCGCCGCGTCGATCTTCCATTTCGACGAGGCGAGTGTCGCCGATGCGCACGACGCGCTGGCGGCGGCGGGCATCCCGGTGCGGCGACCGGTCAAAGTTTAGGGCTTCCGCAAGGGTTTGCGGCGATGATCGGGGCATGTACGCGATCACCTTCCGCCACGATCTCAATCTGCTCGATATCCGCTGGACCGGCCTGTTCGATCAGGCCGGAGTCGACGCCTATGCGGACGAATTGCTGCGCCGCTTTCGCGAGGCAGGCTTCCCGATCGGCTATCGGCTGCGCATGGATATGAGTGGCTGCAGCGTCCAGCCGATCGAGGCGGCGGCGGCGATCAACCGGCGGCTCGGCAACTTCCCGCGCGCCAGCCGCATCGCGATCGTCACCGGCAGCGCGATCACCCGCTTGCAGGTCAAACGCTTCATGACCCAGCCCTATCTGCGCATCTTCGCCGCCGCCGGCGAGGCACTCGACTGGCTGGTGGCGAGCGACGGCGAGGTCGCCGCGGCATGATCGTGCCGACCGCCTCGTCGGTCGCCGGCGGCCATTCGGGCGTCGTCCATCGCAAGACCGGCCCCGAATGGTCCGACCTCGCATTGTTCGTCGTCGCGGCGATCGGCGTCTGGCTCGTGCGGCGCGCGTTGCGGCGGCGGTTCATCAAGAAGGATTGACCGGCCCCCACGTCCCGCGCCAAGCGGAGACATGGACCCGCTCGACCGCCTGGAAGCCACCATCCGCGCCCGCCGCGACGCCGCCGAGCCCGGCAGCTCCTATGTCGCCAGCCTGTTCGCCAAGGGACGGCCGAAGATCGCGCAGAAGGTCGGCGAGGAGGCCACCGAGACGGTCATCGCCGCGCTCGTCGAACCCGACAAACTCGCCTCGGAGGCGGCGGACCTGATCTTCCACCTGCTCGTGCTGCTTGCCGATGCCGGGCTGGGACTGGACGACGTCCGCGCCGAACTCGCCCGCCGCGAAGGCGTGTCGGGCCATGACGAGAAAGCCGCGCGCTAGGAGGTTCCATGCCGATCAACGCTACCCTGCCCTATGACGACCAGAACGTCTTCGCCAAGATCCTGCGCGGCGAGATCCCGTCGAAACGGGTGTACGAGGACGATCATGCGGTCGCCTTCCACGACATCGCGCCGGTCGCGCCGCTCCACATCCTGGTGATCCCGCGCGGACCGTATGTGTCGTGGGACGATTTCAGCGCGCGCGCGTCGGACGCGGAGATCGCCGGCTTCGTCCGCGCGATCGGCCATGTCGCACGCGAGCATGGCCTCGTCGCACCAGGCTATCGGTTGCTCGCCAATATCGGCGGCGACGCGGGACAGGAGGTGTCGCACCTCCACGTCCATCTGTTCGGCGGCAGGCCGCTGGGGCCGATGCTGGCGGGTTGATTCCGCGACGCGCGCGTCCCCGCCACGGACGTGATCCGAGGTGCCGTCCCGAGATAAGGGATTGCACCTGTCCCATTTGGGGTTAGCATCGGTCGCTTCACCATGCGGCGGCGATCAACGACCGTGCGCATATGGGGGGAAGAGCTGCATGATTTTCGGGCGCGTCAAACCACTCGACGCCATTCTCGCCACCGCCGAAAAACGCGGGCTGCACCGCTCGCTCGGCGCGTTCCAGTTGACCATGTTGGGGATCGGCGCCGTCATCGGCACCGGCATCTTCGTTCTCACCTCCGAGGCCGCACAGAAGGCCGGCCCGGGCATGTTGCTGTCGTTCGTCGTCGCCGGCTTCGTCTGCGCGGTCGCGGCGCTCTGCTATTCCGAGCTGGCCTCGATGGTGCCGGTGTCGGGCTCGGCCTATACCTATTCCTATGCCGTCGTCGGTGAGATCCTCGCCTGGATGGTCGGTTGGGCATTGATCCTCGAATATGCGGTCGGCGCGAGCGCGGTCGCGGTCGGCTGGTCGAACCATGCGGTCGGGCTGCTGCGCGGTCTCGGCGTCGCCTTCCCCGCATCGATCAGCAACGCCGATGCGCTGATGGCGCATATGCAGATCGCCTTCGGCGCGACGCCGAACGTCGATCTGCAGACCGCGATGGCGGTCGGCGGCTGGGTCAACGTCCCCGCGGTGATCGTCGTCGGCTTCGTCACCTGGCTGCTCATCATCGGCACTACCGAGAGCGCGCGCGTCAATTCGGTGCTGGTGCTCATCAAGATCGCCGCGCTCACCGCCTTCGTCGCGCTGACCATCCCCGTCGCCAAGGCGACCAATTTCGACCCGTTCCTGCCGACCGGCGGCGTCGGCGTGTTCGGCGCGGCGGCCTCGATCTTCTTCGCCTATGTCGGCTTCGACGCGGTCTCGACCGCCGCCGAGGAGACCAAGAATCCGCAGCGCAACGTGCCGATCGGGCTGATCGGCAGCCTCGTGATCTGCACCATCTTCTACCTGCTCGTCGCCAGCGGCGCGATCGGCGCGATCGGCGCCCAGCCGGTGACCACCGCCGGACAGGTGCTCGCACCGGGCTCGGCGGAGATGGCCGGTCGCTGCGCCAGCATCGTCGCAACCGGCGTCACCGAACCCCTGGTTTGTTCGAAGGAGGCGCTCGTCCACGTCCTCGACACGATCGGCTGGCCGGCGATCGGCCGCCTCGTCGGTCTTGCTGCGGTGCTGGCGCTGCCCTCGGTGGTTTTGATGATGATGTTCGGCCAGACGCGCATCTTCTTCACCATGGCACGCGATGGCCTGCTTCCCGAGAAGCTGGCGTCGGTGCATCCGAAGTTCCGGACCCCGCACGTCGTCACGGTCGTCACCGGCATCGCCGCGGCGATCGCGGCGGCGGTGTTGCCGGTCGGCAAGCTCGCCGATTATTCCAACGCGGGGACGCTGTTCGCCTTCTTCATGGTGGCGGTATCGGTGATGGTGCTGCGCAAGACCGATCCGGGCCGCAAGCGGCCGTTCCGCACGCCGGCGGTCTATATCGTCGCGCCGCTCGCGATCATCGGCTGCGTCGGCCTCTATCTGTCGCTGCCGCTGACCGCCAAGCTGGTGCTGCCGATCTGGGGCCTCATCGGGCTGGTAATCTATTTCGGCTACAGCCGCAGCCGGTCGTACGTCGGCCGCGGGATCTTCGACACCGTCGACGATCCCGCGATGCAGCCGGAGCGGGCGAAGCCGCTCGACTGATCCGCGTACAGGCTTTTCATGGGGCCGGGGGAGCGATCCCCCGGCCTTTTTCGTGCGCGCGAAGACGCGAAGGCGGGAAGAGGTCGCATACGGGGCGCATGGCCCGTTCTCCCCAACGGCAGAATGGGGAGCGGGCCGCTGCCGCGGCCACCACGTCTTCGCGGCTTCGCGGCTTCGCGGCTTCGCGTGAATTCTGGTCGCGCAGAGGCGCGGAGGCGCGGAGAGGTCGCGCGTCGGGCGGGTTCGTCTCGTATCGTTGATGCTGGAGAGGACCGCGCCCGCGGCGGGAATACCCCCTCTCCCGTCGGGAGAGGGGGACGTGGCTCAGCCGAGCTTGGCGGCGGCGAGCGCTTTCATGTCGACGTTGGGGCGGGCGCCGAAGTGGCTGATGATCTCCGCCGCGCAGATCGCGCCGAGCTTGAGCGACTGTTCCAGCCCCTTGCCCTGCGCCTGGCCGTGCAGGAAGCCCGCCGCGAACAGGTCGCCCGCGCCGGTCGTGTCGACGACCTTGTCGATCGGCTCGGCGGTGACCTCGGCGCGGCTGCCGTGCTGGATCGCGCAGGCGCCAGCCTCGCCGCGCGTGACCACCAGCGTCGGCACCTGCGCCGACAGCTTGGCGACCGCCGCGTCGAAATCCTCGGTCTCGGCGAGTGCGGTCAATTCGCCCTCATTGGCGAACAGGATGTCGATCAGGCCGTTGGCGATGAGCTGGCGGAAGTCGCCGCCGTGGCGGCCGATGCAGAACACGTCGGACAGCGTGAAGGCGACCTTGCGGCCCGCCTTGCGTGCCGCCTCGATCGCCGCGCGCATCGCGGCGCGGGGCTCCTCGGGATCCCACAGATAGCCTTCGAGATACAGGATCGCCGCATCCTCGATCACCGACAGGTCGAGCGCCGCCTCGGGCAGGAATTGCGATGCGCCGAGGTAGGTGTTCATCGTCCGCTGGCCGTCGGGCGTCACGAAGATCAGGCAGCGCGCGGTGGTCGGCTGGCCGGGGCGCACCGCGGTGGCGAAATCAACGCCGGCGGCGCGGATGTCGTGCGCGAAGACCTCGCCGAGCTGGTCGTCGGCGACCTGACCGATGAACGCCGTGCGGCCGCCGAGCGCCGCGATCCCCGCGACGGTGTTCGCCGCCGATCCGCCCGACACTTCGCGGCCCGGCCCCATCTTGGCGTAGAGCGCATCGGCATCCTCGGGCGAGAACATCAATTGCATCGAGCCCTTGGCGACGCCGATCGAGTCGATGAAGGCGTCGTCGGCCTGGGAAAGCACGTCGACGATCGCATTGCCGATCGCGACCACGTCATATTTGGGGTGGGACAAGGATATAGCTCCGGGGAAAACGTAAAGGCCGTCCCTAGGGCCGGCACGCCCCCCACGCAACGTGGCGGTGGTTGACGCGCCCGCCCCCGCAAGCCACCCCGGCACGATGTTGCGCGCTCTCACCCTCTCGATTGGCCAGCTCGGCCAGCCCGCCATCCTGCGCGTGCTCGGCAAGTCGCTGCTGGTGACGCTGGCGATCTTCGCCGTGCTGGGCGTCGGGCTCTACCTCGGCCTGCGCGCGCTGCTTGCGGCATGGGTCGGCGCATGGGGCGACGGCCTTGCCGGCGCGGCGGCGGTGGTGCTGCTCGGGCTTGGCGCGTGGCTGCTGTTCCGGGTCATTGCGGTCGCGGTGCTCGGCGTGTTCGGCGACGAGGTGGTCGCCGCGGTCGAGGCGCGCCATTATCCCGCCGCGCACGCCGCCGCGCGCCCGGTGCGCCTCGCCCGGTCGCTGCGCATGGGGCTCGGCTCGGCAGGGCGGGCGGTCGCGGTCAACCTGCTGATGGTGCCCGTCTATCTGACGTTGCTGTTCACCGCGATCGGGCCGGCGATCGCCTTCTTCCTCGTCAACGCGCTGCTGCTCGGCCGCGACCTCGGCGAGATGGTGGCGAGCCGCCATATGGACGATGCGACGATGCGGGGCTGGCGCGAGGCGACGCGGGCGCAACGGTTCGTGCTGGGGCTTGTCGGCACCGGGCTGTTCGTGGTTCCGCTGGTCAATCTGGTCGCGCCGATCCTCGGCGCGGCGATGGCGACGCATCTGTTCCATGCGTCGCGACGGGGGACGCGCGCATGAAGGCACTGGCGGCATTGGCACTGGCGCTGTTGGCAGGCGCCTGCGCCGCGCCGGGCGCGGTCGCGCCGGCGGTGACGAGCCGCCCGGTCGTTCCCTATACCAGCGCCGGCCTGGAGCGCGTGATCGGCCAGGACGAGGCGGGGCTGGTGACGCTGTTCGGCAAGCCCGACGCCGACATCCGCGAGGGCGCCGCGCGCAAGCTCCAGTTCGCGGGGCCGATCTGCGTGCTCGACGCCTATCTCTATCCCAAGGGATCGGAGGCGCCGCGCGTCACCTATCTCGACGCGCGCGAGCCCGACGGCAGCACGATCGACCGCGCGAGCTGCGTCGCCGCCCTGGTCCGACGCGATGGCGGAAAATAGGTCAGCATGCGTTCAACGTGGACAAGTTGAACACCTTAATGGAAACGATCACCCCCTATCGTTTCCGTTTCTGCACTAATGAGAAAGAGCACGACTTCGTGACGATCGCTAGCGCATGAAATGCATGTAGGACAGCAGGTCGATAATATGATGCGCCGCCCGGAGGTTACGGAGCGCATCCTCCACTGCTTACGTCCCGCTGCTTGATAGACGCAGTCGATCCGCCGCCCAGCCCGCCGCCTCCGCCACCACCGGGTCGTCGTCGTCGCGCAGTCGCTCCAGCACCGGCAGCAATGCCGGCGCACCGCTGTTGCCCGCGGCGATCGCCGCGTTGCGGACCATGCGGCCCCGGCCGATGCGCTTGATCGGGGAGCCGGCGAAGACCTGGCGGAAGTCGGCGTCGTCGAGCGCGAGCAGGTCGGCGAGCGCCGGTACGGTGAGTTCCGCGCGCGGCTGGAAGGCCATGTTGGCCGCCGCCGTCGCCGCGAACTTGTTCCACGGGCAGACCGCGAGGCAATCGTCGCAGCCGTAGATGCGGTTGCCGATCGCGGCGCGGAATTCGTGCGGGATCGGGCCGGCATGCTCGATCGTGAGATAGGAGATGCACCGCCGCGCATCGAGCCGGTAGGGCGTGGGAAAGGCGTCGGTCGGGCAGGCGCGCTGGCAGGCGTCGCACGAACCACAACTGTCGCGGCCGGGCACGTCGGGCGTCAGGTCCAGCGTCGTGTAGATCGCGCCGAGGAACAGCCAGCTGCCGTGCGCGCGGCTGACCAGATTGGTGTGCTTGCCCTGCCAGCCGAGCCCCGCCGCCTCGCTGAGCGGCTTCTCCATCACCGGTGCGGTGTCGACGAACACCTTGAGGTCGCAGCCCGCCTCCTGCGCCAGCCAGCGGCCGAGCGCCTTCAGCGCCTTCTTGACGACGTCGTGGTAATCGCCGCCCTGCGCATAGACCGAGATGCGGCCGCGCTCCCCCTCCCCCGCCAGCCGCAGCGGATCGGCGGCGGGGGCGTAGCTCATGCCGAGCGCGACGATGCTGCGCACCTCGGGCCACAATCCGGCGGGCGAGCCGCGATGATGCGCGCGCTCCTCCATCCAGATCATGTCGCCGTGACGGCCGTCGTCCAGCCATTCGCGCAGCCGCGCGGCGGTTTGCGGCGCGGCGTCGGCGCGCGCGATGCCGCAGGCGACGAAGCCGAGTTCGGCCGCCTTCGCCTTGATCCGATGTTCGATTTCGGCTTGCTGCTTGTGTTGGGACACGTCCGCCCGCTACCACAAGCGCCACGGCAACACACGCATCCCGTTCGGGATGGGTGGCGCAGCCTGGGGCGGACGGGGGACGGGTGTTTGGCTGACGATCTGGCGGTGTTCGCCGAGCATCTGGTGAAGCGCTTCGGCGAACGGCGCGTCGTCGACGGCATCGATCTCGCAGTGCCGCGCGGTGCGATCTACGGCGTGCTCGGCCCCAATGGCGCGGGGAAGACGACGACGCTGCGCACCTTGCTCGGCATCATCGAGCCCGACGAGGGCCGCCGTTCGATACTCGGCCATTTCGCGCCGCGCGAGGCGAGCGACCGCGTCGGCTATCTGCCCGAGGAGCGCGGCCTGTATCCGTCGATGAAGGCGCGCGACGCGATCGCCTTCATGGGCGCGTTGCGCGGGCTCGACCGGCGCACCGGGCGCACGCGCGCCGCCGAGCTGATGGAGGCGGCGGGACTCGGCCATGCGGTCGACGAGAAGATCAAGAAACTGTCCAAGGGCATGGCGCAATTGGTGCAATTGCTCGGCTCGGTGGTGCATCGGCCCGATCTGCTGGTGCTCGACGAGCCCTTTTCGGGGCTCGACCCGGTCAATCAGGAGAAGCTGGAGGCGCTGATCCTCGCCGAGCGCGACCGCGGCGCGACGGTGTTGTTCTCGACGCATATCATGGCGCATGCCGAGCGCGTCTGCGACCGGCTGGCGATCATCGCCGGGGGCAAGCGGCGGTTCGAGGGGACGGTGGACGACGCGCGCGGCACGCTGCCGAGCCGGGTGCGCTATCTGCCAACGCGGCCCGATGCCGCCATCGCCGACGTGCTCCCGCATGACGCGGTACCGGACGGGGCCGGCTGGCGCTTCCAGCTGCCGGCAGAGGGAATCGAGGGGTTGCTGGTGACGCTGATCGACCGCGGATATGGCATCGGCGGGCTGTCGATCGAACGGCCCGGGCTGCACGACGCCTTCGTCCGCATCGTCGGCAAGGCCGCCGACGTAGGAGACGCGGCATGAGCAACGCGGTTCGTACCTTCCGCCAAGCGCTGACCATCGCCCGGCGCGATTTCGTCGCGACCGTGTTCACGCCGGTCTTCCTGCTGTTCCTGCTCGCGCCGGTGCTGCTCGGCTCGTTCTCGGCGATCGGCGGCATCGGTGCGGCGAGCGTCGCGGACAGCCGCGCCGACAAGTCGCGGATCGTCGCGATCCTGCCCGATGCCCCGGCGCGGACGATGGCGGCGGCGGACACGCGGCTGCGTACCGCCTTCCGCCGCGATGACGAGGCGCCGCCGGTGCTCGTCACCCAGCGGCCCGATCGCGACCCCGCCGCACAGGCGCGCGCCGCCTTCGCCAGCGACGCGTTCGAGGCGAGCGCGGTGCTCTACGGTCCGCTCGACCGGCCGCAGGTGCTGTACGGGCCGCGCGGCGGGCGGGCGGCGGATTATCTCGCGCTGCTCGCCGCCGAGACGATCGCGGCGGACCGGCTGGGCGGCGCGGTGCCACGGATCGCCGCGACCAAGACGCCAACCGAGCGGCCGCGGGGATCGGCGGGCAATCGCCGCCAGTCCGCCTCGTTCGCGGTGTTCGGCGTGTTCCTGCTCAACCTGTTCCTCGCCAGCCAGGTGGTCGGCACGATGGCCGAGGAGCGCAACAACAAGGTGATCGAGGTGCTCGCCGCCGCGGTGCCGCTGGAGAGCGTGTTCCTCGGCAAGCTGCTCGGCATGTTCGGGGTCGCGGTGCTGTTCGTGGTTTTCTGGGGGACGATTATCTCGCGGCTCGGCATGCTGCTGCCGCCCGAGGTGGCGTCGTCGCTGGCTATCCAGGCGGCGGTCGGCATGCCGGCGTTCGTCGCGCTGTTCCTCGTCTATTTCACGATGGCCTATCTGCTGCTTGGCTCGGCGTTCCTCGTGGTCGGCGCGCAGGCGTCGACGCCGCGCGAGATCCAGATGCTCGCACTGCCGATCTCGATCGTGCAGATGGGGATGCTGGCGCTGGCGCTCGCCGGTACCAGCCGCCCGGACAGCTGGGTCGCCACCGCGGCGCAGCTCTTCCCACTGTCGTCGCCGTTCGCGATGGCGGGCCGCGCCGCGACCTCGCCGGAATGGTGGCCGCATGTCGCCGCGATCGCGTGGCAATTGCTGTGGGTGACGATCTTCATCACGCTCGGCGCGCGGTTGTTCCGGCGCGGCGTGCTGCAATCGGGGAGCGCCAAGCCGTTCTGGAAGCGCCGGACAGGCTGATCGCGTCGTCCGGGGCGGGCTGCCACCGGCCCGGGACGAGGATATTCACGCAGATGACGCGCTTGTCATCACGCCTACGTCACCGCGTCACACGCGCGAGCCTAGAGAAGGTTCCAGCGTGAGGGGAGTGGGACGATGCGGCGGATACCTGGGGTCGTGATGTTGGCGGCGGTGCTGCTGGTCACCGGTCTCGCCGAGCCCAAGTCGGTGATGGCGGTGGAGCGCAACGTACTCCACGCCGCTCCCGCCGCCGGGCCGGTCACCTTGCTGTCCTACAATGTCGAAGGCCTGCCCTGGCCGCTGACCCACGGCCGCGGCGCCGCCGCCGCGTCGATCGCCGCCGAGCTGCGCGCGATGCACGATCGCGGCGACGGGCCGCAGGTGGTCGCGGTGCAGGAGGCGTTCGGCGACGCTCAGAAAGCGATCGGCACCAATGCGGGGTATCGCTACGTCGCCTATGGCCCGAGCGCCGACGAGGCGGGCGCCCCGGCGACGACGCCGGCCGAACGCGCCTTCCTCGCCAAGGCCAGCCTGTGGCATGGCGAGACCGAGGGCGCGCGCGAGGACAGCGGGCTCGCCATCTTCTCCGACTATCCGATCGTCTGGGCCAAGCGCGTCGCCTATCCGCGCTTCGCCTGCGCGGGCTACGACTGTCTCGCCAACAAGGGGATGCTGGCGGTGGCGCTGCGCGTCCCCGGCCGTACCGCGCCGCTGGTGGTGGTCGACACGCATCTCAACGCGCGGGCCGCCTCGGGCGTCGGCAGCGACCGCAGCCTGTTCGCCTATCAGCGCCAGGCCGATGCGCTGCGGTCGTTCATCGATTCGGTCGGCGGCGATGGCGCCTCGGTGGTGCTCGCCGGCGACTTCAACGTCGGCAACGATCCCGCACGCCAGGCCTATCTGGCGCAGGCGCTGGTCGGCGGCGACGGCCTGACGATCGCCGCGTCGGAGACCGCCTGCGGCGCCTCGTGCCGGGCGATCGCGCCGACGCCGACGCTCGCGCATGCCAAGACCGTCGTCGCCTATCGCGGCACGATCGCCGCCGAGGGGCAGACGCGCAGCTTCGGAACGCTCGCCGATGGCGACCGGCTGTCGGATCATATCGGCGTGATGCGCAGCTTCGGCCTCGGCGCCTGATCCCGATCCGGCCGGCGGCGTGACGCGCCCGGGCGATTACCCAAACCGATTCGTCACCCCGGACTCGTTCCGGGGTCCACCGGGCCGCAGGGTCGTCGCTGGAGCCTCAAGCCGTTCTCCCCGCCGCGGAGTCGACCCCGGAACAAGTCCGGGGTGACGGAGTGGGGAATCCGCACCCCGCGACGTTCCTGCTCCGGCGGGGGATGCGGGGTGCCGTGGGGGTATCTATATTCCGGTAATGGTTCACGATCCTTCCCGCCGCTCGCTTCTGTCGCTCGCCGCCGCCGGTATCGCCGGGGCGGCGCTATGGGGCTGCCGCAGCGCGCCCGCCGCCGCCGCCGAGCGCTTCCCCGTCGCGATGAGCGATGCCGCGTGGCGCAAGAAGCTCGGCGATCAGGCCTGGGCGGTGCTGCGTCACGAGAGCACCGAACGGCCGTTCAGCAGCCCGCTCAACGACGAGCATCGCGCCGGCATCTTCGCGTGTAAGGGCTGTGCGCAGCCCGCCTTTTCGTCGAAGACCAAGTTCGAGAGCGGCACCGGTTGGCCGAGCTTCTACGCGCCGCTGCCGCGCGCGGTGGGAACGCGGGTCGACGGCTCGTTGATGATGCAGCGGACCGAAGTGCATTGCAGCCGCTGTGGCGGCCATCTGGGCCATGTCTTCGACGACGGACCGAAGCCGACCGGCAAGCGCTATTGCATGAACGGCGTTGCGATGACGTTCCGGGCGGCGTGAGAGGCGACCGACCCGCCGTCATCCCGGCGAACGAGACGCACCGGCCGCTCTCATACCGTCATCCCCGCGGAGGCGGGGATCCAGACGCGCGGGTCCCCGCTTGAGCGGATACGTCAGCGTATATGGATCCCCGCCTCCGCGGGGATGACGGCTTTCTTGGGGAGAGCGAACCTCTGCCCCGTACTTCCTGCTTACCGGCCCGCGACCGGAACCACCGGCACGGCGGCCGCGGTGGCGATGATGCTAGTGTCGACGGCGGCGTCGCTCGCAGGAGCGGCATCGGTATCGACGGCGGGGGCATGGCCCGAATAGATGAAGCCGTTGGTCGGATAGCTCGACGTGCCGAGACCGCCGTTGGGACCGTACCAGACCTTGACCTCGCTCCAGTCGCCTGCCGCCGAGACGTCGATCGCGCGGACGTTGCGCTCGATGCCGCCGGGGCGCGACCAATTGGCGTGGGTCAGCAGCACTTCGCGGTCGCTGACGACCTGCGAGACCATCGCGACATGGCCGACGCGCATGCGGCGGGTCGACTGGAAGGCGAGCACCGCGCCGACCTTGGGCGCATGGCCACGTTCGTAGCGGCCAGCGGCCTGGCCCCACCAGGTATTGGCGTTGCCGTGCAGGTCGATGCCGGAGATCTCGCGGGCATAAGGCGCACATTGCCAGAACTGCGCGAACGCAGGGGTCGCCGTCATCAGGGCGCAGGAGAACACCAGCGCAAAACGCGCTGCCAACGTCTTCACAGTCATTTGCTGACCCCCCGGTCAAAACCCGTTCGTCGAGGATGTCGCTAGCCGGGGGTTTGAAATTCGCCAATGGCCGCAGGAACCATAAGAGACGAACGGTGTTGCGGCGCCGATGAGACGACGGAATGCGTCCGAAGGCCTGTCGCTTTATGGCGGATGAACGGCCCCAATGTACGGAATCGGGCTGATTTCCTGCCCTTTATCGGCGCGGGCGCCGCGGTGACGATCGATAGACCGGGATCGTGAGGCTCGGTCCGTTACCGCATGGACACCGTCACCCCGGCCTTGCGCCGGGGTCCACCGGGCCGCAAGCGTCACGGCTGCCCTTCCTGTCATTCTCCTCGCCGCAGGGTGGGCCCCGGAACAAGTCCGGGGTGACGGGGTGGGCTTGGCTCCCTTGCAACCAATCCAGTATGGCCTCGCTCAAGAGCATGCATGTGGTTTTTAGAATTTCGGGTTTGCAGCGCCCGCCACTCCGCATTACCTCTCGGGCAACGAAATGGCAGTGGAAGCGACATGGCTCTCGATCCCGAAACCTTCGATGCGCTGATCGACACCGTGCGGCGGTTCGTCGCCGAACGGCTCCGCCCGCTCGAGGCGGAGGTCGAGGCGGCGGACGCGATCCCCGAGGCGGTGGTCGCCGAGATGAAGGACATGGGCCTGTTCGGCCTGTCGATCGCCGAGGATTATGGCGGGCTCGGCCTCAACATGGTCGAGGAATGCCGCGTCGCGATCGAGATGGGGCGGACGACGCCCGCCTTCCGCTCGGCGTTCGGCACCAACGTCGGCATCGGCAGCCAGGGACTGGTGATGGCGGGCAGCGCCGAACAGAAGGCCGAATGGCTGCCCAAGATCGCCAGCGGCGAGATCGTCACCAGCTTCGCGCTCACCGAACCCGATGTCGGCAGCGATTCGGGATCGGTGAAGACCCGCGCGGTCCGCGACGGCGACGTCTACCGGCTATCCGGGACGAAGCGCTACATCACCAATGCCGATCGTGCGCAGCTGTTCACCGTGATGGCGCGCACCGGTGAGGAGAAGGGCGGCCGCGGCGTCTCCGCCTTTCTCGTGCCGAAAGACCTGCCGGGGATCACGATCGGCGAGCCCGAGAAGAAGATGGGGCAGAAGGGCGCCAAGGTCGCCGACGTGCATTTCGACGACGTCCCCGTCCCCGCCGCCAACCGGCTCGGCGCCGAGGGCGAGGGCTTCAAGATCGCGATGCGCGTGCTCGACCGCGGCCGGCTGCATATCAGCGCGGTCTGCGTCGGCGTCGCCGAGCGACTGATCGCCGACAGCGTCGCTTATGCCGGCAGCCGCACGCAATTCGGTCAGCCGATCGCCAGCCACCAGCTGATCCAGGGCATGATCGCCGATATGAAGACCGAGGCTTTGGTCGCGCGGGCGATGGTGATGGAGACCGCGGCGGCGAAGGATCGCGGCGACGATGTCGTCCTCGAATCGGCGGCGGCGAAATATTTCGCCAGCGAGATGGTCGGCCGCGTCGCCGACAAGGCGGTGCAGATTTATGGCGGCGCCGGCTATATCGCCGATTACGGGATCGAGCGGCTGTATCGCGACGTGCGCCTGTTCCGCATCTACGAAGGCACCAGCCAGATCCAGCAGGTCATCATTGCCCGCGAGACGATCAAGCGCGGCGGGTGAGGTTTGTGAGGCGGCACGGCGCCCTCCCCTCCATCGTCATCCCCGCGCAGGCGGGGATCCAGACGCGCGGTCCCTGCTTGAGCCGGGCCGTCAGCGTTTATGGATCCCCGCCTGCGCGGGGATGACAGAGGCCCGGGCTGGGCAGACACAATCATCGTCACCTCAAAGCGGGGACGATCCATTTGGGAGAGAGACATATGGACACCAACACCCTGTTCCGACTCGACGGCCGGGTCGCGCTGGTCACCGGCGGCAGCCGCGGTATCGGCAAGATGATCGCGGCGGGCTTCGTCGCGCAGGGCGCCAAAGTCTATATCTCGTCGCGCAAGGCCGACATATGCGAGGCGGCGGCCGACGAGCTCGGGCCGAATTGCATCGCGCTGCCGCAGGACGTCAGCACCGTCGCCGGCTGCAAGGCACTCGCCTCGCAGCTCGCCGAGCGCGAGAAGCGGCTCGACATCCTCGTCAACAATGCCGGCGCGGCCTGGGGCGTGCCGTTCGAGGACTTCTCCGAGGCCGGCTGGGACAAGGTGATGGACCTCAACGTCAAATCCCCCTTCTTCCTGACCCAGGCGCTGCACGGGCTGCTCAAGGCGGCGGGATCGCGGACGCGGCCCGCCAAGGTCATCAACATCACCTCGATCGACGGCCAGCGGCTCAATGCGTGGGAGACGTACAGCTATCATGCGTCGAAGTCGGCGCTGATCTTCCTCACCAAGCGGATGGCGGCGCGGCTGGTGCGCGACGGCATCAACGTCACTTCGATCGCACCCGGCGCCTTTCCGAGCGACATGAACAAAGCCGCCCGCGACCATGGCGACGCGATCGCGCGCGGCATCCCCGCGGGCCGGATCGGGGTGGACGAGGATATGGCGGGCGCGGCGATCTATCTCGCCAGCCGCGCGGGCGATTATGTGGTGGGCGAGACGATTACCGTCGACGGCGGGCTGGTCCATGCCGCGCTGGGGACTAGCATCGACGCCTAGGCGCGACCAACGCGCCACCCTCACCCTCCCGGCGCTTCGCGCCTCCTTCCCTCTCCCGGCGGGAGAGGGAAAAGACGCCGAAGGCGGCGAAGGGTGAGGCCGAGCCGCACCCCGCCCCGCGATTAGCGCGCGATGCCGCCCGCGGCGAGCACCGCCAGCGTTACCAGCTCGCTCGCGGTCGAGGTCATCGGCGCGATCTGCACCGGTTTCTCCATGCCGATCAGCATCGGCCCGATGACGCTGTCGCCACCCAGTTCGCGCAGCAATTTGGCGGAGATATGCGCGGATTGCAGGCCGGGCATGATGAGGATGTTCGCCGGACCCGACAGGCGCGCGAACGGATAATTGGCGAGCTGGCGCGGGTTGAGCGCGACGTCGGGCGGCATCTCGCCTTCATATTCGAAGCCGACGTTGCGGCCGTCGAGCACCGACACCGCCTCGCGGATATTGTCGACCCACGCGCCCTTCGGATTGCCGAAGGTCGAATAGCTCAGCATCGCGACGCGCGGTTCGTGGCCCATGCGGCGCGCGACCTGCGCGGTCTGTTCGGCGAAATCGGCGAGCTGTTCGCCGGTCGGCCGCTCGTTGACCGTCGTGTCGGCGATGAAAACGGTGTGGCTCTGGCCGACGAGGACGTGGATACCGAACGGGGTGCGGCCCGCCTCGGGATCGATCACGCGCTTCACCTGCCGCATCGATTCGGCCCAGGTGCGGGTGATGCCGGTGATCATCACGTCGGCCTCGCCCAATTGCAGCAAGGCCGCACCGAAGACGTTGCGATCCTGGTTGATCATCCGCTCGACGTCGCGGCGCAGATAGCCGCGGCGCTGGAGCCGGCTGTAGACGAAGTCGACCATCTTCGGGACGAGCGGCGAATGGCGGCTGTTGTGGACCTCATACTCCTGCGGATTGGCGACGCCGAGCGCCTTCAACCGGTCGTAGACGTCGTCGCGGCCGACCAGCACCGGCGTGCCATAGCCGCCTTCCTTGAACGAGATGGCGGCGCGCAGCACCACCTCTTCCTCGCCCTCGGCGAACAGCACGCGCTTCGGCCGCGCCCGCGCGCCCTCATAAGCAAGGCTGAGCACCGAGGTGGTCGGGTTCAGCCGCGCGCGCAGCGTCTGGCGATAGGCGTCCATGTCGAGGATCGGCTTGATCGCCACGCCCGAATCCATCGCCGCCTTGGCCACCGCCGACGGCACCAGCTCCATCAGCCGCGGATCGAACGGCGACGGGATGATATATTCGGGGCCGAAGCTGTGCTGCACGCCATAAGCGACCGCCACTTCCTCGGGCACGCGCTGGCGGGCGAGCTCGGCGATCGCATTGGCGGCGGCGATCTTCATCGCATCGTTGATGCCGGTGGCGCGCACGTCGAGCGCGCCGCGGAAGATGAAGGGGAAGCAGATCACGTTGTTGACCTGGTTCGGATAGTCCGACCGGCCGGTGGCGACGATCGCATCTGGGCGCGCGGCCTTGGCGAGCTCGGGGCGGATCTCGGGCTCGGGATTGGCCATGGCGAAGATGATCGGCGACGGCGCCATATGCTCGACCATCTCGGGCTTGAGCGCGCCCGCGGCGGACAGGCCGAGGAACACGTCCGCGCCCTCCAGCGCCTCGGTCAGCGTGCGCTTAGTCGTATTGGCCGCATGCGCCGACTGCCACTGGTTCACGTCGTCGCGACCCTGATAGATGACGCCGGTCTTGTCGCACATGATGACGTTGTCGTGGCGCACGCCCATCGCCTTCATCAGCTCGGTGCAGGCGATCGCCGCCGCGCCCGCGCCGTTGACGACGAGCTTGACGTCGGCGAGGCGGCGGCCGGTCAGCAGGCAGGCGTTGATGAGCCCCGCCGAGGCGATGATCGCGGTGCCGTGCTGGTCGTCATGGAAAACCGGGATGTTCATCCGCTCGCGCAGCGTCTGCTCGATGATGAAACATTCGGGCGCCTTGATATCCTCGAGGTTGATGCCGCCGAAGGTCGGCTCCATCAGCTCGACCGCGTCGATGAAGCGGTTGACGTCCTCGGTCTTCAGCTCGATGTCGATCGAGTCGACGTCGGCGAAGCGCTTGAAGAGCACCGCCTTGCCTTCCATCACCGGCTTGGACGCGAGCGCGCCGAGATTGCCCATGCCGAGGATCGCGGTGCCGTTCGAGATGACGGCGACGAGATTGCCCTTGGCGGTATAGTCATAGGCCATCGCGGGATCGTCGGCGATCGCCTGCACCGGCACCGCGACGCCGGGCGAATAGGCGAGCGCGAGGTCGCGCTGCGTCGCCATCGGCTTGGACGCGATGATCTCGATCTTGCCGGGCCGTCCCTCGGAATGGAACAGGAGCGCCTCGCGCTCGGAGAATTGGACGGACGCTTCGTCGGACATGGGACCTCGCTGACGGGCTGACGCTACGGCTCTTGACCGGTTCGGGCCGGGCTTTCAACCCGCGGCGGTAGGGGTTATGTTGCTGGCATGACGCCCGAGGCACAGATACCGCCCCGTAATGCGCGCCGACCGACGCGCGACGACTTCGTTCGGGCGAAGGCAGGCTATGCGTCCGGATACGGCGTCGATCATGTCGTGGTCGGCGAATGGCTGCGAACCTGGGGGGAGCCGGGCCAGGTGCCCTTCGCGGAATGGCTTGCGCAGCAGGATGGCTAGCGTCATCTGGCGCCAAGAGGCGCTCGATGAGCTTGATGCGATCATTGTCTACATCAAAGGTTTCGATCCGAGCGCTGCCGTGAGAACCGGTGGCCGTCTGATCGCTCTCGGACAAAGCCTGGTTGATTTTCCTCGACGGGGACGACCGATGGGCAACGGCCTACGGGAGCTGACCTCGGTACCGCCGTATATCATTCGCTATCACGTCGTGGACGAGGCCGTTCACATCCTTTCCGTCCGCCACGGCGCCCGTCTTCTGGATTGACCCTTCCCCGATGACCACCCCCACCCCGATGATGGCGCAATATCTCGCGCTGAAGGCCGAGGCGGAGGATTGCCTCCTCTTCTATCGCATGGGCGATTTCTTCGAGCTCTTCTTCGACGACGCGCGCATCGCCAGCGGCGTGCTCGACATCGCGCTGACCTCGCGCGGCGAGCATGACGGCGAGAAGATCCCGATGTGCGGCGTGCCGGTCCATGCCGCCACCGCCTACCTCCAACGCCTCATCAAGGCGGGGCATCGCGTCGCGATCGCCGAACAGACCGAGACGCCCGCCGAGGCCAAGGCGCGCGGCGGCTATAAGGCGCTGGTATCGCGCGGCATCGTCCGCGTCGTCACCGCCGGCACGCTGACCGAGGAAGCGCTGCTCGATGCGCGCAGCGACAATTGGTGCGTTGCGATCGGCGAGGCGGCGGGCGCGGTGGCGCTCGCCGCCGCCGACGTCTCGACCGGGCGGTTCGAGGTGATCGACTGTTCCATCGACGCGCTCGGTGCCGAGTTGGCGCGGCTCGGCGCGGCGGAAGTGGTGGCGTCCGACGCCTCGGACCAGGCCGCCGCCGCGACGACGCTGCGGCCGAAGCAGACGTTCGACAGCGGCAGCGGCGAGACGCGGCTGAAGGCGCTGTTCGGCGTCGCGACGCTCGACGGCTTCGGCCAGTTCAGCCGCGCGGGGCTGGCGGCGGCGGGCGGGCTGATCGCCTATCTGGAACATACCGCCAAGGGCGCCCTGCCCTTCCTGCGCCCGCCGCGGCTCAGCCAGGCCGCCGAGACGATGGCGATCGACGCGGCGACGCGCGACAGCCTCGAACTGACCTGCACCACCGGCGGCCAGCGCAAGGGCAGCCTGCTCGACTGTATCGACCGCACGGTGACGGGCGCCGGCGCGCGGCTGCTGGCGAGCGATCTCGGCGCGCCGCTGATGGACAAAGCGGCGATCGACGCGCGGCTCGATCTCGTCCAGCATTTCCATGACGCCACCGGCCAGCGCGAACAGGTCCGTGCGGCGTTGCGGGCGCTGCCCGATATTGGCCGGGCGCTCGGGCGGCTGGCGGCGGGACGCGGGTCGCCGCGCGATCTGGGGCAGCTTCGCGACGGGCTCGACGGGGCGTGGCATCTCGGCGAGCGGCTGGCGCAGATCGATGCGCCGCTCGCGCTGCTCGATCGCGTCGCGCCGCGACTGCGCGGCCATGGCGCGCTGATCGACCTGCTCAAGCGCGCGCTCGTCCCCTCGCCGCCGATCGAGGCGAGCGACGGCGGTTATATCGCCGCGGGCTATGACGTCGCGCTCGACGAATTGCGCGACACCGGCGCCGGCGGCCGTCGCGCCATCGCCGCGCTGGAGGCCGAGATGAAGGCGGCGACCGGCATCGCCACGCTGAAGATCCGCCACAACAACGTGCTCGGCTATCACGTCGAGGTGCCGGCGCGATCCGCCGATCCGCTGATGAAGCCCGACAGCGGCTTCACCCATCGCCAGACGCTGGCGGGCGTCGTTCGCTTCAACACGCCGGCGCTGCACGAGGTCGCCGCGCGCGTGTCGCAGGCGGGGGCGCATGCGCTCGCCGCCGAGGCCGCGCATCTCGAGGAGCTGACCGCCGCCGCGCTCGCGCATCGGGAGGCGATCGCCGCCACCGCCGACGCGCTCGCCCGGATCGACGTCGCCGCGGCGCTCGCCGAGCGGGCGGCGGAGGGGCAATGGGCGCGGCCGGCGCTCGCCGACCATCCCTGTTTCGACGTCGTCGGCGGACGGCATCCGGTGGTCGAGGCGGCGGTGGCGAAATCGGGCGACCGGTTCGTCGCCAACGACTGTACGCTCACCCCCGATTCGCGGCTGTGGCTGGTGACGGGGCCGAACATGGGCGGCAAGTCGACCTTCCTGCGCCAGAATGCGCTGATCGCGGTGCTCGCGCAGACCGGCAGCTACGTTCCCGCCACGAAGGCGACGCTCGGCATGGTCGACCGGCTGTTCAGCCGCGTCGGCGCGTCGGACAATCTCGCGCGGGGTCGTTCGACCTTCATGGTCGAGATGGTCGAGACCGCGGCGATCCTCGCGCAGGCGACGCCCAACAGCTTCGTCATCCTCGACGAGGTCGGCCGCGGCACCTCGACCTATGACGGGCTCGCCATCGCCTGGGCGGTGGTCGAGGCGATCCACGAGGACAATCGCTGCCGCTGCCTGTTCGCAACGCATTACCACGAGCTGACCCGGCTGGCGGAACGCTGCGAGGCGCTGACGCTGCACCACGTCCGCGCGCGCGAGTGGAAGGGCGAGCTGGTGCTGCTCCACGAGCTGAGCACCGGGCCGGCGGACCGGAGCTACGGGTTGGCGGTGGCGCGGCTCGCGGGAATGCCGCCGGCGACGGTGGCGCGCGCCAAGGCGGTGCTGGCGAAGCTGGAGGCGGGCCGGGCGAAGACCGGCGGGCTGGCGGCGGGGCTCGACGACCTGCCGCTGTTCGCCGCGGCGCAGGTGGCGGAGGAGGAGACGTGCGACGCGATCCGCGCCGAGGTCGAGTCGCTCGACGTCGATGCGCTGACCCCGCGCGAGGCGCTCGATACGCTGTACCGGCTGAAGGCGTTGGCGCGGGAGGGGTGACGCAAAGTCCTCCCCCGCAAGGGGGAGGGCGCGCCGCGAAGCGGTGACGGAGGGGGAGGACAGGGCGGGAGTTTCGCAATCCGGGCTCCCACCCTGTCCTCCCCTCCATTATTCGGCTTGCGCCGAACGGTCCCCCCCCCTTGCGGGGGAGGACTCAGCACCTCTCTCCAAACCCCATGTCCCCTTAACCCTCGCGCGGTTATACCCCGCCGCCATGCAGCGCCGTTTCGACCACCTTCCCAACCGCCGCGCGATCGTCGATCGCCGCGCGCTCGCCGAACAGATCGCCGCGATCGACGCGACCGGCATCGCCCTGCGCACCCAAGCCACCGCGATCCTCAAGGAGGCGCTCGCCGAGGGTCGCGCCGAGATCCAGCGGCGGCTCGCCACGCATCCGTCGCGCGGGCTGGAGGCTTCGAACGCGCAGGCGTATCTCACCGACCAGTTGTTGCGCGTGCTGTTCGACCTCGCGACGCAGCGGCTCCACCCGCTCCACAACCCGACCGCGGGCGAACGGCTGACGCTGATCGCGGTCGGCGGTTACGGCCGCGCCGAGATGGCGCCCTTCTCCGACGTCGACATCGGCTTCCTCACCCCCGGCAAGCAGACGCCCTGGGCCGAGCAGGTCATCGAATCGATGCTCTATGCGCTCTGGGACCTCGCGCTGAAGATCGGTCATTCCAGCCGCTCGCTCGACGAGATGGTGCGGCAGGCGAAGGGCGACGTGACGATCCGCACCGCCTTGCTCGAAGCGCGCTACGTCACCGGCGACGTGGCACTCTACGACGAGGCGGCGAAACGCTTCAAGGCGGAGGTGCAGCACGGCACGGAGCGCCAGTTCATCGCCGACAAGCTTGCCGAGCGCGACGCGCGCCACCGCAAGATGGGCGACACGCGCTATGTCGTCGAACCCAACGTCAAGGAGGGCAAGGGCGGCCTGCGCGACCTCCACACCTTGTTCTGGATCGGCAAATATATTCACGACGTGCAGCGCGGCGCCGATCTGGTCGAGGTCGGCCTGCTGACCAAGGCCGAATATCGCCTGTTCCACCGCGCCGACAATTTCCTCCAGGCGGTGCGCTGCCACCTGCACAGCGTCACCCGCCGCGCCGAGGATCGGCTGACCTTCGACGTCCAGCGCGAGATCGCGACGCGGATGCGCTTCTCCGACCGGCCCGGCAAACCGGCGGTCGAGCGCTTCATGCAATATTACTTCCTGCAGGCGAAGACGGTCGGCAACCTCACCGGCGTGTTCCTCGCGCATCTCGACGAGCGGTTCGCGGCGCGCGGGCGGCGGTTCGGGCTGCCGACGATCCGGCGGCGGCCGGACAAATTACATGGCTTCGTGCTCGATCGCGGCCGGCTCGCACTGCCGCGCGACGATTATTTCAGCGAAGATCCGGTGCGGCTGATCGAGATCTTCCAGCTGGCCGATCTGCACGGCGTCGAGATCCATCCGCTGGCGATGCGCGCCGCGGCGCGCGACGCCAAGCTCATCGCGCGCCATCGCCGCGATCCGCGCGCCAATGCCTTGTTCCTCGACGTGCTGACGTCTCCACGCGATCCCGAACTGGTGCTGCGCTGGATGAACGAGGCGGGGGTGTTCGGCCGCTTCGTGCCCGACTTCGGCCGCGTCGTCGCGCAGATGCAGTTCGACATGTACCACCATTATACGGTGGACGAGCATACGATCCGCGCGATCGGGCTGCTGGCGCGGATCGACAAGGGCGAACTCAAGGACGATCACCCGCTTGCCTCGGCGATCATCAAGCATATCGTGTCGCGGCGCGTGCTCTATGTCGCGGTGCTGCTGCACGATATCGCCAAGGGGCGCGACGGCGACCATTCGATCCTCGGCGCGGAGGTGGCGGAACGGCTCTGCCCGCGCTTCGGCCTGTCGCCCGCGGAGACCGAGACGGTGGCGTGGCTGGTGCGCTGGCACCTGCTGATGTCGGCGACCGCGTTCAAGCGCGACCTGTCGGACTTCAAGACGATCCTCGATTTCTGCGAGGTCGTGCAGAGCCCCGAACGGCTGCGGCTACTGCTGGTGCTGACCATCGTCGATATCCGCGCGGTCGGCCCCGGTACGTGGAACGGCTGGAAGCGCCAGTTGCTCGCCGACCTCTACGAGGGCGCCGAGGAGGTGCTGCGGCTCGGCCACAAGCAGCGCGGGCGCGCCGAGCGGATCGCGACGCGGCAGGAGACGCTGCAGGCGACGCTGGGCTGGGAACCGGCGCGGTTCGACGCCTTCGTGCGCCGCTTCCCCGAGGCCTATTGGATCGCCGAGCCCGACGACGTGCTCGCGCACAACGCACGCTTCATCGCGGCGGCCGGCGACGCGCAACTCTCGATCGACGCGCAGGTCTATGCGACGCGCGGCGCGACATTGGTGACGATCTACGCCGCCGACCATCCCGGCCTGTTCTACCGGATCGCCGGGGCGATCCACGTCGCGGGCGGCAACATCATCGACGCACGCATCCACACGACGCGCGACGGCATGGCGATCGACAATTTCCTCGTCCAGGATCCGTTCGGGCGGCCGTTCGACGATCTCGACCAGTTGAAACGGCTCAAGATGGCGATCGAGGATGCGCTGGCGAATCGCGGCAAGCTGACCGACCGGCTCGTCGCCAAGCCGGCGGCGCGTACGCGCGCGGATGCGTTCGAGATCGAGCCCAACGTGCTGATCGACAATCACGCCTCGAACCGTTTTACGGTGATCGAGGTCAATGCGCGTGATCGGCCGGCGCTGCTCAACCAGCTCGCGCAGGCGCTGTTCCAGTCGAAGGTGACGCTGCATTCGGCGCATGTCGCCACTTATGGCGAGCGCGCGGTCGACACCTTCTACGTCACCGACCTGACCGGCGACCGGATCACCGCGGCGGCGCGGCTGAAGACACTGGAACGCCGCCTGCGCACCGCCGCGAGCGGCGAAACCGTCGAGATGGCGGCGTAACCCTCCCCTCCCCGTTGCCTGCTGATTCCGCCGACAAACGCGCGCCGTTCGCCCTGAGCCTGTCGAAGGGCTTGAGTCTCAAGATGCTTCGACAGGCTCAGCACGAACGGATCGGTACAATCAGAAGCGCGCGCGGATCGTCGCGCCATAGGTCCGCGGCTCGGCGAGATATTGCGAGAAGAGCTGGCGGCCGCCGGGATATTGCGCGTCCTGGAATGCCGCATTGGCCGCGCCTTCCTGGAACGGCGAGTTGAACGCCACCTGCGCGTAATCGACGTTGGTCAGGTTCTGCCCCCAGAATTCGAGGCTGATCCGCTCGTCCGGCATGCGCAGCCCGATGCGGGCGTTGACGATCGCATAACCGTCCTGCGCCTTTTGCGGGAACAGGTCGGAGCCGGTGTTATAGTCGCTGGTCATGCGCGTATCGACGTAGAACAGCGCCGAATAGCCGCCGCCGAGCTGCGGCGTCCACGAGGCCGACGAGGTCGCGACGATGTCCGCCGAATTGGACAGCGTCCGCCCCGGCAGCAGGCGCAGCGCCTGGTCGAGCGGCGCGCCCGAGGAACTGCCGACGAGCTGGCTGCGATATTTGGTGTCGGTGACGGTGAGGCCGAGGCTGACGCGGAAGTCGCGTGCCGGGACCAGCGAGGCCTCCAGCTCGACGCCCTTGGCACGGACGCCGTAACCGACGTCGCCCGACGGGCAGACGCCGCTGCTGGTCGCCGCGGCATTGTAGTTGCTCGCCGCCGGGAATTTGCTCTGGTCGCGGTCGCCGCCGTTGAGGCTCGACGAACAGCCGTTGATGTTCTGCACGAGGAAGACCGTGCCGTTGAAGGTGTTCAGCTGGAAATTGCTGAAATCCTGGATGAACGCCGCCGCGGACAAGGTGAACGGGCCGGTGCCGTATTTTGCGCCGACTTCGTAGGAATTGACCGTCTCGGGCGCGAATTGCAGCGAGTTGGCGAGCGCCTGCGCGCCGCCGAGCTGGGCGAAGGTCTGCACCGGCTGCTTGAGCGCCGAACGATCGAGGTTGAAGCCGCCTGCCTTATAGCCGCGCGAATAGCTGCCGTAGAGCAGCAGATCGTCGATCGGCTTCCACGACAGGATCGCGGTGCCGGTGAACCGGTCTTCCTTGCGGCGACTGTTGATCGACACGCCGTTGAGCTCGGCGGTGTTGTTGCCCTGACAGGCGAGGCCGATGATTCCGGCGGCGGTCGGCGCCAGGGCGGGGTTCGCGAGCAGCGACCGCAGCGAGCTCTGGATCGCGGTGCAGCCGGTGTTGTCGTTGGTGAAGCTGGCGTCGAACTTCTTGCGTTCGTTGGTGTAGCGCGCGCCGAGCGTCAGATCGACGGTGTCGGTGACGTGGAAGATATTGTGGGTGAACAGCGCCCAGTTGCGGCTGTTCTGATTGTAGACGTCGCGGGTCGACCCCTTGTCGTTGATGCCGTCGAGCGTGGCGATCGCGTTGACGATGAGCGGCCCCGCGGCACCGAAGGGCGAGGCGACGCCGGGGACGCCGCCGCTGAGCACCGCGCGGCCCGTGGCGCTGAGACAGCCGGTGCTTCCCGGCGCGTAGAATTGCGCGAGCGCGCTGCCCGAAACGAGGCGGCAGGTGGCGAAGCGGCCGTACTGGCTGCCGAAGCGCAGGTTGTCGAGGACGCGCAGATCCTCGTTGGCGAAGAAGCCGCCGACCAACCAGTCGAGCTTGTCGGCGAACAGCGAACCGTTGAGCCGCAGTTCCTGCGTGAAGGTGCGGAAGCGGCGCGCGGAATTGCCGTTGGCGGCGCGATAGAGGATATCGACGCGGCTATAGTCGGTGTCCGAGCCCTGATCCGAATCGTAATCGCGGTACGCGGTGATCGAGGTCAGCTTGGTGGTGCCGATCGTCCAGTCGAGCTGGCCGGAGACGCCCCAGTCCTTGGTGATGCCAGCGAAGCTGCGGCCGGCGCTCACCGACACGTCGCGGCTGTAGCCGGGGCTGGTGACGAGGCCGAGCGGCTGGCCGAGGTCGCGGATGACGTTGACGATGTTGTTGCCGTTGGCGCCCGCCGCGAGGCCGGCGTTGACCGACGCGACGGGGTTGTTGAGGTTGCCCACCGCCTCGTTGACGCTGCGGTCGACATAGGTGGCGGCGCAGCATTTCTCGTCGCGATGCGTATAGTCGCCGATCAGGCGGAAGCGGACGTCGTTGCTCGGCTCGAACAGCAACTGGCCGCGGACGAAATAGCGGTTGCGATTGTTGACGTCGGTGTTGTTCGTATAGTCGCGGTAGAAGCCGTCGCGCTTGACGTAGACGCCGTCGACCCGCGCCGCGATCGTCTTGCTGAGCGGCAGGTTGAGATTGCCGGCGAAACGGTAGAAATCGTAATTGCCGTAGGTCGCCTCGGCACCGCCGCTGAAGCCTTGGAACGACGGCGCCTTGCTGATGATGCTGATCAGGCCGGCCGAGGAATTGCGGCCGCCGAGCGTGCCCTGCGGGCCGCGCAGCACCTCGACGCGATCGATCTCGCCGAGTTCGGTGAGGCCGATACCGGACCGCGAGCGGTAGACGCCATCGATGAACACCGCGACCGAACTTTCCAGGCCGGGATTGTCGCCCACCGTGCCGATGCCGCGGATGCGCGCCGAGCCGTTCGCCTCCGAGCCGGTCGACGACACCAGCAGCGACGGCGCGAGCTGGTTGAGCTGGCGGATGTCGCTGGCGCCGGAATTCTGCAGCGTCTCCGCGGTGATCGCCGAAACCGCGACCGGCACGTCGGCGAGCGCCTGGGCGCGGCCCTGGGCGGTGATGACGATATCGCCCTGATCGCCCTCGTCCTGCGCGACCGACCCCGCCGCGGTCGGCGAGGTCGTCTGGGTCGCCGGGCTCGACGGCTCGGGCGAATTGTTCTGCGCCATGACGGGCGAGGCAATCGCGATCGTCGCAGCCGACAGCAGATACGCAGTAAGGCGCATGGTCATCCTCTCCTGTTCCGATTTCGGTTTTCGAATATCGGGTTTTCTTTTGAGGCTAGGATCGCGCAGGCGTGAGCGTCTAGTAATTTGTCGCTGCCGTATGCATTTTCGAATGGACTGTCGCCCATACGCAACACCGGGCCCGTTGCCGGACCCGGTGTTCAAAAACCTGCCTGACGCTACGGAAAGCGCCGGATCGGCCGGAATTACTTGGGCGCGAGTACCATCAGCATCTGACGGCCTTCCATACGCGGATAGGCCTCGACCTTGGCGACCTCGGCGACCTGTTCGGCGACGCGCTGCAGCACCGCCATGCCGAGCTGGCCGTGGCTGAGCTCGCGACCGCGGAAGCGCATCGTGACCTTGACCTTGTCGCCTTCCTCGATGAACTCGACGACCTTCTTCATCTTGGTGTCGTAATCGTGGTCGTCGATGTTCGGACGCATTTTGATCTCCTTGATCTCCTGCGTCTTCTGGGACTTGCGGGCGAGGTTCGCCTTCTTCTGCGCCTCATACTTGAACTTGCCGACGTCGAGGAACTTGGCGACGGGCGGATCCGCGTTGGGCGACACCTCGACCAGATCCAGGCCGAGTTCCTGCGCCTGCGCCATCGCCTCGCGCGTGTACATCACGCCGAGATTCTCGCCCTCATGGTCGATCACGCGAACCTTGGGGCTGACGATCCACTCGTTGAAACGAGGGCCATTCATTGGCGGCGCCTGATTCGGTCGGCGCATCATGGGAGGACGTATGGGTATAGCTCCTGTGGTGGTTTGAATTAGATATAAGCTTTCCGGAGCGTTTGCGGAAGATGCCTGTGCAAGATGATGCATCATTGACGGCCGAAAGCCTCGGCCTCACGGCTTGGGACGCCGCCATCCCCTTCCCGCTGACCGATGCGCAATGTGCCGTGTTATGCCGAGGTCATCCCGTTCGCTGGCCCGGTAGCGCAGAGGACGCGATGCGACTCCCGGGCCGATACGAATTAGTCGACGGCTGGCTGATACTTAAGCGTTAGCGCAGATCGGGCGGGGTCGCCTCCTCGCGCAGCATGGCGACCACCTCGTCGACGGTCACGATCTGCTGCGCCTGGCTGCCGAGACGGCGGACGGCGAGCTTGCCTTCCTCCGCCTCGCGCTTGCCGACGACGAGCAGCACCGGGACCTTCGCCACCGAATGTTCGCGCACCTTGTAGTTGATCTTCTCGTTGCGCAGGTCGGTCTCGACGCGGATGCCCGCCTTGCGCAGCGTCGCCGCCACCTCCTCGGCATAGCCGTCCGCATCCGAGACGATCGTCGCGACCACCGCCTGCACCGGCGACAGCCAGAGCGGGAAGCGCCCGGCGTGATGCTCGATCAGGATACCGATGAACCGCTCGAACGTGCCGAGGATCGCGCGATGGAGCATGATCGGGCGGTGACGGTTGCCGTCCTCGCCGACGTAGCTGGCGTCGAGTCGCTCGGGCAGGACGGTGTCGGTCTGGATCGTGCCGACCTGCCACGTCCGACCGATCGCGTCGGTCAGGTGGAATTCGAGCTTGGGCGCGTAGAACGCCCCCTCGCCCGGCAGTTCCTCCCAGCCGTATTCAGGCGTGTCGCGGCCCGTCGCGGCGACCGCATCGCGCAGCGACTGTTCCGCCCAGTCCCACATTTCTTCCGAGCCGAACCGCTTCTCGGGGCGCAGCGCCAGCTTGATCGCATAAGAGTCGAAGCCGAGATGCTTGTAGACCGAATCGAGCAATTCGCAGAACTTGCGCACCTCGTCGACGAGCTGGTCCTCGCGTACGAAGATATGCGCGTCGTCCTGCGTGAACTGGCGGACGCGCATGATGCCGTGCAGCGCGCCGTGCGGCTCGTTGCGGTGGCAGCAGCCGAATTCGGCCATGCGGATCGGCAGGTCGCGATAGCTCTTGATCCCCTGTTTGAAGATCAGCACGTGCGCCGGGCAGTTCATCGGCTTGAGCGCCATCAGATCGCCCTCGCCCGACAGCACCGCGCCCTCATCCTCGGTATTGGGTACCTCGTCGGGGACGGCGAACATGTTCTCGCGATACTTGCCCCAGTGGCCGGATTGCTCCCACTGTTTGGCATCCATGAGCTGCGGCGTCTTCACCTCGGCATAATCGGCGGCGTCGAGCCGGCGGCGCATGTATGCCTCGAGCTGGCGCCACAGGATGAAGCCCTTGGGGTGCCAGAATACCGAACCCTGCGCTTCCGACTGGAGGTGGAACAGGTCCATCTCCTGGCCGATCTTGCGATGGTCGCGCTTCGCCGCCTCCTCCAGCATGAAGAGATGCTGGTCGAGCTGCTTCTTGTTGAGCCAGCCGGTGCCGTAGATACGGCTGAGCATCGCGTTCTTCTGGTCGCCGCGCCAATAGGCGCCCGACACGCGCGTCAGCTTGAAGGCTTGCGGATCGAGCTTGCCGGTCGAGGCCATGTGCGGCCCGCGGCACATGTCGAGCCATGCGCCCTGACGATAGATCGTCAGTTCCTCGTTGTCGGGCAGTTCGGCGGCCCATTCGGCCTTGAACGTCTCGCCCTGCTGCGTCCAGGTCTCGATCAGCTGCTCGCGCGTCCACACTTCGCGCGTGAACGGCTCGTTCCGCGCGATGATGCGGCGCATCTCCGCCTCGATCGCGGGCAGGTCCTCCTCGGTGAACGGGCGGTCCTTGGGGGCGAAGTCGTAATAGAAACCATCGTCGGTCGCCGGGCCGAAGGTGATCTGCGTGCCGGGGAACAGATGCTGCACCGCCTCGGCCATGACGTGCGCGAGATCGTGGCGGACGAGTTCGAGCGCATCGGCCTCGTCCTTCGCGGTGACCAGCGCCAGCTGCGTGTCGCCCTCGAACGGCCGGTTGAGATCGCGCACCTGACCGTCGATCCGCGCGGCCAGCGCCGCCTTGGCGAGGCCGGGACCGATCGCGGCGGCGACGTCCGCCGGGGTAGTCCCGGGCGCAACCTCGCGGACGGAACCGTCGGGCAGCGTGATACGGAACATGGCGGACATGATGGACTTTCAGGTTGGTTGAGGAAGCCGCGAATAAAGCGGCGCAGGGTATATAGGCAAGCGTTGCCGTAATTCCTCCCCGGCACGGGGAGGTGGCACCGCGAAGCGGTGACGGAGGGGGGGGCTCCACAAGCGCAGCATCCGCGGCGAGCCCCCTCCACCACTCGGCTGCGCCGAGCGGTCCCCCTCCCCGTACCGGGGAGGATTTAGGCGATGCCGAACGGCACCACGCAATTGGTCTGCGTATGACCGATCTCCGCCCGGCCGAGATACGGCACGCCGAGATCCCCGCACCAGCGCCGGATCATATATTCCAGCGTATCGCCCCATTCGGGTTCGTTGGGCTGCACCGCGGTCACCGCGCCGAGGCGGACGCCGGCGATCCCCTTGAGCTGCGTCGCATGGCCCATGTGGAACAGCAGCCGGTCGATATTGTACATCGGCTCCGACACTTCCTCGATCATCAGGACATGGTCGGTGAGGTCGGGCAGCCAGGGCGTGCCGATCAGCGCGCCGA
This sequence comes from Sphingomonas sp. GW821-FHT04B01, assembly GCF_059420425.1. Lineage (NCBI taxonomy): Bacteria > Pseudomonadati > Pseudomonadota > Alphaproteobacteria > Sphingomonadales > Sphingomonadaceae > Sphingomonas > Sphingomonas sp. GW821-FHT04B01. Next base: position 971,342 of record NZ_JBWKTR010000001.1, on the reverse strand, counting down.
GGATCGACAGGTTGAACGCCGCCGCCGGCCGGCCGTCGAGCCCCGGCTCCAGCCCCTGCCGGTCGCCGCGCGCCAGCCAGCCGAGCGACCGCGCGACCGTCTGGTCCCCGCCCTTGCGGCGGATGTCGCTCGCCATCGGGCCGTGGCAGGGCCGGCCGATCCGCCGCGCATAGAGCGCGCCGAGCAGGAACCCCATGTCGGAATAGCCGAGATAGCTCTTGTGCCGTGCCGCGGGGCCGAGCTGCGGCATCACTAGCGGCAGGATGCGGTTCGAGCCATAGCCGCCGCGCAGGAACCAGATCGCATCGAAGCCGGGATCGTTGGCGAATTCGAGAAAGGCCGATGCGCGCCGCGCGTCGTCGCCGGCGAAATGGCCCGCGGTCTCCCAGCATTGCGGATGGACGACCAGATCGACCTCGGGATAGGCCAGCGCGGCGAAGGCGATGAACGGCGCCTCGGCATCCTTGTTGCCGATGCTCGCCGGCGCCACCACCCCTATCCGCATCGTCCCGTCGCTCCGCCTCGCCGCAGAGCCTTGCCCCTGCGCGGCCGCGTCGATAGCGCAGCGTCATGGCGAACGGCAATCTTTCCGGCCCGGTAGCGGGCAAGCGCTTCTTCCTCGTCGGCATCGGCGGATCGGGGATGATGCCGTTGGCGACGATCCTGTCGGGGCGCGGCGCGATCGTCGCCGGTTCCGACCGCGGGCTCGACCAGGGGCGCGTGCCCGCCAAGTTCGACGCGTTGCGCGCACGCGGCATCGCGCTGTTCCCGCAGGACGGCAGCGGCGTGGTGTCCGCCGAGCAGATCGTCGTCGCCTCCGCCGCGGTCGAGGACAGCGTCGCCGACATCGTCGCGGCGACGCGGCTCGGCTGCATGCGGGCGAGCCGCGCCGAACTGCTCAGCACCCTGTTCAACCAGAGCGCACTGCCGATCGGCGTCGCCGGGACCAGCGGCAAGTCGACCGTCACCGGCATGATCGGCTGGATCCTCCACGCTGCCGGCCGTGATCCGACGGTGATGAACGGCGCGGTGATGAAGAATTTCGCGCATCCGCAAGCGCCCTTCGCCAGCGCGCTGGTCGGCGACGGCGAGCCCTTCGTCAGCGAGGTCGACGAGAGCGACGGCTCGATCGCGCAATATCGCCCGCGCATCGCAGTGCTCAACAACGTCAGCCTCGACCACAAGGAGCTGGAGGAATTGCGCAGCCTGTTCGCCGGCTTCATCGCCAAGGCGGAGACGGCGATCGTCAACCTCAACAATGACGAGGCGGCGGCGCTCGCCGCGGCGCTGCCGCCGACGCATGTCGCGACCTTCGGCCTCGACCGCGACGCCGATTTCGCCGCGCGCAACATCGTCGAGGCGCCATTTGCGGCGCGCTTCGACCTGATCGCCGCGGGCAATGCGGCGATCCCGGTGCGGCTGCAGGTGCCGGGGCGGCACAACGTCTCCAACGCGCTTGCGGCGATCGCCGCCACGGTCGCCGCGGGCGTGCCGCTCGCCGTCGCGGTCGATGCCATCGGCGGATTCACCGGGCTGCGCCGCCGTTTCGACCTCGTCGGCGAGGCGGCCGGCGTCGCGGTGATCGACGATTTCGGTCACAACCCCGACAAGATCGCCGCGACGATCGACACGCTGCACGCCTTTCCCGGCCGGCTGCTGCTGCTGTTCCAGCCGCACGGCTATGGCCCGCTCAAGGTGATGCGCCGCGAATTGGTCGAGACGCTCGGCCAGAAGCTGGCGTCCGACGACGTGCTGGTACTGCCCGACCCGGTCTATCACGGCGGCACCGTCGCACGCGAGGTGACCAGCGCGGACATCGTCGCCGACCTCACCGCCGCCGGCCGCGACGCGCGCCACGTCGCCGATCGCGCGGCGGCGGCGGCGATGCTGGTCGCCGAGGCGCGCGAAGGCGACCGGATCGTCGTGATGGGCGCGCGCGACGACACGCTGAGCCTGCTCGCCGCCGAGATGCTGGAGTCGCTGCGCGCGCGGGGCTAGACTGGCGGCAGGAGGTACGCGTCATGAAGCTCTTCACCCAGCATCCCGCCTCGGTCGGGGAAAGCTATACCGAGCATCTCAGCGTCGCGTCGCGCTTCGGGCTGCGCATGATCGGCGGCGGCGTCGCCGCGCTGATCCACGGCGTGCTGCCCTTCCTCTTCACCACCACCGGCAGCCGTACGATCACCGCGCTCCACGCCGAGATCGTCGCCAAGCGCGCGCACGAGACGGAGCAACGATCGGTCGAATTCGTCATCTGATTGTCAAGCGCGCTTGACGTAAAGCCTGCTTTCCATGTAAAGCCTCCTTCACAACGATTCGAGGGAGGACGTACATGGCCGGAACACCCGCACAGCGCCGCTACAATCGGCGCATCATCATTCTGTCGCTCATCTATGCCGCGGTGCTGCTGCCGGTCTGCTGGCTGTTCGCCCGGCATCTCGTCAGCGGTCCCCTCGCCTATCTGCTGGGCATCCTGCCGGCCTTGCCGGTATCCGGCTTCTTCGCCGTCATCGGCATCTATTTCAGCGAGGAACGAGACGAATATCAGCGCCTGCTGATGGCGCGACAGACGATCATCGCGACCGGGATCGCGATGACGGTCGCGACCTTCTGGGGCTTCCTCGAAAATTTCGATCTGGTGCCGCACCTCGTCGGCTATGCCTGGCCGATCGTCTGGTTCGGGGGTCTCGGCATCGGCGGCTTCATCAACGCCGCGATCGAACGGTCCGCGGGAGACGCCGCGTGACCAACCACCTGCGTGACCTGCGTGGGACCCGCGGCTGGTCGCAACAGCATCTCGCCGACCAGCTCGAGGTCAGCCGGCAGAGCGTCAATGCGATCGAGACCGGCCGCTACGATCCGTCGCTGCCGCTCGCGTTCAAGATCGCCGAACTGTTCGGCCTGGCGATCGAAGACATTTTCGTCAGCCCGTCGAAGGAGCAATGACGTCCTCCTCCACCCCATGACCGTGACGACCACGAGACGGAGCGACGATCGGTCGCATGCGTCATCTGATTGAACGCGCGCGACTTGCGGCCGGATGCCGAGCGACGGCGACGCGTTAACCCTTTTCGGGCGTTGACTGGCCCCTTTCGCTCGGCTCCATTCGTGGCGGGGGAACAGAGATGACCGATCAGACTTCAGCGGACACGCGTGCGTTCCGGTTCACCGGGACATGGCAGGCGTATGCGCCGATCGCCTTCACCAACCTGTTGCTGATGATCGTGACGCTCGGCCTCTACACCTTCTGGGCACGGGCACGAACCCGCCGGTATCTGTGGAGCCGGACCCGGTTCATCGACGATCGGCTGGAATGGACGGGCACCGGCCTCGAATTGTTCATCGGCTATGTCATCGCCTTCTTCCTGTTCGTGCTGCCGTTCGGCCTGGTCAACCTCGGGTTGCAGAGCGCGATGATGCACGGCCATCCGGGCGCGGCGGGATTGCTTGCGATCCTGATGTATCTGACCGCCCTCTACCTGATCGGCGTCGCGCGCTTCCGCGCGCTGCGCTACCGGCTCAGCCGCACCCTGTGGCACGGTATTCGCGGCGGCAGCGACGCGCAGGGGTTCGCCTACGGGTGGAGCTACTTCTGGAAGACGTTCGTGTCGTTCCTCACCATCTACCTGATGACGCCCTGGTCGATGGCGCGGCTGTGGAACGAGCGCTGGAACGCGATGAGCTTCGGCTCGCTGTCGTTCCGCAGCGCGGCGCGCTGGCAGCCGGTGTTCGGTCGCTTTCTGCTCTTCTATTTGCTGCCCGTCGCGCTGGTCGTCGCCTTCGGGGCCATGGCGGCGGTCATGGCGACCAATGGCGTGCTCGATCACACGCCGGGCAGCGTGCCGACCGCGAAGACCGTCGTCACCATCGTGGCCGCGGGGCTCGCCTTCTACGTCTTCTTCTTCGGCGTGCTCGGGCTGGTCGCTATGACCTATTTCGCCGCCTTCTTCCGCGAGGCGGTGGGCGCGACGTCGCTCGGCACGCTGCAATTCGGCTTCGAGGCGTCGACCAGGGACTGGGTCCTCTTCTATCTCGGCAGCCTCGCGTTGGTGATCGTCACTTTCGGCGTCGGCGCGATCTTCCTCCCCTATCGCAACTGGACGTTCTTCATCCGCCATCTCGCCGCTTATGGCGAGGTCGAGCTCGACACGTTGCTCCAGTCGCACACCCGGGCCCCGGGCCAGGGCGAAGGGATGCTCGACGCCTTCGATGTCGGCGCCTTCTGACGTGGACGCCGGGGCGCCCGCCGCGGCGGCATGGCATTACGACGGCCGCAGTGCGTTGCGCCGGCAGGTACGGCTGGTCGTCGAGGGTGACGGCTTCCGGCTCGACGAGGACGGTCGCGCCGGCGCATGGCTGGCCTTCGCGCAGCTCACCCCGGCGGATGGCGACGGCGATGCGCGGACCTTCGGGTTGCAGGGGCAGCCGGGGTGGCGGATCGGCTTCATCGGGCCGGTGCCGGCGGAGATCGCCGTGCGGCTGCCGCGGGCGCGGCGCTATGGCGACTGGGTCGACCGCTTCGGCCTGTGGCGCGCGGCGGCGGCATTCGCGGTGCTGGCGGCGGTCGCGGTGGCGCTGGTGCTGCAGACGCCGGCGCTGGTCGCGCGGATGGTGCCCGCCTCGCTCGAACGGCGGCTCGGCGAGGTGATGGTCGGCGACTTCGGCCGCAAGGGCTGCGTCGAGCCGGTCGGCGCCGCAGCGCTGGCGAAGCTCGCCAACCGCATCGATCCCGACGATCCCACCCTCGACGTCCATGTCGTCAAATTGCCGATGGTCAATGCGGTGACCTTGCCCGGCGGCCGGATCGTGATCTTCGACGGACTGTTGCAGGCGGCCCGCTCGCCCGACGAGGTCGCAGGGGTGATCGGTCACGAGATCGGCCACGTCCGCGGCCGCGACGTGATGGAATCGCTGCTGCGGCAACTGGGCCTGTCGGTGCTGCTCGGCGGGATGGAGGGCCATGTCGGCGGCTATACCAACGCATTGCTCGCCACCGCTTATTCGCGCGGGGCGGAGGCACGGGCGGACGGCTATGCGATCCGGCTGCTCGCCGACGCGCGCGTGTCGCCCTTGCCGACCGCGGCCTTCTTCGATCGCCTGGCGAAGGGCAATGCGAGCGGCGAGCGGATGTTCGCCTATATTGCCAACCATCCGCTGTCCGCCGACCGCGCCGCGCGCTTCCGGCGCAGCGCGGCGGGTGATGTGCATTACGTACCGGCGATCGACACCGCCGAATGGCTGGCGTTGCGCGGCATCTGCGCGGGCGAGACCGACAAGATGGAATGGCGCTTCTAAGGCTCCCCGAAGTCCTCCCCCGCTAGGCCAGGGCTTTAGGATGCGGCTGCGGTGATGAGGCTCGATCGCTTTCCCTATTAGAGTCGTCACCCCGGACTTGTTCCGGGGTCCACCGGGCCGCGGGAGAACGGTGTGGAATGAAGCGTTTCTCCTCGCCGCAGGGTGGACCCCGGAACAAGTCCGGGGTGACGGGAAGGGCTTGGAAGACGACGGACTCGCACGAGCGTCCAGCTGCCGTAGCCCTGCCCGTCAGGGGGAGGAAATCCGCAACCCTGAACGTCGCGTCCGCCCAGTGACCTCCCGACGCTATCTCCACCCAAGCGAGGATGACGCGCCACCGCGCCCACGATACACAGCGGCCATGACAGACCCCCGCCCCCGCCTCGCCTATCACCACACGCCCGGCGCCGGGCCGACGATCGTCTTCCTGCCGGGCTATGCCTCGGACATGCAGGGCGCCAAGGTGCTGGCGCTGGAGGCATGGGCGCGCGCCGAGGGTCGCGCGTTCCTGCGCTTCGATTACGGCGGCTGCGGGCAGAGCGAGGGCACGTTCGAGGAGCAGACGCTCGCCGGCTGGCGCGACGACGTGCTGGCGATGCTCGATCAGGTCGCGACCGGGCCGGTGGTGCTGGTCGGCTCGTCGCTGGGCGGCTGGCTGATGCTGCTCGTCGCCAAGCTGCGCGCCGAACAGGTGGTCGGGCTGGTCGGCATCGCGCCGGCACCCGACTTCACCGACTGGGGCTTCACCACCGAGGAGAAGATGGCGATCCTCACAGAGGGACGACTCGAGCGCGCCAATCTCTACGGCCCGGCGCCGACCGTCTATACCCGCGTCTTCTTCCAGTCGGGCGAGGCCAATCGGCTGATGTTCGGGACGATCCCCGTCGATGGCCGGGTGCGGCTGGTGCAGGGCCAGGCGGACAAGGACGTGCCGTGGCATCGCACCGTGCGGCTCGGCGAGATGATCCGTTCAGCCGACGTGCAGACGCTGCTCATCAAGGACGGCGACCACCGGCTGTCGCGCGCGTCCGATATCGCGTTGATCGTCCGGGCGACCGAGGATGTGTTGCGATGATCCTGATCCTTGCCGCGGTGCAGGCCGCCGCCGCGCCCGCACCGAAGGCGACCGTCCCCGACGTCGATCCGCGCGCCGCGCGCTACGATCGCTGCCGCCAGCTCGCGGTCAGCGACCCCGCCGCGGCGCGCGTCGAGGCGACGCGCTGGGCGGCGAGCGGGGGCGCGTGGTTCGCCCGGCAATGCGCCGGGCTGGCGCTGGCGCAGCAGGGCGAGTTCGCCGCCGCTGCGACCGAATTCACCGCCGCCGCCAAGGCCGCCGATGCGGCGCACGACAAGCGTGCCGCCAATTACTGGGCGCAGGCGGGCAATGCCCGGCTGGCGGCGGGTGACGTGCCCGGCGCGCGTGCGGCGCTCGACACCGCGCTGGTTGCGGGAACGCTGGAGGGGCTGGCGCTCGGCGAGGCGCAGCTCGACCATGCGCGTGTCCTCGTCGCCGCGGGCGAGCTGCCGGCGGCGCGACGCGATATCGATCTGGCGCTTGCCGGGGCCGGCGACGATCCGCTCGCCTGGCTGCTCTCGGCGACGCTGGCGCGGCGGATGGGCAATATGACGCGGGCCAAGACGGACATCGCCGAGGCGCTGCGCCGTTCGCCCGACGACGCTTCGGTGCAGCTCGAAGCGGGCAATATCGCCGCCTCAACGCAGGACGAAGCGGGCGCGCGCGCCGCCTGGGCGGAAGCGGCGCGGCTCGCCCCCAATTTGCCGGCGGGCCAGCACGCGCGTGCCGCGCTGGCGCAATTCGGCGACGCGCCGGTGTCGGCGAAGGTGCCGGCGGGACGGTAACCGCTGATGGCGCCGGGTTCGGAGGCTTCACCCGGACACCCTCTGGTGCCCCGTGCGTTGGCGCCTTAAATCCGGACCATCAACCGCAGGACCCACGCATGCACTATCTCCACACGATGATCCGCGTCAGCGATCCCGACGCGACGATCGCCTTCTTCCGCGTGCTCGGGCTCGAGGAAGTGCGGCGGATCGAGAATGAGGCGGGGCGGTTCACGCTGATCTTCCTCGCCACCGCCGACGACCGCAAGATCGGCGATCGCCGCGCCGAGGTCGAGCTGACCTACAATTGGCCCGCCGATGACGGTACGCCGCCGGAAACCTATAGCGGTGGCCGCAATTTCGGCCATCTCGCCTATCGCGTCGACAATATCTACGACAGCTGCCAGCGGCTGATGGACTCCGGCGTGACGATCAACCGGCCGCCGCGCGACGGCAATATGGCGTTCGTGAAGACCCCCGACGGCATCTCGATCGAGCTGTTGCAGGCAGGCGACGCGCTCGCTCCCGCCGAGCCCTGGGCGTCGATGCCGAACACCGGGAGCTGGTGACGTGACGCTGGCGATCGTCCGCGTCCCCGTGCTGACCGACAATTACGCCTGGCTGATCCACGATCCCGTCAGCGGCGAGACGGTGGCGGTCGATCCCGGCGAGGCGGCACCGGTACAGGCCGCCGCCGCCGAGCGGGGCTGGACGATCGACCAGGTGTGGACGACGCACTGGCACCCCGACCATATTGGCGGCAACGCCGCTTTGCAGGCGGCGGGCGCGCAGATCACCGGTCCAGCCGCCGAGGCCGCCAAGATCCCGACGCTCGATTCGACCGTCGGCGAGGGCGACACGGTGCGGATCGGCACCGAGGTCGCGCACGTGTGGCACGTGCCGGGCCATACCGCCGGCCATATCGCCTTCCATCTCGCCGGGGCGGACGCGATCTTCACCGGCGATACGCTGTTCGCGCTCGGCTGCGGGCGATTGTTCGAAGGCACGCCGGCGGAGATGTTCGCCAACATGCAGCGCTATGCGACGCTGCCCGGCACGACCCAGGTCTATTGTGGCCACGAATATACCCAGTCGAACGGTCGCTTCGCGCTGACCGTCGAGCCGGACAATGCAGCGCTGGCGACGCGGATGACCGCGGTCGATGCGGCGCGGGCGGCGGGTCAGGCGACGGTGCCGACGACGATCGCGCTGGAGCGGGCGACCAACCCCTTCCTGCGCGCCACCGACGCCGAAGAGTTCGCCAAGCTACGCGAATCAAAGGATAACTTCCGCGGCTGAAACGTTCCGGTCGCGGTGCAGGAGACGTGCTGATGATGACCGTGAGACCTTTCGTCGCGTTGCTCGCCGTCTGTGCGGCGGGCTGCACCCAGACTCCGAAGCAGGTCGCCGCGGCGGAGCAGGCGAGCGCCGCCGCCGCCACCGATCTGGCCAAGGAACTGGCCGGGCTGACGCCGGGCAGGTCCGGGGCCTGCATGCCGCAGTTTCCGAGCACGCAGGTCAAGGCCTATGGCCCGACGATCGTCTATGTCGTCAGCAACGGCGTCAAATACCGCAGCGATACCGTCGGCGGTTGCGAGCGCATCGCGCGCGGCGATATTCTCATTACGCGTACGCCCACCGGCCAATTGTGCCAGGGCGACATCGCCACGACGGTCGATTCGGCGTCGCGCACGTTCAGCGGCAGTTGCTCGTTCGGCCCGTTCGTCCGCTACAGCCGGGACGGGAAATGATCCGCCCGCTGCTGATCGGCGCGCTGGCGCTGCCGCTGCTCGCCGCCAAGTCCGATCCCCTCGCCGGGCGGGTGGCGGAGGCCCCCGCCAATTGCATCAGCCTGACGTCGATGCAGGGGCCGTCGATCGTCGACGCGCACACGATCCTCTACACGCAGGGCGCGCGCGTGTGGAAGACCGGCCCGGTCGGCGCCTGTCCGTCGCTGGCACCGTTCACCACCCTGGTGATCGACGTCTATGGCGGACAATTGTGCAAGAACGACCGCTTCCGCGTGATTACGCCGGGAATGACGATCCCGTCGGGCTATTGCCGCTTCACCGAATTCACCCCGTATGTGCGGGTGAAAAAATAGCGTTCGAACCGTTCGCCCCGAGCTTGGTGAAGGGCCTCGCGGCTTTCTGTGTTTCGACAGGCTCAGCACGAACGGGATGAGGCTGGTCTTTCATCCCACCGTTTGCCCTGAGCCTGTCGAAGGGCGATCCCGCACACGGGACCGCCGCTGCGTGACGGATGCTTCGACAGGCTCGGTGATCGGGTCCGCGACCGCGCCGATTACAGCACGAACCGGCTGAGGTCGGTATTGCGCGCAATCCCGGCGAGCTGCTTGTCGACATAGGCCGCATCCACCGTCACCGGCTCGCTACGGTCCTCGGCGTCGAAGCTCACCTCCTCCAGCAGCTTCTCCATCACCGTCTGCAACCGCCGCGCGCCGATATTCTCGACCTGCCCGTTAACTTCGGCGGCGATGCGCGCGATCGCGGCGATGCCGTCATCGGTGAAGCTCACCTCGGCGCCCTCGGTCGCCAGCAAGGCCTTATATTGCGCGGGCAGCGACGCCTTTGTGTCCGACAGGATCGCGATGAAATCCTCCTCGGTCAGCCCCTTCAGCTCGACGCGGATCGGCAGGCGGCCCTGCAATTCCGGCAGTAGGTCGCTCGGCTTGGCGACGTGGAACGCGCCGCTGGCGATGAACAGGATATGGTCGGTCTTCATCGGCCCGTATTTTGTCGCCACGGTCGTACCTTCGATCAGCGGCAGCAGGTCGCGCTGCACGCCCTCGCGGCTGACCGAACCGCCGCGCACGTCGCTGACCGCGATCTTGTCGATCTCGTCGAGGAAGACGATGCCGTTCGCCTCGGCGTCGGCGAGCGCGGTGCGGCTGACCTCATCCTGGTCGAGGCGCTTGTCCGCCTCTTCCTCGACAAGCTTGTCCCATGCCGCGCGGACCGACAGCTTGCGGCGCTTGAGCGGCTGGCCGCCGCCGAACGACTTCATCATCTCCGACAGGTTGATCATCTGCGGTCCCGCGCCCGGCACCTCGAACGGCGTCGTCGCGGCCTGTTCCAGCTCGATCTCGATCTCGGTCGCGTCGAGATGGCCGTCGGCGAAGCGCTGCTTGAAACTTTCGCGCGTGGCCGCGCTCGAATCCTTGCCGACCAGCGCATCGAGCAGGCGCTTCATCGCCGCCTCCTCGGCCTTGTCCTTCACCGCGACGCGGCGGCGCTCCTTCTCCAGCCGGATCGCCTCCTCGACGAGGTCGCGGGCGATCTGTTCGACGTCGCGACCGACATAGCCGACCTCGGTGAACTTGGTCGCCTCGACCTTGACGAAGGGCGCGTCGGCGAGCTTCGCCAGCCGGCGGCTGATCTCGGTCTTGCCGCAGCCGGTCGGCCCGATCATCAGGATGTTCTTCGGCGTCACCTCGTCGCGCAGGTCGGCGGAGAGCTGCTGGCGGCGCCAGCGGTTGCGCATCGCCACCGCGACCGCACGCTTGGCGTCGGCTTGCCCGATGATATGGGCGTCGAGAGCGGCGACGATCGCCTTGGGGGTGAGGTTCTGGTTCATGGTCTGCCGGGTTGCCCGAGGCCAGGATAACGGCCTGGGATCAAGGAAAGGTCACGGAAAGTCAGGGGTCCGAACGGCGACGGATCAGCTCGTGCTGTCCATCACCTCGATCGTCGTGCGATCGTTGGTGTAGACGCAGACCTCGGCGGCGATCGCCATCGCCTTGCGGCAGACGGTCTCGGCATCGGCCTCATAATCGACCAGCGCGCGCGCCGCGGCGAGCGCGTAATTGCCGCCCGAGCCGATCGCGGCGACGCCGTTTTCGGGTTCGAGCACGTCGCCGTTGCCGGTGAGGATCAGCGTCACGTCCGTGTCGGCGACGATCATCATCGCCTCGAGGTTGCGCAGATATTTGTCGGTGCGCCAATCCTTGGCCAGCTCGACCGCGGCGCGCATCAGCTTGCCCTGATGGCGTTCCAGCTTCGCCTCCAGCCGCTCGAACAGCGTGAAGGCGTCGGCGGTGGCGCCGGCGAAACCGCCGATCACCAGTCCGTCGGCGCCGAGACGGCGGACCTTCTTGGCATTGGGCTTCATCACGGTCTGGCCCATCGAGACCTGGCCGTCGCCGATGACGACGACCTTGCCGTTGCGCCGGACCGACAGGATGGTGGTGCCATGCCAGACGGGCATGGAATGGGAATCGCTCATGGTTGGCGATGTAGGATGAAGTTGCGGCGGGGCAACCACACGGTCGAACGGCGTCGGGTGGAGATTGCGAAGATGGCTCGCGCAGAGACGCGGAGACGCAGAGGCGGTGCTCGTACCGACACAGCGCCCCCGCCCCCCATCGTCATCCCGGCGAACGCCGGGACCCATGGTTGCGGTGAGGCCGATGTTGCGCGTACCATCACCGGGAGCGCGTCCATGGGTCCCGACGTTCGTCGGGATAACGGCGGGAGCGAGCGAGCGACGATGAGGGGGCGTGCTGCTCTCGCCACCCATGCAACCTCTCCGCGCCTCCGCGCCTCCGGGCGCCTATCGGTCCACCCCTCTCACCTTCCCCCACGTCCGCGCGGCGGTATAGCCGAGATAGCCCGTCCCGAAGAGCGCGTAGAGCGGTTCGGGGATCGCCGACAGATAGGCGCCCATCGCCCGCGCCATCGCCGCCGCGACATCGGGACGGACCGCCGCGACGATCCCCATCGGGATCGACCACAGCAGCAGCGCATACATCACGTACAGGAACGCCGGCCGCGCCCGCGTCACCCAGCGATCGGGCGGCGGAGCGGCGGTCATGCGACGCGTCCCGCCAGCCAGCCGTACAGGAACGCCTCGTCGGCGGGCCGGCGCTCGGCAAGCGAGAGGTAGCGTTCGCCCTGCAAGGCGTCGACCGCCTTGATCAGCACCGCCTCACCGGCCCGGCCGCGATGCGCGAGAAAAGCATCAAGCGCGGCGAGCGTCCGCGCGCCGATCGTCCGGTCGAGCGCGAGATCGGGATAGTCGCGCGCATCGCGGTTGAGCGCGTTGAGCGCGCGCTGGAGGAAGCCGATCGCGGTCGCCGTCCCCATGTTGACGCCGGTGTCGAACAATTCCGCCGCCAGCGCCGGCGCGCGCGTCGCGACCTGATCGAAGCCGGGCGCCTGCCAGTAGACGCGCTCGTAGATGTCCGCCGCCACCGCCTGCGGCAGATCGCGGATCGCGCCGTGATAGCCGTTGGCGCGGGCGACCGCGGCGGTGATCCCCCAGCGCGTCGGGCCGCCGCGGTCGGCGGGATGATCGACATAGCCGCCTTCGCGGTCGATCAGCTGGTCGATGAGGGTCCGGATCGTCATGGCGCGCTCCCTTGCCGTTGCGGGGCAAACGGGGACCATGGCTTTTCCAAATAGGACAGCGGATCTTTGACGGTGGCCGGAAGGCGAGGCCGATCAGAAACTTGGCCGGTCACGCCGCGACGGCCCATCCAACACCCGATTCGCCCCCGGCAGCCCCGCCAATGGGACCACCGGGGCAAAGGGCCGCCAGATCAGGCCGGGTGCCTCAATACACCCGCTTCTTCGGCTTGATGTAATCGACGTCGTCAGTGAGCGTATAGTCGTGCACCGGACGGTAATCGATCGCGGTGGCGCCGCCGACGCCGCCCCAGCCGGTGAAGCTGGTGATCGTATGCTTCATCCATTCGCCGTCGTCGCGATCCGGATAATCCTCGTTGACGTGGGCGCCGCGCGATTCCTTGCGGTTCGCCGCCGAATCGATCGTCACCACCGCCTGCGCGGCGAGATTGTCGAGCTCGAGCGTCTCGATGAGGTCGGTGTTCCAGATCAGGCTGCGGTCGTTGACCGAGACGTCGGCGATCTGGCCGTAGATGTCCTTCATCAGCGCCTGGCCCTCGGTGAGCAGGGCGTTGTCGCGGAACACCGCGCAATGCTTCTGCATCGTCCGCTGCATCTGGCCGCGGATCTCCGCGGTCGGGATGCTGCCGGTGGCGTTGCGGAACTTGTCGAGGCGGGTCAGCGACAGCTCCTCCGAGCCCTTGGGCAGCGGATTGTGCGTGCCGTTGGGCTTGCAGATGTCGGCGATCCGCTTGCCGGTGGCGCGGCCGAACACGACGAGATCGATCAGCGAGTTGGAGCCGAGGCGGTTGGCGCCATGGACCGAGACGCACGCCGCCTCGCCGACCGCGAACAGGCCGGGGACGACGGTATCGGGATTGCCGTCCTTGAGGTGGACGACCTCGCCGTGGAAGTTGGTCGGGATGCCGCCCATGTTGTAATGGACCGTCGGCGTGACGGGCAAAGGCTGGCGGGTCAGGTCGACGCCGGCGAAGATCTTGCCGGTCTCGGTGATGCCGGGCAGCCGCTCGTGCAACACCGCGGGATCGATGTGGTCGAGGTGCAGGAAGATATGGTCGCCGTTCTTGCCGACGCCGCGGCCTTCACGCATCTCCATCGCCATCGACCGCGACACGACGTCGCGGCTGGCGAGGTCCTTCGCCGACGGCGCGTAGCGCTCCATGAAGCGCTCGCCCTCGGAGTTGGTGAGATAGCCGCCCTCGCCGCGCGCGCCCTCGGTGATGAGGACGCCCGCACCGTAGATGCCGGTCGGGTGGAACTGGACGAATTCCATGTCCTGCAACGGCAGGCCGGCGCGCAGCACCATGCCGCCGCCGTCACCCGTGCAGGTATGCGCCGAGGTCGCCGAGAAATAGCAGCGGCCGTAGCCGCCGGTCGCCAGCACGGTGTTGTGCGCGCGGAAGCGGTGGATGCTGCCGTCTTCCATGCACAGCGCGACGACGCCGCGGCACTGGCCGTTCTCCATGATGAGATCGAGCGCGAAATATTCGACGTAGAAGTCCGCGTCGTAGCGCAGGCTCTGCTGATAGAGCGTGTGCAGCATCGCATGGCCGGTGCGGTCCGCGGCGGCGCAGGTGCGCTGCGCGGGCGGGCCTTCGCCCATGTTCTGCATCATGCCGCCGAACGGGCGCTGATAGATGCGGCCCTCGTCGGTACGGCTGAACGGCATGCCGGCATGTTCGAGCTCGTAGACCGCGGCGGGCGCCTCGCGGACCATATATTCGATCGCGTCCTGATCGCCGAGCCAGTCGGAACCCTTGACGGTGTCGAACATATGCCAGGTCCAGTGATCCGGACCCATGTTGCCGAGGCTGGCGGCAATGCCGCCCTGCGCCGCGACGGTGTGGCTGCGGGTCGGGAACACCTTGGTGATGCAGGCGGTCTTGAGGCCGTTCTGTGCGCATTCCATCACGGCGCGCAGCCCCGAGCCGCCGGCGCCGACGACGACCGCGTCATAGGTGTGATCGATGATCTTGTACGCGTCCGACATTATGCGGCAGCTCCGAAGGCGACCTTGAGGATCGCGAAGATGGCGATCGCGGCGGTGGCGACCGTGAAGAAGTTGAGCGCGAGGATCGCGGCGACGCGCTTCTGTTCGTGCTGGTAATCCTCGATCACGACCTGGAGGCCCAGGCGGAAGTGATAGAAGACCGAGACGATCAGCAGCAGCATCGGCACCGCCGCCCAGCTGTTCTGCAACCAGCTGTGCACGCTGGCATAGTCGTAGCCCGGCATGCGCAGGATCGCGAAGACGAACCAGAGCGTCAGGAACAGGTTCGAGCCGGCGGTGACGCGCTGGCGCCACCAATGGTGCGCGCCTTCCTTGGCGCTGCCGAGACCGCGAACGCGGCCGATATGCGTACCCGAACCCATTACTTGACCCCCAGGTAGAGCCAGAAGGCCGCGGTCAGCACGAAGCCGCCGGCGATCACGATCAGGCTGAACATCTTGTTGCGCTTCAGTTCGAACGCCGCGCCCGCGTCCATGACGAGGTGGCGGACGCCGTTCAGCATGTGCGTGAAGAAGGCGTAAGTGATGCCGACGAAGACCACCCAGCCGACGATGTTGAGATTGCCGGCATCGGTGGTGAACACGTTGCGGAAGCTCGCATAGGCCTCCGCCCCGCTCGCGATCGCGGCGAGCCACCAGACCAGCAGCACGGTGCCGACCGTCGCCATGCCCGAGCCGGTCGCGCGGTGCAGGATGGAGACCAGCATGTGCGGCCCCCAGCTATAGTGGAGCTTCAGAAAGCCCGAAAAGAGATGCGGGCTGCGCGGACGCGCCGGAGTGCGGGATGCCATGAACGGTCCTCGGGCAAGATCAATGCTGTGCCTATTAGGCCCGCCATGCCGCGATGCAACCCATAGCGGCCGCTTCGCTCGCCTCGCCGACGCCGCCGCGGCCTGCTTTCCCGGCGACCGCGCATGCGCGCCTCTAACCGCACATTAACCAGTGATGTCTAATTCGGACAATATCGTTCACGCCCCGCTGATCGCCGGAGACGCTCTTGCCCGACATTGCCCTTCCCAAGCCGGCCAGCATCGCCGCCGCGATCGACCTGCGCAGCCGCATCGTCGCCTTCGACGGCGGCGAGAATACGCTGATGGCGCGCGCGGCGGAATTGTGGACGGTCATCGAGCCCGATGCGCCGACGATCGTCGAGGCCTATTGGTCGCATTGGCGCCGTGCCCACCCCGGTGCCGCCGAATGGACGCCGCTGGAAACCGAACGCCGCATCGTCGCCGGCATCACCTATCTGCGCAACCGCTGCTGCCACCTCGACGGGCTCGCCTGGGTCGAATCGCTCGAGCGGTCGGTCGCCGCGGCTTATGCCGCCGGCGTCTCGACGATGGAGGTGCTGGCGATGTCCTGCGCCAGCGACCGCGCCGCGCTCCAGGCGCTGATGGCGCGAGTCCCCGCCGACGATTCGCGCCAGGGCGCGCTGGTCGATGCGCTGATGCGCCTGTTCGGCATGGAGACCGAACTGACCGTCGAACTGTTCGCCGGCTATGCCGAACATGGCGCCCGCCTCGCCCGCGAGGGGCTGGCCTCCGAATTCCGCGAAGGCATCGCTTCCGCGGTCGAGACCGCGACCGACGAGGGCCGCGCGCTGCGCGACCAGGCGCAGCGCAGCTCGGGCTCGGCGCGCGGCATGCTCGGCAAGACGAGCGAGGTCGCCGCCGCCGCCGAACAATCCGCGGTCGCGATGCGCGAGGCGGCGCAGACCGCCGCCGGCCTGATCCGCGCGATCGAGGACGCCCGGACCGAGGTCGAGGCCGCCGCCGAGATCGCCAGCCGCGCCAGCGTACAGGCGACCAATGCGGTCGGCATGTCGGAGACGCTGAGCGATCACGCCAAGTCGATCGAATCGATCCTCAGCCTGATCCGCGACATCGCCGGCCAGACCAATCTGCTCGCGCTCAATGCGACGATCGAGGCGGCGCGCGCCGGCGACGCCGGCCGCGGCTTCGCGGTGGTGGCGCAGGAGGTGAAGAGCCTCGCCAACCAGACCGCGCGCGCCACCGACGATATCGCCGCCAAGATCGCCTCGATCCAGTCGGCGACGCGCTCGACGGTCGACACCAACGCCAGCATCAAGACGACCGTCGCCGAGGTGCAGGAGAGTGCCGACCGCATCCGCTATGCGATGGAGGCGCAGGCGCAGACCGTCACCGCGATCACCGCCGCGGTCGACGAGACCGCGCTCGCCGCCGATTCGATGTCGAGCACGATCGCCGCGATCCGTACCGATACCGAGACGGTGGCGGCGGAGATCGACGACGTCGGCCGCGGCTTCGACCGGCTCGACGGCCAGCTCAATTCGCTCAAGACCAGCGCCGGCGAGTTCGTCGCCAAGGTCGCCGCCTGAGATGGTCTCCGCTCCGATCCGCCGGCATCAGATCACGGGCGAGACGCTGCAGGCGCGGCGCAGCATCGTCGAGCATCTCGGCGAATATGACTGGGACGGGACGCTCGCCGCATCCTGCCGCCAGATCTCGGCGCTGCTGCGGCCCGAGGATTATCGCGAGATTTCCAGCCGCTTCTGGGACCATTATCTGTCGCTGCCCGCCGCGCAGCCATTGCGGCCGCTGTTCACCCCCGAACGGCTCGACCGGCGGGTGCGCGAGAGCGCGCATTATGCCTTCCTCAAATACAATGCGCCGTTCGACGAGACATGGGGCGAGATCGCCATCACCCATGCCGAACGGTCGGAACAATCGGGCATCCCGCTTCCCAGCCTGCAGGCGGCGCTGGCCCAGTCGCACAGTTTCACCGTGCAGACGATCGAGCGGCATTGCGAGGGCGACACCAAGCGGCTGCTGCGCCTGTGCGACGCGGTGCAGCGCATCGCGCTGGTCGAATCGGATCTGATGACCGGCCGACTCGCGACGCTGCGCGCCGAGGCGGCGCGGCAGGAGCGCCAGACGCGCTCGGCCGCGTTCCGCGAGAGCATCGCCACCTCGATCGAGGGCGCCGCGACGCTGGGCGCACGCATCCGCGTACAGGCCAGCGCCGCCTCCGCCTCGACGCGCGAGGTGCTCGGCAAGGCGAGCGAGGTCGCCGCCGCCGCGGAGGAATCGGCGGTGGCGATGCGCGAGGCGGCACAGACCGCCGCCGGGCTGATCCGCGCGATCGAGGACGCCCGCATTGAGGTCGATTCGGCCGCCGGCATCGCGCTGCGCGCCAGCGAACATGCCGGCGAGGCGGTGCGGGCGAGCGGCCTGCTTAGCGACCATGCGCAATCGATCGAATCGATCCTCGGCCTGATCCGCGCGATCGCCGGGCAGACCAATCTGCTCGCGCTCAACGCGACGATCGAGGCGGCGCGCGCCGGCGACGCCGGCCGCGGCTTCGCGGTGGTGGCGCAGGAGGTGAAGAGCCTCGCCAACCAGACCGCACGCGCCACCGACGACATCGCCGCCAAGATCGCCGCGATCCAGCATGCCACGCGCACGACGGTGGCGACCAACGCCTCGATCAAGGCGACCGTCTCCGAGGTGCAGGAATCCGCCGACCGCATCCGCGACGCGATGGCGGCACAGGCGCACACCGTCACCGCGATCACCGCCGCGGTCGACGAGACCGCGCTCGCCGCCGATTCGATGTCGAGCACGATCGCCGCGATCCGCACCGACACGCAATCCGTCGCCGGCGAGATCGACTCGCTCGGCGAAGGCTTCGGCGAAGTCGGCGACCGGCTCGGACAATTGCAGCAATCGGCGGACAGCTTCTCGGCCAGCGTGGGGTGACGGCGGGGGGCTACGTAACGCCGCTCCCGCCCTGTCCTCCCCCGCCAGGGCAGGGGAATCGCATATGGCTACGGCAATGAGTTTCGATCGGCTTCCTCATCAAATTCGTCACCCCGGACTTGTTCCGGGGTCCACCGGGCCGCGAGAGAACGGTGTCGGATCAAGCCTCTCTCCTCGCCGCAGGGTGGACCCCGGAACGAGTCCGGGGTGACGGGGTGGGTTTGGAAAACGGCGGACCCACACACATCTTCATGTGCGATAGCCCTGCCCGCCAAGGAGCGCCGGAGGCGTGACCGGAGGGGAGGACAGGCCGGCAGCCCCATAGCAGCACACCCCCCGGTTGCCGCCCCCTGCCCCGCCGCCTAAAGCCGCGGCATGGCTATCCTTCTGACCGGATCGAGCCGCGGCATCGGCGCGGCGATCCTCGACACCCTCACCGCGACCGGCGTGCAGGTGATCGGACACGGCACGCGCAGCGGCATCGCCGCCGACTTCGCCGATCCCGCCGCGCCGCGCGCGCTGTGGGACGCGGCGCTGGCGCAGAGCGGCGGGACGATCGACGTGCTCGTCAACAACGCCGGCGTGTTCGAGGCGAACCCGCTCGATCGCGACGACGACGCGTGGGTCGCCGACTGGGAGCGGACGCTGCGCATCAACCTGACCGCCGCCGCCGAATTGTGCCGGCTCGCCGTGCGCCACTGGCAGCAGGCCGGTACCGGCGGCCGGATCGTCAACATCGCCAGCCGCGCTGCCTATCGCGGCGACAGCCCGGCGCACTGGCATTATGCCGCCGCCAAGGCGGGCATGGTCGCGATGACCAAGACGATCGCGCGCGGCTATGCGAAGGAGGGCATCCTCGCCTTCGCGATCTGCCCCGGCTTCACGATGACCGGGATGGCGGACGACTATCTCGCCAGCCGCGGCGGCGACAAATTGCTCGCCGACATTCCGCTCGGCAGGGTCGCCGATCCGCAGGAGGTCGCGGCGGTGGCGCGCTTCTGCGCGCTGGAGGCGCCCGCGTCGATGACCGGCGCGGTGCTCGACGTGAACGGGGCGAGCTATGTCCGCTGAATCGTGGAAGGTCAGCCTGCCCTGCACCCGCGCCGAGGCGGAGGCGATCGACAGCGCCTCCGATCTGGCGATCGAAGCGGTGCTGATGACCACCGAGGAGGTCGAGGACGATGTCGAACGCTGGCGGCTCGACGCCTATCTGGAGCAGGAGCCCGATGCGGCGATGCTCGCGACGCTGCACGCGTTGGTGCCGAGCGCGAGCGGACATGATCCGGTGGTCGAGAGACTGTCCGATCAGGATTGGGTGGCGATGAGCCAGGCCGGGCTGGAGCCGATCCGCGAGGGGCGGTTCGTCGTCCACACCAGCGCGCATCCGGTGACGCCGCCCGCCGGCGGCCGCGCCTTCCTGATCGAGGCGGGACAGGCGTTCGGGACCGGCCATCACGGCACGACGAGCGGCTGCCTCGCGATGCTCGACACGCTGGCGGAGGCCGGGCGCGACTTCGCCAAGGTGATCGACGTCGGAACGGGGACCGGGCTGCTCGCCTTCGCGGCGGTCGATCTGTGGCCCGGGGCGACGGTGGTGGCGACCGATATCGATCCGGTGGCGATCGACGTGACGCGCGAGAATGCCGATCGGAACGATGTCGAGGGTGTCGCCTTGTTCGTCGCCGACGGCGCGCGCCATCCGGATATCGATGCGGTCGCGCCTTATGATCTGGTGATCGCCAACATCCTCGCCGGTCCCCTGGTGTCGATGGCGCCCGAACTGGCGGCGATCGCCGCGCCCGATGCGGTCATCGTGCTGGCCGGATTGCTCGAGACGCAGCGCGAGACCGTGGTCGCGGCCTATGCGGCATGCGGCTGCACGCTGGAGGCGATCGACCGGCGCGGCGACTGGACGGTGCTGCGTCTGCGCGCCGGCGCCGACCGCTACGTCCCGACCGCGCCGTTCGATCCCAACGGCCGCGACGGCTGGGCGCTGGATCTGTAGCGCCGCCACTGCCCCCTCCCGCGTCATCCCCGCCGTTCGCGGGGATGACGACGGTCTCGGGATTGCTTACCCCCGCGCCTTGCTCCGCGCATAATGCTGCGTGCCTTGCGTCAGCACGCGGTCGCCGGCGACGATCGCCGCGACCGGGATATCGTCCTGCGCTTTCAGCTCCTCGTACAAGGGCGCGAAATCGGTCTCGACCGTGACGCGCAGCAATTCCTCGAAGCTCGGGATGACGAAATAATTCTGCTGGAAATCATCGATCCGATATTCGGTGCGCATCACCCGCGCGATGTCGAAGGCGATGCGGTTGGGGCTCGGATCGTCGAGCGCGAAGCGGCTTTCGGCGAAGCTCGACACGATGCCCGATCCGTAGATCCGCAGATCGTCGCCCTCCTGGATCAAGCCGAACTCGACCGTGTACCAATAGAGCCGCCCGAGATATTTCAGCGCATCGAGCCCCAGCGCACGCTGCCCGCCGCGGCCATAGGCCTCCAGATAATCGGCGAACACCGGATCAGCGAGCATCGGCACGTGGCCGAAGACGTCGTGGAAGACGTCGGGCTCCTGCAGATAGTCGAGCTGGTCGGGGCGACGGATGAAATTGCCCGCGACGAAGCGGCGGTTGGCCATATGGTCGAAGAAGACGTCGTCGGGGACCAGCCCCGGCACCGCGACGACCTGCCAGCCGGTCAGCTTCATCAGCCGTTCGGACAATTCGGCGAAATCGGGTATGCCCGGCTTCGACAGTTTGAGCACGTCGAGCCCACGCAGATAGGCGTCGGACGCGCGACCGGGAAGCAATTGCGACTGGCGCGCGAACAAGGTGTCCCAGGTCGCATGCTCCTCGGCGGTGTAATGCTGCCAGTTCTGGGCGATCGTCCAGTCGGCGGCGGCCTCGGCCGGGGGCGTTTCGGTCACGTGTGATTCATCTGCCATATGGTCAGACTAGCATAAGGTTTCGAATGATACGACATCGTGTCTTGGCAAGGATGTTGCGCTGGCCGGGACGGGTGGCCGTGCTGTTGCTCGGGCTCGTGTTCGGCTATGGCGTCGCGGGGCTGATCGGCGGGGCCTTGCCCGCCAATGCCGGGTGGCGGCCGCCGGCGGATGGCGTGCGCATCTATGTCGAATCGAACGGCGTGCACGTCGGGCTGGTGGTCCCGAAGGTGGCGGCGGGGGTGGATTGGCGCGGGATCGCGCCCGGAGCGGACCTGCGCGATCCGCGTTATGGAGGTTATGATCATCTTGCAATCGGCTGGGGCGAACGCACTTTCTTTCTCGAAACGGCGACCTGGGCGGACGTCCGGCTCGGCACCGTGCTCGCCGCGGCGCGCGGCAGCGACGCGACGTTGATGCACGTCGAGCACGTCCCGGCGCCGCGCGTCGGCGCCGCGGTGCGCAGCGTGTTGCTGCGCCCGGCCGAATACCAGCGACTCGCCGCCTACATCCGCGCCAGCCTCGCGCCCGAACGGACGCGCTATCGCGGCTATGACGCCAATGACGTCTTCTACGCCGCGCGCGGCCGCTACAGCGCATTACGGACATGCAACGCCTGGACGGGCGACGCCTTGCGGCAGGCAGGCGTACGGATCGGGCGGTGGACGCCGTTTCCGGTGACGGTGACGGCATGGTTCTAGACCGGTTGCAGGCGGGGTTCGCGCGCTGGCGTGCCGAGCCGCCCGCGCATGCGCGCTTCGGTGCCGACTTTCTCGCGCCGCCGCCGCCGCCCAAGGCGCTGGCGGCGAGCGAGGTACCGCGCGTCGCCTGGATGCTGGCGACGCGCTGGCGCTACACCGCGGCGCTGGCGGCGGTGCCGGCGGGGCGCGGCGGCGCGGTGATGGTGCTGCCCGGCCTGTTCGACGCCGACGGGTCGAGCGTCGTGCTGCGCGATTTCCTGACCCGACTCGGCTATCGCGCCGAGGGCTGGGGCCTCGGCCGCAACCTCGGCGTCAAGAGCGTCGGGATCGAGGCGGAGCGGCTGATCGCGCGGGTCGAGGCGTTGTGCGCGGAGGCGGGGCCGGTGACCTTGGTCGGGGTCAGCCTCGGCGGGATCATGGCGCGGCTGGTCGCGCATCGCCGCCCCGATCTGGTCGCCAAGGTCATCACGGTGAGTTCGCCTTATGCCGGCGGCGGCCGCGCGACCAACGTCTGGCGCGCGTTCGAATGGGCGACCGGCGAGCGCGTCGACGATCCCGCGGTGATCGCGCGCAGCCAGGCGATCGCCGCGCCGCTGCCCGTCCCCTGCACCGCGATCTGGAGCCGCAGCGACGGCTTCGTCAACGGCTTCATCTGCCACGACCCCAGCGCCGAAGCGGTCGAGGTGAGCAGCGGCCATCTGGGGGTGCACATCCACCCCGAGGTGCTGCTCGCGATCGCCGGCGCGCTGGCGAAGGACGCGGTGGTGCAGGATAGGTGACGGGTTCGCCGTCGCGAGTGCGGTGCGAGCCCCCCTTTGTCGTCCCGACGAAAGTCGGGACCCATGGATACGGGCGGCTGAGGGGGTCGCGCTGACGCTGACGATCCGCGACCATGGGTCCCGGCGTTCGCCGGGATGACGAAGTTGGGGCAGGACGGCGCTTCTAATCCGTCCGCGATGGCGGGATGGACACACCCCCTACTGTCATCCCCGCGCAGGCGGGGATCCAGACGCGCGGACCTTCGTGAGACTCACCGGCGCCAGCGTTTATGGATCCCCGCCTCCGCGGGGATGACAGTAAGGAAGGGGACGACGCCGCCCCCCCCTCAATATCCCGCGCGATACCCCGAATAGCGGCAGGCATCCTGATCGTCGGGATGCTTGCGGCATTGCTCGGCCGCCTTCTTACGCTCGCGGCCCTCCTTGGCCTCCTGCTTGCGCATCTTGCGGCCATAGTTGCGGTCGGCCTCGTCCTGGCTGGTGGTGGTCCAGTCGACCGCCTTGCCGGCGACCTGGAACGGCGCCTTGACGATCGACGCCGCGGTGCTGACGCAGCCGCCGGTCGCCAGCGTCAGGGGGAGAAGAACGACGAACGCGATACGCATGTTACGGATGATCCTTGGCCGCACGGCGGGTTTCGACGCCGATTAGCGGATAATCCGTGAAGAATCCGTCGATACCAAGGCCGAGCGCGCGGCGGATTTCCCCCGCGACATCGCCGTGCGTCGCGGGATCGTCGCCGTGGCGGAAGCGAGCCGGCAGGAAGACGTTTTCAGCGCGATAGCTCCACGGATGCACCTTGAGCCCCGCCGCATGCGCGTCGGCCACCAGCGACGTCGGCGCGTCGCCCTGCCACAATTGCGCCTTGTCCGGCCCCAGACCATAAGCATAGGTCGCGACCTGCCGCAGCCCCGCCGGGGTCAGCATCGCCGCATAGCTCGGCACCGCGCCATCGGCCGGGCCGCCCTCGCCCGCCATGAGCTGGATCAGCCGCACCTTGGTGATGCCGTGGAGATGCTGGAGGTTCTTCACCTCGAACGACTGGATGAACACCGGCGCGTCCGCGCGGTCCCACCCCGCCTTGCGCAGTTCCGCCACCAGCCGGTCGTCGGTCGGATGGCCGATATGCGCGAAATAGGTCGGATGCTTGGTCTCGGGATAGATGCCGATCGTCCGCCCCGTCTCCCGCGTCCGCCGCTTGGCGAGGTCGATGATCTCGGCGAGCGTCGGAATCTCGAACCGGCCGTCATAGGCGGCATTGCCGGCGCGCAATTGGGGCAGCCGTTCGCGTGCGCGCAGCGTCTTGAGTTCGGCGAGCGTGAAATCCTCGACGAACCAGCCGGTGATCGTCTGGCCGTCGATCGTCTTGGTCGTACGGCGATCGGCGAATTCGGGATGCGACGCGACGTCGGTCGTCTCGGCGATCGCATTCTCGTGGCGCGCGACGAGCACGTCGTCCTTCGTCGGCACCAGATCGGGCTCGATGAAATCCGCGCCCTGATCGATCGCCAGCTCATAGGCGGCAAGCGTATGTTCGGGACGCGATCCGCTCGCGCCGCGATGCGCGATGACGATCGGAGTCGGGAAGGGCTTTGGCATCGGCCGATCCTGCCCGTTCGCGGGAGCCGACGCCAGCAGCGCAGCAGTGAGAGCGATTCGCAAACCGGAAACCATCATGGGTAAGCGCGTTAGGGCCTCAATCCTTCACGGATATGACTCCCCGACCCTGCGAGGCAGCGCATGCATTTCACCATCAACGGCCAGTCGTTCGAGGCCGAACCGGATATCCGCACCTCGCTGCTCGATCTGTGCCGCGAACATCTCGGCCTGACCGGTAGCAAGAAGGGCTGCGACCACGGCCAGTGCGGCGCCTGCACGATGCTGGTCAACGGCCGTCGCATCAATTCCTGCCTGAGCCTCGCGGTGATGCATCAGGACGACGAGATCACCACGATCGAGGGGCTCGGCACGCCCGAGGACCTGCATCCGCTGCAATCGGCGTTCGTCCGCCACGACGGCTATCAGTGCGGCTATTGCACGCCGGGGCAGATCTGCTCGGCGGTCGGCATGCTCGACGAGGTCCGCAAGGGCTGGCCGAGCCACGTCACCGGCGATCTCGATGCGCCGCGCTTCAACGACGATGAGATTTCCGAGCGGATGAGCGGCAACATCTGCCGCTGCGCCGCCTATCCCAATATCGTCGATGCGATCCGCGAGGTCGCCGAAGCCGACGGCACGGTCGATATCGCCCTTCGCCAGAAAGTGGAGGCAGGCGCATGAAGACCTTCACCTACGCCAAGGCCGACGACGCCGAGACCGCGGTGCGCGACGCACACGTCTCCGGCGCCAAGTTCATCGCCGGCGGCACCAATCTGCTCGACCTGATGAAATTGCAGGTCGAGACGCCCGAGAAGCTGGTCGATATCAGCCGGCTGCCGCTCGGCGAGATCGAGGAGCGCGAGGATGGCGGGCTGACGATCGGCGCGCTGGTGCCGAACGCCGACCTCGCCGCCGATCCGCGCGTCATCGAAAAGTATGAGGTGCTCAGCCGCGCGCTGCTCGCCGGTGCTTCGGGCCAGTTGCGCAACAAGGCGACGACCGGCGGCAACCTGCTCCAGCGGACGCGCTGCTATTATTTCTACGACACCGCGACCGCGTGCAACAAGCGCGAGCCCGGCACCGGCTGTTCGGCGGTCGGCGGGTTCAACCGTGTGCTCGCGGTGCTCGGCACGTCGGACCATTGTATCGCAACGCATCCCGGCGACATGCCGGTGGCGATGCGCGCGCTCGACGCGACGATCATCACGCTCAAGGCGGACGGCGACAAGCGGCGGATCTCGATCCACGATTTCTACCGCCTGCCCGGCGATACGCCGAACATCGAGACGGTGCTGGAGCCCGGCGAACTCATCACCCATGTCGAACTGCCCGCCCCGCCGAAGGGCAAGCAGACCTATCGCAAGGTGCGTGACCGCGCCTCCTATGCCTTCGCGCTCGTCTCGGTGGCGGGTGTGGTGAGCGTCGAGGACGGCAGGATCGCCTCGGCGGCGCTCGCCTTCGGCGGCCTCGGCCCGATGCCGTGGCGCAATCCGGCGGTGGAGGCCGCGCTGGTCGGCAAGGCGCCGTCCGACTCGCTGTTCAACGAAGCCGCGGACATCCTGCTCGCCGATGCCAAGGGCTATGGCTCGAACGACTTCAAGATCCCGCTGACGCGCCGGGTCCTGATCGCCACGCTGCGCGACCTGACGGGAGAATGAGTATGTTCGGTTTCGGCAAGGGCGACACCAATTCGCTCACGATGAACAAGGCACATCCGGACAGCCTGCTCGATCGCGGCGTGCAGGACGTGATCGGCAAGCCGCTCGACCGTGTCGACGGCCCGAAGAAGGTGTCGGGCAAGGCGACCTATGCGGCGGAATATGCGCTCGACAACGTCGCCTACGGCTATCTCGTGCGCGCCACGGTCGGCGCGGGCAAGATCAGGCACCTCGACGCCGATGGCGCCAAGGCGATGCCCGGCGTGATCGACGTCATCACCGATTATGCGAGCTTCATCCGCAACCCGCAGCAGGGCGGCGAGACGAGCGCACCGACGCAGGGCGTCGAGGACGTCGCCTATCACGGCGAGATCATCGCCATCGTCGTCGCCGAAAGCTACGAGATCGCGCGCGACGCCGCGCTGCGCATCACGGTCGACTATGCCCCCGCCGAAGGCCGCTACAGCTTCCTCGCGCATCGCGAAGAGGCGGAAAAGCCGAGCGCGCAGCAGATCCCGCCGCATCACAAACAGGGCGACGTCGACAAGGCGATGGGCGAGGCCGCGTTCGCGGTCGACGTTACCTATACGACGCCGAGCCAGAATTCGGCGGCGATGGAGCCCCACGCCAGCCTCGCGGTGTGGGAAGACGGCGCGCTGACGCTGTACGGCTCGTACCAGATGCCCTCGTCGGACAAGCAGCAGCTCGCCAAGGCGCTCGGCGTCTCGGCGGACAAGGTGCGGATCGTCGCCGCTTATGTCGGCGGCGGCTTCGGCTCGAAGCTCGGCATCGCGCCCGAGAGCGTCGCCGCGGCGATCGCCGCCAAGCGGCTCAACCGTCCGGTCAAGGCGGTGATGGCGCGCCAGCAGGTGTTCGACGCGACCGTGCGCCGCTCGAACACCGAACAGCGGATGCGCCTCGGCGCGACCGCCGAGGGCAAGCTGACCGCGATCGGCCACGAAACGCTCGTGTCGAACCTGCCCGGCGAGGATTATTTCGAGCCCGCCGGCGTCTCGACGCACTTCCTCTACGACGGCGAGAACCGGCTGATCACGCACGACATCGTCCGGCTCGACTGGATGCTGGCGGGATCGATGCGCGCACCCGGCGAGGCGGTCGGCCTGATCGCGCTGGAAGGCGCGATGGACGAACTGGCGGAGAAGATGGGGATCGACCCCATCGAACTGCGCCGCCGCAACGAGCCCGAGCAGGACCCGGAAAAGAAGATCCCCTACTCGTCGCGCGCGTTGATCCCCTGTCTGGAGCGCGGCGCCGAATCGTTCGGCTGGTCGCGGCGCAAGCCCGCCGGCACCGACCGGCGCGGCGACTGGCTGTACGGCATCGGCGTCGCCTCGGCGGCACGGTCGAACCAGTTGCTCAAGTCGGCGGCAAAGGTCTCGATCGACGGCCAGGGCAAGGCGCATGTCGAAACCGACATGACCGATATCGGCACCGGCACCTATACGATCCTCGGCCAGATCGCCGCCGAGATCCTCGGCCTGCCGCTGGAGGATGTCATCGTCCATCTCGGCGACACCGATGCGCCGCCGGGCGCCGGCTCGGGCGGATCGTGGGGCGCGAGCTCGTCGGGCTCGTCGGTCTATCTCGCCTGCGAGGCGCTGCGCGGCCAGATCGCCAAGGCGATGGGCGTCGACGAAGGCGCGATGACTCTGAAGGACGGCCGCGTGATCGCCGACAACCGCAGCGTGCCGCTCGCCGAACTGGTCGGCGAAGGCATGGAGGCGACCGGCGAAATCTCGCCCGGCAAGCAGGAGAAGACGTTCAACCAGGCGAGCTATGGCGCGCATTTCGCCGAGGTCGCGGTCAACGTCGTCACCGGCGAGGTGCGGGTGAAGCGCATGCTCGGCGTGTTCGCGGCGGGGCGTATCCTCAACGAGAAGACGGCGCGCTCGCAATGCCTCGGCGGCATGACCTTCGGCATCGGCTGCGCGCTGACCGAGGAGCTGGTCCACGATCCCCGCAACGGCAAGATCGTCAACCGCGATCTCGGCGAATATCACCTGCCGGTGAATGCCGACGTGCCGCAGCTCGAGGTCGAGTTCCTGTACGAACGCGACATCGAGGCCAATCCGCTGCACGCCAAGGGCCTCGGCGAGGTCGGCATCTGCGGCGCGGCGGGCGCAATCGGCAATGCGATCTACAACGCCACCGGCGTGCGCGTCCGCGACTTTCCGCTGACGCTCGACAAGCTGCTGGAGGGCCTGCCGGCGGTGTAAGGCATCCCGTCACCCCGGCTCGAGGCCGGGGTGACGCGTAATCCCGCCCTTCACCCTGCCTGCCCCGCATCCTACATCACCCCCACCCCGTCCGGGGGAGAGGATCGACGCGATGAACGAGATGACGATGGATCGCGCCTACCGGCCCGCCGGGCTGGCGCAGGCGCGGCAGGGACTGCTCGGCGCGTCCGTCCCGCGGATCGAAGGGCCGGCGAAGGTCAGCGGCACCGCCACCTACGCCTATGAGGGCGCGGACGTCGGCACCGCCTATGCCGCGATCGTCGGCGCGCCGGTCGGCAGCGGCCGCATCACCGGCGTCGACTCCGCTGCCGCCGAGGCCTTGCCCGGCGTGCTTGCGGTCATCCACGGCGACCCGCGGATGGTCACCGGTGGCAGCAATTCGCAAGGCATAGCGCACAGCGGCACCGACCAAATCTTCCATTACGGCCAGCCCGTCGCGATCGTCGTCGCCGAAGACCAGACGATCGCGCGCGACGCCGCCGCGCTACTCGTCGTCCACGCCGAAGCCGGTGAAGGCCGCTTCGACCGCGAAGCGCAGCCTGTGCAGCGCGACCACGATATCGGTTTCCTGAAACCGGTCGACATCGGCGATCTCGACGCCGCGCTCGCCGCCGCGCCGGTGGTGATCGACCGCAGCTATTCGACGCCGGTGCATTTCCCCGCCGCGCTCGAACCGCATGCCAGCACCGTCGCGTGGGAAAACGGCAAGCTGCTGGTGCGCACCAGCAATCAGGTGATCGGCGGCGCCCGCGGCACGATCGCCAAGGCGCTCGGCCTCGCAAAGGACGACGTGCGCGTGCTCGCCCCCTATGTCGGCGGCGGCTTCGGCGGCAAGACCGGCGTCGGGCCGGAGGTGATCCTCGCCGCGATCGCCGCCGAAACGGTCGGCCGGCCGGTCAAGATCGCGCTGCCGCGCGCGCAGACCGCCTATCTCGTCCATCACCGTTCGGCGACAACGCAGCGCGTGCGCATCGGCGCCGCCGAGGACGGCCGCATCACCGCCTTCGCGCACGAAGGCGTCGCATCGCAGAACGACGATGCCAGCTTCCTCGAACCGATCCCGTTCGGCTCGCTGCCGCTCTATGCCGGCGAGGCGCGGCGCTTCCGCACCGATCTCGTCCGCGTCGACCTTCCCGCGACCGGCGCGGTGCGCGCACCGGGCGAGGCGATCGGCACCTTCGCGGTCGAATGCGCGATGGACGAACTCGCCGAACGGCTCGGCCTCGATCCGGTCGAGCTGCGCCGCCGCAACGAGCCCGAGGCCGATCCGGTCAGCGGCAAGCGCTTCTCGACGCGGCGGATGCTCGATTGCTACGACGAGGGCGCGCGCCGCTTCGGCTGGGCGGAGCGGCGCAAGCGGCGCGAGGGCGACTGGCTGATCGGCCACGGCATGGCGGCGGCGCTGCGCGGGAATTTCACCGTCAAGGCGGAGGCGCGGGTGACGCTCGGCGCCGATGGTCGCGCGACGGTCGCCTGCGACATGACCGATATCGGCACCGGCACCTATACGATCCTGGCGCAGACCGCGGGCGAGATGCTCGGTCTGCCGGTACCCGCGGTCGAGGTGCGGATCGGCGACACCGATTTCCCCGCCAGCGCCGGCTCGGGCGGCTCGTTCGGCGCGGGCAGCGCCTGTTCTGCGGTGGTGCTCGCCTGCGAGGACATCATCGCCGCACTCGCGCTGCGCATGAACGCATCCCCCGAGGAACTGACGCTGCACGACGGCTGCGTCGTCGCGGGCGGGCGCAGCGTCGCGCTCACCGACCTGCTCCACGGCGAACCGATCGTCGCCACCGGCAAGACCGGCCCCGGCGCCGAGACGCAGGCGACCAGCCAGGCGAGCCACGGCGCGCATTTCGTCGAGGTCGCGGTCAACGCGATCACCGGCGAGGTCCGCGTACGGCGGATGCTCGGCGTGTTCGACGTCGGCCGCGTGCTCAACGCCAAGACCGCGGCGAACCAGCTCATCGGCGGCATGGTCTGGGGCCTGTCCTACGCGCTCGGCGAAGAGGCGGTGGTCGACACGCGCAACGGCCATTTCGTCAATCCCGACTTCGGCGAATATCATGTCGCGGTGAACGCCGACGTGCCGCAGATCGAAGTGCATTTCGTCGAGGAGATCGACGACAGCGCCAACCCGGTCGGCGCCAAGGGGGTCGGCGAACTCGGCATCTCCGGCGCGGGCGCGGCGGTGGCCAATGCGATCCACGACGCCTGCGGGGTCAGGGTGCGCGACTTCCCGGTAACGCTCGACAAATTGCTGGCAGGATTGCCGGATCTCTAACACCACCCTCCTCCGTTCGCCCTGAGCTTGTCGAAGGGCATCGAGACTCACCGTACTTCGACAAGCTCAGCACGAACGGGTGTGATGCCCGGCGGGTGCCAAGGAAGACCAACATGGCCGAAAACGATTCCGTCCTCACCGCCGCCCGCCACTGGCAGGGCGAACCGCTCGCCCTCGCGACGGTGGTCTCCACCTGGGGCAGCGCGCCGCGCCCGCGCGGCAGCCATATGCTCGTCCACGCCGACGGCCGCTTCGAGGGATCGGTCTCCGGCGGCTGCGTCGAGAGCGACATCCTCCAGACCGCCGCCGAGGTAATCGCCGGCGCGCCCTTCCAGCTCAAGCGCTACGGCGTCGCCGACGATGCGGCATGGGAGGTCGGGCTGCCCTGCGGCGGCGAGATCGCGGTGATGGTGCAGCCGGTGTCGGCGACGGGCTTCGACCCCGAATTGTTCGACCGCATCGCCGAAGCGCGCGACCGCGGCGAGGCGCTCACCGTCACCACCGACCTCGCCACCGGCCACAGCGACCTCAAGCCGCTGGAAACCGGCGAGGTCTTCGCCAATCGCTACGATCCGGCGCGGCGGCTGCTGATCGTCGGCGCGGTGCAGATCGCGCAGGCGCTCGCCGAACTGGCGCGCACACTCGGCATCGCCACGACGGTGATCGACCCGCGCGCGCGCTTCCTCACCGAGGAGCGCTTTCCCGGCGTGACGCTCGACGACCGATGGCCCGACGAGGCGATCGAGGCGCTGAAACCCGGCCCCGCCACCGCGGTCGTGACGCTCAGCCACGACATCAAGATCGACGATCCCGCGCTGATCGCCGCGCTCGTGACCAACGCGCCATATGTGGGCGCGCTCGGCAGCCGGCGCAGCCATGCGGCGCGGCGCGAACGGCTCGCCGCCGCCGGCCTGAGCGCGGAGCAGATCGACCGGATCGATGCACCGGTCGGCATCGATATCGGCGCGATCGGCCCATCCGAGATCGCGCTGTCGATCGCGGCGGCGATGGTGGGGGCATTCCATGATCGCGGCTGAGGATTGCGTCCTGGTGCTGCTCGCCGCGGGGCGGTCGAAACGGATGGGCGATATCGGCAGCAAGCTCGACGCGCCGTTCCTCGGCCGCCCGCTCGGGCTGCACGTCGCGGTGGCACTCGAGGACATGCCGTTCCGCGAGCGCGTCGCCGTCGTCGGCCGCGCCGAATGCGATTATGCCGCGCACGGCTTCACGATCGTGCGCAACGACGACCCCGATCAGGGGCTCAGCCGGTCGCTGGCGCTCGGCGTCGACTGCGCGCGCGCGCGCGGCGTCAAGGCGGTGGTGGTGGCGCTCGCCGACATGCCGCGGGTGACGGCGACGCACATCTATCAGTTGCTCGACGCCGCCGACGACGAGAATGCCATCGTCGCGTCCAGCGACGGCCGCGCGCCCAAGCCGCCCGCGGTGTTCGGCGCGGGCCGGTTCGATGCGCTCGTCGCGCTGGAGGGCGATGCCGGCGCGCGCGAGATGGTGCGCGCGGGCAAGCACGTCGTGACGACGCCCGCCGAGCTGATCGACGTCGACACGCCCGAGGAACTGGAGCGCCTGCGCGAACTGGTCGGCGCACCGGAAGCCTATACCCGGCGTGGCCGTCAGTCGGTCGGCTGACGCCGCCCCGTCGTCATCCCCCCTATGTCATCCCCGCGCAGGCGGGGATCCATACGCGCAGGCCGGGCGGCTCCTGCGCCGCGTCAGCGTCTATGGATCCCCGCCTTCGCGGGGATGACGAAAAGGGGTCGGAGGTCACCGCCCACCGCATCGGGCGGCAACCAGACACGTTCGCCATCCGACGGAACATCGCCCCGGTCGGGGTCTGTCCTACACCCCCGCCGCCTTGCTAGACGCCGAATCCGCGCTCTTTCTCATCGGTGCAAAAACGGAAACGATAGGAGACGATCGTTTCCATTCAGGTGTCCATCTTGTCCATGTTCGGCGCCTAAGTCATTCATGCCGCAGCGCATCGATCGGATTGAGCGCCGCCGCGCGTCGCGCCGGAAAATAGCCGAACACCACACCGATCACCGCCGAGATGGCGAAGGCGATGATGTTGATCTGCGGATCGAACGTCCACGGCACCTGCATCAGCGGCACCAGCGCGAGGATCACCCCCTGCGCGATCACCAGCCCGATGATCCCGCCGAGGCACGACAAGGCCACCGCCTCGACAAGGAACTGGAGCAGCACCTCGCGCGCGACCGCGCCGATCGCCAGACGGATGCCGATCTCGCGCGTCCGCTCCGTCACCGACACCAGCATGATGTTCATGATGCCAATGCCGCCGACGACCAGGCTGATCGCCGCCACCGCCGCGACGATGCGGGTGAGCAGCGTCGTCGTGCCGGTCAGCGTATCGGAAATCTGCTTGGTGTCGAAGATGTTGAAATCGTCGTCGCGCGCCCCGGTAATATGCCGCCGCTCGCGCAGCAGGTCGGTGATCGCGCTCTGGACGGTGCTCGTCTGGTAATCGGTGTCGACGCCGACCAGCATCAGCCGCACGTCGCGGTTGCCGGTGAAGCGGCGCTGCACCGTCTTGATCGGCATGACGACGACATCGTCCTGATCGCCGAACCCGCCCTGCCCGCGCGTGCTGAGCGCACCGATCACGTCGCAGCTCACGTTGCCGAGGCGGATGCGCGCGCCGATCGGGTCGCCGCCGCGGAACAGGTTCTGGCGCACGGTATTGCCGATCAGACACACCGCCTTGCCCGCCTCCTGCTCGGCCGGCGTCCAGTAGCGGCCCGACACCAAAGGCCACGGCTGGACGGTGAGGAAGGCGCTGGTGGTGCCGTTGATCGTCGTCGACCAGTTCGCGCCCTCGTAGATCGCGGTGGCCGAGGCGCTCGCCTGCGGCGCGACCGCGGTGACGCCGGCGATCTGGTTGGCGATCGCCTCGACGTCCTCGGGCTTGAAATTGGGCGGCTGCGGGCCGCCGCCGCCGCGGCCGAAGCCCTGGCCGGGACGGATCTGGAGGATGTTGCTGCCGAGCGCGGAAATCTGCTGCTGCACCGCGGCGGTGGTCGCCTTGCCGAGCGTCACCATCGTCACGACCGCGCCGACGCCGATGACGATGCCGAGGATGGTCAGGAACGAGCGCAGCAGATGCCGCCGGATCGATCGCAGCGCGAGGATTAGCGTGGTGCCGAGCATCTAGGCCTCCACCGCCGCGCCCTGCCGGTGCTGCGCCTCGATCTTCTCGACGAGGCCGTCCTTGAAGTGGATCACCGTCCGCGCGAACGCGGCCATATCGGGTTCGTGCGTCACCATCAGCACGGTGATGTTGCTCGTCCGGTTGAGGTCGGTGAGCAATTCCATGATCTCCACCGAGCGTTCGCTGTCGAGATTGCCGGTCGGCTCGTCGGCGAGCAGCACGTCGGGCTGGGTGACGATCGCGCGTGCGATCGCGACGCGCTGCTGCTGGCCGCCCGACAGTTCGGCGGGCGTATGGTCCCACCAGCGATCGAGCCCGACCTTTTCGAGCGCCGCCATGCCGAGGTCGCGGCGCGTCTTCTTGTCCTCGCCGCGATAGAGCAACGGCAGCTCGACATTCTCGAGCGCG
Source organism: Sphingomonas sp. GW821-FHT04B01 (assembly GCF_059420425.1). Lineage (NCBI taxonomy): Bacteria > Pseudomonadati > Pseudomonadota > Alphaproteobacteria > Sphingomonadales > Sphingomonadaceae > Sphingomonas > Sphingomonas sp. GW821-FHT04B01. The sequence goes on along the minus strand of NZ_JBWKTR010000001.1, from coordinate 937,253 downwards.
CTGGTCCGGCTGAGCAGGTTGAACCCCTGAAAGACGAAGCCGAGATAGCGGCGGCGGAGCAACGCCCGCTGGTCGCGGTCGAGCGTCTGGACGGGATGGCCGCGGAACAGGAAGGTGCCCGCCGACGGCACGTCGAGACAGCCGAGGATGTTCATCGTCGTCGACTTGCCCGACCCCGACGGCCCCATGACAGCGACGAAATCGCCCGCCTGGATATCGAGGTCGACGCCCTTCAACGCCTGGAATTGCGTCGCCCCGGTGCCATAGACCTTGGTGACGTCGCGCATCGTGATGATCGGATCAGGCATGATGCCCTCCCCGCTCCGCGCCCGTCGGGCGGGCGTTACTGGCCACCCGCGCCACCCTGCCGGCGCTGGCCGCCGCCGCTGCGCTTGCCCGCACCCGCGCCGTCGTTGCCGCTCGACAACTGACCGGTGATGACCTGCTGACCCGGCTTGAGATTGCCACTCAGCACCTCGGTCATCGTGCCGTTGGTGTCGCCAGTGGTCACCTGCACGGGCTGCGGCTTGCCCTCGGCGTCCTTGACGTAGATCGTCTGCGACGCCCCGCGGCCGAGCGTCGCGGTCCGTTCGGGCCGGTCGCGGCGCGGGCGGAAGGTCAGCGAGCCGGCGATACCGCCGCTCGATCCGCCCGCACCCGCCGCGGCGGGCTTGAAGCGCAGCGCCGCATTGGGAATCAGCAGCACGTTCTGCTTGTCCGACGTGACGATATCGGCGGTCGCGGTCATCCCCGGTCGCAATTGCAACGACGGATTGGCGACGGTCAGATCGGCGGCATAGCTCACCACCTGCCCGGTCGTCGACGTCGTGCTGGTCGTCGTCGAGGTCGAACTCGCCGAGCTGACGGTCAGGTTCGAGCCGAGATCGACGCGCGTGATCGTCGCCGGAAAGGTACGGCCGGGAAAGGCGTCGACGGTGAAATTGGCCTTCTGCCCGACCTTGACCTCGCCGACGTCGGCCTCGTCGATCGCGACCTCGAGCTTCATCTTGCTGAGGTCCTCGGCGATGACGAACAGCGTCGGCGTGTTGAACGAGGCGGCGACGGTCGCGCCCGGATCGATCTGGCGCGCGAGCACGACGCCGTTGACCGGCGAGCGGATGATTGCGCGCGCCCGCTGCGTCTGGTTCTGCGCCAGCGCCGCTTGCGCCGCGGCGACGTTCGCCTGCGCCACCTTCAATGCGGCGACGCTGCGCTGGTAATCGGCGCGGCCGGTCTGGAGCTCGGTCCCCGACGGCACCCGGCCGTTGGAGAGCTTGTAGACCTCCTCCAGCCGGGCGAGCTGCGCGCGGCTTTCGGCGACGGTCGCCTGCGCCTGATTGACCTGCGCCTGGTTGGCGGCGATCTGCGCCTGCTGCTGGCGGATCTGGTCGTCGATCTGTTGCGGATCGATCAGCGCGAGCGGCTGGCCGGCGCTGACGCGATCGTTGACGTCGACCACCACCTTGGTGACCAGCCCGGAAAGCTGCGACCCGACCGTCACCTGATTGGTTGGCGCGAGTTTGCCCGTCGCCGAGACGGTGACGGTGAGGTTGCCGCGTTCGGCCGCCTGCGTCGCATAGCCCGCTTCCGCCTTCGGCCCGAAGCAGCTCTTGAGCAGCAGCGCGAGCAGCACAACGCCGATCGCGACGAACACCCATTTGATGTAACGCCGCCATGCCGGCACCGGCTTTACGCCGAGAAAGTCGTCGATCGGTTCGGCCATCAGCGGGTCTCTGACACGGGAGTTCGGGATGCGCGCTCGGGCGCCTGCGGGACGACGCTCGCGTCCCAGCCGCCGCCGAGCGCGTTGTAGAGCGAGACCAGCGCGGTCGCCTGATCGGACCGCGCCGACGTCAGGCCGTTCTGCGCGGAGAGCAGCGCCGCCTCCTGCTGGTTGAGCGTCGTGAAATCGGTGAGGCCGCTGCGATACTGGCTGCGCGCGAGGATCGCCGAGGCATTGGCGGCGTCATAGGCGATGCGGAACTGCGTCTCGCGCTGGCGCGCGGCATCGAGTGCGACGATCGCATTCTCGATATCCTCGAGCGCGGTCAGCACCGTGCCGCGATAGGCGGCGAGCGCGGCGTCGGCCGCCGCCTCGTTCGAGCGGACCTGGCTGCGCAGCCGGCCGCCGTTGAAGATCGCCTGCGTCAGCCCGGCGAACAGGCTGCCGGTGATTGCATCGCCGAGGCTGCCGATGCCGGTCGCATTGGTGTTGATATTGCCGCTGATTGCCAGCGCCGGATAGAGCTGCGCCTTGGCGACGCCGATCTGCGCGGTTGCCGACGCCAGCGAGCGTTCCGCCGCGCGCACGTCGGGCCGGCGGCGCAGTGCATCGGCGGGGATGCCGACGCCGACCGTCGCGGGGCCGCGCGGGATCGGCCTCGCCGCCGCCAGTGCGCTGCGCAGCGCACCCGGTGCCTGCCCGGTCAGCACGCCGAGCCGCGCGACCGCGGCGGCATATTGCTGCTCGATCTGCGGCACCGTCGCGGCGGTCTGCGCGCGCTGGCTGCGCGCCTGCTCGACGTCGACAGACGAGACCAGCCCGGCCTGGACGCGAAACCCCGCGATCTCCAGATTGTCGTCCTGGATGGCGAGGCTGGCGCGGGCATTGGCGAGCTGCGCCTGATAGGCGCGGGCGAGCACGTAATTGGTCGCCACCTCGCTCTCGACGGTGAGCAGCGTCGTCGCATAGTCGAAGCCGCTCGCCTCATATTGTGCGCGCGTCGCCTCGACGGTGCGGCGCACCTCGCCGAACAGGCCGAGCTGATAGCTCGCCGACAGGCCGGCGGAGAAGCTGTTGGTGCCGCCGCCGCCGGTGTCGACCACGGTGCCGTCGGGCAAGGTGAACGAACGGCCGCCGCCGCGCAAATTTTCGTTACGCTGATAGCCCGCCGAACCGGACAGCGTCGGCAGCAGCGAGGCGCGGCTCTGCACCAGCGATTCGCGCGCCTGCCGCAGCCGTGCGATCGCCTGCGCGACATCGGTATTGGCGAGCCGTGCCTGGTCGACGAGCTGGCCGAGCACCGGATCGTCGAAGTTCGACCACCAGCGGGTAAGGTCCTCGGCGGTCTGCTGCGCCGGCACCGAATAGGCATCGGGCACGCCGAGATCCGCGGCGCTCTTCGGGTGATAATCGGGGCCGACGGTACAGCCGGCCAGCGCGGCGGTCACGAGCAACAGGACGGGAACACGGGCCATCGCCGTATCGTGTGGCCAACACACTGCGGCGTCCAGCCTTTTTGTGTCGCAATGTGTGTCGCCGGAATGTCCGCGCGGACACATGCGCGCGCCCTACCGGCCGGTGAAGATCGGCTTGCGCTTCTCGAGGAAGGCGATGCCGCCCTCATGCGAATCCTCCGAGCCGCGCGCCTGCCGCTGCGCATCCGCCTCGGCAGCGAGCGCGCTGGCATAATCGCTTTCCAGCGCCCGCCCGAGCGCACGCCGCATCAGCCCGATCGCACGCGTCGGCCCCGCCGCGAGCCGCGTCGCCAGCGCCAGCGCCTCGGCGTCGAGCGCGTCGTCGGCGACGACCTTGTGAATCATTCCCCAGTCGAGCGCCTTCGCGGCGGGGACGCGCTCGCCGAGCAGCATCATCTCGGTGGCGCGGGCGCGGCCGATCAGCCGCGGCAGCATCCAGGTCGCGCCGCCATCGGGAATGAGGCCGATGTTGACGAAGGCCTGGAGGAAATAGGCGGTGTCGCTCGCGACGCAGAAATCGGCGGCGAGCGCGAGGCTGCACCCGATCCCCGCGGCGGGGCCGCGCACCGCGCTGACCACGGGCACCGCGAGGTCGAAGAGCGCCGCGATCGTCGGATTGTAATGGTCGGTGAGCGCCGCATGGGTCGCCTCGCCGGGATTGTCGCCGCCCAGCGCACCGCCCGCGACGTCGGCGCCCGAGCAGAACGCCTGCCCCGCCCCGGCGATCAGCACCGCGCGCGCGCCGTCGAGGTCGCCGAGCGCGTCGCGCAATTCGTCGAACAGCGCCGGTGGTGCGGCGTTGAGGCGGTCGGGACGATTGAGGGTCAGGACGCGGACGTCACCGTGCGACTCGGCCAGGATATGCTGGTAGGTCATGTTGCGCCCCTCTCCTGCCGTCATACCGATCTTCCCGGCACCGGCCTCGTTAACCGCGACCGCTACCCGGCATCGGCGAGCGTGGCAATGCGTCGGCCGGTGCGGCCGGAACAGCCCGGCCCCGGCGCTCAGATGCGAGACGAAGCGTCATTTGGAAGCGGCGGCCATCACGCATCCGAACGCACCAGTTTGATATCGCGGTCGGCTGCCCAGCCATGGACGTCCTCACGACGAAGGGCAGTGGCCATCAGTTCGGGAAACTGGTCCGGCGTACAGGCGAACACGGGAATGCCCAGCGCCGCCACCTGCGCCGCAAGAGCAGGGTCATAGGAGGGGCGGCCACTGTCGGTCAGTGCGAGGAGCACGATGACGTTGACCCCCGATATCGTCAGCCGCGCGAGCCGATCGACCAGCGCATCGGCATCGCCGCCCTCGTACAGGTCGGTGATCAATACGAGATGCGCCTTTGCCGGCCGCTCGATGCGATCCTCGCAATATGCGACGGCACGGTTGATGTCGGTGCCCCCGCCGAGTTGGACGCCGAACAGCACCTCGACCGGATCCGCCAGTTCCTCGGTCAGGTCGACGATCGCCGTGTCGAAGCAGACGAGCCTCGTGGCGACGACCGGCAGCGACGCCATCACCGCGGCGAAGATCGAGGCGTAGACCACCGACGTCGCCATCGAGCCCGACTGGTCGACGCACAGGATGACCTCGTCCAGATCGACGATGCGCCGCTGCCGGCGCACGAAACCGATCAGTCGCTCCGGCACCACCGTCCGATGCATGGGCTGATAGGTTGCGAGATTGGCGTGGATCGTGCGCGGCCAGTCAATATCGGCGAAACGCGGCCGGTTGGTCCTGCGCGAGCGGTCGAGTGCGCCACGGATCGCGTTCGCCGTGCGCGTCTCCAGCAGCGTCATGAGTTCCGCGACGACCTTCGCGATCACCGCCCGTGCGGTCTCCCTGGTCCTGTCCGGCATCACCCCGCGCAGCGCGACCAGATCGGCGACAAGCCCAACATCGGCCTCGACGGTCGCCAGAAACTCGGGTTCGAGCAACATCTGGCGCAGCCCCTTGCGTTCGAACGCATCCTTCTGGATCACCTGAACAACCGGCGTGGGGAAGAATTGGCGGATGTCGCCGAGCCATTTGGCGACACGCGGCGCCGACCCACCGAGCCCGCCCCGGCCCTTCCTGCCGTCCTCGCCATCACCATAGAGCGCAGACAATGCGTGGGATAAGCGGCGATCGCTTTCGGACAGCGGCGACGCCCCGTCCCCGCCGTCCTCGACACCCAAAGCCAGCATCCAGCGGCGGCGACGTTCGTCCTCGCTCATTGCGACGCTCCCGTCATCAAAGCGATGACACGCGTCTCATGTGCCGGCCACATCGCCGCGGCGCCCGGCAGCAGCCGATAGCCGCGCCCGCCCATGCCGGACCGGCCCAGCACCACGTCTATGAGCCGGCGGCGTTCGTTACGGTCGAGCGCGGCGAACACCCGCCGGAACAGCGGCAGGTTGGCCACGAACGTATTCTCGTCCAACCCGACGAGCCAGCCATCGACCGCCTCGCGCAACGCCATATCGTGCAGAAGCCGCTGCCCCGCGCCCTCAAGAAAGCCTTCGAAAAAGCCAGCGGCGTCGGCGACAGGCAATGCCGGCGACAGCATCCGGGCGAGCAGCCCGGCGGCTTCGTCGGCACCGAGCACCTCCGCTTCGTAGAGCAGACGGGCAGCGACGCCCGCGATCAGCCGCGTTGTCTGCCCGTCGTCGCACAACCGCCGCAACGACGCGTGCCAGGTGGCGACGATATCGGACGCAAGCTGCGCCAGCTGGATCGCGCCATCCGCCGCAACGATTGCATCGCGCAGGGTCGCCGCCGCATCGGCATCCAGATTGCGCGCCGCATAGGGAAAGGCGAACGCCGCCTGCACCGCGATCCGCGGCATCAGTCCGGCGAGATGCCCGGCCGTTCCGCATCTTGCCTCGCCATAGCGGAGGACGTCGGCCATCGGCGGCAGCGCCGCGAGCAGCGCCTGCCCGTCGCTGGTCAAGGCGGCCCGCCGTTCGAGGAGCGTGATGCCCGCGTCGGTGGCGCCGGCCAGATCCGCGACCATCGCATCGCGCACGAGGGTGGCCAGTTTGGGGAGATCGGGCTGCGCTTGCATCGCCTCGCCGAGCCGCGCGGCGGCGGCGGCGGCGATCGTCGATCCATGGACGAGATTCTCGATCAGTCGCACGGCAAATTCGGGCTGCCAGGCCAGGATCCAGTTCTCGCGGAACGTCCCGCGGCTGCGGCCGGCATCGGCGAGGCGCCCCCAGGGCACGTCGAGCACGTTGAGCCGGTGGAGCAACGTGGAACGCGCCAGCCCGCTGTCGCTGCGCAGGTCGAGGGTCAGGGCGCGTTCCAGCGCCTCGGGCTTCAGTCGCGTGGCCTTTTGCTGACGCTGCAGATCCTCGATCAGCGGGGCAAGCGGCGTGGCTGCGGGGATCGACCCGACCGCGGAACCGATCAGCAATTCGGCGGAGATATCGTCCCAGAGCGCATGTTCGCCATTGCACAGACAGGCGATCGCGGCTTCGCGCAGTTCCTCGGAACCGGGATGCGGGCGAGCGCGCAGGGCGGCGAGCGCATGCCCCAGCCGCTGCGCTTCGATCACCGCGGCGGTCGAGACGGCATGGCCGCGCGCGCGCAACTCCCGTGCGATCCGCGCAAGCCATATCGCGTCGCGGTGACCGGCATGACGCGTGGCCCACAAATGCGCGCACCAGCCGGGCGCGACCACGCCGGCACCATAGCCGCTCGCCCGGGCAAGACGAGGCGCGGTCCAGGGCGCCCATGTCGCCCTCGCCTTCGTCCTGGATCGCGCCTTCAGCAATGCGCGATCGGCGGTGAGGTTGGTCTTGGCCGCCAACGCAGGGACGTGCCAGGCGCCACACACCACCGCGATCGGGAGGTCGCTTTCCCTGGCGGCCCGGGCGATCTCGAGACGCATATGGGCTTCGCGCGCGGCCTCATAGGCGGAGAGGGTCCCGGCCTCGCCGCGGAGCGCGGTCATCGCATCGGCTACCGCGGCGAAGACCGGCGTCGAGCCGGGATTTTCCTCGATGACGTCGGCCCACCAGGATTCGCCGTCGGCATAGCCTGCGGCCGCTGCGAGCTGGCCGATCGGATCGCGGCCGACCGGATCGTTGGCCTCGGCCTCGGCTGCATCCGTCTCTGCGCCGCCTTCCGAACCGCCCGGCCGGTCGCTGGCCGGCAGGTCGATGAAGCGGAGCGCGGCGTCATGCGCAACCGCCCAGCGCGCCGCCTGATATTCGGGCGAATAGTCGGCGAAGGGAAAGAAGCGGGCGTCGGCGGGGTCATCCTCGGCATAGGTCAGCAACGCGACGGGCGTCACCATCGCCGGGTCGGCGAGCATCGGCAGCAGATGCGATGCATCGGCGGGCCCCTCGATCAACACCGTGCCGGGCTGGAGCGCGTCGAGCGCCTCCACCAGCCGCCGCGCCGAACCGGGACCGTGATGGCGGATGCCGAACAGCGAGACTGCCGCCACCATCGCGTCAGATCAGCTCGGACAGCGAGGCATAATAGTCTTCGAACCCGCGGCGTTTCTTGAGCACGGTCTCGAGATATTCGCCCAGCACCGCTTTGTCCTGCACGGGATCCTTCACCACCGCGCCGATCATGGTGGCCGCCAACGTCCCGGGCGTGAGCCGACCGTCGTTGAAGAAGGTCGCCTGGCTGATCCCGCCGACCATCACGCCGATCGCCTCGGCGGTGGACAACCCGCCCGAGGGCGACTTGAGCGCGACCTTGCCGTCCTCGGTCGACCCGGCACGCAGCTCGCGGAAGATCGCGACCACCCGCGCCACTTCCTCGGCGACATTCCTGGGCGCCGGCAGGTCGAGGCTCTGCGCCATCTCGCCGACCCGCTTGACGATGATCGCCACTTCCTCCTCGGCACTGTCGGGCAACGGCAACACCACCACGTTGAACCGCCGCTTGAGCGCCGAGCTGAGTTCGTTGACGCCCTTGTCGCGGTTGTTGGCCGTGGCGATGATGTTGAACCCGCGACGGGCATATACCGCGCTGTTCAGCTCCGGGATCGGCATCATCTTCTCGGAGAGCACGGTGATCAACGTGTCCTGCACGTCGGATCCCATGCGGGTCAATTCCTCCAGCCGGCAGAGCTTGCCCGCCTCCATGGCGCGCATCATCGGAGTGGCCACCAACGCCTCGCGACTTGGCCCGTGCGCGAGCAGCTGCGCATAATTCCAGCCGTAGCGGACCTGGTTTTCATCGGTCCCGGCCGTACACTGGATCACCATCGTCGAATCGCCCGCGACAGCGGCGGCGAGATGCTCGGACACCCAGGATTTGGCCGTGCCCGGCACCCCAAGCAGCAGCAGCGCACGATCGGTGGCGAGCGTCGCCACGGCCGTCTCGATCAGCCGCCGGTCACCGACGTATTTGGGTGTGACCGGTGTGCCGTCGGCAGCGGTACCACCCATAAGATAGGTGACCACCACCTTCGGCGAGAGCGCCCAGCCGGACGGGCGCCGATCGGCATCACCGGCGGCCAGCGCGGCGAGTTCACCGGCATAGATCGCTTCGGCGGGCAGGCGCAGCATCTCGCTCATTCGGTTGGTCTCCTGTCTTCGAGCGCGGCATTGAGCCGCAGCATGTCGAGCCGCGGATCGGAGGCGATCAGCCCTGTCGCCGCCAGTCGTTCGAGCGCCTGCGCCGCCGCTGCGCGCGAGGCGAGCAGGCCCAATGCCTGGAGTTCGATTGCCTGATCGGCGTGCGCGGCATCGTCCGATACGAGGGCGGCGAGCAGCGCCTCGCCCGCGGGAGTGGCGATCGCCTCGTCGATCCCGCCAGCGCCACCCGCGACGATCAGCGCCATCGCAAAGCCGGCCCCCTTCGCGCGCAGCAGATAGATCGCGATCTGCCGACATTGCGCCGCGGTCAGGCGCGGCAAGAACTGCATCAAAATGGTCAGATCGATCGCGGCTGCCGCCGTCAGCGCCGCCATGATCGCGGCGATGATCGCATCGGTCGCCGAGCGTGCCGCCATGGCCGCGCATAGCATATCCACGTGCACGTCGCTCCCCCACGGCCAGGCCTCGGCAAGATCGGTCGGGGACAGGCCGAGCGCCCGCGCGAAGGCATCGAAGGACACCGTCTGAAAAAGCGCCGCGCGGCGATCCCGTTGCGCCGCGATTTTCAAGGCCCGCGGTACGATCGCGCGGGTACGGCGCAACAGGCCCCACGTTTGAAGGGAGAAAAACTCTGCTAGTTCGGTCGCATCCGCATCGGCGGCATCGCCATGACCCAGCCGCGCCAGCAGCGCGGCCGCCACTGCCTTCACGCGCGGCGCACGGTCGCTGGTCAGGCGTTCGAGCAACGGTCGATCGGCGTCGGACAGACCCGTCGCCATCGCCTCGGCGAACCGCAGGCGATGACCGGGCGCCTCGCCGCCGATCTTCTCCGCGAGCAGCCCGGCCACCCGGGCGGGATCCTGCCGGCGCAACGCAGCGATAGCGGCATGACGCATGGCCGGACCGAAGCTGTCCCAGCTCCCGGCATCAAGAACCTCCGGCCTGTCCGATCGCGGTTGCGAGGCGTCGGCCCAATCCTGCCATGGCGCATAGACCTCGGGCACGTCCTCGCCCGGTCCCGGCATCCAATCGCTCGGATGAAGCGTCCAGCCCCGACCGTCGAGAAAGACGAGCAGGTGGCGGCGCATCGACGGCTCGCGCAGCGCCTGGAGCAGCCGCCGCACACGTGGCCGCAACGGCTCCGGAAGCGGCGGCCAGGCAAGGGACGGGATGTCGCCGCGTGGCCGCACCTCGCCCGCGGGCTCGGCGACCGTCAGCGCTCCGAGCAATTGCCCGGACAACGCCAGCAGCCGCAATTCGGCTTCTCCGATGTCATCCCCCAGCGCATCGCGCCAGGCGGCGGGGGCGGCCGGTATCGCACTGCCACCGATGGTCCAGCGCGTCAGCACCGGGCCGAGCGCGTCGAGCAGGGTTTCAGCCATGGCCGATACGCCCCCAGGGCGTCCGCGCCGCGAGCATCTCCAGCCGGCTGCCCGACCAGAGCGCCGCGCTGCGCGTCAGCTCGGTGCCGGCGATCAACCCTTCCGCACCGCCCGCCAGTGGCAGCCGCGCGGTGCCTTCGCGCGGTAGCCACCATGACGTGCCGGCACGATCGTAGCCGATCCGTCCCGGCGGAAGCAGGATCGGTCGCTCCGCGGCCCATGGCTCGGCGAGCAACGGCGCGGCCAATGCTTCCTGCAACGGCGTATCCGCCGGCGGCCAGTCGAGCGGCGGACCATCGACCAGCGCCGCCTCGCGCTGGATCAGCATGGCGCGCAGCGGGACGCGCGCGGGAAAGAACAGCAGCTCGCCGACGAACTGTTCGCCCGGGGTGAACACCGTCGCGCGCTGTCCGGCGCTGGCCGGAAAGAAATCGAGCAGCATCGCAAAACGGGGACCTTCGGTCAGGTTGAGCAGCCAGGTCGCCTGCGAGACCAGCCCGTCGCGGCGGGTACGGACCCGCTCCGCAAGCACGTCCCAGGCGGCGGTGACCCGCAGCACGGCCGGATCGGCGAGCAGGGTCTCGCGGCTCTCGGCCGACGCGACGGCGCGCCGCAGCTCCGGGTCGCGGGGATCGGCGCGAAAGGCCCGTGCGAGCAGCACCAGCCGCGCCAGTTCCACCACGGCGCCGCGCACCCGGTCGCCGGCCGGCAGCGCGAGCAATCGAGCGGGCAAGTCGTCCACGTGACCGGCCAATGCGGCTGCCTTGCCGTCGACCAGTCGCGCGCCGATGCGGCGACAGCGCACCGTCACGTCGTCGACGAAACCGGCAAGGCCGAGGCGAAGCTGGTCGCCTACCCATTGCTCGAGCGCGTCCAACGCGTCGCGGATCGCCCGCCCGGTCTCTTCCGCACGCTTGGCACCGGCCGCCGCGCGTCGCGCCGCGGTCCTGGCGTCGGGAACCGCGTCGGGCTCGGCGATCCGGGCAGCGTGCAGGTTCTTGTCCGCCACCGGCATTACGGGCCTTGGCGCCGCGGTCGAACGTCGACGCCCCAGCCATTCGGTCACCCACGCCGGCGTCTCGGCAGCGGGGAAGGCAAGAAGCGCTTCTGCATGCAGCCAGAACAATGCAAGAGCGTGTTTGCACGGGAATTTGCGCGAGGGGCAGGTGCATTTGCTCGCCAGGTCGCGCAGGTCGGCCATCACCCGATAGGGATTGGCGCCGGACCCGGCACATTCGCCCCAGATCAGCGCCGCGTCGTGACTCGTGCCGATGCCGGACCATCGTGCGGGCTTCGCGAGACCCGCCGCAGCCTTGAGCGAGGCCTGGTCGGCGGCAAGCTGTTCCACCGTCCTCAAGTCGATCGCCACGCCGCCCTCGCCCCGTTTGGCTCCGGATCCATGATAGAGAGCGATCGTGACACCTCAAACCGCATTCCTGACCGCGCGCGGCTGCATCATAGATTGCAGCACGGGCGAGGATACGTCGGACCGAAGATAGCGGATGCTATTCGGAAGATCCCGACTCGCGAACCGAGCGGGGAAAACAACGCTGATTGGGGATGGTGCACCCGACTGGATTCGAACCAGTGGCCTCTGCCTTCGGAGGGCAGCGCTCTATCCAGCTGAGCTACGGGTGCCTGAAGACGGCGCCTAGCAAAGCCGCGGCGGCGGCGCCAGAGGCTTTATGCGGCGAGCGCCTTGGGCGGCGGCGTCTTCGGCTTGAACGCGCACAGGTCGGCGACGATGCAGCGCCAGCATTCGGGCCGCCGCGCCTTGCAGATATAACGCCCATGCAGGATCAGCCAGTGATGCGCGTGCAGCCGGAACGGCTGCGGCGTCGCCTTGTCCAGCTTCAGCTCGACCGCGAGCGGCGTCTTGCCGCGGGCGAGGCCGGTGCGGTTGCCCACGCGGAAGATATGCGTGTCGACCGCGAAGGTCTCGGCACCGAAGGCGACGTTCATCACCACATTGGCGGTCTTGCGGCCGACGCCGGGCAGGCGTTCGAGTGCGTCGCGGTCGTTCGGCACCGCGCTGTCATGGTCGGCGACCAGCGCCTCCGACAAGGCGATGACGTTCTTCGCCTTGGTGTTGAACAGGCCGATCGTGCGGATATGTTGTTTCAGCGCGTCGAGGCCTAGCGCGACCATCTGTTCGGGGGTCTTCACCTCGGCGAACAATGCGCGCGTCGCCTTGTTGACGCCGGCATCGGTCGCCTGCGCCGACAGCACCACTGCGACGAGCAATTGATAGGCATTGCCCGATTCGAGCTCGGTCTCGGGATGCGGGTTCGCCTCCGCCAGCCGGCGGTAGAATTCGAAGACGTCCGCCTTCTTCACAGGCCGAGCACGTCGCCCATACGGTAGCGGCCAGCGGGCCGGCCGGCGAGCCACAGCGCCGCGCGCACCGCACCCTTGGCGAAGATCGAACGGTCCTGCGCGAGGTGCGACAGCTCGATCCGCTCGCCCTCGCTGGCGAACAGCACGGTGTGATCGCCGATGATCGAGCCGCCCCGCAGGCTCGACAGGCCGATCGTCCCCTCGGTGCGCGCGCCGGTGAGGCCGGCGCGGCCATCGACGCGCAATTCGGACAGCGTCGTCCCCCGCCCCGCCGCCGCCGCCTCGCCGAGCAGGATCGCCGTGCCCGAGGGGGCGTCGACCTTGTGACGGTGGTGGCTCTCGACGATCTCGATATCCCAGTCGGTGCCGAGCCGCGCCGCCGCCTCGCGGACCATTTGTGCGAGCAGGGTGACGCCGAGCGAGGTGTTGCCGGTCTGGAGCACCGCGATCTCGGTCGCGGCGGCGTCGATCGCGGCATGCTGCGCCTGGCTAAGCCCGGTGGTGCCGATGACCAGCGGCGTGCGCGCGGCGCGCGCCGCGGCAAGATGCGCTTCGATCGCCGAGGCGGTCGAGAAGTCGACCAGCACGTCCGACACCCGCGCAAGCACCGCCGGATCGCCGCCGGCATCGACGCCGCCGGCAAGCGTCGCGCCCGCCGCATCGATCTGCTCGGTGATCGCGCGGCCCATGCGGCCGCTGCTGCCATAGATGCCGATCGCGGTCATGCGAGGCTCCTAACTTCACGAAGGTCACGCATAGCGGAGGGGGCGAGGGTCATGCCGGCCTTTTGGCACAAGGCCAGGCTGTAGGACAGCTTATCGCGCAAGCTGTTGTTAAATCTACATTTTACCGCGGACCTGTCGGACATGACCGCCTCTGCTGCCGGACGCGTTGCAGGATCGGGCGATGCGCCTATCTGGAACGGAATGACCGACATCCGCAACATCGTCGTGCTGACCGGGGCGGGCGTGTCCGCCGAATCGGGGATCGCCACCTTCCGCGGGCCGGGCGGGCTGTGGGAGGGGCATCGCGTCGAGGATGTGTGCACGCCCGAAGCGCTCGCCGCCGATCCGGTGCTGGTACATCGCTTCTACGATCTCCGGCGGGCGGCGCTCGCCGGGGTCGAGCCCAATGCCGCGCATGATGCGCTCGCCGAGCTGGATGCGGCATGGCCGGGCGATCTGCTGATCGTGACGCAGAATGTCGACGACCTGCACGAGCGCGCCGGGGCGCGGCGGTTGCTGCACATGCATGGCGAGCTGACCTCGGCCCTGTGCGCGCATTGCGGCGTGCGGCGGGGGTGGCATGATGCGCTGCCGCCGGGAACACGGTGCGATGCGTGCGGGGCGGCGGCGCTGCGCCCCGACATCGTCTTCTTCGGCGAGATGCCCTATCAGATGGAGCGGATTGAGGCGGCGCTGGCGCGGACCGATCTGTTCGTGTCGATCGGGACGTCGGGCGCGGTGTATCCGGCGGCGGGGTTCGTGCAGCTCGCCGACGCTTATGGCGCGGAGACGCTGGAGCTCAATCTCGAGCGGTCGGCGGGGAGCGGCTTCTTCGCCGAGACGCGGCTGGGGCCGGCGGGGGTGCTGGTGCCGGACTGGGTGCGGAAGGTTCTGGAGGTCGCGTAAGTCGTCCCCCGCACGGGCAGGGCTATCGCAATTGGCCGTCTGTGTGGTTCGGACGACCTCCTAAAGCCACTCCGTCACCCCAGCCTTGCGCCGGGGTCCACCCTGCGGCGAGGAGAAAGGCTTGATTCGACACCGTTCCCCTGCGGCCCGGTGGACCCCGGAACGAGTCCGGGGTGACGATTTAGATGAGGAAACCGATCGAACCTCATCGCCACAACCATATGCGATAGTCCTCCCCCGCAAGGGGGAGGTGGCAGCGCGCAGCGCTGACGGAGGGGGAGGATAGGGCGGGAGTATTGTCACCAAGCTCCCGCCCTGTCCTCCCCCTCCACCACCCGGCTTACGCCGGGCGGTCCCCCTCCCCCTGGCGGGGGAGGATTTCCGGTTACTCGATCCAGTCGAGGCCGATGTCGCGGTAGACGTCGCGGTCCTCGTCCCAGCCGGGCTTGACCTTGACGTGGAGGTAGAGGTGGACCGGCGATCCGAGAATGCTCGCTAGTTCGGTGCGGGCGCGGGCGCCGATTTCCTTGATGCGGCTGCCGCCCTTGCCGAGGATGATCGCGCGTTGCGTCGGGCGCTCGACAAGGATCTGCTGATGGATTTCGACCGAGCCGTCCTCGCGCTCGCTGTATTTCTCCGTCTCGACCGTGCTGGCATAGGGCAGTTCGGCGTGGAGCTGGAGATAGAGCTGTTCGCGCGTCACTTCGCTGGCGAGCGCGCGTTCGGTAGCGTCGGAGACCTGATCCTCGGGATAATGCCACGGACCTTCCGGCATCGCCCTGGCGAGCGCCGACTTCAGCTCGGGCAGGCCGTCGCCGGTCTGCGCCGAGACGAACCACGTATCGGCGAAGGACATCAGCGCGTTGAGCTTTTCCGCGTGGAGCAGCAGCCGGGGCTTGTCGGCGATGTCGACCTTGTTGAGGATCAGGATCTTGGGCTCGGGCCGGTCCTTCAGCGCCTCGGCGATCCGTTCGACCTTGCCGCCGATGCCGCCCTTGCCGTCGACGACGAGCGCGATCAGGTCGGCGCCCTCGGTGCCGGTCCAGGCGGCGGCGACCATCGCGCGGTCGAGCCGGCGCTGCGGCTCGAAGATGCCCGGGGTGTCGACGAGCAGGATCTGCGCCTCGTCCTGAATCGCGACGCCGAGCAGCTTGGTGCGCGTCGTCTGCGCCTTGGGGCTGACGATCGCCACTTTCTGGCCGACGAGCGCATTGACGAGCGTCGACTTGCCCGCATTGGGCGCGCCGACCACGGCGACGAGGCCGCAATGTTGGGTCTGGGTCATGGGTTCTGGTCCGGTACGGGGGTTTGGAAGGCGGGCGGTTGCGCCGCTGATGGTGCGGTGGTGGTGGGGCGGGCTTCGACGGGCTCGGGCCTGATGGGGGATGAATTCGCAAGCGATGCGTTTGGGGATGGGTGCGCTTCGATAGGCTCAGCGCGAACGGTGTTCATAGCTGGGCCATCCCCCTCGCCCGTTTGCCCTGAGCCTGTCGAAGGGCTGGGTTCCGCCTGGCGGTTGCGCGCGAGTTGGCTGAGCGTCTCCCAATCGGCGCGGATCAGTGCTTCCTTCTTGGCGCGGCTCCAGCCCTTGATCCGGCGTTCGGCTTCGAGTGCTTCGAGACGCGAGGGGAAATCCTGCGACCAGACGAGGGTCACCGGGCGGCGTTCCGACGTATAGCCCTCGTACGCACCGGTCTGGTGCTGGCCGATGCGCAGGTCGAGGTTGTCGGTGTGGCCGGTGTAATAGCTGCCGTCGTTGCAGAGGAGGATATAGGGCCAGAACGCCATTACCCACTCCCCAGGGCAATCGTAGATGGACGCTCGTGCGAGCCGGTCGTCTGCCACGCCCACCCCGTCACCCCGGACTTGTTCCGGGGTCCACCCTGCGGCGAGGAGAAAGGCTTGATCCACCACCATTCTCTCGCGGCCCGGTGGACCCCGGAACGAGTCCGGGGTGACGAAATTGACAAGGAAACCGATCGAGCCTCATCAGCGCAGCCATATGCGATAGCCCTGCCCCGCCCCCGGGGAGAGGTGCCCTTCGACAGGCTCAGGGCGAACGGGGGGCGGAGCGTGACGTGCCTCACCCCTGCAGCTTCTCCAGCAGCGCCTTCGCCGCAGCCGTCTCCGCAATCTGCTTGTTCGCGCCGGTCGCGGTCGCGTCCGCGAAGCTGCCGATCTTCACCTGTACGGTGAAGCGCGGCGCATGGTGCGGGCCGGAGCGGTCGACGACGACATATTCCGGGGTGCGCCGGCCGGCCGCCGCCGCCCATTCCTGCAATGCCGATTTGGGATGCTGCGGTGCCTTGTCGCCGTGCTGGACGCGATTGCCCCAGGCCTTGCGGACGAAGGCGCGCGCGGCGTCGAGCCCGGCCTCGCGATACCAGGCGCCGATCAGCGCCTCCATCACGTCGCCGAGGATATTGTCGCTCTCATAGGCACCGTCGTCGCGCGCCTGTTTGCCGAGACGCAGATGCGCGCGCACGCCGAGCTCGCGCGCCACGTCGGCGCACACCGTGCCAGTGACCAGCGCGTTGAGCCGCTTCGACAATTGTCCCTCGGGCTCCTTGGGGAAGAGCTCCCACAGCCATTCCGCCATGACGAGGCCGAGGACGCGGTCGCCGAGGAATTCGAGCCGCTCGTAATTCTCCGCCGCCTGGCTGCCGTGGGTCAGCGCGCGTTGATAGGGCGCGATGTCGGCAGGGCGGCGGCCGAAGGTCTCGGTCAGCCATTCGGGCAGCGCGATGCTCAGAAGCCCTCTCCGATCCGCTGCCAGCGCGCCGCGGTGAACCAGCTGACCGGGTTGATCCACGAGGCATTGCCGTCGGTCGAGAAGAAGGTGACCACCGCCTTGCCCTCGATCCGCTCCATCGGGATGTAGCCCATGCCGATCGGCGCCGGGAAACGGCTGTCGGCGCTGTCGTCGCGATTGTCGCCCATCAGGAAGACGTCGCCGGCGGGCACGGTGTAGAGGCCGGTATCGTCCGCCTGCGGAATGTCGGCCTGATCGAGCACCATGTAGCTCTTGCCGTTGGGCAGCGTCTCGCGGAAGCGCGGGTAGCGGCAGATCGGCACGCCGGCGGCATCGACGTCCTGAAACTGCGAACCGCATTTCTGCGCGTCGAAGTTCGGCGTGAGCGGGAGCACGAAGTCGGCGACGCGCTGCTTGGGGATCGGCTTGCCGTTGAGGATCACCTGACCGCGCCGGACCTGGATCGTGTCGCCCGGCAGGCCGATGACGCGCTTGATGACGTCATGATCGTCGGGCTCGGGCGAGCGGAAGACGACGACGTCGCCGCGCGTCGGATCGCGGCCGAGGATCCGCCCCGGGATCAACGGCACGCCGCCCGGCAACGACCAGCGCGAATAGCCGTAATTCCATTTGGTGACGAACAGATAGTCGCCGATCAGCAGCCGCGGCAGCATCGATTCCGAGGGAATCGAGAAGGGCGCGAACAGGAAGCTCCTGAGGATCAGCACCGCGATCGCCAGCTTGACGAGGAAGCGCAGCGTCTCGTTCAGCTCCGAGCGCGGCGGCTTGACGGTGGTGGTGGTGGCCGCGGGGGCCGGCGTCGGTGTCTGATCCATAGCGAGGGAGCCTTAGCGTCCCCCGAGCGTCCTGAGTAGTCGTTCCGACCGACAGGGCTTGCCCGCCCGCGCAGGATCGATACGGGACTGACACGAACTCCCTTCCCCGAAGGACGAAAAGACATGAGCGACTGGTCTGCGATCGAAGCCCTCCCCTCCCCCAAGCTGGTCGAGCTGTTCGATCAGGACGGCGAGCGGCTGTCCAAATTCAGCCTCGACGTGGCCGGAATCCATTTCGACTGGTCGAAGACGCATCTGACGACGCAGGCGGTCGAGGCGTTCGCCGCGCTCGCGCAGGCGCAGGACCTCGCCGGCAAGCGCGACGCGATGTTCGGCGGCGAGCACGTCAACGTCACCGAGGACCGGCCGGTGCTCCATGCCGTCGAGCGCGGCGAGGGCGATGCGGAGAGCGTCGCGCTGGCGCGCAAGCTGCACGAGCGGATGCGCTCGCTGATCGACGCGATCGAGGGCGGCGCGCTCGGCGACATCCGCCACGTGCTGCATATCGGCATCGGCGGGTCGGCGCTCGGGCCACATCTGCTGGTCGATGCGCTGGGGCGCGAGGATGCGCGCTACGACGTCGCGATCGTCTCCAACGTCGACGGCGTCGCGCTGGAGGATGCGATCAAGGATTTCGATCCGGCGGCGACCCTGCTGGTCATCGCATCGAAGACCTTCACCACCAAGGAAACGATGCTCAACGCCGAATCGGCGCTGCAATGGATGACCGAGCATGGCGTCGAGGACCCCTATGGCAAGGTGATCGCGCTGACCGCGGCGCCCGACAAGGCGATGGAATGGGGCGTCGACGAGACGCGCATCCTGCCGTTCGGCGAGGGCGTCGGCGGGCGCTATTCGCTCTGGTCGTCGATCGGCTTTCCGGCGGCGATCGCGCTCGGCTGGGGGGCATTCGAGGAACTGCTCGAAGGCGCGGCGGAAATGGATCGCCACTTCCGGCTGACCGCGCTGCACGAGAATGCACCGGTGCTCGCCGCCTTTGCCGACCTCTATTACACGCAGGTGCGCCACGCCGAGACGCGCGCGCCCTTCGCCTATGACGAACGGCTGCGGCTGCTGCCGAGCTATCTCCAGCAGCTCGAGATGGAATCGAACGGCAAGGGCGTGAAGACCGACGGGACGCCGGTCGGTCGGCCGACCGCGGCGATCACCTGGGGCGGGGTCGGCACCGATGCGCAGCATGCGGTGTTCCAGTTGTTGCACCAGGGCACGCATCTGGTGCCGGTCGAGTTCATCGCGGTGATCGAGCCGGGCGACACGCTCGCCGAGGACCATCATCGCCAGTTGCTGGTCAACGCCTTCGCGCAAGGGGCGGCGCTGATGAAGGGCAAGCAGGTCGAGGATCCGGCGCGCTCGTACAGCGGCGACCGGCCGTCGTCGACCTTGCTGCTCGACGTGCTCGATCCGCGCACGCTCGGGGCGCTGATCGCCTTCTACGAGCATCGCGTGTTCGTGAACGGGGTGCTGCTCGGCATCAATTCGTTCGACCAGTTCGGCGTCGAGCTGGGCAAGGAGATGGCCAAGGCCGCCGACCAGGGCGGCCAGTCATTCGATCCCTCGACCGAGGATCTGATCCGGCGCGCCGGGCTGGAGTGATCGAAGCATTCGGGATCGTCGTGCGTTGAGGCGCGATGATCCCGCTCCTGCTCGCCGCGGCGCTCGCGCCCGTTCCCGCCACCGTCCCCGAAATGCGCTGGGAGCGGCGGGTGTTGCTGCTGTCGTCGCCGGGCGCGGATGACGCGGGACTGGCGGGACAGCGGCGGGCGCTCGCCGGCTGGGATGCCGCGGCACGCGAGCGCGATCTGGCGGTGGTGACGATCGTCGGCGATCGGGTGAGCGGCGCGGACGACGGCGCGGCGGGGTTGCGCAAACGCTATCGGCTGCCGGCGGACCGCTTCGTGGCGATTCTGATCGGCAAGGACGGCGGCGAGAAACTGCGCTCGGTTAAGCCGATTGCGGCCGAGGTGCTGGCGGAGACGATCGACGCGATGCCGATGCGGCGCGCCGGGGAGCGCTAGCGTTGCGGAGCGAGGGCGCGCCCTCTATGTGTACGGTTCTGCGGAGCCATACACATGCGGACCAATATCGAGATCGACGACGCCTTGATGGCGGAAGCCGCCCAGTTGAGTGGCCTGAAGACCAAGCGTGATGTGGTTCACTTCGTTCTAAACCGTTACGTCAAGCTCGAGCGCCAACGCGAAGCCCTTGAGGGGTTGCGCGGACTCGGCTGGGACGGTGATCTTGAGGCGATGCGTATTGACGATCCGGTACGCGAATGGGGATGATCGTCGTCGATTCCAGCGTATGGATCGACCTGCTGCGCGATCGGGATACGATCCAGACCCGCGCATTGACGGGATGTCTCGATAGAGGCGATCCCTTAAGCATCGGCGACCTCGTCCTTATGGAAGTGCTGCAAGGCGCACGAAGCGAAGCGCGGGCGGATGAGGCGATGCGATTCTTCGCTCGCTTCGATCGACTGACGATCAGCGACCACCATGTCGCCGTTGCAGCCGCCCGCCACTATCGCCATCTCCGCGGTCTCGGCATCACGATCCGCAAGACGATCGACACGCTGATCGCCACCCGCTGCATCCTTGACCGCCTTCCGCTGTTGTACGGCGATCGCGATTTCGACCCTTTCGTCCAGCATCTCGGCCTTCGGTCGGCGCTCGACGCTCCCGGAGTGAATTGATGTCCGACTATGATTATGACCTGTTCGTCATCGGCGCAGGGTCCGGCGGCACGCGCGCGAGCCGCGTCGCCGCGGCGCATGGCGCGAAAGTGGCGGTCGCCGAGGAATATCGCGTCGGCGGCACCTGCGTCATCCGCGGCTGCGTGCCCAAGAAGCTGCTGATCTACGGCGCGCATTTCGCCGAGGATCTGAAGGACGCCAAGCGCTTCGGCTGGCAGGTGCCGGATCAGTGCGCGTTCGACTGGCAGACGCTGCGCGACAACGTGCTCGAAGAGGTCGACCGGATCAACGGCGCCTATACGCAGACGCTGGAGACGCATGGCGTCGAGATCATCCACCAGCGCGCGGTCGTCACCGGACCGCACAGCGTCCGCCTCGCCGACGGGACCGAGAAGACCGCCGGGCGCATCCTCGTCGCGGTCGGCGCGCATCCGGCGGTGCCCGACTGCCCCGGCGCCGAGCTCGGCATCACCAGCAACGAGGCGTTCCACCTCGATGCGATCCCCAAGCGCATCCTGATCGCCGGCGCGGGCTATATCGCCAACGAATTCGCCGGCATCTTCCACCAGCTCGGCGCGCACGTCACGATCATGAACCGGACGCAGGACATCCTGCGCGGTTACGACCTGTCGATCCGCGACCGGCTGCTCCAGATCAGCATGATGAAGGGGCTGGAGTTCAAGTTCGACGCCAATTTCGAAGGCATCGAGAAGGGCGAGGACGGGTGCCTGACCGTCCGTATGTCGAACCATGACCCGGTGACGGTCGACATGGTGATGTTCGCCACCGGCCGCGTGCCCAACACCGAGGGGCTCGGCCTCGAAGAGATCGGGGTGAAGCTCGAAAAAGGCGCGATCGTCGTCGACGAGCAGAACCGGTCGAGCATCGACAGCATCTTCGCGGTCGGCGACGTCACCAACCGCGTCCAGCTGACCCCGGTGGCGATCCGCGAGGGGCAAGCGTTCGCCGATACCTTCTACGGCGACAAGCCGACGACGGTCGATTATTCCAACATCCCCGCGGCGGTGTTCAGCCATCCGCCGATGGCCGGCGTCGGCATGACCGAGAGCGAGGCGAAGCAGAAGCTCGGCTCGATCCGCGTCTATTCGTCGGACTTCCGGCCGATGAAGAACGTGCTCGCCGGCCGCAACGAGCGCGCGCTCTACAAGATGGTGTGCGACGGCGAGACCGGGCGGATCGTCGGACTGCACATGATCGGGCCGGACGTGCCGGAAATCCTGCAGGCGGCCGCGATCGCGGTGAAGGCGGGGCTGACCAAGGCGCAGTTCGACGAAACGGTCGCACTCCATCCGACGATGGCCGAGGAACTGGTGCTGATGAAATGAGGGCCGGCTGGGTGCCTAGAAACATTCGAGAATGCGGCGTTTCCGGACGACGACGGGCGTCGGCGCGTCCCTTTTTTTGTCACCCCGGGCTCGACCCGGGTCCCGCTTCTTCCTGATCCGCACCGGTCGAGGCAGCGGGACCCCGGATCAAGTCCGGGGTGACGGTAGACGGCGATGAATGTCGATTGGTTCTGGGCCGCCCGATCGGCGCAGCGATGCTATCGCTGCGCCTGAAGGTAGGCGATCACGTCGGCACGGTCGAGCGGGTCGGCGAGTCCGGGAAAGCCCATCGAGGTGCCGGGGGCGAAGGCGCGGGGGTCGGCCAGCCAGACGTCCAGCCGTTCGGGCGTCCAGCGGCCGCCGACGCGTTGCAGCGCGGCGGTATAGCCGAAACGCGGGCTGACCCCGGCGACCGGCGCGCCGACGACGCCGAACAGCGTCGGGCCGTTGCGATCGGGCGCGTCGCGGCGGATGGCGTGGCAGGCGGCGCAGCGCGCGAATTGACGCTCGCCGGCGGCGACGCTGGCGACGCGCAGCAGCGCGGCCCGATCGGGTGACGGACCGGCGGCGGCGCGGCGGGCGGCGCGATCGTCGTTCGAACAGGCGGCGAGCATCGCGACCGTGGCCAGCCAGAGAATAAGCGGCGCCGCGCGTTTGGGGGCTTCTTTACCTTTGTCCGTTACGGACGCAATATGACCCATAAGATGTTCGTCCTCGCGCTGTCGGGCGCCATCGCCGTGGCCGGACTGCCGGTCCCGCCCGCGACGTCGAGCTCCGCTTATGCCGCGGAGCGCCGCCTGATGGCGAGCCGCGCGGTGCAACAGCAAGCTTATTTCGCGCGCCGGCTAACGCTGCTCGGCGAGCGGCTCGACCGGCAGCGGCGCGCCGGGCTGGTCGCGCCGGGGCCGGCGGCGTTCATGCGCGACGACCTGACGCGAATATGGAACGGGGTGGACCAGTACGTCCAGCGTGGCGCGGCGCTCAGCCCGGACGAGCGGCGGAGCTATTGCGCGATGCTTCGCCGCATCGAACAGCGGCTGGCGCAGGCGGAGGCACGGCGGCATGCCGGTCCCCGCCTCGCCGATCGGTCAGTCCGCGAACAATAAGACCGGCGTTTCGAGCTGCGTCTTGAGCGCCTGGACGTAGCTCGCCGCATCCCAGCCGTCGACGACGCGATGATCGCAGCTGATCGACAGATTCATCAGCTTGGCGCGGCGGATCTCGTCGCCGCGACCGGTGAAGACCGGGCGTTCGACGATCTTGTTCGGACCGATGATCGCCACTTCCGGGCGGTTGATGACCGGCGTCGTCGCGATGCCGCCGAGCGGCCCCAGCGAGGTGACGGTGATCGTGCCGTTGCCGAGTTCTTCCGGCTTCAGCTTGTTGGCGCGCGCCGCCTCGGCGAGGCGCGCGATCTCGGTGGCGAGTTGCCAGACGTTCCTGTCCTGCGCGTCGCGGATCACCGGCACGGTAAGCCCTGCGTCGGTCTGCGCCGCCATGCCGAGATGGACGCGGCCCGAGCGCGTGACCACGCCCGCCTCGTCGTCGTAGCGCGCGTTGAGCATCGGGAATTGCGGCAGCGTGCGGCAGATCGCGACGATCAGCAACGGCAGCAGCGTCAGCTTGGGGCGTGCGCCGCGATGATCGTTGAGATCGGCGCGCATCGCCTCCAGCGCGGTGACATCGATCTCGTCGACATAGGTGAAGTGCGGGATGTTGCGCTTCGACGCGGCCATGTTCTCGGCGATACGGCGGCGCATGCCGATGACGCGGATCTGCTCGTCGGCGCGGGCGCGGGATGCGCCGGGGGCTTGATAGCCCTGGCCGGCGTTGTAGCGCAGGAAGGCGTCGAGATCGGCGTGGCGGACGCGGTCGGCGTCGGTCTTCACCTGTGCGAGGTCGATGCCGAGGTCGCGCGCGCGGGCGCGGACGGCGGGGGAAGCGAGGGCCTTAGGCTCCTCCCCGGCACGGGGAGGGGGACCATCCGAAGGATGGTGGAGGGGGGCTGCCACGGACGACGCGCTCGCGTCTTGCCTTACGGGCGGGGTCGCTTGTGGAGCGCCCCCTCCACCACCGGCTTCGCCGGCGGTCCCCCTCCCCGTGCCGGGGAGGATTTCCTCGACGCCCGGGTTTTCCGCCTCATATTGTTCGGCGACCTCGGCCTGCTCGGCACTCGGCGGTGCGGCGATCGCCTCGCCCCCTCCCGCGCTCTCGCCCGCATCCTCGGTCTCGATCACCACCAGCGCCGCGCCGATCGCGACCTGGTCGCCGACCTCGCCGGCCAGTTCGACGACGACGCCCGACACCGGCGATTCCATCTCGACGGTCGCCTTGTCGGTCATCATGTCGGCGATATTCTGGTCTTCCTCGACCCGGTCGCCGACGGCGACGTGCCAGGCGACGATCTCGGCCTCGGCGATGCCCTCGCCGATGTCCGGCAGCTTGAAGGTGAAGCGGGCCATTATGCGTCCTTCATGATCTTCTTGAGGGCCTGGCCGATGCGCACCGGCCCCGGGAAATACGCCCATTCGAGGCTGTGCGGATACGGCGTGTCATAGCCGGTGACGCGCTCGATCGGCGCTTCGAGATGGTAGAAGCAGCGCTCCTGCACCAACGCCGACAGTTCGGCGCCGAAGCCGCTGGTGCGCGTCGCCTCATGGACGATCATGCAGCGGCCGGTCTTCTTCACCGACGCCTCGATCGTCTCGATGTCGAGCGGCACGAGCGTGCGCAGGTCGACGATCTCGGCATCGATATTGTGTTCGGCGATCACCGCCGCGCAGACGTGGACCATCGTGCCGTAGCACAGGATGGTCAGCGCCTCGCCCTCGCGCACCACCGCGGCCTTGCCGAGCGGCACCTTGTAATAACCGGTCGGCACCTCACCGGCGGGGTGCTTCGACCAGTTTTCCGACGGCTTGTCCCAATAGCCGTTGAAGGGGCCGTTGTAGATGCGCTTGGGCTCGAAGAAGAGGACGGGGTCATTGTCCTCGATCGCCGAGATCAGCAGGCCCTTGGCGTCATAGGGCGTCGCGGGAATCACCGTCTTGATGCCGGAGACGTGGGTGAAGATGCCCTCGGGCGACTGCGAATGCGTCTGGCCGCCGAAGATGCCGCCGCCGAACGGCGAGCGCACCGTCATCGGGCTGATGAACTCGCCCGCCGAGCGATAGCGCAGCCGCGCCGCTTCGGAGACGAGCTGGTCGAGCGCGGGGTAGATGTAATCGGCGAACTGGATCTCGGGGACCGGGCGCAGGCCATAGGCGCCCATGCCGATCGCAACGCCGATGATGCCGGTTTCGGTGATCGGCGTGTCGAAGACGCGGGTCTTGCCGTATTTCGCCTGCAGGCCCGCGGTGGCACGGAACACGCCGCCGAAATAGCCGACGTCCTCGCCCATCACCAGCACGTCGGGATCGCGCGCCATGCAGATGTCGAGCGCGCTATTGATCGCCTGGATCATGTTCATGCGGGCGGTGCCGGTGTCGGCGGCGGGGTCTGGCTGGGTGGTGATGTCGGTCATTCCACAATCCTCGTCACCCCGGGCTCGACCCGGGGTCGCGCTATCGTGCGCGGCAGGAAAGAAACAGCGGGACCCCGGGTCACGCCCGGGGTGACGGCGTGCGTGGCCATCACTTGCGCGCCCATGGCCGGCCGCTCGCCTCTTCCTCGGCCATCATCTGCGCCTGCTGTTCGCGCAAATGCCACGGCATCTCCTCGAACACGCCGTCGAACAGCGTATCAAGCGGTTGGTGTAGGCCGTGGCCGAGGATGCCGTTCTTCTCGGCTTCCTTCTGCTCGGCCTTGACGTATTCGGCGAGCTCGCGGTCCTGCGCGGCGTGGCGCTCCTCGTCCCATTCGCCGATGACGATGAGGTGCTGCTTCAGCCGCGCGATCGGGTCGCCGAGCGGCCAGGCGGTCGGTTCGCCGGCGCTGCGATATTGCGTCGGGTCGTCGGAGGTCGAATGGCCCTCGGCGCGATAGGTGAAATGCTCGATCAGCGTCGGCCCGGCGTTGGTGCGCGCGCGCTCCGCCGCCCACAGGGTCGCGGCGTAGACCGCGAGCGCGTCATTGCCGTCGACGCGCAGCCCGGCGATGCCATAGCCGATCGCGCGCGCCGCGAAGGTCGTCGCCTCGGCCCCGGCGAAGCCCGAGAAGCTGCTGATCGCCCATTGGTTGTTGACGACGTTGAAGATCACCGGCGCGCGATAGACCGCGGCGAAGGTGCAGGCGGAGTGGAAGTCGCCTTCCGCGGTCGAGCCCTCGCCGCACCACGCCGCGGCGATGCGCGTATCGCCCTTGGCGGCCGAGGCCATCGCCCAGCCGACCGCCTGCGGATATTGCGTTGTGAGATTGCCCGAGATCGAGAAGAAGCCGTGGTCGCGCGCCGAATACATGATCGGTAGCTGCTTGCCCTGGAGCTTGTCGCCGCGGTTCGAGTAGATCTGGTTCATCATCTCGACCAGCGGATAGCCGCGCGCGATGAGCAGCCCCTGCTGGCGATAGGACGGGAAGCACATGTCCTCGAAATCGAGCGCCTGCGCGGCGGCGATCGCCACCGCCTCCTCGCCCGTCGCCTTCATGTAGAAGCTGGTCTTGCCCTGCCGCTGCGCGCGGAACATCCGCTCGTCGAAGGCGCGCAGCAGCGCCATGTTGCGCAGCATCCGCCGCAGCATGTCGGGCGAGAGCTTGGGGTCCCACGGGCCGACGGCGCGGCCGTCCTCGTCGAGGACGCGGACCAAGGTATAAGCGAGATCGGTGAAATCGTGCGCCGAGGCGGCGGTATCCGGGCGCCGCGCGGCACCGGCGGGCGGCACGTCGACGCCGACGAAGTCGACCGCATCGCCGGGCCGGAACTTGGGCTCCGGCACGTGCAGCGTCAGCCCGGGCAGGTTCCGGGGCGGCTGCGCATTGGCGCGAGGATGCTCGCTGGCCACCATCTCTCTCCTTCACGTCCGACGAGGGTCGCCAGCGCTGTTGTTGGATCGTGTTGCGCGGCTGTAATTAAATTTCAAGCGGCTTTTCGGTGGGCGGAGCGATTCCGCTGTACCGGTCGAAACGGATCGTGTGCCGGGCAGACCCATTCCTCCCCGGCACGGGGAGGTGGCAGCGCGAAGCGCTGACGGAGGGGGGCATCCACAGGCGCCACGCCTGCGGCCCGCCCCCTCCACCACCCGCTGCGCGGGCGGTCCCCCTCCCCGTGCCGGGGAGGATTGGCTCATCCCACCGTCTGTTCGATCACGCCGAAGATCGGGTGGTGCTTGTCGTCCTCCGCCCAGATGCGCACGGTGTCGCCCTTGCGCAGGAACGGCGTCGTCGCCTTGCCGGTGGCGATCGTCTCGACGGTGCGCAGCTCGGCGAGGCAGGAATAGCCGACGCCGCCCGCCGCGATCGTCTGGCCCGGACCGCCATCGGGGCCGCGGTTCGAGACGGTGCCCGAACCGACGATCGTCCCCGCCCCCAGCCGGCGCGTCTTCGCCGCATGCGCGACCAGCGTTCCGAAGTCGAAGGTCATGTCCTCGCCCGCATCGGCGCGGCCGAACGGCTGGCCGTTGAGATCGACGTGGAGCTTGCGGTGCAGCTTGCCGTCCCGCCACCAGTCGCCAAGCGCCTCCGGGGTGACGAACACCGGCGAGAAGGCGCTCGCCGGCTTGGACTGGAAGAAGCCGAAGCCCTTGGCGAGCTCGCCGGGGATCAGATTGCGCAGGCTGACGTCGTTGGTCAGCCCGACCAGCCGGATGCCGGCGAGCGCCTCGTCGCGGCTCGCGCCGAGCGGCACGTCGCCGGTGACGACCACCACCTCGGCCTCGAGATCGCAGCCCCACGCCTCGTCGGCGAGCGGGATCGCATCGCGCGGGGCCAGGAAACCGTCCGAGCCGCCCTGATACATCAGGGGATCGTGCCAGAAGGTCTCGGGCATCTCGGCGCCGCGCGCCTGCCGGACGAGCGCGACATGGTTCACATAGGCCGAGCCGTCCGCCCATTGATACGCCCGCGGCAGCGGCGAGGCGGCGTCATGTTCGTGGAAGCGCTCGCGCGGGATCACCTCGTGGTCGAGGTCGGTGGCGAGGTTCTGGAGATCGGGCAGCAGCCGGTCCCACGCGTCGAGCGCCGCCTGCAAGGTCGGCGCGATGTGCGTCGCATCGGCGCACCAGGCGAGATCGGTGGAGACGACGACGAGCCTGCCGTCACGGCCCTGCTTCAGACTGGCGAGTTTCATCCGGCGCATCCTCTCATGTCGTTGGCCCGACGGTGTATCGGCTGGCGTGCCGGGTTGCGACGGAAAAGTATCGGGGGATACGGGAGGCTCCTCTCCACCCGTCCGTCATTCCCCCACCCCTTGCTTCGTCATCCCGGCTTTCGCCGGGATGACGAATTATGGAGATGACGAATGGGACAAACGACAAGGGCCGCCCTCCCCTACGGGAGAGCGGCCCCGGTTTTACGTGCGACGACCGATCAGAACTTGAACTTGATCGCGCCGCGATAGGCCTGGTTGCGCACGTCCTTGCGCGCGACGGTGGTGTCGGCGCTGACCGACAGCTCGATCCGGTCGGTGGCATAGGACAGGCCCGCCGCCAGCTCGGCCCAATTCTGGTCCTGGCTCGACAGGCGGAAGCCCGCCGGTGCGGTACCGCCGATGAAATTGGCGGTGAAGACGCCCGGCTGGTCCTTGAAGTCGTGGACGTAATAGGCCGAGGCGAACGGCTTGATCACGTCGCCGCCGGCCAGTTGCAGCCCGGCGCGACCCTGCGCGCTGTCGAGATTGTAGCGGTCGAAGCGCAGCGCGCCGTCGCCACCGGTCTCCACCGTCGGCGTGAAGCCGATGTGATTGACCCGCGCCGCGATCCGCGGCCCGACCTGCAGGCCGCCGAAGTCGAACATCTGGCCGAGCCCGACCTCCGCCGACACCGCCAGCGCATCGTCGCGGCTGCGCAGCGTCGAGGCGACCGTGGCGATCGCCACGGTACGCCGCGTATACGCCTGGAACACGCCGCCGCTGACCTGCGCGTCGAGCACCTGCCCGCCCGGCGCCTGCAGCTTGCCGAACAGCGTGCCCTGGAACAGCTCGCCGCGTGCCGACTGGCCGACGCCGCCGGTGGTGCCGTCGAGCTTGGTATAGCCGAAGCCGAAGCCGAGCACGCCGGTGTCGCTGACCTTCGCCTCGATGCCGCTGACCACGTAGAAGCCGTCGAAATTGTCACGGCCGCCGAATGGATTGGCATCGCGCAGGCTGCGGCTGTCGCCGTCGACGTACCCGCCGGCGATGAACACGTTGACGTTCTCGGGCAGCACGCCCTCGCGCACCGTGGTCGAGGTGGTGTCGCTCGCGGTCGCCTGCGTCATCGGCAGGTCGCTCGCCATCAGCGCGGCGAATTGCAGCGGCTGGCCGGTCATCGTCAGCGTCCCCGACAGCGGCTGGCTGGCGTCGATCCCGGCGAGATGCTGGCGGTAGAAGCGCGACATATTCTCGGTCGCGACCGTCCCCATGCCGTATTTGAGCGGCGTGGTGCGCGGTGCGAGCCCTTCCAGCGTCGCACGGATCGTCCCCGCATCCTGAAGATCGAGGATGCCGTACAGACCCGACAGCGCAGTGTAGTTGCTCGCGCGGTTGCGATCGAGCAGTCCGGCGAAGGCGGTCTGAATCGGCGTCGCGGCGACGACGCTGGCATAGCTGCCGGCGACGATCCGCGCCTGCACCGCATTCGCCGAATAGACGAATTGCGGGGTCAGGATCGCCGACAGGGCCGAGGGCGACTGGAAGGTGCCGACGACCCCGCCCGCCGCGGTGACGATCGTGTAGAGATCGTTGTAGCGGATCATGTGCCCGGCGACCGGCGCGAAGCCGACGCGGCCGCCGATGCTGGCGACGCCGTCGGTCGTGCCGTTGCGCACCACCGCGACGCGGTCCGACGTGCCGTTGGGGCCGACGTCGACCAGCAACGTGCTGCCCGAAGCGAGGATCAGGTTGCCACCGACGGTCAGCGTGCCGATCGTCCCCATCGTGCCCGGCGCGATGATGCCGGTGGCGCTGGTGAGGAACGGCGTGTTGATCCGGCCGCTGCCGGTGAGCAGGCCGCTCATCAGGAAGTAATCGCCGCGCGTCGACAGCGTGCCGTCGACCTGCACCGCGCCGGTATATTGGTTGACCGCCATCAGGCTGGTCAGCGATCCCGCCGAGGTGATCGCCAGCTTGGCATTGGTGCCGGCGACGCTGAACCGGTCGATCGTCACTGCGGTGTCGAGCGTCGTCGTGCCCGCCGCACTCAGCGTCACGTCATAATAACGCGCGCTGCGCCGCGTCGCCGCATCGGGATCGATGTTGTTCGGCACGAAGTTGGTCGCACCGGGCAGGCCGTTGGCGAGCGTCGCCGCCGGCAGCGCCGCAGCGACCGCATCGCCGCCGACGGCAGCGGTGGCGTCGGCATCGATCTTGCGCACCGTCGCCTGATCGTTGCCGCTGCTCGCGGTGCCGGCCTGTACGCCCGGCTGCGCGGCGGCGACCGGCTGACCATCGACATAGGTGATCTTGGTCTTCACGTCATAGCATTGGTCGTAGTTGAACGCCGGCTCCTGATCGCAGACCTGACCGAATTTGTTCTCCGTATCGGGGGTGATGCCGAGGCCGGGCGTGGTCGGCACGCCATTGGCGAGCTGGCCGTTGACGATCACCTGATAGGAGGGGTCGAGCGCCGTCACCCAGTGGCTGGCATCGCTCCACTTGCCGTCCCCGGCGACCGTATTGGCGTAGCGATACGGATTGTTGGCGAGGATATAGTCCCAATAGAGATACAGCGGCTGGTAGAAAGCGGTGGTGCCGTAGCCGCCGCGGATCTGGCCGCCGAACGTGTAGCTGCCCGACAGCACGCCGATGATCGTCGCCTTGTTGAACGTCCGGTCGAGGATCAGCGGACCGCCCGAATCGCCGGGGCCGGTCGTCCCCTCGCGGGGCAGCGCCTCGTCCTTGAACAGGTTGTAATCGCCGGGATAGCGGCGGGTCGGATCGTCGAAGTCGGTCTGGTACAGATTGGCGGGCAGGCCGGCGCTGCCGCCGAACAGGCCGAAATAGAAATCGTCGATCGAGCCGAGCAGGCCGACGTAATTCTCCGCGACGCGGCGGCGGTAATCGATCGCGCCGCTGGCGCCGGTCAGGCCGGTGCCGTTGGTGCCGTAGCCGGTCACCGTGACGTGATAGCCGGTGCCGGTCGTGTCGCTGATCGACGCAGGCGCGGGCAGCGGCGAGAAGAGCATCGTCCAGGTCGGCACGTCGGCCGCCGGCGTGTCGAAGGTCGCCAGCGCGACATCGGCCTGCAGGAAGTTGTTGGCGAGGCCGAGGTTCAGCGACTGCGCGTTGTAGACGACCTGATTGACGTTGTAGAAATGGTTGGCGGTGCTGGTGCTGTAGTTGCTGCGGAACCAGGCGCGCTGGCCGGCAATCGTGTCCGCCTCGAAGCCGAAGCCGATCGGCAGCTGCCCGGCGCCCTTGCCGTAGTTCCACGGGTTCATCGCGGTCCCGGTCGGGCTTTCGTTGACGCAATGCGCCGCGAACACGACGGTGCGCGGATTGATCAGCGTGCCGGTGCACAGGCCGACGAAGCCGTTCTTCTGGTCGATGATCATCTGGCCGACGCCATTGACGCCCTGGTCGAGGATCGTGCTCGGCGTGCCGGGATTGGAGATGACGACGCTGGGATCGGCCTGCGGCGGCGTCGTCGTCGCCGACCCGCCCTGCATCTCGGCGATCGGCAGGATGCCCTTGAGGCTCATCGACAGATCCGAAGTCGCGGCCTGGGCCTGGGCGGCGCCCGGCAGCGCGATCAGCGCCGACGAGGCGAGAAGGACGCGACGGGCTGCGCCACGCAATGCTGTATTAGCCATTATCTATTCTAATCCCCTGTTATTCGGCCGATCTTCTCACGGTCACGAATGTCGGGGAGCCTATTGGGGGCCGGGGGCAAGTCAAGGCGGCAGGAAGGTCAACCTTCCATTATAGAAGCGGAAATGGTGAAAGTGTTGATCGCGAGCCACACCGATGCCCGTTTCGCCTCCGACTTGACTTTTGCCGCGATGCAGCGCACATGGCGGTCAATCGAGGCGTCATGCAGCGTGAACGGGTTGGCTCTGCCACCCCCGGCTCCGCCTCGGTCGATACGCTCAGGGCTTCCCTATTCACGCGGGGTGTCAGTTTCCCCCGCCCCCTGCGAGCCGTTTCCATGATGGAATCCGGCGCGCGGGTCAGGCCCCGTTTTGAAGGCTACGTTTCCATGTCATTCGCAACCCTCGGCCTCGCCGAGCCGCTCGTCCGCGCGCTCGAAGCCAAAGGCTATACCACCCCGACCCCGATCCAGGCGCAGTCGATCCCGATCCTGCTCGAAGGCGGCGACCTGCTCGGCATCGCGCAGACCGGCACCGGCAAGACCGCCGCGTTCGTGCTGCCGTCGATCCAGCGCCTCACCGAGAACCAGAAGCGCGTGCTGCCGACGCATTGCCGCATGCTCGTCCTCGCCCCGACGCGCGAACTCGCCAGCCAGATCGCCGACAATGCGCGCGGTTACGGCCAGTTCAGCAAGCTGTCGGTCGCGACCGTGTTCGGCGGCACCAGCATCAACAAGAACCGCCAGGACCTCAGCCGCGGCGTCGACATCCTCGTCGCGACGCCGGGCCGGCTGATCGACCTCGTCGAGCAGGGCATGTGCAACCTGTCGATGATCGAGATCCTCGTCCTCGACGAAGCCGACCAGATGATGGACCTCGGCTTCATCCACGCGCTCAAGAAGATCGTGCGGATGATCCCGCGCAAGCGCCAGACGCTGTTCTTCTCGGCGACGATGCCGGTGGCGATCCGCGAGCTCGCCAACCAGTTCCTGCACGAGCCGAAGACGGTGTCGGTCGTCCCCGCCTCGACCACCGCGGAGCGCGTCGACCAGTATGTCACCTTCGTCAACCAGGCGGAGAAGCAGGCGCTGCTGACGATCGTGCTGCAGGACCCGACGATCAACCGCGCGCTCGTCTTCACCCGTACCAAGCACGGGGCCGACCGCGTCGTGAAGCTGCTCGCCGGCAACGGCATCGCGGCGAACGCGATCCACGGCAACAAGAGCCAGGGCCAGCGCGAGCGCGCGCTCGGCGAGTTCAAGGACGGCAAGACCAAGGTGCTGGTCGCGACCGATATCGCGGCGCGCGGCATCGACGTCTCGGGCGTCAGCCACGTCATCAACTTCGAACTGCCCAACGTGGCGGAACAGTACGTCCACCGCATCGGCCGTACCGCGCGCGCCGGCGCGAGCGGCATCGCCGTCGCTTTCTGCGCCGATGACGAGCGTCCGTACCTCAAGGACATCGAGAAGCTGACCCGCCAGAAGGTCGCGGTGCGGCCGCTGCCGGACAATTTCACCGGCCTGTCGAACGAGATCAAGGCGACCCGCGTCAAGGCGATCGGTGCCGATCCGGCGCCGCGCGCCGACCTGCCGCGCGGCCAGCGCCAGCCGGCACGTCCGCGCGCCACGCATGCGCCGACCGCGACGCGCAACTATGCCAACGCCAGCCGTGGGGGCCAGCGTAGCGGCGGCGGCGGCGGCGGTCGCGGCGGCCGTTCGGGTGGCGGCGGTGGTCGCGGTCAGGGCTCGGGCGCGGCGCGTTAAGGCGCGCGATCGATCTCCCTTCCCCCGTTCGTGCTGAGCTTGTCGAAGCCCGGATGAGACCCATCTGCCCTTCGACGGGCTCAGGGCGAACGGTATCGGAGTTCGCTGATATCCACCGGCCCCGCGGGAGCGATCCTGCGGGGCCGTTGCGTATCCATGGCAACCCGCTGCGATATGAGGCATTCTTCCAGCAGAGGAGATGATGCCATGGACGTATCGACCACCCCGCTGCCCGAACGGATCGCCCGCGTGCTCGCCGGGCAACGGATCAGCGCCAACGCCGGCGGCGACGCCGAGAGCGCTGGCGAACAGGTCGATCTGGCGTGGCGCGACTATCTGGCGGATGCGCGCGCGGTGCTGCGAACGCTGCGTGAGCCGGACCGCAAGATGGCGGCGGCTGGCGATCCGGCGGTGTGGGAGCGGATGGTGCTCGCCGCGATCGAGGAGTCGAAGCCGGAGACCGTGGTCCTCTAAGCGGGACGTTAGCGAACGTTCCGCCCCCGCCCTCACCCTATCGTCGGCTGCGCCGGCTCTTCCCTCTCCCGGCGGGAGAGGGAAAAGGCGCGTAGCGCCGCAGGGTGAGGGCGAGGGCGGGACGGCCGCGATCAATCCTCGAACACGGCTGCGCGTTTCGCCATATTGGCGGCGACCGCCTCCATCATGTTCGGCTTGCCGATCACCTTCATCTGCTCTTCGGTCTCGGCGACCAGCATGTCGCGCGGGTCGGCGTCATGCGCCATGTTGAGCAGCCGCTTCGCGCCGCGGATCGCGTGCGGACTGCGCGCCGCGATCGTCCGCGCCAGCGCCAGCGCCTCGGCGAGCGGATCCGCCGCCAGCCGCGTCACGAAGCCATGCGCCAGCGCCTCCGCCGCATCGAACTCGCGCGCGGTATAGACGAGCTCGCGCAGCACGTCGTCGCGCACCAGCCCGCGCCAGATCGGAAAGCCGGCCATATCGGGCACCAGTCCCCAATGCGTCTCGCGGATCGCGAAGCGCGTATCCGGCGCGGCGATGCGGATATCGGCCCCCGACATGATCTGGAAACCGCCGCCGAAGGCGACGCCGTGCACCGCGGCGATCACCGGCATCGGCAATTGCCGCCAGCCCCAGGTGACGTGCTGCGGCGGGATCGCGCCCTGCGCATTGCGTGTCGTCGACATGCCCGAGCCGCCCTGCGCCATGCTCGCCATGTCGAGGCCGGCGCAAAAGCCCCTGCCCTCGCCCGACAGGACGACGCAACGCACGTCGCGCCGCCCGGCGAGCGCGTCGATCGTCGCGCCGATCGCGGTGAACATCGCCGGGTCGATCGCATTCATCTTGTCCGCCCGCGCGAGCCGGACGTCGGCGATCCCGTCGGTGACGCTGAGGGTGACGCGGTCGTTCATGGCTCTCTCTCCCGTGGCCCGCCACGCTACCGCCACCCCGTGCGTTGCGCTACCGCCGATGGCGTGTAGAGACAAAGCCATGAGCGGCTTCAACATCGACGCCTTCATGGCGCACCGGTTCGGCGGCCATGCCGGGGCGCTGGGCATCGTCTACCATGGCCGTGGCGACGGCTGGGTCGAGCTGGCCTTGCCCTATACCGACGCGCTGGTCGGCGATCCCGACAGCGGCGTGCTCGCCTCGGGGCCGATCATCGCGCTGATGGACATGGCGACGAGCATCGCGGTGTGGGTGGAACGCGACAAATTCGCTCCCCAGGCGACGCTCGACCTGCGCGTCGACTATCTGCGGCCGGCGGTGCCGGGGCGGACGGTGATCGGCCGCGGCGAATGCCTGCGCCTGACCCGCTCGATCGCCTTCGTGCGCGGCATCGCCTATGACGATACCCCCGACGATCCGCTCGCGCATGTCGCGGGCACATTCATGCTGATGGATGCCAACGCATGACGCCGCCGTCCGGCCTGCCGCCTTATGCCGAGCTGCTCGGCATCTCGCTGACCTCGCGCGACGGCGCGGCGCCGACGCTGCTGCTGCCGTTCCGCGATGCGGTGCTCGGACGCCCCGGCTTCCTGCACGGCGGCGCGATCGCGGGGCTGCTCGAAGTGGCGGCGATCGTCTCGCTGCGGCATGCGCTCGCCGAGGAAGGCGGCGGCCGGATCAAGCCGGTCAACGTCACCGTCGACTTCATGCGCGGCGGCCGCGACAAGCCGACGCACGCCGAGGGGATCGTGACGCGGCTCGGCACGCGCATCGCCAACGTCGAGGCGGTGGCGTGGCAGGACGACCGTGCCAAACCGATCGCCAGCGCGCGGATGAACTATCTGATCGTGCGGGATTGATAAGCTTCAGGATCGCGCCACCCGCTCCGCCTCGGCGACCTGCTCGGGCGTCGGCGTGACGCCGGTATAGAGCACGAATTGCTCCAGCGCCTGTAGCGTGCCGATCGCGGCGCCGGTGATCACCGGCTTGCCGGCGTCGCGTGCGGCGCGGAGCAGCGGCGTATCGGGTGGCAGCGCCACCGCGTCGAGCACCAGCTCCGCCGCGGCGATCGTCTCGCGGTCGAACGCCAGCGCGTCCGCGTCCGGCCCTTCCATGCCGAGCGGCGTGACGTTGGCGATCAGGCCGGCGGTGCGACCGTCCACCTCCGCCGCCCACTCCCAGCCGACCGAATCGGCCAGCGCGCGACCGGACCGCGCGTTGCGCGCGACGATCGTGCCGCGGGTCAGGCCGGCGTCGCGCAGCGCGGTCGCCACTGCCTTGCCCATGCCGCCCGAGCCGCGCAGCATCGCGGTCGTGCCCGCCGCCACGCCGGCCTGTTCGACCAGCGTGCGCACCGCCGAATAATCGGTGTTGTGGCCGGTCAGCCGGCCATCGTCGTTGACGATCGTGTTGACGCTGTCGATCGCCGCCGCCGAGCCTTCGAGCCCGTCGAGCAGCGGGATCACCGCCTCCTTGAACGGCATCGAGATCGCGCAGCCGCGGATGCCGAGCGCGCGGATGCCGCCGATCGCCGCGGGCAGATCGGTGGTGGTGAACGCCTTGTAGACATAGTCGAGCCCGAGCAGCTCGTAGAGCCGGTTGTGGAAGCGCGTCCCGAAATTGCTCGGCCGCGCCGACAGCGACATGCACAGCCGCGTATCACGGCCGATCAGGGGTTTGGTCATGGTCGTTCCTCAAAATCCTGCCCCGCAGGGGGAAGGCTATCGCATATGGCCATCTGTATGACCCGGGCGAGTCTCAAAGCCACTCCGTCACCCCGGCCTTGCGCCGGGGTCCCGCTTCTTCGGCGAGGCAAGCGGGATGCCGGATCAAGTCCGGCATGACGGGAATATAAATGCCGTCGCAGCACTCCGAATCTGAATGCGATTGCCCTGCCCGCAGTGGGAGGGGGATCGTGCCGCGCAGCGGCATGGTGGAGGGGGCTTTCCACCAGCGCAACCGATTGGGGAAGCCCCCCTCCGTCCGCGCTACGCGCGGCCACCTCCCCGTGCCGGGGAGGAATGAGGCTATTTCGCCGTCAGCCGGATCAACCGCCCCTGCGACTTGCCGCCGTCCTCGATCAGCCAGATCGCGCCGTCCGGCCCCTGATCGACGTCGCGGATGCGCGCGCCCATCGGCCATTGATCGCCCTTCCTCGCATTCTGCCCGTCGAGGTCGACGCGGACCAACGACTGCGACGACAGGCCGCCGATGAAGGCATCGCCCTGCCATTGCGGGAACATCTTGCCCGAATAGATCATCAGCCCGCCCGGTGAGATCACCGGATTCCACCACACCTTGGGCGGTTCGTAGCCGTCGCCCGGCGCGTGATCGGGAATGTCGCGACCGTCGTAATGGCTGCCGTTCGACGCGTTCGGCCAGCCATAATTGCGGCCGGGCATGATGAGGTTGACCTCGTCGCCGCCCTTCGGCCCCATCTCCTGCTCCCACAAACGCCCCTCGCCGTCGAAGGCGAGCCCGAGCAAATTGCGGTGGCCATAGCTCCACACCTCGGGCGCGAAGCCCTTGGCGGCGAGCGGATTGCCCGGCGCCGGCTTGCCGTCGAGCGTCAGCCGCAGCACCTTGCCGAGCGTCGCCTGCGGGTCCTGCGCCGGCGTGAACTTCTGCCGCTCGCCATTGGTGAAGAACAGCGACTGGCCGTCGGGCGAAAAGGCGATGCGCCCCGAATAATGGCCGTCGCCCTCGACGAACGGCCGCGCCTGGAACAGCGCCTCGATCTCGCCGAGCCGGTCGCCGCCGCGGCCGTCGTCGCGCAGCCGGCCGCGCGCCAGCACCACGCCCTTGGTCGAATAGCTGAAATAGATCCGCTTGCTGGTCGCGAAATCGGGGGCGGGAACGACGTCCATCAGCCCGCCCTGCCCCGCCGTGTCGACGGGAAGCGTCGCGATCGTCTGGCGGCGTTTGCCGTCGGGCGACAGCAGGATCATCTGCCCCGCCTTCTCGGTCACCACGATCCGGTCGTCGGGCAGGAAGGCGAGCGCCCAGGGCGAGACGAAATCGGCGACGATCGTCTCGCGGAACGGCTTGGCCGAAGGCGGCGTCTCGCCCGCCTGCGGGCTCCCCTTGGTGGCGGGGGCGTTCCCCGAACAGGCGATGAGGGCGATCGGTAAGGCAGCAAATAGAGCAAGACGCATGATATTCTCCCGGTTGCCGTCTTATACGCACGATGGTCGACGAGGATGCTTGTTTCCATGCGGCGGTAAGCGTATATGACGCCTGCCTTCTCTTACATCGTCAGGTGAAAGAGGCTGCGGGGGACCCCCTCCGCGGCGGCGGACACGCATATCTGGAGCCTGCATGGCGGACATCGCCCACCTCACGCAATTGATCGAACCGGAAGCCCGCGCGCTGGGTTTCGACCTCGTGCGCGTGAAGATGTTCGGCAGCAAGTCCGACCCCACGTTGCAGGTGATGGCCGAGCGCCCCGAGACCGGCCAGCTGACGATCGACGATTGCGCCGATCTGTCGCGCCGCATCTCGGACGTGCTCGATGCGCTGGAAGCCGAGGGCAAGGACCCGATCGAAGACGCCTATCGCCTCGAAGTGTCGTCGCCCGGCATCGACCGGCCGCTCACCCGGCCGCAGGATTATACCAATTGGGCGGGTCACGAGGCGAAGATCACGCTGATCGACAAGATCGACAATCGCAAGATCCTGACCGGCGACCTCGTCGGCATCGACGGCGACAAGGTGGCGATCGACGTGCGCGGCTATCAGCCGATGACGGTCGCGCTCGACCAGATCCACGACGCCAAGCTGACGATCACCGACCGTCTGCTCGCGGCTACGGCTCCGCTGTCGAGCGACGGCGCCGACGAATTCGAAGAGGTGTCCGACGACACCGACTCCAACGACAATCATGCCCTTAGCGAAGGACAGAAGTAA
Organism: Sphingomonas sp. GW821-FHT04B01; assembly: GCF_059420425.1. NCBI lineage: Bacteria > Pseudomonadati > Pseudomonadota > Alphaproteobacteria > Sphingomonadales > Sphingomonadaceae > Sphingomonas > Sphingomonas sp. GW821-FHT04B01. The sequence goes on along the minus strand of NZ_JBWKTR010000001.1, from coordinate 898,545 downwards.
GATGGCCACCGTCGCCACCGCCAACCGCGCGGAACTGATCGCGATCGCCAACTCGGTCGCCACCGAGAAGATGATCGACAAGAGCATCGTCATCGAGGCGCTCGAGGAAGCGATCCAGCGCGCCGCCAAGACCCGCTACGGCATCGAGAACGACATCCGCGCCAAGCTCGACCCGAACACGGGCGACCTGCGCCTGTGGCGCGTCGTCGAGGTGGTCGAGGCGGTCGACGATTATTTCAAGCAGGTCGACGTCACGCAGGCGCAGAAGCTCCAGAAGGGCGCGGTCGTCGGCGACTATATCGTCGATCCGCTGCCGCCGATCGAATTCGGCCGCATCCAGGCGCAGGCCTCGAAGCAGATCATCTTCCAGAAGGTCCGCGACGCCGAGCGCGAGCGCCAGTATGAAGAGTTCAAGGATCGCCAGGGCGAGATCATCACCGGCGTCGTCAAGCGCGTCGAGTTCGGCCATGTCGTCGTCGACCTCGGCCGTGCCGAGGGCGTCATCCGCCGCGACCAGCAGATCCCGCGCGAAGTGGTGCGCGTCAACGACCGTATCCGCTCGCTGATCCTCAACGTCCGTCGCGAGAATCGCGGGCCGCAGATCTTCCTCAGCCGCGCACACCCCGATTTCATGAAGAAGCTGTTCGCGCAGGAAGTGCCCGAGATCTACGACGGCATCATCACCATCCAGGCCGCCGCACGCGACCCGGGCAGCCGCGCCAAGATCGGCGTCATCAGCCGCGACAGCAGCATCGATCCGGTCGGCGCCTGCGTCGGCATGAAGGGCAGCCGCGTCCAGGCGGTGGTGCAGGAGATGCAGGGCGAGAAGATCGACATCATCCCCTGGTCGCCCGATATCGCCACCTTCGTCGTCAACGCGTTGCAGCCCGCTTCGGTGAGCCGCGTTGTGATCGACGAGGAAGAGGAGCGGATCGAGGTCGTCGTCCCCGACGACCAGCTCAGCCTCGCGATCGGCCGCCGCGGCCAGAACGTCCGCCTCGCCAGCCAGCTGACCGGCAAGGCGATCGACATCCTCACCGAGCAGGATGCCAGCGAGAAGCGCCAGAAGGAGTTCACCGAGCGGACCGAGATGTTCCAGAACGAACTGGACGTCGACGAGACGCTGGCGCAGCTGCTGGTGGCCGAGGGCTTCGGCGCGCTGGAAGAGGTCGCCTATGTCGAGCTCGACGAGATCGCCGGCATCGAGGGCTTCGACGAGGACCTCGGCCAGGAGCTGCAGAGCCGCGCGCAGGAAGCGCTCGACCGTCGCGAGGCCGCCAATCGCGAGGAGCGCGCCGCGCTCGGCGTCGAGGACGCGCTGATCGACATGCCGTATCTGACCGAAGCGATGCTGGTCACGCTCGGCAAGGCGGGGATCAAGACGCTCGACGATCTCGCCGATCTCGCCACCGACGAATTGGTCGAGAAGAAGCGCGTCGAACCGCGCCGCCGCAACGAGGACGCGCCCAAGCGCCCCGAGCCGAAGGGCGGCATCCTCGCCGAATATGGCCTGAGCGACGAACAGGGCAATGAGATCATCATGGCCGCGCGCCAGCATTGGTTCGCCGAGGACGAGGCTCCGGCCGCGACCGAGACGGCCGAAGCGGGCGAGGACGCGAAGAGCGAGGCGGAGGAAGGCTGATGCCGTTCGTCTCGATCCGACTGGCGGGCAGCGCGACCCGCGAGCAGAAAGCGGGGATCGTCGCCGACGTGACGACCTCGCTGGTCACGCGGCTGGGCAAGAACCCGGCCGCGGTGCAGGTCGTGATCGAGGAGGTTTCGACGGAGAATTACGGCGCTGGCGGCCAGCTGATCGCCGACCGCGACGCCGCCCCTGCCGCGCCATCGAGGGAGGACGCGCATGCGGTTCCCTCACAATGAGGCGCTAGGGCTCCAGCAGGTTCGCGACGGGCGACGCGATTCGCGGGTGACCGCGGGGACGCGTGCGCCTGTGCGTCTTTCTCGCACCGGTTCGTGTGCAGCACTGTCCTCGCCCCACCATATCCGTCACCCCGGACTTGTTCCGGGGTCCACCCCGCGGCGGGGAGAACGGCCGGGATCAGTCCAGCGGCGGCAGCCCGAGGGCGACCGCCAGATCGTCCCAGTCCGGATTGTCGCGCTCGATCAGGTTCTTCTTCCAGTCGCGCCGCCACGCCTTGATGCGTTTCTCGCTGGCGATCGCGTCGGCCATGGTTGCGGCGGTCTCGAACCACACCAACCGCACGATGCCGTAGCGACTGGTAAAGCCTTCGTACGTGCCGTCTCGGTGTTGCATGATGCGACCGACGAGGTTCGACGTCACGCCGGTATAAAGCGTGCCGTTGAAGCCGCTGGCCAGCATGTAGACGCAGGGTTGCCGGTCCCTCATGGCGATGAGCTTGCCGCCCGGTGGTCCCCGGAACAAGTCCGGGGTGACGGGGTGGGTGTGGCTACCGTCTCGAACGCCACCGCGGGAGGCGGCGCATGAGCGATCCCGTCCGCAAGTGCATCCTGACGCAGGATCGCGACGAACGCGACAATCTCATTCGGCTGGCGATCGCGCCCGACGGGCAGGTGCTGCCCGACGTACGCGCCAAGGCGCCCGGCCGCGGGGCGTGGATCGGCGTCACCCGCGCCGACCTCGAAGAGGCGATCGCCAAGAAGAAGCTGCGCGGCGCGCTCGCGCGTGCCTTCAAGGGCGCCGAGCTGGTCATCCCCGACGATCTGCCCGCACGGATCGCCGCCGCACTCGAACGCAACGCGCTCGACCGGCTCGGGCTCGAATCGCGCTCGGGCACGCTGCTGACCGGCTCGGAGAAGATCGAGGCGGCGGCGCGCGCGGGGCAGCTCCATGCGCTCTATCATGCGGCGGATGCCGGCACCGACGGCAACCGCAAGCTCGACCAGGCGTGGCGGATCGGCTCGGACCGCGAGGGATCGACGCTGAGGGGCTTGGTTTTGCCGATGCCCCGCCCCATATTGTCGTTGGCGCTGGGCCGCGAGAATGTGGTACACATCGGCCTGACCGACCGCGCTGCCGCCGCGCGGGTGAGCGATGCGCTCGACCGCTGGCTGCATTTTATCGGACCTGAAACCCCTCCCGTGCCTTGCGAAACGGCCTCGCAAGGCGCATCGGCGCCCGGACTTCCCCCTGTATTTCCGGGGGATGTATCCGACGGGCTGCGACCGGCCGTAGACGTGAACGAGGAATTTGAGTGAGCGACACCGACAACGATAAGCCGAAACTTGGCATGCGCGCGCCTTTGGGGCTGAAGCGCACGGTCGAGACCGGCCAGGTGAAGCAAAGCTTCAGCCACGGCCGGTCCAATACGGTGATCGTGGAGACGAAGAAGCGGCGCGTTCTCGGCCGTCCGGGCGAGGCGCAGGCCGCGCCCGAACCGCAGGTCGAGGCGCCCGTCGCCGCGCCTGCTCCGGCGCCCGCCCCCGCCCCTGCTCCACGCCCGGCGCCGTCGAATGAGACGCCGCAGGAGCGTCAGGCGCGCATGCTGCGCGAGGCCGAGGACCAGCGCATGCACGCGCTGGAGGACGCGCGCCGTCGCGAGGAAGCCGCGCGTGCGCAGGCTGCCGAGGACGAGCGCGCCCGCGCCGCCGAAAAGGCCGCCGCCGCTGCCGCTCCGGCACCGACGCCCGCTCCCGAGCCGACGCCGGAACCGGTCGCCGCACCGGCACCCGTTCCGGCTGCACCGCAGGTCGCCGCACCCGTCGTACCGACCCCCGCCGGCCGTGGCTTTCGCCCGGTCGAGCGCGTCGTGCCGCCGGCACCGGTCGAGGCGCCCGCGCCTGTCGCCGCACCGACGCCGGCGCCGGCGCCCACTCCGGCCCCTGCACCTGCGCCGGTCGAGGCCGCTGCGCCCGCTCCGGCACCGGCCCCCGCGCCGGCCCCGGCGCCCGCACCGATCGTCGGTTTCGGCCGCGATCCGTCGCTGCCCGCACCGCGTCGGTTCTCGCCGGTCGCCCGCCCGGAAATTCCCAAGCCGCAGCCCAAGCCTGCACCGGCCCCTGCGGCCGCGCCGGCTGCTGCCGCGACGACCGCGACGGGCACTGCCGGTGGCGCCGGCGGCGCTGCGTCGCGCAACCTGCCTTCGGGTCAGGCGACGCCGCGCAACGCACCGCCGAGCCGGCCGACGCAGCGCGACCGCAAGGGCGACGAGCGTCGCGGCGGCAAGCTGACCGTCAACCGTGCGCTCGGCGACGATGGTGCGCGCTCGCGCAGCCTCGCCGCGCTCAAGCGTGCGCGTGAAAAGGAAAAGCGTCACTTCGGCGGCCCGCGCGAACAGCAGGCCAAGCAGATCCGCGACGTCCAGGTTCCCGAGGCGATCACCGTCCAGGAACTCGCCAACCGTATGGCGGAAAAGGGCGCAGATCTGGTCAAGACGTTGTTCAAGATGGGCATGCCCGTCACGATGACGCAGACGATCGATCAGGACACCGCCGAGCTGCTGGTGACCGAATTCGGCCACAACATCGTCCGCGTCAGCGACAGCGACATCGACCTGGCGCTCGACACCGGCGAGGATTCGACCGAGTCGCTCAAGCCGCGTCCGCCGGTGGTGACGATCATGGGTCACGTCGACCACGGCAAGACGAGCCTGCTCGACGCGCTGCGCGGCACCGACGTGGTGCGCGGCGAGGCAGGCGGCATCACGCAGCATATCGGCGCCTATCAGGTCACGCTGAAGGACAAGTCGAAGGTCACGTTCCTCGATACGCCGGGCCACGAGGCGTTCACGCAGATGCGTGCCCGCGGCGCCGACGTCACCGACATCGTGGTGCTGGTGGTCGCGGCCGACGACGGGCTGATGCCGCAGACGATCGAGGCGATCAACCACACCAAGGCGGCCGGCGTGCCGATGATCGTGGCGATCAACAAGATCGACAAATATGAGGCGAATGCCCAGCGCGTGCGCGAGCGTCTGCTCGAGCATGAGGTGGTGGTCGAGGAAATGGGCGGCGACGTCCAGGACGTCGAGGTCTCCGCGCTCAAGAAGACCGGGCTCGACACGCTGATCGAGAAGATCCAGCTCCAGGCCGAACTGCTCGAACTGCGCGCCAATCCGGATCGCGCCGCCGAGGGTACGGTGATCGAGGCGAAGCTCGACAAGGGCCGTGGCCCCGTGGCGACGATCCTCGTCAACCGCGGCACGCTGAAGGTCGGCGACGTCTTCGTCATCGGCGCGGAGAGCGGCAAGGTCCGTGCGCTGATCGACGACAAGGGCCGTCAGGTGAAGGAAGCCGGCCCGGCGATGCCGGTCGAGGTGCTCGGCATGACCGGCGTTCCCTCGGCGGGCGATCCGTTGCAGGTCGTCGAGAGCGAGGCACGTGCCCGCGAGGTCGCCGAATATCGCCAGAGCGTGCTGACGCAGAAGCGCACCACGACGGCGCCGGCGAGCCTCGAGAGCATGTTCTCGGCGCTCAAGGCCAATGCCGCGATCGAATATCCGCTGGTGGTCAAGGCCGACACCCAGGGGACGGTCGAGGCGATCGTCGCGTCGATCAACAAGATCTCGACCGATCTCATCAAGGCGCGGGTGCTGCACTCGGGCGTCGGTGGCATCACCGAGAGCGACGTGACGCTGGCCGGGGCCTCGGGCGCTCCGATCATCGGCTTCAACGTCCGCGCCAATGCCAAGGCCCGCGAGATCGCCGACCGGCAGAAGGTGGCGTTGAAGTACTATGACGTCATCTACGACCTGATCGACGAGATCCGCGCCGGCATGGCGGGCGAGCTCGGGCCGGAAGCGTTCGAGACCGTGGTCGGCCGGGCGGAGATCCGCGACGTCTTCTCGGCGGGCAAGCACGGCAAGGCGGCCGGCCTGCTCGTGGTCGACGGCGTCATCCGCAAGGCGCTCAAGGCGCGCATCACGCGCAACGACGTCATCATCTATCAGGGTGAGATCGCGTCGCTGCGCCGCTTCAAGGACGATGTCGCCGAAGTGCGCGCCGGTCTGGAATGCGGTGTGACGTTCACGCAGAATTTCGTCGACATCAAGCCCGGCGACTTCCTCGAGACGTTCGAAGTCGAGATGCGCGAACGCACCCTCTAAACCATGTCCCTCTCCCATCCGGGAGAGGGAGGGCGCTGCCGCAGGCGGCGGACGGGTGAAGGCGGCATGCCTCCTGCCCTCACCCTCCCTCTCCCGCCGGGAGGGGGGTAAAAGGCGTCATGAACAAAGATCCCCAGGATAAATCGGTCCGCGCGCTGCGCATCGGCGAACAGGTCCGCCACGTGCTGTCGGAGATCCTCCAGCGCGGCGACGTCCACGACGAGACGCTGGCCAAGCACATGGTCTCGATCACCGAGGTCCGCATGTCCTCCGACCTGCGCCACGCGACGGTGTTCGTGAAGCCGCTGCTCGGCAAGGACGAGGAACAGGTGCTCAAGGCGCTGCGCACCAACACCGCCTATCTGCAGCGCGAGGTCGCGCATCGCGTCCAGACCAAATATGCCGCCAAGCTCAAGTTCCTGAGCGACGAGAGCTTCGACGAGGGCAGCCACATCGACGCGCTGCTCCGCAAGCCCGAGGTGGCGCGCGATCTGGGCGAGGATTGACGGGGCTTAGTCGGTGGCCAAGCTCTATTTCTACTACGCATCGATGAATGCGGGCAAGTCGACGACGCTGTTGCAGGCCGACTTCAACTATCGCGAGCGGGGCATGAATACGATGCTGTTCACCGCTGCGGTGGACGATCGCTTCGCGGCGGGGACGATCACCAGCCGGATCGGGCTCGAGGCGCCGGCGACGCCGTTCGATGTGGCCACCGACCTCGCCGCCTGCGTCGCCGAGCGGCAGGCGCGCGAGCCGCTCGCCTGCGTGCTGGTCGACGAGGCGCAATTCCTCTCCGCCGGGCAGGTCGCGCAATTGGCGCGGATCTGCGACGTGCTCAACGTGCCGGTGCTTGCCTATGGACTGCGCACCGATTTCCAGGGGCGATTGTTCGAGGGGTCGGCGCGGCTGCTCGCGATCGCGGATGCGCTGATCGAGATCAAATCGGTGTGCGTGTGCGGGCGCAAGGCCATCATGAACCTGCGCGTCGATGCGCAAGGTCGTGCGATCGCCGAGGGCGCGCAGACCGAGATCGGCGGCAACGACCTTTATGTCGCGCTGTGCCGCCGGCATTTCGGCGAAGCGCTCGCCCCTCCCGTTTGCCCGGAGCCTGTCGACGAGCATTGAGTCTCACCGCGCTTCGACAGGCTCAGCACGAACGGTGGGGAAGGCGAACCGCGGCATGTGGTGCTATGCCCCCGCATCTCAGCGAGGCGCCCACCCCTCCCCGTTTGCCCTGAGCCTGTCGAAGGGCATTGAGACTCAGCACGGACGGCGGGGGAGGAGAACCGCTGCACTCTGGCGGACCGCCCTGCCCCACGCCATATCGCGCGCATGAACCCCGAGAACATCGTCTATCGCACCGCCGTCTGGATCATCCCGCTGGTGATCGCGATCGTCTTCCACGAGGTCGCGCATGGCTGGATGGCGAAATGGCTCGGTGATCCGACCGCGCAGGAACAGCGTCGGCTGAGCTTCAATCCGATCCGCCACGTCGATCCGGTCGGTACATTGATCCTGCCGCTCGGCCTCGCCATCGCCGGCGCGCCGGTGTTCGGCTGGGCCAAGCCGGTGCCGGTGATCGCGCAGCGGCTGCGCAACCCGCGCTGGGGGATGGTCGCGGTGGCGCTCGCCGGGCCGGGGATGAACCTCGCGCTGGCGACGCTGACCGCGATCGCGATCGGTTTCATCGGCGCGACCGCGGGCGGCACCGCGCCGGTCGGTATGGCCGCTTTCGTGCTCGCCAATCTCGTCAACTTCCTGCTGGTCAACGTCTTCCTCGCGATCTTCAACCTGTTGCCGATGCCGCCCTTCGATGGCGGCCACGTCGTCGAGGGGCTGCTGCCACGGCCGCTCGCCGCGCAATATGCCAAGATCGGGCGGTTCGGCTTCCTGCTGCTGATCCTCGTGCTCGTCGTGCTGCCGATGGTCTTCCCCGGCGCCGATCTGGTCGGGCGCATCGTCGGGCCGCCGGCGCAAGCGGTGATCGGCTGGTTCCTGGCCTTGGCGACCGCAATCGCCTAACGGCGGCGCGATGCACGGTTGGATCATCATCGACAAGCCCTTGGGGCTGGGCAGCACGCAGGTCGTCTCCGCGGTCAAGCGCGCGCTGCGGCAGGGCGGCTACGGCAAGTTCAAGGTCGGCCATGGCGGCACGCTCGATCCGCTGGCGACCGGGGTGCTGCCGGTCGCGGTGGGCGAGGCGACCAAGCTCGCCGGGCGGATGCTCGACAGCGACAAGGTCTACGATTTCACGATCCGCTTCGGCGAGCAGACCGATACGCTCGATGCGGAGGGGGTGGTGATCGCGACCTCCGACGTGCGGCCGACCGCGGCGCAGGTCGCGGCGGTGCTGCCGCGCTTCACCGGGCCGATCACGCAGGTGCCGCCGGCCTATTCGGCGCTCAAGGTCGATGGCGCGCGGGCGTATGACTTGGCGCGGGCCGGGGAAGAGGTGGTGCTGGCCGGGCGGCAGGTGACGATCCACGCGCTATATTCCTCCCCGCAAACCATCTATTCCTCCCCCGCAAGGGGGAGGTGGCAGGCCGAAGGCCTGACGGAGGGGGAGGATACGGCGACCTCCGCGTTTGCGGAAACGCCCCCTCCACCACCCGGCTGCGCCGGGCGGTCCCCCTCCCCCGCTGACGCGAGGGAGGAATTGGGGGAGATCACCCTTACCGCGCACGTCTCCAAGGGCACCTATATCCGCTCCCTCGCGCGCGACGTCGCACTGGCGCTCGGCACGGTCGGTCACGTCACGATGCTCCGCCGCACCAAGGCGGGGCCGTTCGACCTCGCCCCCGCGATATCGCTGGACAAATTGGCCGAAGCCGGTATGGCGCGCAGCCTTGAACAGGTAATCCTGCCATTGAGGGCGGGGCTGGACGACATCCCGGCTCTATCCCTCACGCCCGAACAGGCAGGGGCGCTCCGCCAGGGGCGCGTTCTGAGCGGGATCGCCAGGGACGATGGCCAATATTTCGCGTGTGACGGGGATATCCCGGTCGCGCTGATAGAGGTCGAGGCCGCAGAGGCCCGCGTCGTCCGTGGCTTCAACCTTTGAACGATGTCGAGGACTGACACATGACCATTACCGCAGAGCGCAAGGCCGAAGTCGTCAAGGAACATGCTCGCCAGGAAGGCGACACCGGTTCGCCGGAAGTCCAGGTCGCGATCCTCTCGGAGCGCATCAAGAACCTGACCGAGCATTTCAAGGGTCACAAGAAGGACAACCATTCGCGCCGCGGGCTGCTGATGATGGTCAACAAGCGGCGCTCGCTGCTCGACTATCTCCGCAAGACCGACGGTCAGCGGTACCTCGACCTGATCGCGAAGCTCGGCCTTCGCAAGTAACGATGAGGGCGGCCTTCGGGTCGCCCTTTTCATATGTCCGTGCTACAGGCGGACATCACGAATTCACGAATACCGGCATGAGCCGGGTAGCGGAGACGGGCAATTCGGCCCCGATCCACGGGAGCGACAAGACGCTCCATACCGACGCGGGCCGGCTAGCCCGCGAGACAGGCCCCCCGCAGCATCTGGCTCGGGGAGTGAAGGAAAATACATGTTCAATGCCAAGAAGGTATCGATCGAGTGGGGCGGCCAGACGCTGACCCTCGAAACGGGCAAGGTCGCCCGCCAGGCCGACGGCGCGGTGATCGCGACGCTCGGCGAGACGGTCGTGCTCTGCGCCGTCACCGCGGCGAAGTCGGTGAAGGAAGGCCAGGATTTCTTCCCGCTGACCGTCCATTATCAGGAGAAGTTCTCCGCCAGCGGCCGCATCCCCGGCGGCTTCTTCAAGCGCGAGCGCGGCGCCACCGAGCGTGAGACGCTGGTCAGCCGCCTGATCGATCGTCCGATCCGCCCTCTGTTCCCCGAGGGCTTCTACAACGAGATCAACTGCATCGCGCAGGTGCTCAGCTATGACGGCGAGAATGAGCCCGATCTGCTGGCGATGATCGCCGCCTCGGCCGCGATGACGCTGTCGGGCGTGCCCTTCATGGGTCCGATCGGCGCGGCGCGCGTCGGCTACAAGGACGGCGAGTATCAGCTCAACCCGTCGGATGCCGAAGTCGCCACCGGCGACCTCGACCTGATGGTCGCGGCGACGCACGACGCGGTGATGATGGTCGAGTCCGAAGCCAACGAGCTGTCGGAAGACGTCATGCTCGGCGCCGTGATGTTCGCGCACCGCGCGTCGCAGGACGTCATCGACGCGATCATCAAGCTCGCCGAACAGGCCGCCAAGGAGCCCTGGGAACTCAAGGTCCAGGACGACAGCGCCGGCGTGAAGGCCAAGCTCAAGAAGCTGATCGGCAAGGACCTCGAGGCGGCGTACAAGCTGACCGACAAGCAGGCGCGCCAGACCGCGATCAACGAAGCCCGTGCGAAAGCACGTGAAGGCATGGCCGACCTCAAGGACAGCGATCCCCAGGCCTATCTCGCCAGCCTCAAGCTGGTGAAGAAGCTGGAGGCGGACATCGTCCGCACCGCGATCCTCAAGACCGGCCGCCGCATCGACGGCCGCGACACCAAGACGGTCCGTCCGATCGAGGCGGAAGTCCACTTCCTGCCGCGCGCGCACGGTTCGGCGCTGTTCACGCGTGGCGAGACGCAGACGATCGCGACCACCACGCTCGGCACCCGCGACGCGGAGCAGATGATCGACGGCCTCGGCGGCCTGTCGTACCAGAATTTCATGCTCCACTATAACTTCCCGCCCTATTCGGTCGGTGAAGTCGGCCGCTTCGGTGCGCCGGGTCGTCGTGAAGTCGGTCACGGCAAGCTGGCGTGGCGCGCGCTGCGTCCGGTGCTGCCGACCAAGGAGGAATTCCCCTACACGATCCGCGTCACCAGCGACATCACGGAGAGCAACGGCTCGTCGTCGATGGCGACGGTGTGCGGCGGTTCGCTGTCGATGATGGATGCCGGCGTGCCGCTGAAGCGCCCGGTGTCGGGCATCGCGATGGGCCTGATCCTCGAAGGCAAGGACTTCGCCGTCCTGTCGGACATCCTCGGCGACGAGGATCACCTCGGCGACATGGACTTCAAGGTGGCCGGCACCAGCGAGGGCATCACCTCGCTGCAGATGGACATCAAGATCGCCGGCATCACCGAAGAGATCATGAAGGTCGCGCTGGCACAGGCGCATGAGGGCCGCGCGCACATCCTCGGCGAAATGGCCAAGGCGCTGGGCGAGACCCGCTCGGAGCTGTCGGCGCACGCGCCGCGCATCGAGACCTTCTCGATCGACAAGTCGAAGATCCGCGAAGTCATCGGCACCGGCGGCAAGGTGATCCGCGAGATCGTCGCGCAGACCGGCGCCAAGGTCGACATCGACGACGAGGGCGTCATCAAGGTTTCCTCGTCCGATCCGGCGCAGATCGACGCCGCGATCAAGTGGATCAAGGGCCTCGTCGAGGAAGCGGAAGTCGGCAAGGTCTATGACGGCAAGGTCGTCAACCTCGTCGATTTCGGCGCCTTTGTGAACTTCATGGGCGGCAAGGACGGTCTCGTCCACGTCTCGGAGATCAAGAACGAGCGCGTCGAAAAGGTCTCGGACGTCCTCTCGGAAGGCCAGGCCGTCAAGGTCAAGGTCCTTGAGATCGATCCGCGCGGCAAGGTCCGCCTGTCGATGCGCGTCGTCGACCAGGAAACCGGCGCCGAGCTGGAGGACACGCGTCCGGCACGTGAGCCCCGCGAAGGCGGCGACCGTGGTCCGCGCGGCCCGCGCAGCGGCGGCGGCGATCGTGACGGCGGTGGCCGTGGCGACCGCGGCCCGCGTCGCGACGGCGGCGGACGTGACGGCGGTGGCCGTGGTCCGCGTCGCGACGGTGGCGACCGTGGTCCCCGCGGCGAGGGCGGCGATCGCGGCCCGCGCAACGGCGGCGGCAACGACGACGGCCCCGCGCCCGAGTTCGCGCCGGCCTTCCTGACCGAGACGCGCGACTGATCCTGCGGATCGACGTGAGCAAGAGGGGTTCGGCAGCGATGCCGGACCCCTTTTTCGTGAAGGGATGCGGCGACATGCGGGCCCCCAAGGATTCGTCCGGGCCGATTGCCAAGCGATTAAATTCTCCCTCGCTAGGGCAGGCCAATCGCATATTGACGCTCGTGCGAGCCTGTCGTCTTCTACGCCCAACCCGTCACCCCGGACTTGTTCCGGGGTCCACCCTGCGGCGAGGAGAAAGGCTTGATTCGACACCGTTCTCTTGCGGCCTGGTGGACCCCGGAACGAGTCCGGGGTGACGAATCCGATAAGGAAACCGATCGAGCCTCATCAGCGCAGCCATATGCGATAGCCCTGCCCTAGCTGGGGAGGAATTTCGGCGGCAACCCCGTCCGGGATGCGCCGTCAGGGCGTCGGCGGCGACACCGTGGCGCCGGTCCACACTTGCTCCGCCGCGGCGCGGAGATGGCCGGTCGACACCGGCTTGTCGCAGCGTGGCAGCGTGCGATAGCAATCCGGGATGATCGCCGCGTCATAGCCGCTGGTAATCAGCACGCGTACCTCGGCCGCGAGCAAATGGTCGATCAGCGGATAGACCAACGTCTCGCGCAGATTGATGTCGAGGATCGCGACGTCGGGCGGTTCGGCCTCGGCGAGCAGCCGCATCGCCTGCGGCAGCGAGGCGACCGGGCCGACCACCTGCGCGCCGACCGCGCGCAAATCGCGCGCCAGATCGTCCGCGATCAGATATTCGTCCTCGACGATGAGGATGGATCGCCCGGCCAGCGGTGATGCTGCTGCTGATGTCATTGAGCTACTCCCTGTAAAACAAGGGATAATGAATCAGTCGCCGGCGGCTTTAACATGGGTAAGCGAGCAGAAGCGACAAATGCTGTCAAGTTTCCCCATGTCACCTGCGCCAATCGCCAATCGCCTGCTCACCCGGCTGCAGCACTATGTCGTGTTCGCCGACGACGAACGCGCGGCGATCGAGACGGCGTGCGCGGGACCGCCGCTCGCGGTACGCCAGCGCCGCGACCTGATCCGCGAGGGCGATCGTCCGCGCGGCGTCAATCTAATCGTCGATGGCTGGGCGTTCCGCTACAAGACGCTGGAGGACGGGCGGCGACAGATCATCGCCTTCCACCTGCCCGGCGACCTCTGCGACGTGCACGGCTATATCCTGCGCGAAATGGATCATTCGGTCGGCGCGCTGACCCCCGTGCGCTACGTCGAGATCCCGCGCGACCAGATCGAGGCGCTGGCGGCGCTCGGCCCGCGCGTCAATCAGGCCTTGTGGTGGGACGCGCTGACCGGCGCGGCGATCCAGCGCGAATGGACGGTGAATCTGGGTCAGCGCGATGCGCTGGAACGGCTGTCGCACCTCTTTTGCGAGCTGATCTTTCGCCTGCGCGTCGTCGGCATGGTCGACGGCGCGCGCTGCGAGATCCCGCTGACCCAGACCGACCTGGCCGAAGCGACGGGGATGACGCCGGTCCACGTCAACCGGATGGTGCAGGAGCTGCGCTCGCGCAACCTGATCCGCTGGAAGGGGCGCGAGTTCGAGGCACTCGATCTTGACGGGCTGTGCGATGTCGCGATGTTCAATCCGGCCTATCTCCACCTCGATCACGAAGGACGGCATCTGGATGCCAACGGGTAATCCTCCCGCCATCGTCGCCACCGCTGCCGACCCACCCGCCGCCTGCGGCCCGATCGACTGGCACGCCGCCGCCGAGGGGGGCAGCCTCGCCTTCGCCGCCGCCTGGTCGTCGCTGACCGGGCAAAGCGCGGCGGAGCGCGCCGGAAGCGGCTGGCTCGCCTGCCTTCATCCGGACGATCATGCCGCGCTCACCGCCGGCTGGTATCGCGCGCGCACGACCAGGCTGTTCAGCGCCGATCTGCGCGTGCGCGCGGTCGCGACGGGCGACTATCGCTGGCTGCGCGTGCAGGGCATGCCCGCCGGCAACGGCACCGACGATTGGCGCGGCAGCGCGATCGACATTTCCGACCTGCACCAGCGACTCGCCGGCGAAGGCCGGCTGCGCGCCGCGCTCCACCACCGCATCCGCAACGCGATGGCGATCATCCGCTCGATCGCGCGGCGCACCGCGGAGAATAGCGATACGGTGGAGGACTATCGCAACCATTTCGATGGCCGTCTCGCCGCCTTCGCGCGGACGCAGAGCCATATCATGCGCGCCGGCGACCAGGGTGTCGACCTGGAGGGGCTGCTTGCCGACGCGCTGCTCGCGCATCAGGTCGGCGGCCGCGTCGGCTATGGCGGCCCCGAGGTGCGGCTGCCGCCGCGGCTCGCCGATCAGCTCGGCATCGCCTTCCACGAACTGACCGACAATGCCGTCCAGCACGGCGCGCTGCGCCGCGACGACGGCCGCCTCGACATCCGCTGGTCGATCGCGGACGGCGACGACGACGAAGGCGGGCGCCACCTCCACATCCAGTGGCACGAGGATCTGCCCGCCGGCGGCGTCATGGCGCCGGTCGGCGAGGGCTTCGGGCTCGAACTGCTCACCCGCAGCCTGCGTTACGAGGTCGACGCAACGGTGACGCTCGATTTCGCCGATCGCGGCATGCGATGCGCGATCGCGCTGCCGCTCGACGGCGTGGGATAGCGTCGCCGGGTTGATCCAATTGAATTCGAAATTGAGAAAAAACCGTTATAGATGAATTGCCTGCCGCGCAGACCCAGAGCGGCGGGGAATGATTTCGAACGGGAGGCGCGCCATGCAGATGTCAGCCGATATCGAATTCTATGTCCGCCGCGAACGTCAGGAACGACAGCTCGCCGAGCGCGCGCGCGATACCGACGGGCGCCGCGTCCATCTCGAACTCGCGCGCTGCTATGCGCAACTGATCGCCGACGCCGGCGAGGGCAACACCCGTTCCGATCCCGTGTGACCGCAGAATAGTCGCACGAGACCGTCCGGGCGGGTGTGCGGTGTTCCCATTCCCGTCACGCCGGATCGGTCGGAGACCCGTGCAAAGCTGCCCCCGGTGCTCCTGCGAAAGCAGGAGTCCAGGTGTCCCGAGCACCATGAGACGGTGTTCTGCTTGGCACAGTGCTCCTGCTTTCGCAGGAGCACTGTGTTGCGCCACCAGCGATGTGGCGTTTGCCGGTTCAGGTGCGTGCCGCGTCGCCGGGATGGCGCCACGCGACGACCTGCTGGCGCTGCGTGCCGAGCCGGTCGATCGCCAGCTCCATCACGTCGCCCGCCTTGAGGTAGATCGATTGCGGCTTCTTGCCCTCGCCGACGCCCGGCGGGGTGCCGGTGATCAGCAGGTCGCCCGGCAGCAAGGTGACATATTCGCTGACGTAGCTGATCAGCTGCTTGAGATCGAAGATCATCGTGCTGGTATTGCCGGTCTGCATCCGCGCGCCGTTGACGTCGAGGTGCATGGCGAGCGCCTGCACGTCGCCGATCTCGTCGGGCGTGACCAGCCACGGGCCGACCGGGCAGAAGGTGTCGTGGCCCTTGCCCTTCGACCATTGCGTGCCGCGCTGCTTCTGGTTGAACCGCTCAGACACGTCGTTGGCAAGCACATAGCCGGCGACATGGTCGAGCGCCGCATCCTCGGACACGTAGCGGCAGGTCTTGCCGATGATCACGCCCAGCTCGACCTCCCAGTCGCTGTGCGTCGAATCCTTGGGCAACATGACGTCGTCGTTCGGGCCGGACAGGCTGGACAGCGCCTTCATGAACATCATCGGCTCGGTCGGGATCGGCAGGTTCGATTCGATCGCATGATCGCGATAGTTGAGACCGACCGCGACGATCTTGCCGATGCCCTTGACCGGCACGCCGTAGCGCGGCGTCCCGTCGACCACCGGCAGCGCCGCGACGTCCGCGGCGCGCACCGCGGGGATCGCATCGACGGTGATGTCGGCGACCACGCCCGACAGGTCGCGGATGC
This sequence comes from Sphingomonas sp. GW821-FHT04B01, assembly GCF_059420425.1. NCBI lineage: Bacteria > Pseudomonadati > Pseudomonadota > Alphaproteobacteria > Sphingomonadales > Sphingomonadaceae > Sphingomonas > Sphingomonas sp. GW821-FHT04B01. The sequence goes on along the minus strand of NZ_JBWKTR010000001.1, from coordinate 882,618 downwards.
GACCGGCATCGTCGACGAGGCCGGGCTGTTCCTGGCCGGGCTGGCCGAAGCGGCAGAGTTTCATGAGGAGCTCTTTCGGTAAGAGGAAGGGCGTCGGAAAACGCAAGGACGCCACGATGTTGCGCCGCTCCGTACAACCGCCGCCGCGCCGGCGAAACCCCACCGACGCAGGCAGGACCGCGACGACGAAGGTCCTGCACCCGTTTCGCCGATTATACGTTACACCTGCGGCGCGCCGAATCGCAGCGCCGGGAGAGACGTCCGTGACCACCGCCGCCTGCGTACGATCTCCCGGCCGGGCGCGCGCGTGAACCGTCTCGCCCCCGATGCGGACGACGCCCGCTTCATCCGCCGCATCCTCTACATCCTCGTCATCGCCGCGGTCGCCGCGGCTTTGTTCAAGGCGGGCAATCTGCTCATCCTCGCCTTCGGCTCGATGCTCGGCGCGATCGCGATCCACGCGATCGCCGATCTCTATCGCGATCACCTGCGCGTGCCCGAGAAGGCGTCGCTCGGCCTCGGCATCGCCACCGCCTTCGGCATCGTCGCCTTCCTCGTCTGGCTGTTCGGCGTGCAGTTCCGCGAACAGGTCAACGTGCTCGTCACGCAATTGCCCGGCCTGCTCGACCAGCTCGCCGCCTGGGCGTCGCGCAGTCCGGTCGGCGCCAAGATCGTCGACGCGGTGCAACAGGCCTATGCCGGCTCGCAGGCCGCGCAGGACGTCAGCGGGCTCGTCCAGGGCGGCGGCGAACTGTTGCTCAACAGCCTGCTGCTGCTCGTCGGCGCCGCCTTCTTCGCCGCCGATCCCGGCATCTACCAGCGCGGCTTCCTGTTCCTGATCCCGCGCGGCAAGCGGCCGGCGATCGAGGATGCGCTGTTCGACGTCGGCTCGACGTTGCGGCTGTGGCTGCGCTCGTCGCTGATCCTGATGACCAGCATGGGCGTGCTGGTCGGCGTCGGGCTGTGGATTTCGGGCGTGCCCTCCGCCGCGGCGCTCGGCCTGCTCGCCGGCCTGTCGGAGTTCATCCCCTATATCGGCCCGACCGCGGCGATGATCCCGGCGCTGGGCCTCGCCGCGACGCAGGGGACCGGGCCGCTGATCGGCACGCTCGTCACTTATGCGCTCGTGCGGCTGATCCAGACCAACTTCATCACCCCTTATGTACAGGCGCGCGTCATCTCGATCCCGCCGGCGATCACCGTCTTCGCGATCATCGGCATCGGCGTGATCTTCGGCATCTTCGGCCTGTTCTTCTCCGCCGCGCTGCTCGTGGTCATCTTTACGCTCGTGCGCAGCCTCTACCTGCGCGAGGTTCTGGGCGAGGATATTCCGCGCAGCCGCCATCAAACCTTGCTGGGTCCAGACCTTACGCCGACGGACCCCGACGAGGATGTGAAAAAAGATTAACCCATGTGGTCCGGCAGCCGCTGGATTAAACCCTAATTAACCTTTTGCCTTCAGATGTTCTTTGGTTAATGAATCGGGTCGAGCCGTGCAGCAGGGGTGCTCAGGGTATGGCCAGCAGGGGACGACGCGATGCGAGTGCTGTTGATCGAGGACGAGCCGACCACCGCCAAGGCGATCGAGCTGATGCTCGGGACCGAAGGCTTCAACGTCTACACCACCGATCTGGGCGAAGAGGGCCTCGATCTCGGCAAGCTGTACGATTACGACATCATCCTGCTCGATCTCAATCTGCCGGACATGCACGGCTATGACGTGCTCAAGAAGCTGCGCGTCGCCCGCGTCGCGACCCCGGTGCTGATCCTGTCGGGGATCAACGAGATGGATTCGAAGGTGCGCAGCTTCGGCTTCGGCGCCGACGATTACGTCACCAAGCCGTTCCACCGTGAAGAGCTGATCGCGCGTATCCACGCCGTCGTCCGCCGCTCGAAGGGGCACAGCCAGTCGGTCATCCGCACCGGCAAGCTCGCGGTCAATCTCGATGCCAAGACGGTCGAGGTCGACGGCAGCCGCGTCCATCTGACCGGCAAGGAATATGCGATGCTCGAGCTGCTCTCGCTGCGCAAGGGCACGACGCTGACCAAGGAGATGTTCCTTAACCATCTCTACGGCGGCATGGACGAGCCCGAGCTGAAGATCATCGACGTCTTCATCTGCAAGCTGCGCAAGAAACTCAGCCTCGCCTGCGAAGGCGAAAATTATATCGAGACGGTCTGGGGTCGCGGCTATGTGCTTCGCGAACCAGAAGAAATTGGCGCAGTCGCCTGATCTGACATTTGCGCCACGTCCGGCGAACAAGAGCTGCGGCATCACCGATGTCGCAGCTTTTTTGTTGCGTCGCGAGGATCGGAGGCGCGCATCGGCACGGCCATTTCGGGCCTGAAACCTGATCGAAATCAGGAAGCCTGGCTTCCCAAACGTTAATATCCCTTTAGAGAATCGTATAATAAAAAGGACTTACCAACAGGGGGAGGATCAGGCCCATGCCGACCGCAATCGATACCGCGACCAATCAAGCGGCGCTGAGCGCCAAATATATGATCCTCGACGCGCTCGAGCTGCTCGATGGATTGCAGTCCTTCTCGGCGCAGATCGCCGCGGTCCACCTCGCGCATGCGCTCGAGATGATCGACGCCGGCGGTGCCGACCTCTGACCGTCCCGGGAGCGGTTACTTCCGCTCCCACACCTTGTAGCCGCCCACCCACGTCTCCTGCACCTTCGTGGCGCGCAGGTCGGTGGGCGAGGCGAGCAACGGATCGCGGTCGACGATGATGAAGTCCGCCTGCATCCCCGGCGCGAGCCGGCCGATGCGATCCTCGGCGAAGCCGGCATAGGCCGCGCCGCCGGTAAAACCCCACCAGCCCTGTTCGCGCGTCACCGCTTCCTCCGGGCGCCAGCCGCCGAACGGCTGGCCGTCGGCGCCCTGCCGGGTGAACGACGCCGCCCAGCCCGCCCAGGGATCGGGCCGCTCGACCGGATAGTCCGAACCGAACGCCAGCTTCGATCCGTTCCTGAGCATCGACGCCCAGGCATAGGCGCCGGTCAGCCGCTGTGGCCCCAGCCGCGCCTCCGCCATCACCCGGTCGCCGGTCTCGTGCGTCGGCTGCATCGAGGCGATCGTGCCATATTTGCCGAAACGCGGCAGGTCGACGGGATCGACGATCTGCGCATGCTCGACACGCCAGCGCCGGTCGCCCTTATAGGTCTGCGCCATCTCGTCGATCGCATCGAGCACCTCGGCATTGGCGCGGTCGCCGATCGCGTGGACCGCGACCTGATAGCCGTCCATCGCCGCGCGGCTCATCAGGTTGCGCAGCACCGTGTCGGTCATGAAGCCCGCACCCGACTGGCCCGGCGCATCGGCATAGGGTGCCTTCAGCCACGCGCCCCGCGACCCCAAAGCGCCGTCGGCATAGAGCTTCACCCCGACCAGCTTGAGCTTGTCGGCATACAGCCACGGCGTCGGCCCGGTGCCGCCGATCTGCACCGTCGTGTCGACGCCCATGCCGTAGCTCATGATGCGCACGCGCAGCCCGCCGAGATCGCCGATACGGCGATAGGTCAGCCAGTCCTCGATGCTCGTCCCCATGTCGGCGGTGGCGGTGACGCCATAACTGAGCAGGATGGTCTGCGCCTTGACGAAGGCGGCGTTGCGATCCTTGCCGAGCGGCTGCGGCACCACCTTGGCGACGAGGCTCTGCGCGGCGTCGACGAACACGCCGGCGGGCTGGCCCCCTGCCCCCTTCTCGATCCGCCCGCCGGTGGGCGAGACGCTCTTGGCGGTCACCCCCGCCGCCTTCAATGCGGCGCTATTGCCCCAGCTCGCATGACCGTCGGCGCGCGCGAGCCACACCGGCCGGTCGCCGACCGCCGCGTCGAGCTCCGCGGCGGTGGGGAAGCGGCCGAGACCCCAGGCCTCCTGATTCCAGCCGCCGCCGATGATCCACGCCTTGTCGGGATTGGCGCGGGCGTATTCGGCGATCTTCGCCTGCGCCTCGGCGAGGCTCTTGGTCTCGGACAGATCGAGTTCGAGCGCGCGAAAGCCCAGTTCCATGACATGACCGTGCGCGTCGATCATCCCGGGCAGCAACGTCTTGCCCTTGAAGTCGACCCGCCAGTCGAGCTTGTCGGGACGCTTGTCCTTGGCGCCGAGCAATTTGGCGACATGCCCGTCGGGCGTCACCAGCAACGCCTGGAAGCGGACGACCTTGCCGTCCTTGTTCAGCGTCAGCCCGTTGACGTTGTCGACGATCCCGTCCGCCCCCGCCGCCGCGGGCAGCATCCATGCCGTCGCCAGCAACATCGCCTTGAGCACGCCGCCGGTGCGCCCGCTGATAACCCATTGTGCCATGCCGTCCCGCATAAGCGGTGTTCCCCCGCCGCACCAGATGGTCTAGCGGGACCGATATGGCCTCGAACCCCGCCGCAACCGCTTTGCCCGTCAGCATCGATGACGTCCGCGCCGCCCATGCCCGCATCCGCGACGCGATCGTCCGCACGCCGACGCTGATCAGCAAGACGCTGAGCGAGATGACCGGCGCGAAGGTCTATCTCAAGTTCGAGAACCTCCAGTTCACCGCCGCCTATAAGGAACGCGGTGCGCTCAACACCTTGCTGCAATTGTCGCCGGAGGCGCGCGCCAAGGGCGTCATCGCCGCCTCGGCGGGCAATCATGCGCAGGGCCTCGCCTATCACGCCAACCGGCTCGGCATCCCCGCGACGATCGTCATGCCGCGTACCACGCCGACGGTGAAGGTGATGCAGACCGAGGGCCACAAGGCCAATGTCGTGCTGGAGGGCGAGACGTTCGACGCCGCCTACGCCCATGCCCGCGTGCTCGAGGCGCAGCGCGACTTCACCTTCGTCCACCCGTTCGACGATCCGCGCGTCATCGCCGGCCAGGGTACCGCGGCGGTCGAGATGCTGGAGGACGTGCCGGGGCTCGACACGCTGCTGATCCCGATCGGCGGCGGCGGCCTGATTTCGGGCACGTCGATCGTCGCACGCGCCGCGGATCATGCGATCGAGGTGGTCGGCGTGCAGGCCGAACTGTTCCCGTCGATGTACAACCGGATCAACGGCACCGATCTGCCCTGCGCCGGCGACACGCTCGCCGAGGGCATCGCGGTCAAGGAGCCGGGCGGCATCACCGCGCGGATGGTCGCCGAACTGGTCGACGACATCGTGCTGGTCGGCGAGCGCAATCTCGAGGAGGCGGTCAGCCTGCTGCTCCAGATCGAGAAGACCGTCGTCGAGGGCGCCGGCGCCGCCGGCCTCGCCGCGCTGATGGCCTATCCCGAGCGGTTCAAGGGCCGCACCGTCGGCATCATCCTGTGCGGCGGCAATATCGACACGCGGCTGCTCGCCAACGTGCTGCTGCGCGACCTCGCGCGGTCGGGGCGGCTGGCGCGGTTGCGCGTGCGGATGCAGGACCAGCCGGGCGCGCTCTACAATGTCGCGCGCATCTTCGACGCGCAGCGCGTCAACATCATCGAAGTCTATCACCAGCGCATCTTCACCTCGCTGCCGGCCAAGGGCCTGTTCACCGAGATCGAATGCGAGGCGCGCGACCGCGACCACCTCAACCGCCTGATCGCCGCGCTGCGCGACGGCGGCTATGAGACGAGCATGGTGGAACAGGCGTAGCGCCGTTCGGAAGGGCTGTCGCATCAGAAGATTTGAGCAAGCCCGCCGTCTGCCAAACCCACCCCGTCACCCCGGACTTGTTCCGGGGTCCACTCTGCGGCGAGGGGAAAGGCTTGAGCCGACATCGTTCCCCCGCGGCCGGGTGGACCCCGGAACAAGTCCGGGGTGACGACCCTGATGTGAAGCCGATCGAACCTCATCGCCGTCGCCAAATGCGCCAGCCCTCCCCTGGCGGTCCGCGAATCGACCGCCCACACGAAAACGGGGGCCGCGCCGTGGCGCAGCCCCCGTTTCGTCAGGTCGAACCGTCAGCTTAGTTGCTGTCGGAATCGCCGTCCTGCACGACGGCGACGACGCCGATCGCGACAACGCCGGCAACGATGAGCGCGGCGAGGAGACCGCCACCGGCCAGCTCGCTCTTCTTCGACGACGGCGCGCTGGCGCGGACCGACTTGGCGACCGACAGCGACGCGGCGGGGTTGGCAGGCGCGGCGCTAGCAGCGACCGGAGCGGCAATCATCGCCAAGGCGGCGAGCGAACCAGCGAAAGTCTTCGACATAAACAAAACTCCAAGCGGAATGGATACCGGGAACGACCGGTTACCAACTTTGTTCCTGCAGCGCAACATCGTCCCGTTTTGGAGCCGACTATGGTTGCGGCAACACACTTAGCCGAAAATTAACCTTTTTTGATCCGAATGCCACTTTGCAGCGCGCCGCGGTGCATTCATAGATCGACGGCACCGCATCGCGCGTGGCACGTTCCAGGGGATTGCCGGCGGTGACTGCGCCTTTCCGTTTTCCGCGCTTTTTCGTCACGACCCCCGCCCCCTGCCCTTACCTGCCGGGGCGTCAGGAGCGCAAGGTCTTTACCGAATTGAGCGGGCCTCATGCCGGCGAGCTCAACGACGCGCTCAGCCGGATCGGTTTCCGCCGGTCGCAGGGCGTCGCCTATCGTCCGTCGTGCGCGGGCTGCACCGCCTGCGTCTCGGTGCGCATCGTCACGCAGGAATTCGCGCCCAACGCCAGCCAGCGCAAGCTGCTGCGCCGGAACGGCGATCTCGAAATCGCCGTCTGCCGTCCGTGGGCGACCGACGAGCAATTCCAGTTGCTGCGCCGCTATCTCGCCGCGCGCCATCCCGGCGGCGGCATGGCCGGGATGGACGAGGACGATTACGCCGACATGATCGAGCATTCGCCGGTCAATTCGATGATCGTCGAATATCGCACCCGCACCACCGACGGGTCGCGCGGCGAACTGGTCGGCGCCTGCCTCACCGATCGGCAGGCGGACGGATTGTCGATGATCTACAGCTTCTTCGCCGCCGACGAGGAGGGGGCGGAGGCGCGTCCGGGACTCGGCAACGTCATCATCATGGATCACATCGCCCGCGCCCGCGATGCCGGGCTGCCGTTCGTCTATCTCGGCTATTGGGTGAAGGGCTCGGCGCGCATGGCGTACAAGACGCGCTATCGCCCGCTCGAAGTGCTCGGACCGAACGGCTGGCGGCTGCTCACCGAGGAGGATGCCGTCGCCGCGCCGGCGCGCGAGCCGGCGCTCGCCCCCGCCTGACCGGGCGGATCAGCCCGGGTCGGTCTCTTCGCCGACCGTCGCGCCGGCGGTGACGAAGCGCTGCGGCGCGACGCTGCCGAGATGGACGCGCACCCCCGCGGCGACGGTGATCCGCGGCGCGGCGACCGCGTTCGCAATCGCTGCGGGGGCGGGGGCGGTGGCGGCGGGCGCATCGGGGCGGACGATCGCCGCCACCTGACCGCGGTGCACGGTGACGCCGCCATCCGCGCCGCTGTCGCGATACAGCGCCGCGGTCTGCGCCGCCGCATCGGCGACATCGGGTTGCAACGGCAGCGGCTCGACGCCGGCATAAGCGGCGCGGAAGCTCAACGCCCCCTCCATCGCCCCGCGCCAGCGATAGAAGATATGCGCGCCGACCGCGCCGATCCGCGCGAGGCTCGACGCCCACCACGGCAGGATCGCATTGGTGTGATAGAAGGTCGCGGCCCCGATCGGCGCATAGACGCTGCCCGCCAGCGCCGCCTCGGCCACCGCGCGTGCGCGCTGCCAGGCGGCGGGGTCGCGGCGATAGGCCATCGATCCGTCGCAGGTGAAGGAGAATTGGCAGCCGGTGCGTCGCTGCGATCCCTGGAACACCACGCCGCAGACGCTGTGCGGGAAGGCGCGGTCGCGCACCCGGTTGAGCACCACCTGCGCCACCGCGCGCTGGCCGGCGAGCGGCTCCGAGCGCGCTTCATAATAGACCGCGGCGGTCAGGCAGTCGGCGGCGCGTGCCGCATCGTCCTGGCTCTGCGCCTGCGCGAGGAAGGCGGGCGCGGCCTGCACGAACGCCGGCGCCGCATCGTCGGCGACGGAGGCGCGCAGCGTCGCGGGCAATCCCGCGAGCCCCGGCGTATCGAGCGCCAAAGCGTGGAGCAATTGCTGCGGGTTTGCCACCGGCTGCGCCTGTGCGCCGGCGGTCGCCGCCTCGCGGTGCGGCGCGCACGACGAGGTGACCAGCAATGCCAGCCCCAGAAAGCCCCGTTCGATCATTGAAGTCCGCCAGCGTCTCACGCGACCGGCGATAAACGCCCCGACTTATGATCGGGTTAACCGGGACATACCCGAATCCACCCCGTCACCCCGTCACCCCGTCACCCCGGCCCTGAGCCGGGGTCCCGCTTCCTTGGACCGTGAAGAAGCGGGATGCCGGATCAAGTCCGGCATGACGGGGAAAGAGGAGCCCGAAGGACCGACATCACGCCAGCGTACGCACCTTCGATTCGCGATCCCAATAGCGCTGCTTCGCCGCCTCGACGAAGCCGCCGAGATCGGTCACGCCCTCGTCCGCCTCGACGCCGGCCTTGTCGAGCAGCGGCTTGGCCTCGGCGTTGAAGCCGATCGCCTTGAGATGGCCGAACGCATCCATCACCCATTGTACCGCCGCGGCTTCCTTGACGAGCTTGGCGGTCGCCGCCTCCGACAGGATGACCGCGCAGGCGTCGAGCGTCGCCGAAGGTTGACCGAACAGCTGCGAATCCGCCGCCACCGACGAACCGTCCGACAGCGGCACCTTGCCGACCTTGGGCGCGACCAGCACCGCGCGGCCGCCGGCTTCCTTCACCGCATCCTTGAGCGAGGCGAGCGCCCCGGCATCGCTGCCGTCGGCGATGAGGATACCGACCGAACGGCCCTCCAGCGTATGGCGCTCGAGCGGCCCGCGGATGATCCGCAGCGCCGGCGACGGCTCCATGTCGAGCACCGGTGCCGCGGTCGGCGACGCGGGCGGCAGGTCCATCGCCAGCCCGTCGGCGACGCGCGCGGCGAGATCCTCGTCGACGTTGCGCAGATTGGCCATCATCGCAGTACGGATATGCTCCAGCCCGACCTTCGACAGTTCGAACACCAATGCCGAGGCGATATGCGCCTGTTCCGCCGGGTCCATCGAGCGGAAGAACAGCCGCGCCTGGCTATAGTGATCGGCGAAGCTCTCCGGGCGGATGCGCAGCTTCTGCCCCTCTTCCTCCGACGGGAAGGTCTTGTAGCCCTTGTCCGGATCCTCGCGCGCGCCGGCTTCCTCGCCGACCTTGGCGAGGCTGTTGGGCTCGTAATTGGCGCGGCCCTTGGGCACCGCCATCTGCATGTGACCGTCGCGCTGCTGGTTCAGGAACGGGCAGCCCGCCGCCGCCGCACGGCCCTTGGCCGAATTGATCGGCAGCTGGTGGAAATTGACCGAGCCCAGACGCGACAATTGCGTGTCGGTATAGGAGAACAGCCGCCCCTGGAGCAGCGGATCGTTGGAGAAACCGATGCCGGGGACGACATGGCTCGGCACGAACGCCGCCTGTTCGGTCTCGGCGAAGAAATTGTCGGGATAGCGATCGAGCACCATCCGGCCGACGATCTTCACCGGCAGCACTTCCTCGGGGATGATCTTGGTCGCGTCGAGCACGTCATAGGGCTGGCTGTTGGCGAACTCCTCGTCGAACAGCTGCAGGCCCAATTCCCACGTCGGGAAGTCGCCGCGATCGATGCTCTCGAACAGGTTGCGACGCTGGAAGTCCGGATCGGCGCCCGCCACCTTGACCGTCTCGTCCCAGATCGTCGAGGCGAGGCCCGCCTTCGGTTTCCAGTGGAACTTGACGAAGGTGCTCTTCCCCTCCTTGTTGATGAAGCGGAAGGTGTGGACGCCGAACCCCTCCATATTGGCGAAGGTGCGCGGCAGCGTGCGGTCCGACATCGCCCACATGATCATATGGGTCGATTCGGGCATCAGGCTGATGAAGTCCCAGAAAGTATCATGTGCGGTCGCCGCCTGCGGATAGCCGCGGTCGGCCTCCATCTTGGCGGCGTGGATCAGGTCGGGGAATTTGATCGCATCCTGGATGAAGAACACCGGGATGTTGTTGCCGACGAGGTCCCAATTGCCTTCGCGCGTGTAGAATTTGACCGCGAAGCCGCGCACGTCGCGCGGCGTGTCGACCGACCCGGCGCCGCCCGCGACGGTCGAGAAGCGGGTGAACACCTCGGTGCGCTGGCCCTTCTTCTGGAACATGTCGGCGACGGTGATGTCGGCGAGGCTCTCGGTGCATTCGAAATAGCCGTGCGCCGCCGAGCCGCGGGCGTGGACGATCCGCTCGGGGATACGCTCGTGATCGAAATGGTTGATCTTCTCGCGATAGACCTCGTCCTCGAGCAGGACGGGACCGCGTGCCCCGGCCTTGAGCTGGTTCTGGTTGTCGCTGACCGGCGTGCCGTGATTGGTGGTCAGCACCGGATGGTCCGCATCGGTGGTCTGATGCGTCTCGCCGCCGTTGCCGGGGTTCAGGAGCGTATCGGTCATGGGGGTGTCTCGCATCGAAGGGATGGTTCCCGCTCTCAACGAAGCTGGCCTGCGTCAGTGCCTTCGCGCCGGAAACTTTCGCAGGAGCCGGCCGCAATTCCTCCCCGTCAGCGCAGGGCCATCGCATAGGGACGCGGGTGTAAGTCGCTCGTGTTCCAAATCCACCCCGTCACCCCGGACTCGTTCCGGGGTCCACCCCGCGGCGAGGAGGAAGGCTTGGTTCGACACCCTGCTCTTGTGGCCCGGTGGACCCCGGAACAAGTCCGGGGTGACGGGGTAAGCTTGGAAGACGACAGGCACGCACAAGCGTGCAGATGCGACAGCCCCGCTATCGCGAGCGAAGAATTGCGAAATGGAACAGGCCGCTATTGCGCCGCCGACACCGTCACCGCGACGTCGAGTTCCTCCTCGCCCTCGCCGAGCCGCGATCCCGCCACCGGCGCCGCGCCGGAGGCGTCGAGCGCCGCCGCGACGCGCACGCTCTCTTCCTGCGGCGACCGGCCGGTGAACGGATCGAAGCCGACCCAGCCGAGCCCGTCGACATGCGCCTCCGCCCAGCCGTGCGGCGTCGGCCGCAGCGAACCCTCGACCACGCTATACCCCGACACGTAGCGTGCCGGCAGGCCGAGCGATCGCGCCGCCACGGTGAAGATCTGCGCCAGGTCGCGCGACGTCGCCGCCGGCCGCGCGAACGCCGCCGCGGCGCTCAATCCCGGCTCGGGCCGGGTGCGATCGACCGCGAAGCGGGCGTTCACCGCGCGGTTGAGCGCGTGCAGCTTGCCCACCGCGCCGTCCGCCGCGCCGGTCACCTCGGCGGCGAACGCCGCGATATCCGGATCGCGCGGCGTCGCCTCGGTCGCGCGCAGGAACACCGCCGGCGGCAGCACCTCGTTGACGCCGCGCACGACGCCGTCGGAATGGCTGGTCAGCACCTCGCCACGCACCGCAATCTCGATATCGGCGATCGGCCCTTCGGCATACAGCATCGTGACCGCATTGCCGAAGCCGTCGCGCCCGCGCCGCATCCTGGCGTCGCAATCGACGTCGATCCGCCAGCGCGCCACCGTCTGGTCGTGGCTGTTCTCCGGCGTCATGCGCAGCATCTGGACCAGCCGGCTCTGCGGCTCGCTGAAGCGATAGACGGTGCGGTGATCGATCGACAGGCGCATCAGACGAACCGGAACTGGCGGCCGATCGCCTCGTGCAACTGGCCGTTCTCGCGGATGAAGGCCTGCAGATATTGGTGCAGGCCGCTGGCGATCACCTCGCCGGAGCGGGTGCGGCCGAGTCGCGCCGCGCGCATCCGCGCCATCCGGTCCGCCTCGCCATGGCTGCCGGTGCGTTCGGCGAGCAGGCCGAGGATGTCGACGGTGATCTCGGACGAGGCGACGAGGCTGCGCGGCAGCTCGCGGCTGGCGATCAGCAGGTCGATGACGTTGGCCGGCGTCAGCCCGTCCGAATAGAGCCAGCGATAGGCGGTGACCGCCGACACGGTCTGGAGGATCGTCGTCCACTGGTCGCGATCGACGACGCCGCCGACCGTCTCGCCCTCGGGCAGCAGGATATGGTATTTGACGTCGAGCAGCCGCGCGCTGTTGTCGGCGCGCTCGACCGCCTGTCCCAGCCGGATGAACCAGTGCGACTGGTTGCGCAGCATCTGGTGCACCGCGCCCTCGAAGCCGCGCGTCTCGTTCTTCACCGCCTCGACGAGGCTCAGCGTGGCCTGCGTCTCGCCGATCCGGTGGCGGTTCTCGAACACCAGCCACGCGCGGTTGATCGCGGTCCACGCCTCGCGGCTCAGCGCGGTGCGCACCGCCTTGGCATTGTTGCGCGCGCGATCGAGGCAGCGGATCACCGAGCCGCCATGGCTGGTGTCGAGCGTCAGGAACCGCACCACGTCGCTTTGCGTCAGTTCGCCGCCATGCGCCGCGAAATCGGCCTCGGTATCGGTGACCGCGAGCGCCGACGACCAGGCCACCTCGCCTGCCGGGCGCGACGACATGACGTCGAGCCGCACGGTCGCCTCGATCAGCCGCGCGAAGAAATCGGCGCGCTCGATATAGCGGCCGAGCCAGTAGAGCGACGACGCCGTCCGCGAGAGCATCATACCCATTCCTCCCCGGCACGGGGAGGGGGACCAGCGAAGCTGGTGGAGGGGGGGCTCCACAAGCGCGATCGTATGAGGAAGCCCCCCTCCACCACGCCGCTGCGCGTCGCGGTCCCCCTCCCCGTGCCGGGGAGAAATTTTCCCGCATTCATGCCCCGAACCCCTGCGCCTGCGTCATCCCGCCCATCGTCTGCGTCTGCCGCTGGAACGGACTGTCGGCCATCAGCACGAAACTGTCCTTGGTGCCGCCGCCCTGGCTCGAATTGACCACCAGCGAGCCTTCCTTGAGCGCCACCCGCGTCAGCCCGCCGGGCACCACCTGCACGCCCTTCGATCCGCTCAGCACGAACGGGCGGAAGTCGACGTGGCGCGGGCTGAGGCCGCTGTCGGCCAGCGTCGGCACCGTCGACAGCGCCAGCGTCGGCTGCGCGATATAGCGGTGCGGCTCGGCGATCAGCGCGGCGCGGAACGCCTCGATCTCGGCGCGCGACGCGGTCGGCCCGACCAGCATGCCATAGCCGCCCGAACCGTCGACCAGCTTGACGACGACCTCGTCGAGATGATCGAGCACGTAGCGCAGCGCCTGCGGCTCGCGGCAGCGCCACGTCTCGACGTTGGGCAGCTTGGCCTCGCCTCCCGAATAGAAACGCACGATCTCCGGCATATAGCTATAGATCGCCTTGTCGTCGGCGATGCCGTTGCCGGGCGCGTTGATGATCGCGACGTTGCCCGCGGCATAAGCGGCGATCAGCCCCGGCACGCCGAGCATCGAATCGGCGCGGAACACCAAAGGATCGAGATAATCGTCGTCGACGCGGCGATAGATGACGTCGACGCGCACCCGCCCGGCGATCGTCCGCATCCACACGATATCGTCGTCGACGACCAGATCCGCCGCCTCGACCAGCTCGATCCCCATCGAATCGGCGAGGAAGCTGTGTTCGTAATAGGCCGAATTATAATGGCCCGGCGTCAGCACCACGCAGACCGGCCCCGACGATCCGCCGCGCGGCGCCACCGACTTCATCGTCTCGAGCAGCCGGTCGGGATAGCTGTCGACCGGTTCGACGCGATATTCGCGGAACAGCTCGGGGCACAGGCGCACCATCGCCTCGCGGTTCTCGAGCATATAGCTCACCCCGGAGGGCGTGCGCGCATTGTCCTCCAGCACGTAGAATTCGTCCGGGCCGGTGCGCACCAGATCGATGCCGCAGATATGCGCCCAGATGCCGTGCGGCGGTCGCATGCCGGCGATCTCGGGGCGGAATTGCGGATTGCCGAGGATCAGGTCCTCGGGCAGCACGCCTTCCTTGAGGATGCGGCGCTCGCCATAGATGTCGTCGAGGAAGGCGTTGATCGCCTCGACCCGCTGCACCAGCCCTTCGGATAGCCGCGACCATTCGTCGGCGAGGAAGACGCGCGGCACGATGTCGAACGGGATGATCCGTTCGCGCGTATCGGTGTCGCCATAGACCGCGAAGGTGATGCCGAGCTGGCGGAAGGTCGTCTCCGCCGCCTCCTGTCGCCGGCGCAGTTCGTCGTCGGGCGTCTCCTCCAGCCAGCGCCCTAGGGCGGCCAATGCCGGGCGCGGCGGCGTATCGCCGTCCATCCCCATGATCTCGTCGAACGCCGGTCGTTTCCCCATCGGAACGTCAAAGCCCTCCACGTGATGCAAGTTCCATGCTGCGGGGAAACGCTGCGCCGCACAAGAGGGTTGGCAAGACGTTAACCGTCTAAATTCCGCCCCCGTTTGGGGGAGGACTTATTTCAGCCCCGCCAGCATTCCCGGGGTCAGCACCTGCGGCAGGACGCGCGGTTCGGCGGCGCCCGGCGCGTAATAGAGGTACAGCGGCACACCGGCGCGGTTGTGCGACTGGATGAACCGTCCCAAGGCGGGATCGCCATCGGTCCAGTCGCCCACCAGCACCGCGACCTTGTTCTTCGCGAAGGCCGCGCGCGTCGCTGCGGTGTCGATCGACGACGCCTCGTTGACCTTGCACGACAGGCACCAGTCGGCGGTGAAATAGGCGAACACCGGCCGCCCCTCCTTGCGCAGCGCCGCCAGCCGCGACTCGCTGAACGCGTCGCCGCCGACCGCCGCGGGCTTGGCCGCGCCACCGGTCAGCGCCGCCGCCAGCCCCGCCGGCACCACCAGCGCCGCCAGCGCCAGCGCCCAGCCGAAGCCCTCGCCCCGCTTCTGCCGCCGCCCGCCAAGGCTCAGCACCACGCCAGTGACGACCATCGTCGCGATCCCGATCGCCAAGCCGGTCGCCCCCGCCTGCCGCCACGCCAGCCACAGCAATGCCAGCACGGTCAGCGCCATCGGCACCGCGAGCACGCGCCGGAACCGCTCCATCCACAGCCCCGGCCGCGGCAGCCGCCGCCGCAGCGCCGGCACGAAGCCGATCGCGAGGAACGGCAGCGCCAGCCCCAGCCCCAGCCCCGCGAACACCGCCAGCGCCGCCGGCCACGGCAGCACCAGCGCCGCACCGAGCGCCGCGCCCATGAACGGCCCCGAACACGGCGTCGCCACGAACGCCGCCAGCGCCCCCGTCGCCACCGACCCCGCCGCGCCGCCATGCGACGCGAATTGCGGCACCGGCACCTCGAACCGCCCGGCGAGGTTGAGCGTGATCGCAAAGGTCAGCGCGATCAGCAGCACGACGATCCGCGGGTCCTGCAACTGAAACGCCCAGCCGACCACCGACCCGCCGGCGCGCAAGGCGAGGATCAGCCCGCCGAGCGCGACGCACATCAGCACAGCGCCCAGCATATAGCCCAAGGCATCGATCCGCGCCGCGCGCTCGTCCTCGCCGCCGCGGGCGAGGTGCAGCGCCTTGAGGCTGAGGATCGGGAAGACGCAGGGCATGACGTTGAGGATCAGCCCGCCGAGCACCGCGCCGGCGAAGGCGAGCAGCGCCGCCGCCCAGCCGCTGCGATCGCTCGCCTGCGCCACCGTCCCCACATCGGCGTGGATGCTCAGCCCAAGGTCCGGCCCGATGCGCAGCACGCCGGCGATCCGCCCCTTGGGCGCGCCTTCGGTGGCGATCAGCAGCCGGTCGCCGTCGCGCGTCACCGTCTGCGGTGCGGCATATTTGACCATATCCGGCCCGAACGGGAAGAAGGCGGGGTTCTCCACCTTCGCCGCCGCCGGCAGCGGCACCGCGATGACGAGCTTGCCGTCCTTGACCTGATACGTCCCCGCCGCGTCGAGCGGCTTGGGGATCGCGCTGCGCCAGCGGTCGAAGTCCGCGCCATGCGCCGCCGCGCCGTCACCGATCGTCAGGTCGAGGCTGAGATCCTGCTGCTCGGGCACGCAGATCGCATTGGTGCAGACGAGATAGTTGATCGCCAGCCGCACCGGCAGCGGCGTGCCCTTCGCCAGCCCCGCCGGCACGCGCAGCGTTACCAAGGGCGCATAAGGCGCCTCGTAGACATAGTTCATCAGCCCAGCGATCAGCAGCGTCGTCGGCACCGGCCATTGCGGCGCGCCGTCGACCGCCGCGCTTTTGGGCAGGGTCCAGGCGAAGGACGGCGCGAAGCCGGCATCGCCCGGATTGCGCCAATAGCCGTGCCAGCCCGGCGCCGGCCGCGTGTCGATCGCCAATGTCACCGGCGCACCGGCGCGCGGCGTATCGCTTTCCGCGACCAGCCGCATGGCGAGATGCTTCGGCCCGTCCGCCGGCGCGAGATCGGCATGCGCCGCGCCCGCCCACATCAAGGCCAACGTCATCAGCGCGCAACACAGTGCGCGCATCGCTCCATCGGCGGCGTGCCGCCCGACCCTAGTTGCCCGATCCATCGCCCATCGCCATAGCGATGCCGGCCCCGTAAAACGAGTGTTCCCGATGAAAGCGCTGATCGCCGCCGCCCTGCTCGCCTCCGCCGCAGCCGCGGCCCCCGCCGCCGCCCAACAGGCGCCCGCGCCGGCCGCGCCCGCGGCCACCCCGGCACCGGCACCGACCACGCCGCCGCGGCTGATCGTCGCAATCTCGGTCGACCAGTTTTCCGCCGATCTGTTCCAGCAATATCGCAGCCATTTCACCGGCGGCTTCGCGCGGCTGCTGACCGGCGCGGTCTTCCCCTCGGGCTATCAGAGCCATGCCGCGACCGAGACCTGCCCGGGCCATTCGACGATCCTCACCGGCATGCGTCCCGCACATACCGGCATCGTCGCCAACAACTGGATCGACCAGTCGATCGCCCGGCCCGACAAGACCGTCTATTGTACCGAGGACGAGACCGTCCCCGGCACCGACCACAACACTTACGTCGACAGCGACAGGCATCTCAAGGTGCCGACGCTCGGCGAGATGATGAAGGCGGCGCGCCCCGCCACCCGCGTCGTCTCGGTCGCGGGCAAGGATCGCGCCGCGGTGATGATGGGCGGCCACAAGGTCGACGAATTGTGGTGGTGGGACGGCAAGACCTACAGCAGCTATGCCGGCCGCGCCGTGCCGCGCGCGGTGCAGCGCGGCCGCGACGCGGTCGCCGCGCTGATCGCCCGGCCGCAGGAGGCGCTGCCGCTGCCCGCTTTCTGTCAGCCGCTGAACCGGCCGATCACCGTCGCCGGCACCGTCTACGGCCAGGGCCGGTTCGAACGCGCCGCGGGCGACCTCAAGGCGTTCCGCGCCTCGCCCGCCAGCGACGCCGCGGTCTTCGCGATCGCCGCCGGGCTGATCCAGGACATGAAGCTGGGCCAGGGCCAGACCACCGACATCATCGACATCGGCGCCTCGGCGACCGACTATATCGGCCATTCGCTCGGCACCCAGGGCACCGAGATGTGCATCCAGATGGACCAGCTCGACCAGACGCTGGCCGGCTTCTTCGCCGCGCTCGACAGCTGGAACCTCGATTACGAAGTGGTGCTGACCGCCGACCACGGCGCGCACGACATGACCGAGCGGCAGCAGCAGCATGCGATGCCGATGGAGCAGCACGTCTCCGCCGACGCGTCGATCAAGACGGTCGACGCCGCGGTATCGGCGGCGCTCGGCCTCAAGGGGCCGGTGCTGGTCGGTGCCGAGGGCGACGTCTATCTCGCCAAGGGCCTGTCGCCCGCCAACCGCGCACGCGTGCTCGCCGAGGCGCAGAAGCGCTTTGCCGCCCAGCCGCAGGTCGCCGCCGCCTTCACCAGGGCGCAGATCGCCGCCCAGCCGTTCGCGACGACCCCGCCCGAGACATGGACGCTGCTCGAACGCGCCCGCGCCTCGTTCGACCCGGGCGTCTCGGGCGACCTGCTCGTCCTGCTCAAGCCGCGCATCACGACGATCGAATCGCCCGGACCCGGCTATGTCGAGACGCACGGTTCGCCGTGGGACTATGACCGCCGCGTGCCGATCCTCTTCTGGCGCAAGACCATGCCCGGCTTCGAACAGCCGCTGTCGGTGGAGACGGTCGACATCGCCCCGACGCTGGCGGCGACGATCGGCCTGCCGGTCAAGGGCCTCGACGGCCGCTGCCTCGACCTCGACCCCGGCGCCGCAGATACGTGCGCGCGGTGAGGCGCGCGTCTCCCACGCCAGCTCGCCGGGCCAATCCGGCACGGGGCAGATAGGAGGGTTATGCGGTTGCTCGTCCTGGGAGCGGGTGGGGTCGGCGGTTATTTCGGCGGCCGGCTGGCCGCCGCCGGGGTCGATGTCCGCTTCCTCGTCCGGCCCGCGCGCGCCGAGCGGCTCGCCCGCGACGGGCTCGTCATCACCAGCCCCGTCGGGAACGTGCGCACGCCCGTCACCACGCTGACCATGGTGGATACGCCGTTCGACGCGGTTCTGCTCGGCTGCAAGGCCTATGATCTGGACGGCGCGATCACGGCGATCGCTCCCGCCGTTGGGCCATCGACGCTGATCCTGCCCCTGCTCAACGGGTTGCGTCATCTCGATCGGCTCGACGCGCAATTCGGCGAGGACCGGGTTCTCGGAGGCCTGTGCCACATCGGCGTCCATCTGACCGATAGCGGCGAACTCATCCATCTCGATACGCTGCAACGGTTCGTGCTCGGCACGCGAACGGAACGTCAGGCGGCGGCGACGGCCGCGTTGTACGACACCTTGCAACGTGGCGGTTTCGCGCCCGTGCTCAGCGACGTCATCATGCAGGATATGTGGGAGAAGTTCACCTTCCTCACCACTTATGCCGGGATGACGACGCTGATGCGGGCGGCCGTCGGCGCGATCCTCAAGGCAGAGGAAGGCGAGGCGCTGATGCGCGAGATGCTGGAGGAATGTGTCGCGACCGCTACCGCTCAAGGCTATCCGCCGCGAGCGGCCGCCGTGACCCAGATGCGTGCGACGCTGACCGATCGCGCGTCGGCGGGCACCGCATCGATGTTCCGCGACATGGCGGGCAATGGACGGACCGAGCACGAACACATTCTCGGCGACATGCTCGCACGCGCCCGATCCGGCGGTCTTTCTGCGCCGCTGCTGCGGGTCAGTCTGGCCAATATGCAGATATACGACGCGTCTCGCCGCGCCGCGGGAGCGTAGGCCGGCGGAGAGGGTGCCGATCGCGCGGGAACACCGGACGTTGCGTTACCCTCGGCGAACGTCTCGCGGAAGCGGCGACCGGATATCGCAAACGCCTCCCACCCCCAACCGTTCGCCCTGAGCCTGTCGAAGGGCGGGTGAATCCCACCCAACCCCGACCAGTTCCAACCCGACCGACGACCGACACACACCTACCCTCGACTAACAAACCATGGCCCCAACGCCCGAACGGGGTAAAAACCCGCCATGCTCCTCGCCCTCGCCGCGCCGCTCCTCGCCGCCACCGCCCTCGCCACCCCGATCCTGCGCAGCGAGTTCATCGACCCCGCCCCGCCCTATCCACAGGCGCATGCCTCGACCTTGGTCGAACTGCCCGACGGCGCGATCGCCGCCGCCTGGTTCGGCGGCAGCGGCGAGAGCCGGCCCGACGTCACCATCTGGTTCGCCCGCCACGACCGGTCCGGCTGGCACAGACCCGTGAGCGTCGCCGACGGCCGCACCGCCGACGGCACGCGCTTCCCGACCTGGAACCCGGTGCTGTTCCAGCCCGCAGGGCAACCGCTCCACCTGTTCTACAAGGTCGGCCCCAACCCGCGCGAATGGTGGGGGATGGTGATCACCTCCGGCGACGGCGGGCGGCATTGGAGCGCGCCGCGCCGCCTTCCCGACGGCGTGCTCGGCCCGATCAAGAACAAGCCGGCGGTGACGCCCGGCGGCGCATGGCTCGCCCCGTCGAGCCGCGAGGAGGGCACGCCCGAACACAATCGCTGGTTCATCCGCATGGAGCGCTCCACCGATGCCGGCCGGACGTGGCAGGTCGAGCCCGCCATCCCCTCGCCGATGGGAATCGAGGCGATCCAGCCGAGCGTGCTGGCTTTCCCCGATCACCGCCTCGAACTCGTCGCGCGGACGCGACAGGGCGCGCTGGCGATGAGCTGGTCGCGCGACGACGGCCGCAGCTGGTCGCCGCTCGCCGCGATCGACCTGCCCAATCCCAACGCCGGCACCGATGCGGTGACGCTCGCCGACGGCCGGCAGTTGATCGTCTACAATCACAGCGCGCATTGGCCCGACCGGCCCGGCGACGGCCCGCGCTACCCGCTCGACGTCGCGCTGTCCGGCGACGGCATCCGCTGGCATCACGTGCTGACGCTGGAGAGCAAGCCGCGCCCCGACGGCTATGCCTATCCCGCGGTCATCCAGACCCGAGACGGGCTGGTCCATGTCAGCTACACCTGGAACCGCACCCGCATCCGCCATGTCGTGATCGATCCGCGACGGCTGCCCCGTAGCGATTGAACGCCGCCGCCGGTCGATCGTTGGACCGGCATGGAAACCCCCGCCCTTCCCGCACGCCCCGCCATCCAGCGCGCCGCGATCGCGCTCCGCATCGGCAAGCGCAGCCGGCTGCGCGCGGAGCTGACGATGACGCCGGGCGGCTTGCTGTCGGTCGGCGCGCTGGTGTCGTCGATCCTGCTGTCGTCCGCCGTGATCGTCCGCGCCGCGCGCCGCGACCGCTAGGGTCGGGCGACTTCCCAAACCCGCCCCGTCACCCCGGCCTTGCGCCGGGGTCCCGCTTCTTCGGACGTCGCGAACAAGAAGCGGGATGCCGGATCAAGTCCGGCATGACGGCGATACAATGCCGTCGCCGCACTCCAGATGGTCATGCTCGTGCGAGCCTGTCGTCGTCCAAGCTTGCCCCGTCACCCCGGACTTGTTCCGGGGTCCACTCTGCGGCGAGGAGAAAGGCTTGATTCGACACCGTTCCCTCGCGGCCCGGTGGACCCCGGAACGAGTCCGGGGTGACGAATCCGATAAGGAAACCGATCGAGCCTCATCACCGCAGCCATATGCGATTGCCCTTCCCCGCCAGGAGGAGAAATCCGTCTAGCCGCCAATCCCCCCGACGCTCACCGCGTCTCGAACATCCGTATGCCCGGCCCCAGCCGGTTCGCGCCCACCGCCAGCCGCTCGTGGCTGAGGTCGGCGACGAACGCCGGATTGTCCGGCGCGCCCGGCGCGAGCCGTGCGTCATTGTCCTCGATGCGCAGCCCCGCCGACGGATAGGTCTTCGCCTCCGCCGCCACCACGATCAGCCCGCTGCTGTTCTCCTTGCCGCGCCCCTGGACGAAGCCATTGCGCGCGATCAGGCCGCGCGCGCCTTCCGGCAAATCGATCATGTAATTGGTCTTGGCGCCGGCGGTGTCGTCGAAGCTGTTGTCGGTGATGACGACGTTGGGCACGCGCAGCTTGACGTAATGGCCGCCGGTGCCGCGCTCGAAGCGCGAGCGCGTGATCGTCACCTGCCCGCGATTGGCGAGATAGATGGCATGCGAGCAATTGACCGCCTCGTCGCACTGGCCGAGCCCCGCGAAGGTCGAGCGGTCGATCGTGATCCTTTGGCCGGTCGGCTCGCCGCCCAGAATGCCCTCCTGGCTGTCGAGGAACATCGCATTGGTGACGGTCAGGTCGCCCATCTCGGTGCGGATGCCCGCGCCATTGCCGTCGGACACGCGATAGCCGCGGAACACCAGCCCATCGACCACCGATCCCTGCCCGCGCAGCACCAGCGCCGCTTTGTCCTCGCACGCCTCCTTCTCGAAGATCGCGGTGCCCGGCGTCACCGCCTGGAAGGTGATGCGGCCGCCCTGCTGCACCGCGCATTGCCGGTAGACGCCGGGGGCGATGCGGATCGTCGCGGTCCCCATCCGCACCGACGATACCGCCGCCTGCAGATCGTCGAAGCCCTGCCCGGTCTCGGCGATGGTGAACGGCTTGCCCGATTGGGCGGAGGCCGGGGCGGCGAGCAGCGCGAGCGCGAGGATCATGCGGGTCATCGCCGCATCCTATCGCCTGAAGCGCGCCGCCGCCGCTGCGATCCGCACGCCCGCCTGTCCCGGAATGACCCGCGACGTCAGAATGATTGCGGTCCCAACTACGGATCGGCTATCGCCGCCGTAACGATAAGGCGACCGGGGGGTCGCCACGGGAGGGCAGAATGCACGCCATGTCACCGACGGAGGTCTTCCTCCTCGCGATCCTCATCATCTTCACCTTGCCGTGGCTGGTCTGGCGGGTCGGGCGCACCGATTATTGGGCGCCGCTGGTCGTCGTGCAGATCATCGGCGGCATCCTGCTCGGGCCGGGCGTGCTCGGCGCGATCTTCCCCGATTATTATGCCTTCGTCTTCACCGCGCCGACGATGAGCGCGCTCAACGGCATCGCCTGGTGGTCGGTGATGCTGTTCGTCTGGGTGGCGGGGCTCGAGCTCGACCTCGGCGAGGCGTGGCGCCGCCGCCGCGAGACCGGGGTCACCGCCGGCCTCGCGCTCGGCGTGCCGCTGGTCGCGGGCAGCGTCGCGGCGCTGATCATGCTCCGCTATCCCGGCTGGCGCGGCGCCGACGGAGCCGACTGGCAGGTCGTGCTCGGCATCGGCATGGCCTGCGCGGTCACCGCCTTGCCGATCCTCGTGCTGCTGATGGAGAAGCTCGACATCCTGCGCGAACCGCTCGGCCAGCGCGTGCTGCGCTACGCCAGCCTCGACGATATCGCGATCTGGGGCGTGCTCGCGCTGATCCTGCTCGACTGGGAGCGGGTCGGGCGGCAGGGCGGCTTCCTCGTCGGCTTCGCCATCGCCACCTGGGCGATCCGCAAGCTGCTGCGCGCGCTCGGCGAGAACGACCGCTGGTACGTCGGGCTGATCTGGCTCGCTTTGTGCGGCTTCGCGGCGGACTGGGCCGGGCTGCACTTCATGGTCGGCGCCTTTCTGGCGGGTGCGGTGCTCGATGCGCGCTGGTTCGGCGAGGCGCGGATGGACCGCTTCCGCCAGACCATCCTGCTCGCGGTGATGCCGGTCTATTTCCTGTCGACGGGTCTCAAGACGCAATGGGGCGTGGGGGGCGCGGCGGTGTTCGCCGTCGCCGCGCTGCTGCTCGCCGCCTCGGTCGGCGGCAAGCTCGCCGGCATCCACCTCGCCGGCCGCATCCTCAAATGGCCGAAGGGCGACGCCAAGGCGATCGGCTGGCTGCTTCAGACCAAGGCGCTGATCATGATCATCTTTGTCAACATCCTGTTGGACAAGAAGATCATCACCAACGAGACGTTCACCGCGCTGCTGCTGATGGCGGTGGCGAGCACGATGCTGACGATCCCGGTCGTCGCACCGCTGCTCCGGCGCGACCCGGCGTTGAGGAAACGCGGATTCTGACCGGCAAGCCGCCACGGAACGGCGCCTCACGCCGATCCGTGGCGCCGGCCACCAATCGCCCCTCCGAAAAATCCAACGAATCCAGTTCCACGGTGTATGGCACGACTAATGCACTCTGTGTGACGTCGCCGCTTGGTGCGACATCATCCGCAAGGGGCCATCATGTCCGCCATCCTCCGTACCGCCGCTCTGTGTGCCATCGTGACCGGCGCTGCCAGCTCGGCGCTCGCCGCGAAGAAGCCGCCCGTCGTCATCGTTCCCGCGCGCGTCATCGCCGACCCGGCCGCCAGGATCTGCATGCCGCGTAGCACCAGCCCGTTGATCGCCAAGGACAAGTCGCTGCCGGAGACTATGTGCGAAACGGTCGCGGCGTGGGCCGGCGCACGGCGTCACGATCCGCGCCAAGTGAGTCCTCGCCGCCCGGCGCCCCAAAGGCGCCGGGCGAGACTCAATCGAGGTTCGGCCGCAGCCAGCGTTCCGCCTGTTTGACGTCCACCCCGCGCCGTGCGGCATAATCGGCCACCTGATCCTCGCCGATCCGCGCCACGCCGAAATATTCCGCCTGCGCATGGCCGAAATAGAAGCCGCTGACCGCCGCGGTCGGCAGCATCGCGAAGCTCTCGGTCAGCTCCAGCCCGGCATTGCCCTCGACATCGAGCATGTCGAACAGCATCCGCTTGAGGCTATGCTCGGGACAGGCGGGATAGCCCGGCGCCGGCCGGATACCGCGATATTGCTCACGCACCAGCGCCTCGTTGGTGAGCTGCTCGTCGGGCGCATAGCCCCACAGGTCGCGGCGGACGTGCGCGTGCAGCGCCTCGGCGAACGCCTCCGCGAGGCGATCCGCCAGCGCCTTCAGCAGGATGTCGTTGTAATCGTCGTTGTCGGCCTTGAACCGCGCGATATGCGCGTCGATGCCGTGGATGCCGACCGCGAAGCCGCCCATCCAGTCGCCCGCCGGATCGATGAAATCGGCGAGGCACATATTCGCCCGCCCCTCGCGCTTGGCGATCTGCTGGCGCAGGAACGGCAACCGCACGCTCGCCTCCCGCGTGCGGTCGAGATTGGGGATGTGGAAGCCTTCGGGAATGCTCGCGCCATCGGGGCTGCGATGCGAGTCGCGATGCTCGGTATAAACCCAGACGTCGTCGTCGTGGCGATGGCACGCCCAGAGCCCGGCGACGCCGCGCGCGGTCAGCCATTTCTCGGCGATGATCGTATCGAGCATCGCCTGCGCGTCCTCGTACAGGCCGGTCGCGCTGGTGCCGACCACCTCGTCGGTGAGGATCGCTGGGAAATTGCCGGCGAGTTCCCAGGCGCGGAAGAACGGCGTCCAGTCGATATACTGGCGCAGGTCGGCAAGGTCCCAATCGTCGAACACATGGATGCCAGGCTTGGCGACCGGCGGTGCCTTGAGCGCCATATCGGCGACGAAGCCGCGCTTGCGCGCCTCGGCGAGCGGCAGCAGGTCGTTCTGCCCCTTGTTGGCGCGCGCCAGCCGCACCTTCTCGTAATCCTCGGCGACGCCAGCGACATAGGCGTCGCGCTGCGTGTCGGAGACGAGCGTCGTCGCGACGCCGACCGCGCGGCTCGCGTCGAGCACATGGACGATCGGCCCGTCATAGGCGGGCGAGATGCGCAGCGCGGTATGCACCTTCGACGTCGTCGCGCCGCCGATCAGCAGCGGCATCGTCATGCCGGCGCGCTTCATCTCCTCGGCGACGGTCACCATCTCGTCGAGGCTCGGGGTGATGAGCCCCGACAGGCCGATCATATCGGCGTCATTCTCGTTCGCCGCCTCGATGATCTTGGTCCACGGCACCATCACGCCGAGATCGACCACGTCGAAGCCGTTGCACTGGAGCACGACGCCGACGATGTTCTTGCCGATATCGTGGACGTCGCCCTTCACCGTCGCCATGACGATCTTGCCCTTGCCCTTGGCGCCGGGCTCCTTGGCCGCCTCGATGAACGGCAGCAGATGCGCCACCGCCTTCTTCATCACACGCGCGCTCTTCACCACCTGCGGCAGGAACATCTTGCCCGATCCGAACAGGTCGCCGACGACGTTCATTCCGTCCATCAGCGGCCCCTCGATCACCTCGATCGGCCGTGCGAATTGCTGGCGGCATTCCTCGGTATCGTCGACGACATGCGCGTCGATGCCCTTGACCAGCGCATATTCCAGCCGCTTGGTGACGGGAAGCGAGCGCCATTCCGCCGCCGCTTTCTCCGCCACCGCATCGGTGCCGCGATATTTCTCCGCGAGCGCGACGAGCCGGTCGCCCGCCTCGGGATCGCGGTTGAGGATGACGTCCTCGCACGCCGTCCGCAGCTCGGGATCGATCGTGTCATAGACGTCGAGCTGGCCGGCGTTGACGATCGCCATGTCCATCCCCGCGGGAATGGCATGATAGAGGAACACCGAATGCATCGCGCGGCGCACCGGCTCGTTGCCGCGAAAGCTGAACGACAGGTTCGACAGGCCGCCCGAGATATGGACGTGCGGGAGCCTCGCCTTGATCTCGCGGCACGCCTCGATGAAGTCGACGCCGTAATTGTTATGCTCCTCGATCCCCGTCGCAACTGCGAAGACGTTGGGATCGAAGATGATGTCCTCGGGCGGAAAGCCGATGCCGATCAGCAGCTCATAGGCGCGCGAACAGATCTCGACCTTGCGCTCCTTGGTGTCCGCCTGCCCGACCTCGTCGAACGCCATGACGACGACGGCCGCGCCATAGGCCATGCACTTGCGCGCATAGTGCAGGAACGCCTCCTCGCCTTCCTTCATGCTGATCGAATTGACGATCGGCTTGCCGGACACGCATTTCAGCCCCGCCTCGATCACGTCCCACTTGGACGAATCGACCATCACCGGGATGCGCGCGATATCGGGCTCGGCCTGGATCAGCTTGAGGAAGGTCGTCATCGCCTCGTGCGCGTCGAGCAGGCCCTCGTCCATGTTGACGTCGAGCACCTGCGCGCCCGCCTCGACCTGTTGCAGCGCCACCGCGACCGCAGCGGGGTAATCGCCGGCCATCACCAGCTTCTTGAAGCGCGCCGAGCCGGTGACGTTGGTGCGCTCGCCGATATTGACGAACTGGGCGGAGGAAATGGTCATGGATTATCCGAGAAACGAGCAAGCAAATCGGTGAGGGCGGCTTCGTCCGCGATCTCGCCATCGGATCGGTAGCGTTCGACTTCGACGTGGCCGTCTTCGAACACCTCGATCTCCCACCGTTCGCCCGGCACCGCCGCATCGATCAGAAGCGCATCGTCCCTGATGCTGGTGATCGTGTGGTGGATACGTGCGGCGTTGAGCCGCGCGATGATGTCGAAGGGAGTCATGCCGCCATCGTGAACGGCTCGAGTCCGGCCAGCCGCGTCCGCACCGGTGCGACCGGCACCGGCCGCGGCGTCACCCCGCGCGCCATCTCGGCGATCGCCTTGATATGCGCCGGGGTCGAACCGCAGCAGCCGCCGAGCACGTTGACCTGCCCCGCCTGCGCCCATTCGCCGACCAGCCCCGCGGTGGTCGCCGGCGCCTCGTCATAGGCGCCGAGTTCGTTGGGCAGGCCGGCATTGGGGTAGATCATGATCAGCGTGTCGCAGATCTCGCTCAGCGTCTTCACATGCGGTCGCAACTGCTCCGCACCGAACGAGCAGTTGAGCCCGATCGTCAGCGGCTTGGCATGGCGCACCGCATGCCAGAACGCCTCGACGGTATGGCCCGACAGGTTGCGCCCCGACAGATCGGTCAGCGTCATCGACATCATGATCGGCAGGTCGCGCCCCAATGCGTCCCCCGCCTCCAGCGCCGCCATGATCCCCGCCTTGGCGTTGAGCGTGTCGAACACCGTCTCGATCAGGACGAAGTCGGCACCGCCCTCGACCAAGGCGTCGATCTGCTCGCGATACACGTCCTTGAGATAGTCGAAGTCGATCTCGCGATAGCCGGGATCGTTGACGTCGGGCGACAGCGACAGCGTCTTGTTGGTCGGCCCGATCGCCCCGGCGACGAAGCGCGGACGCCCGTCCTTCGCCTGGAACTCGTCGGCGACGCGCCGCGCCATCCTCGCGCTCTCGACGTTGATCTCGCGGACCAGATGCTCGGCGCCGTAATCGGCCTGACTGATCTTGTTGGCGGAGAAGGTGTTGGTCTCGGCGATATCCGCCCCCGCCTCGAAATAGGCGCGGTGGATCGACTCGGGCACCTCCGGCTTGGTCAGCGCGAGGATGTCGTTGTTGCCCTTCTGGTCATGGCTCAGGCCGAGCGTGCCGGCATAATCCGCCTCGGACAGCTTCCAGTTCTGGATCTCGGTGCCGAACGCGCCGTCGGTGATCAGGATGCGCTTGGCGGCCTCGGCAAGGAATGTGTCGCGTGTGGTCATGCTACGTCCGATCTCAACTTAAGTCCTCCCCCGCAAGGGGGAGGGGGACCGCTCGGCGTCAGCCGAGTGGTGGTGGGGGAGGACACGATATGCTTCCAATGAAGCGCCACCCTGTCCTCCCCCTCCGTCACCGCTTCGCGGCGCCACCTCCCCCTTGCGGGGGAGGAATTGTTCACGCCGCCGCGACGCTCGCCACCGGCTTCGACCGCACCCCCAGCAGGTGGCAGATCGCGAACGCCAGCTCGGCCCGGTTGAGCGTGTAGAAATGCAGCGACTTCACCCCGCCCGCATAGAGCTTGCGGCTCAGCTCCGCCGCCAGCGTCGCCGCGATCAGTTGCCGCGACGCCGGATGATCCTCCAGCCCGTCGAACAGCCGCGCCATCCACGCCGGCACCTCGGTGCCGCACATCTTGCTCATCCGCACGACGCTGGCGAAATTGGTCACCGGCATGATCCCCGGCACGATCTCGGCGTCGATCCCCGCCGCGGCGACCTGATCGCGATAGCGGAAGAAGGTCTCGGGCTCGTGGAAGAATTGCGTGATCGCACGCGTCGCACCCGCGTCAAACTTGCGCTTCAGATTGTCGATGTCCGCCGACATGTCGGGCGAATCGGGATGGCATTCGGGATAGGCCGCCACCGAAATCTCGAACGGATGCAGTCGCTTGAGCCCGGCGACCAGCGCCGCCGCATTCTCATACCCGCCCGGATGGCTGGCGAACTTCGCCCCCGCCGCGGGCGGATCGCCGCGCAGCGCGACGATATGCCGCACGCCCGCCGCCCAATATTCCTCGGCGACCTGATCGATCTCCGCCTTGGTCGCCTCGACGCAGGTCAGATGCGCCGCCGCCGCCAGTGACGTCTCGCGCTGGATCCGCGCCACCGTGGCGTGCGTCCGTTCGCGCGTCGAGCCGCCCGCGCCATAGGTTACCGACACGAAGCTCGGCGCGAGCGGCTCGAGCGTCCGCACCGCATCCCAGAGCTGCTCTTCCATCTTCTCGTTCTTGGGCGGGAAGAATTCGAACGAAACGTCGATATCCCCCGCGACGTCCGCATAGAGCGGCGCCTTGAGCGCGATCTGCGCCTCTTCGAGCTGGTTCACCGAAATCGTCATGCCACCCCAACCTTTTTCAAAGGTACTTCACGCAGGCTCGCGCCCGATTTGCGTCCGAGCCACAATGTCACCGTCAATTCGCCGCCCTTGAGCGTCTCGGTCCGCGCGAGCGCGAGCCCGGCATTGCCGAACCAGCCCGCGATCTGGTCGTCCGCGAAGCCCAGCCGGGTATGCGCGTCGCGCGTGCGCAGATCCTCGCGATCGTGCGGCGCGAAGTCGACGATCAGCAACCGCCCGCCCTGCCCCAGCACGCGCGCCGCCTCGGCGATCGCCGCACCGGGCTGCTGCGCGAAATGCAGCACGTGGTGCAGGATCGCGACATCCGCCGCGCCGTCCGCCATCGGCAGCGCATAGAGGTCCGCCTGGCGCAGTTCGGTATTGGCGCGGTCGTGCAGCTTGGCGCGGGCGAGCCGCAGCATCTCCGACGACCGGTCGATACCGAGCGCGCTGTCCGCCTGGTCGCCGAACAGTTCGAGCATCCGCCCGGTGCCGGTGCCGATGTCGATCAGGCTGCCGAGTGGTCCGTCGCCCAGCACCTGCGCCATCGCCGCCTCGACCTCGCTCTCGGCGATATGGAGCGAGCGGATCGCATCCCATTCGTCGGCATGGCCCTCGAACCATTGCGCCGCGCTCGCCGCGCGATCGGCGCGCACCGCGGCGAGCCGCGCGGCGTCGGCGACCGCCCAATGATCGGGCTCGGTCTTGTGCCACTGGTCGATCGCGACCGCGACCGGACCCGTCGCCGCCGCCCGGCCGAGCGCGACGAACACCCAGCTCCCCTCCTTGCGCCGCTCGGCGAGGCCGGCGTCGCACAGGATCTTCACATGGCGGCTGACGCGCGGCTGGCTCTGGCCGAGCACCTGCGCCAGCTCACCCACCGACAGCTCCATCGTGCGCAGCAGCGAGAAGATGCGCAGCCGCGTGGCATCGGCTAAGGCACGGAAGATATCGAGCGCGAGGGTCATGTCGCATCAACATATAAAGATATCTTTATATGCGGTCAACGCGGACCCGAACCGGCCGACCCGCGTTTGCGCGAGGTTAGTGAACTTACCGGGAGATTATCGATGAAGCGCCTGCTGATCCTCGCCGCCCCGTTGGCCGTGGGCCTCGCCGCGTGCAGCCAGAACGCCCAGAACGAGACCGCCGACGCCGCCAACGCGATCGCCGCGGACACCGAAGCGACGACGCGCAACGCCGTCAGCGACGTCGACGCCGCCACCGACCGCGCCTTCGGCTCGGCCGAGCGCCACATCGACAATGCCGGCGACCATCTCGACAACGCCGCCGCCCATGCCGACGACCGCCTCGACCGCGCTGGCGATGCGATCAGCAACGGCGCCGACCGCGCCGCCGACGCCACCGGCAACGCGCTCGAGCGCGCCGGCCGCTCGCTCAAGAACTGATGCCGCGGGGGGACGATCGCCGGTCGCGCCTGCTGGCGGCGGCCGTCCTCCCCTTGGCGCTGCTCGCCTGTTCGCGCGGCGGCGGCGACGATCCCGGCACGGTCAGCGCCGACGAAGCCGCCCAGCTCAACGACGCCGCCGCGATGCTCGACGCCAACAGCATCGACCTCGACGCCGTCACCTCCAACGACACGGACGCCCAGCCATGACCCTGCGCCGCTTAGGCTCGACCGACCTCCGCATCGCCCCGCTCGTCCTCGGCGGCAACGTCTTCGGCTGGACGGCCGACCGTGCGGCGAGCTTCGCCGTGCTCGACGCCTTCGTCGCCGGCGGCGGCACGATGATCGACACCGCCGACGTCTATTCGGCCTGGGTCGACGGCCATCGGGGCGGCGAGTCCGAGACGATGATCGGCGAATGGCTGAAGGCCAGCGGCAAGCGCGATTCGGTGCTGCTCGCCACCAAGGTCGGCATGCTCCCCGGCGAAGGCGGCGAGAAGCTCGCCCCCGCCCGTATCGCCGCCGCCGCCGAGGCGTCGCTCAAGCGGCTCGGCACCGACCGGATCGACCTCTATTACGCGCATCAGGACGACGACGGCGTGCCGCAGGAGGCGGTGCTTGAGGCATTCGGCCGGCTGATCGACGCGGGCAAGGTCCGCGTCATCGGCGCCTCCAACTTCCACGCCGCGCGGCTGAAATCGGCGATCGACGCCGCCAAGGCGCACGACCTGCCGCGCTATCACGTGCTCCAGCCCGAATATAACCTCGTCAGCCGCCACAAGTTCGAAGGCGAGCTGCAGGACTATTGCGTCACCGAGAACATCGGCGTGCTGCCCTATTACGGCCTCGCCTCGGGCTTCCTCACCGGCAAGTACCGCAGCAAGGACGACCTCGGCCAAAGCGTTCGCGGCGGCCGCATGACCGAATTGCTCGACGGCAAGGGCGCCGACGTGCTGACCGCGATGGACGGCGTCGCGGAGGAGACCGGCGCGAGCCACGCACAGATCGCGCTGGCGTGGCTGATCGCGCAGCCGGGCGTCACCGCACCGATCGCGAGCGCGACCAAGGTGGCGCAGTTGGAAGACCTGCTTCCGGCGATGGAGCTGGAACTCAGCAAGTATCAGCTCGAACGCCTGACCAACGCCGGCGCCTAGGAGAGGTCAGGCCGTCGCGCCGGCGGCGAGTCGTGGGTTCGCCCCGAAGCGATTGTCGGTGGCATCCCCCGCCTTGAACACGAAGAACAAGTCGACGAGAAAGCCGAGGTACGGCACGCCCGAAGCGACCACCCACCATCCCGACAGGTCCATGTCATGCAGCCGTCGCACTTTCACGGCCAAGCCGGGAACGATCAGCGCGAGCACGACGATGCCGCAGAGGGCCACCGCCCAGTCATGGCTGGCCGGCTTGTCCAGCGCGTCGCCGAGACAGAAGGCGGCAAACAGCGCCATCCACAGGATCACGCTGAAGCACAGGAACTCGCGCCGGGTGGATCGACCGTGGAAGTCCGTATAGAGGCGGAAGGGCCGCGTCACGTATTTGGGCAGCATCGGGCGATCCCGTTCCTTGGACCGGTCGGGCGCACCAGCCCGCGGGCTGGATCGGCCGGCCGATGACCGTGCCCACTCGCGGCGCGCTCCGAGACATCAGGGCAAACGGCGCGGTGGACCATGATGTCATCATAGACAGCCAACGCGATGAAACGTGCCGCCGGGCCAAATATGGCAGGGGGACGCAGAGCGTGCCTGATCCGACGCTGATGGACGTACTTTAGAAAAGATTTTGATCGCGCGAAGACGCGAAGACGCAAAGGTGTCGCGCTCCGGGCGAGCGTGGCCCTGTCATCATAATCGCTTGGTATGACGGACCACGACCGCGGCGACCGCAACACCTTCGCGTCTTCGCGTCTTCGCGCGAATCATCATTTCGCTACTTATGCCGATCGCCAACAAAGCGAGAACGACACTCCCGCCCCCGTCACCCCGGAACTAGTCCGGGGTGACGGGGGCGGATAGATCGATTCCCCACCCCGCCCCATCCTCATGCGGCGAACTGGTTCATCGTATTGTGCGCGCCGCCCGCCTTGAGCGCCGCCTCGCCGGCGAAATACTCCTTGTGATCGTCGCCGATGTCGGAGCCCGACATGTTCTGGTGCTTCACGCACGCGATGCCTTCGCGGATCTCCTTGCGCTGCACGCCCTTGACGTAGCCGAGCATCCCCGCCTCCCCGAAATACTCGCGTGCGAGATTATCGGTCGACAGCGCCGCGGTGTGATAGGTCGGCAGCGTGATGAGGTGATGGAAGATGCCCGCCCGCGCCGCTGCATCCTTCTGGAAGGTGCGGATGCGGTCGTCCGCCTCGGCGCCCAGCTCGGTCGCGTCATAGTCGACCGACATCAGCCGCGCGCGGTCATAGGCGGACACGTCGCGCCCCGCCTCGACCCAGGCGTCATAGACCTGCTGGCGGAAATTGAGCGTCCAGTTGAAGCTGGGGCTGTTGTTGTAGACGAGCTTGGCGTCGGGAACGACCTCCCGGATGCGGTCGACCATCGACGCGATCTGCTCGATATGCGGCTTCTCGGTCTCGATCCACAACAGGTCGGCGCCATTCTGCAGGCTGGTGATGCAATCGAGCACGCAGCGGTCCGCCCCCGTCCCCTCGCGGAACTGGAACAGGTTGGACGGCAACCGCTTCGGCCGCAGCAGCTTGCCGTCGCGACTGATGACGACGTCGCCGTTGCCGACCTCGGCCACGTCGATCTCGTCGCAGTCGAGGAAGCCGTTATATCGGTCGCCGAGATCGCCGGGCGCCTTCGAATAGGCGATCTGCTTGGTCAGGCCGGCGCCGAGCGAATCGGTACGGGTGACGATGATGCCGTCGTCGACGCCGAGCTCGAGGAAGGCGTAGCGGCAGGCGCGCACCTTCGCGAGGAAGTCCTCGTGCGGCACGGTGACCTTGCCGTCCTGATGACCGCATTGCTTCTCGTCGCTGACCTGATTCTCGATCTGGAGCGCGCAGGCCCCCGCCTCGATCATCTTCTTGGCCAGCAGATAGGTCGCCTCGGCATTGCCGAAGCCCGCGTCGATATCGGCGATGATCGGCACGACATGCGTCTGGTGGTTGTCGATCGCCTGCGTCAGCCGCTGCGCCTCGATGTCGTTGCCGGCGGCGCGGGCGTGATCGAGATCGCGGAACAACAGGCCGAGTTCGCGCGCATCGGCCTGCCGCAGGAAGGTGTAGAGCTCTTCGATCAGCGCGGGGACGCTGGTCTTCTCGTGCATCGACTGGTCGGGCAGCGGGCCGAAGTCGCTGCGCAGCGCCGCGACCATCCAGCCCGACAGGTAGAGATAGCGCCGGTCGGTGGTGCCGAAATGCTTCTTGATGCTGATCATCTTCTGCTGGCCGATGAAGCCATGCCAGCAGCCGAGCGACTGGGTGTAGGCGGACGGATCGGCATCATAGGCGGCCATGTCGCGGCGCATGATCGCGGCGGTGTAGCGCGCGATGTCGAGTCCGGTGCGGAAGCGGTTCTGGAGACGCATGCGCGCGACCGATTCCGCGTCGATCCCGCCCCAGGTCGCCTGTCCGCCGATGAGGTCGCGCGCGCCGCCGATCTGCTGCTGGTAGGTCATGTCACATCCTCGCTTGGGTCCGAATGCGAGGATATGTACCTAAATTGACACCCTCGAACGCCGGATATCAACGTGAAAGCGAGTTATCTTGTCACAATTCATGACATTCCGTTGTTTGGCTGTATGCTCTTTTACATTCAGTCGCCGGCGAAGGTGAAGCCGGAGACGCCGCGATCGCGCTCGTTGATGAGCAGCGCCCGCCCGGCGGGCGGTGCCGAGCGCTGCGGGCAATCGGTACGATGACAGGCGCGACAGCCGAGGCCGATCGGCGTCGCATCGCCCTTGAGATCGACCCCGCGCGCCACCGCGAGCGCGCCGCCCAGCTCCGCCGCGACGCCGATGCCGACCGCGAATTCGGCGAGCACGCCGCCATAGCGGCGACGCTGCGGCGTGACGGTGCGCGCGATCGTCAGCCAGCGCGCGCCATCCTCCAGGTCGACGAGCTGCACCGCGAGACTGCCCGGCCGGTCGAAGGCGTGGTGAAGCCGCCACAACGGGCATCGCCCCTCCGCCTCGGCGAGCGGCGACGCGCTCGCCCCCGAAAAGCGCTTGGAACATTGGCCCGCGCGATCGATGCGGATCAGGAAGAAGGGCAGGCCGCGCGCACCGACGCGATGCAGCGTGGTGAGCCGGTGCGCCACCTGCTCGAACCCCGCCCCGAACCGGCGCTGCAACAGTTCGAGGTCGTAGCCGGTCGATTCGCACGCCCGCAGGAAGCGCGCATAGGGCATCATCACCGCCGCGGCGAAATAGCTGGCGAGATGGCGGCGGAACAGCCGCTCACCCGACCGGTCGGCGAAATCGGCGCCCTTGGCGAGCGCATCGATCTCGGCGCGCGCCTCGATCTGCGCGAGCTGATAGGCGGCGGCGAAGGTCCGCGACGCCGGATCAAGCACCTCGCTCAACTGCAACTGGCGCGCGTGCAGGTCCAGCCGGCGCAACAGGTCGGGCATCACGTCCATCGGCAGGATACGGATGGTAAGCTGATGCTTGACGCGCAGCCGCTCGGCGATCGCGCCGTACAGGTCGCCCGCGCCGAGCCGCAATTCGTCGGCGAGCGCCTCCGCCGCGCTGTCGAGATCGGCGAAATGGCCGCGCCAGCGTTCGATCTCGCGGCGCACCTCGGCGACCGGATCGACGCCGTCCGACACGCCGCTGCCCCCGCCCGCGCCGAGCCGGTCATAGGCGCGGGCGAACGCCTCCGCACCACCCGGCGCGCCGGCGAGCCATTCGCCGACTTCGTTACGATCGATTTCGAGGTCCGCGAACATCGGGTCCGCCAGCCGCCGCCGCATTGCCGCATCGCCGCCGCCCGGCTCGCCCGCGGTCAGCGCGCGCGGATCGAAATCGTAGGATTCGGCGAGCTTGACCAGCAGGGTCGCCGACAAGGGCCGTTGATTGCGCTCGACGAGGTTGAGATAGCTCGAAGAAATCGCCAGCACCTCGGCCATCGCCGCCTGCGTCAACCCCGCCTGCCGGCGCAGCCGGCGCACCGCGTGGCCGGCAAACAATTTACGTTCCGCCATCCCTACTCCTTGCCCGCTCGAAGATCGGGTATGGGCAAGACCTTGTCAATTCCTTACATCCTGACCGGAACGTATGTCCGCGCGGTGGACAAGACGACCCTGCCCGGACGCATCGCCCCACTGCCCCCGCTCCGCGACTGTAGCTAACGGATTTCCCAAGAGTTTCCTGGGGAGGAAAGGTGGCCGTCGGCGTCTCGTACGCCGGCGGCCATTCCCGTTCCGCCTCCGCCGCGGGAGCCACACCACCGGTTCGCGCGTAACCCCTGCGACAATCAGACCGACGACAGGGAACAGGCATGACTCAGGGGCTGACCGCGCGGATCCGCGAGAATATCGTCCTGTACGGCGCGCTCGCGGCGAATCTCGGCATCGGGGTGGCCAAGTTCGTCGCGGCGGGGATTACCGGTTCCTCGTCGATGCTGACCGAGGGCGTGCATAGCTGCGTCGACAGCGGCAACCAGATCCTGCTGCTCTACGGCCAGCATCGCGCCAAGCGGCAGCCCGACGCCATCCACCCCTTCGGCTATGGCCGCGAACTGTATTTCTGGGCATTCGTCGTCGCGATCCTGATCTTCGCGGTCGGCGCGGGCGTGTCGGTCTACGAGGGTTATCTGCACATCCTCGAACCCGAGCCGCTGCGCGATCCCCTGGTCAATTATATCGTGCTGGCGATCGCCTTCGCGATGGAAGGCGCGTCGTGGTTCATCGCGATGCGCGAGTTCGCCAAGGCGAAGGGCGACAGCGGCTGGTGGCGTGCGATCCGGCAGAGCAAGGATCCGGCCGGATTCATCGTCCTGTTCGAGGATTCGGCGGCGCTCGCCGGGCTGGTCATCGCCGGCATCGGCGTCTGGGCGAGCCATGCCTTCGCCGATCCGCGCATCGACGGCGTCGCCTCGATCCTGATCGGCCTGATCCTCGGGCTGGTCGCGATGCTGCTGGCACGCGAGGCGAAGGGGTTGCTGATCGGCGAGCGTGCCAACCCGCAGGTGGTCGAGACGGTGCGCGGCATCGTCGCCGCGCATCCGGCGGTGAGCGCCGTCAACCACGTCCGCACGATCCACACCGCGCCGGATGCGATCTTCGTCGCGGTCAGCGCCGATTTCGTCGATACCGTCACGATGGGCGATGGCGAGACGATCATCGAGGAGATGGAGGACCGATTGCGCGAGGCGGTCCCGACCCTGTCCTCGATCTACATCCGCCCCGAAAAACGCGAGAATGCCGCGACGTTGACGACGATACAGGCCGATACGACGCCAGCCGCGACCTGACGGAAAATCGGCCGCGCCGGCGCCGGGCCGGAGTCATCGGTGACTTTTCCCCGCGAATCCATCGGCTAAACTGGCTGCGACGGGATTATAACGGAATCGGCGGGCCGGTCCCGTCGCCCGACGGCGGCACCGTCGGGCATTCCCAGCGTCATTTTGTCACGAACTCGTCACATCCGCGGTGCACCGCGCCATTATGGCTACAACGGTTTCCGCCGCGTCGACACCCACCTCCTCGCACGGTCCGCGCCTCGACGCGCATCTGCATCCGGCGGGGCGGTGGATCTTCCTCGCCGTCCTGATCGGCGCGCTGGGCTATGCGGGGGGCAGCGTCATCTCCGATACCGCCGAGGTCGGCGAGACGCTGGCGACCGGTGTCTTCCTGTTCCTTGCGCTGGCGCTGCTGATCGCGCTCGGGTTCGAATTCGTCAACGGCTTCCACGATACCGCCAATGCGGTGGCGACGGTGATCTACACGCACGCCATGCCGGCGCCGCTCGCAGTGATCTGGTCGGGGTTCTTCAACTTCCTCGGCGTACTGCTGTCGTCGGGTGCGGTCGCCTATTCGATCGTCACGTTGCTGCCGATCGAACTGATCCTCCACATCGGCTCGGCCGGCGGGTTCGCGATGATCTTCGCGCTGCTGCTCGCCGCGGTGCTGTGGAACCTCGCCACCTGGTATGTCGGCCTGCCCAATTCGTCGAGCCACGCGCTGATCGGTTCGATCCTCGGCGTCGGCCTCGCCAACCAATTGCTGTCGCGCGGGCTCGGCGGCACCTCCGGGGTCGACTGGAGCCAGGCGCAGAAGGTGCTGACCGGCCTGCTGTTCAGCCCGCTCGTCGGTTTCATCGGCGCGCTGGTGCTGCTGCTGGTGATGAAGCGGTTCATGCGCGATCCCAAGCTCTACAGCGCGCCACGGACCGACGCGCCGCCGCCGCGCGGCATCCGCGCGACGCTCATCCTCACCTGCACCGCGGTCAGCTTCGCGCACGGCAGCAACGACGGGCAGAAGGGCATGGGGCTCATCATGCTGATCCTGATCGGCTGCGCCCCCACCGCCTATGCGCTCAACCGCACCGTGCCGCAGAGCGAGATGCCCGCCTTCGTCGCGCAGGCACGCTCGGCCGAGGCGATCTTCGCCCGCCAGCCGGGACCGGAGCCGCGCTCGATCGACGTCGCGCGCGCGACGGTGACGCAGGGTCTCGCCACCCGCAACATCGATACGCCCGCGGTCTATGGCGCGCTGTCGTCGCTGTCGCGCGACGTCGGCGACCGGCTGGCCAGCTACGGCTCGCTCGACAAGGTGCCCGCGGCGGCGACGCCCAATCTGCGCGGCGACATGTATCTGGTGCTCGACGCCAGCAAGATGGTGGTCGCCGACGAGGGCGCGCAGGCCCGCTTCACCGCGCAGGATATCGAAGGGATCAAGAGCTACGGCGGCGCGCTCGAAAAGGGCACGCGCTTCATCCCCTTCTGGGTCAAGGTCACCGTCGCGATCGCGCTGGGGCTGGGCACGATGGTCGGCTGGCGGCGGATCGTCGTCACCGTCGGCGAACGGATCGGCAAGACCCACCTCACTTACGGCATGGGCATGTCGGCGGAGCTGGTCACCGCGGCGACCATCCTGCTCGCCGACCGCTTCGGTCATCTGCCGGTCTCGACGACGCATATCCTGTCCTCGGGTGTCGCCGGCGCCTCGGTGGCGAACGGCGCCGGGCTGCAATGGCGGACGATCCGCAACATGGCGCTCGCCTGGGTGATGACGCTGCCCGCGGCGATGCTGCTCGCCGGCGGACTCTATTGGGCGCTGCTCACCGTGCTGCGGACGACGATGGCGGCCTGAGCCACGGGCGCGAGCCCGACGCGGCGCGCCCGGCGTATTTGGTCCGTTTCGGATATCGCAACACGATCGTCACGCTGCCGTGATCGCAGCGTCACATCCCTCTGGCATGTCGGCATCGGGGGCAGCGGGCCCCGGGGGGCCGATCATGACCACCAAAGATGTGAGCAGCGCCGACGTTCTTGCCTTTCTGCCGCAGCGGCCGATCGTCGCCGAGCGGTCGGACATCGCCCGGCGCCGGTTTCGCACCATCTGGATCTCCGACGTCCATCTCGGCACGCGCGGCTGCAACGCCGACATGCTGATCGACTTCCTCGACCATGTCGACAGCGAGCAGCTGTATCTGGTCGGCGACATGATCGACGGCTGGCGGCTCAAGAAGAAATTCTACTGGCCCGCGGCGCATAACGACGTCGTCTGGCGGCTGATGAAGCGCGCCAAGCGCGGCACCCGCGTCACCTACATTCCCGGCAACCACGACGAGGTGTTCCGCCAGTTCGCCGGCATGGACTTCGGCGGCGTCAAGATCCGCCGCAAGGCGATCCACATCACCGCCGACGGCCGCCGCCTGCTGGTGCTGCACGGCGACGAATTCGATGCGATCACGCTCGCCCACCGCTGGCTCTCCCTGGTCGGCGACAGCGCCTATACCGCACTCATGGTCCTCAACCGCTGGGTCAATGCGGCGCGGCGGCGGCTCGGCATGCCCTATTGGTCGCTGTCGAAGCATGCCAAGGCCAAGGTCAAGAATGCGGTCGCCTTCATCTCGCGCTTCGAGGAGG
This sequence comes from Sphingomonas sp. GW821-FHT04B01, assembly GCF_059420425.1. Classification (NCBI taxonomy): domain Bacteria; kingdom Pseudomonadati; phylum Pseudomonadota; class Alphaproteobacteria; order Sphingomonadales; family Sphingomonadaceae; genus Sphingomonas; species Sphingomonas sp. GW821-FHT04B01. Next base: position 843,390 of record NZ_JBWKTR010000001.1, on the reverse strand, counting down.
TGGTGGCGCATGCGGCGGGGTCGCGCGGCGTCGACGGGGTCGTCTGCGGCCATATCCATACCGCCGAGATCCGCCAGATCGGCGATATCGCTTATTACAACGACGGCGATTGGGTCGAAGGCTGCACCGCGCTGGTCGAACATTTCGATGGCCGGATGGAATTGCTGCTGTGGGGCGACGAGATCGCTGCACGGGTCGCGACGGAGCGCGCCGCGAGCCGCGCCGGGACGATCGCCGCCTGATGCGGGTCGCGCTGGTCACCGACGCGTGGCAACCGCAGGTCAATGGCGTCGTCCGCACGCTCAGCGCGATCAAACGCGAAGTCGAGGCGCAGGGGCATGAACTGCTCGTCGTCTCGCCCGAGCGGTTCGCCAGCCTGCCCTGCCCGAGCTATCCCGAAATCCGCCTGGCGCTCGCCGGCGGGCGCAGCATCGGCCGGCTGATCCGCGCCTTCGACGCCGATGCGATCCATATCGCCACCGAAGGACCCCTGGGCGTCGCGGCGCGGCGCTGGTGCCTCGCCAAGGGGCTGCGCTTCACCACCGCCTATCACACGCAATTCCCCGATTACGTCGCGGCGCGGACCGGTGTCAGCGCGGAATGGATCTGGCGCTACATCCGCTGGTTCCACGCTCCCGCCGACGCGATCCTGACCTCGACGCCGTCGGTCGATGCCGCGTTGCGCGCGCACGGCCTCAGCCGGTTGCGGCGGTGGGGACGCGGCGTCGATCTCGCCGTCTTCTCGACCGAAGGCGCGACCGATCCGGCGATCATGGCCCTGCCGGGACCGATCCAGCTCTACGTCGGCCGGGTCGCGGTGGAGAAGAATATCGAGGCGTTCCTCGACACGCGGGTGGCGGGCACAAAAGTGGTGGTCGGCGACGGACCGGCGCGGGCGACGCTCGCCGCGCGCTATCCCGCCGCGTACTTCCTCGGTCCGCGGTTCGGCGAGGCGCTCGCCGCCGCCTATCGCAGCGCCGACGTTCTGGTCTTCCCGAGCCGGACCGACACGTTCGGGCTGGTGATGATCGAGGCGCTCGCCTGCGGCACCCCCGTCGCGGCGCTGCCGGCGCCGGGACCGGTGGATGTGCTGTGCGCCGACGTCGGCGCGATCGACGATGATCTGGAAACGGCGATCGCCGCGGCGCTGACGCGAAACCCGGGCGCCTGCGTGGATTATGCAGCGCACTTCACCTGGGAAGCGAGCGCACGCCAGTTCCTCGACAGCCTCGCGCCGATCCGGGTGGCGGAGGCGTGCGCCGCATAACCACGGATCGCCGTACCGGTGACAGCGAAGGTCGGGTTCACGCGAAGACGCAAAGGCGCGAAGGAAGAAGGAGAATCGTTGTTCGCGCAGAGGTGCAGAGACGCAAAGATGTCTCGACCGGCGCGAAGCGCCCCTTGTATCCATGGGAAGGAAACAGCCGCTGCCGCGGCGACACCCTCTCCGCGCCTCTGCGCCTCTGCGCGCAAAACCCTTCTCCTTCCTTCGCGTCTTCGCGCGAATCACACCGTCAACAGGAAGACGTCCGGACGATGACCCATCGCCCGGACACCCCGTTCACCTGGCCGTTGTCGAAGCGGGACGCACCTGCGGATCGTCCACGTCCAGCCCGCCGCCGAGCGACCGATGCACTTCCACCAGATTGATGCCGCGGTTCAGCCGCGTCGTCACCAGTTGCTCTGCGCGGCAAAATTTGTTGTTCGCGCAGAGGCGCAGAGGCGCAGAGATGTCTCGGCCGGCGCGGAGCGCCCCTCATATCCATGGGGAGGAAACAGCCGCTGCCGCGGCGACACCCTCTCTGCGCCTCTGCGCCTCTGCGCGCAAAACCCTTCTTCTTCCTTCGCGTCTTCGCGCGAATCACACCGTCAACAGGAAGACGTCCGGACGATGACCCATCACCCGGACGCCCCGTTCACCTGGCCGTTGGCGGAGCAGGACGCACCTGCGGATCGTCGACGTCCAGCCCGCCGCCGAGCGACCGATACACTTCCACCAGATTGCTGCCGCGGTTCAGCCGCGTCGTCACCAGCTGCTGCTGCGCGGCATAAGCGGTGCGTTGCGAGTCGAGCGTGGTCAGGAACGATTCAACCCCGGCCCGGTAGCGCGCATCCGAGATCCGCAGCGCGACGTTCGCCGCCTCGACGCGCGCGGTCTGTGCGGCGACCTGCTCGTCGATCGTGCCACGCTGCGCCAGCGCATCGGCGACTTCGCGGAACGCGGTCTGTACCGTCTTCTCGTAGGTCGACACCGCCGACTGCTGCTGCGCGCGGGCGAGGTCGACGTTGCCGCGCAGACGGCCGCCGTCGAACAGCGGCAGCGAGACCGAGGGCGCACCGGTGTAGGTGAAGCTGCCGCCCGCAAACAGACCGCTGAGCGCGGTGCTGATCGTCCCCAGCGTCGCGGTCAGCGAGATGCGCGGGAACAGCGCGGCGCGCGCCGCACCGATATTGGCGTTCTGCGCGATGAGCTGATGCTCCGCCTGCAACACGTCCGGCCGGCGCAGCAGCACGTCGGAGGCGAGACCCGCCGGCAGCACCTGCAACGCGGCATCGCCATTGCCGAGGCCCTGCGGCAGCAACGGCGCGGCCACCGGCGCGCCGACGAGCAGATCGAGCGCATTCTTGTCCTGCGCCACCCGCGTCTTGAGCACGGCGATATCGTTGCGCGCACCCTGATAGGTGGTTTCCGCCTGCCGCGCCTCGAGCTCCGATGCCACGCCGATGCGGAATTGCGCGCGGGTCAGTTCGAGCGATTGCGCGAACGAGGCCAGCGAGCGCTGCGAGATGGCGAGCTGGTCCTGGTCCGACGCCAACGTCAGCCAGGCGGTGGCGATCTCGGCGATCAGGCTGATCCGCGTCGAGCGCTGTGCCTCCTCGGTGGCGAAATATTGCTCGAGCGCAGCGCGGTTGAGATTGCGCACCCGGCCGAATAGGTCGAGCTCGAACGCCGAGAAGCCGGCGTTGACCGAGTAGAATTCGAAGTTCGACGAACTCGAGCCCACGGTGCCCGCGGTGCCCCCACCGGCATTCGATCCGGTGCCGCCGGTGCCGGTGCCCCCGGTACCGGTGCCGCCCGTGCCCGTGCCGCCGGTACCCGTGCCCCCGCTTGCCGCGCCACCCAGCGTGCTCGCCGCACCCTGGATATTGTTGGTGTAGGTGCCCGACGCCGACAGCGTCGTCTGCGGCACCAGATCGGCGCGCTGGATGCGATATTGCGCCCGCGCCTGGAGCACGTTGGCCGCCGCGACGCGCAGGTCGCGGTTGTTCTCCAGCCCCAGCGCGATCGTGTTGCGCAGCCGTTCGTCGGTGAAGAAGTCGCGCCAGCCGATCTTGGTGACGTCGGGCGCGTCTGTCGCCGCCGCCGCATAGACGCCGCCCTGCGGCAGCGCCGCCGGCACTTCGCCCACCGGCCGGACGTATTTCGGCGCGAGGTTGCAGCCGGCGAGCGCGGTCGCGCCCAGCAGGCCGAGGAGGATCTTGCTCGTCATCACCACTCAGGCTCCCTGCGGCGCGGGCGTCGGCCCGTGCGCGCCGTCATCATGCGGACGCTCGTCGTCGGGACGATCGTCATGCCCCGCGTCCTTCGCACCGCGCTTGCCGTGCTCGTCGTGGCCGAACAGGCGGAGCACGACGACGAAGAACATCGGCACGAAGAAGATCGCGAGGATCGTCGCCGACAGCATGCCGCCGACCACCGCGCGGCCGATGGCATTCTGCCCGCCCGCGCCGGCGCCGGTCGAGATCGCCAGCGGCAGCACGCCGAAGATGAACGCCAGCGACGTCATCAGGATCGGGCGGAGGCGCAATTTGGCCGCCTCCACCGCGGCGTCGAAGGGTTTCATCCCCTCGTTGATCCGCTCTTCCGCGAATTCGACGATCAGGATCGCATTCTTCGCCGAGACGCCGATCGTCGTGATCAGGCCGACCTGCAGATAGATGTCGCTGTTGAGCCCGGTCAGCGTCGCGGCGAGCAACGCACCGATGATCCCCAGGGGCACCACCAGCATGACCGAGATCGGCACCGACCAGCTTTCGTACAGCGCGGCGAGGCAGAGGAAGACGATCAGCAGCGACAGGCCATACAGGGCCGGTGCCTGACCGCCGGACAGGCGCTCCTCATAGCTGAGCCCGGTCCATTCGAGCCCGGTACCGGGCGGCAGCTTGGCGTGCATCGCCTCGATCGCCTTCATCGCCGCGCCCGACGACACGCCCGGTGCCGGCTGGCCGAGGATTTCCATCGACGGCAGGCCGTTATAGCGGGTGAGCTGCGCCGGGGCCTGCGCCCAGGCGATCGTCGAGAAGGCGGTGAACGGCGCCATCGTGCCGGTCTCGCTGCGCACGTAGAAGTTGCCGAGATCCTCGGGCTTCAGACGATAGGCCGTGTCCGCCTGGATATAGACGCGCTTGACGCGGCCGCGATCGATGAAGTCGTTGACATAGGCGCCACCCCAGGCGGTCGAGATCGTATTGTTGACCGTGGTGAGGTCGAGCCCGAGCGCGCGCGCCTTGTCCTGATCGACCTCGATCTTGAGCTGCGGCGCGTCGTCGAGTGCGTTGGGACGCACGCCGGTCAGCGACTTGTCCTGCGACGCCATGCCGAGCAGCATATTGCGCGCCGCGAGCAATTTTTCGTGACCGATGCCCGCCTCGTCGACCAATTGCAGGTCGAAGCCGCTGGCATTGCCCAGTTCCTGCACCGCAGGCGGGATCACCGCGAAGATCAGTGCGTCCTTGAACTGCGAGAAGGCCCCCATCGCCCGTCCCGCGATTGCCTGCGCCTTGTTGGCGGCACCTTCACGATGCGACCATTCCTGCAACGGGATGAAGGCGATGCCGCTGTTCTGGCCCTGGCCGGCGAAGCTGAAGCCGTTGACGGTGAACACGCCCTGGACGTTGCCGCCCTCGTTCTTGAGGAAATGGTCCTTGATCGTGTCGAGGCCCTTCTGCGTCCGCGCGGTGGTGGCGCCCGGAGGCCCCTGCACCAGCGCGATCATGATCCCCTGATCCTCTTCGGGCAGGAAGCCGTTGGGCAGGCGGACGAACAGCACCGCCATGCCGACGACGATCAGCAGATAGACCAGCATCGACCGCTTCCAGCTGCGCGCGGTGCTGCGCACACCCTTCTCGTACCGGTTCTGGCCGCGCTCGAACTTGTCGTTGAACCAGCGGAAGAAGCGCGCGAGCGGCCCGTTGCCCTCGGTCCGGCTCGGATCGTGCGGCTTGAGGATCGTCGCGCACAGCGCCGGGGTGAGGATCAGCGCGACCGTCACCGACAGCACCATCGCCGAGACGATCGTGATCGAGAACTGGCGATAGATGACGCCGGTCGAGCCGCCGAAGAACGCCATCGGCAGGAACACCGCCGACAGCACCAGCGCGATGCCGACCAGCGCGCCGGTGATCTCGTCCATCGACTTGCGCGCCGCCTCCTTGGGGCTCAGCCCCTCGGTCTGGATCAGGCGTTCGACGTTCTCGACGACGACGATCGCGTCGTCGACCAATAGGCCGATGGCGAGCACCATGCCGAACAGCGTCAGCGTGTTGATCGAGAAGCCCGCCGCGCTGAGGATCGCGAACGTGCCGAGCAGCACCACCGGCACCGCGATCGTCGGGATCAGCGTCGCACGGAAGTTCTGCAGGAACAGGAACATCACGAGGAAGACGAGGATCACCGCCTCGATCAGCGTGTGGACGACCTGCTCCACCGACAGCCGCACGAACGGCGACGTGTCATAGGGGTAGATGACCTTGACGTCGGGCGGGAACTGCTTGGCGATGGCGTTGACGCGCGTCTTCACCGCCTCGACCGTGTCGAGCGCGTTGGCGCCCGGCGCCAGCTTGATGCCGATGCCCGAGGCGGGCTTGCCGTTCCACTGCGACGAGAAGCCGTAATTCTCGGCACCGATCGCGACGCGCGCAACGTCGCCGAGCCGCACCACCGAACCGTCGGTGTTGCTCTTCAGCCGGATCGCAGCGAATTGCTCGGGCGAGGTCAGGCGCGATTCCACCGAGACGGTGGCGTTGAGCATCTGCTCCTTGGGGGCCGGCTGCGCGCCGATCTGGCCTGCAGACACCTGCGCGTTCTGCGCGGTGATCGCCGACGTCACGTCGGTCATCGTCAGCGCGTAATTGTTGAGCTTGATCGGATCGACCCAGATCCGCATCGCATATTGCGAGCCGAACACCTGCGTATCGCCGACGCCGTTCACACGGGCGAGCGGGTCCTGCAGCTTGGACGCGATATAGTCCGACAGGTCCGAATCGTTGTGCGTGCCGTTCTCGGAATAGAGGCCGACGAACATCAGGAAGTTCTGCGTCGCCTTGGCGACGATCAGCCCCTGACGCTGCACCTCCTGCGGCAACAGCGGCGTCGCCGCCTGCAATTTATTCTGGACCTGGACCTGCGCGATGTCGGGATCGGTGCCCTGTTCGAAGGTCAGCGTGACGGTGACAGTGCCGGCCGAGGACGACGAGGAGGAGAAATAGCGAAGGTTGTCGATCCCCTTCATCTGCTGCTCGATGATCTGCGTCGTCGTATTTTCGAGCGTGGTCGCGTCGGCACCCGGATAGGTGGCGGTGATCGACACCGCGGGCGGCGCGATCGCCGGGAACTGCGCGATCGGCAGCGAGCGGATCGCGATGACGCCGGCGAGCATCAGGATGATCGCGATCACCCAGGCGAAGATCGGCCGGTCGATGAAATAGCGGGCCATGAGCGGTTACTTCGCCTGAGCTGCGGGCGCGCCGGCACCCTGGGGTGCGGCGGCCGGTTTGGCATTGGGATCCCAGGGCTTGCCCTGGACGGCCATGCCGGGACGCAGCATCATGCCGCCCTCGACGATGACCTTGTCGCCCGGCTTGATGCCGCCGGTGACGAGCCAATTGTCGCCGATCGTGCGGCTGGTCTGGAGCGTGCGCGGCTGCACCTTGCCGTCGTTGCCGATGACCATGGTGGTCGCCTGCCCCTTTTCGTCGCGGCTGACCGCACGCTGCGGCACCAGCAGCGCCTTGGCCTGCGTCCCCTCGACCAGCGAGGCGCGGACGAACATGCCGGGCAGCAACAGGCCCTGCGGATTGGGAAAGAGCGCGCGGATCGTCTGCGACCCCGTCGTCGGATCGACGGTGACGTCGGCGAAGCGCAGCGTCCCCTGCGCGCCATATTCGGTGCCGTCCTCGAGCGTCAGCTTGACGCGGGCGTTGCCGTCGCGCGTCACCTGCCCGTTCATCACCTGCTGGCGCAGCTTGAGCAGGCCGGCGCTCGACTGCTGGATGTCGACGTAAATCGGGTCGAGCCGCTGGATCGTCGCCAGCGCCTGCGTCTGCGACGCGGAGACGAGCGCACCGGTGGTGGACAGCGAGCGGCCGATCCGGCCGGAGATCGGCGCGCGGATGGTCGTGCGACCCAGATCGATCTGCGCGGTACGCAGCGCGGCCTGCTGCGCGGCGACGTCGGCCTGCGCCTGCTGCGCGCTGGTCTGCGAATTCTCATATTCCTGGCGGGCGATCGCGTTGATCTTGACCAGTTCGCCATAGCGGCGGGCCAGCGCCGCGGTCGACGCGATGTTCGCCCGGGCACGGGCCAGCGCGGCGCGCGCGCTGGCGACCTGCGCCTCATAGGGCGCCGGGTCGATGCTGTAGAGCGGCTGTCCGGCGCGCACCATGTCGCCTTCGGTGAACAGACGCTTGAGGATCAGGCCGTTGACCTGCGGACGCACGTCTGACGTCTCATAGGCCGTGGTCCGCCCCGGCAGTTCCGTGGTCAGCGTCACCGGCTGTTCACGTACCACGAAGTAACCAACCTGCGGCGGGCCTTGCGGCGCCTGCTGCTGCTGCTCGTTGCCGCCGCCGCACGCCGCCAATGCCAGTGCCAACGCAAGCACCGCCACCCCGTGTCGCATATTCGCCATGCAAATTGTCCGCTAGTAAGAATGTGAGTGATCGATCACTCACGCCCTGCTACAACCAGTGATGAACAGGCGTCAAGGCATGCCGACGAGGATGGAATGATCGACTCGAATATTTGTTGCGGTGCACAACGAAACAATGCGGAAATGCGTCGGTATCGGGTCATTGAGGCGGCTCGCAAGCTGTTCATCGAAAACGGCTTCCATGGCACTGGCATCGCCCAGATCGCGCGCGAATCGGGCGTCGCGGTGGGCCAGTTGTACCGCGATTTCTCCGCCAAGGAGGATATCGTCGCCGCGATCGTCAATTCGGACTGCCGGTCGTTCCTCGCGGCCGATTCGCTCCGCCGCGCCATCCAGGACGGGGATGCGCACGCCGTGCGCGACTGGATCCATCAACTGGTGACGCCGGGCGAGGACGACGGCGATCCGCGGCTGTTCGCCGAAATCCTCGCCGAGGCGGCGCGCAACACCCGCATCGCGGCGGTGTTCAACGCGACGCATCGCGACGTGCGCGAACTGATGCTCAATGCCCTCGAGATGCTGGCGCCGGGCGCGGCGCTCGCCGAGCGACGGTCCGCGGTAACCGACGTCATTCTCATCATGTCGCTTGGCATGCTGCACCACGGCATGATGCGCTCCGGCGAGGACGATTCGACGCTGGTCGCGGCGCTGACCGCAACGATCGACCGCGACATCGACTCGCTGCGCCGCGCGGCCTCGGCGATGGCGGCCTAGGCCGAGGCAAGTCCTCCCCCCGCCGGAGCGCTATCGCATACGGATGCTCGCGCGAGCCGGTCGTCTTCCAAGCTTACCCCGTCACCCCGGACTTGTTCCGGGGTCCACCCTGCGGCGAGGAGAAAGGCTTGATTCGACACCGTTCCCCTGTGGCCCGGTGGACCCCGGAACGAGTCCGGGGTGACGAATTCGATGAGGAAACCGATCGAACCTCATCACCGCAACCATATCCGATAGCCCGGCCCGCCAGGGGGAGGAGTCTTCCCAACATCCTAAAAGTCGCTCGTGCCTAAGTGCCCTGCCGGCGGAACGCATCGGGGTCGATGCCGTAGCGGCCGAGCTTGTAATAGAGCGTCTTGCGCGGGATGCCGAGCAGCTCGACCGCCTTGACGACGTTGCCGGCGCTGGCGCGCAACGCGTCGACGATCACCCGCGTCTCGAATTCGGCGACCCGGCTCGGCAGGTCCTGCCGGTCGTCGCCGGGGGCGTCGTCCGCGGCCAGGACGCAGGCGAAGGCGTAATTTCGCAGTTCGCGCACATTGCCCGGCCAGCCATGCGCCAGCACGTGATGCCGCTCGGCCTCCCCGATCGCATGATCCGGCCGCGCCAGCGCCTCGCGTGCCTGATCGACGAAGGCGGCGAACAGCAGCATCCGGTCGTGCTCGCGCTCGCGCAATGGCGGCAGGTGCAGCCGCGTGATCGCCAGCCGATGGTACAGGTCGCCGCGGAACCGCCCCGCCGCCACCGCCGCCGCGAGATCGCCGCGGCTCGTCGCGACGACTCGCAGATTGACCGCCTCGGCGCGCTCGGCGCCGATCGGCTGCACCTCGCGCTCCTCGATGACGCGCAGCAGCGCTGCCTGGATCGCCGGCGACAGATCGTCGACCGCATCGAGCAACAACGTGCCGCCGCTCGATGCGACGACGGCGCCGACGCGCGACAGCCGCGTATGCGCGACGCTGTCGGCGGCATGACCGAACAGATCGACCGCGCCGCCGTCTTCGCTCAGCGTCGTGCAGTCGACCGCGACGAACGGCCGCGCCCGGCGCGGCCCGAGCCGGTGCAGCAGCAACGCCGCCAGCTCCTTGCCCGTCCCCGTCTCGCCCTCGACCAGCACGTCGAGATCCGCCGTCGCCAGCCGCTCGATCGCGCCGCGCAACCGCACCATCGCCGCACTCTCGCCGATCAATGGACTGTCCGTCTCGCCCGCCGCGAGCGCGGCGCGCAGCCGGCGGTTCTCGATCACCAGCGCACGCCGCTCCAGCGCCCGCGCGATCGCGGCGACGAGATGATCGGTCGCGAACGGCTTGGTCAGGAAGTCGAACGCGCCGTCGCGCAGCGCCGCCACCGCCATCGGCACGTCGCCGTGGCCGGTGACGAGGATCACCGGCAGGTCCTTGTCGAGCGCGCGGACGCGGGCGAGCAATTGCAGCCCGTCGATCCGCGGCATGCGGATATCGGAGACGATGACCCCGTCGAAATCGGCGGGCAGCGCGGCGAGCGCCGCCTCCGCCCCGGCGAAGGCGCGCACCGACAGGCCGGCCAGCTCCAGCGCCTGCACCGTCGCGAAGCGCAGCGCCTCGTCATCCTCGACGAACAGGACGCTCTGCTCGCTCATGCCAGCCGCAGCGTCAGCAGGAAGGTCGCGCCGGGGCCGTCCGGCGCCAGCGCCAGCTCGCCTCCGAATTCGCGCGCGATATCGCGGGCGATGGCGAGGCCGAGCCCCAGCCCCTCGGGCTTGGCGGAGGCGAAGGGGGTGAACAGCGTCTCGTCAAGGCTCGGGTCGATGCCGGGTCCGGTGTCGGCGATGCGGACGATCACCTGATCCTCCTCCAGCACGGCGTCGATCGTCACGCGGCGCGAGTCGCGCCCTGCCACGGCGTCGAGCGCATTGCCGATCACGTTGACCAGAATCTGCTCCAGCCGGATGCGGTCGGCGACGACGCGGCGTGCGCGCAGATCGTCGGCGACCGCGTCGACCACGACGCCACGCGCGCGCTCGCCGATCAGCAGCATCGTCCCCTCGATCGCCGCGCCCAGCGTCGGTGCGCCGCGCGACGGCGTGCGGCGGCGGGCGAAGGCGCGCAATTCGCCGGTGATCGTCGCGATCCGGTCGGTCAGGTCGACGATCCGGCCGAGGTTCTCGCGCGCGCGATCGGCGCCGCCCCGATCGAGCAGGATCGCGCCATTCTCCGCGAAGGTGCGGATCGCGGCTAGCGGCTGGTTGATCTCATGCGCGACGCCGGCGGTGATCTGGCCGAGCGAGCCGAGCCGATTGGCCTGCGCCAGTTCCTCGCGCGCGGCGCGGAAGCGGCGGTCCGCCTCGCCGCGTTCCTGCGATTCGACGATCAACCGCGCATTGGCCTCGCGCAGTTCGGCGGTACGCCGCACCACTTCGCGTTCGAGCGATTCGCGCGCCCGCGCCTGCGACCGGCGCCGGTTGGCGGCGCGCAGGCCGATGCCGCCGGCGATCCCGACCAGCAGGAGGAGCGCTAGTCCCCACAGCGCCGCCTGCGCGCGTGCCGCGGCGAGCGACGGCCGCAGCGGCGTCAAATGCAACACCCGGCTGCCGGCGAGCGGCGCCGCCACCGCGGCGATGCGATAGCGCACCATCCGGCCATCCTGTCGCACGCGGATATCGCGATCGTTGGCGACGAAGGCGAGCGTCGCCGGCGGCGACTCGCCGAACTGGCGCGACCGCCGCAGCGCCGCCCGCGTCGCGGCATCGACCGGCCGGGTCGGGTGGAATCGCCAGCCGGGCACGCTGGTGACGAGGATCAGCCCACGCGCGTCGGTGAGGATCGTCGCACCGGCCGATTGCGCCCATTCGCGTTCCAACCGGTCGAACTCGACCTTGACGACGATCACGCCGAGCGCTCTGCCCTCGCGATCGATCCGCCGCGCCAGATACAGGCCCGGCCGCCCGCTCACCGTACCGAGCGCGAACAATTCGGAGGCGCCGCGCGCCATTGCTTCGGCGAAATAGCGGCGGAAGGTGTAATCCTGTCCAACGAAGCTGGTCGGCAAGCGCCAGTTGCTCGCCGCCACCGCGCGACCGCGCGCGTCGATGGCGTAGAGCGCCGCGGCATCGGTGCGCGCGGCGAGCAGCTCCAGCGTCTCGTCGAGGCCGTGCACCGCCGCCGCGTCACCGCCGGCGAGCGCCCGCGGGACGTCGGGATATTCGGCGAGCACCAGCGGCAGCAGCCGGAATTTCTGCAATTCGCTGGCGAGCAGCCCGGCGTGGGTCCGTGCCAGCGTCGTCGCCTCGCGGTCGGCGGCGGTGCGCGCCGCGCCCTCCGCCCAGCGCGCACCGGCCGCGACGACCAGCGCGACCAGCCCGGCCACCAGCAGCAGCCACGTCAGCCGCCGCGGCACGCGGCCTAACGGGTCGGCCAGATCGCCAGACTGGTCTCGACCAGCCGCTCGAGATCGGCGCGGCTCGCGCCCGATCCGGCCTGCACCGCCAGCCCCTGCAGCAGCGCGTAGAGATAGCAGGTCAGCCCGGTGACATCGACGTGCGCGGGCAGATCGCCCTCCGCCTTGGCCCGCTCGAACCGTTCGACGAGCGCCGCCTGCGACGAGGCGCGCCGCGCGATCACGTCCGCCTTGATCGAATCGGCCTCCGCCCCGCACGGCATCGCGCTGATCACGCCGAGACAGCCCTTGGGATCGCCGCACTGGCTGGTCTGCATCGCGAGGGCGCCGCGCATGAAGCATTCGGCGACGCCGCGCGCGGTCGGCTGTTCGAGCGCCTGGCGGGTATAAGCGAGCTTCTCCGCCTCGTAGAGGTCGAGCGCCTTGTGGAACAGCGCCTCCTTGTTGCCGAACGCGGCATAGAGGCTAGGCCGGGTGATCCCCATCGCGTCGGTCAGATCGGCGAGCGAGGCACCTTCATAGCCCTTGCTCCAGAACACGCGCAGCGCCGCGGCGAGCGCGGCATCGGTGCAGAACTCGCGCGGCCGCCCCTTGAGGGGCAGCGGTGCCGGATCGGCGTGCGAGAGGGTCATGCTTTCCATATCGCTTAGTATAGAACTCGCCGATGGCACAAACAAGGCAGTTGCGGACTGAAACCTTTTGCCCGCTTTTGAACGACTTCGCGCGAAAACGTCACCCCCAGGAATTCGTCACCCCGGACTTGTTCCGGGGTCCACCTTGCGGCGGGGAGAACGGCCAGAGCCTCTTGCCATGCCTTTGCGGCCCGGTGGACCCCGGAACAAGTCCGGGGTGACGGGCAAGGTGGGGCAGTCGCATACCGGATGTAAGCGCGCCTCCGCACACCTACGCGCGCACCTCGTGCGAAACCTAAGCCGCGTCGGCCAGCGCCGGCCGCATCCCCATCAGATCGCGCGCCACCGCCTCGGCGATCTTGATGCCGTCGACCGCTGCCGACAGGATGCCGCCGGCATAGCCCGCCCCCTCGCCGGCCGGATACAGGCCGGCGGTGTTGACGCTCTGGAAATCGTCGCATCGCGTGATCCGCACCGGCGACGAGGTACGCGTCTCGACCCCGGTCATCACCGCATCGGGATGGTCGTAGCCCGGAATCTGCTGCCCGAACGCCACCAGCGCCTCGCGCATCGCCGTCACCGCGAAATCGGGCAGGCAATCGGCGAGATCGGTGAGGTGCACCCCCGGCCGGTACGACGGGATGACATTGCCCAGCCGCGTCGACGGCCGCCCGGCGAGGAAATCGCCCAGCCGCTGCGCCGGCGCCATATAGCCGCCGCCACCGACCTCGAACGCGCGCGTCTCCCAATGCCGCTGCAAGGCGATGCCCGCGAGCGGATCGCCGGGATAGTCGCGCGCGGGATCGATGCCGACGACGATCCCCGAATTGGCGTTGCGCTCGTTGCGCGAATATTGGCTCATGCCGTTGGTCGCGACGCGCCCCGGCTCGGAGGTGGCGGCGACCACCGTCCCGCCCGGACACATGCAGAAACTGTAGACCGTGCGCCCGTTCCTGCAATGGTGCGACAGGCTGTAGGCCGCCGCGCCGAGATCGGGATGGCCCGCGCACGGGCCGAACCGCGCCTCGTCGATCCAGCTTTGCGGATGCTCGATCCGCACCCCGATCGAGAACGGCTTGGCTTCGAGGAACACGCCGCGCTCGTGCAGCATGTGGAAGGTGTCGCGTGCGCTATGGCCGAGCGCCAGCACCACCGGCCCTTCGGCCTCCAGCCGCTCGCCGGTCTGCAACCGCAATCCGGTGACGCGGCGGTTGCCCGCGGCATCGGTAGCGATCTCCAGATCATCGACGCGATGCTGGAAGCGATATTCGCCGCCCAGCGCCTCGACGGTCGCGCGCATGCTTTCGACCATCGTGACGAGGCGGAAGGTGCCGATATGCGGATGCGCCTCGGTGAGGATCTCGGGCGGCGCGCCGGCCTTCACGAACTCGGTCAGCACCTTGCGGCCGAGATGGCGCGGGTCCTTGATCTGGCTCCACAATTTGCCGTCGGAGAAGGTGCCGGCGCCGCCCTCGCCGAACTGGACGTTCGACTCGGGGTTGAGCTCGCTGCGCCGCCACAGGCCCCAGGTGTCCTTGGTCCGCTCGCGCACCACCTTGCCGCGATCGAGGATGATCGGCCGGAACCCCATCTGCGCGAGGATCAGCCCGGCGAACAACCCGCACGGCCCCGCGCCGACCACCACCGGCCGCGGCCCGGCATAGCCGGCGGGCGCCTTCGTCACGAAGCGATAGCCGGTGTCCGGCGTCGGGTTGACGTGGCGGTCACGCTTGAACCGGGCGAGCAGCGGCGCCTCGTTCTTGACGGTGACGTCGACCGAATAGACGAAATGGATGTCCATCTTGTCGCGCGCGTCATGCGCGCGCCGCGCCACGGTATAGCGGACGAGATCGCGCGGCGTGATCCGCAGCCGGTTGCGGATCGCGGCCGCCAGCGCCTCCTCGGGATGGTTGAGGGGCAGCTTCAATTCGGTGATGCGGAGCATGACGCGTGATAGCGGATCGCGGGCGATGCGGCCAGCGGGGTCGGGCCGGCCCCTACCCTGCCACGTCCACCGCCTCGGTGACGATGATCTCCGGGCGCGCCGCGGCCAGATCGCGCGCCGCCAGCCCGAACGCCTTGAAATGCGCCGATTGCATATGCGCCGCCACCGCGGCCTGATCGGCGTACAGCTCGTTGAAGACGAAGCGCCGCGCGCCCTCGGTCTCGCGCCACAGCTCGTACTGGAGCGTCCCCGGCTCGGCGCGCGACGCGGCGACACAGGTCTTCGCCGCGGCGACGAATGCCTCTTCCTGTCCGGGCTTCACCGAGACGAATGCGACCACCTTGAGTGTCATAACGGATATCCCTGTGTTGCGGACGGCGACCGTGGGCGCGTTCCCCCGACGCGGCAAGCCTACCAGCGGCCATCCGGTGCCGCGACGCCACGATGTTCGGCGATCCGCCGCGCCGTCGCCGGCGACACGCCCGCGGGCAGCGCGTCGAGCGCGAAGAAGCGCGCCTCGGCCAGTTCGACCGCATCCGCCACCGGCGCATCGCCGGTCGTGCCGCGGAACAGGAAGACGGTGTCACGCCGCCCCTCCGTACGCGCCTCGTAGCGCCCCGCTTCGGTCACGGCGGCGAGCCGACACGCGGTTTCCTCCGCCAGCTCGCGCACCGCCGCGGCGGCGGGCGTCTCGCGCCGCGCGATGCCGCCGCCGGGCAGCATCCACAGATCCGACCGGCCGTACCGATGCCGGACCAGCAACAGCCGACCGTCGGGGTCGAATGCCATCACCTTGACGCCCCGCGTCCGCCAGCCGACCAGCGCCATCGTCCGGCGGCGCAGGCGGTGGGCGAGATCGATCAGCGGACGCATCGCGACAGTCTAGGCGACTGCGCCGACGCTTGCCACCTCGCCCGGAACCGGCAAAAGGGCGCGACGAAGGGGACCATCATGACCGTCATGTCCGACCGCTGGATTCGCGAGCGCGCGCTTGCCGATGCGATGATCGAACCGTTCGTCGAATCGCAGCGGCGCGACGGCTGCATCAGTTATGGCCTGTCGAGCTACGGCTATGACGCCCGCGTTGCCGACGAATTCAAGGTGTTCACCAATATCGACAGCGTCATCGTCGATCCGAAGGACTTCGCCTCGAACAGCTTCGTCGACCGCAAGACCGACGTGTGCATCATCCCGCCGAACAGCTTCGCGCTGGCGCGGACGGTGGAATATTTCCGCGTGCCGCGCGACGTGCTGGTGATCTGCCTCGGCAAGTCGACCTATGCGCGCTGCGGGATCATCGTCAACGTGACGCCGCTCGAGCCCGGCTGGGAGGGGCATGTCACGCTGGAATTCTCCAACACCACGCCGCTGCCCGCTAAGATCTACGCCAATGAGGGCGCGTGCCAGTTCCTGTTCCTGCGCGGCAACGAGCCGTGCGAGGTGAGCTACGCCGACCGTGCGGGCAAATATATGGGGCAGCGCGGGGTCACCCTGCCGCGGCTCTGAGGGGGCGGGACGACGTCTCATCCACTCCGACACCCCGGGCTCGGATCAAACCTCTGCGGAAGCCCACCCGTGCTCCTGCGAACGCAGGAGCCCAGGAGTCCGGAACGCCATTAGCTGTTATTCTGCTTGGCCCTGGGTTCCTGCTTTCGCAGGAAAACTGTACCTAACCGAGTGGCCGAGTAGATCTTCGCAAAAGTCCCGACTCGCTCAGGTGACGGTGCATTCGGAATAAACCGAACGCACCCCCTGCGCTCAGCGCGTCGCGATCCGCGTCTGCAACCGTGACAGGCCGCGCGTCGCGATATCGTGCGACGACACCACCGCGCCATCGGGCATGTCCATCGCCACCGCCGGGCGCTGCAGCACGTCGTCATACAGCGTGCGCGCATCCGCGGCGCGGCCGATCCGCGCATAGGCGACCGCCAGATTGAGCATCAACTCGGGGCGATCCGGAAAAATCCGCCGCTCCGCCTCGATCCGTTTCGCCGCCGCGGTGAAATCGCCCGCGGCGATCGCCTGATAGCCCGTCCGGTCCGTGGCCAGTGCTGGCGTCGTCAGGCATGCACCCGCCAGCAGCGTCGCGACAATCATACGCATTGCATCGTCTCCTTCTCCCGCCTGAACGGCAGGTTTCACTTTTGTGACACTGTTGTGTCACTTCAGAGACATGGATGCAAGCGGCCGATCAGGTCCTTTCGGTCACCCCCTGCCAGGCGTTGCGCACCATCCGCCCGAGATGCTCGCGGCTCTTGTCGGAAAGGTGGCGCAGCCGCTCGCCGGCGGCGGAGATGCCGGTGCTGCGATCGAGTCCCTCGACCTGCATCACCCACAATTGCCGGAACGCGCCGCCCTTCTGGCGGAGCAGATGCTGCGGCGGCCCGTCCTCGACGACGCGGCCGTCGACCAGCACGACGACGCGATCAAAGCCGGCGATCGTCGACAGCCGGTGCGCGACCGCGATCACCGTGCGATTCTCGATCAGCGCCTCGAGCCCGTTCTGCACCTCGAGCTCCGACTCGGAGTCGAGTGCCGAGGTCGCCTCGTCGAGCAGCACGACGCGCGCATTCTTGAGGAAGGCGCGGGCGATGCCGATCCGCTGCCGCTGCCCGCCCGACAAATTGGTGCCGCGCTCGCCGACGATACTGTCATAGCCGTGCGGCAGGCGGCGGATGAAATCGTCGCAACCGGCGGTCTGCGCCGCGCGATAGACCTCCTCGTCGCTCGCGTCCGGTTTGGCGAAGCGGATATTCTCCATCACCGAGCGGTGGAACAGCATCACCTCCTGCGGCACCACCGCGAGCGCGTCGCGCAGGCTTTCCTGCGTCACCTCGCGGATATCTTGGCCGTCGATCGCGACATGGCCGCCCTGCGGATCGTGGAAGCGCTGGATGAGTTGGAGCAGCGACGATTTGCCCGCACCCGACGGTCCGACGATGCCGACCTTCTGCCCCGCCGGGATGACCAGCGACAGATCGTGCAGCACCGGATGCGACGGATCGTAGCCGAAGGTGACGTGCGACAGCTCGACCCGCCCCTCGCCGACGCGCAGCCGGCTGGCCTGATCGGCGTCGCTCAGCGTCTGCGGCACGCCGATTATGTCGAGCGTCTCGCGCAGATAGCTGAACTGCTGGCTGGTATCGATCAGCGCCATGGCGAGATCGCGCGAGCCGTGCAGGATGCGGAAGGTCATCGTGCTGATCACGACGACGTCGCCGGTCGAGATCGCATGCGCCGACCAGCGCCCGATCGCCCAGATCAGCGTGCCCCCGACGAGGATCGCGAGCGCGAGGTCGTGTAGCCCGCGCATCTGTTCGACGAAGAACCAGCCGCGGCGTTGCGCGCTCGCCTCATCGTCGAGGAAGCCCTGCAATCGCGACAATTCGCGCCGGTGCGCGGCGAAGGCCTTCACCACCCAGATGTTGCCGATCAGGTCGACCAGCTCGCCGCCGACGGTGCCGGCATGTTCGGCGAACGCCTTGTGGTGGACGTGCCCCTGCAGCCCGAGCACCACCAGAACGACGGTGACGATCACGAACACCACGCCGAGCACCAGCGCCATGCCCGGATCGATGCTGACGAAGATGATCATCGCCCCGACGAAGGCGATCAGCGGCGGCGTCACCTCCTGCAGCAGGCGGTGGACGATCGCGCCGAAGATCCCCGCCAGCCCCGACACGCGATGGCCGAGCGAGCCGGCGCGCTGGTTCTGGAAGAAGGGCATCTGATGCCCGGTGAGATAATCGACCATGTCGAGCCGGATATCGACCCCCGACACCACCGTGGCATGACCGAGCGTCAGCGCCGCGGCGCGCTGCAACGCGCTCTCCAGCACCACCAGCGCGAGGAAGGCGCCGAGAAAGGTATAGACCGCGGCACGGATGCGATCCGAGCCGGTCATCGCGTCGATCAGCAGCTTCAACGCATATTGCACCCCGATCGAACTGACCGACGACCCCGCGACGAGCAGGCCGAGCAGCAGGAAGGTCCAGGGGCGGACGCGGATATAGTGGAGCAGGAACCGGAACGGGCTGCGGAGATAAGGCACGGCAGAGGTCTCCCGGATATGTCCCGATGTTGCGCCGCAGCAACGATCTTGGCAACCCGGTTGAGGCAAGGGGATGGAATGGCCGGACAGGTGCCGGACGGGGAGCGGACGCTGTGGCTCGGTCGCCGTCCGGCACTGGTGGCCTGCTTCTCACGGCGATTGTCGATGGTGAGGTCTGCGCGGTTGTCCTTTCAACGCCCAAATCAGCGCCGTCCGCCTGCTTGAAAATCGCTAGGCTGGAAGCGGTCTAACCGGATCGAGGCCGAGCGTGTCGACCTAGGGTCGATCGACATTCAGGCAAAATCCTCCCTGTCAGGTCAAGGACGTACGCTACGACGATGAATGTCGATCGGGACTAGGCAGGGCTATACACACGAATGATCAGGGTATTGCGACGGTACTCATATCCCCGTCATGCCGGACTTGATCCGGCATCCCGCTTCTTCGGACCGCCTGAAGAAGCGGGACCCCGTCGCAAGGCGGGGCTGACGGAGTGACGTTGAAAAGTCGTCCCAAACCCACCCCGTCACCCCGGACTCGTTCCGGGGTCCACCCCGCGGCGAGGAGAAAGGCTCGATCCGACACCGTTCCCTTGCAGCCCGGCGGATCCCGGAACGGGTCCGGGGTGACGAAACCGGTAAGGAAAGCGATCGAGCCTCGTCACCATAATCATATGCGATAGCCCTGCCCTCGCGCGCGAACGCCATGGCGGAATGTCGATCGGCCAGACATGAGCCGCAAGCCAACAACCGCGCTCACGATCGAGATGCCGCTGGCAGTTGGTTATGGTCGAACCGCGACTATCCGGAAGATAGTCCGCTAATCGGGCACAACGTCGTCGGACGTATCGTCGACCACGAGGCAAAGAAGGCCGTGTTCACGCAGAGGCGCGGAGGCGCGGAGGTGTCTCGCCCGGCCAAGCCTCACCTATTACTTCATCGTCGCAAGGTAACGGGCCGCGGCTAAAGCGAACGCAACAGCTCTGCGTCCTCCGCGCCTCCGCGCGACTCATTCTCTCTTCTTCTGCAAATCCCGTTCCGTCACCGGCTGCTGCCTTGCGCACGCACGCCTCTCGTTGTTCGTTCCGACGTGCAGCCTGTCGCCCTTCGCCACAGCGCCGCGCACATCCTGAACGCCCGCGGCTCCCCATCCGCCCCCACCCCCGAACGCAAAAAGGGCGGCTCCTTGCGGAACCGCCCTTGTCATCCGTCATCCGATCGCGATCAGAAGTCGTTGCGATACTGTTCGTTGCCGATGAAACCGAGCTTGGTCACCGCCGAGCGCTTGATCACCGCCAGCGTCTGGTCGACCTTGTCGTACTTCGCCGCCGGATCGGGCTGGAAGTGCAGCTCCGGTTCCGGATTGATCGCCGCAGCGGCGTCCAGATAGGTGCGCAGCGTCACCTCGTCGACGGGAACGCCGTTCCAAGACACCGTGCCCGCGGCATCGATGATGATCTTGTTCTTCTGCGGGTCGACCGGCGGCTTGACGTTCCGCGGGTCATTGACCGGCAGATCGACCTTGACCGCATGCGTCGGGATGGGAAGCGTGATGATGAACATGATGAGGAGCACGAGCATGACGTCGATCAACGGCGTCGTGTTCATTTCCATCATCGGCTCGCCATCTTCCGAGCCACCACTCATTGCCATGTCAGATACTCCTGGGTCGGGCGGGGCGGATTAGCCACCCGCGGGCGGCGGCTGCGAGATGAAGCCGACCTTGGCGAAGCCGGCCTGCTGCATCGTGTAGACCGTGCCGCCGATGCACTTGTACGGGGTGTTGACGTCACCGCGGATATGGACTTCCGGCAGTTCGAGATCGGGGTTGCCTGCGCCACCCTGACGATCGATCTCCAGCTTCAGCTTGTCGACCGCGCGGGTCAGCAGGTCCTTGCTGGTGATCGGCGACGTGCCCCAATAGACCAGGCAGCTGCCGTCCGGCTTGGTCGTCACCGACAGCAGGACGTTCTCGGGCTTGGTCGTCGTCGGATCGAAACGGACCTTGGGCAGGACGATGCCCTTGACCGTCTGGATCGCCACCGGAACGGCGATCAGGAAGATGATCAGAAGCACCAGCATCACGTCCACGAGGGGCGTGGTGTTGATGTCCGACAAGGGTTTTTCGGAGGAACCTCCTCCTCCGCCAGCGCTCATCGCCATGTGCGAGCTATCCTATCCATTCAATCTAGCCGGCGACCGAACGTCGCCGGCCGGTCGCGGGGCCGCCCGGAGACGGCCCCGCAGCCTTATCGTTACGGGCGGGTCTGCACGCCACCGGTCTGGCCGGCGGTCGTGGTCGCCGCGGCCGGCTTCACCGGCGCCTTCGAAACCGGCGCACCGGCGATCGTCGGCTTGACCGCACCGTTCGAGGCGAGGAAGCCCAGCACGTCGTTCGAGAAGGCCGACAGGTCTTCCGCGATCGACTTGTTGCGGCGCTGCAGCCAGTTGTAGGCGAGCACGGCGGGAACCGCGACGACGAGGCCGAGCGCGGTCATGATGAGCGCCTCACCGACCGGACCGGCGACCTTGTCGATCGAGGGATCGCCCGACGCGCCGATCTTGATCAGCGCGCGGTAGATGCCGACCACGGTACCGAACAGACCGATGAACGGTGCGGTCGCGCCGACCGTCGCGAGGAAGGCGAGACCGCCGCCCAACTTCGAGTTGATCGCCGCTTCCGAACGGGCGAGCGAACCGTGCAGCCAGTCGTGCGCCTCGACCGGATCGGTCAGCTTGGCGTGCTGGTCCTGCGCCTGCAAGCCGTCGTCGACGAGCTGCTTGTACGCCGAGTTCTTCTCGAGCTTGGCGGCACCTTCGCGCAGGTTCGGCGAGCTCCAGAAGCCCTGGCGGACGCGCTTCGCCTGGTTGATGATCTTCTGCTGCTCGAACAGCTTCGAGAACAGGATGTAGAAGGAGACGATCGACATGATCACGAGGATCGTGAACACCGACTGCGAGATGAGGCCGCCTTCCTTCAGAGCGGCCTGGAGGCCGAACTGGTTTTCGGCTGCCGCGGTGCCGCCGGCCGCGAGAATGGTGGTGAGCATTGGGATTTCGTCCTTATCAAACGGTGTAGAAGTTCGGGGAGGATCCGCCCGCCGTCGCGGCGGGCGGAGACCGCATCATTCCTTCGGGATCTTCCAGACCACGCGCCGCGACTGGGTGGTCGAGAGCGGGTTGCCGGCCACGTCGGTCGCCGGGGAGTAGCGTCCCCGCCGGGTGATCGCGGCGCATGCCGCCCGGTCCAGCGCGGTCGAACCGCTCGACTGGGTGGTGTGGCAGTTTTCGACGCGCCCCTGCGTATTGATCGTCCAGGCGATCACGCTGGTGCCTTCCTCGTTGTTGCGCAGCGAGCTCGGCGGGTAGTCGTCGTTCGTGATCCAGTCCGCGGGGTTGCCCTTGGCCCCCGCTGCCTTGCTGACCGTCGAGACGGCCGGCGGCGCAGGCGGAGCCGGCGGTGCAGGCGGCGCAGCGATCGGCGTCAGATTGACGGCGGGCGGCGGCGTCGAGACCGTCTGGATCACCACGGGCGGCGGATTCGGATTCTGCACGATCGGCGGCGGCGACACCACGGGGGGCGGCGTCATCGGCGTATCGGGCGGCGGGGGCGGCGGCTCGTCCGGCGGCGGGGGAGGCGGCTCCTCCACGTCGAACGTGTTAAGTTTTTCTTGGGCCTTTTTCACGTATTGGTACGCGAGCCCGGTGACGAAGGCGTAGCCCAGCGCCGCATGGATGAGCACGACGATGACGATCGCGACCACCCTGCCACCGGACATCTTCTGGTCAGCATAGGCCATTCAGCAACGACACTCCCTAATCTCTCGGTCCTCGCAGCGCCCGGGGGAAGAGCGCGCGTAGGCCCCTGCCCCGGCTGGTGCCGTGTGTGGCAGTCCGCAAACCCTATCGCCCCGTTCCCCGCCGCGCAAACGCTTTGTCGGACGCAACAAACGTACAATCGTTTAGCGACACTTTTATTTCTGTATCGTTCAGGTGCATTCGGCTAGCGATTTCGGCATGATACCCGTATTTCGCCCGACCCTGCTCGCCGCCGTCGCGTTCGTCGCATCGCCTGCCGCCGCCGCTTTTCCAGGCCAAAGCGCCCCGATTCCCGCGGTTTCGCGCGATGCTGGGAGCGGTATCAGTTATGCCGACCTGACCGATCTGGTGATCGCCTCCCCGGTGATTGCCGACGCGACGATCCGCTCGGCGGCGCGCCTGAAGGGCGCCGATGCCGTCGGCGTAGCGCCGGGATTCACACGATTTTATGTCGAGGCGGATCTCGGCGCGCTGGTCCGCGGCGCCGGCGGACTGCCGCCGCGAATCGGCTATCTGTTGGATATTGCTCCCGATTCGTCCGGGCGTTTGCCGAAATTGAAGAAAATGAGGGTGCTGCTGTTCGGCCGTCCGGTCGCCGGGCGTCCCGATCAGATACAATTGGCCGCGCCGGACGCGCAGATTGTCTGGACGCCCGCGGACGACGCACGGGTCAGGGCGATCGCGACCGCGCTGGTCGCCGCCGACGCGCCGCCAGTCATCACTGGTATCGGTAACGTCTTCCATGTCCCCGGCGCCTTGCCGGGCGAGGGCGAGACGCAGGTCTTCCTGACCACCGCCAATGGCGCGCCGGTGTCGCTGACCGTGCTGCGCCGCCCCGGTGAGCAGCCGCGCTGGGCGGTGGCGCTGTCCGAGATCGTCGACGAGGCCGCGGCACCGCCGGCGCGCGACACGTTGCTCTGGTACCGCCTCGCCTGCGCGCTGCCGGCCGACCTGCCCGAGCAGAGCATCGCGTCGCTGGCCGCCTCCGACGCGACGCTGGCCCGCGAGGATTATGGCTATGTCCGGCAACAGCTCGGCGTCTGCCGACGGACGCGGACGATCCGTCCGTAACCGCCGGAGGCTCCACGCCGCCCGGCGCTCCGCCGGTCAGCGGCGGTTGCGGACCAGCGTGATCCCGATCGACTCGCCCGCCTCGGCGATGGCGAGCTTGACGATCTTGACCTTGACCCGCAGCACGCGCGGATCGGTGAGGAACAGCGTCTCGCAGATATGGTCCGCCACCGCCTCGATCAGCGTGAAGTGCAGCCCCTCGGGCAGCGCGCCGGTCGCGGCATGTTTGAGGTCGAGATAGTTCTTCGACGCCGACAGCGGCGTGTCCGGCGCGAAATGGTCCGGGCAGGCGAGGTCGACGGTCAGGTCGATCCGGAGCGGCTGCGGCAGGTGCGTCTCCTCCGAATAGATACCGGTGAGCACCTGGACCTCGAGGTCGTGGACCTCCAGCTGAAGACTGTCTTGCATGGCGCCCGCCTCTAGCAAGCCGCACCGCGATGCGCCAATCGCATTGCCGCTTGCGTTCCGGCCCGCGCCGCCGCATGCGCCGCGCCCGTCCGTTCCGGACGAAAAGGACCCCCGCCCGTGATCGCTTTCGTGCCGCTCGCCACTGTCGCAGGTGCCGCCGTCGAGGCGTTGCTCGACCGCGCGTTCGGCCCCGACCGCCACGGCCGCACCGCCTATAAGGTGCGCGGCACGGTCGCCCCCATCGCCGCGCTGAGCCTCGCCGCGGTCGAGGACGGCGCGCTGATCGGCTCGATCCAATGCTGGCCGGTGCTGCTCGACGGCGACGATGGCGCGGCGCATCCGCTGGTGATGATCGGCCCCGTCGCGGTCGAGCCCGGCCGCCAGCGCGACGGCATCGGCCGCCAGTTGATGCGCCGCGCGCTCGACGCCGCGCGGGCCAAGGGGCTGGACGACCGGCTGATGCTGATCGGCGATCCCGAATATTACGGTCGCTTCTTCGGCTTCGACGCCAGCCGCACCGCCGACTGGCGCCTGCCCGGCCCGGTCGAGCGCCACCGCCTGCTGTCGCGCGGCGACCGGGTGCCGGCGACCGCCGGCCTGCTCGGCCCGGCGATGCCGGCGATATCGGCGAGGGCCTGACCGCCTTTACGCCGGCACCCGGAGCGCCTACCTCGCGGCGATGCCGATGGAGGAGCTTCCCGATCTCGCCGGTCTCAGCCTCGCCGAGATCGCCACGCTAATCGAACAGCGGCGGCTGCCGCCGGTCGAGCAATGGAACCCGTCGCATTGCGGCGACAGCGAGATGCGCATCGCGCGCGACGGCACCTGGTATCATCAGGGGTCGCCGATCGGCCGGCCGGCGATGGTGCGGCTGTTCTCGACGATCCTGCGTCGCGAGCCCGATGGCCGCTACGTCCTCGTCACCCCGGTCGAGAAGCTCGATATCGCGGTCGAGGATGCGCCCTTCGTCGCGGTCGAGATGAAGGCGGAGGGCGACGGCGCCGACGCCCGCCTCGCCTTCCGGCTCAACACCGGCGATCTCGTCACCGCCGGCCCCGATCATCCGCTGCGCTTCACCGAGGGCGCGGACGGCCCCCGCCCCTATCTCCACGTCCGCGGCGGGCTCGAGGCGCAGGTCGCGCGGCCGGTCTATTACGAGCTCGCCGAACGCGCGCTCGCCGACGATGCCGCGCGCCCCGGCGTGTGGAGCGACGGCGCCTTCTTCGCGCTGGAACCCGCCGCATGAGCCTTGCCGAACGGCTGGTGCGCGCATGGCAGGACGGCAACCGCACCGATCCCGTCCTGCTGACCGGCGACGACCGCGACCTGGAAGGCCGCGACGAGGCCGATCTGACGCCCGCCGCGGTGCTGGTCGCGGTAACCGATCGCGCCCGCCCCGGCGTGCTGCTCACGCAGCGCACCGACACGTTGCGCCACCACGCCGGCCAGATCGCCTTTCCCGGCGGCCGACTCGATCCCGGCGAGGATGCCGTCGCCGCCGCGCTGCGCGAGGCGGAGGAGGAGATCGCTTTGCCCCCCTCGCAGGTGCAGGTGATCGGCGCGGTCGATCGCTACCGCACCGTCACCGGCTATACCGTCACGCCGGTGCTCGCCGCCGTCCCCGCCGACCTGCCGTTCGTCGCCAGCGAGGCCGAGGTCGCCAGCGTGTTCGAGGTGCCGCTCGACTTCCTGCTCGATCCCGCCAACCAGATCGCCGCGAGCGCCGAATGGCGCGGCCGCACGCGCCATTATTACGAGATCCGCTGGCAGGACCGCCGCATCTGGGGCGCGACCGCGGCGATGATCGTCAACCTGTCGCGGCGGCTGGCATGGTGACGCTGCCGCTCGACCGGATCGCCGCGCGCGACGGCTTCAGCCCGCTGGTCGACGTGCTCGGCGGACCGGAGCAGACGCGGCTGGTCGGCGGCGTCGTCCGCGACACGTTGCTCGGGCTCGATCCCGCCGATATCGACCTCGCCACCCGCCTGCTGCCCGAGGACGTGCTCGCGCGGCTTAAGGCGGCGGCCATCCGTGCGGTGCCGACGGGCCTCGCGCACGGCACGATCACCGCGATCCTGCCCGACGGCCCGATCGAGGTGACGACGCTGCGGCATGACGTCTCGACCGACGGCCGCCATGCCGTCGTCGCCTTCACCGACGTCTGGCAGGACGATGCCGCGCGCCGCGACTTCACGATGAACGCGCTCTATGCCGATCCGGCGAGCGGCGACGTGATCGACTATTTCGGCGGCCTCGCCGATCTCGACGCCGGCCGCGTCCGCTTCATCGGCGACGCCTATCGTCGCATCGCCGAGGATCATCTGCGCATCCTGCGCTTCTTCCGCTTCCACGCGCGCTTCGGCGCCGCCGACCAGAACGCCATCGACGCCGAGGGGCTCGACGCCTGTACCGCCCGCGCCAACGACCTGATGGCGCTGTCGCGCGAACGGATCGCCGCCGAGCTGCTCAAACTGCTCGTCGCGCGCCATGCGGTGCCGGTGATCGCGCTGATGATCGACCGCGGCATCTTCCGCGCGGTGCTGCCCGAGATCACCGACGCGACGCCGTTCGCAAAACTCGCCGAACGCGAGGCCGCCGCCGGTGTCGCCCCCGACGCGATCCGCAGGCTCGCCGCCTTGCTCCCGCGCGAGGCGGCGGAAAGCGTCGGCGCGCGCCTCAAACTGTCGAACATGGATCGCAAGCGCCTGGTCGCCGCGCGACAGGGCCCGGGCGACGAAGGCCCGCGCGCGCTCGCCTATCGCGTCGGCACGACGGGCGCGATCGACCGGCTGCTGCTCGCGGGCGAGGATGTCGCGCCGATCCGCGACTGGACGCCGCCGGCGCTGCCGATCGGTGGCGGCGCTTTGGTGGTGCGCGGCCTGCGCAAGGGACCGGAGGTGGCGGCGGTGCTGCGCCGGATCGAGACGCAATGGCTCGCCGAGGATTTCCCCGACGAAGCCCGCGTGGTTCAGCTCGCCGACGAAGCGGTCCGTGCCGCGACGACCATCGCCAATGCGTCCGAGGCTTCGAGCGGCCGCGCGTAGAGATAGCCCTGGCCATAGGTGCAGCCCAGCGCCGCCAGTGTTTGCGCCAGTTCGTTGCTCTCGATCCCCTCCGCCGTCGTCCGCATGCCGAGCGCCTGCGCGAGGCTGAGCACCGCGCGCACGATCGCGATCTTGTCGCGGTCGGCGAGCATGCCCGACACGAAGCTGCGGTCGATCTTGAGGATGTCGATCGGCAGCTTCTGCAGATAGGCGAGGTTGGAATAGCCGGTACCGAAATCGTCCATCGCCAGCGTCGTGCCGAGCGCCTTCAGCCCGTGCATGATCCCGGCGATCCGATCCGGGTCGGTGACGATCGCGCTTTCGGTCAGCTCCAGCACGAACCGTTCGCCGGCGAGATCGTGGCGGATCAGCGCGGCCTCGACCACCGGGGTGATGTCGTCGCGCTGCATCTGGATCGCCGACAGATTGACCGCGACGCGCATCCCGCAATTGCCGCCGCATTCCTTGTCCCACCAGCGCAGCGTCCGCGCCGCCTCGTCCATCGCCCAGCGGCCGAGCGGCACGATCAGCCCCGATTCCTCGGCGACCGGGATGAAGTCGCTCGGCATATGCTCGACGCCCTGCGGGTCGCGCCAGC
Source organism: Sphingomonas sp. GW821-FHT04B01 (assembly GCF_059420425.1). Classification (NCBI taxonomy): domain Bacteria; kingdom Pseudomonadati; phylum Pseudomonadota; class Alphaproteobacteria; order Sphingomonadales; family Sphingomonadaceae; genus Sphingomonas; species Sphingomonas sp. GW821-FHT04B01. Next base: position 815,803 of record NZ_JBWKTR010000001.1, on the reverse strand, counting down.
GCGCCAGCGCCTCGAACGACACCACCGCACCCGTCGCCAGATCGCAGATCGGCTGGAAGGCGAGGCGCAGCTGCCGGTCGTCGATCGCGCGGCGCAGCGCCGTCTCCATCGCGAATTGCTCGCGCGCCAGCGTGAACGCCTGCGTCTGATAGCTTTCGACTTGGCGCCCGGTCTTGGCGCGCTTGACCGCGAATTGCGCGTTGCGGATCAGTTCCTCGACATCGTCGATCGCGTCATTGCCGTAAGCGATGCCGATCGAACATTCGACGCCGATCTCGTAATCGCTCAGCCGGAACGGTGCCGACAGCGCGCAGCGGATGCGCTCGGCGAGCCGGTTGGCCTCGGCGGGATCGTCGTCGACCGCCATCAGAATGCCGAATTCGTCGCCGCCGATCCGCGCGAGCGAATCGCGCGCGCGCAGCACGCCCTTGATCCGGCGCGCGACGGTGATCAGCAATTCGTCACCGGCAAGGCCGCCGAGACAGGCGTTGAGCCGCCCGAAGCGATCGATGTCGATGACCAGCACCGCATGGCAGCTGCGCTCCGCCTGCACCGCCTCGATCATGTCGCTGAAGCCTTCCCGATTGGGCAGGCCGGTCAGGCTGTCGGTGGTCATCTCGCGACGCAGCGAGCGTTCGGTGTGGATCTGCGCGGTCAGGTCGATGAACGCGATCTGGCAGCGGTCGCGCAGCATCGGCGTCGGCCGCGCGATGGTGACGCGATAATAACGCGAATCGATCACCTGGCCGATCGACCAGTCGAAATCGATCCGCACGTCGGAGGTCCGCAGGAAGGCGTCGATGCGGCTGCCGAGCATCGCCAGCATCGGCGACCGGTCGGCGATCACGCCCAGCCCGGCGAGCCGATAGGCGCGATTGACCGCGAGGAATTCGAACCCGTCGCCCTCGCGCACGACCTGCACCGTCGGGATCGGGATCAGCTCGAGATCGCGCTCGAACAGCTCCCGCGCGGCGAGCGTGATGGACGACAGGTCAGGCGAAGCGGTGGCCATATCCCCTGTTTTAGACGCCGTTCGTTAAAGCGCCCTGAAAGTATACGTTCATATTGATGTATATCAGCACGTATCGTTCGCGGGTGAAATCGGGTTCCTACCCCCCAAACCGATTGTCGCGCGGGAAGCCGGTCGGCGGGGTGCGGCCGGCGGCGCCGCGTGCGGTGCGCCACAGCGACAGGTCGGTCTCGGTGCGGGTGCGGCCCGAGCCGCCGCCCATCGGCCAGCTCAGCCCCTCGGCGAAGACGAAGGTGGTCGCATCGGACAAATGGCCCTCGCGGAAACGTTGCAGCTGCACGCCGGTGCCGCGCGTCATCACCGGCAGCTCGGCGATCGGGAAGACGAGTAATTTGCGATTGTCGCCGATCGCCGCGACGTAATCGGCCTCGGCCGCGACCGGGCGGACGACGAGCAGCTTCGCCCCCGGCCGCGGCGTCATCACCGTCTTGCCCTTGCGCGTCTCGGCGATCACCTCGGCGACGGGCACGCGGAAACCGCGGCCGTCGGTGGCGGCGATCAGCAATTGCGCTTGCGCGCGCGCGTTGAGGAAGGCGACGACGCCGATCGATCCGTCGAGGTCGATCATCGCGCGCACCGGCTCGCCGAAGCCGCGCCCGCCGGGCAGCTTGTCCGCCGCCAGCGTGAAGAACCGTCCGTTCTCCGCCGCGAGCAGCAACTTGTCCGTCGTCTGCGCATGGAAGGCGAAGGCGGGCCCGTCGCCCTCCTTGAACTTGAGCGTCTCCGCCGAGGCGAGATCGGAATGCCCCTTCATCGCGCGGATCCAGCCGCGCTGCGACAGGATCACGGTGATCGGCTCGCGCTCGATCATCGCCTCCAGCGGGATGTCGCGGGTCGGCGCCGCCTCCTCTATGGTCGTGCGCCGCGCACCGAGCGCGGTCTCCGGCCCGTAGCGGTCGCGCACCTTCTTCATGTCGCGCTTCATCCGCCGCTTCTGCTTGGCGGGGTCGGCGAGCAGCCCCTCCAGCTCGGCCTGTTCCTTGTCGAGCTTGTCGCGCTCGCCGCGGATCTCGAACTCCTCCAGCCGGCGCAGGCTGCGCAGCCGCATGTTGAGGATCGCCTCCGCCTGCCGGTCGGTCAGGCGGAATTCCTCCATCATCACCGCCTTGGGCTCGTCCTCGGTACGGATGATCTCGATCACCCGGTCGAGGTTGAGATAGGCGATCAGATAGCCGTCGAGCAGCTCGATCCGGTCGGCGATCTTGCCCAGCCGGTGGCGCGTGCGCCGTTCGAGCACGACGAACTGATGCTCGACCCACGCCTTGAGCGCGCCGCCGAGCGACATCACCCGCGGCGTGCGATCCTTGTCGAGCACGTTGAGGTTGAGGCTGATCCGCGTCTCCAGATCGGAGAAGCGGAACAGGCCGTCCATCAGCACCTGCGGATCGACGGTGCGGCTGCGCGGTTCGAGCACGATCCGCACCTCGGCGTCCGATTCGTCGCGCACGTCGGCGAGGATCGGGAATTTGCGGTCGTTGATGAGCCCGGCGATCTGCTCGATCAATTTGCCCTTCTGCACGCCGTACGGGATCTCGCTGACCACCAATTGCCAGCCGCCGCCCTTCTCGCGCTCGATGTCCCAGCGCGCGCGGACGCGGAAACTGCCGCGGCCCGTCGCATAGCTTTCCGCGATCACCGCCGCCGGATCGACCACCAGCCCGCCGGTCGGAAAGTCCGGCCCCTTGACGAAGTCGAGCACCGCCGTGTCGGGCGCGTCGGGCTTGTCGACCAGCATGATCGCCGCATCGAGCAATTCGGCGGCATTGTGCGGCGGGATGCTCGTCGCCATGCCGACCGCGATACCGCTCGCGCCATTGGCGAGCAGATTGGGGAACAGGCCGGGGAACAGCTCCGGCTCCTGATCCTCGCCATTGTAGGTCGGGCGATAGGCGACGGCATCCTCGTCGAGCCCGTCCATCAGGTCGATTGCGACCTGCGTCAGCCGCGCCTCGGTATAGCGATAGGCGGCGGCGTTATCGCCGTCGATATTGCCGAAATTGCCCTGCCCGTCGACCAAAGGATAGCGCAGCGAGAAGGTCTGTGCGAGCCGGACCATCGCGTCATAGACCGACTGGTCGCCGTGCGGATGATATTTGCCGATGACGTCGCCGACGACGCGCGCGCATTTCTTATAGCCCTGGCTCGGATCGAGTTTGAGCAGCCGCATCGCCCACAACAGCCGCCGGTGGACGGGCTTCAGCCCGTCGCGCACATCGGGCAGCGACCGCGCGGTGATCGTCGACAGCGCATAGACCAGATAGCGGTCGGACAAGGCGGTATCGAACGGCGCATCGAGGATGCCGATCGGAGGTTCCTGAAAGTCGGTGGCCATATCGGGAACACTAGTCCGTGGGGGTCTAAACGGCAACGGGCGGGGGTGAAGAGCTGACGCGGGCGCTACGGGCAGGTGTCGCACCCGCTTGCACCGCGCGCGTACCTTCCGTCACCCCGGCCTCGAGCCGGGGTCCCGCTTCCGCCGCCGTCGAGGAAGCGGGATGCCGGATCAGGTCCGGCATGACGGACACGGCCGCCTCGTGCCAAGCCTCTATTCTCGCGCGGATACCGCATCCGCGAGCAGCGCCCGATGCAGCCGCCCCGTCTCGCGCCAGTCGTAGCGTTCCGCATAGCGCCGCGTCGCCGCGCGCTCCGGCAGCGCCGCGAGCAGCCGCGCGATCGCCGCGCCGATCGCGCCGGCCGACCGGTTCGCGCTCAGCAGCCCCGCCTCGGGCACCCGCACCACCTCGGGCGATCCCCATATCGGCGTCGCGACCAGCGGCGTCCCGCAGGCCAGCGCCTCGAGCAGCACGTTGGCGATCCCCTCGCGATCCGCGCCGTTCACCGCCACGTCCGCCGCGCCGTAGAGATCGGGCAGCCGCGCCTGGTCGACATGGCCGAGGAAGCGCACCCGTTCCGCCACGCCCAGCTGTGCCGCCAGCGCGCGCAGCGCCGCCTCGCGCGGCCCGTCGCCGGCGATCATCAGCGTCACCCCCGGCAGCGCCGCGACCGCGCGGATCACCAGATCATGCCCCTTGCGATCGATCAGATGCCCGACCGACAGCACCGCCGGCCCGTCCAGCCCGAGCGACCGGCGCAGCGCCTCGCGGTCGGCCGGCGGCCGGAACAGCGCGAGGTCGACGCCATGCTCCACCACCCGCACCTTGTCCGCCGCCGCGCCGAGCGCGAGCAATTCGTCACGCAGCGCGCCGCACACCGTCGTCACCGCCGCGGCGCGGGCGATTGCGGCGAGGATCATCCGCCGTTCGGCACGATGTTGCGGGATCAGGCTGACGTCGGTGCCGAGCGCGCTCATCAGGAACGGTCGCCCGAACATCCCCGCGAGCAGCCCCGCCGCCACGCCGTCCGGATAGAGATAATAACTGTCGATCGCGTCGAAATCGAACGTCCGCCGCAGCTTGGCGATATGCGGATACAGCGCCGCCGCCATCAGCCACGGCGCCGCCGCCATGCCGATCTTGGGCAGCACGGGATAGCGCGGATGGCTGATCGCCAGCCCGCGCCGTGTCGCGGCCTGCGGCGCGCGGCCGAAATCCGCGTAGCGGCCGAACAGCGGATGCGCGCTGGGGAACCACGGCACCGGCGCGACGACGCGGATCTCGTCGCCGGGTCGGGCGAGATGCGCGACGCGATGCTCGATGAAGATGCCGTGCCGCGGCTGCGCGGCATTGGGATACAGGCTGGACAGCACCAGGATCTTCATGCGCGCCCCGACCGTTACGAACCATTGCCGTAACCGTCTGCGGCCGATCTGGCCATGCTGCGCGCGATCGCCTCTGCCCCAGTTCCGCACACATCCGGCGCGGCGGATGCGGCGGCGGCGGGACCCGTGATGACGGCTCCCCATCCCCCGTCACGCCGCAGGGCAATCGCATATGGACGCTCGTGCGAGCCTGTCGTCTTCCACGCCCATCCCGTCACCCCGGACTTGTTCCGGGGTCCACCCTGCGGCGAGGAGGAAGGCTTGATTCGACACCGTGCTCCTGCGGCCCCGTGGACCCCGGAACGAGTCCGGGGTGACGAACCGGGAGTGCGCTTTGCAAACGCCACGACAACCCTTCTCTTGCGAACACCGGGGATCGCGCGCCCATCCGCCGTCCGCTAGCGTTACCCCCGCATGCTGACCTGGCCCGACCTCACCAGCCGCCCGCGCGGCACGCCCGATGCGACGATCGCCTACGGACCCGACCCGCTGCAGGTGATCGACCTCTGGCGTCCCGCCGGTGCCGGGCCGCATCCGGTGGTGCTGATCGTCCACGGCGGCTGCTGGCAGACCGGCATCGCCGACCGCCGGCTGATGGACTGGGTCGCCGCCGATCTGCGCGACCACGGCATCGCATTATGGAACATCGACTATCGCGGCGTCGACCGCGCCGGGGGCGGCTATCCCGGCACCTTCCGCGACGTCGCCGCCGCCGCCGACCGGCTGCGCAGCGATGCCGCCGCGCATGGGCTCGACCTCGCCCGCCGCGTCGCGCTCGGTCATTCGGCGGGCGGCCATCTCGCCTTGTGGCTCGCCGCGCGTCACCGCATCGCCCCCGACAGCCCGCTCCACGATCCCGATCCGCTGCGCCTCGATCACGTCGTCGCCCTCGGCGCCCTGCCTGATCTCGCCGCGGTCGCCGCCAGCCCCGACAATGGTTGCGGCACCGAGGTGATCGCACAGCTCACCGACCAAAGCCGCGCCGCGCCCTATGCCGACACTTCGGTCCCACCGCTCCTCCCGCTCGGCGCGGTGCAGGACCTCGTCAACGGCCGCGAGGATCGCATCGTCCCCTATCGCCTCGCCGAGGACTATGTCGCCCGCGCCCGCGCCGCCGGCGACACGGTCCACCTCCACACCATCGCCGATACCGGTCACGTCGAACTGATCGCCCCCGGCACCCCCGCCTGGACGCACGCCCGCGCCCTCCTCCGCTCCGCTCTTGCCCGAGACGCCGCATGACCCGCGAAGACGCCCGCGCCCTCGACCGCGCCGACCCGCTCGCGCGCTTCCGCGATCGTTTCGCGCTGCCCGAGGGTCTCATCTATCTCGACGGCAATTCGCTCGGCGTGCTGCCGCGCGCCGTCACCCCCGCGCTCGCCGACACCGTCCAGCGGCAATGGGGCGAGCGGCTGATCCGCAGCTGGAACGAAGGCTGGATCGACGCCCCCCAGCGCCTCGGCGCGAAGATCGCGCCGCTGATCGGCGCCGCCGCGGACGAGGTGATCGTCGGCGACACCACCTCGACGCATCTGTTCAAGGCGCTGGTCGCCGCGCTCCGCCACCATCCCGCGCGCCGCACGATCGTCAGCGAGGCGGGCAATTTCCCCACCGACCTCCACATCGCCGAGGGCGCGGTCGCCTGCGTGGCGGGCGCGACGCTGAAGGTCGTCGCGCGCGCCGACCTCGCCACCGCGCTCGACGACGACACCGCGGTGCTGCTGCTCACCCACGTCCATTACAAGACCGCCGAACGCTTCGACCTCGCCGACTGGACCGCCCGCGCGCACGCCGCCGGCGCGCTGATCCTCTGGGACTTCAGCCACAGCGTCGGCGCGGTGCCGATCGACGTCACCGCCGCCGGTGCCGACATGGCGGTCGGCTGCACCTACAAATATCTCAACGGCGGCCCCGGCGCGCCCGCCTTCCTCTACGTCGCGCGCCGCCTGCACGATTTGCTCGCCAATCCAGTGAGCGGCTGGATGGGCCATGCCGAGCCCTTCGCCTTCACCGACGCCTATCGCCCCGCCGCGGGCATGAAGCGCTGGCTGGTCGGCACCCCGTCGATCCTCGCGATGGCGAGCCTCGAGGCCGCGCTCGACCTCTGGCGCGACATCGACCTGACGCAGATCGCCGCCAAGAGCGCCGCGCTCTTCACCATCCTCGCCGAGGCGGGCGCCGCCGCCGGCCTCCCCTGCGTCAGCCCGACCGACCCGGCGCGGCGCGGCAGCCACATCAGCTTCCGCCACGACCACGCCTATGAGGTGACGCAGGCACTGATCGCCCGCGGCGTCATCGGCGACTTCCGCGCCCCCGACGTGCTGCGCCTCGGCCTGACCCCGCTCTACCTCAGCCACGAGGACGTGTGGCGCGCCGGCGAACACCTCCGCGACGTCATCGCCACCGAGGCATGGCGCGACCCCGCTTATGCCGAACGCAACGCCGTAACCTGACCGGCCGCTCAATCGTTGAGATGCGGAAACACCTCCCCCTGCAAATTGATCGTCAACTGCAGGTTGAGCGCATGATCCATCTGCGCGCGCGCATCGCCGCGCCCGGGGCGGAACTGGTTGAGATAGCCGACGTCCGCCGTCATCAGCTTGCCGATCGGCACGACGACGCCGACGATGTTACGCATCCGCTCATAACCGCTGCGCTGCCCCCAGCGCGTGCTGTTGGGCAGCAGGAAGCTCTCGTGGCTGACGAACAGCGCCCATCTGCCCGTCCCCAGCCGCTGGTTGTAGCGCAGCAGCGGCCGCACCCGGAACCCGATCTCCGACCCGCGCGGATTGAACCGCTCGTCGACGCGGAAGCGCGTGGTGAAGCCGCCGAACGTCCCCACCACCTGCTGGCGGATACGATCCTCGTCGGCGCCGGTATTGCCGTTATGCGCCCCCACCTTGCGATAGCCGACGCCGAGTTCGACCCCCTTCGCCGCCCTGATCCCGAGCAGCGCGCCGAATTCGGTCTGGTACAATCCGTCCTGCCGGTCGCTGAACCGCGCGATCTGCTCCAGCGTGACGCGCACCCCGTCGGTCAGCGGCACGTTGGTGTTGATCTGCGTCCACAGCTGCGCATCCTGCTGCTGCGCATACGCCGGAAGGGCCGACAAGGCGGTCAGTGCCGCACCGACCGCCACGGCGGACAGAGAGCGGCCTGTGCCGCGAGACCGGTGAATGTAAATCACGTTCGCGCGTTACCGTGCATCCCAGCCGATGTCATGCGCCCGTTTCGGTATCGTTTTCGCCGGCATCGCTCGTGATTGCACCCCCGCCCCCCTTCCCCTATAGGCGCGACCATTCCGGCCCCGGCTCGCGAACCTCGCGCCGCCGGGGCTGCTCTATTTCAGGGGACACGCGCATGGCTCGGCGCCGCCAGATCTACGAAGGCAAGGCCAAGATCCTGTACGAGGGCCCCGAGCCCGGCACGCTGATCCAGTATTTCAAGGACGACGCCACCGCGTTCAACGCCCAGAAGAAGGGCACGATCAACGGCAAGGGCGTGCTCAACAACCGCATCTCCGAGCATATCTTCACGATGCTCGACGCGATCGGTGTGCCGACGCATTTCATCCGCCGGCTCAACATGCGCGAACAGCTCATCCGCCAGGTCGAGATCGTGCCGATCGAGGTCGTCGTGCGCAACGTCGCCGCCGGCTCGCTGTCGAAGCGGCTGGGGATCGAGGAGGGCGTCAAGCTCCCGCGCACGATCATCGAATATTATTACAAGGACGACGCGCTCGGCGATCCAATGATCACCGACGAGCATATCGCCGCCTTCGGCTGGGCGAGCCAGGAGGAGATGCACGACATCGCCGACCTCGCGATCCGCGTGAACGACTTCCTCAGCGGCCTGTTCGCCGGCGTCGGCATCCGGCTGGTCGACTTCAAGCTCGAATTCGGCCGCATCTGGGACAATGACTTCGGCCGGATCATCCTCGCCGATGAGATCAGCCCCGACGGCTGCCGCCTGTGGGACATGGACACCAACGAGAAGATGGACAAGGACCGCTTCCGCCGCGATCTCGGCGGCGAGGCGGAGGCCTATCAGGAGGTGGCGCGTCGCCTCGGCCTGATGCCCGAGGGCGAGGACGGCGCGGTGCTCGACCTCGACAGCCATCGCAAACGCCGGGGTAAATAAGATGAAGCTGCGTATCTTCGTGACGTTGAAGCCCGGCGTGCTCGACCCGCAGGGCCGCGCCATCCACCACGCGCTCGGCAGCCTCGGCTTCGAAGGCGTCGAGGACGTCCGCGCCGGCAAGATGTTCGAACTCGAGGTCGCTGATTCGACGACCGACGAGTCGATCGACGGCATGTGCCGCCAGTTGCTCGCCAATACGGTGATCGAGAATTTCCGCGTGGAGCGCGTCTGACATGAAAACCGCGGTCGTCGTCTTTCCGGGCTCGAACTGCGACCGCGACCTTGCGGTGGCGCTGGAACGGGTGACCGGCAGCAAGCCGGCGATGGTCTGGCACGGCGACAGCGAGCTGCCCGACGGCGTCGGCCTCGTCGCGGTGCCGGGCGGCTTCTCCTACGGCGATTACCTGCGCTCGGGCGCGATCGCGGCGCGCTCGCCGATCATGCGCGCGATCGTCGAGCAGGCGGGCCGCGGCCTGCCCGTGCTCGGCGTGTGCAACGGCTTCCAGGTGCTGACCGAGGCGGGGCTGCTGCCCGGCGCGCTGATGCGCAACGCCGGTCTCGACTTCGTCTGCCGCGACGTCGCGCTGACCGTCGCCAATGCGCAATCGGCCTTCACCAGCCGCTATGACGCGAACGAGACGATCCGCGTCCCCGTCGCCCACCACGACGGCAATTACTTCGCCGACTCGGACACGCTCGACCGGCTCGAGGGCGAAGGCCGCGTCGCCTTCCGTTATGGCGAATCGGTCAATGGTTCGGCGCGCGACATCGCCGGCGTCCTCAACGCCGCCGGCAATGTGCTCGGCATGATGCCCCACCCCGAGCGCAAGATCGAAACCGCGCACGGCGGCACCGACGGCCGCCGCCTCTTCGAAGGCGTGCTGGAGACGATCGGGGCGTAAGCCGCGCACGCCTGTAAAAGCGGGGCCTATCGCATTTGAACGTTCGCGTGGGTGTCCATCGCTTCCCAAGCCCACCCCCGTCACCCCGGACTGGTTCCGGGGTCCACTCCGCGGCGGGGAGCGTCGGTGGTGCCTCCAGCCGTGCCCCTGCGGCCCGGTGGACCCCGGAACCAGTCCGGGGTGACGGGGACAATGTAGAAGCGGCTCGATCCTCGTCCCCGCCGCCATAGGCGATAGCCCTGCCGTGAACGCGGGGCGGGCGTTGCCCCCGCCCCCGCCACGCGCCGAAGCCCGCAAGCGGCACTCGTCGCATTTCCAGCTCGGCCGACGGTTAACCACTTGTCAGCCCCGGGCCGATAGGGTGACGGCGCAAGACGCAGCCGGGGGGCTGCGTTCGACGGGCGGCGGTGCCGCGGGGGCTTTGCGCCGGATACGGCAAGAAGGAGCATTATGCTTGGGGCGATCGTCTTTACCTACGGCATGCTGATGAGCTTCGTGTTGCAGGGCGCGACCCGCAACGCCAGGCTCGCGCGGCCCAATCCGCCGATGCTGCAATATGTCGGCTATCTGCTGTGCGGCCTGTCCGCGGGTCTGTCGATCATGCTGCTGATCATGGCTTTGACGGCCAAGGCCCCCTTCCCGCTGATGTAAGCAAGGATCGGGCGAAGCGGCCGGGAACCAGTCGCTTGACACGGCGTTTGCGCCCGCCTACCTGCACTCCTCTCCGAAATACCGGCTTCCGGCGACGCTCGTTTGCGTTCGTCGCGCTTTGCGTAGATGCAAGGTCTCGGAAGGCGGTGTTGGGTCGGAGGATGCGACGAGATGGGGGCGTGCGGCCATGCCGTTCCCCGTGGAGCTAGGAGAAACATTTCATGGCACGTATCGCGGGTGTCAATATCCCGACCAACAAGCGCGTGGTGATCGCGCTGACCTACATCCACGGCATTGGCCTGACCAAGTCCAAGGAAATCATCGCCAAGCTGAACATCGCGCCGGAGCGTCGCGTGCAGGACCTGACCGATCAGGAAGTGCTGCAGATCCGCGAGACGATCGACGCCGACCACACGGTCGAGGGCGATCTGCGTCGTGAGACGGCGATGAACATCAAGCGCCTGATGGATCTCGCCTGCTATCGTGGCCTGCGCCACCGCAAGGGCCTGCCGGTCCGCGGCCAGCGCACGCACACCAATGCGCGCACCCGCAAGGGCAAGGCGAAGCCGATCGCAGGCAAGAAGAAGTAATTCGTCCGGGGGACGAATTACTCCGCCGGAGGCAGGCTCGATGCCGATTGCCCGGCGATTTCCGAATTAGGGTCAGGAATCTCAACCAATGGCACGTGAACCGCAGCGTATTCGCCGTCGCGAACGCAAGAACATCACCGCCGGCGTCGCCCATGTGAACGCCAGCTTCAACAACACCATGATCACCATCACCGACGCGCAGGGCAATGCCATCTCGTGGTCGTCGGCCGGTGCGATGGGCTTCAAGGGCAGCCGCAAGTCGACCCCGTATGCCGCTCAGGTGGCCGCGGAAGACGCCGGCAAGAAGGCCGCCGAGCACGGCGTCCGCACCCTCGAAGTCGAAGTCAAGGGTCCGGGTTCGGGCCGCGAGTCGGCGCTTCGCGCGCTGCAGGCGGTCGGGTTCCAGATCACCTCGATCCGCGACGTCACCTCGATCCCGCACAACGGTGTGCGTCCGTCGAAGCGTCGCCGCGTCTGATCTTCCACGCGCCGGCTGACGAGTCAGCGCGTTTTTCTCCCGGCTGGAGCTGCCCCCGTTCCGGCCCAAATTAGGGGACACCTGTGTCTGTCAATGCAAAGAACTGGCAGGAACTGAAGAAGCCCAACGGCCTTGAGAAAAAGGGCGGCGACGGCAAGCGGAAGGCGACCTTCGTGGCCGAGCCGCTGGAGCGTGGCTTCGGCCTGACGCTCGGCAACGCGCTGCGTCGCGTGCTGCTCTCCTCGCTGCAGGGCGCGGCCGTGACCTCGATCAAGATCGAGAACGTGCTGCACGAATTCTCCAGCCTGGCGGGCGTCCGCGAGGACGTCACCGACATCGTTCTGAACGTCAAGCAGATCGCGATCCGCATGCAGGGCGAGGGGCCGAAGCGCCTCCAGCTCTCGGCGACCGGCCCCGGCGAAGTCAAGGCCGGCGACATCGCCGTGTCGGGCGACATCGAGGTGATGAACCCCGAGCTGGTGCTGTGCCACCTCGACGAAGGCGCGACGCTCAACATGGAGCTGACCGCCGACATCGGTAAGGGCTACGTTCCCGCGACCGCCAACCGTCCGGCCGATGCGCCGATCGGCCTGATCCCGGTCGACGCGCTCTATTCGCCGGTACGTCAGGTGTCGTACAAGGTCGACCCGACCCGCGTCGGTCAGGACCTCGATTACGACAAGCTGACGCTGACGATCGAGACCGACGGCACCGTGACGCCCGAGGACGCGGTGGCCTATGCCGGTCGTATCCTGCAGGACCAGCTGGCGCTGTTCGTCCACTTCGACGATTCGGCGATCACCCGTTCGTCCGCGCCGATCGGCCAGGCGGCCGCTCCGGCGGCTGGCGGCGACGCGGCCGGCGATACGCAGCAGATCAATCGTTACCTCCTCAAGAAGGTCGACGAGCTCGAACTGTCGGTGCGTTCGGCCAACTGCCTCAAGAACGACAACATCATCTACATCGGTGACCTCGTCGGCAAGACCGAGGCCGAGATGCTCCGGACCCCGAACTTCGGCCGCAAGTCGTTGAACGAGATCAAGGAAGTCCTCTCGTCCATGGGCCTGCGCCTCGGCATGGAAATCCCGGGCTGGCCGCCCGAGAACATCGAAGAGATGGCGAAGAAGCTCGAGCAGGAAATTATGGGTTGATCGCAGCGGATTAGCGCAAGCTAATCCGCGCCTCGGCGATCAACTCGGCCGACGGGCAGGGAAGCGGCGAAGCCGCAACCCTGACCCGTTCGACGTGATCGGTGCGGCTTCGCCGCACCGCCACCCGCCCCCCCAAGGACACGTCTCTTTGCGTGACCTTTATGAACTTACCGGGGCCCGAATGGCGGTGGCCCGTTACGAACCGCCTGGTCTGGGGATCTCCGTAAAACGGCCCCATAACGAACGAAGGAAGTTACCATGCGTCATCGCGTCGGCGGCCGTAAGCTGCAGCGTACCTCGGCCCATCGTATTGCGCTGTTCCGCAACATGTCGGCCGCGCTCATCAAGCATGAGCAGATCACCACCACCGTCGCCAAGGCGAAGGAACTGCGTCCCTACGTCGAGAAGCTGATCACGCTGGCCAAGAAGGGCGGCCTGTCGAACCGTCGTCTCGCCCATGCGCGCCTGCTCGACGACGCGCAGCTCGTGAAGCTGTTCGACGTCCTCGCCTCGCGCTACGCCGATCGCAACGGCGGCTACACCCGCATCATCAAGGCCGGCATCCGCGCCTCGGACGCCTCGCCGATGGCGATCATCGAGTTCGTCGACCGTGACGTCTCAGCCAAGGGCCAGGATTCGGGTCCGGTCCAGTCGGACGAGGATTTCGACGAAGCGGCATAAGCCCCGCCCCTTCATCCCGGGCAGGTCCCGGAATGACGGAAAAGCTCTGGAGGCCGCGTCAGCAATGGCGCGGCCTCTTTCGTTATCGGCGTCGCATCGCTACACGCCCGCCATGCAGCACACCGACACCATCCTGATCGTCGACTTCGGCAGCCAGGTGACCCAGCTCATTGCCCGTCGCGTCCGCGAAGCGGGCGTCTATAGCGAGGTCGCCCCCTTCCAGTCCGCCGAGGCCGCGTTCGAGCGGCTCAAGCCCGCCGGCATTATCCTGTCGGGCGGCCCCGCCTCCGTCACTGCCGAGAACAGCCCGCGCGCGCCGCAAGCCTTCTTCGAGGCGGGCATTCCGATCCTCGGCATCTGCTACGGACAGCAGCTGATGAGCGCGCAGCTCGGTGGCAACGTCATCGTCTCGGGCGACGGCGGCGAGTTCGGCAAGGCCTATGTCGAGGTGAAGGCCGATTGCGCGCTGTTCGACGGCCTCTGGGCCGAAGGCGAGCGCCACCAGGTCTGGATGAGCCACGGCGACAAGGTCGATGCGATCCCGCCCGGCTTCAGCCCCGTCGCGACCTCGGAAGGCGCACCCTATGCGATCGTCGCCGACGAGTCGCGCCGCTTCTATGGTGTCCAGTTCCACCCCGAGGTCGTCCACACGCCGGATGGCGGCAGGCTGATCGCCAATTTCGCCCGCCACGTCTGCGGCCTCGCCGGCGACTGGACGATGGCCGAGTTCCGCGAGGCGAAGATCGCCGAGATCCGCGCTCAGGTCGGCAGCGGCAAGGTGATCTGCGGCCTGTCGGGCGGGGTCGATTCGTCGGTCGCCGCGCTGCTGATCCATGAGGCGATCGGCGATCAGCTCACCTGCGTGTTCGTCGATGGCGGCATCCTGCGCGCCGGCGAGGCCGAACAGGTCGTCAGCCTGTTCAGCGGCCATTACAACATCCCGCTCGTCCATGTGGAGGCGCAGGACCTGTTCATGGACGGCCTCGCCGGCGTCACCGACCCCGAGGCGAAGCGCAAGTTCATCGGCAAGACCTTCATCGACGTGTTCGAGGCGGAGGCGAAGAAGATCGGCGGGGCCGAATTCCTCGCGCAGGGGACGCTCTACCCCGACGTGATCGAGAGCGTCAGCTTCACCGGCGGCCCCTCGGTGACGATCAAGAGCCACCACAATGTCGGCGGCCTGCCCGAGCGGATGAACATGAAGCTCGTCGAGCCGCTGCGGGAATTGTTCAAGGACGAGGTGCGCGCACTCGGCCGCGAACTCGGCCTGCCCGACGTCTTCGTAGGTCGCCACCCCTTCCCCGGACCCGGCCTCGCGATCCGCATCCCGGGCGAGGTGACGCGCGAGCGCTGCGACATACTGCGCAAGGCGGATGCGGTCTATCTCGAGGAGATCCGCAACGCCGGCCTGTACGATGCGATCTGGCAGGCGTTTGCGGTGTTGCTGCCGGTGCGGACGGTCGGGGTGATGGGTGACGGCCGCACCTATGACCATGTGCTCGCCCTGCGGGCGGTGACCTCGACCGACGGCATGACCGCCGAGGTGTTCGACTTCCCCAGCGACTTCCTGCCGCGCGTTGCCACCCGCATCGTCAACGAGGTCAAGGGCGTCAACCGCGTGGTCTACGACTATACGTCGAAGCCGCCCGGCACGATCGAATGGGAATGACCGGGCGCCAGTAACGGTGCGGGCAGCGATGCCCGCGCCGTTCGCATTCAGAGGGTCACCCGCAGCGACAGCGAGGTGGTGCGGCCGTTGATCGAGCGCGCGCGGACGATGCCGTTGGCGGGGATCGATCCGTCCTCCGCCTCGGTGAAGCCGCGCACGTCGAACAGATTGTTGGCGTTCAGCGAGAGCAGCAGCCGGTCGGTCCAGCGCCATTGCGCGAAGCCGTTGACCTGGGTGAAGCCGGGCAGCCGCAGGTCGCCGACGTCCTGCGCATAGCTGCTGGTCGTGCCGACGACATTGACGCCGACGCTGAACCGGTCGACGGTGACCTGCGGCGTCGCCTGGAAGATCAGAGCCGCCTGCCGCCGCGGCGTGCGGCCGACGCTCTGCGGGCTGAGCGCATCCTCGGTGACCTTGGCATCGGTATAGGTCGCGCCGACCGTGAGGTCGAACGGCCCGTAGCCATAGCCGCCGTCGAATTCGAGGCCGTAGGCGCGGTATTTGCGGTCGATGAAGGTCTGGCGCGTCGCCTCGAAGTTCTGCTCCTCGGTGCCGGCCCAGAAGCCGGTCAGATTGGCGGTGAGGCCGTCATGGCGATATTTCAGCCCGGCCTCGGCCTGACGGACATAGTCGATGGCGGCGTCGCGGTTGGTCAGCGATCCGTCGACGGGGCTCACCTGCGGCCCGAACAGCAGACGGTCGGCGTTGGCGCGCGCGCCGCGGCTGTAGCGGGCGAAGACCGCGAAGGGCTCGGACACGCGGAGGTTGATGCCCGCCGAATAGGACAGATAATGCCAGGTGTAATCGACCGGCGCCGGGCTGGTCAGCGGGATCACCGCCACCCGTCGCTCGGCGGCGGAGAGGCGATCGTCGCCGTCGATATCGAAGACGGTCGTGCCAATCCGGTTGCCGCCGAGGTCGGCGCCGTAGATCGACCCGCGCGCGCTGCCGTAATCGTAGCGGACGCTGGCGCCGAGCGCGACGCGGCCGATCTTGTAGTTGAGCGAGCCGAATGGCGCGTTGACTGCATAATCGACGCGATAGCTGCGCCGGCAGCAGCCGCCGAACCATGACGCGCCGAAGCCGTAATAGCCGTTCTGCGTGACGGCACGGCCGCGGCCGTCGAACACGTCGACCAGGGCCGCGCGCCCGTCGCCCCGCACGTCCATCAGCGTCGAGGTCCACAGCCAGTCGGTGTCGACCGTCTGGCGCGACGCGTAGAAGCCGGCGGTGGTGGTCAGGTCGCCCTTGCCGACGCGGTCGACGCGGCTGACGCGCAGATCATTGGTGACGTTGTTAAGGCTGTTGAGCTTGACGTCGAACACGACGATGCGGGCGAGCAGGCCGTTGCCGTTGATCGCGGACGGATCGGCGATCGCCTGACCGGCGGCCGGGCCGGTGGCGTAACGCAGCGTCGCGCCTCTGCCGCCGAGGTCGGTCGCGGTCGCGGTCGCCGCCGCTCCGTCCACCGTGGCCGGGAAGTTCGAGATGAATCGTCCGGAGATGTCCGCATAGCGGAAGCGTTCGGTCAGCATCCAGCCCGACAGATCGACCTGCGTCTCGACGCCGATCGCCTTGACCACCGGATGCTGGCCGTCGCCCAGGTCGTCGACCACCGGATTGTTGTGCCCGTCGAGCGTGACGTTGCTGGTGACGTAGCGCGAGAGCAGCGCATCGTGCGCAATCGAGAAGCTCGGGATGTCCTCGTAATGCGGGTGGCCGTCGCTACCGGTGACGCGCACCGGGTTGGGGAGATAGGCCGCCGAGCGGTCGTCGAGCAGCTTGCCGTAGAGGCGGACGTAGCCGCCGGTGAACGCTCGGGTGACGTTGACCTTGATCTGGCCGCCCTTGGTGCCGTCATAGCCGACGTGGCGCGGCCCCTCGCCCTGATGGTAGAAGCCGCCGACCTGGAAGCGTGTACCTTCGGCGACCTTGCCGCCGTAGGTGAAGTCGACGCGATGCTCGTCATAGTCGAGCCCGGTGCTCGCCTGGATCGCACCGCCGGCGACTTCGCCGGTCTTGGAGATCAAATTGACGACGCCGCCCGGCGAGTTGGACGAGAAGGTCGAGGCGGAGCCGCCGCGGATCGCCTCGACCGAGGCGAGATTGAGGTCGGCGCGCAGGAAGATGTCGGCATTGCCGAAGGTGATGTCGCCGAATTCGAGGATGGGCAGGCCGTCTTCCTGCAATTGCAGGAACTTGGCGCCGCCAGTCGCGATCGGCAGGCCGCGGATCGAGATATTGGCATTGCCGTCGCCGCCCGAGCTTTCCGAGCGGATGCCGGGGATGTTGCGGAAAATCTCGGCGGTCGAGCGCGGCGCGATCTTGAGGATTTCGGTCTCGCGCAGCGAGCTGGTCGAGATCGCGCTGTCGAGCCGGTCGCGGCCGCGTGCGACCGCGGTGACGATGATGTCGGTGTTCTTCGCCGGCGTCCGCGCCGGATCGCCCGCCTTCTGCTCCGCCTCGGCCGGCATGTCCTGTGCGCTGACCGCCTGCGGCAGGACATTGGCGAGGGTAATCATCGTCAAGCTTAGTCGGGCAAGAAGCACGGGGGGTCTCCATATGGGAAGCATACGGAGCCATTCTAGGGGATGTTTTCAAATGGCAGCGCTATCAGCGCAAAAATCACAATCGTTTGTAAGGAGATCGTCATAACCGAGCCGCGGTAACGACATAGCCTTATCATCAGCCGGCAGCGGCAAACCCAAAAGTGTTATTTGGATCAATGCTTTGGAGGCGCGACCGTGATGACGGCAGGACCATGGTGACGTCAGCCTGGGACCAGGATCTGGCGCGCCCGGCTGGATTCGAACCAGCGGCCACAAGCTTAGAAGGCTCGTGCTCTATCCATCTGAGCTACGGGCGCGCGCGGCAGACCGATTAGCGCGGTTTGCGCGGGACGGGAACCGCCATATAATGCGCCGCCATGGGCGAGCGGGGCGAACGGGCGATCGATGCCGCGGCGATGCGCGGGCAGGCGTTCCGCTATTACGACTTCGTCATGGCGGCGTTCGTCGCGATCCTGTTGCTGTCCAATGTGATCGGCGCAGGCAAGGTGGCGCAGATCGTGCTGCCCGGCATCGGGCCATGGCCGTTCGGCGCGGGCATCCTGTTCTTTCCGGTCAGTTACGTGATCGGCGACGTGCTGACCGAAGTCTATGGCTATGCGCGGGCGCGGCGGGTGATCTGGGCGGGTACCGCCGCGGTGGTTTTCATGGCGTTCATGAGCTGGGTGGTGGTCGCGCTGCCGCCGGCGCCGAGCTGGGGCAATCAGGCCGCCTATGCGACGATCTTCGGCCAGGTGCCGCGGATCGTGCTGGCGAGCGTCTGCGCCTTCTGGGCGGGTGAGTTCGTCAATTCCTACGTCATGGCGCGGATGAAGGTGCGTACCGCGGGCAGGCATCTGTGGATGCGGACGATCGGTTCGACGGTGCTCGGCGAGGGCGTGGACAGCCTGATCTTCTATCCACTCGCCTTCCTCGGCGCGGCGGGGTTCACGCCGGCGCTGGTGGTCAAGGTGATGCTGACGCAATGGGCGCTCAAGGTGGCGTGGGAGGTGATCCTGACGCCCGTCACCTATGTCGTCGTGGCGGCGCTGAAGCGCGCCGAGGGCGTCGACGTCTTCGACCGGGCGACCGACTTCACGCCGTTCCGGACGGGGGTGTGATCGGACCGGTGTTGGACGACATGGACAAGATGGACACCTTAATGGAAACGATCCGCTCCTATCGTTTCCGTTTTGGAGGTGATGGATCGACGATGCGAAAGAGCCGGCGGCGGGAATAGCAGGCGGGGCGCATGTAGGACAGCGCGGCAGAGGCTCGCTCAGCCCGGCCGTCAGTCCAGGCCGTGCGAGACGCGCGGATGCCGCATCAATGGACCGGCAGCACGATACGCGCGATGAGACCCGGCACGTTGTCCGCCAGTTCGAACCGGCCGTTGTGGAGTCGCGCGACCGCCTCGATCAGCGCCATGCCGAGGCCCGCGCCCGGAGTCGTGCGTGCCGCGTCGAGCCGGCCGAAGCGCTTGAGCGCCTGTGCGCGGTCGGCTTCGGCGATGCCGGTGCCGCGATCCTCGACTTGGATCGCGATCTCCTGCGCGTGGCAGACGAGGAGCAGCGTCAGCACGCCCCCGCTCGCGGCATGTTTGAGCGCATTGTCGATGAGATTGGTGATCGCCTGGCTGAGCAATTCGCGGTGCAGTGGCATCGCCGGCGCGGAGGCGTCGATCGCGACGGTGAAGTCGAGCCCCGCCTCTTCCGCCACCGGCTCGTAGAGTTCGGCGATCTCCTCGACCAGTTCGGCGGGTTCGACGAGGATGAACCGGTCGCGCGACACCGATTCGGAGCGGCTGATCTCGATCACCATCGTCAGCATGCGCATGACGAGGTCGGTCTCGACCAGCAGCCCGCCAAGTGCCGCCTCGCGCGCCGCGGGGTCGGCGATCAGCACCGCCTGCTCGGTCTTGGTGCGCAGCCGGGTGAGCGGCGAGCGCAGGTCATGCGCCATACTGTCGGTGACGACGCGCAATTCGACCATCAGCCGTTCGAGCTTGCCGAGCATCAGATTGAGCTGATGGCCGAGTCGGTCGAACGCGTCGCGCCGCGCCGGTGCGACCGGCACGCGGCGCGAAAGATCACCCTCCCCCGCCGCCTCGATCACCGCCGCGATGCGGTTGAGGCGCAGACCGACGTAGCGCGCGAGCACCAGTCCGGCACCGACGCCAAGGATCAGCGAGAGCAGCACCGCGACCGCGAGCGCGCCCTCGATCGCATTGCGCTCCGCCTCGACCAGATCGAGGCGGCGCCCGGTCAGCAGCCAGTGATCGCCGATCGGGCGCAGCGTATAGCCGATGTCGTTGGTCGCCTCGCTGGTGTCGAAGTCGGCGATGCGGAACTGGCTGGGGACGAGCGGGATGCCGACATGCGCGGGGGCGTAGCCGGCAACGCGATTGCCGTTGCGGTCGAGCACCGCGAGCAGCAGGGCGGTGTCGCCGGCGACGCGGGCGTGTTCGATCGCCTCGATTACCGCGGCGAGCCCGTCGGCGCGGTAGATAGCGCGCATCGCGTCCGACTGTTCGATCGTCTCGCGCCGGACGGTGCCGACCACCGCGGCGTCGGTCTGCTTCCAGACGAAGCCGACGAGCACGAGGTTGGAGATCAGCGCGAGCGCGATCGACAACAGGGCGATGCGGGCGGTGACGGACAGGCGCATGGCCCGTCCTAACCGACCGACCATCAAATGCGAATCCGGATCAGACGGGATCGGCGGCAAGCCGGTAGCCGGCGCCCCGCACCGTGTGAAGGATCGGCGAGGCGAAGCCGTCCTCGAGCTTGCGACGCAGACGGCCGATATGGACGTCGACGACGTTCGAGCCCGGATCGAAGTGATAGTTCCAGATCTTCTCGAGCATCATCGTCCGCGTGACGACCTGTCCGGCATGGCGGGCGAGGAATTCAAGCAGGTTGAATTCGCGCGCGCCGAGCGGGATGTTGCGGCCGGCGCGGGTGACATGCCGGGCAAGCAGGTCGATCTCGAGATCGCCGACCGCGAGCTTGGTCTTGGTCGGCTCGGTGGCGACGCGGTCGCTGCGGCGGACCAACGCCTCAATCCGCGCGGACAGTTCGGCGAAGGAGAAGGGCTTGCAGAGATAATCGTCGGCGCCGGCCTTGAGCCCGTCGACGCGATCGTCGACCGCGGCGAGCGCGGAGAGGACGAGCACCGGCGTCGCGATGCCCGCCGCGCGGATCGCGCTGACCATCGAAAGGCCGTCGAGGCCGGGCAGCATGCGATCGGCGATGATAAGGTCGAAGATGCCCTCGCTGGCGAGGAACAGGCCGTCGCGGCCGTCGCGCGCCGATTCGACGGAATAGCCGCCCTCGGACAGGCCCTTGGCGAGATAGGCGGCGGTCGAGCTGTCATCCTCGACGATCAGGATCTTTCGGCTCACGGTGTCTTGCTCACGCTTCCTCACTACAGGAAAGGCCGGCGGAAAGCATCCCTTCCGCCGGCCCCTACGGCACCCCCGGGAGTGACGGGTACCGATCTCGACAAACCTGCCGATCGACGCTGCGACCGTGGGTTACGGTCTAGCGGAGCGGTGGTAGCGATGCGGTGACCGTCAGATGACAAAAACGTCATGATTGTAACGGGTTATGTCGGAATCGAGAAATGTCGGCGCCACGCTACATTCGTCATCCCCGCGCAGGCGGGGATCCATACGCGCGGACCTCACGATGAATCGCGGACGTCGAAGGTTATGGATCCCCGCCTTCGCGGGGATGACAGAGAGGGGCAGAAGGGAAAGGCGAGGCCATCGCCCCCCCCTTACCCGTCGAGGATCGCCGCGATCGCCTGCGAGACGTGATCGATGTCGGCCATGCCGTTGACGCGCTCGACCAGGCCGCGCGCCTGATAGATCGGCAGGATCGGCGCGGTCTTGGCGCGATATTCGGCCATGCGCGTCTGCACCGTCTCGGCATTGTCGTCGGGGCGGCGCTTGAACGCGGTCGAGCCGCAGACGTCGCAGACGCCCTCGACCTTCGGGCGCTTGAAGCGGTCGTGATAGCCCTCGCCGCAATTGGCGCAAGTGTAGCGGCCCTCGACGCGCTCGATCAGCGCGGCCTCGTCGACCTCCAGCTCGATGACATGGTCGAGCGTCAGGCCGCGCGCCTCGAGCAATTCGTCGAGCGCGACGGCCTGCGCGGCGGTGCGCGGATAGCCGTCGAAGATCGCCCCGCCCCCGACGCCCTGGTCGAGCCGCTCGCCGATCAGCGCCGAGACGATCGCGTCCGAGACGAGCTCGCCCGCCTCCATCACCGCCTTCGCCTGCTGGCCGACGGGCGTGCCCGCCTTGACCGCGGCGCGCAGCATGTCGCCGGTCGACAGTTGCTGCATCCCGCGCGTGGCCATCAGCCGCTGCGCCTGGGTGCCCTTGCCCGCTCCTGGCGGTCCGAGAAGGATGATGTTCACGCGAGCTCTCCCTGTTTGGCTCGTGGACTTGCCGACGTTAGCGGAGACGCCCGCCCTTCAGCTTCGCCTTCTTGATGAGATCGCCATATTGATGCGCGAGCAGATGGCTCTGGATCTGCGTCACCGTGTCCATCGTCACGTTGACGACGATCAGCAGGCTGGTGCCGCCGAGATAGAAAGGGATCGACAGCGCCGACACCAGATATTCGGGCAACAGGCAGATGATCGTCAGATAGGCCGCGCCGATTACGGTGATGCGGGTCAGCACGTAATCGAAGTAATTTTCGGTGTTCTTGCCCGGGCGGATGCCGGGGATGAACCCGCCATAGCGCTTGAGGTTGTCCGCGGTCTCTTCGGGATTGAAGACGACGGCGGTGTAGAAGAACGAGAAGAAGATGATGCCGGCGGCGTAGAGCGCCATGTACACCGGCTGGCCGTGCGCCAGATACTGGTTGAGGGTGATGATGAAATCGCCCCATTTCGACTGGCCGGCGACGCGCTGGCCCGCGAACTGGCTGATCGTCAGCGGCATCAGCAGCAGCGACGAGGCGAAGATCGGCGGGATCACGCCCGCGGTATTGATCTTGAGCGGCAGATGGCTGCGATCGGCCTGCATGCCGCGCTGCGTCTGGCGCTTGGGATATTGGATCAGGATGCGGCGCTGCGCGCGCTCCATGAAGCAGATGAACAGGATCAGCGCGACGACCGCGATGATGATGCCGATCAGCCGCACCGCGTCGATCGAACCCGACCGGCCACCCTCGAGCAGGTTGACGAGCGTGGTCGGCAGATGCGCGACGATGCCGGCCATGATGATGAGGCTGACGCCGTTGCCGATGCCGCGGCTGGTGATCTGCTCACCGAGCCACATCAGGAACATCGTGCCGCCGATCAGCGAGACCACCGCGGCGACGCGGAAGGTCATGCCCGGCTCGATCACCGCAGCGAGGCCGTTGCTCGCGCTCAGTGCCTCGAGCCCAACGGCGATGAAATAGCCCTGGATCGCGGTCAGCGCGACGGTGCCGTAGCGGGTATATTGGTTGAGCTTCTTGCGGCCCGATTCGCCTTCTTTCTTGATCGCGGCGAGCTGCGGCGACAGCGAGGTCGACAGCTGCACGACGATCGAGGCGGTGATATAGGGCATCACGCCGAGCGCGATCAGCGACATGCGGCTGAGCGAGCCGCCCGAGAAGGTGTTGAAGAAGTCGAGCACACCGCCCGTGGTGCGCTGGCTGAGCAGGCCCAAAGCGGTCGGGTCGATGCCCGGCAGCGGCACGTAGCTCAGCAGCCGGAAGACGATCAGCGCGCCGATCGTGAACCACAACCGCTTCTTGAGGTCGGTCGCCTGCGCGAACTTCGCGAGGCTGATGCTTTGCGCCATCTGATCGGCTGCGGATGCCATGCGTGTATCCTGGAAACAAAAACGGCGGGATGCGTTTGAACCGCCCCGCCGCTCATATAGGCGCTGGGTGCGCCTTGTCTAATCGGTCCGGCGCTTTGTGTCCCCGCGCGCGGCGGGGACACGAAAGATTACGCCTTGAACGACGCCTTCTTTTCCTGACGCGCCTTGTACTGCACGCCCTTCTTGGCGGCGGCCTTCTCGGCGGCGGGGACGATCGTCGGGATGTCGAGCGAACCGCCGGTCTTCTCGACCTGCGCGCGCGCACCCGCCGAAGCACCGGCGACGTGGAAGGCGAGCTTGGTGGTCAGCTCACCCTTGGCGAGCAGACGGACGCCGTCCTTGCCGCCACGGACGAGGCCGGCCGCCTTCAGCGCCGCCTGGTCGATCGTGCCGTCGGTCGACAGCTTGCCCGCGTCGATCGCCTTCTGGATCGCGCCGGTGTTCACCTCGGCATAATCCTTGGCGAAGATGTTGTTGAAGCCGCGCTTGGGCAGACGCATGTGGAGCGGCATCTGGCCGCCCTCGAAGCCGGCGATGCTGACGCCCTCGCGGCTCTTCTGACCCTTCTGGCCGCGGCCGCCGGTCTTGCCCTTGCCCGAGCCGATGCCGCGTCCGACGCGGATCTTGGACTTGCGGGCACCCTGGTTGTCGCGGAGTTCGTTGAGCTTCATGATATGCACTCGCTTTCGCTTTTGTCGCGCTGATGGAAAAAGGAAGGGGGCCGCTTAGCCCCCTTCCCCGTATTTGTCACTAGGTCGGGAACGCCAACACTTCCGTCACCCCGGACCAGGTCCGGGGTCCCGCTGCCTCCACCGAGGGAAGAAGCGGGACCCCGGCTCTTCGGCCGGGGTGACGGCACGTTGATGTCAGCCCTGTACCTCGATCATATGTGCAACCTTGCGGATCATCCCGCGGACCTCGGGGCTGTCTTCCAGCTCCGAGACCTTGTGCATCTTGTTGAGGCCGAGGCCGATCAGCGTCGCGCGCTGATCCTTGGTGCGGCGGATCGGCGAACCGGTCTGCTTGATCTTGATCGTCGCCATGTCAGTTACTCCACGACGGCCGCTGCGTCCGCCTCGGCGGTCTGCGAACCACCGCGGCCGAGCAGGTCGGCGATCTTCTTGCCACGACGCTGCGCGACCGACTTCGGCGAAGTCTGCTCACCCAGTGCCTCGAACGTGGCGCGGATCATGTTGTAGGGGTTGGACGTGCCGACCGACTTGGTCACCACGTCGGCAACGCCGAGGCTCTCGAAGATGGCGCGCATCGGGCCACCCGCGATGATGCCGGTGCCCTGCGGCGCCGAACGGAGCGTTACGCGACCGGCACCGAAGTGACCGTTGCCGTCGTGATGCAGCGTGCGGCCGTCCTTCAGCGGAACGCGAACCATCGCCTTCTTCGCGGCCGCAGTGGCCTTGGAGATGGCTTCCGGCACTTCGCGCGCCTTGCCGTGACCGAAGCCGACGCGGCCCTTGCCGTCACCGACGACGACCAGTGCGGCGAAACCGAAGCGCTTGCCGCCCTTCACCGTCTTCGAGACGCGGTTGATATGGACCAGCTTCTCGATCAGCTCTTCGCCGCCGTCATCCTGGCCGGGACGACCGCCACGGTTGTCGCGACCGCGACCGCCGTCACGACCACCGCGATTGCCACCGGGACCGCCGGGACCACGGCCACCGCCGCCGCCACCACGACCACCGCGCGGCGGACCGCCACGACCACCACCGGGACCGCCGAAGCCGCCCTGCTGGCCGCCCTGCGGCGCCGAATTGGCCTCCTGGGGAGCGCCTTCAGCCGCTGCGGGCTGCACGTTGTTCTCGTCAGCCATATTAGAACTCCAATCCGGCGGCACGCGCCGCCTCAGCCAGCGCCTTGACGCGGCCGTGGAACAGGAAGCCGCCACGATCGAACACGACCTGCGTCACGCCGGCGGCCTTCGCCGCCTCCGCCACGCGGGTGCCGACGGCGGTCGCTGCCGCGATGTTGGCGCCGGACGTGTCGCGCACGTCCTTCTCCAGTGTCGAGGCCGAAGCGACGGTCTTGCCGGCGACGTCGTCGATCACCTGGGCATACATGTGCTTGCCCGAGCGATGGATCGACAGCCGCGGGCGGGTGCCCGAACGTGCCTTCAGCGCGGTACGGTTGCGCCGACGGCGCTTCGCGAAAAGAGAGAGACCCTTGGTCATTACTTCTTCTTCCCTTCCTTGCGGAAGATGAACTCGCCGTCGTACTTGATGCCCTTGCCCTTGTACGGCTCGGGCTTGCGCCACTGACGGATCTCGGCGGCCAGCTGGCCGACCTTCTGCTTGTCGGAACCGCTGATCTCGACGGTCGTCGCGTCCGGCGTCTTGACCTCGATGCCTTCCGGCACGTCGATGTTGACGTCGTGGCTGTAGCCGAGCTGCAGCTTGAGGTTACGACCCTGCGCGGCGGCACGGTAGCCGACGCCGGTGATCAGCAGCTTCTTGGTGAAGCCGTCGGTCACACCGGTGACCAGGTTCTGCACCATCGTCCGCTGCATGCCCCAGAACGCGCGCGCGCGCTTGGTGTCGTTGGCCGGCTGCACCTGGATGCCGCCGTCCTCGAGCGTGTAGCTGATCTCGTCGCGGAGCGGCATGGTGAGGGTGCCCTTGGGGCCCTTCACGCTGATGATGCCGTCGTTGATCGTCGGGGTCACGCCGGCCGGCAAAGCGATCGGCTTCTTACCAATGCGGCTCATCAGAAGACCTCCGCGAGCACTTCGCCGCCGACATTCTGCTCGCGCGCTTCCGCGTCGGACAGAACGCCACGAGGCGTCGAAACGATGGTGATGCCGAGGCCGTTGCGGACGCGGGGAAGTTCCTGCGAGCCAGAATAGACGCGGCGGCCGGGCTTCGAGACGCGGGCGACATGCTTGATCGCCGGCTGGCCCTCGAAATACTTCAGCTCGATGCGGACGCCCGCTGCGGGGCCCATCTGCTCGTCGCTATAGCCACGGATATAGCCTTCGCGCTGCAGCACGTCGAGCACGCGGATGCGCAGCTTCGACGCCGGCGAGAGGACGGAGTCCTTCTTCGCGCGCTGGCCGTTGCGGATACGGGTGAGCAAATCACCCAGGGGATCGGTCACTGCCATGATGAATCCTTACCAGCTCGACTTGGTGAGACCGGGGATCATGCCCTTATTGGCCAGATCACGGAGCATCACGCGTGCGAGACGGAACTTGCGGTAATAAGCGCGCGGGCGGCCCGTGATCTCGCACCGGTTGCGGATGCGGGTCGGGTTCGCGTTGCGCGGCAGTTCCGCCATCTTGAGGCGAGCGATCAGACGCTCGCTCTCGTCGAGGCTCTGGTCATTCGCCATCGCCTTCAGCTTCGCCAGCTTGGGAGCATATTGCTTCACAAGCTTCTTGCGACGCTCATTCTTGTTGATCGAACTCAGTTTCGCCATGGACTTAAGCTCTCTTCCTTACTTCAGGAAAGCGAGGCTGCTCACGCAGCCTGCTTCTGCTGCTCAGCCTCGGGCTGAGGGAACGGGAAACCGAAGAGACGGAGCAGCTCGCGCGCCTCGTCGTCGGTCTTCGCCGTGGTGGTGACGATCACGTCCATGCCGCGCACCTTGTCGATGCGGTCATAGTTGATCTCGGGGAACACGATCTGCTCCTTGATGCCGCAGGCGTAATTGCCACGGCCGTCGAAGCTCTTCGGGTTGAGGCCGCGGAAATCGCGGACGCGGGGAAGAGCGATCGTGATGAAACGGTCGAGGAATTCGTACATGCGCTCGCGGCGAAGGGTGACCTTCACGCCGATCGGCATGCCCTCACGCAGCTTGAACTGCGCGATCGACTTCTTCGCCTTGGTGATCACGGGCTTCTGGCCGGCGATCAGCTCCATTTCGGAAGCGGCCTGGTCGACGCGCTTCTTGTCCTGGGTGGCCTCGCCGACGCCCATGTTGAGGACGATCTTCTCGATCCGGGGGATCTCGTTGACGTTCTTATAGCCGAACTTCTCGACCATCGCCTTGACGATCGTGTCCTCGTAGATGCCCTTCATGCGGGGCTTGTAGGCTGCATCAGCCATCGATCTTGTCCCCCGTCTTCACGGCCACGCGGACCTTCTTGCCGTCCTGCGTCTCGAAGCGGACGCGGGTGGGCTTGCCGTCGGCGGTCACGTGCGCGACCTTCGAGATGTGCAACGGCGCCTCGATCTTCTCGAGACCGCCCTGCGGGTTCGCCTGGGTCGGCTTGCGGTGACGCGTCGCGACGTTGACGCCGCCGACGACGACCTTGCCGTCCTTCGGCATCGCCAGGGTCACGGTGCCGGTCTTGCCCTTGTCCTTGCCGGACAGGACGATGACCTGGTCACCCTTCTTGATCTTCGCGGCGGCCATTACAGCACCTCGGGAGCGAGAGAGATGATCTTCATGTGCTTCTTGCCACGCAGCTCGCGCACGACCGGGCCGAAGATACGGGTGCCGATCGGCTCCTCGTTCTTGTTGACCAGGACGGCGGCGTTGCCGTCGAAGCGGATGGTCGAGCCATCGGCACGGTGGATGTCCTTGGCGGTGCGGACGATGACGGCGCGATGCACGTCACCCTTCTTCACCTTGCCGCGGGGCTGTGCTTCCTTGATGCTGACGACGATGATGTCGCCGACGGTGGCGGTACGACGCTTCGAGCCGCCCAGCACCTTGATGCACTGCACCCGCTTCGCGCCACTGTTGTCAGCGACGTCGAGATTGGATTGCATCTGGATCATCGATCCATTTCCTTCTCGTCTATGGGGTGGATACCGACCCAACCCCGCCTAAAATAACGACCCCGGCGCAGCGGACTGCACCGGGGGAGCGGCCCTGTACCCACTCCGCTGGCAGGACGCAAGCCCTGCCCTGTTCATCCGCCGGCCGAAGCCGGCGGTGAGTTATGCGTCGACGTCGACCCGCTCGGGCGTCGCATGGGTGTTGACCCGATCGACGACCTTCCAGGTCTTCAGCTTGGAGATCGGTGCGGTCTCTTCGATCCGCACGGTTTCACCCTGCTTGTACTCGTTCGCCTCGTCATGGGCGTGGTACTTCTTCGAGCGACGGATGATCTTGCCGTAGAGCGGGTGCTTGACCTTGCGCTCCACGTTCACGACCACCGTCTTGTCGCCCTTGTCGGACACGATCAGTCCGGTCAGCACGCGCTTCGGCATCTGATGTTCCTTACTTGGCAGCCGCGGCGCTGGTGCGCTGCGCCTGGAGGGTCTTGATCCGCGCGATGTCGCGACGGACTTCCTTGACGCGGCTCGGCTTCTCGAGCTGGTTCGTCGCCGCCTGGAAGCGGAGGTTGAACTGCTCGCGCTTCAGCTGGCCGAGGCTCTCGGACAGCTGATCGTCGCTCTGGCTAAGAAAATCGGACTTGGCCATTATCACTCGCCTCCGAGGTGGCTGGTGTCACCCAGGCGGGCGACGACCTTGACTTTGATCGGGAGCTTCATCGCGGCGCGCTCGAACGCCTCAGCGGCGATCTTGCCTTCGACGCCGTCGAGCTCGAACAGGATCCGGCCCGGCTTGACGCGGGCGGCCCAGAACTCGGGCGAACCCTTGCCCGAGCCCATACGGACTTCGGCCGGCTTCGACGAGACGGGCACGTCCGGGAAGATACGGATCCACAAACGCCCCTGGCGCTTGATGTGACGCGTGATCGCGCGGCGGGCCGCCTCGATCTGGCGTGCGGTGATCCGGTCCGGCTCCATCGCCTTCAGGCCGTACGACCCGAAGTTGAGGCTGGTGCCACCCTTGGCGTCGCCATGGATGCGGCCCTTGAAGGCCTTGCGGAATTTGGTGCGCTTTGGCTGCAACATGTCGTGTCAGTCCTTAACGACGGTCGTCGCGGGCCGGGCGGACGCCGGAGGTCTGAGCCTCCATCATCAGCCGGTCCTGCGCCATCGGGTCATGGCCGAGGATCTCGCCCTTGAAGACCCAGACCTTCACGCCGCACACGCCGTAGGACGTGTGGGCCTGGGCCTCGGCATAATCGATGTTCGCGCGCAGCGTGTGCAGCGGAACCCGACCTTCGCGATAGCTCTCCGAACGCGCGATCTCGGCGCCGCCGAGACGGCCGCCGCAAGCGACGCGGATGCCGTCGGCACCCAGGCGCATCGCCGACTGCACCGCACGCTTCATGGCGCGGCGGAAGGCGATACGACGCTCGAGCTGGTCGGCGATACCCTGTGCGACGAGCTTGGCGTCGATCTCCGGCTTGCGGATCTCAACGATGTTCAGCGACACGTCGGACTTGGTCATCGCGCCGATCGTCTTGCGCAGCTTCTCGATGTCCGAGCCCTTCTTGCCGATGATCACACCGGGACGGGCAGAGAAGATCGAGATGCGGCACAGCTTGGCCGGACGCTCGATGACGACCTTGGAGATGGCGGCCTGCGGCAGCGTCTTCATGATGAAGGCGCGGATCTTCAGATCCTCCAGCAGCAGCTGGCCATAATCATGGCCTTCGGCGAACCAGCGGCTGTCCCAGGTCCGGTTGATCTGGAGCCGCATGCCGATGGGGTTGCTCTTGTGACCCATTATGCTTCTTCCTGCTCGCGCACGACGATGCGCAGACGGCTGAACGGCTTCAGGATGCGGGTGGACTTGCCACGGCCGCGGGTCGCGAAGCGCTTCATGGTGATCGACTTGCCGACCGAGGCCTCGGCGACGACGAGCGCGTCGACGTCGAGGTTGTGGTTGTTCTCGGCGTTGGCGATGGCCGAGGCCAGCACCTTGCGCGCGTCGATCGCCATCGCCTTGGTCGAGAACTGAAGGATGCTCATCGCATCGCCGACCGGCTTGTTGCGGATCAGCGCCGCAACGAGGTTCAGCTTCTGCGCCGAACCACGGATCTGCGTCGCGACGGCAAGCGCTTCCTTCTCGCCGACCTTGCGGGGGGATACAGGCTTGCTCATCAGCGCTTGCCCTTCTTGTCAGCGGCGTGACCCGGGAAGTAGCGCGTCGGCGCGAACTCACCCAGCTTCATGCCGACCATGTCTTCATTGACCGACACCGGCACGAACTTGCGACCGTTGTAGACGTTGAACGTGAGGCCGACGAACGACGGCAGGATGGTGGAACGACGCGACCAGGTCTTGATCGGCGCGCGGCCACCGGCATCCTGCGCGGTTTCCGCCTTCTTCAGAAGGCTCAGTTCGACGAACGGGCCCTTCCAGACTGAACGAGCCATGGTTAGCCCTTCCTCTTAGTCGAATGACGCGACCGGATGATCATCTTGTCGGTCGACTTATTGTGACGGGTGCGAGCACCCTTGGTCGGCTTGCCCCAAGGCGTAACCGGATGACGGCCGCCCGAGGTCCGGCCTTCGCCACCGCCGTGCGGATGGTCGACCGGGTTCTTGGCGACGCCGCGGGTCAGCGGACGCTTGCCCATCCAGCGCGAACGCCCGGCCTTGCCGAGGTTCTGGTTCTGGTTGTCCGGGTTCGACACCGCACCGACCGTCGCCATGCACTCGCCACGGATGTAGCGCTGCTCGCCCGAGTTGAGGCGGACGATGACCATGCCGCGGTCACGACCGACGACCTGCACGTAGGTGCCGGCCGAACGGGCGATCTGACCACCCTTGCCCGGCTTCATCTCCACGTTGTGGACGATGGTGCCGACGGGCACCTGGCCCAGCTCCATGGCGTTGCCCGGCTTGGTGTCGGTCTTCTTGGCCGCGAGGACCTTGTCGCCCGGCGCCAGCCGCTGCGGCGCGATGATGTAGGCCAGCTCTTCGTCGGCATACTTCACCAGCGCGATGAACGCGGTGCGGTTGGGGTCATATTCCAGTCGCTCGACCGTGCCTTCGACGTCCCACTTGCGACGCTTGAAGTCGACGTAGCGATACTTCTGCTTGTGACCGCCGGCGATGCCGCGCGACGTCACATGACCCTTGTTGTTGCGACCACCGGTCTTGCGCTTGCCTTCGGTAAGCGCCTTGACCGGCTTGCCCTTGTAGAGCGCGGATTTGTCGACGAGGATCAGGCCGCGGCGGGCCGGGCTCGTCGGGTTGTAATGCTTGAGTGCCATGACCCTTAGATCCCCGTCGTCACGTCGATGGACTGGCCGTCCTTCAGGGTGACAATGGCCTTCTTCATGTCCGAGCGCTGGTAAGGAGCGCCCTTCCACTTCTTGGTCTTGCCCTTCTGGACGATCGTGTTCACGCCGGTCACGGTGACGTCGAAGAGAGCCTCGACGGCAGCCTTGATCTCGGGCTTGGTCGCGTCGTTCGCGACCTTGAACACGACGGCGTTATGCTCGGAGAGCAAGGTCGCCTTTTCGGTGATGTGCGGCGCGACGATCACGTCATAGTGACGGTTGTCGACGGCCTTCTGCTGCTTAGCCATTGAAGCGAGCCTCCAGCTTCTCGACCGCCGCGCGGGTCAGCACCAGCGTGTCAGCCTTCAGGATGTCATAGACGTTGGCACCGGCGGACGGCAGCACGTTGATGCCGTGCAGGTTGCCCGCGGCGAGCGCGAAGCTCGTCTCGACAGCGTCGCCGTCGATGACCAGCGCCGACTTGCCGAAGCCGAGCTTGGCGAGATCGCCGACCAGCGTCTTGGTCTTGTTGTTCTCGACCGCGATGCTGTCCATGACGATCAGCGAGCCGGCCTTGGCATGGCTCGAGAGGGCCATCTTCAGACCGAGGGCGCGAATCTTCTTGTTCAGACCGGGGTTGAAGTCACGGACGCGGGCGCCGTGAGCCTTACCACCGCCGATGAAGACGGGAGCGCGGCGATCGCCGTGACGGGCGGTACCGCCGCCCTTCTGGCGACCGAACTTCTTGCCGGTGCGCGCGACGTCCGCACGCTCGCGGGTGCCACGAGCCGTCTCGCGACGCTTCTCGAGCTGCCAGGTGACCACGCGGTGCAGGATGTCGGCGCGCGGATCGAGGCCGAAGACCTCGTCGTTGAGCTCGACGTCCGCCGCAGCGGTGCCGGCGAAGGATTGAACCTTGACCTTCACGTTCAGCCCTCCTGGCCGTCGGTAGCTTCCGGCGCGCTCGTCTCTGCGGGCGTGTCGGCTGCGGTGTTGCTGTTGGCAGCCTGCTTCAGGCTGGCGGGATAGGGAGCCTCGGCATGCGCCTTGACCTTGACCGCGTCCTTCACGAACAGCCAGCCGCCCTTCGAACCGGGCACCGAGCCCTTGACGAAGATGAGGCCGCGCTCGGCGTCGGTACCGACGATCTCGAGGTTCTGCTGCGTGCGGTTGCGGTCGCCCATGTGGCCGGCCATCTTCTTGTTCTTGAAGACCTTGCCCGGATCCTGGCGCTGACCGGTCGAACCGAGCGAACGGTGCGAGACCGAAACGCCGTGCGTCGCGCGCAGACCCTTGAAGTTCCAGCGCTTCATGCCGCCGGCGAAGCCCTTACCCTGGGTACGACCCTGGATATCGACCAGCTGACCGGCGACGAAATGCTCGGCCGAGATTTCCGCACCGACGTCGAGGAGATTGTCCTCGCTGACGCGGAATTCGGCGACGACCGCCTTGGGCTCGACCTCGGCCTTGCCGAAGTGGCCGCGCTGCGGCTTGGCGACATTCTTGGCTTTTGCGACGCCAGCACCGAGCTGAACGGCAGTGTAGCCATCACGATCTTGTTCGCGACGGGCAATGACCTGGAGGCCTTCGAGCTGCAGGACGGTGACCGGCACGTGGCGGCCATCATCCTGGAACAGGCGGGTCATACCCATTTTCTTCGCGATCACGCCAGTGCGCATGATCCATTACTCCATTACAGAGGCACGCCCGGGACCATTCCCGTACGTGCGTGCGGCACCTCGCAAAAGGTGCCATCCAGCCCGATTGTATGTACGTCGCCCCGTCCCGGGCTGGTCGCCCCCGTTGCCGGGAACATGACGGGAGACGCTGGCCCGGCAACCGAAGCGGCCGGCGGTATCTCGTGTCTGTCAGGTACTCCGCCGTGGCGAAGGTCCCGAACCGCTGCTTCGCCTAAGCGGAAAACAGCAAACCCGCGGGACTCACGTCGACCGCGGGATGCGGGCCATTACGCCAGCTTGATCTCGACGTCAACGCCTGCGGCGAGGTCGAGCTTCATGAGCGCGTCCACGGTCTGCGGGGTCGGCTGTACGATGTCGAGCATGCGCTTGTAGGTGCGGACCTCGAACTGCTCGCGCGACTTCTTGTCGATGTGCGGACCGCGGTTGACGGTGAACTTCTCGATGCGGGTCGGCAGCGGAATCGGGCCGCGGATGAGCGCGCCGGTGCGGCGCGCGGTGTCGGCGATGTCGCCGGTCGCCTGGTCGAGCACACGATGATCGAACGCCTTGAGGCGAATGCGGATATTGCTGTCCATGATCCCTACCGATGCGAAGGAGCACGACCCCGGCCGTCTCCACCGCCGGTTGGCGGAGGACTCGTGCCGCTGGTGCTGGACCGGCGGGATGAGATCGGCTGCCCGTTATGACGGATGCAGCGCGACGACGAGAAAGAGCCGTAACTCAGTAAAACTTGGAGGAGCGCCCTTAAAGGAGCCCTCATTAAATAGCAACAGCCCGACACTCCTTTTTGGGAGTGCCGGGCCGCTGTTTTTCGATCGGGCCGGCGCCGTGACGCCGGTCCGGATCTTACTTGGCGATTTCGCTCACGACGCCCGCGCCGACGGTACGACCGC
This sequence comes from Sphingomonas sp. GW821-FHT04B01, assembly GCF_059420425.1. Lineage (NCBI taxonomy): Bacteria > Pseudomonadati > Pseudomonadota > Alphaproteobacteria > Sphingomonadales > Sphingomonadaceae > Sphingomonas > Sphingomonas sp. GW821-FHT04B01. Next base: position 781,781 of record NZ_JBWKTR010000001.1, on the reverse strand, counting down.
CCTCACGGATGGTGAAGCGCTGGCCGACGTCCATAGCGATCGGCGCGATCAGCTTGATGCCGAGCGAAATGTTGTCGCCGGGCATGACCATCTCGGTGCCCTCGGGCAGCTCGACGGTGCCGGTCACGTCCGTCGTGCGGAAGTAGAACTGCGGACGATAGTTGGCGAAGAACGGCGTGTGACGGCCACCCTCTTCCTTCGACAGCACGTACACTTCCGACTGGAAGTCGGTGTGCGGCTTGATCGAGCCGGGCTTGCAGAGCACCTGGCCACGCTCGACTTCGTCGCGCGCAACACCGCGGATCAGCGCACCGACGTTGTCGCCCGCCTGGCCCTGGTCGAGCAGCTTGCGGAACATCTCGACACCGGTGACGGTGGTCTTGCGGACGGTCGGGTGGATACCGACGATCTCGACTTCCTCACCGACCTTGACGATGCCGGTCTCGACGCGGCCCGTGACGACCGTACCGCGACCCGAGATCGAGAACACGTCCTCGATCGGCATCATGAACGGCTTGTCGAGCGGACGCTCCGGCTGCGGGATGTACTCGTCGACCTGCTTCATCAGCTCGAGCACGGCGTCCTTGCCGAACGTGTCGTTCGAACCCGACAGCGCGCAGGTCGCCGAACCCTTGATGATGGGGATATCGTCGCCCGGGAATTCGTACGAGCTGAGCAGCTCGCGGATTTCCAGCTCGACCAGCTCGAGGATTTCCTCGTCGTCGACCAGATCGACCTTGTTCATGAACACGACCATCGCCGGCACGCCGACCTGACGGGCGAGCAGGATGTGCTCGCGGGTCTGCGGCATCGGGCCGTCGGTGGCCGACACGACCAGGATCGCGCCGTCCATCTGCGCGGCGCCGGTGATCATGTTCTTCACATAGTCGGCGTGGCCCGGGCAATCGACGTGCGCATAGTGGCGGTTCGGCGTCTCATACTCGACGTGCGCGGTCGAGATGGTGATGCCGCGCTCGCGCTCTTCCGGCGCCTTGTCGATGTTCGCGAAGTCGACGGCGGTGCCGCCGGTCGTCTCTGCCAGCACCTTGGTGATCGCGGCGGTCAGCGACGTCTTGCCATGGTCGACGTGGCCGATGGTACCGATGTTGAGATGCGGCTTGTTCCGCTCGAATTTTGCCTTAGCCATTTTCCTACCTTCTGATTCGAATTCGGTGCCGCCGGGGCCACGCGAACGCGGCCCTTTAGCGGTAGATGATTGGTAACGCCAGCCCCTGCCCGCAGCCTAAGTCCGGCGATTGCCGGCATCAGGCGCGGGTGGCAGGCCTCTCGGCATCCCGGGGCCAGGTCACCCTGGCCCCGTGCGCCTTAGGCCATCTTCGCCTTGATCTCGTCGGCGACGTTAGTCGGGACCTCGTCGTAGTGCGAGAACTGCATGCTGTACTGCGCGCGGCCCTGAGTGAACGAGCGGAGCTGGTTCACGTAGCCGAACATGTTGGCCAGCGGCACCATCGCCTCGACCGTCTGCGCGTTGCCGCGGCTGTCGGTGCCCTGAATCTGGCCACGACGGCTGTTCATGTCGCCGATGACGTCGCCGAGATAATCCTCGGGGGTGACGACCTCGACCTTCATGATCGGCTCGAGCAGCTTGATGCCGGCCTTCTGGGCCGCTTCGCGCATCGCGCCGCGCGCGCAGATTTCGAACGCCAGCGCCGACGAGTCGACGTCATGGTAGGCGCCGTCGTACAGATGGACCTCGAAGTCGATGATCGGGAAGCCGATCAGCGAACCCGTCTCGGCGGTCTCGCGCATGCCCTTCTCAACGGAGGGGATATACTCCTTCGGGATGTTGCCGCCCTTGACCTCGTCGAAGAACTGGAAGCCCGAGCCACGCTCGCCGGGGACGACCGTCAGCTTGACGCGACCGAACTGACCCGAACCACCCGACTGCTTCTTGTGGGTGTAGTCGATGTCGACCTTCTTCGCGAGATATTCGCGATAGGCCACCTGCGGAGCGCCGACGTTGGCCTCGACCTTGAACTCGCGCTTCATGCGGTCGACGAGGATCTCGAGGTGGAGCTCGCCCATCCCCTTGATGATCGTCTGGCCCGATTCGGCGTCCGACGAGACACGGAACGACGGGTCCTCGCGCGCGAGACGATTGAGCGCGACGCCCATCTTCTCCTGGTCGGCCTTGGTCTTCGGCTCCACCGACAGCTCGATCACGGGCTCGGGGAATTCCATCCGCTCGAGGATGATCGGGGCGTTGATCGCGCAGAGCGTGTCACCGGTCGTGGTATCCTTGAGACCCGCCAGCGCGACGATGTCGCCGGCATAGGCCACCTGGATGTCCTCGCGGTCGTTCGCATGCATGAGCAGCATGCGGCCGACCTTTTCCTTCTTGTCCTTGACCGAGTTGGTCACCTGCGACGCCGCCTCGAGCTTGCCCGAATAGATGCGCGCGAAGGTCAGCGTGCCGACGAACGGATCGTTCATGATCTTGAACGCCAGCGCCGAGAACGGCGCGGTGTCGTCCGACGGACGCTCGTCCGGCGTCTCGCCGTCGAGCTTCACGCCCTTGATCGCCGGAACGTCGAGCGGCGACGGCAGATAGTCGACGACCGCGTCGAGCAGCGGCTGCACGCCCTTGTTCTTGAACGCCGAGCCGCAGACGACCGGCACGAATGCCATGCCGAGCGTGCCCTTGCGGATCAGCATCTTGAGGTCGGCGACCGACGGCTCGTTGCCCTCGAGATACGCCTCCATCAGCGCATCGTCCTGCTCGACCGCCATCTCGATCAGCTCGCTGCGGTACTTGGCGGCCTTGTCCGCCATGTCCTCAGGGATGTCCTGATATTCGAACTTCGCGCCGAGGCTCTCTTCGAGCCAGATGATCGCGCGGTTGTTCACGAGGTCGACGAGGCCCTTGAAGCCGCCTTCCATGCCGATCGGCAGGTACAGGACGGCCGGACGCGCGCCGAGACGCTCGATGATCGAATCGACACAGAAGTAGAAATCGGCACCGGTGCGGTCGAGCTTGTTGACGAAGCACATGCGCGGCACGCCGTACTTGTCGGCCTGACGCCACACGGTCTCGGACTGCGGCTCGACGCCGGCGACGCCGTCGAAGCAGGCGACCGCACCGTCGAGCACGCGCAGCGAACGCTCGACCTCGATCGTGAAGTCGACGTGGCCCGGGGTGTCGATGATGTTGATGCGGTGTTCCGCACCCTTGCCCTCGTCAGCCGACCAGAAGCACGTGGTCGCGGCGGACGTGATCGTGATCCCGCGCTCCTGCTCCTGCTCCATCCAGTCCATCGTCGCGGTGCCTTCGTGCACTTCGCCGATCTTGTAGGACTTGCCGGTGTAATAGAGGATGCGCTCGGTCGTGGTCGTCTTGCCGGCGTCGATGTGCGCCATGATGCCGATGTTGCGATAGCGATCGAGCGGATGGCTGCGGGCCATGATCGTGGTTTCCTTAGAGATGTGGGGAGCGCAGCTTCCGCCGGCTCCCCACGATATAGGTTAGAAGGTCGAGGCTTCCAAGCCTTACCAGCGGTAGTGGCTGAAGGCGCGGTTGGCTTCGGCCATACGGTGCGTGTCTTCGCGCTTCTTCACCGCGTTGCCGCGGTTGTTGGCGGCATCCATCAGCTCGCCCGACAGGCGCGCCGACATGGTGTTCTCGCTGCGCGCACGGGCGGCGGCGATCAGCCAGCGGATGGCCAGCGCCTGGGCGCGCTCCGGACGGACCTCAACGGGGACCTGATAGGTCGCGCCGCCGACGCGGCGCGAACGCACCTCGATGCCCGGCTTGATGTTGTTGAGCGCGTCATGGAACACGCCGATCGGCTCGCGCTTCGCGCGGCTTTCGACGGTTTCGAGCGCACCGTAGACGATCAGTTCCGCGACGGACTTCTTGCCGTCGAGCATGACCGAATTCATGAACTTCGAGAGAACCTCATCCCCGAACTTGGGGTCAGGCAGGATGACCCGCTTTTCGGGACGACGACGACGTGCCATTTCAAAAACCTTTCTAACTTCAGCCTGGTGGATGATCCCGCAGAGGGGACATCCGGCTTACTTCGGACGCTTGGCGCCGTACTTGGAGCGGGACTGACGGCGATCCTTGACGCCCTGCGTATCGAGCACGCCGCGCAGGACGTGGTAGCGGACGCCGGGAAGATCGCGCACACGGCCGCCGCGGATCAGGACCACCGAGTGCTCCTGAAGGTTGTGGCCTTCGCCCGGAATGTAGCTGATGACTTCGCGGCTGTTGGTCAGGCGGACCTTGGCCACCTTGCGCAGCGCCGAGTTCGGCTTCTTCGGGGTCGTCGTGTAGACGCGGGTGCAGACGCCGCGCTTCTGCGGGTTCTGCTCCATCGCAGGGACCTTCGACTTGGCCTTCTGCGGGTCGCGGCCCTTGCGGACCAGCTGGTTGATCGTCGGCATGAAGCCTTCACCTCGTATGTGGGTTACTTTGCTGGAGCCTTCACAGCACTTCGGAATACAAAAAGGGACGGATGGCGGCGCATGCACCACCCCGGCCCCACAACTTTGCATCCAGCAATGTTCAAGCATGTCCGACGGATCGCTCCGACGGACGGGGCGGGCCTATACGCAGAGTCGCGCCGCGGGTCAACGGGGCGCCCGTCCCCCGAGCGGGCCGCCTAGCGCCGCGCGGCGAGCGTCGCCAGCAACACCTTCTCGAATCGCGCCGGATCCTCGACCTGCGGCGAATGGCCGAGCCCGTCGAGCGGGACGAGCGTCGCATTGGGCATCTGCGTCACCGCTTTCTTGGCGACGATCGGGATCGCCTCGAGGAACTGGCGCAGGTTGGGCGGCGTCTGCGCCCGGCCGAAGGCGGTCCGGTCGAGCGTGCCGATGAGCAGCGTCGTCGGCGGCTTCAGACGGTACAGCTCGTGCGCGACCGGCTGCGTCTTGATCATCTCGCTGGTCTTGGCCTGGGCGAGCGCCACCGCGTCGCGCCCCGCCCCCTGATACATGCCCGCCAGCATCCACACCCAGCGATCGTAGGCCGGCTTCCAGGTGCCGTGATAGTAATTCTGCTGCTGATAGGCCTTGATCGACGCATAGCTCGCCTTGCGCTCGCCCGCCCACAGCGTGTCGACGTCGACGTACGGCAGCCCCTCCTCCGACCGGTCCTTGAGGCCGAGCGGATTGACCAGCACCAGCCGCTCGACCGCCTCCGGGTACAGGATGACGAAGCGCATCGCGAGCATGCCGCCGAAGGAATGACCGACGATCGCCGCACGGCCGATGCCGCGCGCCTCCATCAGCCGGCGGGTGAAGGACGCCAGCATCTCGAAACTATATTGGGCGGCGCGCGGCTTCGCCGATTTGCAGAAGCCGATTTGGTCGGGAACGAGGACGCGATAGCCGGCATTGGCGAGCGCCCGCGCGCTGCTTTCCCACGTCGCGCCGCAGAAATTCTTGCCGTGCAGCAGCACCACGCTGCGGCCGTTCGGCCGTGCCGGGGCGATGTCCATGAAGGCCATCGTCGCGGGCTGGCCGACGATGTCGAAGGTCATCGTCTGCACCGGCCAGGGATACGTGAAGCGTTCGAGATTGGGGCCGAGCTCGGGCACCGCGACCGGATCGGCGGCGATTCCGACCGCAGGCAGACATGCGAGCGCCAGTGCCGCACCCGTCGCCATGATCTTCGCCAACCGTCGTCTCCCGTGCCTGTTTCGTTACTGCCCCATAATGAGAACGCTACCGCCCGTCACCCGTGCGATGACGATCGCACAGGACCGTCTTGCCCTTTTTTTCGCAAGGCGGTAGAGGCCGCGGCGCTGCAGGAGTGTAGCTCAGTTGGTAGAGCATCGGTCTCCAAAACCGAGGGCCCACGGTTCGAGTCCGTGCACTCCTGCCAGTCCCGCCCGCGACGCGCCGGCCGGACCTTGACCGAACGCAATGAATTTTTTGTCATATTGGCGGTGACGCCGACATTCGGCCTGCTATAAAGCGGGCATGGATGAGGCTACTCGATTTACGCTGGTTTATGCCATTATCGGCGTGTTGGTGCTGATCGGCATACCGACGCTGATCGTATATTTGCGCAAGCGCAAGCGCGAGAAGCTGCGCCGGCGCGGGATCAAGACCTACGGTCATTGAGTTGCGCCGCGGGCGCGCCGGCGCGGCGCCTCCCGGCGGACTTGCCTTTACCGGCCCGCGCGGCTATCTGCGCAGGCCATCCGACAGCTGAGGACGGGCCACGCCGGTTCCCCACATGAGGGAAGCGGCAGCGGCCTTATGTCTTCAGCGACACGGATTTTCGTGATTCCAGCGGGTTTTGAGAAAAAACAGTGGCGAAGACGACCCCCATTGAATTCATCCGTCAGGTGCAGGCCGAGACCAAGAAGGTCGTCTGGCCGACCCGGCGCGAGACGATCATGACGGGCGTCATGGTGGTCATCATGACCACGATCCTCGCGCTGTTCTTCCTGGGCGTCGACACGTTCTTCAACGCGGTCGTCCAGGCGCTGCTCAAGCTCGCGAAGTAAGGGTTTTCCAATGGCGCGCTGGTACATCATTCACGCCTATTCGGGCTTCGAGGGCAAGGTCCGCGACGCGATCATGGCCGAGGCGACGCGGCTCGGGCTCGAGCAGCTCGTCGAGCAGATCGAGGTGCCGACCGAGACGGTGACCGAGGCCCGCCGCGGCAAGAAGATCGCGGTCGAGCGCAAGTTCATGCCCGGCTACGTCCTCGCCAAGCTCAACATGAACGACGACGTCTACCACCTCGTCAAGAACACGCCCAAGGTGACCGGCTTCCTCGGCAGCATGGGCAAGCCGCAGGCGATCAGCGAGGCCGAGGCCGCGCGGATGCTCAACAGCAAGGAAGAGGCCGCCGCGGCGCCGAAGACCAAGATCAAGGTCGATTACGAGATCGGCGATGCGGTCAAAGTGCTCGAAGGGCCGTTCGCGAGCTTCAACGGCATCGTCGAGGAACTCGATTTCGACAAGTCGAAGGTCAAGGTGTCGGTGTCGATCTTCGGCCGCGCCACCCCGGTCGAGCTCGACTTCGAACAGGTCGAACGCTCGAAGTAATCGCGACCAGTGTCGCGGTACGAAGGGCCGGAGCGGCGACGCTCCGGCCCTTGTCGTATCCGGCTCAGGCAGCAGCGCAGGCGAAGGCGTCCGCGCCCGCATCCCCCGCGACGGCGCGCAGGTCGGCGATCAGGGCGTCGACGCGCGCCGGATCGGCATCCCAGGCGAACATGAAGCGCGCGCCGCCGCCGATGAAGGTATAGAAGCGCCACCCGCGCTCGCGCAGGCCGTCGAGCACCGTGTCGGGCGCGGTGAGGAAAACGGCATTCGCCTCGACCGGGAACATCAGGTCGACGCCGGGCAAATCGGCAACCGCCGCCGCGAGCCGGTCGGCGCAGGCGTTGCCGTGTTCGGCATTGCTCAGCCAGGCGCCGCTTTCCAGCAGGCCGACCCAGGGCGCCGACAGGAAGCGCATCTTCGAGGCGAGCTGCCCCGCCTGTTTGCAGCGATAGTCGAAATCCTGCGCAAGCGCGGGATCGAAGAACAGCACCGCCTCGCCGACCGCCATGCCGTTCTTGGTGCCGCCGAAACACAATACGTCGACGCCGGCGCGCCAGGTGATGTCCGCCGGGCTGCATCCCAAGGTCGCGCAGGCATGCGCGAAGCGGGCGCCGTCCATGTGCAGCCGCAAACCGAGCTCGCGGCACACCGCCGACAGCGCCTGCACCTCGGCAACGGTATAGACCTGCCCCGTCTCGGTCGGCTGGGTGATCGTCACGACGCGCGGCTTGGGGAAATGGATATCGGCGCGACCGGTGGCGAGCTTGCGGATCGCCTGCGGATCAAGCTTGCCGCTCTCGGTCGGCGCGACGAGCAGTTTCGAGCCGTTCGAGAAGAATTCGGGCGCGCCGCATTCGTCGGTCTCGACATGCGCCTGCGCCGAGCAGATCACGCTGTGATAGGATTGGCAGAGCGAGGCGAGCGCGAGCGAATTGGCGGCGGTGCCGTTGAAGGCGAAGAACACCTCGCATTCGGTCTCGAACAGGTCGCGGAAGGCGTCGGAGGCGCGCTGCGTCCAGTCGTCGTCGCCGTAGGCGCTGGCCGAGCCGCGATTCGCACGGTCCATCGCCTGCCACGCCTCGGGGCAGATTCCGGCATAATTGTCGCTGGCGAATTGCTGGGCGTCGGTCACGTCGCTGTCCTTGTTCCGGTTCGATGCACCAGAGACGAAGCGACGTGTGGCGTGATCCCGTTGGTTGCCGGTACGGCCACATCCCTCCATCTGCATGGAGGCACCACCTTGCTCGGGAGCAGGTTGGTGTCGGGCGTCGTCCCGACTCTTGATGCTGCCGCCCCCTTAGCGGCCATGACGTATACGATCAAGAGGGTGACGAAGCGTGTCTCGACGTGGCCGGTGCGGCGTCCGGCTTGCCGCGGGTGCGACATCTGCCTAAGCCTGCGTAATACCAATTGGATACCGGAGGCTCAGGATGACGCGGCGCAAGGGCGGAATCGGCGTATATGCGGCATTGGCGGCCACGCTGGCGGGGTTCGCCGCTGCGGCGGGCGCGGCCGAACCGGCGACGCTGCCGGCGATCTTCCCCGCGCCCGCGTCGATCACGCTCGGCGACGGCGCGGTGGCGCTCGGTGATTCGGTGGTGCTGGTGGTCGCACCCGGGACGCAGGGCGAGACGGTCACGCTGGTCCGCGGCATCCTGACCGCCGCCGGGGTGACGACGATCGCCAGTGCGCGTGCGGTGCCGAAGACGCTCGACCGGACCTATGTCGTGCTCGGCACCGGCGACGCCGGCGTGATCCGCGACGCGCTCGCGCGCAGCGGCACGACGCTCGACGGCCATGCCGAAGGCTACACGATCGCCAGTCTCGCCCGCAATAAGGGCAGCCTGATTGCGCTCGCCGGCCAGGACGCCGACGGCCTGTTCCACGCCGCCCAGACCTTCCGCCAGCTCGCGCGGCGGCAGACGCTACCCGCGCTGGTGATCCGGGATCATCCGGCGATGCCGATCCGCGGCACGATCGAGGGCTTCTACGGCGCGCCGTGGACGATGGCGGACCGCACCAAGCATCTCGCCTTCCTCGCCAGCGTCAAGGCGAACACCTATGTCTACAGCCCCAAGGACGATCCGTTCGCGCGAGCGCGCTGGCGTGAGCCCTATCCCGCCGCGACGCTGAACGAGCTCGGTACGCTGGCGGCGACGGCGCGGCGCAACCACGTCGACTTCGTCTATGCGATCTCGCCCGGCCCCACCGTCTGCTTCTCCGATCCCGCCGACGCCAGGGCGCTGGAGCGCAAGTTCGACGCATTGCGCGCGATCGGCATCGACAGTTTCTACGTCGCGCTCGACGACATCGAATATACCAAGTGGAATTGCGAACGCGACACCGCCGCCTTCGGGCCGTCCGGCGCGCAGGCGGCGGGCGTCGCCCAGTCGCAATTGCTCAACACGGTGCAGAAGGACCTGACCGCAAAGGACCCCAAGGCGCGGCCGCTGATCATGGTGCCGACCGAATATTACGACGCCAAGGAAACGCCGTACAAGGCGGCGCTGCGCCAGCACCTCGATCCCCGCATCGTCGTGCAATGGACCGGCACCGACGTGGTGCCGCCCGCGATCTCGATCCCCGATGCCAAGGCGGCGACCAAGGCGTTCGGCCGCAAGACGCTGCTGTGGGACAATTATCCGGTCAACGATTACGCCCAGACCACCGGCCGGCTGCTGCTCGCGCCCTATGACCGGCGCGAGGCGGGACTGTCGGGCGAGCTGACCGGCATCCTGTCCAACCCGATGAACCAGGAGGCGCCGAGTCGCGTCGCGGTGACCGGCGTCGCCGCCTTCTCGTGGAACGACCGGGATTACGACCCGACGCTGACCTGGCATGCCGCGGCGCGTGAACTGGCCGGCGGCGACGCACAGGCCACCGCGGCGCTGCTGCTGTTCTTCGACACGCAGCATATGGCGCCGACCTTCGGCAGCCAGCCGTGGCAGCCGCAGGCGCCGCAGCTCAAGGCGCTGCTCGACGACGTGCGCGAGACGCTGGCCGAGGGCGACGCGGCGGCGCGGCAGGCGGCGATCGCCCAACTCGCGCAGCGCGCCGATGCACTGGCGGGGGCGTCGGACATCATCCGCTCGGGCACGGTCGATCCCGCCTTCGCCGCGCAGGCGCGGCCGTGGCTCGACGCCTTGCAGCGCTGGGGCCGCGCGTTGCAGCTGACCGCCGCGGGGCTCGACGCGGCGAATCGCGGCAGCGGCGCCGCAATGCGCTATTTCGCCGACGCCAAGCGGCTGGCGGCCGAGGCGGCGGCGATCCCGTCGATCCCCGGCGCGACCCGGTTCGACGGCCCGATCAAGATCGCCGACGGCGTGCTCGACCGGTTCGTCGCGGAGGCGCCGACGCTGATCGCGACGCGGCCGGCGAACGCTGCCGCCGACTGACCTGTTCGCCGCCCCGGATCGTGCTATCGTAACGGTCCGGGAGCGAACACGGAGGCTGACATGGCTGTGCTATGGTCCCTGTTGCTTGCGGGGTCGGCGCTGCCGGCGGTGCCCGCGCGGTTCACTGCATTGCCCGCGGGCGAGCGGTTGCAGCGGCTCGACGATTTCCGCGATTCGCTGCCCGCCGGCGAGCGGCGGCGACTCGACCGCGCCTTGCCGCGATCGGCGGACGGCGGCATCGCGCGCTGCGACCATATCGACCGCAGTCGCGCGTCCTGCGAGTCGGCCGCCTATCTGCCGGCGCTGCGCGCGACCGGTCTGCTGCCGCGCTTCCTGGCAACGCTGCGAAAGCCGGGCGACAGGGCGTCCGGGCGCTAGCGCAGCAACGCCGCGCGGAACTCAGCGAGCGTGCACAGGCCGGCGACGCCACGCGCCTTGCAGTCGGGAATCGGCAGCACCGCGACATAGGGCGCCGCAAGCGGTGCGGCGCTGCGGATCTGATCGAGCGTCTGCGATCGGAAGAGTGCGCGCACGTATCGGTCCCCGGCGGCATCGCGCAGCCGTTCGAAGATGATCGCGCCGCCCGGCGACGGATCGTCGGCGGCGAGGCCCGGGACGCGCCAATGCAGGGCGAGCAGCCCGCCGAGGCTGGCGATATTGGTGTCGTGGCCGGAGATCATCGTCACCGCCGCGGCCCCGTCGTCGCCGAGCGACTCGGCGATCAGCGGCGCGAGCAGCGCGAGATTGGCCTTGGCGACGTAGCGCGGACGCGCGAGCAGCCGGAATTCGGCGCTGTGCAGCTCGGACAGTCGGCCGATGTCGGCCGGCGTTGCGCGGCCCCAGCCGACGTCGGTCATCGGTTTGCCGTCGGCATATTCGAGCAGGAGAATTTGTGCCGCGGTCGAGGCGCGATCGAGCGCACCGGTAAGCTTGGGGCGCTTGCCGGGTCGTGCGGGGGCGAGGCCGGTCGGCGTGGCGGCGATGCCGCACCCGGGCGTGGGCTTGCCGCAGAGGATGACGTCGAGCCGCGTCAGGAGCGGGGCGAGGCGGCGTTCCTCGGCGGCGATGCCGGCGGGACCGGCGGCGGCGAGCACCGCGGCCCGCGCCTCCTCCGCATCGAAGGGCACTGCGCCTTCGTCGATCGGTGAGAACAGCGGGTCGGCGACGTCCTGTGGCTTGTGCTCGGGCGCCGACGGACAACCGGGAGCCAGATCGGCGGCATAGGTGCGTGCGGTCTCGATCGTCCGTTGATCGCTGTCGGCGACGATGCGGAGGCGCGCGCAGCCCCGGCGCGGCAGCAGGCCGGCGGCGGTCCAGGTGGTGCGGTCGTAGCGGGTGATTTGGACCAGCGCGGCGCGGCCGTGCGGCGTGAGATAGCCGGGTGCGACCGGCCATTGCGGCCATGCGTCGCGCGCACTGCCCGCGGGCAGCGGCGGCGACTTGGTCGGCGGGCGGACGCCGTGGCGCATCAGCAGCACGACGCGGTCGAGCGTGAGGCCCGCCGGAGCGGCAGGCTCGCGTGCCGCGACGGGAGTGGCCACACCGGCGATCAGCGTGGCGATGAGCAGGCGTTTCATGTCTTGTCCTCTCCTGAGGCGGCGATCGCCACCCGTCGGGTACTGCACTGTCGCAGCACCTTCCCTCGTCGCCTAGAAGTGCAGCTGGGCGCCCCAGCGGAAGCTGTAGCCATAGCGTTCGCGCTCGATCAATTGCGGCTTCGATCCGATATAGCGACGCCACGCCGCATCGGTGAGGTTGAGCGCCTGACCGAAGAAAGTGAGCTGCGGCGTCACTTCATAGCTGAGGTTGACGTCGAGCTGGCCGTTGCTGTCGGTATATTGGTCGGTCGCCGCACTGGTGCCGATCGTATCGAGGTAGGGCGAGCGATAGGAATAAGCGGCGCGGATCGCGACGCCGTATTTCTCGTAGAAGATTTGTGCGGTGCCGACGTCGCGCGACTGGAGGAACAACGGCAGGTCGCCGGTGCGCGGCGGCTGGCCGGGAACGGTGCCGCTGCCATGACCGGTGATATGCGCGTAATTGACCGCGAAGCCGAAGCCGTCGAGCGCGCCGGGCAGGAAGGTGAAGCGGACCTGCGCGTTCGCCTCGATCCCCTGCACCTCGGCCTTGTCGAGATTGAGCGGCTGGACGACGTTGACGCCGGTCAACGCTTGGCCGGCATAGCTGCCCGACTGGCTGATCCGCGTGCCCGTGTAGATCGGGTCGTCGATATGTTTGTAGAAATAGCCGACCGACAGAAGCCCCTGCCCCGGCAAATAATATTCGACCGCGCCGTCGAGATTGACCGCCTTGTAGGGCTTGAGGTCGGGATTGCCGAGCGTGACCGTCGTCGGCGAGGTGGTCGTGTCGACCGCGACATAGGGCGACAGGTCGGGGTAGTTCGGGCGGCCGATCGCGGTGGTCGCGGCACCGCGGACGATCAGGCCGTTCGCCACCTCCCATTTGGCGTTGAGGCCCGGAAAGACGTCGGTGTAGCTCTTGCGGCCGAAGGCGTTGTAATCGGCGTCGAGCGCCGAGGCGGCGGTGATCAGCTTGCCCTTGGTCCGGTCGCGGGTGTTCTCGACGCGGACGCCGGGCACCAGCGTCAGCGTGCCGAGATGGAGCGTCGCCATCGCATAGCCCGCCGCGATGCTCTCGCGCACGTCATAATCGTTGGCGAGGCTGTTGGTGCGGCTCGACCCGACGTTGACCGCGATCGTGCCGGGATTGGCGGCGAGGAACGCCTGCGCGCGATCGTAGCCGACCCGCACCGGAAAGGGATAGGCACCGTCGTAGAAGCTAGTGTCGCCGAGATAGGAGACGTTGGCGAGCGTGAAGCTGCGGCCGGTCGCGAGACCGTAATTGAGCACATCGCGCGCATTGGTCTTGTGGCGGTCGAGGTATTTCGCACCGATTTTAATGCTGCTGTCGCTGCCGAGGCTTAGCGGCACAATGAGGTCGGCGCGCCCCTGCCACAAGGTTTCCACCGCGTTGCGGGTTTCATAATTGACGCTGTTGAAGCCATAGGCGCTTTGGTTGGCGTTGGGTTGTACCGTCGGCGTGAAGACATAGGGCGTGTCAGACACGTCGTAATTGACGGTCAACGCGCTGCCGCCTGTGCGGAAATTATATTCCGAGCGCAGCGGGTCGCGCTTCTGCGCGCGGGTCCAGCCGCCGGCGAGATCGAGCGTCGCGTCGCCACCGAAGGCGAAGCTGCCGCCGCCCTGCACCGACTTGGTGTTGTCCGTCTCCTGCCGGCGGCGGACGCGGACGCTGCCGCGACCGCGGAAGGTGCCGGTGGTCGCGGTCTGATTGGTGAAGGCGGACTGGTTGTCGATGATGAACTGGTCGCGCGTTTCGTTGTCGTCGAACCGCGACAGCGTGCCGCGCAGGAACAGCTTGACCGCGTCGCTCGGCCGCCAGTCGAGATTGAGGACGACGCCCTTGCGGGTGCGGGTCAGATTGTAATCGCGCAGGCCGAGCTGGTCCGGCAGAACGTAGCTCTGGTTGGCGCCGGTCGACGATGCCGGCACTCGCCAGCTCGTCGAGCCCTGAAAATTCTCCGATTCGATCGGCCGCTTCGAATAATTGACCGACAGCACCGCGCCGAACTGGCCGTCCGGGCCGAACAGGCCGCCGACCTGCGCGTCGCCCTCCCATGGATGGCCGCCGTTGAGGTGATAGGCGCCATATTGGATGCGCGCATCGGCGAAGAGCGGCTTGTTGCGGTCGAACGCGGTCAGCGTGCGGATGTTGACCTCACCACCGATCGCATTGGCGTCCTGATCCGCAGTCAGCGACTTGGTGACGACGATCGAGTTGATCAGCGCCGAGGGGATGTCGTCGAGCTTGACCTGACGGCCGTCGGGCTCGGGCGCCGGCAACGTCAGGCCGTTGAGCACGACGTTGACGAGATTGGGGTTGATGCCGCGGATGATGACATAGCGGCCCTCGCCCTGATCGTTGGCGACCGACAGTCCGGGCAGGCGGCGCACCGCCTCGGCGACGTTCTGGTCGGGCAGTTTGCCGACATCGTTGGCGTAGAGCGCTTCGACGAAATTGTCGGCGCGGCGCTTGGTCTCGATCGCCTTCTTCTCGCCCTGCGCGGTGCCGACGACGACGATATCGGCATCGGTCTGCACGTCGGCCTGCGCCGCTTCCTGCGCGGTCGCGGTGTCGTGCGCCGCATCGCTGCTCTGCGCCGCCGCCGGCACCGCGAACAGGCCGAGCGCGGACACGCCCGCCATCAGTGCAACAGTCTTCATCACCACATCCCCCACGCGCTCCCGGGAGCGCCCAAGCGGGCGGGCTAGGTTGGCCGAATGACAGAATGGCGGCATTTGCATAACCGTTCTGTTACGTTGCCGGTCTGCAACAGCACGTGTCCGAACACCCGCGATCCGTCTTGGAATTCAGACAGGGAACCTTGGGCTCATGCCGCGCCATCCGCCGTCGCGGTGCGGAGCGTCAGGATAGCGACCGCGCCCATGCCCCGGCCCTCGCTCTCCAGCCGCAGCGTGCCGCCCATCGCGGTCATCGAATTGGCGCACCAGTGCAGGCCGAGGCCACCGGATTTGTGTTCGCGGGTCGAGAAGCCGCGCTGGAATACGGTCGCACCGGTGGCGGCGTCGAAGCCTTCGCCGTCGTCGCGGATGTGGACGGTCACCACGTCGCCCGACTGGTGGATCGACACGCCGATGCTGCCGCTGTCGCTGCCGGTGGCGGCGACCGCCTCGGCGGCATTGCCGAGCAGATTGCCGATCACCTGGCTGAGGATGACGCGATTCGCGCGCACGTAATACGAGCCGGCGGGGAAACTGAACGCGATCGAGGCGGCATCGGCATAGCGCGCGATCGCGGCGTTGCGCGCGACGATGTCGCTGAGGTCGCAGCGTTCGAGATGCGGGCGATCGTGCGCCTGCTGCTGCTGCTGGCCGATGATCTCGAGCACGTGGGCCATCGCCTCACGACCGACGCGCAGCTCGCCGCGCATCGTCTCGCGCCCGGCGACCTCGGCCGCGAAGGCAGCGGTGACGAAGGTCGCGAGCCGCACGCGGCGCTCGGGCGGAAGCGTCTCGAGCGCGAGCTCGGCGAGCGCGCGCTCGACGGTGGCGCGATCGATCGGCGGCGGCTGGGCGATGCCCTGGGTCAGGATGGTGCTGATCGGGGTGAGCGCGTTGCGGACGTTGTGCATCACCGCGACCGCGCTCTCGCTGCGACCGAGCGCGAAGCTCTGCACCTCGATCTGCTCGCGCAGGTCCTTGAGCTGCGCGAGCATCGCGTTGAGACTGCGGCCGAGCGAGCCGAATTCGTCGCGGCGGCGATCGCCCTCGAACAAGGCGATCGTTCCGGAGGCGCGGACGCGCTGCATGTGGCGCTCGACGCGCTGCAACGGCGCCAGCACCAGCCGGGCGATCACCCGGCGCAGCACGAGAAGCACGATCAGCAGCAGCAAGGTCGAACCGGCGACCGCCAATAGCAGCATGCGCCGGCCGAGCAGGGTCGCGTCGCGGGTGACGTCGAAGCGCGCGGTGGCGATCGCGCGACCGTCGGGCGCGCGGATCGGCACGGCGATCGTCATCCGCCCGCGGGCCGATGCGACATGGCCGCTGGCATCCGCGGCGGGACCGATCCGGGCGTCGAGCCGCAACAAATCGGAGAGCTGGCGCGCGGTCAGCACGCGCGCCATCAGCACATAGCCACGCGGATCGCCGCTGCCGTCGGACCGGCGCACCCGCGCGACGCCGATCGCGGCGATGTCGGGGCCGACGCGCGCGTAGAAATGCGCCGACGCGCCTTTGCCGAGGATGCGGGCGAGATCCGCATCGGCGGCGACCTGCGCCAACGCCGCCTGCAGCGCGCGGTGCGTCGCCCCCGAGGACGCATCGCGCCAGCGCGCGACGCGGACGCCGCCGTCAGCCGAGACATAGGCGATGCCCTGCACCCCGAGATCGCGCAGCGCACGTCGCGAGACGCCGTCGCGCTCGAATGCGGCGGCCGCGGGCGACGCCGGCGGCGGCGTCGCCATATAATCGTAGCCCTGCGTCCAATCGCCATAGTCCCGGACCGCGGTTTCGACCTTGGCGGCATAATCGGCGAGCGCCGCACGGGTTCGGTCGACGTGCCCCTGTACGGCCTTGGCCTCCAAAGCGTCGAAGCTCGGCGTGATGATCCCGGCGAGCAGCACGGTGATGCCGAGCGCACCGATGACGCCGACCAAGGTGAGGATGAGCACCAATTTGGCGCCGAGCGACATCGCCCGCCCCGGTCGCGCGCGCCAGGACCACGCCGCGAGCGCGGGAAGGCGCATCAGCCGTTGGTTCCGGTATCCGCCCGGTCGCCTGGCGTACCGCCGATCACCCGCCGCTCGGCAAGCGCGATCGCATGGTCGGCGGCGACCGGCGGCGAGAAGAAGAAGCCCTGCAGGTGGCTGGTGCCGGCGAGACGCAGCGCCTGCACCTGTGCCGGCGTCTCGACGCCCTCGGCGATCACCTCCAGCCCCAGCGCCCGGCCGAGATGGATGATCGAATGGACGATCGCCGCGCTCTCGCGCTCGCGCCCCATGCCGTCGATGAAGCTGCGATCGATCTTGAGGCTATCGAGCGCGAATTTGCGGATGTTGTAGAGCGAGGAATAGCCGGTGCCGAAATCGTCGAGCGCGATGCGGAAGCCCATCTGGCGGAGGCGATAGAGCGTCTCGGCGGCGCGCTCGGCATCGTCGAAGATCGCGGTTTCGGTGATCTCGATCTGGACGCGGCCGGGCAGCACGCCGGCCCGCTGGACGCTCTCCATGACATGGCCGACGAAATTGTGGCGGCGGAACTGGCGCGGCGAGAAATTAACCGAGACATATTGGCCGGGGAAGCGCTGCACCGTCTTCAGCGCCTCGTCGAGAATCCAGTCGCCGAGATCGTGGATGACGTTCGATTCCTCGGCGATCGGGATGAAGATCGCCGGGCTGATCGGCCCATATTCCTCGGTGTTCCAGCGTACCAGCGCCTCGAAGCCGATCACCTCAAGGTCGCCGCGGCCGACGATCGGCTGATAGACGAGGCTGAGTTCGCCGCGACCGATCGCGGCGGCGAGCCCCTGTTCCACACGGCGGCGGAACCGGATGCCCTCGTCCATGCTCTCGTCGAACAGGCGGGTGACGCTGCGGCCGGCGCGCTTGGCGTCGTTGAGCGCGAGGTCGGCGCGGCGCAGCGCGTCGATCGGGTCGCAGCCGCTGCCCTCGACGACGACGACCCCGGCGGAGGCGCCGCTCTGCACCGAATTGCCGAACACCTGATGCGTGCCCGCGCAGGCGGCGACGATGCGGTCGCACGCCATCACCGCGGCGTCCTCGCCGGCGGCGTCGAACAGCACGCCGAATTCGTCGCCGCCGAGCCGCGCGACGACCGCGCCTGCGGGCGCATGCGCCTGGAGGATGGCATAGACGTCGCGGATCAGCGCGTCGCCGGCGAGATGGCCGAGCGTGTCGTTGACGATCTTGAACCGGTCGAGATCGAACATCGCGGTCGCGAACAGGCCGGGGCGGCGGGCGCGATCGCCGAGCGCGCGCAGGAAGGCGAGCCGGTTGGGTGCATCGGTGAGCGAATCGTGCGTCGCCATGTGCAGCGCGCGGCTCTCGTTGGCGGCGAGTTCGGCGGCCTGTTCCTCGAGCTGGACGATCTGCTGCGCGAGTTGCACGCGCGCCGCGGCGAGTTCGCGGTCCACCTCCCAGCGGCGGGCCAGCGCGGTCGCGGTCTGGATGATCTCGGCGACCTCGAAGGGTTTGGCGATGTAGAAGATCTTGTCGACGGGACCGGCGACCTTGCTGATTTCGATCGGCGAGAAGTCCGAAAAGCCGGTAACGATGCACAGGTTGATCTCGGGATCGATCGCGCGGATGCGGCGCGCGGTCTCGCGCCCGTCGATGCCGGGGGGCATGCGGATGTCGATGAAGGCGACGGCATATGGCGTCCCGGCGGCCTGCGCCGCCTCGACCGCGGCGACCGCCTCATGCCCCTGATGGCAGAGGGTAAGCTCGAACGGCTCGGCCTCGTCGGGATCGCGCGCGGCATCGGCACCGAACAGATCCACCGCCATCACGCCGAGCGCATCCTCTTCCGCCCCGCGCTGGCGGACGAAGCTGCGGACGTAACTGTCGTGCATCGCCGGCTCGTCGTCGACGACGAGCAGGCGCCGGGGTGACAGGCGTTCGGATGCAGCGGCAGTCATCGACACGAGCTTCCCTCTCCTCATTGGCGGAGAGGTAAGCAAATACGGTTAAAACGCCGTGAACGACTTCAATTGCTGTTCGAGTGCCTGACCGCCGATCACGATCGCGCCGAGCGGCCCCGCATTGCCGCCGAGCGCCGGCGGGACGACGAACGAAGGCTCGGCGATTTCTGGCAGAGCGATATAGCCGGCGAGGCTCTTGACCATCGCGGCGCGGATGCGCGGGAAGAGATGGTCGTTGCCGACCATCACGCCGCCGCCCATGACGATCCGTCGCGGCACGCCGGTGAGCACCAGCGTGTGGCAGAGCTGGGCGAGGACATGGGCGACCGGTTCCCAGACGGGATCGTCGGCGGCGATGTCCTCGCCCTTCTTGCCGGCACGCGCGCCGATCGCGGGGCCGGCGGCGAGCCCCTCCAGACACCCGCCATGGAACGGGCAGATGCCGATCCAGTCGTCGCCGGTCAGCCGGTCGGGGCGGATATGGCCCAATTCGCTGTGGGTGAGGCCGTCGACCGGCACGCCGCCGGCGATCAGACCGACGCCGATGCCGGTGCCGACCGTCACATAGGCGACATCGCGCAGCCCCTCGGCGGCGCCCCAGCGCGCCTCGGCCAGCGCGGCGCCGACGACATCGGTATGGAAACCGGTCGGCACCTCGTAGCGCGCGGCGAGCCGCTTGGCGACGTCGGTGCCTGCCCAATGCGGCTTGGGGGTCGAGGTGACATGGCCGTAGTCGGCGGCATGCCGGTCGATCGAGATCGGCCCGAAGCTGGCGATGCCGAGCGCGTCGAACTTGCCCCAGCCGTCGAGGACATGCTCGATCCCCGCCAGCGTCTCTTCGGGCCGGGTGGTCGGCAATTGGACGCGATCCTCGATCGCATCGGGCCCGCGCGCCAGCAGGCAGACGATCTTGGTCCCACCCAATTCGACACCGGCTACCAGAGGGGGGACGCTGACCACGATCGTTTCTCCTTAGGACGCGGGCGTTAGCCGAGAATATCCGGTTAGGCGAGAACGAGCTGGATGGCAGTCAAACCTCGCGATCCGATTGAGCCCCCGGATCACCCGGCAGGCGAGCTTTGGTCAACGCGGCGAACGCCCGGGTCTCCTCCGCCAGCCATGGCGCACCCTGCACGACTTGCCCTGCCGAGAAGTCGATCAACCGTTCGGCCCGATCCCTCGTCACCGCGCCGGTATCGATCGCGATACTGATCCAGTCGAGCAGCAACCGATTGGTGAACAGCAACAACGCCTGTTCTTCCTTGTCCATCGCCATAACGATCCTTCCCGTGTCAGGCTGGAAGCGTGCCCAGTCTCGCGCCATCGCCTTGCGCCCGTGACGCAGCGACCAGACTATGGTCGGGCATGGTCGCCTGACGCAGCATCTGATTCATACGCGACTGCCAACCAGGGCCGGCCGACCGCAGATGCTCGAGCAGATCCTTGTCGAGCCGCAGCGAAATCTGTTCCTTGGTCGATCCGACGGGCCGTCCGCTGCGATTGCGGACCAGCGCCGCGACGATGTCGGCAGGAAAAACCTCGTCAACCGGGCGGGCGAGGGCAAAGTCCTCCTCCGTCCATTCGGGGTTGTCATCATAATCGGCTGGCGGCTTAGCGACGGCGTTCATACTGGCGACCTTCCTTGGCATGGGCGCGACGGAAGCTGATGAGACGCATGACGCCTCCGGTCAGCGTGAAGACGATGACGTGGAGTCGACCATCGATCATACCAAGCGAGCGAAAGCGCGTTTCTCCATAATCGTATCGATCATCCACGAGACTGATCGCTTCGTCATCGAAACCCCTGAAATCCGCCAGCGACAGCCCGTGCTTCACCTTGTTCGCGGCATCCTTGACGGGATCATAGACGATCTTCATCGATTGATGTATATACAATTACCTGATGGATGAACCGAGCGTCGGGTTCATCACTCCACCGTCACCGATTTGGCGAGGTTGCGCGGCTGGTCGACGTCGGTCCCCTTCGCCACCGCGACGTGATAGGCGAGCAGCTGCACCGGCACCGCATAGACGAGCGGGGCGATCAGCGGATGCACCTTCGGCATGGTGATCGTCGCGACGCAATTCTCGCCCGCTGCCTGGATACCGTCGTAGTCGCTGATCAGGACGACCTTGCCGCCGCGCGCCTGCACCTCCTGCATGTTGCTCACCGTCTTGTCGAACAGCGGGCCGGAGGGGGCGATGACGATGACGGGGACGTTCTCGTCGATCAGCGCGATCGGGCCGTGCTTCATCTCGCCGGCGGCATAGCCTTCGGCGTGAATGTAGCTGATCTCCTTGAGCTTGAGCGCCCCCTCCAGCGCCAGCGGATAATCGGTGCCACGGCCGAGATAGAGGACGTCGCGCGCGCCGGCGACGACGCCCGCCATCGCCTGGATCGCCTCGTCATAGGCGAGCGCGCCGTTGAGCGCGGCAGGCGCCTCTGCGAGATGGCGGACGATGTCGCGCTCCTCGCCGGGCTTGAGCTTGCCCTTGGCGCGGGCAAGATTCGCAGCGAGCGCGGCGAGCACCGCGAGCTGGCAGGTGAACGCCTTGGTGCTGGCGACGCCGATCTCCGGCCCGGCATGCGTCGGGAGCAGCAAGTCGGCCTCGCGCGCCATGGAACTGGTCGGCACGTTGACGACGACCGCGATCGTCTGCGCCTCGGAGCGCGCGTGGCGCAGCGCGGCGAGCGTATCGGCGGTCTCGCCCGACTGGCTGATGAACAGCGCGAGCCCGCCCGGCTCCATCACCGGCGCGCGGTAGCGGAATTCGGACGCGACATCGAGGTCGACGGGAACGCGCGCGAATTGCTCGAACCAATATTTGGCGACCATGCCGGCGTAGAAACTGGTGCCGCAGGCGACGATGGTGACGCGCTTGATGCTCGACAGGTCGAATTCAGGGATCGGCAGCGTGACGCGTTCCTCCATCCGCTGCAGGTACGAGCGCAGCGTCTGGGCGACGACGATCGGCTGCTCGTAGATCTCCTTCAGCATATAGTGGCGGTGATTGCCCTTGCTGATCAGCTCGCCGGTGACGCCGGAAATGGTGATCGCACGCTCGACCGGATGATTGTCGCGGTCGTAAACCTGTGCGCCGTCCGCGGTGCAGACGACCCAGTCGCCCTCGTCGAGATAGGCGATGCGCTGCGTCAGCGGCGCGAGCGCGAGCGCGTCGGAGCCGAGGTAGGTCTCGCCGTCGCCATGACCGACGACGAGCGGCGAGCCGAGCCGCGCGCCGATCAGCAATTCGGGATGCTTGCGGAACAGGATGGCGAGCGCGAAGGCGCCGTGCAGGCGCGGCAGCACCTCGCGCACCGCGCCGACCGGATCGATCCCCGCCTCGACCTTCTCGCTGATGAGGTGCGCGACGACCTCGGTATCCGTCTCGCTGGTGAACACGCGGCCGCGCGCGATCAGTTCGTCGCGGAGCGGCTTGAAATTCTCGATGATGCCGTTGTGGACGACCGCGACCTCCTCGGTCGCATGCGGGTGCGCGTTGTTGGTGGTCGGCCCGCCATGCGTCGCCCAGCGGGTGTGCGCGATGCCGGTGGTGCCGGGCAGCGGATGCGCGGCGAGCTCGCGCGCGAGGTTGACGAGCTTGCCCGAGGCGCGCCGGCGCTCGATCCCGCCGTCATGATCGGTGGCGATGCCGGCCGAGTCATAGCCGCGATATTCGAGCCGCTTGAGCCCGTCGAGCAGGCGATCCGCGACGTCTTCCGCGCCGACGATTCCAACGATTCCACACATGATCGGGGTCTGCCTTCAGAGGAGGTAGGGAACACGGATCCCCGGCATGGTCGCCGGGAAATCCTTGATGTTACGGGTGACGAGGATGCGGCCGTGTTCCTGCGCCGAGGCGAGGATGACCGCGTCGGCAAGCTTCAGTCGCCGCCGCTCCCGGCGGAGCGCGGCAGCGCGTTGCGCGATGACGAGATCGAGTTCGTCGATCTCGAACCGGTTGAGAAAGCGATGCACCACCGGCAACTGATCTTCCTCAACCTTGGACAGCACCTCGATCCACGTCACGCGGCTGATGTGGAGATAGGTTGCGGATGCGATCTCGGCATGCGCCGGCTCATGTCCGTTCAACGCGTCGATCAGGATATTGCTGTCGAACGAGCGCGCGATCACAAACGACCGTTTTTCATATCCAGATAGATCTGGCGCTGACGATCGTCCTCCGCATCGAACAGGTCCGGAAACTCGGCTTTCACGTCCTCGTAATCGTCATCCCACGGGCGCGTCCACGACGCCCGCTCGCGGCGCTGCCATTCGACCGCATCGCCGATGTCGGTCCGGTCCTTCCAAAGGCCGAAGGCATCGTCGAGCCAGCTCATGTCTTTCGACGGCGGCGTTTCGGCGCGATAGTTGGCGACCGCCTCGCGCAGCAGCGAGGCGCGCGACTTGCCCTGCTCGGCGGCACGCGCGTCGAGCCATTTGACGTCGTCGTCGGGCAGATCGGCGAGGATGCGCGTCATGCCCAAATGATATCACACGCCGATATCACTGTCCAGCCTTACGCGCCGCCATCCGCTCGCGGAAGCGCGTCGCCCAGCCGGGCTTGGCGACCTGCGGCGGGCGGACCAGCGCCAGCGCGCCGGCCTCGACGTCCTGCGTCAGCACCGATCCCGCGGCGACGATCGCGCCGTCGCCGACCGACACCGGCGCGACCAGCGCCGAGTTGGAGCCGATGAACGCACCCGCGCCGATCTGCGTCCTGTATTTGAAGAAGCCGTCGTAATTGCAGGTGATCGTGCCCGCGCCGATGTTCGCCGCCGCGCCGACCTCGGCATCGCCGATATAGGAGAGATGATTGACCTTGGCGCCCTCGCCGAGCACCGCCTTCTTGATCTCGACGAAATTGCCGACCTTCGATTTGACGCCGAGCGTCGCGCCGGGACGCAGCCGGGCGTACGGCCCCACCTCCGCCTTCGCGCCGATCGTCGCGCCCTCGATATGGCTGAACGCGTGAATGACGACGCCGTCGGCGATCGTGACGCCGGGGCCGAAGACGACATTGGGCTCGATCACCACGTCGCGGCCGACGACGGTATCATGACTGAACCAGACCGTCTCGGGCGCGATCAGCGTCGCGCCGTCGGCCATCGCCTGCGCGCGCCGCGCCGTCTGCCAGCCCGCCTCGACCGCCGCCAGCTCGCCGCGGCTGTTGATGCCGGCGACCTCGTACTCGCCCGTCTCGATACACACCGCGCGGCCGCCGCCGGCGATCGCCAGCGTCACCACGTCGGGAAGGTAATATTCGCCCGCCGCATTGTCGTTGCCGACCGATTCGAGCAGCCGCCACAGGTCGCGCGTGCGCACCGCGGTGACGCCCGAATTGCACAATTCGACCGCGCGCTCGGCGGGGCTGGCGTCCTTATATTCCACCATCTTGCGGATCGTGCCGTCGCTCGCCGCGATGATCCGGCCATAGGCACGCGCATCGGCGGGGCGGAAGCCGAGCACCGCGACGGTCGGCGCATCGGGCGCCTCGAGCCGCGCCGCGAGCCGGGCGACGGTGTCGCTGCCGAGCAGCGGCGTGTCGCCGAAACAGACGATCGCGATGCCGTCGAAACCGGCGAGCGCGGCCTTGGCCTGCAGGGCGGCATGCGCGGTGCCGAGCTGCTCGCGCTGCCACGCGATCTCGACCCCGGTCGCCGCCACCGCCGATTCGACCTGCTCGCCCGACGCGCCGACCACGACGACGCGGCGCGTCGCGCCGGCGCGGTTGAGGCTGTCGATCAGGTGGAGCAGCATCGGCCGCCCGGCGATGGGATGCAGCACCTTGTGCAGATCGGACTTCATCCGCGTGCCCTTGCCCGCGGCGAGGATGATGACGGCGAGAGATGTGGTCATGCCGTCCGACTGCCACGGAAGGCTTGCCAATTCCATACCGACGCGCCACCGGCGCACGGATATGACGTCGAATTCACCACCCCGCCCGTCGCCCGACGCTCCGTTCGACATCGTCGGCTTCGACCTCGACGGGACGCTGCTCGACACCAGCGGCGATCTCGCCGCGGCGGTGAACCATGCGCTCGCCTCGGTCGGGCGGGCGCCGCTCGGCGTCGCGCAGGTCAAGCCGATGATCGGCGGCGGCGCGCGCCGCATGCTCGCGCAGGGGATGGCGGCGACCGGCGGCTGCGACGAGGCGACGCTCGACGTGCTGCATCGGCTCCTGCTCGATCATTACGAAGCGCATATCGCCGATTTGACGCAGCCCTATCCCGGGGTGCTCGACGCGCTCGATACGCTCGCCGCGCAGGGCGCACGGCTGGCGGTGGTGACCAACAAGCTGGAGGGGCTGGCCCGCAAGCTGCTCGGCGCGCTCGATCTCACCGGCCGCTTCGCGTGCATCATCGGCGGCGACACGATGGGACCGGGCAACGCCAAGCCCAGCCCGAAGCCGATCTACGAGATGCTGGCGCGCTGCGGCGGCGGCACAGCGGCGTTCGTCGGCGATTCGATCTTCGACATCGAGGCGGGCAAGGCGGCGGGCCTGCCGACGATCGCCTGTTCGTTCGGCTTCCTGATGCAGCCGGTGGCCGAGCTCGGCGCGGATGCGGTGATCGATGGCTATGACGAATTGATCCCGACGCTGGAGCGGCTGGCGCGGTAAGGCGATTCAGTTCCGCCGCCACTTCGCCCAGAGGTGCCGCGCGAGCATCGCCGGCGGCATGCGCAGCCAGTGCGAGCGGACGTAGAAGGCGAGCCGCGTCGCCGGGCGGATCGGCCGCCCCCAATCGTCGCGCGCCAGCAGCCGGCGCAGGTAGAGCGCATCGCCCCGCGCCAGCGTGCGATAGGCCGGGTCGACCGGCGTCGCGAACAACCGGTGCGTGAGCCGTAGCGCCCTCGCCACCTCGCGCGACAGGCCGTGCTCCGCCGCCCGTGCGCGTGCGCCCTCGCTGCCATGATCGTCGATCAGGCAGTGGATGTCCCACAGGTTGCGCAGCCCCCCCGCAAGGTCGCCGTCGGCGAACAGATGCGCGGCGGCATGGACCAGCATGTCGTCGGGCGACAGCACGGCAAGGCCGGTGCCGAGCGGCTGCGCCTGCGCCAGCAGCGCCGCCGCATCGGGCGTGATCCGCGCGGTGAGCGGCAGGATGGTATGGTGCACGTCGATCATCCGGTCGCGGTCGCGATGGATCAACGGCGGCAGCTCGTGCATCCAGCGGCGGTAATAAGCGTCGTCATAGGGATCGGGCTTGACCCATTCCCACCCCGCCGCGAGCAGCGCCGCCTCGACCGCGTCGAGCGACCCGCGCGGCACGAGGATGTCGAGGTCGCCGATCGAGCGGCCGCGCCCGGCGAGCAGCCCGGCGGCGACGAACGCCGTCCCCTTGAGCAGCACGACCGCACAGCCCAGCGGCGCGAGCGCGCGCCGCGCCATCTCCGCCTCCCACAAGGCAGCGCGGCGGCCGTTTTCGGCGGCGGCGCGGGCATCGGCGAGCAGCAGCGCGACATCCTCGGGCAGCGGCAGGCCATCGAGCCGATAGGCGAGCGTGCCGAGCAATTGCTCCGCGCGCGCCGTCGTGACGAGGCCGATCCAGTCGGTGTCGAGCGCCAGCGACTGCGGGTCGGCGAGCGCGCGCGCGAGGATCAGAGCGTCCGCCACAACGCCTCCACCTGCGCGATCGCCGCTGCGCCATCGGGATAGTCGATCGCATGCGCCGGCGTCGTGCGCACCAATCGGGTCAATGCATCGAATCCCGCCTCGCCGAGCGCGACGTAATTGGTCGACGCCTGGGTCAGCCGGACGAAGGATTCGGACGGCAGCACGCCGCGCGTCGCCGCCGCGAAGCCGTGGCGCGGGTAGAGCAGCATCGCGGGCGCGGCGGGCTCGTCCATCGCGCCGACCGCGAGCGCGTCGGGCACCATATGGCGAATGTCGCCCTTGGGCGTGCCGGTGAGCAGGGGGCCGAGCTTGGCGTCGGGCCGCGCGGCGATGGCGGCGGCGATCGCCGCATTCTTGAGGCTGATGAGGCGGGGAAACGGGTGGACGAGCCCGGTCTCGGGATCGATCAGCGCGAATTCGTCGCTCATGAACCGCCAGCCGTGCGCCGCCAGCAAGGTCGCCAGCGTCGACTTGCCCGCCCCCGATTCGCCGGTGAGCAGCAGCGCCTGCCCGTCGCGCTCGACGCAGGCGGCATGAAGCAGCAGATAGCGGCGCCCGCCCAGCGCCAGTTGCAGGTTCATCGCCATTTCGGCGGCGAGCAGCCCCTGCGCGAGCGGCAGCGGCGCCGCCTCGGGCAGCATATAGTCGCCGGCGATGCGGATCGACGGCCGCAGCCAGCGCCGCCACCAATGCGTCGCCTCCAGCCGCACGGTGAAATCGGGCAGATTGGGCGAGGGATAATAACGGTAGAGTTCGCGCAAGGCGTCGATGGGCGCGCGCCAGTCGCTGCCGACGCGAAAGCCGATCGGACCGATCCGCACGGTGAAGACGTGTCTCATAGCGCCTCGACCAGCCCCGCCGCGACCAGTTCGTCGAGCCGGGCCGCGAGCGCGTCGCGGCTGGCGTCGCCGAGGTCGTAGCGCTCGCCGAGGCGGACCAGCAGCGTCTCGAGGTCGAGCGTCGTGTCGGCGAGCAGCGCGAGGATCTCGGGCGCGGGGCTGACCAGCAGATGGGTGATCCCGGACGGGCGATGGAAGACGGCGGTGAAGGCGTCAAGTTCGGCGGTCAGCAGCGCCGCGTCGGCCGGGGCGCGATAGCGCAAGGCGTCAGCCGCGCGGCATCTGCAACGAGGCGAAGCAGGTGAAGCCCCCCTGCCCGCGCTGCAGCCTGCGGATATAGCTCACATAGGCGCGGTTGCTCTCGTAGGTCGTGCCGGGCAGTTGCACGCCGGCGAGCGCGCGCTTGACCTCTTCGCCCTTGAACGGGCGCGAGGTGGGGGGAAATGCGCCCTTGGTACCGGGGGCGACGACGTTGCCGGCCGGATCGATGAAACGGCCCGCCCGCCCCAGATCGGGCACCGGGATCTCGCAGGTCATCACCGAACCCGCGGTCTGCGCCAGCGCCGGCCGGATCGACACCACCGCGCCGGCGGTCACCGCGCCGAGCATCAGCACGCGGCGCCGGCTGGCGACGGCGGCATCGTCCGGCTCCGCCGGTCCCGCCTGCGCTGGATTGTAGCCGTCGACCGGCGTCTCGTCACTCATGGCACCCCTGCTACCGCCACTGCCTTTCACATTCGCTAACCACTGGCAAGCGCAGGAAATGTGCGGTGGTGGGACGGAGGGGAAATTTCGGTGTGACGGTCGGCGTCGATGAAGTCGCCGGGCTCCCGTCCATCACGGTTTCGCCGCGCCACCTCCCCTTGGCGGGGGATATGGCAGACGGGCGCAAATCTGGTTCCTTCGTATTCCAAATCCACCCCGTCACCCCGGACGTGTTCCGGGGTCCACTCTGCGGCGGGGAGCAAGGCTTGAGCCTCCTGCCGTTCCCTTGCGGCGTGGTGGACCCCGGAACAAGTCCGGGGTGACGGAGCTGATGAGGAAACCGATCGATCCTCATGAACCGCAGCCATATGTGATTGCCCTGCCTGGCGGGGACGACTCCGCGTCGGCCGAGTGGTGGAGGGGGCGGGAGCGTCGCGACCCGATCCCGAAGCTTGTAGCGACATCCCCCCTCCCCGCCGCGGCCAAGCTCGGCTAGCCACGCGTCATGGCTTCCCGATTCGTCCACCGGCTCAGCGGCGCGCTGGGAATCGCCTTCGGCACCGGCGCGGGCGTGTTCCTCGTCGACGGGCGGCCGGACGGCGCCGCGATCGCCTTCGTTGGCGCGGTGGCGGCATCGCTGGCGGCGATGGGGCGCGGCGACCAGGGTATCGCCGCGGCGCGCCATGCCGGGCCGGACGCCAACGTGCTGCTCGGCGAGGTGCTCGACGTCATCGCCGAGCCGGTGCTGCTGGTCCGTGGCGGCGTCGTCACCTGTGCCAACACTACTGCGCGCGCCTTGCTCGGCCGCCATATCGTCGGCGAGGACGTCCGCGTCGCGATCCGCCACCCCGCCGCCGCCGACCGGCTGAGTTCCAGCGCGCCGCTGCCCGGCCGTCCGGTCGAGCTGGTCGGTCTTGGCAGCCCCGACCAGCGCTGGGAGATGCGCACCGGCGAAACCGCGGACGGCGCGCGCATCGTCCATCTGATCGATCAGTCGGGCAATTATGCCGCCGAGAAGATGCGCGTCGACTTCGTCGCCAACGCCAGCCACGAATTGCGCACGCCGCTCGCCTCGATCCTCGGCTTCATCGAGACGCTCAACGAGGAGGCGGGCGAGGACCCGGGGTTGCGACGCCGCTTCCTCGACGTGATGTTCGCCGAGGCGCGGCGAATGCAGCGGCTGGTCGAGGATCTGATCTCGCTCTCCCGGATCGAGGCGGAGAAATACCGGCTGCCCGGCGAGCGGCTGTCGCTGAGCGAGTTGCTCGAGGACGTCGCCGCCGAGATCGCCGCCGCGCACAGTCCGCGCGCGCAGGACGTCGCCGTGACCATCGACCCCGACCTGCCCGAAGTGGTCGGCGACGAGGCGCAATTGTCGCAACTGCTGCACAATCTGATCGGCAATGCGATGAAATACGGCCGGGCGGGCACGCCGGTGACGGTGGCGCTGGGGCTCGACCCGTCGAACCTGCTGCGCTTCACCGTCACCGACGAGGGCGAGGGCATCGCGCCGCAGCATATCCCGCGGCTGACCGAGCGTTTCTATCGCGTCGACCCCGGCCGCAGCCGCAGCGTCGGCGGCACCGGGCTGGGCCTCGCGATCGTCAAGCATATCGTCGAGCGGCATCGTGGCCGGCTCGACATCGTCAGCCGGGTCGGCGTCGGCACCAGCGTCACCGTCGCCTTGCCGCCGGCGGATGCACTGGCCGAAGCCGGTGTCATCAAAGGGTAACGTAACCGTCACACAGGCGGGGCGTGGCGGCGTCGAGTCGCTCGCGGGGACATGATGCGCGTTCGAACTCCTGGCCTGCTGCTGACGTGGGCGCTCTGCCTCGCCGGCTGCCAGGATCAGGCGAACGGCGGCGGCGGCGGTGCGCGCGATCAGATCACCGCGGTGGGATCGTCGACCGTCTATCCCTTCACGACGCTCGTCGCCGAGACCTTCGTCGCCAACCAGCCCGACGCCAAGGCGCCGGTGATCGAATCGACCGGCACCGGCGCGGGGATGCGGCTGTTCTGCGCCGGTCTCGGCGCGGCGCATCCCGACATCGAGGACGCCTCGCGGCGGATGAAGCGCAGCGAATATGCCGGCTGCCAGGCGAACGGCGTCGGGCCGATCATGGAGGTGCAGATCGGCATCGACGGCATCGCCTTCGCCGAGGCGCGCCGACCCGCGGGGAACGGGCCGGGCATGAGGCTGACCCCCGCCGATCTCTATCGTGCGCTTGCCGCGACGCCGGGCGGCGTGCGCAACGCCGCGCGGCTGTGGCGCGACGTCAATCCGGCGCTGCCGGCGACGCCGATCCAGGTCTATGGCCCGCCCGCGACCAGCGGCACCCGCGACGCGCTCGCCGAGCTGATTTTGACCCGCGGCTGCGAGGCGATCGATCCGCGCGCCCGCACGCTCGCCCGCACCGATCCGGAGGCGCACAAGATGCTGTGCACGCGGGTGCGCGAGGATGGGGTCTATGTCGATGCCGGCGAGAACGACAATCTGATCGTCCAGAAACTGTCGGCCAATCCCGACGCGATCGGCGTGTTCGGCTACAGCTATCTCGAACAGAATGCCGGCACGGTGGACGGCGTCGCGATCGACGGGGTCAAACCGAGCTATGCGACGATCGCCGCCGGCGCCTATCCCGGGTCGCGGCCCTTGTACCTCTACGTCAAGATCGCGCACCTCAAGGCGATCCCGGGGCTCAAGGCGTTCCTGCAAAGCTATACCCGTGCCTGGGGACCGGAGGGGCCGCTCGTCCGCCGCGGCCTGATCGCCGCGCCCCCGGCGGTGCGCGCGAGGGCGGCGGCGGTCGTCGCGCACGAGACGCCGCTCGATCCCGCGGATCTGCCGTCGTGATGCGCGTCACGCTTTTCCCACCGACGCCGTCACCCCGGACCCGTTCCGCGGTCCACGCCGCGGCAAGGAGCGCCGTGCAAGCGCAGTGCTCCTGCGAAAGCAGGAGCCCAGGGCCAAGCAAAACAACGCCTGACGCTTGGGACTCCTGGACTCCTGCTTTCGCAGGAGCACTGGGGGAGTTTTGGAGAGGTTTCGATCACGTCCGGGGTGACGGGATGGATATGGCGGGGTTCGCGGCATGAGCGCGCTTGCCGTCGCCATCGTCGTGTTCGGGCTCGCGCTGATCGGCTGGCTCGCCGCGCGGATGCGCGCGGCGACGTTCCGTACGCCGGGGCGCGCGCGCTTCACCGCCTTGCCCGTCCATTACGGCTATTTCGTCGGCATCTGCGCGCTCGTGCCGCCGCTCGTCTTCCTCGCGACGTGGAGCCTGACCGCACCCGCGCTGGTCACCGACGCGGTGCTCGCCACCCCCGCCGCCGCGGCGCTGCCGCCGCCCGGCTTCGAGCGCGCATCGATCCTGTCGGAAGCGCGCGAGCTCGGCGCCGGGCGCAGCTACGGCGCCTTCCACGACCTGTCGGCAAAGCTCGCCCCCGCCTATGCCGCCGCGCAGCACCGCTATGACTGGATCGCCACCGCGATCGCGCTGCTGCTCGCCTTCGCCGGCGGCGGCCTCGCCTTCACGCGGGTGCGCCCCGATTTCGCGGCGCGCACCCAGGTCGAGCGCGTCGTCATGCTGCTGCTGCTCGCCGCGTCGCTGATCGCGATCCTCACCACGATCGGCATCGTCGCGTCGTTGCTCTACGAATCGGCGCGCTTCTTCCGCATCGTGCCGATCGGCGAGTTCCTGTTCGGCACGCACTGGAGCCCGCAGGTGATCGACGCGCGCGATCCCGGCGCCAGTCTCGGCGCGGTGCCGCTGTTCTGGGGCACCTTCTTCATCGGCGCGGTGATCGCGATGGCGGTCGCCATCCCGTTCGGGCTGATGAGCGCGATCTACCTCACCCAATATGCGCATGCCCGCACGCGCGCCTGGCTGAAGCCGGTGCTCGAGATGCTCGCCGGCGTGCCGACCGTCGTCTATGGCTATTTCGCCGCGCTCACCGTCGCGCCGGCGGTGCGCGAACTGGGCGTCGCGCTCGGCGTCGCCAACGCCTCGTCGGAAAGCGCGCTGGCGGCGGGCGCGGTGATGGGGATCATGATCATTCCCTTCGTCTCGTCGATGGCGGACGATTCGATCGCCGCCGTCCCCGCGTCGATGCGCGACGGCAGCCTCGCGATGGGCGCGACCCAGTCCGAGACGATCCGCCGCGTGATCCTGCCCGCCGCGCTGCCCGGCGTGGTCGGCGGCATCCTGCTCGCGGTCTCCCGGGCGATCGGCGAGACGATGATCGTCGTCATGGCGGCGAGCGGCGTCGCGACGCTCACCGCCAATCCCTTCGCCAGCACGACGACCGTCACCAAGCAGATCGTCGACCTACTCACCGGCGAGGCGGAGTTCGACAGCGCCAAGACGCTCGCCGCCTTCGCGCTCGGCCTCACCCTGTTCGTCATCACGCTGGGGCTCAACATCGTCGCGCTGACCGTCGTCAAACGCTATCGAGAAGCCTATGAATAAGTCGCGCCTGCCCACCGACTGGAAGGCGGCGTCGGTGCAGCGGCGCACGCGGCGGCGCTATGTCGCCGAGCGGCGCTTCCGGCTGATGGGGCTCGCCGCCGTGTGGCTGTCGGCGGGGTTCCTCGCCTTCCTGCTCGTCAGCATGGTGTCGGAAGGGCTGAGCGGCTTCCGCCAGACGCGCGTCGCGCTGCCGATCGATCTCGCCGCGGCCAAACTGGCGGTGACGCCGCAGCAGGTGCGCGGCCGCGGCGCCGATCTCGCGCTCGCCGGCGCCGGGCTGGAGGGCGCGGTCGACCGCGCCGCGACGCGGGCGTTCGGACCGGGCGGCGCCGATCTGATCTCCGACGGCGCCTGGCTGGTGGTGCGCGACGCGATCGAGGCCGATCCGGCGCTGCTGCGCCGCCGCACCACGATCGCGGTGCCGGTGGCGAGCGCGATCGACGTCGCCGCCAAGCACGACGGCACCCCCGCCGCCGAGGCGATCGTGGCGAAGCTGAAGGCGCGCGGTGTCCTGACGATGGGCTGGAGCGCCGGCTTCCTTACCGCCGCCGATTCGACCGACCCGACCCGCGTCGGCATCTGGGGCGCGCTCAAGGGCTCGCTGCTGACGATGGCGGTGACGATCGCGCTCGCCTTCCCGATCGGCGTGCTCGCCGCGCTGTATCTCGAGGAATATGCGCCGCGGAACCGCTGGACCGACCTGATCGAGGTGTCGATCAACAATCTCGCCGCGGTGCCGTCGATCATCTTCGGCCTGCTCGGCCTCGCGGTGTTCCTCGGCACCTTCCACCTGCCGCGCTCGGCGCCGCTGGTCGGCGGACTGACGCTGGCGCTGATGACGATGCCGGTGATCGTCATCACCGGCCGCAACGCGATCAAGGCGGTGCCGCCGTCGATCCGCGACGCCGCGCTCGCGGTCGGCGCCTCGCCGGTGCAGGTGGTGTTCGACCATGTCCTCCCCCTCGCGCTGCCCGGCATCCTCACCGGCACGATCATCGGCATGGCGCGCGCGCTCGGCGAGACCGCGCCGTTGCTGATGATCGGCATGCGCGCGTTCATCGCCGCGCCGCCGTCGCGGCTTACCGATCCCGCCACCGTGCTGCCGGTGCAGATTTTCCTGTGGTCCGACGATATCGACCGCGGCTTCGTCGAGAAGACCTCGGCGGCGATCATCGTGCTGCTCGTCGTGCTGCTCGCGATGAACGGGCTCGCCATCTACCTCCGCAACCGATTCGAGACCCGCTGGTGACCCCGAAGATTTCCGCCCGTGATGTCAGCGTCTTCTATGGCGCCAAACAGGCGATCGACCATGTCTCGATCGACGTCGACCAGGACAACGTCCTCGCCTTCATCGGTCCCTCGGGCTGCGGCAAGTCGACCTTCCTGCGCACGCTCAACCGGATGAACGACACCGTCGCCGCGGCGCGGGTCAGCGGCGAGATCCTGCTCGACGGCGAGGACATCTACGCCAGCGGCATGGACGTCGTGCAGTTGCGCGCGCGCGTCGGCATGGTGTTCCAGAAGCCCAACCCCTTCCCCAAGTCGATCTACGAGAACGTCGCCTACGGGCCGCGCATCCACGGCCTTGCCACCGCGCGCGCCGATCTCGACGCATTGGTCGAGCAGTCGCTGCGCCGCGCCGGTCTGTGGGACGAGGTCAAGGATCGCCTGTCGGACAGCGGCACCGCGCTGTCGGGCGGCCAGCAGCAGCGCCTGTGCATCGCCCGCGCGATCGCGGTCGATCCCGAAGTGATCCTGATGGACGAACCGTGCAGCGCGCTCGACCCGATCGCCACCGCCAAGATCGAGGAGCTGATCCACGAATTGAAGGGCCGCTATGCGATCGTGATCGTCACGCACAACATGCAGCAGGCGGCGCGCGTCTCGCAGCAGACCGCCTTCTTCCACCTTGGCCAGCTCGTCGAATTCGGCGCGACCAGCGACATCTTCACCAACCCGCGGGAAGAACGCACCCGCGATTACATCACCGGCCGCTACGGCTGAGGGGACGGACATGCCATTGGACCATACCGTCAAGGCGTTCGACGCCGACATCGGCCAGTTGCGGGGGATGATCTCGCAGATGGGCGGCCTCGCCGAGGATGCGATCGCGCAGGCGATGCAGGCGCTCGCCCGCCCCGACCCCGCGCTCGCTGCGCGGGTGCGCGCCGACGACAAGGCGATCGACGCGATCGAGGCGGAGGTCGAACGGCTCGCGGTGCGGATCATCGCGCTGCGCGCGCCGATGGCGGTCGACCTGCGCGAGGTCGTCGCCGCGCTCAAGATCGCCGCGGTGGTCGAACGGATCGGCGATTATGCCAAGAACATCGCCAAACGCGTGCCGATGATCGCCAATGCTAATGACGGCAGCGATCACCGGATCGAGCCGATCTCGCTGCTGCCGTCGATGGCGCGGATGGCGAGCGACATGGTCCGCCAGGCGCTCGACGCCTTCGCCGCGCGCGACCCCGAGGCGGCGCGGCGCGTCGTCGAGAGCGATGCCGCGCTCGACGATTTCTACGACAGCATCTTCCGCACCCTCGTCACCTACATGGTCGAGAATCCGCGCACGATCAGCCAGGTCGCGCACCTGCTGTTCGTCGCCAAGAACCTGGAGAGGATCGGCGACCACGCGACCAACGTCGCCGAAATGGTCTATTTCGCCGCAACCGGCACCCAGATGGCTGACCGCGACCGCGGCGGCCCGGACAAGGACATACGCTGATGGCCCGCGCCTCCATGCTGCTGGTCGAGGACGATGCCGCCCTCGCCGAACTGCTGATCTATCATTTCAAGCGCGAGGATTTCGACGTCGCGCACACCCCGGACGGCGAGGAGGCGCTGCTGCTCGCCAAGGAGAAGGCGCCCGACATCGTCCTGCTCGACTGGATGGTCGAGGGATTGAGCGGCATCGAGGTCTGCCGCCGCCTGCGTCGGATGACCGAGACGCAGAACGTGCCGATCATCATGCTGACGGCGCGCGGCGAGGAGGAGGACCGCATCCGCGGGCTCGAGACCGGCGCCGACGATTATGTCACCAAGCCCTTCTCGCCGCGCGAGCTGGTCGCGCGAGTGAGCGCTGTGCTGCGCCGCGTCCGCCCGGCGCTCGCCGGCGAGGCGCTGACCTATGACGACATCGAGATGGACACGGTCGGCCACAAGGTGCGCCGCTCGGGCGAGGTCGTGCCGTTGGGACCGACCGAATTCCGGCTGCTCAAGCATTTCCTAGAGCATCCCGGCTGGGTGTTCAGCCGCGAGCGGCTGCTCGACGCGGTCTGGGGTCACGACAGCGACATCGAGAGCCGCACCGTCGACGTACATATCCGCCGGCTGCGCAAGGCGATCAACATCGGCAACCGCCCGGACCTGATCCGCACCGTCCGATCGGCAGGCTATTCGCTCGATTCGGGCACCTGAAGCGGCGGGAGCGGCGTCGGGACTTAAGACTAAATGCCGTAGCGGTCGGTTAGGCTCGATCGGCTTCCTCACCGATTCGTCACCCCGGACTCGTTCCGGGGTCCACTCTGCGGCGAGGAGGTCGGCTGGGATGGGAGCGCGCGCCCGCGGCACGGTGGACCCCGGAACAAGTCCGGGGTGACGAAGCACGCCGGGAAAGTGACTCGCCTGCGCGAGCGATCTTCTCCTCCATAGCCCCCGTTGCCCGAAATAGAATCGGACGCGAAACGATGGAGAAAAGTCCGCATTGGGACGTTGGGCGCAGGCGTTGACACTAAATGACGCATGAGATTCGATAGGAGATCCCGCGATGAAGCTCATTCTGCTGGCCGCCACGGCCCTGATTGCTGCCCCCGTCCTGGCGCAGACCACCCCGGCGCCGACCGACGCCCAGACGACCACGCCGGCTGATCCCGCCGCCGCCCCGGCCGATCCGGCCGCGGCCCCCGCCGACCCTGCGGCCGCGCCGGCGCCCGCCGATCCCGCTGCCGCGCCCGCGCCCACCCCGCAGGCGAGCATGCCCGCACCCGCCTCGACCGGCGGCGCGACCCCGGCCGGCGGCTATGCCCCGAGCGGCTCGGCGATCAGCGGTGGTTCGCCCGGTGCCAGCCTGCCGCCAGTGTTCCGCCCCGCGCCGAGCCCCGATCAGGCTTTCCCGGCACCCGCGCCGCTCGCCAAATATCCGGTCTGCAAGAAGGGCCAGTACGATCAGTGCATCCAGCGCGGCGGCAAGAAGTAAGCCGGTGCCGCAGCCGGCATGACCGGTTGCCAGATGCCACTTAACGTTTAGGGAAAGGCGCTCCATCATTGCGAGGAGCGCCTTTTTCATGTCCCCCATCCGCTTCGACGGCCGCGTGGCCATCGTCACCGGCGCCGGCGGCGGCCTCGGTCGTCACTATGCGCTCGAACTCGCCCGGCGCGGCGCGCGCGTGGTGGTCAACGACCTCGGCGGGGCGCGGGACGGCACCGGTCATAGCGACGCCGCGCTCGCGGTGGTGGACGAGATTCGCGCCGCCGGCGGCGAGGCGATGTCCAACGGCGGCAACGTCGCCGAATACGAACAGATGGCCGATATGGTGGCACAGGCGAAGGCCGCCTGGGGCGGCGTCCATATCCTCATCAACAACGCCGGCGTGCTGCGCGACAAGACCTTCGCCAAGATGGAGCCGGCGGATTTCGAATTCGTCGTCCGCGTCCATCTGCTCGGCTCCGCCTTCGCCACGAAGGCGTGCTGGGAGACGTTCCGCGAGCAGACGTACGGCCGCGTGCTGATGACCTCGTCGTCGAGCGGCTTGTTCGGCAATTTCGGCCAGGCGAATTACGGCGCGGCGAAGCTCGGCCTCGCCGGTCTGACCAGGACGCTGGCCATCGAGGGCGCGAAGCACGACATCCGCGTCAACACGCTCGCGCCCACCGCCGGCACGCGGATGACCGAAGACCTGTTCCCCGCCGCCGCCTTTCAAGCCTTCGCCCCCGAAAAGGTCGCGCCGGGCGCGCTCTATCTGGTCAGCGAGGATGCGCCGACCAACGTCATCCTCGGCGCCGGCGCGGGCGCGTTCCAGGCCTCGTATGTGACGCTGACCCGCGGCGCGCTGCTCACCGGAGACGATCTGTCCCCCGAAGGCGTCGCCGCGCACTGGACCGCGATCACAGATCGCACTGGCGAGACCGTACCCAAGACCGGTGCCGAACAGGCGATGACGATCGGCGCCCTGCTGCAGGGCGGATGAGAGCTAGGCGGGGCCGACATCCAGCGTCTTGGAAAAATAGAACTGGATGTCAGTTCGCCCTGACCGCCTGACGCGGCAGGGCACCGGGCGTTATTCCACCAGCTTCATCAGCCGGCGCTCGACGGGCGCCAGCACCGGCCCCAGTTCGTGGCCGCGCTTGAGCACCACGCCCTGTTCGCCGATCAGCGCCCACATGCCCTGCTTGCCGCGCAGGGCCGGGCGTTTCTCGATGCGGAATTCGGGGCGCTCGGCGGCACGGCGGAAGGCGGCGAAGACCGCGGCGTCCTTGCCGAGCTCCAGCGCATAATCCTTCCAATGGCCCGCCGCGACCATCCGGCCGTAGAGATCGAGGATGCGGTTGAGTTCGAGGCGTTCGAAGCCGACTTGCGACGGCTTGCCGGCGTGCGGAAACGGCGTGACGATACCCATCAGGCGCGATCACGCTCCGCTTCGGGCATTTGTTCCCCCAGCAGCGCATCGAGCCGCTTGCGCATCGATTCCAGCTCGCAGCGCATGATCTCCATTTTCTGCGTCGCCGGATCGAACATCTCGCTGCACGGTGTGCCATAAGGGACGAACCGCGCCGGCGTCGCCGCCGCGCCGCCCTCGACCATCGTCGCGCGCGCGGGAATGCCGACCATCACCGCGCCTTCGGGCACGTCGCGCGTCACCACCGCATTGGCGCCGACACGCGCGCGCGGGCCGACGAGGATCGGGCCGAGCACCTGCGCCCCCGACCCGATGATCACGCCATCGGCCAGGGTCGGGTGGCGCTTGCCGGCGACGCCATTGTCGGGACTGGTCCCGCCCAGCGTCACGCATTGGTAGATGGTGACGTCGTCGCCGATCTCCGCGGTCTCGCCGATGACGACGAAACCGTGATCGATGAAGAAGTTGCGGCCGATGCTCGCGCCCGGATGGATATCGATCGCGGTCCAGGCGCGGGCGATGTGATTGACCAGCCGGGCGAGGAAGAACAGCCGCCGCCGGTACAAGGCGTGCGCGATACGATGCAGCCCGACCGCCCAGACGCCGGGATAGAGAAGGATCTCGGCGCGCGAATGCGGAGCCGGATCGCGCGCCTTGATCGAATCCAGATAGGCGGCCAAGCGTCCGAACATGCGCCAACGTCTCCCGAGCAGATACGCGAATGTAGCCACTCGCCGGGCAAATTGCCATGCCCGGCCCGCGGCGCTTGGGTGCGACAAAGCCCAGCTTTGTTGTAGGATTTGACGCGGCCGTGCACGATGAGAGCGATAGCGGGTGGTTTCGAACCCGACATTCTCGCGGAGAGACGATTGCCGATGCCTGATTTCCTTACCGCCATCGACTGGACCCAGGTGCTGCCGTTCGTCGCGATCGGCTTCGCCGCCCAGGTGGTCGACGGCGCGCTCGGCATGGCATTCGGCGTGATCAACTCGACGCTGCTGGTGACGGTGATGGGCGTGCCGCCCGCGGTCGCCTCCGCCAGCGTCCATGCGGTCGAAACCTTCACCACCGCCGCCTCCGGGATCAGCCACATCGCGCATCGCAACGTCGACTGGAAGCTGTTCCGCCGGCTGGTCATCCCCGGCGTGATCGGCGCGGCGCTCGGCGCGACCCTGCTCAGCAACGTCGATGCCTCGGTCGCCAAGCCGTTCGTGATGGCCTATCTCGCCTGCATCGGCCTCTATCTGCTGTTCCGCGCGGTGAAGGGCCGGATCGAGCCGCGCACGCCCAAGGTGATCGCGCCGCTCGGCCTCGTCGGCGGCTTCCTCGACGCCGCGGGCGGCGGCGGCTGGGGGCCGGTCGTCACCTCCAACCTGCTGATCCAGGGTGCGACCCCGCGGCATACGATCGGCACGGTCAACACCGCCGAATTTTTCCTGACCGCGACTGCCTCGATCACCTTCTTCATCGCGCTCGGCTGGTCGGCGTTCACGCTGCACACGCTCGGCATCCTGATCGGCGGACTCGTCGCCGCGCCGCTCGGCGGCATTCTCGCCAAGCGCGTGCCGACTCGCGGGCTGATGGCGATGGTCGGCGTGCTGCTGACGCTGACCAGCGCCTGGTCGATCTACGCCGCACTCGCGAAATAAATCTGCCGCAGGCGCAGTACGGTTAAATCCGCCCAAACGCGGGGGTTTCGCCCTGTGATCGCCCCATTCGATCACAGGATGCGAACAGATTGATTTTGCACTGCGGCATGAGCACCTATATCCGGTCCACGACATTCAACCGGAGACCCGACATGGCCCTCATCGGCAGCAAACTGAAGCCGTTCACCACCCAGGCCTATAAGGAAGGCAAGTTCGTCAGCGTCAGCGACAGCGACGTGCTCGGCAAGTGGGCGGTCTTCTTCTTCTACCCGGCCGATTTCACCTTCGTCTGCCCGACCGAGCTGGAGGACCTCGCCGACGTCTATCCGACGCTGCAGAAGATGGGCGTCGAGGTGTACAGCGTGTCGACCGATACGCACTTCAGCCACAAGGCGTGGCACGACAGCTCGCCGGCGATCGGCAAGATCAACTATTTCATGCTGGGCGATCAGAACCACAGCATCAGCACCAATTTCGAGATCCTGCGTGAAGGCCAGGGCCTCGCCGATCGCGGCACCTTCGTGGTCGATCCCGAGGGCGTCATCCAGCTGATCGAAGTGACCTCGGAAGGCGTCGGCCGCAACGCCGCCGAGCTGCTCCGCAAGATCAAGGCCGCGCAGTATATCGCTGCGCACCCGGGCGAAGTCTGCCCGGCGAAGTGGGAAGAGGGTGAGGAAACGCTCGCCCCCAGCCTCGACCTCGTCGGCAAGATCTAAGCGAATCCCTGCCTCTCCCCGTGGCAGGTGATCGCGGCCCGGGGTGGTTCCCTCCGCCCCGGGCCGCTTGTTTTTGAAGACGCCAATTTTTCGGAGTGCCCCCATGCTCGACGCCAATCTGACGCAGCAGCTGAAGGCCTATCTGGTCAACATCCGCGAGCCCATCGAACTGGTCGCCAGCCTGGGCGACGACGCCAAGTCGCAGCAGATGCGCGAGTTGATCGACGAGATCGCCGCGCTCTCCGACAAGATCACCACCGCGACCGGCGACGATGCGCGCCGCCCCAGCTTCCTCATCCGCCGCACCTGTACCGATATCGGCGTGCGCTTCGCCGGCCTGCCGATGGGGCATGAATTCACCTCGCTGGTGCTGGCGCTGCTCCAGGTCGGCGGTCATCCGTCGAAGGCGGCGCAGGACCTGCTCGATCAGGTGCGCAGCCTCGACGGCGACTATCGGTTCGAGACCTATTTCTCGCTGTCCTGCGCCAATTGCCCCGACGTGGTGCAGGCACTCAACCTGATGGCGGTGCTCAACCCGCGCGTGACGCATACCGCAATCGACGGCGCGCTGTTCCAGGACGAGGTCGCCAGCCGCAAGGTGATGGCGGTGCCGACGGTCTTCCTCAACGGCGAGGTGTTCGGTCAGGGCCGGATGGAGCTGGAGCAGATCGTCGCCAAGCTCGACACCGGCGCCTCGGCGCGGGCCGCGGCGTCGATCGCCGCCAAGGATGCGTTCGACGTGCTCGTCGTCGGCGGCGGCCCCGCCGGCGCGGCGGCGGCGATCTACACCGCGCGCAAAGGCATCCGCACCGGCATCCTCGCCGAGCGGTTCGGCGGTCAGGTCGCCGACACGATGGCGATCGAGAATCTCGTCTCGGTGCCGCATACCGAGGGGCCGAAGCTGGTCGCCGATCTCGAACGCCACGTCCGCGAATATGACGTCGACATCATGAACCTGCAGCGCGCCGAGGAGCTGATCCCGGCGCCCGAGGGCGGCCTGCACGAACTGGTGCTGGAAAATGGCGCATCGCTCAAGGCGCGCACCGTCATCCTGTCGACCGGCGCGCGCTGGCGGCAGATGAACGTGCCGGGCGAGGACGCCTATAAGAACAAGGGCGTCGCTTATTGCCCGCATTGCGACGGTCCGCTGTTCAAGGGCAAGCGCGTCGCGGTGATCGGCGGCGGCAATTCGGGCGTCGAGGCGGCGATCGACCTTGCCGGGCTGGTCGCGCACGTCACGCTGATCGAGTACGACACCGACCTGCGCGCCGATGCGGTGCTCCAGCGCAAGCTCGCCAGCCTGACCAACGTCACGATCATCACCTCGGCGCTGACCACCGAAGTGCATGGCGACGGCGACAAGGTAACCGCGCTCTCCTATCGCGATCGCACCCACGGCACGATGCACCGCGTCGAGCTGGAGGGGATCTTCGTGCAGATCGGACTGGTGCCGAACACCGAATGGCTGGCGGGATCGATCGCGCTGTCCCCGCGTGGCGAGATCGAGGTCGACGACCGCGGCCACACCTCGCGGCCGGGCATCTTCGCCGCGGGCGACGCGACCACGGTGCCGTTCAAGCAGATCGTGATCGCGATGGGCGCCGGCTCGACCGCCGCGCTGGCGGCGTTCGACCATCTCATCCGCCTCCCCGCGGAAGAAACGCACGACTGGGAAGAAGCGGCGGAATAACTCGCCAAATTCCTCCCCGGAACGGGGAGGTGGCACGGCGCAGCCGTGACGGAGGGGGGCTTCCACACGCGTCACGGTCGCGGAAGCCCCCCTCCACCATTCGCTTCTCGAACGGTCCCCCTCCCCGTGCCGGGGAGGACTTAGGGGGTAGCGCCCTCCTCTCGCGCCCCCTATCTGCCGACCCCATGGCAGCGACCTACCTCCCGACGCTGAAGCAGCTGCAATATCTCGTTGCGCTGAAGGACGCGGGCCATTTCGGCCGTGCCGCCGACGCCTGTTTCGTCACCCAGTCCACCCTCTCTGCCGGCCTGCGCGAGCTCGAGACGCTGATCGGCGTGACGCTGGTCGAGCGCACTCGCCGCGTCGTCCGCTTCACGCCGCTGGGCGACCGGATCGCCGACAAGGCACGCCGCGTGCTGCGCGAGGCGGAGGAGCTGGGCGATATCGCCCGCGCCGCCGGCCGGCCGCTGTCGGGCGAGATGCGGATGAGCGTCATCCCGACGATCGCGCCGTTCATGCTGCCGCATATCCTGCCGCGGCTGCGCCGCGACTATCCCGATCTCAAGCTGTTCCTGCGCGAGGAGCCCTCGGGCGCCGCCTGCGAGGGGCTGCACAACGGCCGCACCGATTGCGTGCTGCTCGCTTTGCCCTTCGCCTGCGGCGACGTCGCCTCGCATCCGCTGTTCGACGACCGCCTGTTCGTCGCCTATCAGCCGCAGGACATGCCGAGCGACCCGCCGATGATCCCGGCGTCGCTGATCGACGAGACGCGGCTGCTCCTCCTCGAGGACGGCCATTGCCTCAAGGATCATGCGCTCTCGGCGTGCAACCGCCCCGAATTGCGCGCCGAGGCGACGATGCTGGGCACCTCGCTGCACACGATCGTGCAGATGGTCGACAATGGCCTCGGCATGACGATGCTGCCCGAGATGGCGCTGAAGGCGGGCATCCTCGACCATACCGATATCGTCGCGCGGCCGCTCGACGCCGACAATGCGGTGCGGCGCATCGCGCTGGTCTGGCGCCGCGCCTCGCCGCGCGAAAAGGACTTCCAGTTGCTCGCCGAGGCGCTCGCCGAAGCGCGGTAATCCACAGGAGCCGATGTGATCCGATCCCAGACCCACGTGCGGCGCATCGCCGCGCTGCTTCTCGCCGCCGGCCTCGCCGGCTGCGTGCCGCCCGCGACCGCACCGGTCAGCGCGCCGCCGCCGCCGGTCGCCGCCGCACCGGTGGCGGTCGACCCGTCGCATATCGAGTCCGACGCGATGATCGCCACCTCGATCGCCGCGACGCCAGGGCTGAACACGCTGGCGGCCGAGTTGCATACCGCCGAACTCGACGCGTTGCTCGCCGGCAACGGCCCCTATACGCTGTTCGCGCCGACCGACACGGCGTTCACCCGGCTCGCGCCGGGGATCGCCGGCGACCTGCTCGCCCCCGAGAATCGCGCGGCGCTGGTCGCGTTGCTCCGCTATCATATCGTGCCGGGGACGATGACCACCGAACAGCTCACCCAGCGCATCCGGGCCGGCGGCGGCCGCACGGTGCTGACGACGCTCGGCGGCCAGCCGATCACCGCGACGCTGACCGGCGACGTCATCACCCTGACTAGCGTGACCGGGAACCGCAGCTACGTCGAGGCGGCCGACGTCGCGCAGGCGAACGGCGTGATCCATGTCGTCAACGGCGTGCTGGTGCCGAATTTGCCGCAATAAGGGACCAGCGCCCCTACCAACCCCGTTGGTGCTGAGCTTGTCGAAGCACCTTGAGACTCACTGCCCTTCGACAGGCTCAGGGCAAACCGCAAAGATGGGACGTGAGCAAGTAGGATAGCCCTACCCCTCCCACCGCTTCGCCGCCTCCGCATCCG
This sequence comes from Sphingomonas sp. GW821-FHT04B01, assembly GCF_059420425.1. Taxonomy (NCBI): domain Bacteria; kingdom Pseudomonadati; phylum Pseudomonadota; class Alphaproteobacteria; order Sphingomonadales; family Sphingomonadaceae; genus Sphingomonas; species Sphingomonas sp. GW821-FHT04B01. The sequence continues at coordinate 737,961 of NZ_JBWKTR010000001.1, read as the reverse complement.
TCTCCCGTGCCTCGACCCAGCGCGACTCCCCCCCACGCGTCTCGCGCTTCCAGAACGGCGCATCGGTCTTGAGCCGGTCGATCAGATAGGCGCACGCCTCCAGCGCCGCGGCGCGATGCGCCGACGAGGCCGCGACGAAGACGATCCGCGTCCCCGGCGTCATCGGCCCGACGCGATGCACGATCGTCGCCCCGCCCAGCGCCCAGCGTTCCACCGCCCCGGCGGCGACCCGGAACAGCGCCGCCTCGGTGGCGCCGGGATAATGTTCCAGCTCCAGCGTTCCCACGCCCCCCGCTTCGTCCGCGTCGGCGCGCACCAGCCCGGTGAAGGTCGCGACCGCGCCGGTCCCGGCCGCCGCCTCGGCGAGCGCCATCTCCGCGGCGATATCGATCGCCTCGGGCGTGACGACGATGCGGATCATCCGCCCGTCACCGGCGGGAACAGCGCCACCTCGCGCGCGCCGAGGATCGTCGCGTCCATCGTCACGAACGCCTGATCCACCGCCGCACGCAGCCGCCCGCGATCGGCCAGCGCCTCGGCGCTGACCTCGTCGCGCGCCGCCAGCCAGTCGACCAGCGCCGCCACCGTCGTCACCGCGGCGGGCGCCTCGACCACTTCCTGCGACCGGCCCATGCGCTCGCGCACCCAGGCGAAATAGAGCATCTCGAGTCGCATCGCTCAGTCCATATGCTTCAGGCCGACGCGCAGATAATCCCAGCCCGTCACCAGCGTCAGCGCCGCCGCCGCCCACAGGCAGCCGAGCCCGGTCACCTTGATCCACGCCTGCGCCGGCAGCGCCCCGGCGAGGATCAGCGCGCCGAACGCGACGAGCTGCAGCGTCGTCTTCCATTTGGCGAGCTTCGACACCGGCAGCGACACCTGCAGGCCGGCGAGGAATTCGCGCAGCCCCGACACCGCGATCTCGCGCAGCAGGATGATCAGTGCGGCGATCAGGTGGACGCCGGTGATCAGCGCGCTGTCGTCGTGCCGCGTGCCGACGAGCATCAGGATCACCGCGGCGACCATGATCTTGTCGGCGATCGGATCGAGGAACACGCCGAGCTTCGACACCGCCCCCTGCGCGCGGGCGAGATAGCCGTCGAAATAGTCGGTGATCCCCATCAGGCAGTAGAGCGCGAAGGCGATCCCGAACCCCGCCTCCCACCGCGGCCACCACAAGAAGGCGACAAGCAACGGCACCGCGACGATCCGCGACAGCGTCAGGAGGTTGGGCAAGGTCAGCATCGCCGTCTTCCTACTCCGCCGGGGGAGCGGGCGGAACCCCAAGCTTCCTCTCCCTGCAAGCGAGGCGAGGCTATCGCATTGGCGCGGCGGTGTGACCCGGTCGTGTCCCACCCCCACGCCGTCACCCCGACCCTGCGCCGGGGTCCCGCTTCTTCGGACGGTGCGGAAAAGCGGGATGCCGGATCAAGTCCGGCATGACGGAAAATACAGGTGCCGTTGCTACACCCCGACCGGTCACATGTAGCGGCGCCGGCGAGGGAGGGGCGATGCCGCCCGCACCTTCCCCGTTGGCGCGCCCTGCGCAAACGGCTATGCCGGTCACAATACCGCCACGATCAAAGGCCGTTACTCGCATGCTGAATGCCATGGGGTTGCTGAAGCAGCGCCGCTTCCTGCCCCTCTTCACCACCCAGTTCCTCGGCGCCTTCAACGACAATCTGTTCAAGACGTCGATGGTGCTGTTCGCGACCTATGCGATCTTCAACGATCCGCACATGGAGACGAACTTCAACGCGCTGGCGACGGGTATCGCGATCCTGCCCTTCTTCCTGTTCTCGGCGCTCGCCGGACAATTGGCGGACAGCCACGACAAGGCGCGGATCATCCGCATCGTCAAGACCGCCGAGATCGGCATCATGCTGCTCGGCGCCGCCGGGCTGATGGTCGCGCGCGCCGGCCTGCCGACGCTCGGCGTTGCGCTGATGCTCGGCGCGGTGCTGTTCCTCGGCGTCCATTCGACCTTCTTCGGGCCGATCAAATACGCGATCCTGCCGCAGCATCTCAAAGCGCACGACGTGCTCGGCGGCACCGGGCTCGTCGAGGCGGGGACCTATCTCGCGATCCTGCTCGGCACGATCGTCGCCGGCTACGTCCCGATCGAGGGCGCGGCGATCCTCGTCCTCGTCGTTGCGGCGATCGGCTGGTTCGCCGCGCGCCAGATTCCGCCGGCGCCGCGCGAGGGGCCGCGGCTCAAGCTCAACTACAATCCGTTCACCGCCTCGTGGCGGCTGATCCGCACGACGATGCATATCCCGCGGCTGTTCCTCGCGATCTGCGCGATCAGCTTCTTCTGGACGATCGGCGCGGTGCTCATCATCATCTTCCCGCCGCTGGTGAAGAACGTGCTCACCGCCGACAAGATGGTGGCGAGCGGCGCGATCGCGGTCTTCTCGGTCGGCGTCGCGATCGGCTCGGTGGTCATCAATACGATGCTGAAGGGGCGGATCAGCGCGCGCTACTCGCCGCTGTCGGTGATCGCGATGGGCGGCTTCGTCGTCGTCTTCTCGGTCCTGTGCCGCACCTGGATCCCGGCGGCGCCGGGCCAATATTACGACTGGACGCAATTCGTCGCCCAGCCGCGCGCCATCCCGATCATGCTGAGCCTGCTGGCGATCGCCACCACCGGCGGCATGTTCGTCGTGCCGCTATACGCCTTCCTCACCACCACGGTGGAAAAGGACCAGACCGCGCGTACCGTCGCGGCGAACAACGTCGTCAATTCTGGCGCGATGACCTTGGGGTCGATCGCCGCGATCGGCATCAACATCGCCGGCGTCCAGCCGGTCGACATGCTGTTCCTCGTCGCCGCGATGTGCCTGATCTCGGCCTGGATCGCGCAGCGGCTGCATCGCGCCTGCGACTGAGTCGGCGCTAGAACAGGAACGTATAGAAGCAGGTGAAGAAGGCGGCGAAGCTGAGCAGGAACAGCTTCCAGTCCGCGTCGTCGCTTTTCCTCACGTCGGGCAGCACCGGCGGCGGCAGCGTCCGCCGGAACGGGTGACGGGCCGATTCATTGGTGAGGACGAGGCGTCTGGTCATGATGAGGATGTTAACGCCTCGTTTACGATATCGACCAGCGCGAAAGGTGGTTAAACCTGACCTGTCCACGGATGGGACGTTAACGATGAGGACCGCGTCATGAGTGTCGCCTTCCGCCGCGAGAGCGACGAGGAGCATCTGGAGCCCAAGTTCGAGCTGCCCATCCCGAGTGCACCCAATCTCGTCACCGCCGCGGGCAAGCGGCTGATCGAGGAGCGGATCGCCACGCTGGAGGCGGCGATCGCCGCCGCCGATGCGCCGGCGGTCGACGCGCTGCGCCGGGATCTGCGCTATTGGCAGACGCGCCGCACCACCGCGGTGCCCACCGCCGCGCCGGCGGACGGCAGCGCCGGCTTCGGCACGCGGGTGACGATCCGCCTCGCGGGCAAGACCCGGACGATCGCGATCGTCGGCGACGACGAGGCCGACCCGCCTGCCGACCGGCTCGCTTATGGCGCCCCGCTGGCGCATGCGCTGATCGGCGCCGAGCCCGACGACGTGCTCGCCTTCAACGGTCGCGACGCGGCGATCGAGGTGCTCGCGGTGGAACCGATCGATCCGCGGGAGGACTAGCCGGGCTACGGGACCGGGGGGATCCCGTAGCGCGACCGTCGGGCACCGGGGAGCGCCCGGACGTCGATGGGTCGAGTGTGGGAGAGAACGCCACCGACGCGCGCATCGCTAGCTACGCCATATTGCCGCGATATTTCCGCTTTGGGCCGGTCGAGACATCAGCAGGCAATGCGCCGGCATGATGACACCCGGCGAAGGAGCCCAGCCCATGCCGGCATCGCCGATGATCGCCACCTGCCTTGCGACCCGCCACCGGCCCGGCCGCAAACAGAGCGAAATCGGCGGCGTCCGTCGCGCGCGCTGCGTCTGCTGCGGCATGCAGTTGATGCGCACCGCGATCAGCCGCCGCTGGATCATCGCCGACCAATTGGGCTGACGGCGCGGGCGGAAGAGACCTGCCCCTACACCGGCAACGTCACCCGCGCGATCGCGCCGCCGTCGGGATGGTTGGCGATCGTCGCGTCGCCGCCGTGCGCGCGCGCGACGCCGCGCACGCTGCTCAGCCCCAGCCCGATCCCGCCGGTATCGCGGTTGCGCGACCGCTCGCCGCGGAAGAAGGGCTCGAACAGGCGATGCAGATCCTCGGGCGCGATGCCGGGACCATGATCGCGCACCTCGATCAGCGCATGGCCGTCGATCCGGCCCAGCATCACCTCGGCATCGCCGCCATATTTGAGCGCATTGCCGACGAGGTTGGCGATCAGCGACTTCAGCCCCGCCGCATCGCCCTCGATCACCAGCGGCTCGCCGTCGTGGAGCGTCACCGGCTCGCCGCGATCCTCCAGTTCGTCGGTGACGCTCTCGACCAGCGAGCGCAGGTCGAGCCGGCGCCGCTCGCCGATCTGGTTGCCGTCGCGGAAGAAGCCGAGCGCCGCCTGGATCATCGCCTGCATGTCGCGGATGTCCGCCTCGCTGGCGCTGCGCAGCGGCTCGGGCGCGCGTTCCAGCCGCAGGCCGAGACGCATCAGCGGCGTGCGCAGGTCGTGCGCGATCGCCGCGATCATCATCGTGCGATCCTCGACATAGCGGTTGAGCCGCGCCTGCATGCGGTTGAACGCCGCCGCCGCGTCGGCGATCTCCGCCGGCCCGCCGAGCGGCAACGGCGCCGCGCGCGGATCGCGGCCGAGCCGCTCCGCCGCCGCGCCGAAGGCGGCGATCGGCTTGGTCAGCCGCCGCGCCAGCAGCCAGGCGAAGGGCGCGATCGCGACCAGCGCCGCCAGCAGCCACAGGAACGCCCGCCACCGCCAGCTCTCGAAGCCGGTGCGTGCCGCCCGCGCGATCCGCCAGCTGCCGTCGGGCTGATGCACCGAGACGGTGAAGCGCCCGAACAGGATCTGGTTGCGCGCATCGGGCGAGCGCGCCCGTTCGGGATAGCCCTCGCGCCGTGGCATCGGCCCGAAGACGATCGGCGGCGGCCCGCCGAAATGGACGTGGACGAGGTCGAGCGGCAGTTCGAGCTGCGCCGCCATCAGCCGCCGGATCCGCGCACCGCGCGCGTCGTAGGGCGCGGGGTTGCTCGCCTCGCGCGTCACCAGCACCTCGCCGGTCGCGTCGCGGCCGGTGCGCAGCGCGGTGGCGACCTGCGGCACCGAGAAGATGCGCGGCGTCGGCGGGGTGATGAACACGACCAGCGCGACGTTGAGCGCCTGCACCGTCGCGACGCTCAGCAGCATCACGAGGAAGACGCGCCAGAACAGCGACTTGGCGACCCAGCCGATCCCCAGTCGGGACGCCGGCCGCCAGCTCATGTCCGCGCCACCGCCGGCACGAACAGATAGCCTTCGTTGCGGATGGTACGGATGATGTCGTCGCCGCCGCTGCGCAGCTTGCGCCGCAGCCGGCTGATCTGCACGTCGATCGCGCGATCGAACGCTTCGCTGTTGGGACCGCGCGCCGCCTCGAGCAGCAATTCGCGCGACAGCACCCGCCGCGGCCGCTCGGCGAAGACCCGCAGCAGCGCGAACTCGCCGTCGGTCAGGCCGACCAGCACGCCCTGCGTGTCGAACAATTCATGCGCCATCAGGTCCATCGTCCAGCCGTCGAAGCTCAGCCGCGACCGGTCGGCGGGCTCGGCCTGCTGCCGGCTGCGCAGCGCGGCGCGGACGGTGGCGATCACCTCGCGCGCGCTGCACGGCTTGGTGAGATAATGGCTCGCACCGATCTCCAGCCCGACGATGCGGTCGCGTTCCTCGCCCAGAGCGCTCAGCATGATGACCGCCGGCCCCCCGTCGCGGGTGATGCGGCGGCAGGCGGAGATGCCGTCCTCGCCCGGCATCATCACGTCGAGCAGCACCGCGTCGATCCGGTCGCGCTCCAGCACCGCGTCCATCTCGCGGGTGTTGGCGGCAGCCTGCACGCGATAGCCGCGCGCGCCGAGGCTCTGAGTCAGCAGGGTACGGATCTCGCGATCGTCGTCGACCACCAGGATCGCCGCCGGTTCGTCCCCCGATGCCCCTGCATTATGCTGTTGGCTCATCATCGCCCTCTCTTGGCGCCGAATTGTTTCCGCCGGATAACCGCATGATATCGGGTTGCGCCGGTCGTGGACATCCAACTGCAACATTGGGCTGGTTCACAGTGTCGTTCACCCGGGGACCCGCCATGAATCGCACCATCGTCATCGCCCTGCTCGCCTGCACCGCCGTGCCGGTCGCCGCCCAACAGCCGCCCGCCCACGGCAACCGCCGCACCTTCATCAGTCCGATGGGCCAGCCGTTCCACGGCGACGATGCCGCACCCGATCCCGAACGCGCGTGGTTCGACGCGGCCGACGCCAACAAGGACGGCGCGATCACCCGCGTCGAGTTCCAGGCCGACGCCAGTCGCTTCTTCGCGACGCTCGACCGCAAGCACGACGGCGAGATCGACCCCGACGACATCGATTATTACGAAAGCACGATCGCGCCGGAGGTGCGTTCGGGCAGCGGCGGGCCGGGGGTGATCGCGAGCAGTTCCGATTCGGACGGCGGCGGCAAGGCGCCTGCCTATGACGCCGGCAAGCTCGGCGCGGCGCGCTTCAGCTATTTCCAGCTCCCCGAGCCGGTCACCGCCGCGGACCGCAACTTCAACCGCGGCGTCGACGCCCGCGAATTCGCCGACGCCGCCGACAAGCGCTTCGCCTCGCTCGACAAGAACCACGACGGCAAATTGAGCTGGGACGAACTGCCCCACGTCACCGGCCGCGCCGCGGCGATGAGCCGCGGCGGCGGGCGTGGCGGCGGTGGTGGCGGCCATCACGGCGGCGGCGGCCGCCGCGGTGGCGGCATGGGCGGCGCCGGCGGTGGCTTCGGCGGCGCAGGCACCGGCCCCGGCGGCGACATGACCGGCCTCGGCCGGGACTAATTCCTCCCTCGCTTTAGCGGGGGAGGGGGACCAGCGAAGCTGGTGGAGGGGGCGTTTCCGCATACGGAGGGCTCCCCGTATCCTCCCCCTCTGTCAGGCCTTTGGCCTGCCACCTCCCCCTGGCGGGGGAGGAATTGAGGTAGCGGGCCCCTACGCCGCTGGAGAAAGGCGCCGGAGGTCACCCCCGCCGGCGGATCAATCCAGCCGCCGCGCCAGCTCCTTGTTGAGCCCCAGCGCCACCAGCGTCGCGAACGCGCCCGACAGCAGGTACCCGCCCGCCGCCAGCAGCCCGAACTGGCTCGCCAGCACCAGCGCGGCGAGCGGCGCGAAGCCCGCGCCGAACAGCCACGCGAGGTCCGACGTCAGCGCCGCACCGGTATAGCGCGCCCGCTTGGGGAAATTGTTGGTCACCGCGCCCGACGACTGGCCGAACGACAGGCCGAGCAGCACGAAGCCGCCGATCATGAACGCCAGCTCGCCCGCATCGCCCCCGGCGAGCAGCTGCGGCGCGAAGCCGCTGAACACCGCGATCGCCGCCGCGGTATAGCCGAGCACCGAACGCCGCCCGATCCGGTCGGCGAGCAGGCCCGAAATCACCACCGCGCCGAGCCCGAAGAAGGCGCCGATGATCTCGATCCCCAGGAAGCGCGCGATATCCTCGTTGGTGTAGAGCGCGATCCACGACAGCGGGAACACCGTCACCATATGGAACAGCGCGAAACTGGCGAGCGGCGCGAAGGCGCCGATGACGATGTTGCGCCACTGCGCCTTGACCGTCGCGGTGACGCGCGACGGGGTCAGCTCGCGCGTCTCGAACAGCCGGCTGTATTCCGGCGTCACGACGATGCGCAGCCGCGCGAACAGCGCCACCACGTTGAGCGCGAAGGCGACGAAGAACGGATAGCGCCAGCCCCACGACAGGAAGTCGACGCCCTCCATGTTGGCGAGCAGGAAGGCGAACAAGGCGCTCGCCACGATCAGCCCGAGCGGCGCGCCGAGCTGCGGCACCATCGCATACCAGCCGCGCTTCTCCGGCGGCGCGTTGAGCGCGAGCAGCGAGGCGAGACCGTCCCAGGCACCGCCAAGCGCGAGACCCTGGCCGATGCGGAAGGCGGCGAGCAGGATCGCCGACCACACGCCGACCTCGGCATAGCCGGGCAGGAAGGCGAGCGACACGGTCGAGGTGCCGAGCAGGAACAGCGCGATCGTCAGCTTGGTGCCGCGGCCGTGTTCGCGATCGACCCACATGAAGATCTGCGTGCCGATCGGGCGGGCGATGAACGCCAGCGGGAACAGCGCGAACGAATAGAGCGTGCCGGTCAGCCGGTCGACGTACGGGAAGACCAGCGCCGGAAAGACGATGACCGAGGCGATCGCATAGCAGAAGAAGTCGAAGAATTCCGACGTGCGCCCGATGATGACGCCGATCGCGATCTCGCCCGGGTGGACCTCATGGTCCCCCTGCGTGTTGACGGCACGTGCATCGCGTTCGAGCGATCCGGAATGGGCGGAAGCCACTGACATGTATCGCAGTCCTGTCGTCTCGCAGCCCGGGGGCCGTCGGTCATCAACGCGCCGCACCCGGTTTCGGACGCAGCGCCAACATGACCCCTTACCGCAGCCGGCGGCGCACGGGGATAGGACAAAATGTCCTATTTTGCGGTGCAGCACACAGGCGTACCGGACCTGACGATGCGAACCTTCCCGTTCTCCCCCCTCCCGCCCCGTCGTGCACGCGCCATGCGCACTGCCGTCGCACTCCTTGCGCCTGCCCTGCTGGGCGGGTGCGACTGGGTGGTGATGAACCCGTCCGGCGATGTCGCGCGGCAGCAGGCCAATCTGATCCTGTGGTCGACCGGCCTGATGCTGCTGATCATCGTGCCGGTGATCGCGCTGACCATCCTGTTCGCGTGGAAATACCGCCATACGAACGAAGAGGCGGATTACGAGCCGCATTGGGACCATTCGACCGGGCTGGAGCTGATCATCTGGTCGGCGCCGCTGATGATCGTCATCGCGCTCGGCGCGCTGACCTGGATCAGCACCCACGCGCTCGATCCCTATCGCCCGCTGGCGCGACTTGAGCCTGGCAAGGTGCTGGCCAAGACCGACAAGCCGCTGGAGATCCAGGTGGTGTCGCTCGACTGGAAGTGGCTGTTCATCTACCCCGAACAGGGCGTGGCGACGGTCAACGAGCTGGTCCTGCCGATGAACCGCCAGGTCCGCTTCCGCATCACCTCGTCGTCGGTGATGAACACCTTCTACGTCCCCGCGATGGCCGGCATGATCTATTCGATGCCGGGCATGGAGACGCGGCTGCACGCCGTGCTCAACAAGCCGGGCCGGTTCGAGGGCCTGTCCGCCAACTATAGCGGTGCCGGCTTCTCCGACATGCACTTCACCGTCGACAGCGTCGACGACGCCGGCTTCGCCAAATGGGCCTCGGAGGCGCGCAGCGCGCCGGCGAAGCTCGACATGGCGACCTATGTCCAGCTCGAAAAGCCGAGCGAGAAGGTGCCGGCGATCCGCTACGCCGCCTTCCAGCCGCAATTGTTCGACCGCATCCTCGGCATGTGCACCAAGCCGGGCGAGACCTGCATGCAGGCGACGATGATGAAGGACGGCGCCAGGGACCCGCATCGCGACAGCGGGCACGGCAGCCCGGTCAACGACAGCGGCCATATGCGTGGCAGCGAATCGAAGGGCGCCTTGCAGAAGGAGCCCGAGGAGAAGGGCAGCAGCCCGCACCGTAACGCCCCCCGTCCCGCCCCGCCCGGCAGCAACAAACCCGGCAACGAAGACAATCGCTCGATGACCTCCGCCGCCCCGCTGCCCGCCATGCTGACCGGCCTCACCGCCGCCGCCCGTTCGTAGGACCGACCTGATGTCCGATGCCTTGCTCAAGACGATTTTCGGGCGCCTGACGCTCGAGAGTTTCCCGATCCACGAACCGATCCTGATCGGCACCTTCGCGGTCGTCGCGATGGGTGGCGCCGCGCTGATCGCCGCACTGACCTATTTCAAGGTCTGGGGCTATCTGTGGAAGGAATGGTTCACCTCGGTCGACCACAAGAAGATCGGGATCATGTACATGATCCTCGGTATCGTCATGCTGCTGCGTGGCTTCTCCGACGCGATCATGATGCGCGCGCAGCAGGCGATGGCGTTCGGCCCCAACGAGGGCTTCCTGCCCGCGCACCATTACGACCAGGTGTTCACCGCGCACGGCGTCATCATGATCTTCTTCGTGGCGATGCCCTTCGTCACCGGGTTGATGAACTATGTCGTCCCGCTCCAGATCGGCGCGCGTGACGTCTCCTTCCCGTTCCTCAACAATTTCAGCTTCTGGATGACCGCCGCGGGTGCCGCGATCGTCATGGCCAGCCTGTTCGTCGGCGAGTTCGCCCGCACCGGCTGGCTGGCGATGGCGCCGCTGTCGGGGCTCGATTACTCGCCTGATGTCGGTGTCGACTATTACATCTGGTCGCTGCAGATCGCCGGCGTCGGGACCTTGCTGTCGGGCGTCAACCTGCTCGCGACGATCGTCAAGATGCGCGCGCCGGGCATGAGCCTGATGAAGATGCCGATCTTCACCTGGTCGGCGCTCGCCACCAACGTGCTGATCGTCGCCGCTTTCCCGGTCCTGACCGCGGTGCTCGCGATGCTCAGCCTCGATCGCTACGTCGGCACGCATTTCTTCACCAACACCATGGGCGGCAATCCCATGATGTACGTCAACATGATCTGGATCTGGGGCCACCCGGAGGTCTACATCCTGATCCTGCCGGCGTTCGGCGTGTTCAGCGAGGTCACCTCGACCTTCTGCGGCAAGCGGCTCTTCGGCTATACCTCGATGGTCTACGCGCTGCTGGTCATCACCATCCTCGCCTATCTCGTCTGGCTGCACCACTTCTTCACCATGGGGTCGGGCGCGAGCGTCAATTCGTTCTTCGGCATCACCACGATGATCATCTCGATCCCGACCGGGGCCAAGATCTTCAACTGGCTGTTCACGATGTACAAGGGCCGGATCCGCTTCGAACTGCCGATGATGTGGACGATCGCGTTCATGATCACCTTCGTCATCGGCGGCATGACCGGCGTATTGCTTGCAGTACCGCCCGCCGATTTCGTGCTGCACAATTCGCTGTTCCTGATCGCGCACTTCCACAACGTGATCATCGGCGGCGTGCTGTTCGGTATGTTCGCCGGAATCAACTATTGGTTCCCGAAGGCGTTCGGCTTCAAGCTCGACAAGAAGTGGGGCACGATCAGCTTCTGGTTCTGGGTCATCGGCTTCTATGTCGCGTTCATGCCGCTCTACGTACTCGGCCTGATGGGCGTGACGCGTCGCCTGCGCCACTTCGAGGACCCGTCGCTGCAGATCTGGTTCATCATCGCCGCGATCGGCGCCGCAATGATCGCGGTCGGCATCGCCGCCTTCCTGATCCAGTTCTACGTCAGCTTCCGCAACCGCGAGGCGCTGCGCGACTTCACCGGTGATCCGTGGAACGGCCGCAGCCTCGAATGGGCGACCTCGTCGCCGCCGCCGGCGTACAATTTCGCCTTCACGCCCGTCGTCCGCGATCTCGACGCTTGGTACGACATGAAGTCGAACGGCGCCGAACGGCCGATCACCGGCTTCCGCGACATCCACATGCCGCGCAACACCGGCGCCGGCATCATCCTGGCCGGCCTGTCGATGGTCGTCGGCCTGGCGATGATCTGGTACATCTGGTGGCTCGCCGCGCTGGCGTTCGTCGGATTGCTGGCGGTCGCGATCGGCCACACCTTCAACTATGACCGCGATTTCTACATCACCGCCGCCGAAGTCACCGCCGCCGAGGACGATCATACCCGGCAGCTGACCACGCACGCAGCGGTCGCGGGGGCCTGAGGACCATGAGCGAAGCAACCATTCCCCCGGGCACACAGGCCCCGGTCTTCTACGAGACCGACGAACATCATCACGACGCCGGCGGCAGCACGATGCTGGGCTTCTGGCTGTACCTGATGAGCGACTGCCTGATCTTCGCCATGCTGTTCGCGGCCTATGGCGTCTATGGCGGCAGCTATGCCGGCGGCCCGCAGCCGCACGAGATCTTCGAGCTGCCGCTGGTGGCGCTCAACACCTCGATGCTGCTGCTGTCGTCGATCACCTACGGCTTCGCCATGCTGGCGATGAACGACGGCAAGGTCCGCGCCGTGCAGGGCTGGCTGGCGATCACCGGCCTGTTCGGCCTCGCCTTCCTCTGCATCGAGCTCTACGAATTCTCGACGCTGATCCACGAAGGCGCCGGGCCGCAGCGCAGCGCCTTCCTGTCGTCCTTCTTCACGCTCGTCGGCACGCACGGGCTGCACGTCACCTTCGGCATCATCTGGCTGGTGACGCTGATGGTGCAGGTCGGCCGCAAGGGGCTGATCGCCGCCAACCAGCGTCGCCTGCAATGCCTGTCGCTGTTCTGGCACTTCCTCGACGTGATCTGGATCGGCGTCTTCACCTTCGTCTATTTGCTGGGAGTGCTGCGATGAGCGCGGACACGCATCACGGTCACGACGCGCACGATAACGCGCACGGCCACGGTCATTCGTCCGAAGGCGCGCACGGCAGCCGCAAGGATTATCTGATCGGCTTCATCCTGTCGGTGATCCTCACCGCCATTCCGTTCGGGCTGGTGATGAGCGGCGTCATCGCCGACGCGCGGATCACCGCGGGTATCGTCATGGTGTTCGCGCTGGTGCAGATCGTCGTCCACATGATCTATTTCTTGCACATGAACTCCAAGTCGGAGAATGGCTGGACGCTGATGGCGCTGATCTTCACGATCATCGTCCTGACGATCTGTCTCGCCGGCTCGCTCTGGGTCATGTATCATATGAACACGAACATGATGCCCAACATGGACGCGGGCGCGATGTGAGCAGCACCGCGTCCCGCCGGGGATGGGCGACCGGCGTCATGCTGGTCGTCATCGCGCTGCTGATCGGCCTCGGCATCTGGCAGCTCGAACGGCGGACGTGGAAGCTCTCGCTGATCGCGCATACCGAGCGCCAGCTCGCCAGCCCGCCGGTTCCGGCGCCCGAGCCGGCGGACTGGCCCGGTCTAGGCACCGGCGACGCCTATCGACCGGTCGTCGCGACCGGCCACTACCGCACCGGTGCCGACACCTATGTGCAGGCCGTGACCGAACTCGGCGGCGGCTTCTGGGTACTCACCCCCTTCGACACCGACCGTGGTTTCGCGCTGCTGATCAACCGCGGTTTCGTCCCCGGCGAGCAGCGCGGGCGCGTCGCCCCCTCCCCCGCGCCGCAGACGGTGCGCGGCCTGCTCCGCCTCACCGAGCCGGGCGGCGGCTTCCTGCGCAGCAACGACCCCGCCGCCGACCGCTGGTATTCGCGCGACGTCGCCGATATCGCCGCGGCCAAGCACCTCGGCCGGGTGGCCCCCTATTTCATCGATGCCAGCGAACCGAAGAGCGGCTGGCCGCGTGGCGGCCTCACCGTCGTTCGCTTCCACAACAGTCATCTGGTCTATGCGCTGACCTGGTTCGGGCTGGCGGCACTGGTCGCGCTGATGGCATGGCGGGTCCGCCGCCCGCGCTGACCCGCGTCAGTCGTCCAGCTTTGCGCCGTCGACGATCCGCTCCGCGCGGTCGCGCTCGGCGGCCTCGGCGGCACGCTCGGCTTTCGTGCGACCGAATTTGGCGCGATTGGCTTCGGCGGTCCGCGCCGCGGCAGCACGATCGCGCGCCTTGCGCGCCAGACGCAGGTTGATGATCTCGGCCATGGGGAGCCTCATATCAGTCCTCCCCCGCCAGGGGGAGGTGGCACGGCGAAGCCGTGACGGAGGGGGAGGTAAGGGTGGGAGCTTTGTAATGAAGCTCCCACCCTTACCTCCCCCTCCACCATTCGGCTGGCGCCGAACGGTCCCCCTCCCCCTTGCGGGGGAGGACTTACTCGGCCGCCCGCGCTTCCGCCGCGCGCTTCACCACGCACCAGCGCTCCCATTCGTCGCGCGCATCCGCCAGCGCGCGATGCGCCGGCACGTCGCGGTCGCGCACCTCGGCGAGCGTCACCACCTCCGCCACCGCACGCCCGAGCAGCTCCGCCGGCACGACGTCGCGCAGGATCGCCGTCGCCGTATCGCGCTGCGCGTCCTCGGTATCGCGCAACCGCAGCGCGTGGCGCGGCAGCTTCGCCGCACGCAGCAGCGCGCTCAGCCATTTGCCGTCCCACGACGGCGCGCTCGCGAACAGGTCGTGCCCGGTCAGCGTCTCGATCATCCGCCGCGCGACGACGTCGTGCGGCGTCCCTTCTGCCTCCAGCCGCGCGCGCGGGATGTGGTGGATCGCCTCGGCCGCCGCGTCCCAGTCGGTCCATTGCGCCGCCGGCCGGATCAGATGGCTTTCCTCGCGCCCGTCTTCGAACACCCAGGCGACCTCGATCGGATAGCTCAGCTTGGCGAGCGACGAGGCTTCGAAATCGAGGAATACGAGCATGTTCCGCCAACGCCTAAGCAGGCCGAAGGGGTGCGTCTAGCCGCCCTGCCCCGATCGCCGCCACGCGCCGCGCGCCAATCCCCCGACCAGCGCCGGCAGCCCCGGCCGCAGCAGCAGCCAGTCGCGGATCGCCGGCCCCTTGTCGGCACCGATCACCTGCTTGTAGCCGCTGTCGCCCGCACCCCAATCGACGCGGGTGACGCCGCGGCCCAACGCCTCGACCAGATTGCGGTAATAGAGCAACTTGCCCGGCGAATGTTTGGCATAAGCGGGGTCGTAGCTGTTCGCGATCGCGTATTTGAGGTCGCCCGCATCGATGTCGAACGAGAAAGCTGCGGGCGTGCCGTCGATCGTCAGCAACGCCGCGCGCAACATGCCGGCGATCACCGGATCCACCGAGGCCGCGCGCCAGAAGGCACCGTGGCCGGTGGTGGTGAACTTCGCGTCGGAGCCATCGGTGCGCGCCGCGATCCAGCTTACCGCCTCGATCTGCGCGAGTGCGTCGAACGCCGCCGGCCAGTCCGCGCCGCTGACGAAGCGCCAGTCCGTCACGCCGTGGCTGGCGAGATGCTTCTCATGGAAGCGGTTCTTGCGCAGCGTCGAGCCGCGCGGCCATCCCTCCGTCTGCAACGCCGCCATGTCGAGCAGCCAGCTGTCGGCGACGAACCGGTCGAGCACCGCCCAGCCGCCCGCCCGCGCCGCCGCGATCAGCGGTGCCGCCGCCGCATCGCCGTCATAGACCGGGCCGATCCGCAAGCCGTTGACCGCGCCCGCCAGCGTCGCCAGCGCCGCGCGCAGCGTCGCCTCGCTTGCCCCGGCGGCGAGCGGAAAGCTGCGGAACGGCCAATAGCTGCCCGGCACCGCCGCCAATCTTGCCCAGCGCGGCCCGACGCCGACGAACGGCAGCGCGCAGGTCGGCACGCCGTCCTCCTCGACCAGCAGCGTCCGCGCCCGCCCGCCATAAGCGCCCAGCGCCGCGGCGAACCAGCCGTAGCGCAGGAAACCGTGGCTCGCCGCGGCGCGCGCGGCGACGTCGTCGAGTGCCGCGGACAGCCCATCGCCGATCGTGGCGCGCGCCACCGGCGGCAGCCGCTGGAATTCGGCAAGGAGCATCGCTTCGGTCACCCCGGCGCATCTAACCGCCACGCCTTACCAATCGGTGCAGATTGCGGCGAGCCGTGCACCCTTTCGCCTCGCGTGGCGCGCCCTATGATGGGGCCATGCCAGTGTTCTTCCAGGTTTCGACGATCGCGCAGACGATCCAGCTGTCGCTCGCGCCGGTGTTCATGCTGGCGGCGATCGGCCAGATCCTCAACGTCCTCGCCGGGCGGCTCGCCCGCGTCATCGACCGCGCCCGTATCCTCGAAGAGCGCGTGCTCGGTCTGGAAACCGGCGCCGATCGTGTCCGCGACATCTGGGAATTGAAGCTGCTCGACGAGCGCATGTCGATCATCAACGCCGCGCTGTTCCTCGCGGTGTCGAGCGCGGTGATGGCCTGCGTCGTCATCGCGCTGCTGTTCATCGCCAATATCGCCAAATTCCACATCGGCACGTGGATCGCGCTCGCCTTCATCGTCGCGGTGGCGCTGCTGATCTGCTGCCTCACCGCCTTTATGTGGGAAGTGCGCGTGTCGCTGCGCGCGATCCACGTCCGCAAGGACCTGCTGCTGTGAGCCCCGCCATCGAACGGCGCCTATTGCAGGCGGTGGTGGCGCTCGCCTGTTTCGTACCGCTGTCGGTCGGCGGGCAGAGCGTGCTGCACGGTCCCGGCTTCCTCGGCCATCCGCCGGTGATCCCGACCGATCTCGACAGCCATTTCCGCTATATCTCGGGCATCTTCCTCGGCGTCGGCATCGCCTTCGCCAGCTGCGTGCCGCGGATCGAGGCGACCGGGCCGCGTTTCCGCCTGCTCGGCGCGCTCGTCGTCGCGGGCGGCCTGTCGCGCGTCGTGTCGCTGGTCGCGGTCGGCGCGCCGTCGCCCGGCCATCTGTTCGGCTTCGCGATGGAATTGGGCGCGGTGCCGCTGCTGATGCTCTGGCAGGCGGCGTTCGCGCGACGCTGGCGGGCGGCGCACTGAGCCGCCCGGTCGGGACTCAGGCGTGGACGAGCGTCCCCGCGCCTTCCGACGTGAAGATCTCGAGCAGCATCGCATGCGGCACGCGGCCGTCGAGGATCACCGCCGCGTCGACGCCGGCCTCGACCGCGGCGACGCAGGTCTCGACCTTGGGGATCATCCCGCCCGAGATCGTGCCGTCCGCCTTGAGCGCGGCGATCCGCGCCGGATCGAGATCGGTCAGCAGCGTTTTCTGCTTGTCGAGCACGCCCGCCACGTCGGTAAGCAGGAAGAAGCGCGCCGCGCCGAGCGCGCCGGCGATCGCCCCCGCCATCGTATCGGCGTTGATATTGTAGGTCTGGCCGTCTGCGCCCATCGCGATCGGCGCGATCACCGGGATGATGCCGCTCGCCGACAGCGTATCGATGATCGTCCGGTCGACCGCCACCGGCTCGCCGACGAAGCCGAGGTCGACGTGACGCTCGATCCCCTGCAACGTGTCCGGCGTCTCGCGCCCGACCTTCTTCGCGGTGACCAGATTGGCGTCCTTGCCCGAAATGCCGACCGCGCGGCCGCCGGCCTGGCCGATCCAGGCGACGATTTCCTTGTTGATCGATCCGGCGAGCACCATCTCCGCGATCCGCGCCGTCTCGGCATCGGTGACGCGCAGCCCGTCGACGAATCGCGATTCGACGCCGAGCCGCTTGAGCATCGCGCCGATCTGCGGCCCGCCGCCATGGACGACGACCGGGTTGATGCCGACCGCCTTGAGCAGCACGACATCCTCGGCAAAGTCCCGCGCCAGTTCGGGATCGCCCATCGCATGGCCGCCGTATTTGACCACGAAGGTCTTGCCCGCATAGCGCTGCAGATAGGGCAGCGCGTCGGTTAGCGTCTCGGCCTTGGCGAGCAGCGCGGCGGTGGCGATGGAGTCGGTCATGCGCGCGCCTTTAGCCGCGGATCGCCCGGCTTCAAAGCCTCTGTCGACCGCCGATGCGTGTCTCCCCCCGGACCGTTCGTGCTGAGCCTGTCGAAGCACAAGTGAGAGTCAGGCCCTTCGACAAGCTCAGGGCGAACGGATCGTATTGGTTTACCCTCCGATGATCCTACCGCCGCCCGTCCAGCCCCTCGCCGACGTCCGCCTGCGGCACATAAAGCGGCGCCACCCGCGCCTTGGCCCGCTGTTCATAGGCATAGCCCGCGCCGAGCACCGTCGCCTCGCCGCCCTTGGTGGCGATAAACGACAGTCCGACCGGCAACCCCTTGGCGAGCCCCATCGGCACGGTGAGGTTGGGATAGCCCGCGATCGCCGGCAGTTCCGACGACGACGGCCCGCCATATTGATCGCCGTACAGCGGATCGCTCAGCCACGCCTGCGCATAGGTCGGCTCGACCAGCAATGTCGCGCCCGCGCGGCGCAGCATGCCGTCGATCGCCTCGCTCGCCAGCCTGAGCGATTTCGCCCGCGCCGCCTTGTACGCCGGATCGCCCAGCCCCTTGGTCTGCGCCGCCGCCTCGAACGTCTCCTGCTGGAAGAACGGCATCTCCTCGGCGGCATGCGCGCGATTGAAGGCGATGAGCTGGTCGAGCGTGCGCGCCGTCACCGCCGGCGGGGTGGTCGCCAGATAGGCGTCGAGATCGGCCTTCAGCTCGGTCTTGAGCACGGTGAATTCGGCGTCGCCGACGCCGTCGAGCTTGGGCGGATCGACCGGCACCAGCACCGCGCCCGCCGCCTTGAGCACCGCGAGTGCGGCATCGAATGTCGCCGTCACCTCGATCGACAGTCCCTCCGGCCGCACCACGGCGACGCGCACCCCCGACAGCGCGCTCACCGACAGGCCGGCGGCATAATCGCGCGTCACCGCGCCGGCGGTCGCCGGATCGGCGGGATCGGCCGCGACCATCGCCGAGAACAGGATCGCGGCATCGCGCACGCTGCGTGCCATCGGCCCCGGCGTGTCCTGCGAATGGCTGATCGGCACGACATGCGTGCGGCTGACCAGCCCGATCGACGGCTTCAGCCCGACCAGCCCGTTGATCGAGGACGGACAGACCACCGACCCGTCGGTCTCCGTCCCCACCGCCGCCGCCGCGAAGCTCGCCGCCACCGCCGCGCCCGATCCCGACGACGAGCCGCACGCGGTCCGGTCGAGCGCATAGGGGTTGCGCACCAGCCCGCCGACCGCGCTCCACCCGCTCATCGCATGGCTGGAACGAATATTGGCCCATTCGCTGAGGTTCGTCTTGCCGAGGATCACCGCGCCCGCCGCGCGTAGCGCCGCCACCACCGGTGCGTCGCGGCGCGTGACATTGTCCCTGAGCGCCAGGCTGCCCGCGGTCGTCGCCATCGGGTCGGCGGTCTCGATATTGTCCTTGATGAGCACCGGCACGCCGTGCAGCGGCCCGCGGATGCGCCCCGCTTTGCGCTCGGCGTCGAGCGCCTTCGCCTGCGCCAGCGCGTCCGGGTTGACCGCGATCACGCTGCGCAGCGTCGGCCCCTTGCGATCCATCGCCGCGATCCGGTCGAGATAGGCGCGCGTCACCTCGACGCTCGACGCCTTGCCCGCGGTCATCAGCGCCTGCACCTGTTCGAGCGACACCTCCTCGACCCGCGGCGTTTTCGCGATCGCGGTCGAGGCCGACGCGGCGAGCAGAACGGCAAGAAACATCCGACGCATGGAACCCCCTGTGCTTTTCGAGCGATGCTAGGGCCGTAGCGGCGACGCGCAAGCGTTCCGCCGTAGGGATATCCGCCGTTCCACCTCCACCCCTCCGCCATATTGATCGGGATCAGGACGATGACAGCGCGCATAACGAGAATTGCCGCCGCGATCCTGGTGCTGCTGATCGTCGTCACCGGCCTCGCGGTGACGATCGTGCCGCGCTTCCTCGATCGGCTCTATTACGAAGGCCCGGCAACCGATCACTACGACGGCGCGCGCTTCTTCAATCCCGACAACGATCGCGACACGCAGGGCCTGCCCGGCGGCGGCAGCCGCGGCGGCTTCCTGTGGCGCCAGCTCACCGGCCGCGACGGCCGCCCGGTCTGGCCAACGCAGGTCCCGGTCGCGCCATCGAAACCCGCGGCGCGCGTCGACGGCGAGCGGATGGTGGTGACGTGGATCGGCCACGCCACCGTGCTGATCCAGACGCAGGGCCTCAACATTCTCACCGACCCGGTCTATGCCGAGCGCGCCGGGCCGCTCGGCTTCGGCCCCGCGCGCGTCGCCACACCCGGCGTGCGGTTCGGGGATTTGCCCAGGATCGACCTCGTCCTGCTCAGCCACAATCACTACGACCATCTCGACAAGGCGACGCTGCAACGCCTGTGGCGGCGCGACGCACCGGCGATCGTCACCAGCCTCGGCAACGACAGCGTCGTCGGCCAGACCGGCGCGAAGGCGCTCGGGCTCGACTGGGGCGGTAGCGCGACGCTGACCGCCGCCGGGTTGAAAGACACCAGCCGCGACATCCGCTGCGATCCCGACAGCTGGTGCCCCGGCGACCGCGCGCAGGTGTTCGTGACGCGCAACCATCATTGGGGCAGCCGCTGGTTCACCGACCGCAACCGCGCGCTCTGGTCGAGCTTCGTCGTCCGCCTGCCGAGCGGCGGCAATCTGTTCTTCGCGGGCGACACCGGCTTCGGCGACGGTTTGTGGCCAGCCGAGGCGGCGGCCTATGGCCCGATCCGCTTCGCGATGATCCCGATCGGCGCCTTCCGCTTCCAGCCGGGGCAGATGTCCTCGGGCAGCCATGTCGGCCCCGCCGAGGCGGCGCTGATCCACCAGCGCCTCGGCGCGGCGCGGTCGCTGGCGATCCACTGGGGGACGTTCCGCCTGTCCTACGAAGGCTATGACACCCCGCCCAAGATGCTCGCCGCGGCGATGCGCTGCACCGGCGGCAGCGGCTTCACCGCGGAACGGCTCGGCGTGCCGTTCGAGATCGCGCCCTATGCGAAGCCGGCAGCGGGCAAACCGATGACCCCGCCCGAGATGATGCGCTGCCTCGACACGCCGGAGGTGAAGGCGCTGCCCTGACCATAATTGTCATCCCCGCGCAGGCGGGGATCCATACACGCTGATGCCGCGGCTCTTGCCAGACGTCCGAGGTTATGGATCCCCGCCTGCGCGGGGATGACAGGTTTCCATTTTGCTCGCGTACCAAACCTAGAAGGGAACTGGCATCAATCCACGAACGCGCGCTCGATCACATACGTCCCGGCCTTGGCGTTCGAGCCTTCCTCGAACCCCAGCCCGTCGAGCATCGCCGCAGTCTCGCGGATCATCGCCATCGACCCGCACAGCATGATCCGGTCGGTCTCGGGGTCGAGGCGTTTTGCGCCCTGCACCGGATCGCCGAACAGCGCGGCGCTCTCGATCAGGTCGCCGATCCGCCCCGTGGTGCGGAACGGCTCGCGCGTCACCGTCGGGACATAGTGGAATTGCGTCGCCGCCTCGTCCGACACCAAAGGATCCTCGGCGAGCCGCGCCTGCAATTCGTCGTGATAGGCGAGATCGCTGACCTGCCGCACCGAATGGACGAGGATCACCTGATCGAACATGCTGTAGACGTCCGGATCGCGCGCGAGGCTGAGGAACGGCGCGAGACCGGTGCCGGTCGAGAAGAAGAACAGCCGCTTGCCGCCGACCAGCGCATCGGTGACGAGCGTACCGGTCGGCTTCTTGCCCATATACACTTCGTCGCCCGGCTCGATCAGCTGGAGCTTCGAGGTCAGCGGCCCGTCCTCGACCTTGATCGACAGGAATTCCAGTTCCTCGGCATAATGCGGGCTGGCGATCGAATAGGCGCGCATGATCGGCTTCGCCCCCTCGCCGTCGCCGGGCAGGCCGATCATCACGAACTCGCCCGAGCGGAAGCGGAAGCTCGCCGGCCGCTCGACCGCGAAGCTGAACAGCCGGTCGTTCCAGTGGCGCACCCACAATACCTTGACGTTCGCGAACGCCTTGGTCTCGGGCAGGGTCTTGGGGGAACGGAGATCGGTCATGCGCGACGGGCTTCGGGTTGTTTGCGAAGGGATCGCATTATGAACCCCGCGCCGCCGGGTCAACCAAAGCAAAGCTTGGCCATGCCCCTGCCGGTCATTGCCGAGCCCTAGCGGCTACCCCATATCCGTCCCCGATATGGCCATCCAGATCCGCACCAGCCTCGCCGAGCCGGAAACCGGCGAAAGCTTCGTTCCGCATCGCCCCGCACGTCCCGACAAGGTCGAGGGCGGCCGCCCGTTCAAGCTGGTCAGCGAATATAGCCCGAGCGGCGACCAGCCGACCGCGATCGCCGAGCTGACCGCGACCGCGCGCGCCGGCGAGAAGGATCAGGTGCTGCTCGGCGTCACCGGCTCGGGCAAGACCTTCACCATGGCCAAGGTGATCGAGGAATTGCAGCGCCCCGCGTTGATCCTCGCCCCCAACAAGATCCTCGCGGCGCAGCTCTACGGCGAGTTCAAGAGCTTCTTCCCCGAAAATGCCGTCGAATATTTCGTCAGTTACTACGATTACTATCAGCCCGAGGCCTATGTGCCGCGCTCGGACACCTATATCGAGAAGGAATCGTCGACCAACGAGTCGATCGACCGGATGCGCCATTCGGCGACGCGCTCGCTGCTCGAACGCGACGATTGCATCATCGTCGCCTCGGTATCGTGCCTCTACGGTATCGGCTCGGTCGAAACCTATTCGGCGATGATCTTCGACCTCAAGAAGGGCGCGACCGTCGACCAGCGCGAGATCGTCCGCAAGCTCGTCGCGCTGCAATACAAGCGCAACGACGCCGCCTTCGCGCGCGGCAATTTCCGCGTGAAGGGCGACACGCTCGAGATCTTCCCGTCGCATTACGAGGACAGCGCCTGGCGCATCTCCTTCTTCGGCGACGATATCGAGGAGATCACCGAATTCGATCCGCTCACCGGCAAGAAGGTGGCGAGCCTCAACAGCGTGCGCGTCTACGCCAACAGCCATTACGTCACGCCCGGCCCGACGCTCAAACAGGCGGGCGACGCGATCAAGCACGAACTCGCCGAACGGCTCAAGGAACTGGTCGCCGAGGGCAAGTTGCTCGAGGCGCAGCGGCTGGAGCAGCGCACCAATTTCGACCTCGAGATGATCGCCGCCACCGGTAGCTGCGCAGGCATCGAGAATTACAGCCGCTTCCTCACCGGCCGCCTGCCCGGCGAGCCGCCGCCCACCTTGTTCGAATATCTGCCGGAAAACGCCGTCCTGTTCGTCGACGAGAGCCACCAGACGGTGCCGCAGATCGGCGCGATGGCGCGCGGCGATCACCGCCGCAAGATCACGCTCGCCGAATATGGCTTCCGCCTGCCGTCGTGCATCGACAACCGGCCGCTGCGCTTCAATGAATGGGACGCGATGCGTCCGCAGACGGTCAGCGTCTCGGCGACGCCAGGCAATTGGGAGATGGAGCAGACCGGCGGCGTCTTCGCCGAACAGGTCATCCGCCCCACCGGCCTCATCGATCCGCCCGTCGAGATCAAGCCGGTCGAGGAACAGGTGCAGGACCTGATCCAGGAATGCCACAAGACCACCGCCGCCGGCTATCGCACGCTGGTGACGACGCTGACCAAGCGCATGTCCGAGGATTTGACCGAATATATGCATGAGGCGGGGATCAAGGTCCGCTACATGCATAGCGACGTCGAGACGCTGGAGCGTATCGAACTGATCCGCGACCTGCGCCTCGGCGTCTACGACGTGCTGATCGGCATCAACCTGTTGCGCGAGGGATTGGACATCCCCGAATGCGGGCTGGTCGCGATCCTCGACGCCGACAAGGAAGGCTTCCTGCGCTCCGAGACGTCGCTGATCCAGACGATCGGTCGCGCCGCGCGCAACGTCGACGGCCGCGTCATCCTCTATGCCGACCGCATCACCGGCTCGATGGAGCGGGCGATGAACGAGACCGCGCGCCGCCGCGAGAAGCAGGAGGAATATAACCGCGAACACGGCATCACGCCGACGACGATCAAGCGCAACATCGGCGACATCATCGCGCATGTGTCGCAGGGCGATCAGGTCACGATCCCGATCGACGAGGACCGGCCGCACATGGTCGGCCACAATCTGCGCGCCTATATCGAGGATCTCGAAAAGCGGATGCGCAAGGCGGCGAGCGACCTCGAATTCGAGGAAGCCGGCCGGCTGCGCGACGAGATCCGCCAGCTGGAGAACGAGGAACTCGGCCTGCCCGTCGACGAGCAGAAGGCGCCGATCATGGGCCGCTCGAACGAGGGCAAACCCGGCACCCGCAAGACGCGCTACGGCAAGGAACAGAAGATGCGGATGGGCGGCCGCCGCGGCGGGCGGTAAGCGCCGTCCGACGGCGGTAACATTGTCGGGGCAGCACTGCGGATCGGGAGGTTGGCCTCATGATCCGCAGCTTCGCCGACGCCGAGACGCAGGCGATCTTTCGCGGCAGCCGAGTCCGGCGGTTGCCGCCCGACATCCATGACCCGGCCCGGCGCAAGCTGCGGCAACTCGACGCTGCGGATCGTCTGGACGATATGCGCCAGCCGCCCGGCAACCGACTCGAACAGTTGAAAGGCCATGCGCCTCCCCGATATAGTGTCCGGATAAACGGCCAGTGGCGGCTTACCTTCCGCTGGTCCAACGGAGGCGCGGACGATGTCCGGATCGAGGACTACCATCGCGGATGAAGGCCGGCTGGACAACGTCCATCCGGGCGACATCCTGCGCGAGGATTTCCTGATTGGATCAGAGATCCCGCTCGAGGAGGTGTCCGCAGGAGCCGGGATCGATCGTGCGCTATTGGCTGCGATCGTTGCAGGCCGCCGCCCCATCGACGCCTCGATCGACGCGCGACTGACCCGGTACTTCGGCATGTCGAACGGGTTTTTCCTGCGTTTGCAGAACAGTTACGATCTTGAGGAAGTCGAGCGCAGGGAGGGCCAGGCGCTCGACCGCATCGTCCCCCGCGCCGCTTAGCCCGTCGTCAGGTTCGCCGCGCTCACCCCGTAATAGCTCGCGACGCGATCGGCATAGGCCTGGTCGAACACCGGCGCGTTGTTCGACCAGCTCGGCCCGCCCTCGAGCAGGCGGCGGTCGATCGTCACGACGTAGAGATCGCGCACCGGATCGAACTGGAGCAGCTCGAAAGGCAGCGGATAGAAGCTCTTGCCCATGCCGAGGAAGCCGCCGAGGCTGAGCACCGCATGCGTCGATCGGCCCGTGCCCTTGTGCACCATCAGCGCATAGACCGACCCGACCTGATCGCCGTCGCGGCTCTCCACCTTCAGCGTGTGGGCGACGTTCGCCTGGACGAGCAATTGCGTAGCGGTGGTAGACTGGCTGTCGGTCGACATCGGATGCTCCTGGTTGTTGACGGGTGAACCGCCCGTTGCCCGCGCCGGTTCCACGCGCACGCCGCTTGAGGCATCGCCGCCCTTCCCGCATAAGCCGCCCGATGCGCATCCTTTCCGCCACCGCCCTGCTGCTCGCCGCGAGCGCCTGCGTGCCCCAGCCGGTGGCACCGCCCGCCCCTGCGCCCAAGCCGGTGGTGGCGCTGCCCGCGCCGCCGGTCACCGCCGCGCCGCGCGGTGCCGACTGGCGCGACTGGCCGCTGACCCCGGGCGACTGGACCTGGCAGCGCGACACGCGCGGCAGCATCGCGCGCTTCGCCCCCGCCGGCGGCCCCGCACGCCTTGCGCTGCGCTGCGACCGCGACCGGCGCCAGATCATCCTGTCGGTCGACGGCAGCACCGCGACCACCCTTACCATACGCACCACCAGCATCGCACGCGCGCTCCCGGTCCAGCCGAACGGCGGCAATCCGCCGTCGCTCGCCGCGACGCTGGCGGCCAATGACGGCCTGCTCGATGCGATGGGGTTCAGTCGCGGCCGTTTCGTGATCGAGCGGCCGGGCGCTCCGACGCTGGTCGTGCCGGCCTGGGCGGAGATCGAGCGGGTGACCGAGGACTGCCGCGGCTGACGCGGCGGCGAGGGTCGGAATCGTCGCGTAAAATCCCCTGCATTACAAGACTTGTTTCCACCGCGGCGCATGTGCACATTGCAGCTGTGGCCGGGTCCGGTCACATGGCTATCAACAAGCGAAAGGAGGTGATCCGATGTCTCATGGTTCAGCAGTGAGTTCGGTTCGGTTCGTTCGGGGGACCGGCTTCTGACGTCCGTTTGAATCGTGTCG
This sequence comes from Sphingomonas sp. GW821-FHT04B01, assembly GCF_059420425.1. Lineage (NCBI taxonomy): Bacteria > Pseudomonadati > Pseudomonadota > Alphaproteobacteria > Sphingomonadales > Sphingomonadaceae > Sphingomonas > Sphingomonas sp. GW821-FHT04B01. The sequence continues at coordinate 712,239 of NZ_JBWKTR010000001.1, read as the reverse complement.
GGGGGTATCCTCCCCCAATCAACGGCACGACGAGGATGAACGAGGTCCCATGGTTTCCCGGGCTGGAGCTCTCCGGCCGCTGACCATGTTTGGAGGGTGTCGGGCTGCCGGGAGGCGCACGGCACCCTCTTCTCACATCTGGGGCAGGGCGCATTGGCCCAGCGTGCCGTGGCCGCACTTCCGCTTTGACTCGCCGGCGTCCGAAGATAGGTTCCTTCCGGACAGATGATCGGGAGGGACGGGATGTCGCCTGGAGTTCGCATTGGAATCGTCGCGCTCGCCGTCGCGCTGATTGCGCTGCTCGGCTGGCGGATCGATAGCCGCCATCCGGTCGTGCCCTCCCCGCCGGACACGACGCCCGTCCGCGTGATCCCCGCCAGCCCGATGCCGCCGTCCGCGACGACGGCACCGACCGCCCCGCCGGCTTCGCCCACGCCGCAGCCGATCGCCGCCGCCTCATCGTCACCGCAAGATGACCCGATCGCCGCCAACCTCCCGCCGCTGGACAGCGACCCGCGGGAGTTGCACGCCCGGTTTCGGGCCGAAGCACGCGATGCGGGCTGGGCAGGACGCCGGGAAACCGAATTGCGCCGCGCCTTCGCCGATATCCCGAACATCGGCAGCGACCCCCTCACCGTCCGCTGCGCGACGACGGTCTGCGAAGTCTCCGGCACCTATCCGCCGGGCCTGCCGCCCGACGCGGACCGCGGAGTGATGAGCGGCCTGCAAGGCCGGCAGCTATCGGATCGCGCCCGAGCTTTGGGGCTCGACCAGGCCGCGTCCTCGTTCAGCTCGGTGCGCGACCGGCCGAGCTTCCTGATCTTCTTCCGCCGCCGATAACGCCGTTCGCGCACCGATCGACCGCATCGGCGCGCACGGCTCTATAACGGGATCATGGCTACGATCATCCGCCCCTATGCCGCGCCGGACAGGGACAGGATCCCGGCGCTGATCCTGCCGATCCAGCAGGTCGAGTTCGGGATGCCCATCACCGCGGACGATCAGCCGGACCTGCTGGCGATCGACACTTACTATCAGACCGGCGCGGGCGGGTTCTGGGTGGCGGAGCGCGACGACGAGATCGTCGGCACGATCGGCCTCAAGGACATCGCCAAACGCAACGGCGCGCTGCGCAAGTTGTTCGTCGCCGCGCATGCCCGCGGTCGCGAGCTTGGCGTCGCCGTCGGGCTGCTCGATGCGCTGGTACAGCATGCCCGGCAAAACGGGATGCAGAACGTCTTTCTCGGTACCGCGCGGGATTTCCACAGCGCGCACCGTTTCTACAAGAAGAACGGCTTTCGGGAGATATCGCGTATGGGCCTGCCGGTGAATTTCCCGGTGATGATGGTGGACCGCAAGTTCTTCCAGCTCGCGATCCCGCAGTCGCCGACGACCACCGGCGGCCGCAGCCGGGTCAAAGGAACGCCTTTGCCCGGTTGAGCACCAGATTGCACACCTGGTTCTTCACCTGCCCGCGCAGCCCGTCGAGCGACAGCGCCTGCCCGCCCGGCGCCTGTACCTGCCCCGCCTGGCCCGCCGCATAGCCCGGCTGGCTCTGCACGTCCTTCTGTCCGGTCAGCCGTCCGAGCACACCCGCCGCGCCCGACGCGCCGCCACCGGTGCCGAGCAACCGGTTCTTGACGCAATAGCCGAGCAGCCCGGCGGCATTGCCCGCGCCGATCGACCCGATCCGCGGCAGCGCCCCGGCCCCGCCGCCGCCGCCGAGCAGGCTCTGCGCCTGCCCCAGCCAACCGCCGGCCTGCGACGTACCGGTGGCGGCGCCGGTCTGCGGTGCCGGATCGGCGGTCTGCGCGCTCGCCAGCGTCGGCGCGAGGATCAGCACGGCGGCAAGGATCGTCTTCATGGCAGGGCTCCCATCGTCATGATGGCCAACCAACCACCCGCCGCCGACGCCGTTCCACCGCCGCCCGCGGCACTGGCTCGGCCCGTCCCGCTGCTGACGCCTCCGCTCAGGCCGGCGTCAGCAGCCCCTCGCGTGCGATCTTCTCGCGCCACACCAGAGGCGCGAGCTGATGGACGTTCTGCCCCGCGCTGTCGACCGCGACGGTGACCGGGAAGTCGCTGACCTCGAATTCGTAGATCGCCTCCATGCCGAGATCCTCGAAGCCGACCACCTTCGACCCCTTGATCGCCCGCGCGACGAGATACGCCGCACCGCCGACCGCCATCAGATAGGCGCTCTTCGCCTCGGCGATCGCCTCGGTCGCCGCCGGGCCGCGCTCGGCCTTGCCGACCATCGCGAGCAGCCCCTGGTCGAGCATCATGCGAGTGAACTTGTCCATCCGCGTCGCCGTCGTCGGCCCCGCCGGCCCGACGACCTCCTCGCCGACCGGATCGACCGGCCCGACATAATAGATCACGCGCCCGCGGAAATCGACCGGCAGCGGCTCGCCCTTGGCCAGCATGTCGGCGATCCGCTTGTGCGCGGCGTCGCGCCCGGTCAGCATCTTGCCGTTGAGCAGCAGCCGGTCGCCATGCTTCCACTGCGCCACCACCTCGGGCGTCAGCGTGTCGAGATCGACGCGGATCGCGGCGCTGTCCGGCTGCCAGTCGACCTGCGGCCAGTCACTGAGCTTCGGCGCCTCGAGATAGGACGGGCCGCTGCCGTCGAGCGTGAAATGCGCGTGGCGCGTCGCGGCGCAATTGGGGATCATCGCCACCGGCTTGGACGCGGCATGCGTCGGCCAGTCGAGGATCTTGACGTCGAGGATCGTCGACAGCCCGCCCAGCCCCTGCGCACCGATGCCGAGCGCATTGACCTTGTCCATCAGCTCGATGCGCAGCGCCTCGATATCGTTCTTCGGCCCGCGCGCCTTGAGCTGCCCCATGTCGATCGCACCCATCAGCGATTGCTTGGCGAGCAGCATCGCCTTTTCGGCGGTGCCGCCGATGCCGATGCCCAGCATCCCCGGCGGGCACCAGCCCGCGCCCATCTGCGGGATCATCTCCAGCACCCAGTCGACGATGCTGTCGCTCGGGTTCATCATCTTGAACTTCGACTTGTTCTCCGACCCGCCACCCTTGGCCGCGACGTCGACCGACACGCGCGACCCCGGCACCATCTCGACGTGGAGCACCGAAGGCGTGTTGTCGCGCGTGTTGCGCCGGGTGAACGCCGGATCGGCGAGGATCGAGGCGCGCAGCTTGTTCTCCGGGTGCAAGTACGCCCGCCGCACGCCCTCGTCGATCACCTCCTGCAACGACAGGTCGCTGTCGAGCCGGCAATCCTGCCCCCATTTGACGAAGACGGTGACGATGCCGGTGTCCTGGCAGATCGGCCGATGCCCCTCGGCGCACATTCGGCTGTTGGTCAGGATCTGCGCGATCGCGTCCTTCGCCGCCGGGCTCCGCTCGGCCTGATAGGCCTCGCCGAGCGCGCGGATGTAATCCATCGGATGATAGTAACTGATGAATTGCAGCGCATCGGCGACGCTGTCGATCAGGTCGGTGGCGCGGATGGTCGTGGTCACGGGGCGGGCTCCTTCGCGCCCGCCTTAAAGCCCGGAAGGATGGCCGCCAAGGCACGTTTCGGACCGGAGCCGGTGTCGTCCCCGGCACTTGCCGAGCGTTCTGCGAAACCCCGCCATGTCGCCCCCCGCCAGTGTTCCCGCGAAGGCGGGAACCCAGAGCCAAGCAAAACGACGTCTCGTGGCGTACACGACCCTGGGCTCCCGCCTGCGCGGGAGCACTGCACATGCCTGACGTACCCCAGCGGAGGCGGGAGGTCCGCGAGACCCCGCGATGTCGCCCCCCTCAGTGTTCCCGCAAAGGCGGGAATCCAGAGCCAAGCAAAACAACGTCTCGTGGCGTACGTGACCCTGGGCTCCCGCCTGCGCGGGAGCACTGCCGATGCCTGACGTACCCCAAAAAAAACCGCGCGCCCACGCCTCTCCCCGAAGGTGACGAACACCAGCACCGCGACCCAAAAACCCCCGTGATCGCAAAGCTTTCTCAACCATCACACGTTATTTTGCGCGTCATGCCCCTGCCCTCCCCCACGCCCGATCAGATCCCCGCCGTCCCGGTGCTGCGCCTGCTCGGTCTCGGCGGCGAGCAGAGCGACCATGAGGCGCAGATGCACGCCGGCCATCTCGCGCACGTCCGGACGATCTGGCCGTTCGCGCTCGCCGCGCAGGGAATCGCCAGCGCGGTGCTGATCGGCGCGGCGCTGGGCGACGTCGCCACCAACGGCGCGCCGGTCGGCATCGTCGTCGCCATCGTCGCGCTGCTGCTGCCCTCGCTCGCCGCCTATGCGCTGCTCGCGGCGTCGCGGCCGCGCGGCTGGCCGCCGCACGTCCGCACCCGCGGTCTGGTGGCGAGCGCCACCGTCGCCGCCGCCGCCCTGCTCTGGCTGCTCTGGGCGTCGACGCGGCTGCCGATCAGCCCGGTCCAGCTCGGCTGCTTCGTCGGCCTCGCCGGCGCGATCGGCATGACCAGCATCGCCCTCCACCCGGTCCGCGCCGCGACGCTCGGCTTCGGCGCCGGGCTGGTGCTGATGCTCGCGCTCCTGTCCGACAGCGTGCTGCCGGCACTGGTCGCGCTCGCCTTCCTCGTCTGCCTCGGCGTCGCCACCGCGCGGCTCGCCCGGCTCGACGGCCTCGCGGTGCAGCGCCGCGTCTCCGCCGCGCGCGAGGGCAGCCTCGCGGTCAAGATGATCGCCGAATTCGAAGGCCATGGCACCGGCTGGTTCTGGGAGGCCGACCGCCAGGGCCGCATCACCTATCTCTCCGCCAAGGTCGCCGCGGCGCTCGCCCCGCCCTATCGCGATCCCGGCGGCTGCCTGCTCACCGACGTGTTCCGGATGGACAGTGCCTCGCCGGGCACCGAACGCACCCTCGCCTTCCACATCTCGTCGCGCACCTCGTTCGCCGATTATACCGTCTGCGCGACCGGCAGCACCGACGGCACCGAGCCCGACCGCTGGTGGTCGATCTCGGGCCGGCCGGTGATCGACGATCTCGGCCGCTTCCAGGGCTTCATCGGCTCGGGCAGCGACCTCACCGAGAAGCGCAAGTCCGATGCCGAGATCACCCGCCTCGCGCTGTTCGACGGCCTCACCGGCCTCGCCAACCGCCAGCGCATGCGCCAGAGCCTCGAAAAGACGCTGCAACCGCAGGGCGGCGTGCTGCGCCCCGCCTCGCTGTTCCTGATGGACCTCGACCGGTTCAAGGCGGTCAACGACACGCTCGGCCATCAGGCCGGCGATGCCTTGCTCAAGCAGGTCGCGCAGCGGCTCGAACGCGTCGTCGGCGCGGTCGGGCTGGTCGGCCGGCTGGGCGGCGACGAATTCAAGGTGCTGCTGCCCGCGATCGACCATCGCGATACGTTGACGACGCTCGCCCGGGAGCTGATCGCCGCGCTGTCGCAGCCCTATTTCATCGCCGGCGCGACGGTGACGATCGGCTGTTCGATCGGCATCGCCATCGCCCCCCAGCACGGCGACAATGCCGAGGAGCTGGTCCGCAACGCCGATCTCGCGCTCTATGCCGCCAAGGCCGACGGCCGCGGCGTCCACCGCTTCTTCTCCGAGGAGATGCTGTCGGGCGCGAAGAGCCGCAAGGCGCTGGAGGACGACATGCGCGCCGCGCTGGCGGAAGGCGGCTTCCACCTCCATTATCAACCCGTGGTCTCGACCGCGACCGAGGAAATCACCGGCTATGAGGCGCTGCTGCGCTGGCAGCATCCGGTGCGCGGCCGCATCTCGCCCGCAGACTTCATCCCGGTGGCGGAGGAATGCGGGCTGATCGAGGCGCTCGGCGAATGGGTGCTGCGCACCGCTTGCGACGCCGCCGCGCGCTGGCCGCGCGCGGTGCGCGTCGCGGTCAACGTCTCGCCGATCCAGTTCGCCAACCCCGCCTTCCCCGCGATCGTCACCTCGGCGCTGGCGCGCAGCGGCCTGCCCGCGTCGCGGCTCGAGCTGGAGATCACCGAGGGCGTGTTCCTCGACGAATCCGGCGCGACCGATGCGATGTTCCGGTCGCTGAAGGCGCTCGGCGTCCGCCTCGCGCTCGACGATTTCGGCACCGGCTATTCCAGCCTCGGCTATCTGCGCACCGCGCCGTTCGACAAGATCAAGATCGACCAGAGCTTCGTCCGCGGCGCCGCGCAGCCGGGCAACCGCAATGCGGCGATCATCCGCGCCATCGTCACGCTCGCCGATACGCTCGCCATGGAGACGACTGCCGAAGGCGTCGAGATCCAGGACGAGATCGAGCTCGTCCGCACCCTGGGCTGCAGCCATATCCAAGGCTTCGTCTACGGCGCCGGCATCGCCGATGCGGAGGTGATCGTGCAGCTCGGCGGCGCGGTGCAGGCCGCGCCGGTCGGCCACAAGGTCAGCCGCACGCCGCGCACCAAGATGCTGCGCTCGGCGCGGCTCGCGATCGGCCGCACGCAGGGCGACGTGCGCATCCGCAACATCTCCGCGAGCGGCGCGATGATCGACGGCGTCGCGATCGACGACGAAGCGGTCGGGCTCGACGTGCTGATCGAGCTGGTCGAGGACCAGATGTTCGCCGCCCGCGTCGCCTGGGCGCAGGACGGCAAGGCGGGGCTGCATTTCGCCGAGAATTTCAACCTCGACCGGCTCCAGCAGGCACAGCCCGGCCGCGTCGCCCGCCGCGCGACCTAGTCCCGATCGACCTTCATCGTCGTAACGTAACTCCTCCCCCTGGCGGGCAGGGCTATCTCATATGGCTAGCTGATAAGGCTCGATTGGTTTCCTCACGAGATTCGTCACCCCGGACTCGTTCCGGGGTCCACCGGGCCGCAAGAGGACGGTACAGAACCAAGCCTTTCTCCTCGCCGCGGGGTGGACCCCGGAACAAGTCCGGGGTGACGGGGTGGGTTTGGCACACGACGGACTTACAGAAATCTTCATATGCGATAGCCCTGCCCCGGCGGGGGAGGATTTTGACGGAATGTCGGTCCCACCCTAGTCCCGTCCTACCCGCTAGGCGCGTGATTCATGTCCGGATTCGCCGCGACTAAAAATTTTCGTTCCCGCATCGTTCCCTTGCGCTTTCCGTAACCCGCGGAAGTCCGCGCGTCGTGCGGCATCGTCCGCTGCCGGGGTGCACCGGCGGGGCGGAACCGGCCTCGCTCCGCCGCATTACCCCCTTGCCTGCCGCGTCGGTTTGCCACAACTTGTGGGGGTTGAGTTCGGGGGCGGACCCAATTGCTGGTAGAGAACACCGTCGATCCCCATATCGGGCATCGGCACCGGGCAAGCCGCGTAGTCGCGATGTGCTCATTTTGTTCTCTTCCTCGGGCCGCCTTGGTGGTAGCATGAGAATGCACCGCCGATTCGAACACTTAGAGAACGAAGGATCGGTTTCGATGGATTTCAGGGACACGCAGGGTGAAGCAATGACCAGCGACACGATCGAAGCACCGGCCGGCGAAGCCACCACCGATGCGGCACGCGCCACCACCGCCTCCCCCGCAACCGAGGCGGTCGGCACCGGCAGCAAGGCGGTCCGCGCCCGCCCCTATCCGGTCGAGGTCGACCATAGCCGCGACGCGCTGCTCACCGACTTCGGCAAGGAGACGCTGAACGACCGCTATCTGCTGCCGGGCGAGAGCTATCAGGACCTCTTCGTCCGCGTCGCCTCGGCCTATGCCGACGATGCCGCGCACGCGCAGCGCCTGTACGATTATATCTCGAAGCTGTGGTTCATGCCGGCGACGCCGGTGCTGTCCAACGGCGGCACCGGGCGCGGCCTGCCGATCAGCTGCTATCTCAATTCGGTCCCCGACAGCCTCAACGGCATCGTCGACACCTGGAACGAGAACGTCTGGCTCGCCTCGCGCGGCGGCGGCATCGGCACCTATTGGGGCAACGTCCGCGGCATCGGCGAGCCGGTCGGCCTCAACGGCAAGACCAGCGGCATCATCCCCTTCGTCCGCGTGATGGACAGCCTGACGCTCGCGATCTCGCAGGGTTCGCTGCGCCGCGGCTCGGCCGCCTGCTATCTCGACATCAGCCATCCGGAGATCGAGGAATTCCTCGAGATCCGCAAACCCTCGGGCGATTTCAACCGCAAGGCGCTCAACCTGCACCATGGCGTGCTGCTCACCGATGCCTTCATGGAGGCGGTGCGCAACGGCGAGGAATGGCATCTGCGCAGCCCCAAGGATCAGACGATCCGCCAGACGGTGGATGCGCGCTCGCTGTTCCAGAAGCTGGTCGAGACCCGCCTGCAGACCGGCGAGCCCTATATCGTCTTCGCCGACCACGTGAATTCCAACATGCCCAAGCATCATCGCGAGCTGGGCCTCAAGGTGTCGACTTCGAACCTGTGCAGCGAGATCACGCTGCCGACCGGCGTCGACCATCTCGGCAACGACCGCACCGCGGTCTGCTGCCTGTCGAGCCTCAACCTCGAGACATGGGACCAGTGGAAGGACGAGAAGGGCTTCATCGAGGACGTGATGCGCTTCCTCGACAACGTCCTGCAGGATTATATCGACCGCCACGAGCCGGGCATGGAGCGCGCCGCCTATAGCGCGGGCCGCGAACGCTCGGTCGGGCTCGGCGTGATGGGCTTCCATTCCTTCCTCCAGGCGCGCGGCCTGCCGTTCGAGGGGGCGATGGCCAAGTCGTGGAACCTGCGGATGTTCAAGCACATCAAGGGCCAGGCGGACGAAGCCTCGATGCAGCTCGCGATCGAGCGCGGCCCCTGCCCCGACGCCGCCGACACCGGCGCGATGGAGCGGTTCAGCTGCAAGATGGCGATCGCGCCGACCGCGTCGATCAGCATCATCTGCGGCGGCACCAGCGCGTGCATCGAGCCGATCCCGGCCAACATCTACACGCACAAGACGCTGTCGGGCAGCTTCTCGGTCAAGAACCCCTATCTCGAAAAGCTGCTCAACGAGAAGTCGAAGAACAGCGATGCGGTGTGGAACTCGATCCTCGAGCACGGCGGGTCGGTCCAGCATCTCGACTTCCTCTCGGTGGAGGAGAAGGACTGCTACAAGACCAGCTTCGAGATCGACCAGCGCTGGCTGCTCGAACTCGCCGGGGACCGCACGCCCTATATCGACCAAGCGCAGTCGCTGAACCTGTTCATCCCCGCCGACGTCGAGAAGTGGGACCTGCTGATGCTCCACTTCCGGGCGTGGGAGCTCGGCATAAAGTCGCTCTATTACTTGCGCTCCAAGTCGGTGCAGCGCGCCGGGTTCGCCGGATCGGGCGGGGTCGAGGCGGACAATACGATCGCCGCGCCCAAGTTCGAGATCGGCGAGACGACCGACTATGACGAATGTCTGGCGTGCCAGTGAGGTAGCGGGGCGGCGCTCGTCACGAGCTTGACGGCGGACATGGACCAAAGATGACGCTTCCCCCTCACCCTTCCGCGCCTTCGGCGCTCCCTCCAGCGTCGGGTCGGCCATGCTCCCAGCATGGCCTAGACAGCGCGGGGCGCTGTCTACCCGACGCTCCCACAAGGGGAGAGGGAACAGAGGCTCAAGCTCCCTCTCCCCTTGTGGGAGAGGGAAGGGGCCCGCGGCCGCAGGCCGTGGGAAGGGTGAGGGGGAATGCGCACGGCCTGACCAAACGCCAACAGCTCCCCGCCCTCACCGTCACCCGATCGCGGAAGCTCCGCAAGGAGATGGGCGAACCGGAGTTGCGGTTATGGCAAGCCCTGCGCGAAGCCTTCCCGACCCTGCGCTTCCGCCGTCAGGTCCCCTTCGGCCCCTATCACGCCGACTTCACCGCTCACGCCCTGCACCTGATCGTCGAAGTCGACGGCGACGACCACGCCACCAAGATCAAGCGCGACGCCACCCGCACCCGCTTCCTCCAGACCGAAGGCTACCACGTGATCCGCTTCACCAATGCCGATGTGATGGAAGCCCGCGACGGCGTCGTGCAGACGATCGCGGCGATCGTCGCCGACAAGCAAAAGGGCCGCCCATGATGGACGGCCCCCTCACCCTCCCACGGCCCGCGGCCGCGGAGCACCTCCCCCACAAGGGGAGAGGCGTTAGCGGATCACTCCGCCTCTTCGAACATGTCCACCGCATTGGCGGCGGTGGCCGACAGCCGCACCGTATCGCCCTCGATCTCGGCGACGAGGCCGGCGGGCAGGTAATGATGCTTGCCGCCCTGCCCGTCCTCGGTGCTCGGCGAATCGTTCTTGGTGAGCTTGATGCGCTCGCCCTCGACGTGGTCGACGGTGCCGACGTGGACGCCGTCGGCGCCGATGACGGTCATATGCTCTTTGATGTTGCTGTGATCGTGCATGACAAAGCTCCTGCAAGGGGTTCGGCGGTCCAACGACCCGCCCCGCAATTGGATGCATCGCGCGTCCCTGCCCGAGCCGCGCCCTGATGCCGCTGCAGAGCCTCGTCATGTTCGCGGTCGCCGCGGTGTTCGGCCTCGGCGGCGCGTGGATGCTGTTCGAGCTGCGCCGCCCGCAGGGGCCGGCGCGCGTCTACGTCTACCGCATGGCCGGCATCATGGCCGTCTCCCTCGCCATCGTCCTCGCCTTTTCGGCGCATGCGATGTGGCAATGGAGCGGCCAGCCCTAACCTCTTTCGCCCGATATCCTATTTACGAAGATCCCACGGAGTAGTCCCCATGTCCCTCCTCGAAGCCCGCAAGCAGTACAAGCCGTTCGAATACCCCTGGGCGTTCGAATTCTGGAAGCGTCAGCAGCAGCTCCACTGGCTCCCCGAAGAGGTGCCGCTGGGCGAGGATTGCCGCGACTGGGCGCAGAAGCTGACCGACCACGAGCGCAACCTGCTCACCCAGATCTTCCGCTTCTTCACCCAGGCCGACGTCGAGGTGCAGGATTGCTACCACGAGAAATACGGCCGCGTGTTCAAGCCGACCGAGGTCAAGATGATGCTGACCGCGTTCAGCAACATGGAGACGGTGCATATCGCCGCCTACAGCCATCTGCTCGACACGATCGGCATGCCCGAGAGCGAATATGGCGCCTTCCTCGAATATGCCGAGATGAAGGAAAAGCATGACTACATGCAGAATTTCGGCGTCGAGAACGACGAGGACATCGCCCGCACGCTCGCCATGTTCGGCGGCTTCACCGAGGGCGTGCAGCTCTTCGCCAGCTTCGCGATGCTGATGAACTTCCCGCGCTTCAACAAGATGAAGGGCATGGGCCAGATCGTCACCTGGTCGATCCGCGACGAGAGCCTGCATTGCGAGGGCATCATCAAGATGTTCCACACCTTCTGCCACGAGCGCCAGTGCCTGACCAAGGCAGTGAAGGACGATATCGCCGACGTCTGCCAGACGACGATCCGGCTCGAGGACAATTTCATCGACCTCGCGTTCGAGATGGGCCCGGTCAACGGCATGACGCCTAAGGAGATCAAGAAGTACATCCGCTACATCGCCGACTGGCGGATGGGGCAGCTCGGCCTCAAGCCGATCTACATGATCGACGAACACCCGCTGCCGTGGCTGGCGCCGATGCTGAACGGCGTCGAGCACGCCAATTTCTTCGAACAGCGCGCGACCGAATATTCGAAGGCCGCGACCAAGGGCCAGTGGAACGACGTCTGGGATTCGTTCGACAAGCGCCAGAAGGCCAAGATCGGCCGCCCGGCGAACGAGGATGCGGGCGAGGCCAGCGGCGACATGTTCTCGCAGGCTGGGGTTGCGGCGGAGTGAAACAAAGCGGTATCAAGCCTCATCTTTTCAGTAAGCACTTCGGCGTTAGCCCGTCAGTGTTAGCAGCCGCCGGCGTCTTTGACCCAACGCTCAACATTGACACAAAATTGTTTCCTGATCCGATTTTGCTTGATGCCAGCGTTCATTCTGAGATGCAGGAAGCGCGAACGACATTCGATAATTATTTCGAACAGGTTAGACGCCTCCTCCTGCATAGCAACGGCAACAAAGACCACGCCGCTTGGAAGGCGGCGTTTCAAAGACTTTCATTTCCTGAAATACAAGGCACATGTTTAGGCTACGGCTCAGGCTCCATTTCGGGATCGGGTTCCGGACCAAAAATGACAGGAAGGCTAGCCGTAACTGGCCTTCAGGTCGCACAGATGGGCATTGATGATCCCGACTTGTTCATGGCGGTTGGTTTATTTGAAGAGGATTTTGGGCCAGACATGATTGGTGACATGTTCACCAACGTATGCTTTGGAGAAATCGCAAAATTCAATTTACGAATATATAGTGCTATTAATGTTCCAACAGAACACTTCAGCATTATGCTAAAAAATGGCCTTCGATATGAAGGCCATTTTGCTGTTAACCCCTTGTTTAAAAACCGCCGCATTCCGGTTATTCTTATGCCCCTTGACGTTTTGCGGGAACTTCCCGTAGCATTAGATTGGGCGGGCATTCAAACTGTCAGCGAAGATAACAAACGCTTTCGAGACAGCTTAAATTCTACCGTATCCAGCTTGTGGTCTAGAAAGACTTTAGAAAGCAAATCACATCTTAGACAGTGGGCAATTTCTGGCAAAGAGGCATTTGGCGACCTGCTGGACATGATTCATGGCATGGATGGAAAGCCATATGATTTTGTCAATGATAGACTAGGTGAGTTTGTCTGGAGAACGTTTGCTGACCGGCTTGTCACGCAACACCCTTTTCCTATCCAGAAGCCGTTAGTCAATAACGCTGCTTCAACGATAGATATTGTTGACAAGATCGTATCTCAATTTCGACACTTAGTTGAAAATAGAGACCTATGGCGCGAGTTCCATACGGAAAATGGCCAGCCACGCGTCGAAAAGGCGGCACAACGCTTGTTCTATATGACCGCTCTGTCATATTGCGAAGCTAATAATCTTGATATTACCCCCGAAGCAGATACCGGGCGCGGGCCGGTCGACTTCAAATTTTCGACCGGCGCCAACGATCGAGTTTTAGTCGAACTAAAACTATCAAAGAATCCGAAAATGCTACAGGGCTATACAAAGCAAATCCAAATATACAATTCCGCCGAGAAAGCCGCTGCAAGCAAATATATTGTTTTAGACGTAGGTGGAATGGGCAAAAGATTTCAGCAAGTCGAAGCTGCCCGTTTAACACAAATCGCCGCTCTAGGTTCGGCTCCAGAACTTATCCTAATCAACGCAAAAATCCGCGCTTCAGCTAGTAAAGCATAGTCTCGCGCCTTAACCACCATTGTCTCGTTCCACGCAAAATCCCAGCTCGCTGACCAACGTCAAGCCTGCGCGCCGCTCTTAACCCTGTTGCGCAACACGGCGTCAAGGCGTCGCCGCTAGGGAGCTGTTGTGCTCCCCACCCCGCGTATCTTCCGCAGCCGCTGGGCGGCGCTGCTCTGGGCCGGGGGGATCGTCTGGGCGGCGGTCGATTATGCCGGCTCGGCATCGAACAGCGCCGACGGCAATGCTGCGATCACCGATGCGTCGGGAGACGTCGCCAATGCCGCCGACCTCGCCACCGTCGCCAACCTCATCGGCGAGTGAGTCGCGCGCGCCGCCGCGCCACAATAGGATCGCGATCCCCCGGCCTCCGTCCGTAACGCCGCCAAGCCATTGAACGCATGGCGATCCGCCCGCAGCGCCGATCCGCGCTGTCCTACACGCATCGCCGCCGGCTAGGCTCCCGTCCTCGCCGCTCGTCAACGACGGGCGACGCGACGCTCTTTGCAATGGGTTCAGAAGTCGAAACGATGGAAGGCGATCGTTTCCATTAAGGTGTCCATCTTGTCCACGTTCGGCGTCCAACCGCCTGACCGGACACGATATGCCGTCCAACAGCCTCAGCGGCTGCGGCGGGTCGGCGCGTGGAAGTCGGCGGGCTTGTCGGCCACCCAGGCGACGAAGCGCGCGATCCCCGGATGCGCGGCAAGCGCCGCCGGATCGGCATAGGTCCGCGCCAGCTCGGCATTGGGGATCAGCGCATGGACGGTGCGGTGACAGATCGGATGGACCGCGGCGGTGACGCGCCCGCCTTCGGATTTGGGGACGAGGTGATGCCATTCCACCTTCACGCCCAGCGCCCGCCCACAGATCGGGCAGGGTGGCGGCGGCGCCTCGCGCGCGGCGCGTGCCTCGGCCTCCGCCAGCCCCGCCCTGCGCTTCACTCGTCCGACCATGCTGCCGATATAGGCAGCGGCCGAGCGGCAACCACCGGCGCCACAACGAAAAAGGGCGGGCCTGCCGTAGCAGACCCGCCCCGTTCGAACCGTTCTGACGAACGATTAGAAGTGTGCGACCACACCCGCCATCGGGCGGAAGCTGTGCGCGTCGTCGAAGGTCGAAACCTCCATACGCAGGCGCAGACCCGAATTGCCGGTCAGGCCGCCGAGGCCGATGTCCTTCGGGCCGACTTCGGCGCCGATGCCATAGACGGTCGCGTGATAGTCGCGGTTCAGGTCGCCGGCGACGCCCGGAGCGAACTTGTCGAAGTTGTTCCAGCGGTAGCCGACCTTGCCGTAGAACAGGCCGCTGTCGCCGGCGCGGAAGCCGAAGCGGCCATAGGCGCCATACTGCCAGTCGATGTCACCCGACACGCCCTTGGCGACCGCACCCTCGGCGCCGACGAACACCGGGCCGAGCGGCACGTTGAAGCCGACGATGCCTTCGACCAGCGCGCCGTCGAGGTTATAGCCCTTGGGCTGCGCGGGGATGCCGGCGACGGCCTGGCGGTCGAACTGCTCCCAGCCGCCCATCACGGCGACATACGGCTCGATGCCGAAAGCGCGCGTGCCGTCCGGAGCCTTGGGCGCGGTGTCGACCTGCGCGTCGGTGGCGACGGTGGTGTCGGTCGTGCCGGTGGTCGACATGTCCTGCGCGAAGGCGGGGACGGCGAAGGACGCTGCCGCAACGGCGGCCGCGAGGGCGAGCTTACGCATATGAATGTACCTTGTGTTGCCTCAACTCGGGCGACGACACCGCAGCGTCGTGCAACCCAGGTCCGTCCAAACTGCGATTTTGGACCTTTGTTGCACCGCGACGGCACTTTTGCCCGGAACGTCCGCCGCTGTGGCTTTCGCGCCACACTTCCTGTCACCCGGATGAACGAACCCACGGCAATCGGTGCGTCCGGGTCTGCGCGAGGTCGACGACGGCTCGCGCCGATCATATCGCCGGTGCGAAGGCGGGCGCGATCAGGGCGCGCGCGGGGCCAGCTTGCGCAGCGACGCGCTCGGCATCGGCGACGGCCGTGCCGCGGTCCGCACGGCGCGATGGCCGCTGCCGGCGGCGTAATTGGCGATGTCGGATTGCGCCCGCGATGCCGCCGCTTCGACGTTGACGGCGGCGTCCGTCGATTGGCTCGCCGGGCGCGAGCAGGCGGCCAAACTCATCGCCCCCAGCAGGGGCAGCAGCAGGATACGCATAACGGGTCCGATTACACAGGGGCAGCGCAAACGCCGCCCCGTCGGCATCGTTCCCCGGCACGGGCCAGGCGAACGATGCCGACCCGGATCAGGGGCGCAGCGCCACGGCGTCGGCGTCGTCCAGATCGTCGTCCTCGTCCGACGTCGTGCCGGCATCGAAATCGTCTTGGGCGTCGTCCTCGTCGATATCCGCCTCGTCCATGTCGACGGTCGGATCGCTCTCGCCGACCTCTTCCGAATCCATGTCGAGCTCGTCGATCGGCTCGTCTTCCTCGTCGTCGTCGCCGAGGTCGGGGTTGAGGTCGGTCAGCACCAGCCCGTCGCTGGGGCCGTTGCGCGTCGCCTCCAGGATCTCGGCGCGCTGGCTCTCGTCATAGCCCTCTTCGTCATAGCCGTCGTCGCCCGAGCCATGGCCCGTGACCTGATGTCCACCCATCGAAACCTCCTCGTGTTACCCGGTGCGAACGGCGGGGAGGCGGCGGCGGTTCCGCGGCCGTCAGGCGGCGCGGAACAACCGGCCGCGTTCGGTGACCGCCACGACGCCCAGCGCGACGACGCCGCAGATCAGGAAGCCGGCGGCGAGCGGCGCGGTGCTGCCGTCGAACGCTTGGCCGATTACCACGCCGATCACCGCGCCGAAGGTGACGCTGGTGAAGCCCTGGACGCTGGAGGCGGTGCCGGCGATCCCGCCCATATTTTCCATCGCCATCGACGAGAAATTGGAGGTGGCGAGCCCGAAACAGCCCATCGTCAGCGCCTGGAGGATGACGAAGCCGACCAAAGTCTCATAGCCGGCGAGCGCGACGGCGAGGTGGATCGTGCTCAGCACGACCAGCCCGATCACCGCGCTGTGGCTGATCAGCCGCGTGCCGAGCCGCATCACCAGCCGCGCGTTGGTCAGATTGGCGCCCGCCATCAGCGCCGCGGTGACGGCGAACATCACCGCGAGCAGCTGTGGGTGCTTGAACGTATCGAACATGATCTGCTGGACGGAATTGAGATAGCCGTAGAGCGCGCCCATCAGCGAGGTCGAGGCGAGCGTATAGCCGAGCGACCAGCGATCGCTCAGCGTCTGCTTCCAGCCGCCGGCGACGCGCCGCACCGACAGCGGCTGCTGCGCATCGGCGTGGAGCGTCTCGGGCATGCGCACGAAGAACCACGTCCAGATCACCAGGCTCAGCCCGGCGACGACCCAGAAGATGCCGCGCCAATTGGCGAACAGCAGCACCGTCTGGCCGAAGGCGGGGGCGAGCACGGGGACGATCATGAACACCATGAAGGCGATCGACATCACCCGCGCCATCGGCCGGCCGTGGTAGCAGTCGCGGACCATCGCGACGGTGGCGACGCGGGTCGCGGCGACCATCGCCCCGCCGAACACGCGCGCGGCGAGCAGCAGCACGAAGCTCGCCGACACGGCGCAGGCGATGTTGGCGATGACATAGCCGCCGATCGCCCACAGCAGCACCGTCCGCCGCCCGAACCGGTCGGCGAGCGGCCCATGCGCGAGCTGCGCGATGCCGAAGCCGAGCACGAAGGCGGTGACGATGAACTGGCGCTGGTTCTCGGTGGCGATGCCCAGCGACCGCCCGATCGCCGGCAGCGCGGGCAGCATCGAATCGATGCCGAGCGCGGCGAGCGACATCAGCGCCGCGACGAGGGCGACGAACTCGACGAAGCCGATCGGCGCGCCCGCCGGCTCGCCGGCGACATGAGGGGCAGGAGCAGGGGCAGCGCCGTCGAGCGCCGGCGCGGAAGTGGGGATGGAACGGGTCACGATGCCGCCTCCCCTACCCGCAAGCGGCGGCCATCGGAACCCTGCTTGATCGCCGCGGCGCGACGCCCTACGTGTATTGCCCGATCAACACACGAGGGCTGCCATGACCCGCCTGCTGCTTTGTACCGCCCTGCTCGCGATGCCGCTCACCGCCTGCGACCGTTCGGGCGAGGGCACGTCGGTGTCGATCAACGCCGACGGCGGCAACGTCCTCGGCGCGGTCGACGCCAAATCGGGTCAGGTGAAGATCGCCGTCCCCGGCTTCTCGGGCCAGATCAAGCTGCCCAGGATCCAGCTCGACGCCGACAATTTCGACCTCAACGGCGTCCACCTCTATCCCGGCTCGACGATCGACAAGCTCGACGTCGCCGGCAAGGACGAGGCGGGCAGCCTGCGCGTCCGCTTCACCAGCCCCGCCCCCGCCGATCAGGTCCGCGGCTGGTTCCAGGACCGGCTCGGCAAGGCCGGCTTCACGCTCAGGCAGACCGGCGCCGGCCTCACCGGCACCACCGACGACCACCAGCCCTTCCGCCTCGACCTAGCCGACGACCGCGGGAAGGCGAAGGGCACGATCACGGTTGGAAGCTGACGCTTCAATCTACCCTCGCACAGCGATCGGGAGCGTTAAACAGGTCGAGCCCTCTGCAAAAGCCACCACCACCGATAAATCAACGCAGTGCTCCTGCGAAAGCAGGAGCCCAGAGCCAAGCAAAGCAACGCCTCATGGCGTTCGGGACTCCTGGGCTCCTGCTTTCGCAGGAGCACACGGTGACTTTCGCAGAGGTCTCGGTGACGATCGTGTTCCGACAGCGTGCCGGCCCGGGCTACGCCCCCCGCGCAGCCGCCAGTACCGCCGCGGCATGGCCCGGCACCTTCACCTTGCGCCACGCCTGCGCCAGCCGGCCGTCAGCACCGAACAGGAAGGTAGCCCGCTCGATCCCCATATAGGTCTTGCCATACATCTGCTTCTCGCCCCACACGCCGAACGCGTCGCAGGCGCTGCCGTCCTCGTCGCTCGCCAGACCGACGGTGAGGTCGTATTTGGCGATGAACTTGCAGTGCTTGGCGGGCGGGTCCTTGCTGATCCCGAGCACGCTCACGCCGGCCGCGTCGAAGTCCGCCGACAGCGCCGAAAAGTCCTGCGCCTCCCGCGTGCACCCCGACGTATCGTCCTTGGGATAGAAATAGATCACCGCCGGCAGCGGCAGTTCGGCCAGCCGGATCGGCGAGCCGTCAGGGGCAATCACCGTCACCGCTGGGATCGTCGCGCCGTCATCCATCTGCATCTCCTGTCGTACCCGTCCATGCGGCCGCGACCTCCTGCCGCGTCGCATCGAAGGCGGCAAGCACCGCCGCCCAATCCGCCAACCGCAGCGCCCGCGCGATCAGCTCGCGCGTCGCCGGCGGCGGCGTGGCGGCGTCGGGCGCCACGAGCCGCAGCACGACGAGCAGGCGGGTCAGCAAATCGTTCGCCGCCGCCAGCCCCGCCGGCAACAGCCCCGCGGCCACCAAAGCCTCGATCGCCGACCCGAGATGCGGGTCGAGCCCGGTGCGATGCCGCAGTTGCGTCAAATGGACGGTGAATTCCAGATCGACCAGCCCGCCCGGCAGCAGCTTGGCGTCGAGCGGCCCGGTCGGCGGCTTGTGCCGCGCCATCTCGGCGCGCATCGCCACCGCCTCGCCGGCAAGGTCGCGCGCCGGTCGCGCGCCAGCGAGCACCCCGGCGACCACGGCCGCCGCCGCCGCCCGCCCCGCCGCCGATCCGAACACCGGCCGCGCGCGGGTCAGCGCCATATGCTCCCAGGTCCACGCCTCCTCGCGCTGGTAGCGCGCGAACGAGTCGAGCGAAACCACCAGCGGCCCCTGCGTCCCCGACGGCCGCAGCCGCGTGTCGACCGGATAGAGCGGCCCCGCCGCGGTCGGCACCGACAGCGCCGCGGTCACCCGCTGTGCCAGCCGGTTGTAGTAGAGCGTCGCGCCGAGCGGCTTCGCGCCATCCGACTCCGCGCTGAAATCTCCGGTGAACAGATAGACGAGGTCGAGGTCGCTGGCATGCGTCAGCGCGCCGCCACCGAGCCGGCCGAAGGCGAGGATCAGCAATTCGCTGCCCGGCACCCGGCCATGCGCCTGCGCGAATTCGGCGACGGTCGCCTCGGCGAGCACCGCGATCGCCGCCTCGGCGAGCCGCGCATAGCCCGTCGCCGCATCGAGCGGATCGGCCGCCCCCGCCACCACCTGCGACCCCAGCGCGAAGCGTTTCTCGCCGACGATACGCCGGACATGGTCGAGCAGCGCCTGATAGTCCCGCCCCTCGCCGCGCGTCATCTCGGCGGCGAGCGTCGCCACCTCGCCGAGCGGCTCGAACGCGCCGGGATCGATCAGCCAGTCGATCAGCTCGGGTCGCGTCGACAGCGCCTCGGCGAGCGGCGCGGCGTGACTGAGGATCGTCGCGAGCAGGCTCGCCAGGCCGGGCCGCGCTTCGAGCAACCGCAGGATGTTGATCGCGCTCGCCAGCCGCTCGAGCAACACGTCGAGCCGCAGCAGCGCCGCCGCCGGGTCGGGGGCGCCGGCGAGCGCGGGCATCAGCACCGGCAGCACCGCTTCCAGCGCCGCGCGCGCCGCCGGGCTGCGCAATGCCGGATAGCGCCCGGCGCGCCAGCCGGCGATCCGCGCCGCCGCCGCCTCGCCATCGGGGAAGCCCGCCTCGTGCAGCCGCTCGGCAAGCGCCTGCGGGTCGTGCGGAAAGCCGGTTTCGCGCCCATCGTCGAGCGCGTCGTAGATGCGCCCCGCCTGCTCCACCGGGCCGCGTAGCAGGTCGATCAGCGCGACCCCGTCGGCCAGTCCGTGCAACCGCGCCACCCGATCGAGTGCCTCGCCGGTCGGCAGCGTGTGCGTCTGGCGATCGTCGATCATCTGGACGCGATGCTCGATCGTCCGCAGCAAGCTATAGGAGCCGGTCAGCGCTGCGGCTTGGTCCGCGCCGATCCACCCCGCCTCGGCGAGCCGGGCGAGCGCGTCGCGCGTCGCCGGCGTGCGCAACGCCGGGTCGCGGCCACCGTGGATGAGCTGGTGGATCTGCGCGAAGAACTCCGCCTCGCGGATGCCGCCGCGCCCGCGCTTGAGGTCGTAGCCGGGGCCGAACGCCTGCCCGCTCGCATAATGATCGCGGATGCGCCGCGACAGGTCGCGGATCTCGCCGATCGCGCCGAAATCGAGCCCGCGCCGCCAGACGAACGGCCGGATCGCATCGAGAAAGTACCGGCCGAGTTCGAGATCGCCCGCCGCCGCGCGCGACCGGATGAACGCCGCCCGCTCCCAGGTCAGCGCCTGCGATTCGTAATAGCCGATCGCCCCGTCGACCGGCAGCGCGATCGGCGTCGCCTCGGGCGAGGGCCGCAGCCGCAGGTCGACGCGCAGCACATAGCCGTCGCCGTCGCGCGCCTGGAGCAATTCGACGACGCGCTTGGCGATCCGCACCGCCGCCTCTTCCGGCTCCTCGCGCGCCCGGTGCGGCAGCGTGCGCGGATCGAAGATCAGGATCGGATCGATGTCCGACGAATAATTGAGCTCGCGGCTGCCCTGCTTGCCAAGCGCGATCACCGCGAAGCCGCGGGGCTCGGCACCGGGGGTCCGCTCCTCGATCGCCGCGCGGATCGCGCGGTCGAGCGCGCGGTCGGCGAAGTCGCTCAGCGCCCGCGTCACCGCGGTAAGGTCCATCACCTCGGCGAGGTCGCCGATCGCGACGGTCAGCGCCAGCGCCCGCCGGTCGAGCCGCAATTGCCGCGCGACCGGCATGTCGGGCGTCGCCGTCGTATAGTCCAGGTCGAACCGCCCCGCGGCGAGCCGTGCCGCCAGCGCCGGCTCGCGATCGAGCAACAGCGACAGGAAGGGCGCATGCGCGCGTGCGCGGTCGATTGCAACGGTGACGGCTGGCATCGGCATATCCTTTACGGGTGTCGCAACGTTTCCGTCGAACGATCGTTCTGACCGTCATGAACACCGCCATGCATACATCGCGAAAGGACCGCAGCGGCGATTACGTCGTCCGCCTCCCGCGGCCGGCGGACCCGCTCGGCCATGCGCTGCGCGGCGTGTTCGGCGAAACGCCGATGCCCGACGACATGCGCGCGTTGCTCGAACGCCTGGAGCGCGTCACCCACTGATCGCGGGCGGGACGCTCGGTCCGACCATCAAGAGACGCCAGCCCGTCGGCAGATAATCCGTCGACATATAGAAATAGAAGGCGCAGCTGCCATCCGGCCGATAGCTGCCGCCCTTGAGGATGCCATAGGCGGTATCGCCGAGGAACACCGGGCTGCCGCTGTCGCCGCTCTTGCAAACCGGCCCCGCCACCGTCGTCCAGGTCGGCAGGCAGGCGCCGCCGCACAGGTCGCCGGCAGGCGCGAAGTCGGTCAGCTCGACCTGCGAGCAGCTGTATCCGGTCCGCTCGCCGCGATGGCAGACGATGTCGCCCGCGCGCATCCCCGCCCGCCCGCGCGCGCCGGTGACCGGCCGGCTGATCGTCTTGGCGGTATCGGCGAAGAACAGCGGCGCCAGCGGCGCGGCGCTGCTGTTGATCTGCACGTCCTGATGCCCCCAGCCCCATTGCCCGACGAACGGCAGCGCTTGCTCGTGCCCGTCGGCATCGCGTCCGCTGAGTTCGTCCGGGCAATGCGCCGCGGTGGCGAGCCCGGTACGCAAGCCATCGGTGACGACGAAACCGGCCGTGCACAGATAGCGATGCGTATCGCCCGGCACTTGGCCGACGACGCGCGCGCCGCCTTGGATGCCCCCCATGTCGAGCGCCGGCTGATCGACGACGCGCAGCCGCACCGGCACATGCGTCAGCGCCGCGAGCCGCTCGGCGAGCGGCGCCGCGCCCTCGCGCGCCACGTCGCGGCCCGAGACGACCGCGACCAGCTCGCCACTGCGCTGGTCGATGCCGAGCCCCGGCGGCGCGATCAGGCTGGCGCGGATCGTCGCCTGATAGGCGGTGATCGCCTGCACCAGCCCGGTATGGCTGGCCACCGCGCCGGTACGGAAGGTCACGCGCACCGGCGTGCCGTCGAGATCGACGATCTGTTCGGCGACGGGCGCGTCGCCGGTCAGCGTCACGACGATCCCGAAGCCGGGGCGATGCTCGACCGCGATTCCCGTCAACCGATCGGCGAAACGATCGGCGATCGCATCGGTGACCGGCACGCTCGCCTCCTGCAGGCGAAGGTGGCGGATCGCCTCCTCGACCGTCACGCCGAGCCGCTCGGCCACCGCCGCCGCATCCTGCGCCCGCGCCGCCTCGGGCGACTGCACCGCCGCGGCGGCGACGACCGGCGGCGGCGTGACGAGCGCCTGCGCCGCCGCCGGACCGCCCGCCCCCAGCATCCACGCCCACAGCAAGACCCGCCGATATCGCCCCACACCATCCTTGTAGGGCGACAAACTGGCGCGTCGATGAACGATCAGGCGCAGAGGACGCAAAACCTCACGGCTGCCAGTTCGGCCGGTAGCTCGGATCGAGGCGACGGTCGGTGAAATAGGCGGCGCTGATGAAGGCGAGGTGGGTGAGCGCCTGCGGGAAGTTGCCGATCGGCTCGCCGCGCAGGTCGAGTTCTTCCGAGAACAGGCCGAGCGGGTTGGCGTAGGCGATGCCCTTGGCGAGGATCATCTGCGCCTCGTCGAGCCGGCCGGCGCGCGCGAGGCATTCGGCGTACCAGAAGGTGCAGGTGGTGAAGGCGCCTTCCGTCCCCTCCAGGCCGTCGGCGTTGCGGTAGCGGTAGACGAGGCCGTCGTCGCGCAGATGCGTACCGATCGCGTCGAGCGTCTTGAGCCACACCGGATCGGTCGAGGAGACGAAGCGGACCAGCGGCATCATCAGCAACGCGGCGTCGAGTTCGGTGCCGCCGCGATCCTGAACGAAATAGCCATGGTCGGGATGGCGGAAATTGCTCCAGATATCCTCGACGATGGCGTCGCGCGCCTCGCTCCACGCGACCAGCTGCGCGGGCAGCGAGCGCTTCTTGGCGAGCCGGATCGCGCGGTCGAGCGCCACCCAGCACATCAGCCGCGAATGGAGGAAGTGACGCGGTGCCGAGCGCATCTCCCAGATGCCGGCATCGGGCTGGTCCCAATTGGCGATGACATAGTCGATGACGCCGCGAACGTGCTGCCAGCCGGCGTGATCGATCGCCGCGCCGTATTTGTTCGAGAGATAGACGCTGTCCATCAGCTCGCCGAAGATGTCGAGCTGGCTCTGCGCGTGGGCGCCGTTGCCGATCCGCACCGGGCGACTGTCGGCATAGCCGGCGAGATGCGGCAGCTCCTCCTCGTCCGCCGCTTCCGACCCGTCGATCGCATACATGATGCGGATCGGATGCTGGCGGTCGGCGGCCATCACCCGCTCGCCTGCCCAGCGGCGGAAATGCTCGGCCTCGTCGATGAAGCCCAGTCGCATGAAGGCGTAGACGGTGAACGAGGCGTCGCGGATCCAGGTCGCGCGATAATCCCAGTTGCGCCCCGCCCCCACCGCCTCAGGCAGTGAGAAGGTCGCCGCCGCCGCGATCGAACCGTGGCGGTTCGAGGTGAGCAGCTTGAGCGCCAGCGCCGAGCGCATCATCTCCTCGCGCCAGCGGCCGCGATAGCTCGTGCGCGACAGCCAGCCGCGCCAGGCGGCCGTCGTCGCGGCGATCTCGGCGGCGACGGTCGCATCGTCGGGACGCTCCAGAGCCTCCTCGCCGAACACGAACCACGCGCTTTCGCCCTCGCCGAGGGCGAAAGCGGCGTCCGCCGTGCCGTCGCCGCAGGTCAGCGGCACCGAGGCATGCAGGCGCAGCGTCAGGTCCCGTCCGACGAAGCACACGCCGCCGTCCGCCGCCGCCACCTGCGGCATCTCGCGCGCATAGTCGAACCGCGGCCGGCAGCGCGCCGCGAAGGCGACCGTGCCGCGCGTCACCGTGACGCGGCGGATCAGGCAGCGCGCGCGATGCTCGGGATGCACGCGCGCGTCCGGATGCGGCATCAGGTCGACGATCTCGACGCTGCCGCTCGTCGCCATCCAGCGCGTCGTCAGCACGTTGGTATCGGGCACGTAGATCTGTATCACCCGGGCGGCGTCGAGCGCCGGCCGGATCTCGAAGGCGCCGCCACGCTCGGCATCGAGCAGTTCGGCGAAGACGCTGGGGCTGTCGAGCGACGGCCAGCACAGATAGTCGATCGTCCCGTCCGCGGCGACCAGGGCCGCGGTCTCCATGTCGCCGATGATGCCGTGATCGCCGATGCGCCGGTGTGGCCCGACCCGCGCGTCATCCATTGTCGCGGAATTCGGGATAGAGCGACATGCCGCCATCGACGAAGACGGTGGTGCCGGTGACGTAATCCGCCGCGTCGGAGGCGAGCCACACCGCCGCGCGCGCGACGTCCTCGGGCTCGCCGATCCGGCCATAGGGGATCAGCTTCAGCAATTTGGTCAGCGCCGCCTCCGTCTCCCACGCCTCTTTGTTGATCGGCGTGCGGATCGCGCCGGGCGCGATCGCATTGACGCGGATGCCGTCGGCCGCGACCTCCTGCGCCAGCGTGCGCGTCAGCATCCGCACCCCGCCCTTCGCCGCGGCGTAATTGACGTGGCCGGCCCAGGGGATCAGCTCGTGCACCGAGCTCATCGCGATGATCGTGCCGGCGCTGCGCGCGGGCCGACCGTCCCGCGGCTGGGCACGGAAGCGCCGGACCGCCTCGCGCGCGCAGAGGAACTGGCCGGTCAGGTTGATGTCGATGACGGTGTTCCAGTCGGCGAGCGTCAGGTCGGCGACCGGTGCGTCCTTCTGCACGCCCGAATTGGAGACGAGCACGTCGACCCGCCCGAACGCCGCCACCGCGGCATCGAACAGGCGGGTGACGTCCGGCTCCTGCGATACGTCGGCCTGCACCGCGATCGCCTTGCCGCCGGCCCCGGTGATCCGCTGCGCCAGCGCTTCGGCGCTCTCCTCGTCGGAGCGATAGTTGACGACGACCGCGGCGCCGGCGTCGGCGAGCCCCGCCGCGACGGCATGGCCGATTCCGGAGCTGGCGCCGGTAACGATGGCAGTATGACCTGCAAGGACGGACAAGGACGCATCTCCAATGACTTCACGTCGCACCTGAACGGTCGAACGCGTCAGGGGATGCGTGTCAGTCGATCGGATCGCCGTAGAACAGCCCGCGTCCGTCGGTCCCGACATAGACGCGGCCGGCACGGCGCGGATCGCCGGCGACCACGCGATAGCGCCCGCCCCAACGATGCGTCGCGTCGTCAATCCGCCGCCATGACGCACCGCGGTCGGTGGACCGCCAGATGCCGCGCACGTCATCGCGGCTGCCGATCGCGAACACCGCATCCTTGCCTAGCCCGTACAGCTCGATCGCCAGCCCGCCGCTCGCCGGAACGAACGACTCGCCGGCGTCCTCGCTGCGGAACAGCGCGGTGCCGACCTGCAACCACAGCCGCCCCGCCGCGTCGGGCGCGGCGACGAGCGCGCTTTGCGATTCACGGTTGCGCGCCTGCGCCGTGGTGAGGTCGCGCGGCAGGCCGCGCCCCGCCACCGGCGCGAAGCTCGCGCCGGCGTCGCGCGACACCAGCAACCGGCCACCCGTCGCGTCGACCGCGTAGAAGACCGCCGGATCGAGCTTGTCGGACACCGCCCGCGTCCGCGGCGGCAGCCCGCGCACCGGCGACCACGTCCGGCCGCGATCGCGCGTCACCTGCGGCACGCGTGCGGCGACGACCATCGTCGCGCCGTCCGCGGAGACGGTGATCGGCGTCTCGCCGTTGAGATCGTCGCGCGCCGGCGGGCTGCCCTGCGGCGGCAGGCGCAGCGGCGTCCAGTTGCGGCCGCCATCCTCCGACCGGGCGAGGCTCGCGTCGCGGGGACGGTCGAGATACAGGCTGCCGCTGCGCACGATCACGGTCGGTGCCTTGCCGGCGTAATCGAGCATGTTGGTGTTGGAGAGATACGGGTTGGCGAAGGTCGGCTGCGGCGAACGGTCGAGATCGTCGTGGACGAAGCCGGCGAGATCGCCGAACCCCGACACGACCGGCGCACCGCCGGTCGGCGAGATCATCGTGATCACCGCGGTCTGTTCGATCCCGCGCACCCACGGCGCCCAATCCACCGTGCCGCGCGTCGGCAGGCGCTGCGCCGCATAGACGGTCGCGCCGGTGGTATAGGCGATATGGCCGGCATCGAACGGGTCGATCGCCAGGCCCGAGATCCAATGGCCGAAATCGGCGCCCTTGCCCTCGTGCAGCAGGAACGGCGTCGCCGACACGTCGCGGCGGCTGCGCGCGCCGACATCGTCCCAATGCAGGCCGTCGTCGCGGCTCAGCCACAGCGAATCGCCGGCGCGATAGCGATCGATCGTCGACACCGCGACGGTGCCCGGCGCCGACCGCGCCACCGCGACGCCGAGAAACCCGCCCTCGGCCCCTGCCGCACGCCACGCTGGCGGCGTGACGTCGCGACCACGGCCCTGCGCGTCGTAGCGCCAGACCGCGCCGGTCTTGACGTCGCTCGGACCGATGCCGCTGGCGAAGCCGACCCACAGCACGCCCCGAGCATCGACCACGCCCTTGGCCGCGAACAGCGCCGGTCCCGCCACCGCGGTCCAATGCACGCCGCCATCGTCGGAACGATACAGCGCCGGCCCGCCCGGATCGGCGATCCCCGCCCAGATACGCTGCGACGCGCCCGCCTTGCCGCTGGTCGGGTCGATCGCGACGAAGGATACGCCGCCGTGGCTGGTGCGGCGCTCGGGCCGGCCGAGCCCCTTGTGCGGAAAGCCCGCGACCGGCGTCCAGCTCTGCCCCGCATCGTGGCTCTGCCACAGGCCGTCGTGGCGCGATCCGAAGAACAGCCGGCGATGATCGTTGGGATCGACCGCCAGCCGCTCGCCGAGGCCCCGCCCCGGCTCGTTGCCGCCCATGGCGAACGGCACCGGCACCACCCGCCACGTCCGCCCGCGGTCGCCCGAGCGCAGGATCGCCGCGGGGGCGCCGGCATTCATCCCCGCCGCCATATAGACGACGTCCGCGTCGACGGGATCGGCCGCGATGCTCTCGATCCCCATATAGCTGGAAACGGCATTGCCATCCTGCAGCGGCACCCAGCGCGCCGCCGCCGCGTCCCAGCGATAGCCGCCCCCCATGTCGGTGCGCAGATAGGTCAGGCCGCGCTCGACCAGGCTGAACACGATATTGGGCGCATAACCCCCCGCCCCGACGGTGACGTTGGTCCAGCGATACGGCACCGCCTGTTGCGCGGGTGATGCCGCGGGCGTGGCGAGCACCGCCAGCATCACGAGCAGCGTTCGCCAAGACCCCCGCCGTTTGCCCTGAGCCTGTCGAAGGGCCTGAGTCTCACCGTGCTTCGACACGCTCGGCACGAACGGAGCGGATTGGCGCAACCCGCTCAATTCCTCGACACCACCGGTTCCAGCGTCGCCAGCACCACGTCGTTGCTGCGCATCGGCAGCCGCAGCGTATAGCCGCCGTCACGACCGACCTGAACGACGCGTGCGATCTCCGGCGTGTCGGTGGTCAGCGCCTGCAATTCGGCGATCTGCGCCGGCGTCAGCGTCTTGGGCGAGCCCATCGCCAGATAGCGCGAATGCGCGTCGTTCTTCTGATAGCCGGTCCGGCGCACCGTCACCCGATAGCGCCCCGGCGCGAGATGCGTCAGCCGCAAGTCCGCCGCCGCCGCCGGCGTCGCGGGCAGCAATCTGGTGAAGAACGGGCGGTTGCTCAGCGTCTGCTTGGGCTGCTGCCAGTTCCACATCAGGACGTTGGTCCGCCCGCCCTCGCTCGTCGCCAGCGCCTGCGCGTCGGCGAGCGCGATCTCCGGCCCACGCAGCGCGTGGAGATATTTATATGCGAACCACGCCGGCTTGCGGATGCCCTCGCGGTTCATCAACCCGAAGCCGCCGTGGAACGGCGTCGGCGGCGGCCCGGCTTCCTCGAACAGGTCGCTATAGGTCCAATAGCTCATCCCCTGCGCGATCCCGCGCGTGGCCAGCAATTTGGTCAGGATATAGGGCGCGCTGACATAGGAATCGTGCACTGGATCGCGCGGATTGTAGCTCGCGCTCCATTCGGTGAAGAACAGCGGCAGGCCGGGAAACTTCGACGCTGCGATCTCCGCGCGGACGCGGCGGACGTCGCCGACGATCGCATCGGGATTGGTCGACAGCCGATTGTCGTCCTCGCCGCGCTCGTCGAGGAAGCCGCCGTCGACACCATAGGTATGCGTCGACACGAAATCGATCGGCACCTTGCGCGCCGCGGCATAGTCGAGCAGCTCGGGCACCCACGCCGCCCCCGCGGTTGCCGGCCCGCCGACGCGCAGAGCCGGGTCGATCGCTTTGATCGTCCGCGCGCTTGATTCGTACAGGCTGAGATAGGCCGCCTTGTCGCCCTTCTCCCAGAAGCCGGCGAGATTGGGCTCGTTCCACACCTCGAAATACCAGCTGCGCACCTCCTCGGCGCCGTAACGCTGGCGCAGGTGGCGGACATAGGCGTCGATCAGCCTGGCCCAGCCCTCGGCCTGCGGATGCGAGGTATTGCCCTTCCAGTAGAAGATCGTCTGGTTCGAGGTCTTGAGCGCGTCCGGCGTGAAGCCCAGTTCGACGAACGGCTTGATCTTGCGCGCGAGCAAGGCGTCGTAGAGCTGGTCGATCTTCGTCCAGTCATAGACGACCTTGCCGTCGCGCACCTTCACCGTGCCGAGCGCATCGGTGAACACGTCGTGGAAGCGCACATAGCGGAAGCCCAGTTCGCGCACCGCGGTATCGAGCTGCGCGAGGCTGTCCGGCCGGATCAGCGTGCCCGCGAAGTCCGATCCCACCGACAGGTCGAAGGCGCGATCGATCGGCGCGGCCGCACGCGCGACATCGACGTCGATCACCCGTACCGGCTCGGACGCAGGCGCCGCGGACGCTGCCGCGGCCAGACAGAGCAGCGCACCGGCGCCGAAACGGAACGGGAGCGGAGTCATGGCGGTCCTTCGGATCGGAGATGGCAGACGCCCCGCCCGCCGGTCGGCGAGCGGGGCGCTGGGTCACTAGAAAGCGAGGCTGATCCCGGTCGAGATGCGGCGATCGCTCTGGAACCAGCTGCGGCCGTACAGCTTGCCGCCCGGATAGCCGCCCATCAGCGTGCGCTGCGTCGCGCCGAGGATGTTGGTGAACTGGACACCGAAGGAGAAATTGTCGGTGACCTTGAACCGCGCCCCGCCGTCGACCGTGCCATAGGCATCGCCATAGACCGGCAGCGCGATCTGGATCGCCTGCCCGGTCGGCCCCGGCGTGGCGAAATAAGTGTAGGTCGGGTTGGTACCATTGCTGTTGGTCGTCTGCAGGTAGCGCGAGCGCCACGAATAAGCGACGCGGAACGACACCGCCTGCTTCTCGTAGAGCAGCGTCACGTTGGCATTGTGCTTCGACAGGCCGATCAGCGGCGCATCGTTGCGGGTGACGCCGTTGATGTCGCGATACAGATCGCCCGGGTTCTTGCTGTCGATGAACGTATAGTTCGCCTCGAAGCCGAGACCCGACAGCACGCCCGGCAGCATGTCGAGGAACGCACGCCCGCCGACCTCGACGCCCTTCACCGTCGCCGCCTTGGTGGCGTTGATGTAGTCGGTCGCCGCCGCATTGACGTTCTCGCTGGTACCGTCGGTGAAGACCACGGTCACCTGCCGCTGGGTCAGCGAATAGATCGGCAGATCGGTCAGTCGCTTGTAGAACGGCGCGAGGTGGAAGGCGGTGCCCGGCCGCGCATAATATTCGAGCGAAATGTCGAAGTTGTTCGACATCGTCGGCTTCAGCAACGGATTGCCCGTATCCGCGGTGAAGTTGGTGAAGATGTTCGGCAGGCTGCTGCCGCCGTTGACGTTGCCGGGATTGCTCGTCGTCGCGACGCCGATGCTGCCCGACGCACGCAGCGCGTTGAACGTCGGCAGATCCATGGTGATATTGTAACCGCCGCGGATCTTGATCTTCTCGTTCGGCGCATAGTCGACGTTGATCGACGGCAGCCAGCGGGTGAATTCCGCCTTGCCGCCACGGGCAAGGAACGTCTGCCCCAGCGTCTGCGTCTGGCCGTTGCGGATGAACGTGTTGGCGTTCTGCTGGATGTAGCCGCTACCCTCGTTCTGGATATTGACGACGCGGACGCCGACGTTGCCCGAGATGCCGCCCTCCGGCCGGCCGAAGCGCGCCAGCGCATAGGCCGCCTTGGTGATCGTCTTGTTGTCGACCTGGTCGCCCGGCAGCACGAAGCCGACCGGACGGATGCCCGACGCACCGCCATAACCGCTGCCGGCAGGCAGTGCGCCCGACGACGAACAGTTGCTCCATTGCGGATTGCTTACATTGGGCGTCGCCGGATTGTTGTCGTCATCGATGGTGGCCGGGCCGCAGAAGTTGGTCGGCGGCGATGCCACCAACCCGGTGCGGTTCGCGACGTAGCGCTTGGCCAGATCCTCGCTCGCGAACATCAGATTGCCCGGCAACACCGTCTCGCCGCGGAAGAAGTCCTTGAACGCGTGATAGGTCGTGTCGCCCGGTGCGGCATTGGCATAGGTCAGCTGCGGATCGCCGTTCCAGCCGCGGCCCAAGGCGGCCCAGTTATACCCGTTGCCGAGGTCGCGCTCGGTCCGCTCCGCCGCGCGCGCGCCGACCTTGATCGCCTTCAGGAAGCTGTCGTCGAACGAATATTCGGCGTCGAGATTGGCCGAGTCGAGCCGGCCCTTGTTGCGCTCGTTATGCGGCATCGACGCCGACCAGAAATAGCTTGCCGGATTGGCGAAGCCCGCCTGCGCGGCGGCGGTCGTGGTGATCTGCGGCAGGTCGCCGGTCAGGTCCATGCCGAAACCGGTGCCGAAGCTGACGTCGCGGAAGATGTCGAGCCGGTCGTAGATCTGACGCGAGTCGACGCGCTGCAACGCGCCCTTCAGCGACAGGTGGCTGTCGATCGGGGCGTAGTTGAACGCCAGCGAATAGTCGCGGGTGCGCGTGTTGCTGTCGACGAAGCCCTTGTTGCCAGAACTGGTGATGTTGCTGGCGCTGGGGAGGAACGTATTATTGTCGCGGTTGAATAGCGAGCTGGTCTTGGTCAGTACGCCGTTGCTGTCGAAGCTGCTGCTCGCGGGATCGACCGCCAGCGTCTGCGAGCTGACCTGCGCGCCGTAGTCGCTCGACTGGCTCTTGTAGCGCGACTGGAAGAAGGTGCCGCTGAACGTCAGATCGTCGGTCGGCGCCCACTGCACCGCGCCGTAGATGCCGTAGCGGCGATACTGGAACGCCTCGTCGCCGTAGGTGAAACCGCCGGGAACGTAATAGTCCTTGCCGCTGATGTTCGTCTTGAAATACGGCTCGGTGCGGATGAACTGCGACAGCGAGCTGAACTGGCTGTACGCCACGTCGGCGAGCACGCCGATCTTGCCGATCGGCGTGTCGAACGTCTTGGTCGCGAGCACCGAGGCGACCGGATCGGCCTTCTGCGCCATGTCGCCCATGCCGAGTTCGCCGGTCGCGGCCATGTGGAACTTGCCGTTGAAGTCGAACGGCATCTTGGTGCGCAGGTCGATCTGCCCGCCGGTGCCGCCCTCGATCAGATCGGCCGTGGACGCCTTGTAGACGTCGACCGCGGCCATCAGCTCGGGCGTGACGTCGCTCCACAGGATCGCGCGGCCGTTGTTGGCACTGAAGATCTCGCGGCCGTTGAGGCGCGAGGCAACGCCGGTCAGGCCGCGCACCTGCACGCCAGACCCCTGGACCGAGAAGTGATCGGGATCGCCAAGCGCCGCGAAGCGCACGATCGATACGCCGGAGACGCGCTGCAACACTTCCGTGATGCTATTGTCTGGCAATTTACCGGCCTCGTCGGCGAC
This sequence comes from Sphingomonas sp. GW821-FHT04B01, assembly GCF_059420425.1. Lineage (NCBI taxonomy): Bacteria > Pseudomonadati > Pseudomonadota > Alphaproteobacteria > Sphingomonadales > Sphingomonadaceae > Sphingomonas > Sphingomonas sp. GW821-FHT04B01. The sequence goes on along the minus strand of NZ_JBWKTR010000001.1, from coordinate 680,224 downwards.
GACCGAGTCGATGATCGTCTCGCTGCGGCGCTTGCGCTCGTCGGCGGCCTGCAATGCGGCGCGACGGCCGGTGACGACGATCTCGTCGCCCGACGGCTGGTCCGCGGGCACCTGATCGGCGGTGGCTGCGGTGCTGGTGAGGTCGCCCGCGGTGGTCGCCGCCTGGCCCGTCGCCTGTGGGATCGCACTCGTATCCGCCTGCGCCAGCCCTTCGGCGAACGCCGGCGATGCGAGCGCAATCATGCCGAGCGCAAAGCTCGAGACACCCGCGCGCAGCGCAGCGTTGAAAGCCGGACGCTTGGCGTCCGTGGTCACGATCCTGTTCATCCCCATCCTCTCCGGCGCCCCACCCGGCGCAAAACTGAATCTCACGCTTTATGGTAGCGCTAGCATTTTCATTAGTGGATTTCGATCTTAGCGGCAATGTCAGACTTAGAACCGTCACGAAATGGGCCCGTTATGTGACTATGATGTAACACCTTTCATTCGCCCGACCCGGCTATTGCTATTCACTTGCAACAGCAGCGCTGGCCGCTAAGAGGCTGGCAACGATCAGGGAGTAGAGAATGACGGCGTTCATCGCGTTGATGGCGGCAAGCGTGGTAGCGGCACCGGTGAGCGATACGGGCGCTGCCGATCCGCAGCGCAGCAGCGACGACATCATCGTCACCGGCCAGCGCAGCGAAGGCAGCGACGATTACGGCGTCAAGGCCCAGCGTACCGCGACCCGCCTGCCGCTAAGCCAGCGCGAGACGCCGCAATCGGTCAGCGTCGTCACCCGCGCGCAGATCGAGGATTTCCAGCTCAACGACGTCAACGCGTTGCTCGCGACCGTCCCGGGCGTCAACGTCTTCGCCGGCGAGACTGACCGCGTCTATTATTCGGCGCGCGGCTTCGACATCCAGACCTTCCAGATCGACGGGATCGGCCAGCCCTTTTCGTTCGGCATCCAGACCGGGTCGATCGACACCGCGATGTACGACCGGGTCGAGGTGGTGCGCGGCGCGCCGGGGCTGCTTTCGCCGACCGGCAACCCTTCGGCGGTGATCAACTTCATCCGCAAGCGCCCGTATCATGAGCTCAAGGTCTCGGCGAGCGCGCAATATGGCTCGTTCGACAGCAAGCGGATCGACGGCGACGTCAGCGTCCCGCTCACCGCCGACGGCAGCATCCGCGCGCGTGCGGTCGGCGCGCTGCTCGACACCGACAGCTATATCGACCGTTACAGCCTGCGCCGCTGGACCGGCTATGGCATCGTCGAGGCCGATCTCGGCGCCAACACCGTGATCAGCGCCGGTTACGGCCATCAGGACCATCAGAGCCGCGGCGCGATGTGGGGCGCGATCCCGCTCTATTACACCGATGGCTCGCGCATCGATTTCGCGCGCTCCGCCAATTATGCGCCACGCTGGTCGGGCTGGAACGTCATCGATCGCCAGATCTTCGGCGACCTCACCCACGATTTCGGCAACGGCTGGACCGGCAAGCTGTCGGTGCTGCGGAAGGCGACCAGCGAGAACGACACGCTCTTCTACGTCTATGGCAATCCGGTCCGCGGTGCGCCGGGCGGCATCGACCGGAGCAACCCCGCCGAGGTCAAGGGTATCCAGAGCTATCCCGGCGCCTTCAAGGGCGAGGCGCGCAATCTGACGCTCGACGCCTATATCGGTGGCCCGGTATCGGTCGGCGGCCGGCAGCACGACGTCATGGTCGGGGTGATGCGCGGCGCCGAACGCTATCGGCAATATTCGAGTTATGATTACAGCCAGGTCGGCTTGTTCCTGCCGCTCGACACCTTCTTCGACGGCAATTTCCCGAAGACGACCTTCCCCACGCCCTACGACCTCAGCCTCGACCAGCATACGCAGCGCGAGACGGTCTATGGCCTCGTCCGCCTCAACCTCGCCGATCCGTTCAAGGTGATGCTCGGTGGCAATTACACGCATGCCACCAGCCAGGGCGTATCCTATTTGGTGCCCACCAATTTCGATGACCGGCGCTTCCTGCCGTTCGTCGGCGCGACCTACGACCTGACGCCAACGATCAGCGCCTATGCGAGCTATGCGACGATCTTCAATCCGCAGACCGAGTTCGATGCGCAGAACCGGCTGCTCGCACCGATCACCGGCGACAATCTCGAGGCGGGGCTGAAGGGCGCGTGGTTCGGTGGCCGCTTCAACGCCAGCGCCGCGGTCTTCCAGGCGCGCCAGAACAACACCGCAGAGGCCGCCGGCTTCGACACCGCGCTCGGCCGCACCATCTATCGCGGCGTCGACGCCAAGTCGCAGGGCATAGAGGTCGAGGTCGGCGGCCAGCCCGCCGCGGGCGTGCAGGTGACCGGCGGCTTCACCGTGATGCGCGTGCGCGGCGAGAATGACGAACCGGTCCGCACCTTCGTGCCGCGCAACACCGGCCGCCTCAACCTGTCCTACACGCCGCAGGGCCTGAAGGCGCTCAAGCTCGGCGCGTCGGTGCAATATCAGGGGCGCTTCTATTTCGAGCCCGGCACGGTGTCGTCGACCACCGGCCAGCCGATCCGCATCACCCAAAGCAACGTCGCGACGGTCGATCTGTTCGGCCGCTACGCGCTCACCGAGAATGTCGCGATCAGCGCCAATCTGCAGAACGTCACCAACGCCAAATATCTCACCGCGCTGACCTTCGACCAGAGCCGCTACGCCGCACCGCGCGCGATCCTCGGCACGATCAGCCTACGCTATTGAGCGACGGGGCGCAGGCGGACGATGGCACCGCCTGCGCCCCCGGACGTTTTCCCCGGCAGAGCCAAAGGAGATGTCCATTGCCCGATGACAATCACGACAAGCCCGTTCTCTACATCCCCGACAGCCCCAATGTCGGTGCCGCCGATCCCGACGGCGACCCCAACGATCCCAAGCGTGCGGCCAAGGACCAGGCACGCGCCGACGATCTCGCCGCCAAGGTGGCGATCGGCGACGAACTGTCCGGCTATGAGAAGGTCGCCGGCCGCGGCATCGCCCGCGACTGACCGTCTGGCGCGGCGCCTCAGCGCCGCGCTACCCGCAGCACGGTATAGCCCGCGATCCCCGACAGCAGCGAACCGAGCAGCACGCCGAGCTTCGCTTCTGTCTGCAGCAGCGGCGCATCGGGAAAGGCAAGCAGCGTGATGAAGATACTCATCGTAAAGCCGATCCCGCACAGCAAGGCGACGCCGAAGAGCTGACGCCGCCCGGCATGCGCGGGCATGTCGGCGAGACCGAGCCGGATCGCCAGCATCGCGCAGCCGAACACGCCGGCGACCTTGCCGATCACCAGCCCGCCCATCACCCCGAGCGTCACCGGCGCCGCCAGCGCCCCCGCGGGCAGGTCGAGCAGCGGCACCGCGGCATTGGCCAGCGCGAATACCGGCACCACCAGAAACGCCACCGGCCGTTGCAGCGCATGTTCGAGCCGGTGCAGCGGGCTGGGATCGTCCGCGTCGGACCGTCCCCGGGTGCGCCGCATCGGGATGGTCAGCGCCAGCACCACCCCCGCCAGCGTCGCATGCACGCCAGAGCGCAGCACGAACAGCCAGACAATCACGCCGATCGCCAGATAGACCGACAGCCGCTGCACCCCGCAGCGGTTGCAGCCGATCAGCACCGCGACCGCCACCGCCGCGCCGGCGAGGTCGGGCCACGACAGGCCGGCGGTATAGAAGATCGCGATGATCAGCACCGCGCCGAGATCGTCGAGGATCGCCAGCGCCGCCAGGAACACGCGCAGCGACGCCGGCACGCGCGCGCCGAGCAGCGCGATGACGCCCAGGGCGAAGGCGATGTCGGTCGCCGCCGGGATCGCCCAGCCCGACGCGGTCGGTCCGCGATTGACCGCGAGGAACAGCAAGGCGGGCACGATCATCCCGCCCGCCGCGGCGACCCCGGGCAGCATGCGGCGCGGCCAGGTCGACAATTGCCCGTCGACCATCTCGCGCTTGATCTCCAGCCCGACGAGCAGGAAAAAGACGGTCATCACCCCGTCGTTGATCCAATGGCCGAGCGACAGCGGGCCGATGCCGGCATGCAGCAGCGTGGCATAGCCCGGCCCGAGCGGCGAATTGGCGATGCCCAGCGCCATGACCGCCGCCGCCATCAGCACCAGCCCGGCGGAGGATTGCGCGGCGAGGAAGGCCCGGATCGCGCTGGTCCGCGCGCGGTTGCTGTGAGTCATGCGATCATCGTCCGGATACGGTCGGCAGGCCCGCCCGACGCGAAACCCTGCCCGCTTCTTGCCCGGCGCGCCGCCGGCACCAAACCGAATGTGACGATGATGAGGTGGAAATTCCGATGCCGCGGCACCGGGAGGCCGAAGTGGCTCTATCCGATCCCTCTGGGGTGGAGGAATGCTGCCGGATAGAGCCAAATCAGGATGGTGGGCGTGGCAAGGATTGAACTTGCGACCCCTGCGATGTCAACACAGTGCTCTACCACTGAGCTACACGCCCGCCGGAGGTGCGCCATTAGCCGGGCTTTTCCGGCCTGGCAAGCGGTCAATTCAATCCGGTGGCACTTCCCGTCTCGAAAACGCGATCGACCTCGGCGACGAGGTCGCGCAGGTGGAACGGCTTGGACAGCACGCGCGCATTGGGCATCTCGCGCCCCGCCTTCAGCGTCACCGCGGCGAAGCCGGTGATGAACATCACGCGCAGCCCCGGCACCAGTTCGGCGGCGCGGCGGGCGAGTTCGATTCCGTCCATCTCGGGCATGACGATATCGGTCAGCAGCAGGTCGAACGATTCGCTCTCCAGCAACGGGATCGCCGCCGTGCCGCGGTCCACCGCCGCAACCGCATAGCCGGCGCGCTCCAGCGCGCGGGTGAGATATTCGCGCATGACTTGATCGTCTTCGGCCAGCAGGATTCGGATCATCGCCTTGTCGGTCTCCATTCGCGCGCCGTCCTATGATCCGCAGTTGTGAAGATTTCCAGCGCGCCGAACGCGGGAACGCGGTAGGACGTGCCATAGATGGACGCATCGTTCGATACGATCGGCGGGTTGGACCGCGACGGTGCGCCGCTCAGCCCGGTGGTCCTGTCCGTGCCGCATGCCGGTCGCGACTATCCGGCGGCGCTGCTCGGCGCGCTGCGGCTGCCGGCGACCGCGCTGACCATCCTCGAGGATCGCTTCGTCGACGCGGTCGCGCAGGGTGCGCGGACGCGGGAGACGATGCTGGTCCAGCGCCGCGCACGCGCCTGGATCGACCTCAACCGCGGCGAAAGCGAGCGCGACCCGCGCGTCGACGAGGGCGTCCGCCCGCACGGCCAGCCGGCGCCCTCCGCCAAGGTGCGCAGCGGCCTGGGCCTGGTGCCGCGCCGCGCCGGGGCGGCGGGCGATCTGTGGCGGCGGCGGTTCAGCGGAAACGAGGTCGCCGCACGGATCGAACAGGATTATCGCCCCTATCATGCCGCGCTCGCCGCCGCGCTCGCCGCGGCGCAGGCGCGGTTCGGCGTCGCGGTGCTGCTCGACGTGCATTCGATGCCGCCGCTCGGCGATCATGCCCGCATCGTGCTCGGCGACCGCTTCGGCCATGCCGCGGCACACCGCTTCGTCGCGCGGCTGGAGGCGGCGGCGGCGCAGGCCGGCGTGCGCACCGCGCTCAACACGCCATATGCGGGCGGCCATATCCTCGAACGCCACGCCGCCCCGGCCCGCGGCATCCACGCCATCCAGATCGAGTTCGACCGCACGCTCTATCTCGATGCCGCGCTCGATCGCCCCGGTGCCGGCCTGCCCGCGGTCATCGCACTGCTCCAGCGGATGATCGCCGCGGCGGCGGACGAGGCGCTCACCGGCGACGGGATCGCGCTGGCGGCGGAGTGACATAAAAAAACCACCCCGTGCATGAAGCACGGAGTGGCCAAGGTTCAGGGAGGAGACACACTGAAAGTGTGTCATACGGGCCCGCGAAAGGGGGGACACGAGCGCCGTACTTTCATAAAATAGTCGAGCGCCCGATTGGTTCAACCCCCGGCCCGCCAGCCGTTCTTTTTTTCTGTCCGGTTCTTTTACTTGCCCAGCACGGGCGCGATCCGGACGAGGACCGAATCGCGCAGCAGCAGATGGTGGCGCAGCGCCGCGGCGACGTGCAGCACGACCAGCGCGAGCATCAGCCAGCCGAGCAGCCCGTGCGCGTCATGGCCCAGATCGGCGGCGCGGCTGCCGACCGGCAGCAGCGGCACGTCGAACACTCCGAACCAGCTCAGCGGCCGCTGCGGCCCGGGGCCGGGACCGGAGACCATCATCCAGCCGGTCAGCGGCATCGCAACCATCAGCAGGTACAGCGTCCAATGCGTGGCGTGCGCGACGCCCTTCTCCCACGCCGGCGTCCCCGCGGGCAGCGCCGGTGGACGATGCGTCAGCCGCCACGCGACGCGGCCGGCGGTCAGGACCAGCACGGTGATGCCGATCGCCTTGTGCGCCCCCATCAGCGCGCGCAGCGCCGGGATGCCGTCATGGCCGATGCCGATGATCAGATTGGCGACGACCAGCACCGCAATCGTCCAGTGGAAGGCGATCGCCACCCGCGAATAGCGTTCGCCGTCGATCCGGTTCGTCATAGAGTCCAACCCCTTGCTAGCGGCGGGAACACTCGACCGGCGCGCACGACGGGTCAAGCCATGGCGATGGCCCGGATACGACACGGGCGGGACTCGCGTCATGCGACCCCCGCCCGTGCGATCGGTATGGAAGGAAGGATCAGCCGAACTGCGGCTGCGGCACCTTGTTCTGCTGCGCCTGGCGGGCGAAGATCTCGCGCATCAACGACAGCGAGAAGAGATGCGCGTAGAGCAGCGGCAGCATGCCCGATTGCGACATCTTGCGCAGCTGGTCGCCACGCAGCCCGGCGAGCTTCTCTTCGTTGATCATCTGGAAGCCGCGATAGACGAACGGCTGCTGGTTCTCGTCGATCTGGATGGTGACCTCGCCGTCCATCAGCAATTCCTGCTCGCGCAGCTCGTTCATGAACGCCTGGGTGCGGGCGCCGGCCTGTTCGAACTGCTCGGCGAAGTCGAGGATCGCCTTGGTCACCTGGCTCGGCTGACCGTTCTCGAACAGAGGCTCGCCGTCGTCATAGGCGCCGAGCGCCTCCGAGGTCGGGTCGAAGCACAGCGACAGCTCCTCGGCGTCGGGACGCAGCCGCGCGAGCATATAGGGATAGCGGCGGACATAGGCCGGAACGTAGAAATTGGTCTCGGTCAGCTTGCCGTCGTCGCCCATGAAGACGTTGACGCCTTCGTTGAGGCCCATCAGCGCGAGCGGGATGGCGTCGTCGCCGACCGAGAAGACGATCGGCATGTGACGCTGCACCAGCGGGAATTCGTCGGTGGTGATCGGAATCGCATGCTGGCCGACGAGGAACGGCGCGCTGTCCTGCTGGCGGACACGCCAATCGGCATGCGTCTCGCTCGAGAGCGGCTCGAGGCCGTTGTAGAACAAAGGAAGCGGCGCACTGGCCATGGGAACTCTCTCCGTGGTGGATAGTTTGCGGCGCAGCCGCTCGCTGGCCGCTGCTCTATTGGGCCGCAGCCGAGGGTGCAAGCGCCACGAGCTTGCCCGGGTTGAGGATGCCGAGCGGGTCCATCGCCGCCTTGACCGCGCGCAGCGCCGTCAGCCGCGCCGGCGACGACAGCCGTTCCAGCTCGGCCAGCTTCATCTGGCCGATGCCGTGCTCGGCGGCGATCGAGCCCCCCGCCGCGATCACCAGATCGTCGACGAAGCGCGTCACCACCGGCACTTGCTCGCCATACCAGAGCGCGGGATCGGTCCCCGACGCCGCGCGCACGTGGAAATGGACGTTGCCGTCGCCGAGATGGCCGAAGCCGCTCGCATGCGTCCCGGGGAAGCGCGCCTCGCACGCCGCCGCCGCCTCGATCATGAAGCGCGGCATCGCGTCGATCGGCACCGACAGATCGTGCTGCGACGCCGGGCCGAGCGCCCGCTCGGAATCGGAGATCGATTCGCGGATCCGCCAGAAGTCCGCCGCCTGCGTCGCGGTCGCCGCCAGCGTCGCATCGGCGATCAGCCTGTCCGCGAGCGCCTCGCCGAGCAGCCGCTCCATCAGCGCGTCGCCGGCCGGATCGGTATGTTCGATCAGCAGATGCCAAGCCGCCTCCGCCGCCACCGGCGCGCGCAGGCTCGGCACATAAGCGAGCACCGCGGCGAGCGATTCACGCGGCAGGATCTCGAAACTCTCCAGCGCCTCGGTCGCCGCCTGGAAACGGCGCAGCAGCGTCAGCGCCGCCTGCGGATCGCGCACCGCCGCCCAGGCGGTCGCGCGCACCGCCGGCACCGGCACCAGTCGCAGCGTCGCCGCGGTGACCACGCCCAGCGTCCCCTCCGCGCCGACCAGCAATTGCGTCAGGTCGTAACCGCGATTGTCCTTCTTGAGCGGCGCCAGCCCGTCGTGCACGCTGCCGTCGGCGAGCACCACCTCGACGCCGGCGACCAGCCCGCGCATCGATCCGAAGCGCAGCACCTGCGTGCCGCCGGCGTTGGTCGAGACGAGCCCGCCGATCGTCGCATTGCCCTTGGCGCCGAGCGTCAGCGGAAAGCGCCGGTCGACGGCGAGCGCCGCGTCGTGCAGGTCGGACAGGATCACCCCCGCCTCCGCCACCGCCAGCCCCGCCGCGGCATCGACGCGGCGGATCGCATTCATCCGCCGCAACGACAGGATCAGCGCCGAGCCGTCGGCGGGCGGCGTCGCCCCGCCGACCATCGAGCTGTTGCCGCCCTGCGGCACCAGCGGCACGCGATGCCGCGCGGCGGCGGCGACGACGGCGGCGACCTCGGCGGTCGAGGCAGGCGCGAGGATCGCCGGCGCCGCGCCGTGGAAGCGCCGCCGCCAGTCGACCAGCCACGGCGCGATCGCGGCGGGATCGGTGACGATCCCCTTGCGTCCCAATACGGGAACGAGCGCGTCGAGCATGGCGGTCTGCGCGGGTGTCATGCCGCGTCCGCTAGGCCAAGTTCATCGCCTGTTCAACGATCCGGACTAAGGGGCGGGGTCTGACATGCTGCATCCCGCATTTCCCATCCTGCTGATCGCCGTCGCGGCGCCCGCCGCCGCCGCGCTCGGCGGCGGCGCGGGCCAGCGCGACGGCACGCTGCTCGCGCAGATGACGATCCACGAGCGCGTCATCATCCGCCTGCCGCGGATGGGCGCGGCGCGCGCCGCCATTCCCGCGCCGGTGCGCTACAAGGAGAAGAAGGGGCCGAAATGCGTCGCCGCCGCCGATCTCGGCGGCGCGCTGATCCAGACCCCCGGCGCGGTCGATCTGGTGATGAACGGCGGCAAGCGGCTGCGCGCGCGGCTCGACAAGGATTGCGGCCCGCTCGATTATTACGGCGGCTTCTACCTGCGCCCCGCCGCCGACGGCCAGGTCTGCGCCGGCCGCGACGTGATCCGCATGCGCTCCGGCGCGAGCTGCGGCATCGCGACGTTCAAGACATTGGTCCCGGCGAAGTAGCAAAGTCCTCCCCCGCCAGGGGGAGGTGGCACGGCAAAGCCGTGACGGAGGGGGAGGTTAGAGCGGGAGCCCGGTAACGAAGCTCCCGCTCTAACCTCCCCCCCACCACTAGGCTTGCGCCGAGCGGTCCCCCGCCGGGTGGGGCTATCGCATATGAACGTTCATTTGAGCCCACCGTCTTCCAATTCCACCCCGTCACCCCGGACCCGTTCCGGGGTCCACCCTGCGGCGAGGAGAACGGCTTGAGCCGGTGCCATTCCCTTGCGGCCCAGTGGACCCCGGAACGAGTCCGGGGTGACGGACATGAAGAGGAAGCCGGCCGAGCCTCGCCACCGCGCCCATATGCAATGGCCCTGCCCCCCCCCTGGCGGGGGAGGACTTGGCGCACCAATTCTTGACTTTTGCGCCCGAATCCGCAAGCGCCAGCCGCAACGGTATCGCACGCGCGCGTGACCGTGACTTATCCGGACCTTTGCATGAGCCTTTTGGCATGAGCTTCGCCGACCTCGGCCTTTCCGACGAACTGCTCAAGGCGGTCACCGACGCCGGCTATACCGAGCCGACGCCGATCCAGGCGTCGGCGATCCCGTCGGTGCTGATGATGCGCGACCTGATCGGCATCGCGCAGACGGGGACGGGCAAGACCGCCGCCTTCGTGCTGCCGATGATCGACATCCTGTCGCACGGCCGCAGCCGCGCGCGCATGCCACGCTCGCTGATCCTCGAGCCGACGCGCGAACTCGCCGCGCAGGTCGCCGAGAATTTCGAGAAATACGGCGCCGGCACCAAGCTGTCGATGGCGCTCCTCATCGGCGGCGTATCGATGGGCGACCAGATCAAGGCGCTCGAAAAGGGCGTCGACGTGCTGATCGCGACGCCGGGCCGCCTGATGGACCTGTTCGGCCGCGGCAACATCCTGCTCACCGGCTGTTCGATGCTAGTCATCGACGAGGCGGACCGGATGCTCGACATGGGCTTCATCCCCGATATCGAGGAAATCTGCACCAAGCTGCCCAAACAGCGCCAGACGTTGCTCTTCTCGGCGACGATGCCGCCGCCGATCAAGAAGCTCGCCGACAAGTTCCTCGACAATCCGAAGATGATCGAGGTGTCGCGCCCCGCGTCGACCAACCTCAACATCAAGCAGTTCCTCGTCCCCGTCTCCGGCAATGCGATGAAGAAGCGCGAGGCGCTGCGCCAGTTGCTGGGGCAGGACGAGGTGCGCAACGCGATCATCTTCTGCAACCGCAAGACGACGGTGCGCGAGCTCAACAAGAGCCTCAAGAAGCACGGCTTCAAGGCGGGCGAGATCCATGGCGACATGGAACAGGCGCAGCGGATCGCCGAGCTCGACCTGTTCAAGGACGGCAAGATCAACATCCTCGTCGCCTCCGACGTCGCCGCGCGCGGGCTCGACATCAAGGGCGTCAGCCACGTCTTCAACTTCGACGCGCCGTGGCATCCGGACGACTACGTCCACCGCATCGGCCGCACCGGCCGCGGCGGCGCGACCGGCATCGCCTATACGCTGATCACCAGCGAGGATGCCGAGAACATCCAGAATATCGAGAAGCTGACCGGCCAGAAGATCGACCGGCTCGACCTCGGCGCCGCTGCCGAGGCGGAGACGCCCGCCGCTGCCGCTACCGCCGCGAGCGAGGAACCGCGCCGCGGCCGCCGCGACCGCACCACACGCGGTGAGAGCCGCCGCGACCGCCCCGCGCGCGCGCCGGTGGCGGAGGCTGCACCCGAAGTGGTCGAGGCGCCCGCCGCCGTCGAGGAACCGCGTCGCCAGCCCCGTCAGGAGCGCCGCCCCGAGCCGGAATTCGCGCCGCCGCCGCGCCGCGACATCCGCCCCGATGGCAACCGCCGCCCACGCCGCGACGAGCGCGACGACGGCCCCGACGACGGCTGGAACGGCCCGATCCCGGAATTCCTCAAGGCCGTGATCGGGGGATAGCTCCAAATTCCTCCCTCGCTTTAGCGGGAGCGCAAGGTTGGATTGCCCCCGGCAATCCAAGATCATGCCGGGGGCATGATCGACCTTGCGCTGGGGACCGCCCGCGTCAGCGGGTGGTGGAGGGGGCGTTTCCGCATACGACCACGTTCGCCGTATCCTCCCCCTCCGTCACGCCCTTCGGGCGCGCCCCCCCCCCCTGGCGGGGGAGGAATGGAATGTCCTCGGCTATTGAAGGTGCGTCTCTGCGCCCCTCAAGCCGCCGCCGCGATCGCCGCATCGTCCAGCGCCGCCGCCCGCCGGAACCCCTCGCGCGCCGTCAGCCGCGCGACATACGCCTCGAACGCCGCGCGCTTCGGCATCGACCCGAATTGCTGCCCGAACATCACCTGCGATCCGACATAGACGTCCGCCGCGGTGAACCGGTCGCCGGCGATGAACGGATGCGCGTCCACCGCCTGCTCGAGCACGTCGACGACGCGGTCGTAATCGCCATAGCCGACCATCCGCTGCTGCGCCTCGCTCGGCACCACGCCTAGCGAGCGGTTGGTCACCGCCGCCTCGATCGGCCCCGCCGCGAAGAACAGCCAGCGGTAATAATCCGCGCGCTCGTCGTCGCGTGGGCTAAGCCCCGCCGCCGGGAACGCCTCGGCGCAATAGGCGCAGATCGCCGCGCATTCGGTCACCGTCTTGCCGCGATGGACGATCGCCGGCACCTTCGCCATCGGATTGACCGACAGATAGGGCTCCTGCTTCATCGTCGAGGCATAATCGAGCACGACGGTATCATAGTCGACCCCCGCCTCCTCGAGCATCCAGCGTGCGATCCGTCCGCGCGAGCGCGGGTTGGTGTAGAAGGTCAGTTCGGCCATCACGCGGCTCCCGTCACAAATTCTTGGCGAACAGGTCGAGCATCCGCGCCCAGGCGCGTTCGGCCTGCGGCGGGTTGTAGACCTTGCTGTCGATCACGCACCAGCCGTGCATCGCATCGGCATAGACCTCGATCTCCGCCGGCCGCTTCGCCGCGGCGAAGGCCTCGCGCAGCGCCACCTTGTCATTGGGGCTGCGCGCATCGTCGTTGCTGGCGATCGCGATGAGATAGCCACCCGTGAGCTGCGGCACGAGCTTGTGCGGACTGTCCGGCGCATCGCTGACCAGCCCCGCGCCGTGGAAGGACGCGCCGGCATGCACCCGCGCCGGCCGCGCCGCGGCGGTGCGCAGCACCATCGGTCCGCCCATGCAATAGCCTGCGCTGCCGATGCCGCGCTTGGTGTCGACCTCCTTCTGCAGGTCGAGGAAGGCGAGGAAGACCTTGGCATCGCTGGTCGTCGCCGTCGCGGTGAGCGCGGCACGCCACGGCATGATCCGGTCCCGCACCGCGGGCTGGTCGAACGATTCGCCGGCGGCGATGATCGGCGACTTGGCCGAGCGGTAGAATTGGTTGACGACCAGCACCGCATAGCCCGTCTGCGCGAGCCGGTCGGCCATCTTACGGAACGCCGGCCGCAGCCCCATGATGTCGGGCCACATCAGCACCGCGGGATGCTTGCCCGCGCTCGGCGCGGTGAAATAGGCGTCGCACTGCCCGTCGGGCGTGGTGATGACGACGTCGCGCCCGGCGATCGGCTTGGCGTCCGCAGGCGCCGGCAGCACCAGCGCCGCGCCCACCGCCCCCGCCGCAAGCCCGAGCTGCCGCCGCGTCAGCCGGGCGTCGTCCTCGACGGTAAGTTCGTCGCACATGCCTGCTCTCCCAATGCTTTGGGAGAGGCTAGCGCAGCGCGGGACAAGGTACCAGTCTCCTGTCCGTTCGCCCTGAGCCTGTCGAAGGGCAAACGGAGGAAGAGAAGCTTACCCCGACATCAGCGCTTGAACGGATCCTGGAACAGCGCCGCCGCGGCCGAGGCCGGGTCCTGATCCGCCACGTCGACGCCGCGCGCCGCCGCGTCGCGCTCGGCGCGCAGGCTGGCGATCAGCGCCTCGCGATCGCCCTCCAGCCGCGTGTCGGTCGGCGCGGCCTCGTTGCCCGACGCCTTCGACGCCTTGGCCACCGCCGCGTCGAGCTCGCGCTGCGTCGTCAGGCCCAGCGTCACCGGGTCCTTCGGCGTGATGTTGCCGATGTTCCAGTGGCTGCGGTCGCGGATCGCGGCGATCGTCGTGCGGGTGGTGCCGATCAGGTTGCTGATCGCGCCGTCGGTGATCTCGGGATGGTTGCGGATGATCCAGGCTATGCCGTCGGGCTTGTCCTGCCGCTTCGACACCGGCGTGTAGCGCGGGCCCTTGGTGCGGCGGACCTGCTCGGGACCCTTGATCATCTTGAGGCGATAGGCGGGATCGGCCTGGCCCTTGTCGATCTCGTCCTGCGTCAGCTCGTGCGCGCGGACCGGATCGCGCCCGGTCAGCTTCGAGGCGGCGGTATCGTCGGCGATCGCCTGCACCTCGAGGATGTGGAGGCCGCAGAAATCGGCGATCTGGTCGAAGGACAGCGACGTATTGTCGACCATCCAGGACGCGGTCGCATGGGGCATAAGGGGCTGGGCCACGGGTGAACTCCGTCGGATCTTTTGGGTCGGAAACAAATAGGGCCGCCCCTTACCGGAGCGGCCACGCCATAACCCCCTGTGTACCCCGCGCCGCTACGAAGGGCAACCCGAGTGTTCGGGTCGCCCTCCGACGATCATTTGGGCAAGGCGTAGGCGATGACATGATCGCCGAGCCTGGTGCCGAGCGAGCCATGCCCGCCCGCGACGACGACGACGAACTGCCGCCCGCTCGCCGTCGAGCGATAGGTCATCGGCGTCGCCTGCCCGCCCGCCGGCAGCCGTGCGCGCCACAGCACCTTGCCGGTGCGCGTGTCATAGCCGCGGACGTAATCGTCGATCGCCGCCGCCATGAACGCGACGCCGCCCGCGGTGGTGATCGGCCCGCCGAGCGACGGCACGCCGAGCTTGAACGTCAGCGGCAAGATCGTCTCGTCACGGATCGTGCCGTTCTTGTGCTCCCACACCTTCTTGCCCGTGGTCAGGTCGATCCCGGCGACATAGCCCCAGGGCGGCTGCTGGCACGGCAGGCCGGCGAAGGACAGGAACGGGTTCATGTCGACCGCGAACGGCGCGCCGGTATTGGGATTGTAGCCCGCCTCCTGCGACCCGCGGCGATCCGATCCGCCCGCCGGACCGCGCTCGTTCGGGCCGTCGGTATCGTCGGCGCGGGGCACCAGCCGGTCGACGAAGGCGACGTAATTGGGATGCGCGAAGATCACCTGCCGCACCGGGTCGATCGAGATGCCGCCCCAGTCCATCACCCCGAAATTGCCCGGGAACACCAGCGACCCGCGCAGCGACGGCGGCGTGAACGCGCCCTTATAGTCGAGCGACCTGAAGCGGATGCGGCACCACAATTGGTCGATCATCGTCGCCCCCCACATATCCTTCTCGCGCGCCGGCGCGGGCATCAGCGAGATCGCGGACAGCGGCTGCGTCGGCGAGGTATGATCGCCGGACGCGGCGCCCGCCGGCACCGGCGTCTCGGGGGCGGGGAAGATCGGCCGGCCGGTCCGCCGGTCGAGCACGAACAGATTGCCCGTCTTGGTCGACTGGACCAGCGCCGGCACCCGCCCACTCCCGGGCAGGTTCAGGTCGACCAGCGCGGGCTGCGCCGGCACGTCCATGTCCCACAGGTCATGGTGCACCGTCTGATAGACCCAGCGCGGTTTGCCGGTAGCGATGTCGAGCGCCAGTACCGAGGTCGCGAACCGCTCGGTTGTCGCCGGGCGATGCCCGCCCCATTGGTCGACCGCACCCATCCCCATCGGCAGATAGACGAGTCCCAGCGCCTCGTCGGCGGCGGGCGTGCTCCAGCTATTGGGCGACGACGGCGTGTATTGCCTGCCCGCGCCGAGCGGCGCGGTGTCGTTCGGGTTGCCCGGATCGAAATTCCAGACGAGCCTGCCCGACGCCGCGTCATAGCCGCGGATCACGCCCGAGGGCACTTTGGTGGCGATATTGTCGAACACCGCGCCGCCGGTGATCACCAGCCCGCGCGCGACGAGCGGCGCCGAGGTCACCTGATACCAGCCCTGGTTGTAATGCGGCTGGCCCGGCAGCAGGCTGACCGTGCCGCCTTGCCCGAAGCTGCGGCACAAGGCCCCCGTCCGCGGATCGAGCGCGATCAGCCGGCTGTCGTTGGTGGCGAGGAAGATCCGCTGCGGACAGTCGCCGACACTCGCGCCGGCGCGCGCGGCATCCCAATAGGACACGCCACGGCAGGTGAGATGCTGCATGTTCTTCGCAGACGTCGCGATCTTCGGATCGAAGCGCCAGCGCTCCTTGCCCGTCTCGGCGTCGACCGCGATCACCCAATTGTGCGGCGTGCATAGATAGACGGTATCGCCGACCTTGATCGGCGTCATCTCGTACGTCGTCTCGCCGGGATCGCCCGCGCGCTTGCGGTCGCCGGTCTGCAACTGCCACGCGACCTCGAGCTTGCCGACGTTCGCCGGCGTGAGCTGCGTCAGCGGCGAGAATTTGTCGCCGTACCAGCTCCGTGCATAGGCCTGCCAGTCGTCGTCCGGCACGCCGTGCAGATTGGCGGCGAGCGCGTTGCGCGGCCCGGGCAGCGTGCCGTCGAGGTTATGCACGTCGCGGGTCAGCGCCACCGCGCCGAACACCGCCGCCGCACCGAGCGCCACCGCCAGCGGCCCCGCCGCGCGCAGCCAGCCGGTGCGCGGCACCAGCCGCTTCACCGTCCACGGCAGCGCGAGCAACGCGCCGAAGATGAAGATCAGGTCGCCGCGCGGCACCAGCGGCCACCAGTCCGCGCCGATCTCCGCCCACGCCCAGACCACCGTCCCGATCACCAATGCGGCGAACACGTGCAGCGCCGCCGCATGCCGCCGCCACAGCAATACCGCCGTCGCCAGCATCGCCAGTCCCGCGACCGCATAGAACAGACTGCCGCCGAGCAGGATCAGCCACCCGCCGCCGACCAGATTGAGCACCCCGAACGTGCCGATGATCACGGCAAGGATATGGGGCCACCGGGCGGGATGGCGGGACTGGGACATGCGGCAACTCCGGTTCGTTCCTGACACTACCGCCGCGCCGCAGCAATGTTCCGTTACAATAACGATTTTGCAATGCGGTTCGCATGTCCGGGCTGCGGCGCGGCGGACGCGGAAAGGAGGGGCGCTAGCGTCGTTTTCGCCAGCGAATGCCGGGTCGAACGGCCACCGACAGCGAAAAGAGAATGGTTCACGCGAAGGCGCGAAGGCGCGAAGAAGACGGGATCATGCGGAGGCGTTGGGATGCCACCCGAGACACGCGCATCCCTCCCCACGAGCACGGCCCTGCCCACTCTTCGCGCCTTCGCGCCTTCGCGCCTTCGCGTGAACATATTGGCGCGCAGAGGCGCAGAGGACGCAGAGGCGCACGGTCGAACGCCCATCGCCCACATCGGTTGTAAGGATGCGCCTTCGGCGACGAAAGCGACACCTCTCTGTGCTCTCTGCGCTCTCTGCGCCTCTGCGCGCAAACCCCTTCTTCTCTCCGCGCCTCCGCGCTGCGTGACCCCTATTTGCCCAGCCAGCCTTCGCGGAACGCGAGTTGCGCCGGCGTCACCGCCACGCCAGCGGTCTCGCCGCGCACCACCTCGAACGACGGATCGGCAGCCAGTCGCAGCACCGCATCGCGCTCCACCCCGCGCTGGCGGAAGCGCACCGCGACGCGGTCGCCCGGCCTGTGCGCCGCCAGCACCGCCTGCGCCGCTGCGGCATCGCGCACCGGCGCGCCGTCGAGACTGAGCAGCACGTCGCCCCGCTCCAGCCCACCGGCATAGGCCGGCGCATCCGGCCGCGGCGCGTCGCCGACGCTTACGCCGCCCTCGCCATCGACGAGGCTCATTCCCGCCCAGCCGCGCGTCGCGTCGACGGGCCGGACCACCAGCCCCGCCTGCCGCAGCAGCGGCGCATAATCGGGCAGTCCGCTCGCATGCACGGACCCGTCGAAGAACGCCTTGGCGAAGGCGGGATCGCGCGTCAGCTCGGCCAGTCCCCGCTCGAGATCGGCAGGCGTATATTTCAGCTCGGTATCGCCGCGCGTCGTCCACAGATGGCGCATATAGGCATCGAGCGACAGCCCCGGATAGCGCTGCCGCAATTGCAGATCGAGCGCCAGCGCCACCACCGCGCCATAAGGATAATAGGACACGAAGATGTTCGGATTGACCTGGTCGATTGCCTTGGCGGCATCGACGAAGGGCGCGCGCAGGCTCATCTCCTCCGGCCCGCCGTAGCGCCGCGCCGGGCTGTTCACGACGCCGCTCAGCGTACCGCCCAGCCCGCGCAGGAAATCGTCGACGCTCATCTCGCCGGCGCGGCGGATCAGCAGCGGCCCGTAATATTGCGTGAAGCCTTCCGCGAACCACAAGGACGGCGTCGGATTGGCGCGGGTGAAGTCGAACGGTTCCAGTTCGGCCGGCCGCAGCCGCTCGACGTTCCAGCTATGCACGAACTCATGGCTCAACGTGTTGAGCTGCGCGAACTTCGCCTCGGCGAGCCCGCGCTTGTCGGTGATGATCGTCGAGTTGCGATGCTCCATGCCGTCGCCGGTGATCTGCGGCAGATAGTCGGCGATGAACGTATAGGTGCCGTAATCGTAGCGCGGCGCCTGTCCGAACAGCGCATAATGCTGCGCGATCACCCGCTTCACCTTGGCGGTATAGGTATCGAGATCGGCATCGCTGCCGGCGTGATGCACCGCGAGCCGCACGACATAGCTCTTGCCCAGCGCATCGGTGACCGGCCATTCGCGCATGGCGAAGTCGCTGATCTCGGTCGGGCTATCCATGAAATATTGCAGGTTCGGCGCCCAGAAGCTGTTCGCGCCCCTGGCGGCGGGAAGCTGCGTCGCGATCCGCCATTTGGGGTCGAACGGCGTGAAGCGCACGCGGATCGGCTGCGCGTCATAGCCCTCCGCCCACAGGAAGGTGGCGGGCATGTTGAGGTGCGCATGCGTCGTGTCGATCTGCGCATAGGTGCCGTCGCCCCAGTCGCCGAACAGGGTGTAGGTGACGACGACGGTGCCGTCGTGTCCGGCGACCGTCCAGCCATAGGGATCGCTGCGGATCAGTCGCAGCGGGCGCCCTTTGCCGTCCTTCGCCGACACCGCATAGACGTTCTTGGCGAATTCGTGGATCGCATAGCGTCCCGGCGACGAGCGTGCCATCCGCACGCGCAGCGGCCCCGCCGGCACCCGCGCGAAGGTCGCGGTGATCTGCGCCTCGTGATGCACCGCATTGGGGAAGGCGACGTCATACGCCGTGCCGGCGCGCGCGCCCGGATCCTGCGCCTGCTGCGCGACGACCGCCTGCGCCGCCGTCTGCGCCTGCGCGGCGGCGGCCGCGAGCGTTGCCGCGGCAATCGCCAAAACCGCCGTCACTCGTGCCGTTGCTCTCATCATCGTCCCCTTGCCGCTACCGCCGCGACGTCATGCCGCACCTATAACCATGCCGCTCCGGTCCGGTCCATTGCCGCTCGGCAGCACGCGTGAATCGCCCGGTCCGATATTTGCTCCCGAAGTATAAAGGCGCGATCCCGCGCCTCTATAATTGGTGGGGCGGCTGCTCTTTTCCGCCATCAGAGGGATAGACTCTTGCCGCTCCGCCGCTTCAACGTCCGCGTCATCGCGCCCCTGGTCGGCGCGATCCTGTTACTGTGGCTGCTGGCGGGCGTGACGTACCGCGAGGACCGTGCGCTGGAGGCGGCGAACGTCGCCGCACTGGAAGCGCAGGAGCGGGTGCTGGCCGTGACCGAGGTCCGTTCGGTTAGTCGCTCGCTGCAGCGCGACGCGCTCAACCTCATCACCGAAACCGATCCCGAGGAACGGGGGATCATCGTCCGGAAGTTCGACACACGCTCGCAGCAGATGCGCCAGATGTTGCGCGACCTCGAGGACACCAAGGCGCGCCACGTCCTGCCCGAGGATTATTTCCACCTGTCGCACACCGTCGTCGCCGCACTGGGCGAGGTCGCCGCCGAAGCGAACGCCGGCAACCGGTCCGATGCGTTGCGCCATCTGCGCGAAGTCGTCCGCCCCGCCGAACGGGCCGCTTCGAAGGTCGCCGACGCCCAGATCGATGCGATGACCGCAGAGGTCGCCGCGCTGCGCCACAAGGCCGCAGTCGCGCAACGCGCTGCGAACCGGACGCTCTTGGCCGCCGTGACCTTTCTCAGCCTGCTCGCGGTCGCGGTCGGGGCGCTGACCGAGATGATCCGTCGCGAGCAGGCCCGCCTCATCGTCCGCAGCATCGGCGGCGCGCTGCACAAGCTCGCCGGCGGCGATCTCACCGTACGGGTCGAAGGCGCCCTCGCCGGCGAGTTCGGCAAGCTTAAGAGCGATTTCAACCACGCCGCCGACGCTTTGGGGACGGCACTGGCCTCGGTCCGCCTCAGCGCCACCGATATCGCGTCCGGCGCGCAGGAATTGATGCAGTCGTCGAACGACCTGTCCCAACGTACCGAACGGCAGGCGACGAGCCTCGAGGAAACCGCCAGCGCGCTCCAGCAGCTCAGCGGCGCGCTGACCGACTCCGCCGGCAACGCCGTGCAGGTGCGCCAGGCGGTTTCGGAAGCGCATGTCGACGCCGAAAAGTCGGGCGACATGCTCAAGGACGCGGTCGCCGCGATCAACCGGCTCGAACAATTCTCCAACGAGATCGGTGAAATCCTCGTCGTCATCGACCGCATCGCCTTTCAGACCAACCTGCTGGCGCTCAACGCCGGGGTCGAGGCGGCACGCGCCGGCGAAGCCGGCAAGGGCTTCGCGGTCGTCGCGCAGGAGGTGCGCGCGCTTGCCGGACGGTCGGCCGAGGCCGCGATGGACGTCAAGCGACGGATCGGCCGCTCGGCCGAGCAGATCGGGCTCGGCGTCCGCTCGGTCGGCGACGTCGAGATCGCCCTCGGCCGGGTGATCGAGCGCGTCGGCAAGATGGCACTGCTGACCACCAACATCGCCGAGAACGTCGAACATCAGTCCCTCGCCTTGCAGCAGATCACCGCCGCGGTGGCCGAACTCGACAATGTCACGCAGCAGAACGCCGCGGTCGCCGAAGAAGAGACCGCCGCCGCCCGCAAGCTGGTCGACGAGACGCATGCGATGACCGACCAGATCGAGCAATTCCGCTTCACCGAATGGGAGGCCGCCAACGACCTCCTGCCCGAGCGCGACCGCCAGCCGCGTCGGGCATGGCGGCAACGCCCGGTCGACCTGACGCCACAGACGATCGTCCCGATCAAGCAAAGGCTGTCCTGATCCCTGCGGGGCCAGATCGACATTCCGTATCCCGGCCGATGATGAGCGCCGAAGCTTCGCTCTTCCGTCACCCCAAAGCGATCGCACAGGGGCGTTCGCACGAGCCCACCGTCTGCCAAGCCCACCCCGTCACCCCGGACTTGTTCCGGGGTCCACCCTGCGGCGAGGGATAAGGCTGGACGGGACACCATGCCGCACGGCCCGGCGGACGCCGGAACAGGTCTAGACTCTAAGACAATCCACATCAGCACAGTGCTCCTGCGAACGCAGGAGCCAAGAGCCAAGCAAAACAACGTCTTACGGCGTTCTTTTGGCAAAGGCCCCCGACAAAACCGCGGTGATGCACCCGGAGGGGTCAGGGCCGCGACACCACCGCATGCCGATCCGGCCTAGGCCTTCTTCCCCCCGAACAACCGGCCGAGCAGCGCCTCCGCCGCCTTGCCCACCGCATCGGCGATCGCCTGCGGATCGGGTTGCGTCTGCGTGCCCTGCGGCGGTTCGGGTGGACGCGGCGGCTCGGGTGCCGCCCCCGGCACCGGCGGCACCGGCCGCTCCCCCGCCGCCTCGCGCTTCGTCCGGCCCTTCGCCACCGCCGCGGTCGCCGCCGCGGCGGCCATCGTCAGCCCCGCCGCGAGCATCTCGCGCCCCTGCGGGCTGTTCGCTTTCTCCAGCAACGCCCCGCCCGCCTCGCGCAGCTCCTTGGGCAGGCGGATGCCGAGCACCTCCTTGGGGAGCTTCGCCTTCTTCGTCTTCTTGCCCATGCGCGGCCTCTCTGTCTGTGTGTCGCCGAGATAAGACACGCGCCGCGCGTTTCAACGTGGTGCTGGCGAAGCCTCC
Source organism: Sphingomonas sp. GW821-FHT04B01 (assembly GCF_059420425.1). Taxonomy (NCBI): domain Bacteria; kingdom Pseudomonadati; phylum Pseudomonadota; class Alphaproteobacteria; order Sphingomonadales; family Sphingomonadaceae; genus Sphingomonas; species Sphingomonas sp. GW821-FHT04B01. Next base: position 658,642 of record NZ_JBWKTR010000001.1, on the reverse strand, counting down.
CGCGCGTTCCTACTTCCCGGACTAGCCCCAGACACAGAACAGAAGTAGAACCCGCCACATGCTGACCAAAATCACCGTCCGCGGCGCGCGCGAGCACAACCTCAAGGACGTCGACGTCGACATCCCCCGCGATACGCTGACGGTGATCACCGGCCTGTCCGGCTCGGGCAAGTCGTCCCTCGCCTTCGACACCATCTATGCCGAGGGCCAGCGCCGCTACGTCGAATCGCTCTCCGCCTACGCCCGCCAGTTCCTCGAGCTGATGCAGAAGCCCGACGTCGATCATATCGAGGGCCTGTCGCCGGCGATCTCGATCGAGCAGAAGACGACCAGCCGCAACCCGCGCTCGACGGTGGCGACCGTCACCGAGATCTACGATTACATGCGCCTGCTCTGGGCGCGCGTCGGCATTCCCTACAGCCCCGCGACCGGCGAACCGATCGCCGCGCAGACCGTCAGCCAGATGGTCGACCGCGTCCTCGCGCTGCCCGAGGGGACGCGCCTCTATCTGCTTGCCCCGGTCGTGCGCGGCCGCAAGGGCGAATATCGCAAGGAGCTCGCCGAATGGCAGAAGGCGGGCTTCACCCGCGTCCGCATCGACGGCGAGATCCACGAGATCGACGAGGCGCCCGCGCTCGACAAGAAATTCAAGCACGACATCGAGATCGTCGTCGACCGGCTCGTCGTGCGCGGCGATGCCGCGACGCGCCTCGCCGAGAGTTTCGAGACCGCGCTCAAACTCGCCGACGGCCTCGCCTATGTCGATCCCGCCGACCCCGTCGAGCCGCACACGCCCAAGTCGGAAGTGCTCGGCGACAACGCGCCTCCCGGCCGCATCGTCTTCTCCGAGAAATTCGCTTGCCCGATCAGCGGCTTCACCATTGCCGAGATCGAGCCGCGATTGTTCTCGTTCAACGCGCCGCAGGGCGCCTGCCCGGCCTGCGACGGGCTCGGCGAGAAACTGCTGTTCGACGAGGATCTCGTCGTCCCCAACCACGGGCTCAGCATCAAGAAGGGCGCCGTCGTCCCATGGGCCAAGTCCAACCCGCCCAGCCCCTATTATATGCAGGTCCTCGGCAGCCTCGCGCGCGAATTCGACTTCAGCCTCGACACGCCCTGGGCCGACCTGCCAGAGGCGATCCACGCGCTCATCCTGCACGGCAGCAAGGGCAAGCCGGTCACGCTGACCTTCGTCGACGGCAAGAAGGCGTATGACGTCAAGAAGCCGTTCGAGGGCGTCGTCGGCAACCTCAACCGCCGCCTGCTCCAGACCGAGAGCGCGTGGATGCGCGAGGAACTGTCCAAATACCAGAGCTCGCGCCCGTGCGAGGTCTGCCACGGCGCGCGCCTCAAGCCCGAGGCGCTGGCGGTCAAGATCGCGATGCGCGACATCGCCTATGCCACGCATCTCTCGGTGGTGGACGCGCTCGCCTTCTTCACCGACCTGCCCAACCATCTCGGCGACCAGCAGCGCGCGATCGCCGAGCGCATCCTGAAGGAGATCGTCGAGCGATTGGGCTTCCTCAACAACGTCGGCCTCGACTATCTCAACCTCGATCGCACCAGCGGCACGCTGTCGGGCGGCGAGAGCCAGCGCATCCGCCTCGCCAGTCAGATCGGCAGCGGCCTGTCGGGCGTGCTCTACGTGCTCGACGAACCCTCGATCGGGCTGCACCAGCGCGACAACGACATGCTGCTCGCGACGCTCAGGCGCCTGCGCGACCTCGGCAACACCGTGCTGGTGGTCGAACATGACGAGGATGCGATCCGCACCGCCGATTACGTCATCGACATGGGGCCGGGCGCCGGCGTCCACGGCGGCCAGATCGTCGCGCAGGGCACGCTCAAGCAAATCCTCAAGAGCAAGACGAGCATCACCGCCGACTATCTCAACGGCACCCGCCAGGTCCCGGTGCCGGCGAAGCGCCGCAAGGGCAACGGCAAGCAGCTCACCGTCCACAATGCGCGCGCCAACAACCTCACCGGCGTCACCGCGAGCATCCCGCTCGGCACCTTCACCTGCATCACCGGCGTGTCGGGATCGGGCAAGTCGAGCTTCACGATCGACACGCTCTATGCTGCTGCGGCGCGCGCGCTCAACGGCGCGCGCATCCTCGCCGGCAAGCACGACAAGGTCAGCGGCCTCCAGCATCTCGACAAGGTGATCGACATCGACCAGTCGCCGATCGGCCGCACCCCGCGTTCGAACCCGGCGACCTATACGGGCAGCTTCACGCAGATCCGCGACTGGTTCGCCGGCCTGCCCGAAAGTCAGGCGCGCGGCTACAAGCCCGGCCGGTTCAGCTTCAACGTCAAGGGCGGCCGCTGCGAGGCGTGCCAGGGCGACGGCGTGCTCAAGATCGAGATGCACTTCCTCCCCGACGTCTACGTCACCTGCGACGTCTGCCACGGCGCGCGCTACAATCGCGAGACGCTGGAGGTGAAGTTCAAGGGCAAGAGCATCGCCGACGTGCTCGACATGACGGTCGAGGATGCCGCGGAATTCTTCAAGGCGGTGCCGCCGATCCGCGACAAGATGGAGATGCTGGTCGAGGTCGGCCTCGGCTACGTCAAGGTCGGCCAGCAGGCGACGACGCTGTCGGGCGGCGAGGCGCAGCGCGTCAAGCTCGCCAAGGAACTCGCCCGCCGCGCGACCGGCAACACTTTGTACATCCTCGACGAGCCGACCACCGGCCTGCATTTCGAGGACGTCCGCAAATTGCTCGAAGTGCTTCACGCGCTCGTCGAGCAGGGCAATACGGTGGTGGTGATCGAGCACAATCTCGACGTCATCAAGACCGCCGACTGGGTGGTCGATCTGGGTCCCGAAGGCGGCGTCAAGGGCGGCGAGATCGTCGCGGTCGGCACGCCCGAAGTGGTCGCCAAGGAACCGCGGAGCTTCACGGGGAAATATCTCGCGCCGTTGTTGAAGGCGCGCGGCGGGGAGGCGGTGGCGGCGGAGTAACGCCCGCATTTCCCCAAAATTTTTGCGGCGATGCGCCATCGACGAATTTTGCGGATTTCTTCGTTAGATCAACGGGCAACGACAGGTGTTGGATTACGTAATCGCAGAGTAAGGTTCCAGGGCCGTCTCGATGTCACTTCCACGTCAAAAAGCGATGGGAAGGTGCTGCCATGACATTCGCAGCCTCTGTGTTCGCCGCTCTTTCGATCGCAACCTCCGCCACCGCGTCGTCCGAACCGCCACCGCCACCTGCCCTGCAGGCACTGGTCGTCTCATCCGATTATCAAGCAAATATCGCACGCCTGTTTTCGCAATTGCCGGCGCCTGTTTTCCAAAGGTGCCCGTCGTTGATATCGAAGGGCTCTACGGTGACGATGATCGAGCCGGTATCGTTCGCGCCGGATGGATATCCGACGTCCGGACTTTGGGAGCAAAGCTTCCCGGTAAGCGGGTGCGGTAACGATACGACGATCAACTTCTTTTTCCGAGCCCAGTCCGACGAGAAGATAACCAGTATCGTCGGAGTTCCGGGAGAAACCCATGCCGACGTGATATTGCAAAGCGATGCGGTCGGGATGATGGCAACGGCAGTGAAAGCTGCCGCCCCCAATTGCGAACAGATCACTGTGCAAGACAGCAAATATCTGGGACCGGTCGGAAAATCTCACAAGGCTTGGCAGGAAAGCTGGCTGCTCGCAGTTTGCGCCCGCCCCACCCACATAACGCTGACCTTCACGCCCGACGATACCGGCACGAAGATATTGGTATCGCCTGTTAAACAGATGCCGTGATCCGACCCGAGAAAGAAATCGAAACAAGCGGAACACCCTATGATCATTATGGCATTAGTGGCTCAGGTTGCGGCCACCCCGACGTTTGCAGAATTCAAACGTCTTGCTCCTTCGATCGCTGGCGATCTCGTGCTGCAAGGGCAAACACACGGCCGGATCGACTCCGTCATTGCTCCGGTCGGCGGGTTGATCGCTCCGGGCGTGGTTGAGGCAGAGCTCGTGGAACAGCCCGTCGCGACCGAGCGAGGATGTATTAGAAAACGTTGGGCCGTGAGTTTTAGCGCGCCACCCAGTGCGGATATCAATACCGCCACGCTCGCTCGTAGCCACAGCTCAACCGAGATAGGAATGCCGAGGCCGCACGGTTGTCGAACCGCATCCTATGCGCATCTCAATCCCGGTATCGATCAAGCGCAAGGGTTTCGTAGTTTGACGGCGCTGGAGCAGATACGCTTGGGCGCACGCAACCTCCGGTTTCAATGTTCCGATGAAACGTCATCCGGTCTTTGCCGGAATGACCGGACCATCCTCCGCGTGCTGAACACTCTGACGCCATGGGCAATATCGCGGGACGCAAACGATGTTCTCATCTGGCTAGGAACACCGGGTGGGATCGTCACCGAAGTCCGTTTCGACTTGGCGGAACCCAGCCGGGTTCGGGTAACGCGACATATACCCGCACCGTTCTGATCGGTCGGCCCGCCGCTTCGATGAAGGGCTTTCCGTTCTTCCGCCTTGGAGAGCAATGGAGTAAAACGGCATCATGACCGACCTCTCCCCCATCGAGTCGGAATTCACGACCACCGAAGAGGCCGCCGCCTATGACGTATGGTTCCGCGCCAAGGTCGAGAAGGCGATGGCGTCCACGGCGCCTAAAATCCCGCACGATCAGGTGATGGCGGGCATGTGGGAGATCATCGAGCGCGCCAAGGTCAAGTGACGCTTTCCGTCATCTGGGATCCGGATGCGCGCGCCGACCTGTACGAGATCACCAGCTACATCGCCGATCGCAATCCCGCGGCGGCGACACGGATCGGCCTAGCGCTCCAGCACGCCGCCGACCGCCTGCCCGATCACCCCTACATCCACCGCCCCGGCCGCATCGCCGGCACGCGAGAGGCGATCGTCCACCCCAATTACATTCTCGTCTATCGCGTCTCGATCCATGCGATCGAAGTGCTCGCCGTGCTCCACGCCCGGCAGCACTATCCCTAGAGCCCCACCGACCTCCGCAGCGCCGCATTCATCCGCCCCTGCCACCCCGGCCCATCGGCACGAAACCGCTCGACCACATCGGGGTCGAGCCGCAACGTCACCTGCTGCTTGGCATGGTCCCGGAGCGGCGGACGGCCGCGCACGACGCCGTTCGGGCCGAGATACCCCGTCGCCGGGCGAACGACCTCGCCGCCGATCCGCAGTTCGGCGATCTCGAACATTTCCTCCGTCCACTCCGGCGCGTCGTCGGCCGGATCAAGCAAGCTTCCGGCGGAATTTGGCGTGTTCTCGCTCATTGGCCTTCCTCATTGATATGACGCGACGGCCGCCTTCGGTCTCGGTCCAGATCACCACGACCATCCGCTCGTCCAACAGCCCGATCGTCGACCAGCGCGCCTCCGGATAATCGAACCGCTGGTCCTCGAATTCGAACACCGGCCCGTCGAACACCCGGGCGGCGTCGGCAAAGTCGAGCCCGCGGTCGACCAGTGTCGACGCACGCTTCCCGGGATCGAAGCTGATCTCCACATCCGCTCCTTTATGTAGCTACGTAAATCACCGCGTCAACGCATCACCCATGCATTATAGGCGCACCCAACCCCTGTCCTACACCCCCGCGCTTGGCATAGATCGTCGGTCCCCTGGACCGAATCGGAGGGACTATGGCCAAGCCGTTCAAACCCTGGAGCAAGGCACGTTGCGAACGTCAGCGCATCCGCGACGCGGAGCTGCGCGCGCTGAGCGACCGCGCGATCATGGCGGGGGTCGACGCGATCAACGCCGGCGAGGATGTCCCCGCCGCGATCGCCGCGGTCACCGGGCAGAAGCTCGACGCCGACGGCAATCGCGTGCGCGAGGACGATTTCTTCGAACCCCTGCTCCACCTGCGCCGCCAGCGGGTCGACGGCTGGAGCGCCGACACGCAACGTGCCTTCATCGGCGCGCTCGCCGACACCGGCTGCGTCAGCCACGCCTGCAAGGCGGTCGGCGTCCCCCGCAACAGCGCCTATGCGATGCGCCAGCGCGCGACGCACAGCGTCTTCGCGCTCGCCTGGGACGTGGCGATCCAGATGGGGCGCAAGCGCCTGCTCGACATCGCGATGGAACGCGCGCTGGAGGGGCAGGAGGTCGCGATCTGGTATCGCGGCGAACAGGTCGGCACGCGCATTGTCCACAACGACCGGCTGCTCACCTTCCTGCTGTCGCACAAGCCGGAGCCGGCGCATCCCAGGCTCGCGCCGCACGAACTCGCGGCGATGTTCCCGCGGCTGCTCGACCTCATCGACGTGGTCCAGCCGCATCCGGCGGCGCAGCGGCTCGCCGCGGACAAGGCGGCGGCCGAGGCGGCGGAGCAGGAGGAGGATGACGATTATTGAAACGATCGGCCGGGATCGTTTCCATCAAGGTGTCCATCTTGTCCACGTTGCCGCATTTTCGCCGCAATTCGGCGGCGGGGGACATGGCGCCGGAGGCTTGTCGGCGCAGCGTTTCCTGTCATCCTGCCGCGGAACGACAAGAGTCGCCACGACACGAGAGGACAGCCATGGCCACCAGTCTGCGCGAGCCCGCGCCCCCCGCCCCACCCAGCCTCCGCGACACGGTCAGCGCAGAGGAATGGGCGCTGCGCGTCGATCTCGCCGCCGCCTATCGGCTGGTCGCGCTCTACGGCTGGGACGATCTGATCTTCACCCACCTCTCGGCGCGCGTGCCGGGGCCGGAGCATCACTTCCTCATCAACCCGTACAATATGATGTTCGAGGAGATCACCGCCTCGTCGCTGGTCAAGATCGACATCGACGGCAACACCGTCTCGGACAGCCCGGCGCCGGTCAATCGCGCCGGCTTCGTCATCCATTCGGCGATCCACGCGGGTCGCGAGGATGCGGCGGCGGTGCTTCATCTCCACACGCCGCACGGGCAGGCGGTGTCGGCGATGGCCGAGGGGCTGCTGCCGCACACGCAGACCGCGATGATCGCCGGCCACGACGTCGCCTATCACGACTTCGAAGGCATCGCGACCGAGCTCGACGAGCGCGAACGGCTGGTCGCCGATCTGGGGGCGCGGCACACGATGATCCTGCGCAACCACGGCACGCTCACCGTTGGCGCGAGCGTCGCCGAGGCGTTCCTGCGCATGTATTTCCTCGAACGCGCCTGCGAGGCGCAGATCCTGATGCTCAGCGCCGGCCGCGCGGGGCTCAACAATCCCAATCAAGGCGTCGCCGAGAAGGTCGAGCAGCAATCGACCGGCCCCGGCATGGCGATGCTCGCCCGCGGCCTCGCCTGGCCCGCGCTGCTCCGCAAGCTCGACCGGCGCGACCCCTCCTATCGGGAGTGACGATGATCGCGCGAAGGCGCGAAGACGCGAAGAGGTCCCGAGCGGCGCAGCCTCTCGCCTCGTGATGAAGGCGGGACATCGCCGCCCCCGCAACACCTTCGCGTCTTCGCGTCTTCGCGTGAATCCCCTTCTGCGCCGAGGCGCATCATCGAGGCGAGGCCATGCCCCATTACGGCGACTATCAGAATGCGATCTACGGCGCCGGCCTCGCCGGGGTGGTGCCGAAAGTGCCGGTCGATTTCGCCACGCTGGAGGCCCGCGCGCTCGCCGCGCTGCCGCCGTCGGTGCGCGACTATGTCCAGGGCGGCTGCGGCGACGAACATACCCAGCGCACCAATGCCGAGGCGTTCCGCCACTGGGGCATGACGCCGCGGATGATGGTCGATGGCGCGACGCGTGACCTGTCGGTGCGGCTGTGCGGCCTCACGTTGCCGAGTCCGGTGTTCATGGCGCCGATCGGCGTCACCGGCCTGTGCACACCCGACGGCCACGGCGACCTTGCCGCCGCGCGCGCCGCCGCGGAGACGGGCGTGCCGCTGGTCGCCTCGACCCTGTCCAACGACCCGCTCGAGGCGGTCGCGGCGGCGAGCGGCGCCACCCCCGCGCTGTTCCAGCTCTACACGCCCAAGGATCGCGACCTCGCCGCCAGCCTCGTCGCGCGCGCGGAAGGCGCGGGCTACAAGGCCATCGTCGTGACGCTCGACACCTGGGTCACCGGCTGGCGCCCGCGCGATCTCAACACCGGCAATTTCCCGCAATTGCGCGGCGCCGTGCTCGCCAATTACTTCAGCGACCCGGTGTTCCGCGCGATGCTCGCCGTGCCGCCGGAGCAGGACCCCGCCGCCGCGATCCGCCAGTGGATGGGCGTGTTCGGCAAGGTCCTCACCTGGGACGACATGCCGTGGCTGCGCGCACTGACCAAGCTGCCGCTGATCCTCAAGGGCATCTGCCACCCCGACGACGCGCGCCGCGCGATCGATGCCGGTGCCGACGCGATCTATTGCTCGAACCACGGCGGGCGGCAGGCGAACGGCGGCATTGCCACGATCGACCTGCTCCCCGACGTCGTCGCCGCGGCGGGGGCGACGCCGGTGCTGTTCGATTCGGGCATCCGCTCGGGCACCGACGTGGTCAAGGCGCTGGCGCTCGGCGCGACCGCGGTCGGCATCGGCCGTCCCTATAGCTACGGTCTCGCGCTCGACGGCGCGGCGGGCTGCGCGCACGTGCTGCGCTGCATCCTCGCCGAGGCCGACCTGCTGATGGCGGTCAACGGCTGGCCGACGATCGCCGCGGTGCGCAAGGCGGGCGCGCGGCGGCTCACCGCGTGACGATATGCGGCACGAAGCGCGCAGTGTTGCCGGTGATCAGCCCGTCCTCGCGGATGCCCATCCCGACGGGTTCGCCGTCGACCACCCAGCTGCCGATCACCGGGAAACAGCCCGGCGCCGGTTCGGGCAGGCGATAGATCGCCTGATAGACATAGCCTTCGTCGCCATAGTCCCCCGCCGCCTCGGCGACGATCCGCCCGCCGCGGCGGATCGAGACGTTGGCGCCCTCGCGCGACAGCAACGGCTTGGCGACCGCATCGCCGTCGGGAATGTCGAAGCCGGCCGGCAGCAGATTGGGATGATCGGGGAACAGCGCCCACAGCACCGCGAGCACGCCCTTGTTGCTCCAGATCATCTTCCACACCGGCTCGATCCACGTCGTGCCGCCCGCCGCCAGATCCTCGACCAGCATGTCGGCGAACGCCTCGTTGGCGAGCCATTCCCACGGATAGAGTTTGAACATGGCATCGATCGGTTCTGCCGCGTCGTCGACGAAGCGGCGGCGTTCGTGGTCCCAGCCGATCGTCTCGACCGCCATCGCCACCGTCTCGAACCCGGCCGCCGCCGCGGTGTCGCGCAGATAGGCGATGGTGACGCCATCCTCGCCCACCTCGTCGGCGGCATGCGCGAAATGGACGCGGCCCGGCAGATGGTCGGCAAGGTCGCGCCACTTCGCCACCAATGCCTCGTGCAGGCCGTTGAACTGGTCGGCGGCGGGGAAACAGTCTTCCTTCCAGCTCCACTGGATCACCGCCGCCTCCAGCAACGAGGTCGGCGTATCGCAATTGAACTCGAACAGTTTCGGCGGCGACGCGCCGTCGTAGCCGAGGTCGAACCGTCCGAAGTTGAGCGCCGGCGGCTCCGCCTCCCACGCGTCGCGGATCGGCCGGTGGAAGGCGCGCGGGATGCCGAACCGGTCGAGCAGCCCGCGGTCGCCGACGATCGCCTCGCCGGCGGCGAGGAACAGGCGGTAGAGTTCGGCGGTCGCCGCCTCGATCTCGGCGATCTGCGCCGCGGCGAAATGATAGCAGACCGATTCGTCCCAATAGGGGCGGCCGTCGGCGGTATGCCAGATCAGCCCCTCCGCCTCGACCTTCGCCTGCCAGTCGGGCCGCGGCGTCAGCGTGGTGCGGATCACGAGCGACCGCTCCCGAAACTGCGCGCCGACGCGCCGAAGCCGCCGCGACTGATCGCCCCGGCGCGCGTTACCTGCGTCGCCGCGGGCGCGAAGCGATACGCCCGACCCGGCGCCCGCGCATACGAGCCGCCGCCGACGCGCTCGCCATAAGGCGGGATCATCGCGTTGCGCGCGAGGAAGTACCACAGGAACGGGCTGACTCCGCCGGCATGGCTCTGGCGCGCGCACTGGCTGTCGGCGACGCGGTTGCCGCTGCGATCGGTGCACACCGCGGTATCGCCCTGCGCGACCCAGCCGTCGGCATCGTCGCGCGACTTGCCGCAGCCTGCCGCCAGCAACGCGGCCGCCAGCGCCGTCGTGAACTTCAGCTCGTGCCTCAACATGTCCTCCGGTCGGCCGATCTTGGCTGTTGCTGGAGTATGACGCAGGAAATCGAATAGGGTGAGCGTCTTTTTTACGATCCAAAAAAGCACAGCACTGCGGATCATCCGCTTGACGGTTGGTTTCCCCGGCGTACGGCTGCCATTGGTCAAAGGAGCAAACTATGACTGACGAATCCACCGATCTGAACGCCGTTGAACTAGCAACCGAATTGACGATTGCTTGGCTCGGCAACCCCAACACCCGTACTTCCGCCGATGAGGTTCCGGCCTTTCTCGGAAAGATGCACGACACCGTCTCCGCACTGCTTGGCGCCAGCGGTGCGGCACCGGAAGCGCAGCCCGCGACTGAATATACCGCCGCGGTCTCGGCGCGGAAGTCGCTGGCGTCGAAGGATCACATCATCTCGATGATCGACGGCAAGCCCTACAAGACCTTGCGTCGTCATCTCGCGACGCACGGCATGACGCCGGCGGAATATCGCGAACGTTATGGCCTAAAGGCCGATTATCCGATGGTCGCGGAGAATTATTCGGAGAGCCGCCGCGCCATGGCGAAGAAGATCGGCCTCGGCCGCAAGCCCGGTGCGCGCAAGGCCGAAGGGGGCGCCGAGGGCGCCGCAGCGGCGCGGCGCGGCCGCAAGTCCGCGGACGCCGTCGAGGCCTGACGCCGACGGGCAGGCGAGCGGCGCGCGACGACCCGATCGGTCGCGCGCCGTTTCGCCCCGCCGTCCGGTTACTGCCCGAACGTACCCTGGCGATAGAGCAGGGTGATCGCGACGCGGCGATTGCGCGGGTCGCCGGGATCGCTGGTGATGATCGGCTCGCGATCGGCGACGCCCTCGATCCGCTCGAACCGCGTCTCGGGGATGCCGCCGAGTGCCAGCCGCCGTCGCGTCGCCTCGGCCCGGCCGGACGAGAGCATCCAATTGTTCATCGCGCGCGGATCGCCATAGGGCACGCTGTCGGTATGGCCGCGGATCATGATCGTGTTGGGCGTTCCCGCGATCGTCCCGGCGATCATGCCGATCAGCTCGGACGCCTTGGCATCGAGCGCGGTCGTGCCGAGCGCGAACATCGAATAATCGGCATTGTCGACCAGATCGATGCGCAGCCCGTCCTGCGTCGGCACGAAGCGGATATGGTCGGCCATCTTCGAGAGCCGCGGCGAGGCCTTGATCTGCTTTTCGAGCTGGGTCTTGATCGCCTGGAACGCCTGCTTGTCCAATTGCATCGCGGCCGGGTTGCGCAGCGACCCCTTGTCGCCCGTGCCGCTTTTCTGCCCGCCCGACATGCTCATCGGGATGCCGATCGAGGCGATCGGCGCCGACGCCGCACGCGGCCCGAGCTTGTTGTTGCTGAGGATCGATTCCCCGCCGAGCACGCCGTTGCCGCCGAGGCCGGTCATCTTCTTGTCGAGCAGGGTCGGCGCGAAATAGTCGGCGATACCCTTGCGCTGCTTCTCGGTCGTCGCGCCGAGCAGCCAGAGCAGCAGGAAGAAGGCCATCATCGCAGTCACGAAGTCGGCATAGGCGACCTTCCACGCGCCACCGTGATGGCCGGCATGGCCACCATCGATGATCTTCTTGACGATGATGATCTTGGGCGGCTGGTTGTTGCCGTGCGGCGCGGCGCGGGCCATCGCTTATTTGCCCCGCAGGCCGTCGAAGACCTCGGCGAAGCCGGGCTGGTTCTTGTGCGCGATTCCGGACCGTGCCGCCTCGATCACCAGCGGCTGCGGATGGCCGTGCAGCGAGGCGATGATGATCTGCTTGACCACCATGTAGATCGCGGCATCCGCGTCGAGTACCTGCTTGAGCCGCCCGGCGAGCGGCGAGACGATGCCATAGGCGAGCAGCACGCCCATGAACGTGCCGACCAGCGCCGAACCGATCATCCCGCCGAGCACCGACGGCGGTTTGTCGATCGAACCCATCGTCTTCACGATGCCGAGCACCGCGGCGACGATGCCGAGCGCGGGCAGCGAATCGGCGAGGCTGTTGAGCGTCGTATGCGGCCCCTCGACCTCGTGGTGATGCGTCTTGATCGAATGGTCCATCACCTCCTCGACCGCATGGACGTCGAGCGTCCCCGACGAGACGACGACGAGGCGCAGCGTATCCGCGATCAAATTGACCAGCGTATGGTCGGCGAGCAGGCGCGGATATTCGCTGAACACCGCCGACGACTTGGGGTCCTCGACATGCGGCTCGAGCGCGATCGGACCGTCCATGCGCAGCATCTTCATCAGCTTGCTGACGAGAAAGATGACGTCGAGATAATCCTGCTTCTTGTATTTGGGGCCCTTGAACACCTTGGCGAGGCCGCTGCCCACCGCCTTCAGCTCAGTGCCGGAATTGCCGATGATCAGCGCGCCGGCCGCGGCGCCGCCGATGATCAGCATCTCGTGCGGGATTGCCTCCATGACCGGCCCGAGCGCGCCGCCGGTGATGGCGAAGCCGCCGAACACCATGGCGAGAAGAACGACGAGACCGATGGCAGGAAACACTGTGGGAAACCCCCGTTGCGCCGGCCAGCCGGCAATCCGATACGACCGGATTAACCGCACTTCCTAGATAAGTGGTTACCGGCCGAGTGAGTTTGTTTGGTGGCGCGGATCGCGCAACGGGCGCGCCTGCTTCCGGCGACCGCCGGAAGCCCTGTTCCAGAGCGCGCCAACGCGCCGCACCGACGCCACGGATCGCGGCACCGGTGGTGGCGAAGGTCGGAGATGCCGCCTATTTGATGTAGTCGAACAGCGAGAGGCTCGACAGCTTGCTGAAGCTGGCCTGCGAGGCCGACAGCGCGGTCATCATCTGCTGGAGCTGCACGACCGCGTCGGTCATGTCGACCTGTTCAAGCTTGCCGCGCAATTCGGTGCGATCGGTATTGGCGGTGACCAGCAACTGCTGTTGCAGGTCGACGCGCGCCCCGCGCGCACCGACCGAGGCCGAGACGTCGGCGACCTGGTTGACCGCCTGGCCGATCTGGTCGAGCGCGCTGCTCACCGTCGCCGAGACGTCGCCGCCCGCGTTGAGCGTGGTGGCGAGCTTGCTCAGCATCGCCAGCGTGTTGTCGCTGCCGCCGGCGAGCGAGAAGATGCGCTTGGCGCTTTCGGTCGCCTGCACGCTCTGGCCGTCGGCGATCGGCACTTCCGACACCTGCACGTCGGGCGGGAAGGTGAAGGTGCCGTCCTTGTTGTCGACCACCGCCAGCCCGCCCGATGCCGAGCCGAACAACGGCTGGCCGCGGACGTTCTTGGTGTTGGCGAGGCCGACGAGCGACCCGACGATCGAATTGAGCTCGGTCGCGATGATCTTGCGCGTCGCATCGGTCTGCGTGCCGTTCGCCGCCTGCGTCGCCAGTTCGGTCGCGCGGGTGAGCTGCGTGCTGATCTGGCTGAGCACGCCATCCGCCTGATCGAGCAGCGAGCCGGCGAGCGTGATGTTGGTGCCGTAGACCGCGGCATCGGCATCCTTGCGGTCGAATTCGGCGAGCTGCTGCGCGGCGGCGGGATCGTCCGACGGCTTCAGGATCTTCTTGCCGGTCGAGATCTGCGTCTGCAGTTCCGACGCACGCTCGCTCATCTTCGAGAAACGGCTCGAAGCATTGGCGTAGAAGAGGCTGGTGGAGATCTGCATGGCGGGCCCTAGCGGATATCGAGGATGGTCTGCATCGTCTCGCGCGCGACCTGGATCACGCGGCCCGACGCGGCATAGGCCTGCTGGAAGCGCATCAGATCGACCGCTTCGGCATCGAGGTTGACGCCCGTCGCAGTCGACAGCGCCGTCGTCGCGCCATCGCGGATCGCCGCCTGTGCGTCGGCGATCGTGTTCTTCTGCTTGTAGGCGGTGGCGTTGTCGGTGACGAGCGCGGTCAGCGAGGTCTCGAAGCCCTTGCTGACCCGGGTCGCCTCCAGCGCGGTGAGGTTGGACGAGTCGCGCACGCCGCCGCCCTGTGCAGCGGCGATCTTGCCCGCGGCGATCTGGCTGCCCGTGAAGGTCGCCGAGATGCTGACGTCGGTCGGTTTCGCGCCGGTGGTGAACATCGCGACGCCCTGCGCGCCGGTCTGGTCGAGTCCCGCCGCCTGATTGTCGTTGACCGCACCGACGAAGCTCTTGGCGACCGCGTCCAGCTCCTGGCGGATCGCGGCGACGCGCTCGGCACCGTCGACGATCCCGGCGATCGAGCCGCCGGTCGCGCCGATCTGGTTCTTGACCGCACCGACGGTGACTGAGAAGGCGATCTTGCCGTTGCTGTCGCGATCGTAGGAAATCATGCCGCTGTTGACGCCCTGCACGAAGGCGGGGCCGGTCGAGCCGGCGAAGCTGACCGTGGCGCGACCGATCGCGTCGGTCCGGCTGGTGATGTCGGCGATGCCGCTCATCTGCGAGAGGATGTTGTCGCGCTGGTCCATCAGCTGCGCGGCGGCGGTGCTGCCGAGCTGGGCACGGCTGATGCTCTCGTTAATCTTGGCGAGCGAGTCGCCCAGCGACGTGAGCGTCTGCGCCGCCTGGTTGCCGGCGCTGTCGATATCGGCATCGACCTGATCGAAGGCCTTGCCGGTCGCGGTGAAGGCGATGCCGGCGGAGGCGGCGGCGCTCATCATGCCGGTGCGCAGCGCGGTCGAATTGGGTTCGGCGGCGAGGCTCTGCGCCGACGCGAAGAAGGACGTGACGCGCGAGGTCAGCGCATTGCCGGTCAGCGCGCCCTGGATGCGGTCGAGCCAGTCCGCGCCACCCGTGGTGCGGGCGAGATCGCTGGTCGAGGCGCGCAGCGCGGCACTGGCGTAGACGTTGGACGACCGGTTGATCCCGGTCATGACGACGCCGTTGCCGGCACCATAAGGATTGGTCGAACCGCTGCCGCCCGCGACCTCGGCGACGTTCACCGTGCGGCGGGTATAGCCGGGCGAGTTCACGTTGGCGATATTCTCGCCGACCGTGGCCAAGGCGCTCTGATAGGCGCGGACGCCCGAGGCGCCGATCGACAGCAAGTCGCTCATTTCGGCGGATCTGCAACAGAAGCATTAAGATCGGATTGCGACTTGGCGAGAAAGGCGGTCATCGCCTTGCCGATGCCGAGCGGCGTCGTCTCCGCCATCGACTGGGCGACGCGCGCGTCCTGCATCTCGCTGAACGTGTCGATCGCCTTCGAATCGAACAACGGATCGGCGAGCTTCGCCTGGCGCATGCTCTTGAGCATCATGCCGGTGAACACCGCCTCGAACTTCTCGCCCGCCTTCTTGAGGTTGTCGGCGGACTTAAGCCGCGACGTATCGGTCGAGATGCCGCCGGTGGCCGCAATCGGGGTGGTGCCGAGCGTCGTCATAGCACGATCAGCTCCGCCTTGAGGCTGCCGGCCTCCTTCAGCGCTTCGAGGATCGCGACGAGATCGGCGGGCGAGGCACCGATGGCGTTCACCGCCTTGACGATGTCCGCGAGCTTCGGGCCGGGGTTGATGAGGAACATCGGCTTCTTCTCCTCTTCGATCGACACGTTGGACTTCTTCTCCAACGCGGTCTGACCCTGGCTGAACGGCGCCGGCTGGCTGATCCGCTGGTTCTCGTCGATGCGCACGGTCAGCTTGCCGTGCGTCACCGCGGCAGGCCCCACCCTGACCGCAGAATTGATAACGACCGTTCCGGTGCGCGCATTTACAATTACTTTTGCGGACGGCTCGGCGGAGGTCGCATCGAGGTTCTCGATCGTCGACATCAGCGTCGCGCGCACGTCGGCACCCTGCGGCGCACGGACCGCGACCGAGACGCCGTCGATCGCCTGCGCGGTGCCGAAGCCGAACTTGGCGTTGATCGCCTGCGCGACGTTCTGCGCGGTGGTGAAGTCGGACCGCGCGAGGTTGAAGGTCAGCATCGGCGAGGAGTCGAACCCGGTGGCGACCGCGCGCTCGACCGTGGCGCCTTCGGGGATACGCCCCGTCGAGGGGACGTTGACGACGATCTTCGAACCGTCGGCACCTTCCGCGCCGAGGCCGCCGACCGCGAGATTGCCCTGCGCCATCGCGTAGATCTGGTTGTCGGCACCGAGCAGCGGGGTCAGCACGAGACTGCCGCCGCGCAGCGACTTGGCCTTGCCCATCGACGCGACGGTGATGTCGAGCCGCTGCCCCGGCTTGGCGAAGGGCGGCAGTTCGGCGGTGATCATCACCACCGCGGCGTTCTTCATCCCCGGATTGGCACCCGGCGGCAGTTGCAGGCCGAAGCGCGACGCAACCGCCTTCAGCGACTGGACGGTATATTCGAGATTGTCGTCGCCGGTGCCGGGCAGGCCGACCACCACGCCGTAACCGGTGAGCTGGTTCGAGCGGATGCCCTGGAAGCCGCCGAGGTCCTTGATCCGGTCCGCCGAGGCGGGCGCGGCGAACGCGAGCGTGGCGATCAGCGAGGCGAGAAGAAAACGGATCATGGCGGACACTCTGCGCGTCATAGGGTTAACGGGCGCTCAAAACGGGCTGACGACGGAGAAGAAGCGGCTGAGCCAGCCCTGCCGGCCGGCACGGGCGACGTCGCCCTTGCCGGTATAGGCGATCTGCGCGTCGGCGACGCGGGTCGACAGGATGCGATTGTCGGCGCCGATATCGGCGGTGCGGACGATGCCCTTGATCTGGAGGAATTCGTCGCCGCGGTTGAGGGTGACGCGCTTCTGCCCCTGCACCAGCATCGTGCCGTTGGGATAGACTTCGGCAACGGTCACCGAGACCTCGCCCGACAGCGAGTTCGCCTGATCGGCCTGCCCCTGCCCGTCGAAACCGCGGCTGCCGCTGGCGGTGACGTCGGTCGAATTGAACAGCTTGAGCGGTCCGGTCGTCGGCGGCGTGATGCTGCCCGACCCCTTCGAATCGAGCTTGGAACCCGAGGACTTCGATGCGGCGGTGCGCTCGACGAGGATGATCGTCAGCGGATCGCCGACCCGGCGCGCGCGCCAGCCCTCGTACAGCGCGGCATAACCATCGCTCGCCTGGAAGATCGACCCGTTGGCCGGTGCCGGCGCCGGCGCGACGGGCGCACGGACGACAGTGAAATCCTCCGCCGGCTTCTTCTTGCCGAGGATGCTGGCATCGGCCGTGCCGGGTGCGAACGCGGCGAGCGCGAGCAGCCCCGCGGCGGCGAAGGCGGCCGGACGGCGATGTTGCGGTGCGGCGGGCATCACAGGTTCTGGTTCACATATTTGAGCATTTCGTCGGACGACGAGATCATCTTCGAATTGACCTCATAGGCGCGCTGCGTCTCGATCATGTCGACGAGTTCCTCGACGACGTTGACGTTCGAGGCTTCGAGGCTGCCCTGGCGGATGTTGCCGCGCCCGTCCTGGCCGGCGATGCCGAGGTTGGCGGCGCCCGACGAGGCGGTCTCCTTGAGGTAATTGTCGCCGGTCGATTGCAGCCCCGTGGCGTTGGGGAAGCTCGCGACCTGGATCTGGCCGATGTTGGTGCCCTCGTTCTGGCCCGGCACCTGTGCGGTGACGGTGCCGTCGGTGCCGATCGAGACCGAGGTGGCATTGGCCGGCACGGTGATGCCGGGCATCACCTGATAGCCTTCCGAGGTGACCAGCAGGCCCTCGGGCGACCGGTTGAAATTGCCGGCGCGCGTGTAGCCGAGGTTGCCGCCGGGCAGCTGGACCTGGAAATAGCCGTCGCCGTCGAGCGCCATGTCGAAGCTGTTGCCGGTCTGCGTCAGCGAGCCCTGCGTATCGATCCGCGCGGTGCCCTGCACGCGCACGCCGGTGCCGAGGTTGAGGCCGGTCGCATATTTGGTCTCGGCGGTCGACGCCGCGCCGGGCGCGGTGATCGTCTGATAGGCGAGCGTCTCGAAGGCGGCGCGATCCTTCTTGAACCCCGTCGTGTTGACGTTGGCGAGGTTGTTCGAGATGACCCGCATGCGCGTATCCTGGGTGTCGAGCCCGGTACGCGCGATGTGCATGGCGGAGGAGGACATCGTGTCTGTTCCTTAACTCGGGAGGCGCATCACGGAGGTGCTGCTCTCGTCCATATCCTTGGCCGACTTCATGAGGTTGGCCTGAACCTCGTAACTGCGCTGGTTCTCGATCATGTCGACCAGCGCCTGCGTCATGTTGACGTTGGAGCCTTCGAGCGCGCCGCCCTGCACCTTGGCGTCGAGATTGGCGGGCAGAGTGCCGCCGCCCTTGACGCGGAGCAGGTTGTCGAGCCCCTTCAGCGTCGCCGTTCCCTTGGTGTCGACCAGCTTGAGCCGGTCGAGCACCTGCGGGTTCTTCGCGTCGCCGCCCTGCGGCACGATGCTGATCGTGCCGTCGGCGGCGATCGTCAGGCTGTCGTGCGGCGGCACGGTGATCGGCCCCGCCTGCCCCTGGACGATGAAGCCGTCGCCGGTCTGGAGGACGCCCGAGGGCGCGATCTCGAGATCGCCGCGGCGGGTATAGGCCTCGCTGCCGTCGCCCGCCTGCACCGCCAGCCAGTCGCTGTTGCCGCTGATCGCGACGTCGAGCGCGCGGCCGGTCGCCTGGATCGCGCCGGGCGCGCGATCGGCGTCGGTCACCTCTTCGCTGGTCGGCATGCGCGCCTCGAGCTGCGCGCCGCCGCCCTTCAGTTCGATCCGGTCGAAGACGACGCGATCGGCGCGGAAGCCGGTGGTGGACGCATTCGCCATATTGTTGGCGATCGCCGCCTGCGCCTGCATGTGCGCACGCAGCCCCGTCGCCGCCGTATAGACCAATTTGTCCATTTAAGGCCTCCGCGCCGCGTCGCTTAGTTGCGGATCTGGATGATGGTCTGCGAGACCTGGTTGGCGGTATCGAGCGCCTTCGAGTTCGCCTGGAAGTTGCGCTGCGCCGCGATCAGATTGACCAGCTCCTCGGTGATGTCGACGTTCGATCCCTCGATCGTGCCGCTCATCAGCGAGCCGAAGCCGTCGGCGCTCGCCGAGCCCAAAGTCGCCGCACCCGACACGCCGGTCGCCGCCCAATAGCTGTTGCCGATCTGGCGCAGGCCGGTCGGCGTCGAGAATTTGGCGAGCGCGACCTTGCCGAGCGGCTTGATGTCGCCGTTCGAGAAGCTCGCCTGGATCAGGCCGGCGTCGGTCACCGTCACGCCGGCGAGCTGGCCGACCGCGATGCCGTCCTGCGTCTTGGCGTTGACCGCGAACGCCGAGGACAGCTGCGTCGAGTTGGTCAGGTCGAGCGACACGGTCTGCGCCGCGGCGCCCGAGGTCGGCGTGAAGGTGTTGAAGTTGAGCGGCATCGTCGTGCCGGTGGCGAGCGCGCCCTTGTCGTCGAAGGTCAGCGTGACCTTGTCCGACTTGGCCGCACCGGTGCCGGTGGTCATCGCCTGGTCGCCGATGAAGGTATAGACGTCCCAGCTACCGGTGGTCGCCGGCGGCCCGGCGGTGCCGGCAGCGGTGCGGACGTAATAGCTGGTCATCGTCATCGGATTGCCGTTCGCGTCGTAGATGCGCGTGGCGACCGAATTGTTGTAGCTCGTCGTATCGGTACGATCGAACTTGTAGCCGGCACCGCCGCCCTTGACGGTCGAGGTTGACGACATCTGCACCGCTGTGGCGACCTTGCTGGTCCCCTTGGGGGTGCCGCTGGTCTGCTGGATCTGCAGCGTGGTCAGGCCCTTCTCACCGGTGGCGGTGACGTTGCCGTCGCTGTCGACCGGATAGACCATCAGGTAGCTGCCCTGCGCGTCGACGACGTTGTTGTTCGAATCGACCGAGAAGGCACCGTTGCGGGTGTAGGTGGTCGAATCGCTGGTGCCGGTCGAACGCATCGTGAAGAAGCCCTCGCCGACCATCGCCAGGTCGAGCGCGTTCGACGTGGTGGTGAGGTTGCCCTCCTTGAACTGCTGCGTGTTGCCCTTCACCACGACGCCCGAACCGACCATCTTGCGCGGATCGGTCGAGGTGCTCGACGCGATGATGTCGGCGAATTCGGTGCGGCTCTTCTTGAAGCCGGTGGTCGAGACGTTGGCGAGATTGTGGCTGATCGTCGCCATGTCGGTCTGCGACGCCTGGAGGCCGGAAAGCGAGGTGTAGAAGGACATCGGGTTACTCCTTGGAAGCGGTAGGTCGGCGGATGAGAATCAGGTGGCGGAACGGACGTCCGAGGGATCGACGTCGCCGACCCCGAGGACCTTGAGCTTGGGGGCGCCGCTGGACGGCAGCGACACCGATTCGACCGGCGCCCAGACGAGCGTGCGGCTGGTGACCGTCTTGTCGCCGGCAGTGGCGAAGGCGGTGATCGTGAAGGGGCCCGAACCGACGCTGTTGCCGGCGCCGTCCTTGCCATCCCAGTCGAAGGTCGCGGTGCCCTGCTTCTGCGCGCCGAGCTGCAGGTTGCGCAAAGTGCCGCCGTTGGCGTCGGAGATCGAGACGTTGACCTGCGTCGCATCGCCGTCGAGCTCGACCGCACCGTCGAGGCTGCCGCTGGCGCGCGGATAGGCCGTCGAGCCGGCGGTCAGCACCGTCTTGCCGACATAGCTCATCGCATCCGACGCGGTGGTCGAGCCGAGCTTGGTGGCGACGCCGCTGAGCGTCTTGTTCATCTCGCTGATGCCGGCGACGGACGAGAATTGCGCCATCTGGGCGACCATCTGCGTATTGTCCATCGGGCTGAGCGGGTCCTGGTTCTTGAGCTGCGTGGTGAGCAGCTTCAGGAAGTCGTTCTGGTCCAGCGTCGTCTTGGTCGTGCCCGGGGTCGCCGAGGCGCCGGTCGCGGTGGTCGTCGCGGTATTCGCCGTCGAACGCTTGATGCCGAGCTTGTCGAGCGTCGCATCGAAGGTCGACTGGGTGGTCGAGGCGGTGGTCACCATGATTAGCGTCCCAGCTTGAGGGTATCGATGGTGAGCTGCTTGGCAGTGTTCATCACCTCGACGTTGTTCTGGTAGGAGCGCGCGGTCTCCATCATGTCGACGAGCTCGCGGCTTTCGTCGACGGCGGCCTGGTAGATATTGCCGTCCTTGTCCGCGAGCGGGTTGTTCGGATCGTAGACCTTGGTCGGCGATTCCCCGGCGGTGACGATCTTCTCGACGTCGACGGTGGCGAGGCCGCTGGCGGCGTCGAAGCTGGTGCGGAACACCGGCTTCATCGTCTTGTACGCGGTCTCCGCCGACCCCGTCGTGCCGCCGACGTTGGCGAGGTTGGACGCGGTCGTGTTCATGCGGATGAGCTGCGCGCTCATCGCCCGACCGGCGACCTGGAAGACGTTCATCGGATCGGCCATCGGCTTATTCCCCCTTCAGTGCGCGGGTGATCTGGCCGATGCGCCCGTTCAGGAACGACAGGGTCGTCTGATACTGGACGGCATTCTCGGCGAAGGCGGTCTGCTCCTCGTTGAGCTCGACCGTGTTGCCGTCCATCGAGGTCTGCAGCGGCACGCGATATTTGGTCGCGGCGTCGAGACTGCCGTTGCCGTCCTGCTCCATCGACGCGAGCGCCGACTTGAAGTCGATGTCCTTAGCCTTGAAGCCGGGGGTCGAGGCGTTGGCGATGTTCGACGCCAGGACGCCCATGCGCTGGCCGCGCACTTCGAGGGCGGCACCATGGACTCCGAACAAACTCTCTGCGGCCATCGGCCCAAATCTCCGGCGCACCATTGCGCTGCCCGGACCTAAGCAACCGCCGTGCCAGTTTTCGATTCCGACCGGTGGCAGGCGATTTTTTCAGCTACGGCAAGGCGACCACGAGGGAACGGCAAGGCGGCCGGCAAACGCTTGCCGGGGATTGCCGGGGAGCGGCAAAGGCTGCCGGATGACGGCGCGGATGGTGTTGCGGGGGTTTACCATTTTCGACGCGGGCACATGGGGATCGCACCCGTTTGCCCCACCCCATCTCCTTGTCGTCAGCCTTCGCCCCCCCCCCCGTCATCCCGGCGAAAGCCGGGACCCATGGACGCGGTTCGCTGGTGTTGGCGCGCGCCATGAACCGATCGCAGCCATGGGTCCCGGCTTTCGCCGGGATGACGAGTGGAGAAGGACCGCCGCCGCCCCGAAAAACGATCGGTGGCAACCCGCCCCTCCAGAAACTGGCCCGCCCCTTGCATCGGCACGCGCATGTTGATCGCCCAGCTCTTCGATCCCGTCGCGCTCGCCATCGTCGGCGGCGGGACGGTCCTTGCCGCGGTGTTGCGCGCGCCGTTGCGTGACGCGCTCGGCGCGGTGTCGGCGTTGCGCGTGCTCGCGCGGCGGCCGTTCCGTGCCGATGCGCTGCTCGACCAGGTCGCCGCGCAGGCGCGGATCGCCAAGCGCCACGGTGTCGTCGCGCTCGATCGCTCGGTGATCGCCGACCCCGATGTCGCCGCCGCGATCGCCGCGATCGTCGACGGCGGCAATCCGCGCGAGGTCGAGGCGCTGCTGCGCTATCATCGCCAGGCGCGCATCGCGCGGCATGTCGCGATCGCCGAAGTCTGGTCGTCCGCCGCCGAGGCGGCGCCGGCGATGGGGATGGTCGGCACGCTGATCGGCCTCGCCAGCATGTTCGCCAGCATGACCGACCCCAAGGCGATCGGCGGGGCGATGGCGATCGCACTGCTCGCGACGCTCTACGGTGCGCTGCTCGCCAATCTGGTGCTCACCCCGATCTGCCATCGCCTGCGCGCCGCCGGCCGGATCGAGGCGTTCGAGCGCGCGCGGATCGAGGCGCCGCTGCTCGCGCTCGCGCTGCGCGAGACGCCCCGCCATCCCCTGCAGAGCGTCGCATGACCGGCGACGCCTTCTACCCGCCCTCGCCGCCGGCCAAGCCGCTGTGGCTGGTGACGCTCGCCGACCTCGCATTGCTGCTGGTCGGCTTCTTCGTGCTGATCCAGGCGAGCGAAAAGCCGCGCGCGATCACCGATGCGCTGCGCCAGAGCTTCGGCGGCGCGCCGGCGCCCGCGGCGCTGCCGGTGATGGCCGCCGGCCTGCTCGACTTCGCACCCGGCAGCGCGACCTTGCCGGACAGTCCTGCCACGGTGATCGCCTGGGCGCGCGAGGCGGTGCGCGATCCGCGCGTCGCGCTGACCGTGACCGGATCGACCGACGGCAGCGCCGCCGACGTCGATCGCGCCACCGGCAGCGCCACCTTGCTCGCGGCCGATCGCGCGCGCAGCCTCGCCGCGGCGCTCGCCCCGGTCGGCCCGCGGATCACCGTCACCACCAGTCCCCATCCCGGTCGCCGCGCCGCGATCGTCACGATCGCCTTCGTCGGCGAACAATCCAGCACGGACCATCAGCCATGATCTTCCTTCCCCTGCTTCTCGCCGCCGGTGGCGCGGTCGCCTTCCAGGACATCGGCGGGCTCGACCGCGCCGTGTCCGCCTTCACCAGCCGCCCGATCGGCGCCGAGGGCGGCGCGCGGACCGCGATCGACAGCCGGCTGCGGCTCGCGCCCTGTTCCACCGTCGCGCTGGCGTGGCGGACCGAGGCGCACGACGCCGTCGTCGTCTCCTGTTCGGGGCCGGACTGGCGTATCTTCGTCCCGGTGATCCGCCCTGCCGCCGCTGTGGCACCGGCCGGTGCCGCCCGCCCGATGACCGTCGCCGCCAAGGCCGAACCGGTGATCCGTCGCGGCGACCCGGTGGTGATCGAGGCGGGGTCGAACGGCTTCTCGATCAGCCGCGAGGGCGTCGCGATGGGCGACGCCGCGCCGGGCGGCCGCTTCATGGTGAAGGTCGACGATGCCAAGGGTCCGGTGCAGGCGATCGCGCTGGAAAGCGGCCGCGCCACCCTGCCCGGCTGGGGTGAATGAGCCGGCGCGCGTGACCGCCGAATCTTTTTTGCTAAAGTCAGGGTGCAGTCGGCCGTTTATCCTCATGTCAGGCAACACAGATAGGTGCGGACATGGTGGACTCGATCGGCTCAACGCCGCTGAACGGAAGTGGAAGCGTTTCGCGCGTCGCCGCCCCAGCGGCTGCGCCGGCGGTGCAGCCCGCATTGCAACAGGCGGCGCAACAGGCCCCCGCGGCGAACACCGCGACGCAATTGACCAATCTCGCCAGAACGCTGGCGGCCGAACCGCCGATCGACAGCGACCGCGTCGACGAGATCAAGAAGGCGATCCAGAACGGCTCGTTCCCGATCCTGCCGGCGACGATCGCCGACCGGCTCCTCGCACTCCGGCTGAACTGGGATGGCCATGACGCGGCGTGATGCCCTCATCAAGGTGATCGACTCGCTGCATGCCGAGATCGAGGCGCTCAAGACCAACAACGTCACCGCGCTCGAGCGGGCGACGCAGGAAAAGCTCGCCGGCATCGAACAGGTCGCCGCGCTCGGCACCGGCCCGGCCGGCGACGACCTGCGCGCGCTCGCCGAAGAGGCGAACCGGCTGAACGAGACCTGCCGGATCTACGTCAATCTGATGGCGGCAAATGTTCGCCGCCGCCTGCAACTTCTGACCGGCGATGCCGGCCACGGCTTCCGCCCGACGATGGTGTCGGCCTACGCGTGACCCGATCGCCCCTTCACGGGGGCATCCGGGCAGAACTGGCACGGTCCTTGCTGATCACCCCTGCAACAACTGGGGTGTGCTTTCTTCGCAATGACCGTCAATCCGATTACCTCCGGCCGGGTGCAGTCCGCGATCGCGCTTGCGAGCAGCAAGACGGGCGTGGACTTCGACTATCTGCTCGGTCAGGCCAAGATCGAAAGCGGTCTCAACGCCAATGCGCGCGCCGGCACCTCGTCGGCGTCGGGCCTGTACCAGTTCGTCGAGCAGAGCTGGCTGGCGGTCGTCAAGAAACATGGCGCGGAGCACGGCATGGCCTGGGCCGCCGACAGCATCGGCCAGTCGCATGGCCATTTCACCGTCGGCGATCCCGCCACCCGCTCGGCGATCCTCGCGCTGCGCAACGACCCCACCGCCGCCTCGCTGATGGCGGCCGAACATGCCTCCGACAACAAGGACGTGCTCGAGGGGACGCTCGGCCGCTCCGCCAACGGCACCGACCTCTATATGGCGCATTTCCTCGGCCTCGGCGGTGCCAAGAAATTCCTCTCGGCGATGCAGAACAATCCGGGCGCCTCGGCGGCGTCGCTGTTCCCGCAGGCCGCCGGCGCCAATCGCTCGATCTTCTACGCCGGCAACGGCCAGCCGCGCTCGCTCGAAGCGATCTACCAGAGGTTCGCCGACAAGCTCGGCGCGGCGAGCGACAGCACGACCGAAACGCGCAAGGCCAATCTCGCCTTCGCCGCGCAGGCGCTCGACATGGACGGATCGACCGTCGTCACCGGCGGCAATGAAAGCGCCGAGGATGCGCTCGCCTGGGCGTCGCGCGCGATGGGCCAGATGGGGGGCCGGCTCAACACCAACCCGACCTCGGCGAACGCGCTGCTGCGCCCGTCGCCGAACAACGCAAGGCTCGCCTATATGATGCTCGCCAGCATGGGGGGCCGCTGAGGTGAACAAGCTCCTTGCGTCCGGCCGCGGCGCGGCGCTGCCGCTCGCCATCCTGCTGCTCGTCGTCGTGATGGTCGTGCCGATCCCGGCCTTCCTGCTCGACATCTTCTTCGTCGCCAATATCGCGATCAGCCTCGCGGTGCTGATGGTGTCGCTCAACGCGCAGAAGCCGCTCGACTTCTCGTCCTTCCCGACGGTGCTGCTGTTCGCCACCCTGTTCCGCCTCGGCCTCAACGTCGCCTCGACCCGCATCGTGCTGGTCCACGGCCACGAGGGCGAGAGCGCGGCGGGCCACGTCATCGAGGCGTTCGGCACCTTCCTGATCGGCGGCGACTATGTCGTCGGCATCTTCGTCTTCGCGATCCTGATGATCATCAACCTGATCGTCGTCACCAAGGGCGCCGGCCGCGTGTCGGAAGTCTCGGCACGCTTCACCCTCGACGCGCTGCCCGGCAAGCAGATGGCGATCGACGCCGATCTCAACGCCGGCCTCATCACCCCCGACGACGCCAAGAAGCGCCGCGTCGAAGTGGCGACCGAGGCCGATTTCTACGGCTCGATGGACGGTTCGTCGAAGTTCGTGAAGGGCGACGCGGTCGCCGCGATGCTGATCCTCGCCGCCAACGTGGTGGGCGGGCTGATCCTCGGCCCGGTCAGCCACGGCATGACCATCGCCGCCGCGGCGAAAAGCTATATTTTGCTCGCGATCGGCGACGCGCTCGTCGCCCAGCTGCCGTCGCTGATGCTCTCGATCGCCGCCGCCGCGATCGTCACCCGCGTGTCGTCGGACAAGGATCTCGCCGGCCAGATCGGCGGCCAGTTCGGGTCCCCGCGCACCTGGACCCCGGTTGCGGTGATCCTCGGCCTGCTCGGCCTGCTGCCCGGCATGCCGCACCTCGTCATCCTCACGGCTGCGGGGATCGCAGGCTTCGCGGCATGGAAGCTGCGCCAGATCGAGCGCCGCCCGCTCGTCGAGGCGACCCCCGCGGTCGCCGAGGAGCCCGCCGACCCGTCGAAGATCGGCTGGGACGAGGTCACCGACGGCATGCAGGTCAATTTCGACATCGGCTATGGCCTGGTGCCGCTGGTCGATCCGCGCCGCGGTGCGCCGCTGATGGGCCGGATCACCGGCGTCCGCCGCCAGCTCTCGCGCGAACTCGGTTTCGTCGTGCCGCAATGCCGCGTCCGCGACGACATCAACCTCGCGCCCTACACCTATCGCATCCTGATCAACGGCGTCGTGCTCGGCGAGGATCAGGTGTCGCCCGACGAGATGCTCGCGCTCGACACCGGCCAGGCCTATGGCTCGCTCAGCGGCAAGAAGGCGAAGGATCCGACCTTCGGCCTCGACGCGACGTGGATCCCGTCGGGCGACGCCGATGCGGCGACCGGCGCGGGCTTCCTCGTCGTCGATGCCGGCACCGTCATGGCGACGCATCTCAACCATCTGCTCGGCGCCAACGCCACCGACCTGCTCGGCCCGGACGAGGTCCAGTCGCTGCTCGACGGGCTCAAGGAGCGCGCGGCGCAGCTGGTCGCCTCGCTCACCCCCAATCCACTGCCGCTCACCACCCTCACCCAGGTCCTCAAGGGCCTGCTTGCGGAGAACATTCCGTTGAAGGAATTCCGTCGCATCGCCCAGGCGATCGCGGTCGCCGCCACGCGCAGCGCCGACGCCGAGGAAATCGTCGAACTGATCCGGCCCGAACTCGGCCCGCTGATCATCCAGAAATTGTGCGGCGTGCGCGAGCCGCTGCGCGTGATGACGCTCGACGGCCAGCTCGAAGGGCTGCTCGGCCAGGCCGCCCGCGCCGACCAGTCGCGCCGCCACGTCATCGAGCCCGATCTCGGCCGCCGCATCGTCGATGCCTTGCAGGAGGCGGCGCAGCCGCTGATCGCCGAGGCCAAGCCGTTCGCGCTCGTCGTCCAGCCGGCGATCCGCCTCGCGATCCGCAAGCTGGTGAAGACGGTGCTGCCCGACACGCCGGTGCTCTCCTTCTTCGAGGTGCCGGAAGAAAAGGCGGTCGAGGTCGTCGCGGTGATCGGCCAGCAGCATCAGGCGCTGGCGGCATGAGCATGGAGCCGATGAAACAGGTGTTCGCCCCCGCCACGCCCGCGCCCGCCACGCCCGCGCCCGCCACGCTGGTGCCGCAAGGACCGCTCACCTATTCGCGCGTCACCCGGCCGGGCGGCGATCAGGAGGCGATGATCCGGCAATATCTGCCGCTGGTCCGCCGCATCGCGTGGCACGTCCACGGCTCGATGAGCTCGATCGTCGAGGTCGAGGATCTCGTTCAGATCGGCCTCGTCGCCTTGGTCGAGGCGATCGGCCAGGCCGCCGAACAGGGCGCGCAATTCCGCGCCTATCTGCAGACCCGGCTGCGCGGCGCGATGATCGACGAATTGCGGCGGCAGGCGACGACGACGCGCGGCGCGATGCGGCGGCGGCGGCAATATCATGCCGCGGTGGCAACGCTGACGGCAAGCACCGGCCGCGCCCCCGACGAGGCGGCGCTGGCGAAGGAACTGGGAGTGACGGTGGAGAAACTGCGCGCCGATTACGAGACCGCCGATGCGGTCCGGTTCGAATCGATGGACGAGGTCTATGCCGACGATCTGCCGTGGTTCGCCGACGACACGCCCGACGCCTTCGAGCAACTCGCCGAAAGCGACCTGCGCGACACGCTGATCGCCGCGATCACCGCCTTGCCGGAACGCGAGGCACTGGTGGTCCAGCTCTTCTACGTCGAGGAACTCAACCTCGAGGAGATCGGCCAGGTGATCGGCGTCGGCGCGGCGCGCGTCTGCCAGATCAAGGCCGCCGCACATGCGAAATTGAAGAAGGCCCTGGCCCGAAAGGTCTAAGTCCTCCCCGGCACGGGGAGGGGGACCGCCACGTGCTAGCGTGGTGGTGGAGGGGGGCACCGCAGGCGCATCGCGCATGGAAGCCCCCCCTCCGTCGCCGCTACGCGGCGCCACCTCCCCGTACCGGGGAGGAATGATTACGCCGTCACCGCCTTGGACCGCGCCGCGAAACTCTTGCGCAGCTTCTGCAGCTTCGGCGGGATCACCGCCATGCAATACGGGTTCGAACGGCCCGAGGTTTCCCAATAATCCTGATGGTAGCCCTCGGCGGGATACCAGGTCGCCATCGGCTCGATCGTGGTGACGATCGGCTTGGCCGAGTCCGCCTGCGCCCGCTCGATCGCCGCCCGCATCTCGGCCTCCTGCGCCTCGTCGGCCGGGAACATCGCCGAACGATATTGCGTGCCGACGTCGTTGCCCTGGCGGTTGAGCTGCGTCGGATCGTGCGTCGCGAAGAAGATGTCGAGCAGGTCGCCGAGCTGCAATTGCTCGGGATCGAAGCCGATGCGGATCGCCTCGGCATGGCCGGTGTCGCCGCCGCAGACCTGCTTGTAGGTCGGATCGGGGACCGAACCGCCGATATAGCCGCTCTCGACGCTCTCGACTCCGATCACATCCTTGAACACCGCCTCGGTGCACCAGAAGCAGCCGCCGGCCAGCGTCACATAATCGGTCATAATAGTCTCCTTTGCGCCGATGTAGGAACGCGGTAGGGCGCGCGAAAGACGGGAGATCAGACGATGGCGTTCCAGGGTAAGGTGATGGTGACCGGCGGCGCCGGCTATATCGGCAGCCATGCGGTGCTCGCATTGCTCGACGCGGGCTATGACGTCGTCGTCGTCGACAATCTCGTCACCGGCTTCGACTGGGCGGTCGATCCGCGCGCTACGCTGGTGCAGGCCAATATCGAGGACGACGCCGCCGTCCGCGCGACGATCCGCGACCATCACGTCCGCGCCATCATGCATTTCGCCGGGTCGGTGGTCGTGCCCGAATCGGTCAGCGACCCGCTCAAATATTATCGCAACAACACCGCCGCGACGCGCGCGCTGCTGGAGAGCGCGGTGGTCGAGGGCGTGCCGCACTTCATCTTCTCCTCGACCGCGGCGACCTACGGCACCCCGATCAAGGTGCCGGTGCAGGAGAACGACCCGACCGTGCCGATCAACCCGTACGGCATGTCGAAGCTGATGACCGAGGCGATGCTGCGCGACGTCGCCGCGGCGCATCCGATCAATTATTGCGCGCTGCGCTATTTCAACGTCGCCGGCGCCGATCCGCAGGGCCGCTCCGGCCAGTCGACGGTCGGCGCGACGCATCTCATCAAGATCGCCGTGGAAGCGGCGACCGGCAAGCGCGAGGCGGTGTCGGTGTTCGGCACCGACTTCGACACGCCCGACGGCACCGGCGTGCGCGACTATATCCATGTCAGCGACCTCGCTGCGGCGCACGTCTCGGCGCTCGAACTGCTGATCGCCGAGCCCGCCAAGAGCCATACGCTCAATGCCGGCTACAACCGCGGCTTCTCGGTCAACGAGGTGCTCGACGCGGTCGATCGCGTCACCAACCTGACGATCCAGCGCCGCTACGAGGGCCGCCGCGCCGGCGATCCCGCCGCGCTCGTCGCCGACAATGGCGCGATCCTCGCCGCTTTGCCGTGGCGCCCGCAGCGCGACGATCTCGAAACGATCGTCAAGGATGCGCTCGCCTGGGAGCGCAAGCTCGCCGAACGCGGCTGATTGGTCGGGGGTCGGCATTTCGCCTTGATATGACGGGGGAAATGCCGGCCGCTGTCCTACACGACACGGACTTGCTATCGACGCAGCGCCAAGTCGCGCTCTTTCTCATTGGTGCAGAAATGGAAACGATAGGGCTGGATCGTTTCCTTTAAGGTGTCCAACTTGTCCACGTTGCCCCAATTCGGCCACAATGTAGAACGGATCGACAGTCAGCTCGTGACTATAGCAATTCCTCCCCCGCCAGGGGGAGGTGGCAGGCCGAAGGCCTGACGGAGGGGGAGGTACGCGACACCTCTGTTCCGTGTCCTCCCCCTCCGTCACGGCTTCGCCGCGCCACCTCCCCCTGGCGGGGGAGGAATTCGTGAAGACGGCAAATGTCGATCCCGCTTAGCGCTCACCGCCGATCGCCGCCCGCGCCCGCGCGGTGGCGGTCCACCAGCCCAGCGCCCAGAGCGTGCCGAAGCTCCAGCCGGCGATGACGTCGCTCGGCCAATGGACGCCAAGATAGACGCGGCTGCACCCGATCGCACCGACCAGCAGAACCGCGACCACGAGCAGATAGCGTCGCGCCGCCCGATCCGGGGTCACCTGTCCGGCGAGCGAGGCGAGCGTCAGATAGACCACGGCGCTCGACGTCGCATGGCCACTCGGGAAGCTGTAGCCGCTCGCGTCGACCAGATGCGGCACGAGGTCGGGCCGCGCGCGCAGCACCACGCCCTTGACCGCATCGACCACCCAGCCACCGGTCAGGCTGGCGAGCACCGTCGCCAGCGCGGTCAGCCAGAGCCGCTGGATCAGCAGGAAGCCGGCGACGATCACCACGATCACGGTCAGCACCACCCCGCCGCCGAGCGCGGTGATGTCGCTCGCCACCTTGGGCAGCCACGCCGGCCCGCCCCATGCCCGCGCGCCGACGATGATCGCGCGGTCGAAGGCGAAGGGATAGCGGCTCGTCGCGAAGGCGCCGACCAGCAGGATCATGAGCCCGACCGCGATCAGCGCGATCCCGGCGAGCAGCGGCGGCAGGCGCCGCGCGCCGACGGAGGTTGGTTCGGTCATCGACCGGTCCGAACGCCCGACACCGCCGCCGGTGCCGTCAGCGCCGCGCGGCGAGCCCGTGGCGACGGCCGTAGGCGAGATAGACGACCAGCCCGATCGCGTTCCAGCCGAGGAAGCGCAGCAGCGTCGCCTGCGGCAGGCTCCACAGCAGATAGAGGCAGCCGAGCACCGCGAGCGTGCCGACCAGGAACGGCGCCGGACAGCGGAACAGCCGCTTCGCCTCCGGGGCGGTTCGGCGCAGTACCATCATGCACGCCGCCACCGCGATGAACGCGAGCAACGTCCCGGCATTGGCGAGTTCGGCGATCTCGTCGAGCCGGAAGACCCCCGCGACCAGCGCGATCGACACGCCGGTCAGCAATGTGATCCGCACCGGCGCGCCGGTGCGCGGGCTCAACGTCGCGAGGCTGCGCGGGAGGAGCCCGTCGCGCGCCATGGTGAAGAAGATGCGGCTCTGCCCGTACATCATGACGAGGATCACCGAGGGCAGCGCGATCACCGCGGCGAGCGCGATCAGATGGCCCGCGAACGGCCGACCGAGCGAGCGCAGCACCAGCGCGAGCGGTTCGGCGGAATGCGCGAGCTGCGTGAACGGCAGCGCGCCGACCGCGGCGACCGCGACCGCCATATAGATCAGCGTGCATGCGAGCATCGACCCGACGATGCCGATGGTCAGGTCGCGACCGGGGTTCTTCGCCTCCTCCGCCGAGGTGGCGACCGCATCGAAGCCGTAGAAGGCGAAGAAGACGATCGCCGCCGCCGCCATCACGCCGCGCTTGGTCCCGCCGCTCTCCACCGAGCCGAAGCCATAGGGCATGAACGGATGGAGGTTGTCCGCGTCGAACGCCGGCAGCGCGAAGCCGACGAAGATCGCCAGCGCGGTCAGCTTGACGACGACGAGGACGATGTTGAGCGTCGCGCTTTCGCGCGTGCCGAGCAGCAGCAGCCCCATCACGCCGAGCGTAACGAGCACCGCGGGCAGGTTGATCAGCCCGCCGCCATGCGGCCCGGCGAGCAGCAGCGCCGGCAGGTGCACCCCCGCCGATTCGATCCAGCCGACCAGATAGCCCGCCCAGCCGACCGCGACGGTCGAACAGGCGAGCGAATATTCGAGGATCAGGCTCCAGCCGACCACCCAGGCGACCGTCTCGCCGAGCGCGGCATAGCTGAACGTATAGGCGCTGCCCGCCGCCGGGATCATCGTCGCCAGCTCGGCATAAGCGAGCGCGGCGCAGGCGCAGACCGCGCCGGCGATCGCGAAGGCGAGGATCACCGCCGGTCCGGCGCGCTCGGCGCCCACCCCGGTCAGCGTATAGATGCCGGTGCCGACGATCGCGCCCACCCCCAGCGCGATCAGATGCGGCCACGACAGCGTCTTGGCGAGCGCCTGTCCGGCATCGTGGCGCAAGACGGCGTCGAGCGATTTGCGCGGCCCCAACATGATCGTGTCCCCCCGTTGTGATGATGATGCCGTCAGCGGGCGGCGAACTGCTCCCGCAGGTCGGCGAGCGTCGCGCCGATATGGCCGGCGAGCAACGTCTCCAGCGCCGCGCCGTCGCGGGCGAGAAAGGCGTCGAGCAGCGCGCGATGCTCCTGATGCGCGCGCGTCTCGCGCCCGGCGGGGGCGAGATGCGCGACGACATAGCGTTCGGCGAGGATCGACAACCGCTCGATGAGCTGCGTGGTCAGCAGCCGCCCGCCCGGGCGGACCAGCGCGACGTGGAATTCGCGATTGCTGATCGCCACCGCGGCGAGGTTGCTGCCCGCGGCACGGTCGAGCCGCTCGAACGCCTGCACCGCGGCGTCGCGCGCCGGCGGATCGGCGCAGGCGGCGGCATGAGCGGCGGCGGCGGGCTCGATCGCGAGGCGTAGCGCATAGATCTCTTCCGCCTGATCGGTGGACAGCCCGCGCACCATATAGCCGCGATTGGCCTGGCTGGTCAGCAGCCCTTCCTGTTGCAGCCGCCCCAACGCCTCGCGCAGCGGGATCTTGCTCACCCCCAGTTCGGCGGCGAGCATCCTGCCGCAGCGGCGTGTCGGTCGCCAGCTGGCCGGTGACGATCCGTTCGCGGACGATCTCGAATACGCGTTCGGAGAGGGTGCGGATCACGATGCTCACCACATGGCGCCAAAATGCCGCGCGCTCACGTGACCTGGAATCCCTCCCAGAAGGTGTCGGCGCGGTCGATCCAGATCGTGTTGAAACCGGTGGCGATCGCCGAACCCTCGATCGACGGCACGATCGCCGGCGTGTCGCCGAGCGTCGTCGTCGCCTCGACGCGACCGACGAAGCGGCTGCCGATATAGCTCTCGTGAACGAACCGGTCGCCGACCGCGAGCACGCCTTTGGCGGCGAGATGCGCGAGCCGCGCCGAGGTGCCGGTGCCGCACGGCGACCGGTCGATCGCCTTGTCGCCGTAGAATACCGCGTTGCGACCGTCCGCCCCCTCGCCCCTCGGCTGGTCGGCCCAGAGCACGTGGCTGACGCCGCGGATCGTCGGATCGAGTGGATGGACCGGCTCGAACTTGGCGCGCACCGCCGCGCGGACGCTGCGGCTGAGCGCGATGATCCGGTCGGCGCCGAGATCGTCGAGCCCGGTATAGCCGCCCTGCGGCTCGACGATCGCATAATAATTGCCGCCATAAGCGACGTCGACCGACAGCGGCCCGATCCCCTCGACATCGATCGCGATCCCCGTCGCGGCGACATAGGAGGGGACGTTGGTGATCCGCACCGCGGTCACCTTGTCGCCCGCCGTCTCATAGGCGATGTCGATCACTCCCGCGGGCACCTCGACGCGCAGCCGCCCCGGCGTCGCCGGCTGGATCAGCCCGTGCTCCAGCCCGAAGGTAACGATGCCGATCGTGCCGTGCCCGCACATCGGCAGGCAGCCGCTCGTCTCGATGAACAGGATGCCGATATCCGCGTCCGCCGTGGTCGGCGGATAGAGGAAGCCGCCCGACATCATATCGTGGCCGCGCGGCTCGAAGCACAGGCCGGTGCGGATCCAGTCGAAGCGCGCCAGGAAGTCCTGACGCCGCTCCGACATGGACGCCCCCTTCAGCAGCGGCGCCCCGCCGGCGACGAGGCGAACCGGATTGCCGGCGGTATGACCGTCGATGCAGAAGAAGGTGTGGCGCATCGCTCCGCGGCTCAGCCGAGCGCCGGCCGCGTCGCCGCCGCCTTCTCGACCATCGCGATCACCTCGGCGCGGCGCGCGCCTTCCAGCACGTAGCGCGGCGGCAGCACCCGCTCCGACCCGCGGCCCATCACCTGCTCGGCGAGCTTGATCGACTGGACGAGGTCATGCTCGGCGTCGAGGTGGAGCAAGGGCATGAACCAGCGATAGATTTCCATCGCCTTGGCGTGATCGCCGCGCTCAAACGCGCGCACCAGCTCGACCGATTCCCTGGGGAAGGCGTTGGTCAGACCCGACACCCAGCCCTGCGCACCGAGGAAAAGCCCTTCGAGCGCGACGTCGTCGAGCCCGGCGAACAGCACGTAGCGATCGCCGAAGGCGTTGCGGAAGTCGGTGAAGCGGCGCGTGTCGGGGGCCGATTCCTTGACCGCGACGATGTTCTTCACCTCGACCAGCGCGGTCAGCACCTCCTGATCGATCACGGTGCGATAGGCGGGCGGGTTGTTGTAGAGCATGATCGGCAGGCCGGTCTGCTCGGCGACGCCGCGGAAATGGTTCACCAGCTCGTGCGGCTTGGGCACATAGACCATCGGCGGCAGCAGCATCAGCCCGTCCGCCCCGGCCTTCTCCGCCGCCTGCGCATAGCGCACCGCGCGACGCGTGTCGTATTCCGACACGCCGGTGACGACCGGCACGCGGCCCGCCACCGCCTCGACGATCGCGGTCAGCGTCGTCACCTTCTCGTCGAAGTCGAGCGAATTGTTCTCGCCGACCGTGCCCAGCGCGATCACGCCGGTGACGCCGTCGCGCACCAGATCGTCGACGACGCGTTGCGTATCAGGGAGATCGATGGAAAGATCCTCGCGTACCTGGGTCGTCACCGCGGGGAAAACGCCCCTCCACCCGATCGTCATGCTGCTTGCGTCCTCTATCGTCTGTGGAATATCGTATACCAAGTCATAGAAGCGCGGCAAGGACAAGATGATGCAACGGCAGGTCGCGATTCTCGGCGGGGGTGTGGTGGGGCTGTCGGCGGCGGTGACGCTCGCCCGCGCCGGCCATGCCGTCACCGTGATCGATCGCGATGCCGACCGGCAGGCGCCGTCGTGGAACAACGCTGGCCATATCGCGGTCGAGCAGGTCGCGCCGCTCGCCTCGCCGGCGTCGGTGGCGAGCGCGTGGCGGCGCCGCTTCGCCGCGGGTGGCGCGCTCGATCTGCC
Organism: Sphingomonas sp. GW821-FHT04B01; assembly: GCF_059420425.1. NCBI lineage: Bacteria > Pseudomonadati > Pseudomonadota > Alphaproteobacteria > Sphingomonadales > Sphingomonadaceae > Sphingomonas > Sphingomonas sp. GW821-FHT04B01. Next base: position 623,097 of record NZ_JBWKTR010000001.1, on the reverse strand, counting down.
GCCGGCGATGGCGCGCGACTGGCTGCGCTTCCTGCCGCGCTATCTCGCCGCGAGCCGGCCGTCGCGCTTCCGTCACGGCAGCGCCGCGCTGGGTGGCCTGCTCGCCACCGCAATGCCCGCATGGCGGCGGCTGGTCGCGGCAATCGACGCGCCTGCCTTGCTCCGCGAGGACGGCCATCTCGTCGTCTGGAACGACCAGCACAGCGCCGCGCGCGGCGCCGCGGCGTGGCACGCGGCCGACACCGGCGTCGCGACGATCGCCGATGCGGGGCCGGACGATCGCGCCCGGATCGCCGCGGTGGCGGCAGTGCCGGTCGCCGGTGCGATCCGTTTTTCCGGCAGCGGCCAGGTCGCCGATCTCGCCGCGCTCGCCGCCGCGCTGGAGGCGGCGCTGATCGCCGCCGGCGGCCGCATCGTCCGCGCCGCCGCGACGCTCACCGTCCGCGACGGCCGCGCCGCAGTCGCGGGCCATGCCGCCGATCTGGTGGTGGTCGCCGCCGGCATCGGCAGCGCGCCGCTGGTCGCCGCCGCCGGCCACGTGGCGCCGCTGATCGCCGAGCGCGGCTATCACATCCGCGCCGCCGCCGACGCCTGGCCCGCCGACTGCCCGCCGCTGGTGTTCGAGGACCGCTCGATGATCGTCACCCGCTATGCCGGTCACGTGCAGGCGTCGGGCTTCGTCGAATTCGGCAATGCCGCCGCACCGCCCGACCCGCGCAAATGGCAGCGGCTGGAGGCGCAGGTGCAGGCGCTCGGACTGGCGATGCGGCCGCCGTTCACGCGCTGGATGGGTGCGCGACCGACCCTGCCCGACTATCTTCCCGCAATCGGCCGTTCGACCCGCGCGCCCAATCTGCTCTACGCCTTCGGCCACCAGCATCTCGGTCTGACGCTCGCGGCGACGACGGGCGAGATCGTCGCCGCGCTCGTTGCGGACCAGCCCGCGCCGATCGACCTCGCCCCCTTTTCCCTGAACCGTTTCGGAGCAACACGATGACCATCGGCGGATCGACCGCAGCGGCGCAACTCGCCATCCTTGCCCCCTGGAGCGACCCGGCGCCGGTGATCGGCGCCGGCGAGCGCAGCGACCGCCTCGCCCGCGCCCGCGCCGCGACCGCGGCGAGCGGCGCCGCCGCCTTGCTCGTCACCGCGGGCGCGTCGCTGCGCTATTTCACCGGCGTCGGCTGGTCGCCGACCGAGCGGCTGGTCGCGCTGCTGCTGCCGGTCGCGGGCGAGCCGATCGTGATCTGCCCGGCGTTCGAGCGCGGCTCTCTGGTCGCCGAGCTGGAGATCGCCGCCGATATCCGCTTGTGGGAGGAGGACGCGGATCCGGTCGCCTTGGTCGTCGACGCGCTGCCCGCCGGCGCGACGCTGGCGCTAGACCCGCTGCTGCCGTTCGCGGTCGCGCGGCGGCTCGGCGCGACGCTGACGGTGACCGACGGCGCCGGCATCATCGACGGGCTGCGCATGATCAAATCGCCCGCCGAGCTCGCGCTGATGGCACAGGCCAAGGCGATGACGCTGGAGGTTCACCGCCGCACCGCGCGCATCCTCGCCCCCGGCATCCGCGCGAGCGAGGTGAAACGCTTCATCGACGACGCGCATCGCGCCTTGGGTGCGCCGGGCTATACGTTCTGCGCGGTGCAGTTCGGGACCGCGACCGCCTTCCCGCACGGCCTGCCCGGCGATCAGGCGCTCGCCGACGACCAGCTCGTGCTGGTCGACACCGGCTGCGCGATCCACGGTTACCAGTCGGACATCACCCGCACCTACGCCTTCGGCCGCGTCGACGACGACATCCGCGCGACCTGGGCGCTGGAGAAGGAGGCGCAGGCCGCCGCCTTCGCCGCGGTGCGGCCCGGCGTGCCCTGCGAGGCGGTCGACGCGGCGGCGCGCGCAGTGCTGGAGCGTGCCGGGCTCGGCCCCGACTATCGCCTGCCCGGCCTGCCGCACCGCACCGGCCACGGCATCGGCCTGTCGATCCACGAGCCCGCCTATCTCGTCCGCGGCGACACGACGCCGCTGGCACCGGGCATGTGCTTTTCCAACGAGCCGATGATCGTCGTTCCCGAGCGCTACGGCATCCGGCTGGAAGACCATTTCCACGTCACCGAGGACGGCGCCGCCTGGTTCACCGAACCGCAACCGTCGATCGACCGCCCGTTCGATCCGGAGAGTCTAACGCCCTGACGGCTCGTAACGGGGGCACGCCCACCAACCGTTCGTGCTGAGCCCGTCGAAGCACGGGAGACCAGAGGCGGCGGCATCGCTTGCGGCACCCGGGGGGGGCGCCCGATCACCGTTGGTGCTGAGCCTGTCGAAGCAACCGGACGCCGGATGCCCTTAGCGCCCCTCCTCTGGATACGGCCCCTTGCCGCCGTCGGCGATGAAGGCGTCGATCCGCCGGTCGAGTTCGGGCATCGGCACCGATCCCAGCACGAGCACGGTGTCGTGGAAGGCGCGGATGTCGAAGCGCGGGCCGAGCGCGGCTTCGGCCCGGCGCCGCGCCGCCAGGATCGCCAGCTCGCCGGTATAATAGCTCAGCGCCTGTCCCGGCCAGGCGATGTAGCGATCGACCTCGGTCTCGATCTCGTGATCGGCGAGCGCGGTGTGGTCGCGCAGATAGCCTTGCGCGCGCTCGCGGCTCCAGCCCATCGCGTGAATACCCGTGTCGACCACCAGCCGCGACGCGCGCCAGGATTGGTAGCTCAGCATGCCGAACAGGTCGTAGGGCGTCTCATACATCCCCATTTCCTCGCCGAGCGCCTCGCAATACAGCGCCCAGCCCTCGCCATAGACCGACAGATAGGTCTCGCGGCGGAAGGCGGGGAGGTCGTGGTTCTCCGCCGCCAGCGGCATCTGGAAGGCGTGGCCCGGCGCGCTCTCGTGCAGCGTCAGCGCCGGCAGCGCATAGAGCGCGCGCGACGGCAGATCGTAGGTGTTGACCAGATACACCCCCGGCCCACCGCGACCGCTGGTATAGAAAGGCGCGAGATCGGCGGGCACCGGCTTGATCGCGAAGCGCGCGCGCGGCAGCCGCCCGAAATAGCGCGCCGCCTTGCCGTCGAAGCTCTTGGCGATCCAGGCGGCACGGTCGAGCAGGTCCTGCGGCGTCTTGGCGTAGAAACGCGGATCGCGTCGCAGCATCGCTAGGAACGCGGGCAGGTCGCCCTTGAACCCGACCGTCGCCATCACCTGCTGCATCCGTGCCTGAATGCGCGCGACCTCGGCGAGGCCGATCGCATGGACCTGCGCCGGCGTCTGGTCGCGCGTCGTATATTCGGCGACCTTCGACTGATAATAAGCACGCCCGTCGGGCAGGTCATAGGCCGCGAGCGAGGTGCGTGCCCCGGGAATATAGTCGTCGCGCAGGAAGGCGAGCAGCCGGCGATACGCGGGCACCACCGCGTCGCGCAACGCCGCCAGCGCCTCGGCGCGCAGCTTCGCCTGCGTCGCGGCGGGCATGGTCGCCGGCATCGTACGGAACGGCGCATAGAAAGGCGCGCTTTCCCCGGCCCCTGCCTCCACCACCTGCGCGACGCCGATGTCGCGACCGGTGAGCGTCACCTTCGGCGGGGTGAAGCCGCGTGCCAGCCCGGCCCGCATATTGGCGATATTCTGGTCGAAATAGCGCGGAACGGCGCGCAGCAGCGTCAGATAGCGGCCATAATCCTCGGCGCGCGAGAAGGGCTCGCGCGCCTGATCGGCGAGATCGCTCCAGAAGCTCGAATCCGAGGTCAGCGGCATCTCGTAATCGCGGAACCGCTGTTCGGCGAGCAAGGCGCGGATCTGCGCGGCATAGACGCCGTAATCGACCCGCGCCGCCGACGACAGCGCGGCGGGACGGATCGCGGCGAGCGCCGTCGCGGTCTGCGTCCAGCGCGCGAGTTTCGCTGCCTGCGCCGCCGGACCGACGTCGGGCAGGCTGCGCGCGCTGTTCTTGTCGTCGTCCTCGCTCGGCGGCATCTGCTGCTTCCGCCAGGCGTATTCGGCGGTGTAGAGCGCCCGCAACCGCGCGTCCGCACCGCCGGTCTGGGGCGCCGCCGCGACCGGGGTCGCGAGCAGCGCGAGCGCGGCGATCACCGCGCCGCTCATGCCGCCGCTCCGATCGCCATGATCTCGGCGTGCAGCGCCGCCGGCACCACCACCCCGTCCGACAGGCTGTGCGCGCGCGCCGCATAGCGCCGTGCCGAGGGCAGCCGCGCGCCCTGCGCCTCGATCGCCGCGAACATCGCCTCGGCACGCGCGAGATGCGCGGCGGTCGCCTCGCCCAGGAAGCCGGCAGGGTCGATCGCGACGATCAGCTCGCCGCCGACCGGCGATCCACCGCGGCCGTCGTCGAGCGCCAGCGATTCGCGGCTGGTGAGGTCGCCGATCAGCGGCCCGGCGAGCAGCTCGACCATCGCGGCGAGCGCCGACCCCTTGTGGCCGCCAAAGGTGCGCATCGCCCCGTCGAGCACTGCCTTGGCGTCGGTGGTCGGCGCGCCTGCAGCATCATAGCCCCATTCCTCCGGCACCGGCAGGCCGGCGCGGCGATGCAGCTCGATCTCGCCGCGCGCCACCGCGCTGGTCGCGAAGTCGAAGACGAACGGATCGCCCGCCGGCCGCGGCCAGCCGAAGGCGATCGGGTTGGTGCCGAACACCGGCCGCGTGCCGCCCGCCGGCGCGACCCAGGCATGCGACGGCGTGCAGGCGAGCGCGACCAGCCCCTCGCGCGCCAGCGCCTCCACCTCCGGCCACAAAGCGGCGAAATGGACGACATGGTTGAGCGCCAGCGCGGCGATGCCGTGTTCGCGCGCCGCCGCGACCAGCACCGGCAGACCGCGCGCGAAGGCGAGCTGCGCGAAGCCGCCGCCACCGTCGACGCGGACCAGCGCCTTGCCCGGCCGGCTGACCACCGGCACCGCATCGGGCACCACCACGCCCGCCTTGACGCTCGCCGCGGCGACGAGCAGCCGGTAGATGCCGTGGCTGGCGCAGCCGTCGCGCTCGCCGGCGACCATCGTTTCCGCCACCGCCTCGGCATGATCCTCGGCGAGGCCCACCGCGCGCAGCTTGGCGCGGGCGAGCGCACGCAGCGCGGCGAGCGTCATCGGGACGCCGGCGTGATCGGTCATACGGTCTCTCCCGGTTTGGCGGTATAGATGCGCAGGCCGAACACCGGCCCGGCGGTGCTGCCGTCATGCGGCACGACACGGACGCGCACCGTGCGCTTGCCGCGGGTCAGCGCCTCGGGCAGCGGATAGGCGACGTCGACGAAGCGCCCCGGGGCATCGTTGCCGAGATGCTGCGTCGCGATCCGGACGTTGTCGATCAGCAGGTCGAAGTCGCGCGGCCGCTCGCCGCCCCAATAGCTCGCCTGCAACAGCAGCGGCCCCGGCCTGACTGCCATCGTGCATTCGAACCAGCCGCCCGATCGCGCATCGCGGCCGGTGCGCCCGCGATAGGTCACGGGATAGGAGGTGGCGCTGGTCAGGCCATGATCGCGCTCGGGCTGCATCTCGCCGAGGTGCATGACGTCGACCGAGCGCGCCGCCACGTCGCGCAGGCGTGCCTGTTCGGCGGTGTAGGCCGCCTCCTCGCGCGTCCATTCGGCTGCGTCGAAGCGCCGGAAATAGACGGCGCTACGCCGGCGATACTGGCAATAGAAGGGCACGAAGTCGCGATCCCCGGGCCGCAGCACGCCGTGCGTCGCGTAACGCGCGGCGGCGGGATCGCCGGCCGTGAAGCCGGCGAGCAGGTCGCCGCCGACCAAGGCCGGATCGGCCTGCTCCCATGGCGTTTCCGCCGCGCCGAGATCGGCGGCGAGCACCAGCGGTCCGCGCAGCACCGCGACGGTGCGCGCGTCGCCCGGTGCCGGCTCCAGCCGCAGCGCGAGCGGCAGCGTGATCGCGATCCGGTCGCCCGCGCGCCATGCCCGCGTCACCGTCGCATAGCCGCGCGCCAGCACCGGCGTCACCGGCGTGCCGTTGACCGTGACCTGTGCCGTCCCGCTTGCCCAGCCCGGTACGCGCAGCGCGACCGGGAAACTGCCACGGCGCAGCCGGGTGAAGGTCAGCGTCGCCTCAGGCTCGAACGGATAACGCGTGTCGAGCGTCACCTGCGCGCCGCGCGTCGCCCAGTCGGCATCGGCGGGGGTGTAGAGATTGACGTAGAAGGTCCCATCCGCGCCTTCCCAGAAGATCGAATCGCCATGTTTGGCATGGCTCTCTATCCCCGAACCGACGCAGCACCAGAAGGCGTCGTCGGCGGTGGTCGAGAAGTCGCGCGTCGCGCCGCTCATCAGCGGCGTCATATAGGTGAAGCCGCCGGTCGCCGGGTCCTGCTGCGCCATCACGTGGTTGAGTTGCGCGCGCTCGTAATAGTCGAACAGCGCGCCGTCCGGCTGCCACGCCCACAGCTGCCGGGTGAGCTTCAGCATATTGTAGGTGTTGCAATGCTCGCAGGTCTGTTCGGTAATATGCTCGGCGATCGTGTCGGGCGCGGTGAAATATTCGCGGTCGGCATTGCCGCCGATGACATAGCTGTGATGCCCGACCACCGCCTCCCAGAAGGTACGCGCGGCGCGGGCCGCGGCGGGATCGCCGCCGCTCACCTCGTGCAGCCGGGCGAGGCCGATCAGCTTGGGCACCTGCGTATTGGCGTGGAGATTGGCGAGCCGATCCTCGCCGCGCGCGAGCGGATCGAGCACCTTGTCGTCATGGATCAGCCGCGCCATCCGCAGCCACTCCGTCGCGCCGGTCCGCGCATAGAGTTCGGCATAGCTTTCGTTGAGACCGCCATATTCGCAACCGAGCACCGTCTGCACCTGCGCCGGGGTCAGTGCGGCGAAGACGCGCGCGATATACCCCGCCAGCCCCTCCGCCACCGCCAGAGCCTGCGCATTGCCCCACGCCCGATGCACGTCGAGCAGCCCGGCGAGCCATTTGTGGACGGTATAGAGCGGCGACCACGAGCCGTTGAGATCGAACCCGCCCGACGTGATCTCGCCCCGCGCGATCTCCGGGAAGATCGCCTCGCCGTCGACGATCGCGCCCTCCTTGGTCTTGCGCCCGAGCGCGCCGACATAGCCGGTGCCGCGCTTCGCCTGCGCCGCGGCGATCTCGTCGACGATATAGTCCGCGCGCCGGCGCAACTCCGTATCGCCGCTCTGCTGCCAGGCGAGCACCAAAGCGCTGAGATAATGGCCGAGCGTATGGCCGGCGATCGTGTCGCTCTCCCATCCGCCGTAGATCGCGGCCTTCGGCGGCAGTCCGGCATAGAGCCGGACGTTGTGCAGCAGCCGGTCGGGCTCGAGCCGCAGCAGATAGCGCCGGTTGACCGCCACCGCCGTCGCCTGGTCCGACGGCCGTAGCCGCACCGCGGTCAGCGGCAGCGGCCGCGCCGGCCCCGCACCGCCGGTCGCCGCCGCCGCGCGCCCGGCAAGCGTCACCGCCGCCGCCCCCACCATCACCTCCCGCCGCGATACCATCGCTCATCCCCCGTTATCCGCGGTATACGATCATGCCATTGCAACGCCTGTCAATCGCTTCGGCGGATATTGTATACGGATATATTCCTGCGTATCGATCGTGCTCCCGTTGCCGGGATGCCGGCGGCGACCGATTGCAAAGGCCCGCATGACGCTCCCCCGCCTGCCCGCGCTCGCCGCGCTTCTCCTCGTCGGCGCGGCGCCGGCGATGCCGGTCACGCCGTTCGCGGTGGGCGCGCTGCGCGGGACGTTGCGCGCCGATACGCAGACGCTGGCCCGCCTGTCGCCGGCGGGGGAGCCGGGGTTCAGCTTCGTGCCGACCGCGCGCGAGGTGGAGCGGGCGGGGGACGGCTACAATCACGTCGGCGACATCGACATCCGCCTGCGCAGCGGCAACGGGCCGTGGCGCGACTTCGGCTCGGCGCACCGCCGCCGGCCGATCCGGCCCTTGCCGGCGGCGCGCGGCACGATCGCCGCGGCGGACATCACCGCGACCATGGGCGATGGCATCCCGCTCGCCGTCGAGCGGCGCTGGGTCGCGGCGGGCGGCGCGCTCGGGCTGCGCTTCCGCCTGACCAACCGTTCGAACGCGCCGGTCGAGATCGGCGGCCTCGGCCTGCCGATGGCGTTCGACAACATCATTACCGGCCGCGATCTCGACCAGGCGCACGCGCAGGCGAGCTTCGCCGATCCCTATATCGGCCGCGACGCCGGCTATCTTCAGGTGACGCGGCTCAGCGGCAAGGGACCGGCGCTGCTCGTCCTGCCCGGCCGCGATACGCCGTTCGAGGCCTATGCGCCGCTCGCCGATGCCACGGATGCGCCCGCCGGCAGCGTCTTCACCGAGAAGACGCCGCGCAAGCAGACGTTCGAGGGCTTCTACGACTGGCTGGTCCATTCGCGCGGCTTCGCCGAACGCGAATGGCGCGGCGCCGGCGAACAGTGGAACGTGCCCACCAGCCGCACCATCGCGCCCGGCGCCAGTATCGAGATCGGCCTGCGGCTCGTCACCGCGCCGTCGATCCGCGCGATCGAGCCAACGCTGATCGCACAGCGGCGCCCGGTCGCGATCGGCATTCCCGGCTATGTCGTGCCGACCGATCAGCCCGCGACGCTGTTCGTCCGCGCCCCCGCCGCGATCGCCGCGATCGACAGCAGCCCGGCGGGCGCGCTGTCGGTGCGGCGCGACGGCACGGTCCACGGCTGGACGCGGCTGGCGGTGACCAGCCACGGCTTCGGCCCGGCGCGGCTGACGCTGCGTTATGCCGACGGCCAGCGGCAGACGGTGAGCTATTACGTCACCCTCCCGCTCGATGCGACGATGGCGGTGCTCGGCCGGTTCGCCACGACGCGGCAATGGTATGAGGGCAAGGACGATCCGTTCGGCCGGACGCCGGCGATCCTCACCTACGACCATGAGGCGCAGCGCATCGTCGACGTCGAGCCGCGCGTGTGGATCGCCGGGATGAGCGACGAGGGCGGCGCGGGGAGCTGGGTCGCGGCGATGATGAAGCAGCTCGACAATCCCGCGCCCGGCGAGGTCGCCAAGCTGGAACGGCTGGTCGACGAAACCGTGGTCGGCCGGCTGCAGGTCGCCGACGGGCCGCATGCCGGCGGCGTGCGCAAGAGCCTGTTCTATTACGATCCGGCGCGATTCCCGACGCTCTACCGCGACCCCGCGCAATGGAAGAGCTGGACCGCGTGGAGCGCCAGACAGGCCGGCGACCTCGGCCGCTCGTACAATTATCCGCATGTCGCGATCGGCCATTGGGTGCTCTACCGGCTGGCGCGCAACCATGACGGGCTGGTGACGCGCCACGATTGGCGCTGGTATCTCGGCTGGGCGCAGCGGACGATCGTCGCGATGATGCGCGACGCGCCGCATTACACGCAATTCGGCCAGATGGAGGGCAACGTCTTCCTCGACATCCTCGCCGATCTGCGCCGCGAGGGGATGACCGCCGAGGCGGACACGATCGAGGCGCTGATGCGCCGCCGCGCCGATCATTGGGCGGGGCTGCGCTATCCCTTCGGCAGCGAGATGGCGTGGGATTCGACCGGCCAGCCCGAAGTCTACGATTGGCTGCGCCACTTCGGTCACGACCGCCAGGCGGTGCAGACGCGCGAGGTGATCCTGGGCTATGATCCCGCGGTGCCGAGCTGGGGCTATAACGGCAATGCGCGCCGCTATTGGGACTTCCTGTACGGCGGCAAATATCCGCGCATCGAACGCCAGATCCATCATTACGGATCGACCAACAACGCCTTGCCGCTGTTCGATTCGTTCCGTCGCGACCCCGCCGACCTGCACCTGTTGCGCGTCGCCTACGGCGGGCTGATGGGCGGGATCACCAATATCGACAGCGACGGCTTCGCCTCTGCCGCCTTTCACGCCTGGCCCGACCGGATGCGCTGGGATCCGTATAGCGGCGATTACGGCATGGGCTATTTCGCGCACGCCTATGCGGTCTCGACCTATCTGGTGGACGATCCGACCTTCGGCTGGCTCGGCTTCGGCGGCGCGGTGACGCGTGAGCGCGGCGACGTGACGATCCGGCCGCGCGACGGCGCGCGCACGCGCTTGTTCGTCGCGCCCGCCGGCCAGTGGATCACGCTCGAAGCAGGACGGATCGCCGCGGCCCGCTACACACCTTCGAACGGCACGATCGTCCTGACGCTCGACCCCGCCGACGCGCACACGCCACGGGCGCGGCTGTTCGTCACCCGTACGACGCCGCGCGGCCGCGACTATGCACCGGCGACCGGCACCGCGGAGCGCGGCGGCGTCACGCTGCCGCTCGGCACCGGCCCGACCGAGGTGACGCTCCGCCCCATCGGCTGACGGCGCGGCTCAGCCGCCGCGCAGCAGCCGCATCACCAGCGCGCGGATGCGACCGCGGCTTTCGGGCTGGCCGTCGAGGATGCCGTGCCTGGCCGGCGGCAGGAAGGCGAGCGGATGGCCTTCGGGGCGGAAGACATAATGCTCGAACCACGCCCGCCAGGCGGCACGCTCCGCCGCCGGCCGCTCGGCGATCGCGATCAGCGCCAGCATCATCGCGGTATAAGGCTGGTCGGGACCGTCGGCGAAGCCGTCCCACCAGAAATTGACCAGCACGTTGACCTCGCCGATCGCCTCGACTTGATGCCACCAGAGTTTGGGCACGTAGAGCGCGTCGCCCGGTTCCAGCTCCACCACCAGCGCGCGGTCGCGGATGCGATCGAAGCGCGGAAACCTTGCGTCGCCCGGCGCGCTGCCGACCGCCAGCCCGACCGGTTGTCCCGCCATCGTATGGTCGATCGGCCCGACATAGAGGTCGGCGATCGCCTCGGGCGGGAACAGGGTGAATAGCCGCCGCCCCGCCGCGACGCAGGCGACATTGTCCATCGTGTCGTAATGGCAGGCGACGGTCGAGGCATGGCCGATCCAGATCCGCGGCCGCGCCGTCGCCGGCACGAACGGCAACCGCACCACCGTCTCGATACCAGGGAAGCAATTTTCGGAGGTCAGCGAGCCCATGTAGAGGCTCGGGCTGTCCGGCTGGCCCGCGGTGTCGAGGACGCGCGCCAGCGCCTCGCGGAACGGCAGAGTGGTGCGCGTGAAGTTGAACCCGGCAAGCGCCTCGTCGTAATGATAGCGCGCGCCGATCGCCGGCGGCCCCACGAACATCTCCGCCGTGCGCCCGGCGTCGAAGGCGAGCAGCGCCTCGACCACGGTGTCGCGTCCGCCCGCCAGCATCGGCCAGTGCCGCGCCGCGCCGCGCGCGACGACGGGTCTGCCGGCGACCATCACGTCGCGGCGGAACGCCTCGGGATCGGCCAATGACGCCGGCGGCGCGGCGTCGATCATAGCGCCGCCGTCGCGAGCCGGTCGTTATGGATGCGGCCGAGCGTGCGCAGATGCCGCACCGAACCGGTCTGCGCATAAGCGAGTTGCAGGTCGCCGCTGCGGAACAGCGCCAGCGCCGCCGCATCGGGCAGCGCGTGCAGCGCGTCGAGGCTGATCGTATAGAGGCCATCGAGCCGCAGCTGGCGACCGTCGTCGAACTGCATCGACACGTCGATCGGCTCGATCAGGCGGTGGTCGAGGAAGCGGCGGATGATCGCATCGGTGGCGGCGATGCCCTGGTCGAGCACGTGCAGCGCCTGCTGCACGCGCTTGAGCGCGGGCGCGGCCTCGCCGGTCGGCTCGAACAGCGGCTGCCCCTCGCCGGTCGCGAAGACCGCATGCTCGCGATCGATCACCACCTGCCCCTCGGCGATGAAGAAGCCCTGCCGTTCCAGATCGGCGGGCCGGTAATCGGGCAATCGGCCGTCGACCGTCATCAGGTTGCGCCCCGGCTCCAGCCCCATGACGACACCGGCATAGAAAGCCCCCGTTTCGGGATGTTTGGTGAACAGGATCGGATAATGGAGCATCGCCGGGAGGAATTCGTCGGCGACGATCTGCGCGAAATGGCGGGTGCCGTCGGCACTGCGCGACAGGCGCAGCGCGGCATGATCCGCGCCGTTTAACATCTGCCAGTCCGGCATCCACCCCTCCGTTTCGTTGCGATTGTTAGCGCTAGAGATCGCACAGCGGACGGGCGATGCAAAGCGTCCGCATCACTCTTACAAATGCTTGCAAAAGCATGTCGATGCGATATTGTGAGCGCTACCGTTCATGTCGTGACGGCGTGCTTTGCACCCGAATCGGCAGAGAAACCGAGCAGTCGCTCGCACCCCCGCAAGAAGGGGTAGCGCGACGTAAAAAGAGGGGATGTCAAAAATGCCTACGACCATGCGTGCGCGTACCGGAGCTCGCAGTTTCCGCCGAATCCATGTTCTCGCCTGCGCGACCAGCCTGGCGACCTTCGCCTGGGCCGCGCCGGCGCTCGCCCAGGATCAGGGCAACCTGCAGAATAGCACGACCAGCCAGCCCGCCGCGCCGCAGCCCGCCGTGCCGGCGACTGCCAACACGACCAGCGCTGCCGAAGCCGGCCAGCCGCAGGATGCGGCGACTGCGCAGGACGTGTCGCAGGGCAACAGCGCGCAGGGCACGGGTGACGACATCGTCGTCGTCGGTCTGCGCGGTTCGCTCCAGCGCAACCTCGACCTCAAGCGCACCTCGTCGGGCGTCGTCGACGTGATCTCCGCCGAGGATATCGGCAAATTCCCGGATTCGAACGTCGCCGCCTCGCTCCAGCGCCTGCCCGGCGTGTCGATCCAGCGTTCCGGCTCGCGCGGCGAGCCGACCGGCATCACCGTCCGCGGCTTCGGCGGCGATTTCAACACCACGCTGTACGACGGCCGCCGCATCTCGACCGCGACCGGCGGCCGCCAGATCGACTTCAGCACCGTCGGCGTCGACTTCATCGGCCAGCTCAGCGTCCTCAAGACGCCGGACGTGTCGCTGGCGTCGAGCTCGATCGGCGCGACCGTCAACATCGCCTTCCCCAATCCGTTCGACCACCCCGGCTTCCGCGTCGCCGCGACCGGCTCGGGCTCGATTCAGGACCGGTCGGGCAAGATCGTGCCGACCGGCGGCCTGCTGGTCAGCAGCACCAACGCCGACGAGACCTTCGGCGTGCTCGCCGACGTGATCTACACCAAGCGTGATACCGATACCAATCGCGTCTATGTGTCGGGTTGGCCGGGCGGCAATTTCGCCCCCTGCCAGCTCGCGGGCAGCACCGGCACCTGCACGCCGACCAGCAACACCGCTTCGGCCGCTTATGCCAATCCGGCCAACCGCCAGAACCTGCCGGGCTGGTTCCCGCAGCAATATGGCGCCGAGCAGCAGCGCGTCGAGGACGAGCGCGTCGATGCGCGCATCGCGCTGCAATATCATCCGTCCGACGACCTGATGCTGACGATCGACAACAATTTCTCGCGTCAGACGATCACCCAGGAGAATTACGCGTTCGGCGTCTGGTTCAACCAGGGCGACCTGCGCAACGTCACGCTCGACAAGAACGGCACCGCGACCGATTTCACCCAGACCGGCACGCCGACCGACTTCACCTCGGCGCTCAACAAGCAGATCCTGCAGACCAACCAGACCGGCCTCAACGTCAAATATGACGCGACGAGCAACCTGACGCTGGAAGGCGACGTCGCTTATGCGAAGAGCTGGCTCAACCCGGGCGACGTGATCGGCAGCCGTAACGGCGACATTGGCTACGGCAATGCGCTCAGCAACAACCTGCGCTTCACCGTCGGCGGCAACAGCAAGGACGCCTTCCCGACGATCAGCAACTACGGGCCGGCGGGCAATGCGGCGGGCTGGGCCGATACGTCGCTGATCGGCAGCCACGTCACCGTCAACCAGACGCAGCACAATACCGACGAGCTGGTCCAGTTCCGGGGCAACGCCACCTGGAAGCAGGACGATCTGACGATCAAGGCCGGTGGCCAATTCTATCAGGACACGTTCGACTTCCGCAACCAGAGCACGTTCACCAACAACTTCTGGCAGGCCTATGCCGGCTATGGTGGGCCGTCGCGCGGCACCTCGGGCATCTCGCCGCTGCCGGCCAGCCTGTACCAGGGCTCGGTCAGCCTCAACAACTTCATCCCGGGCTTCAAGGGCAGCCTGCCGCCGTCGGTGTTCGTGTTCAGCCCGGTCGCCTATCAGAACTATCTGACCAGCCTCGGCAATCCGTCGGCGCAGAACGTCCCCGGCTTCAACTACGGCAACGTCACCGGCTTCACCGGCACGTTCGACGAGGCGGTCGATCCGGGCAGCGTGCTCAAGGTGCGCGAGCGGACGTGGTCGCTGTACTTCAGCGTCAACTTCAAGACCGAGATCGGCAGCCTGCCGTTCACGTTCAACGCCGGCGTGCGCAACGAAGTCACCAACCTCGTCGCCACCGGCCAGGGCCGCCTGCCGACGTCGCTGGTCACCAGCACCGCCGATCCGACGCTGCTCAGCATCCCGACCTACACCCCGGTGCAGGGCGTCACCAACACCAGCTCCTATTCCTACCTGCTGCCGAGCCTCGATGCGAAGCTGGAGCTGACCAACAATCTGATCCTGCGCGTCGATGCGTCGCGCACGCTGACCCGTCCGTCGCTCAGCCTGCTCAACCCGGTGCTCAACGTCGGCAACGGCCAACGGATCGGCGCCCTGTCGGCGAGCGGCGGCAACCCGAACCTGAAGCCCTATCTGGCCGACAATTTCGACCTCGGCATGGAATGGTACTACCGCCGCAACTCCTATCTGGCGGTCAACTTCTTCCTCAAGAACGTCAGCAACTTCATCGTCGGCGGCGTGACGCGTCAGGGGATCAACGGGCTGGTCGATCCGACCACGGGCACCGCGGCGAGCTTCGCCGTGTCGCAGCAGGTCAACGGCCCCGACGCCACCGTGCGCGGCGTCGAGCTGGCGCTGCAGCAGGTGTTCGGCGACACCGGCTTCGGCTTCCAGGCCAACGCCACCTTCGTCAACACCAACCGGCCGTATGACGACAAGAACATCACCCAGACCGGCTTCGCGGTCACCGGCCTTGCCAATTCCGCGAATTTCGTCGGTTTCTACGACAAGAACGGTTTCCAGTTCCGTACCGCGCTCAACTGGCGCGACAAGTATCTGCTTCAGTTCGGCCAGAACCAGAACACCGGCTCGTTCGGATCGGAGCCGACCTTCGTCAACCAGAGCTTCCAGATCGATCTGACGACGAGCTACGACATCACCAAGAACTTCAGCGTCTTCGGTGAGGCACTCAACGTCAACAACAACCAGCAGAGCACGCACGGCCGCTATTCCAACCAGCTGCTCGACGTGTTCGATTACGGTCGCCGCTACACGGTCGGCGCCCGCTACCGCTTCTGATCCTCTCCCCCTGGCGGAGCGCGACCCCGGTTGCGCTCCGCCATTTTTGCGAACACGCAAAGCCATGCACCAGATCAGGAACATCGTCATCGTCGGCGGCGGCACCGCAGGGTGGCTGACCGCGGGGGTGATCGCCGCACGCCATCAGGGCCAGCGCCCGCACGGCTTCACCGTCACGCTAGTCGAATCGCCCAACGTGCCGATCATCGGCGTCGGCGAAGGCACCTGGCCGACTTTGCGCAGCACGCTCAAGCGCATGGGCGTCTCCGAAACCGAATTCTTTCGCCAGTGCGACGCCTCGTTCAAACAGGGCGCACGCTTCAACCGCTGGACGACCGGCGCGGTCGACGACGGCTATTACCACCCGCTGATGCTGCCGCAGCAATTCGGCAGCGTGAACCTCGCGCCGCACTGGCTGGCGGGCGACGGCGACGGCAGCTTCTGCGACACGGTCACGCCGCAGGGCCGCATCTGCGACGAGGGGCTCGCTCCCAAGACGATGGCGACGCCCGAATATGAGGGGCAGGCGAATTACGCCTATCACCTCGACGCCGGCAAATTCTCGCACTTCCTGCAGCGCCACTGCTGCGAGACGCTCGGCGTCCGCCACGTCCGCGCCGACGTCACCGACGTGCGCAAGGACGAGGGCGGCGACATCGTCGGCCTCGATACCGAACAGGGCATCGCGGTCGAGGGCGACCTGTTCGTCGACTGTACCGGTTTCGCCGCATTGCTGATCGGCAAGGCGATGGGTGTGCCGTTCCGCAGCTGCGCCGACAGCTTGTTCTGCGACACCGCGCTGGCGATCCAGGTGCCCTATGCGCAGCCCGACGATCCAATCGCCAGCCACACCCTCTCGACCGCGCAATCGGCGGGCTGGATCTGGGACATCGGCCTGCCGACGCGGCGCGGCGTCGGCCATGTCTTCTCGAGCAGCCATATCGATGTCGACGCCGCCGAACGCGAGCTGCGCGCCTATATCGGCCCGGCCGGCGACGCGCTGCCGGTACGCAAGCTCTCGATCCGCGCCGGCCATCGGACGCGCTTCTGGGAGCGCAATTGCGTCGCGGTCGGGCTGGCGGCGGGCTTCCTCGAACCGCTCGAAGCCTCGGCGATCGTGCTGATCGAACTGTCGGCGAAGATGATCGCCGAGCAATTGCCACCCTGCCGCGAGGTGATGGACGTCGTCGCGCGCCGCTTCAACGACACGACCCAGTATCGCTGGGGCCGGATCATCGATTTCCTCAAGCTGCATTATGCGCTGACGCAGCGGACCGACACCGACTTCTGGCGCGACAACGTCCGGCCCGAGACGATCCCCGATCGCCTGCGCGGGCTGATGGAGCTGTGGCAGCATCAATCGCCCTGGCTGCACGACGAATTCGACCGCGCCGAGGAGGTCTTCCCCTCCGCCAGCTACCAATATGTCCTCTACGGCATGGGTGCGCGCAGCGCCGTGTTGCCGGGCACGATCGAGGCGGACGCCGAACTCGCGCGCCGCGCCCGGCGCGAGAATGCGGTACAGACGCAGCGGATGGTCGCCAGCCTGCCACGCCATCGCGACCTGATCGAACGGATCGTCCGCCACGGTCTGCAACCCATTTGACCCGGAAAGCCCAGCCCATGCGGACGATCGCTCTCGCCTCCTGCGCCCTCGTCGCGCTCGCCTGCGCCAGCCCGGCGGTGGCCGCACCACGGCTCGACGGCGTCCTGTCCGATCATGCGGTGATCCAGCGCGACCAGCCGATCGACCTCGCCGGCGATGCCGCGGCGGGCGAGACGGTGATGATCACGCTCGCCGGCCACACCGTCACTGCAAAGGCGGGGCGCGACGGCCGGTTCGCGGCGCGCCTGCCGGCGCTACCCGCCGGCGGCCCCTACGATTTGACCATCGCCGCGGCGAGCGGCGCGGCGGTGCTCCGCGACATCCTCGTCGGCGACGTCTATCTCTGCTCGGGCCAGAGCAACATGGAGCTGGCGGTCACCGACGCGCAGAAGCTGATCCCCGACGCGCACCCGCCGCTCGACGACCAGTTGCGGCTGCTGACGATTGCCAAGGTCGCCGCCCCCGCGCCGCTCGCCCGCTTCGATCAGGCGCCACGCTGGGTCGCCGCCGACGGCACCACCGCGCAGAGCTTCTCGGCGGCCTGCTTCTATATGGTGCAGGCGCTGCGCCGCACCGCCAAGGTGCCGATCGGCGCGGTACATTCGAGCTGGGGCGGCTCGCGGATCAGCGCGTGGATGAGCGCGCCGGCGCTGCGCGCGTCCGACATGGGCGACGCCGCCGACCTGCTCGCGCTCTACGCCCGCGACCCCGCCGCCGCCAACCGCCGCGCCTCGACGATCTGGGAGGATTGGTGGCGTGCCGGTGCCGGAGACGCGCGCGGCAAGGAGCCGTGGCAGGCCGATGCCGCGCTCGACTGGAAGCCAGTGCCGGCGATGACCGCGTTCGAGACGTGGGGCGTGCCCGAACTCGCCGATTACAACGGCATGATCTGGTATCAGCGCACGATCGAGGTGACGGCGGAGCAGGCGCGCGGTCCCGCGACGCTGGTGCTCGGCATGGTCGACGACGCCGATCGTACTTGGGTCAACGGCGTCGGCGTCGGCGGCAGCAGCCTCGCCTCGCAATCGCGCGTCTATGCGCTGCCCGCCGGCACGCTGAAGGCGGGGCGCAACGTCATCACGGTCAATGACGACGACGTCTATGCCTATGGCGGCATGCTCGGACCGGCGGAGACGATGCGCATCACCTTCGCCGACGGCAGCAGCCAGCCGCTCGGCAGCGACTGGCGCTATGCCGTCGCCAAGCGGCTCGCCGGTGCCGCGCCGCGCGTGCCGTGGGACGACATCAACGGCGCCGGCACGCTCTACAATGCGATGATCGCGCCGCTCGGCACGATGCGGCTCGCCGGCATCGCCTGGTATCAGGGCGAATCCGATACCGGCATCCCCGGTTACGACCGCCGCCTCGCCGCGCTGATCGCCGACTGGCGCAGCCGTTTCGCCAGCCCGCAGGCGGCGTTCGGCGTCGTCCAGCTCTCCTCCTACGGCACGCCGGCAACCGCACCGTCGGACAGCGGCTGGGGCCTCGTCCGCGATGCACAGCGCCGCGTCGCCGCCGCCGATCCGCGCGCGGGGATCGCGGTGGCGATGGACATCGGCGACGTGCTCGACATCCATCCCGGCGAGAAGCACGAGGTCGGCCAGCGGCTCGCGCGCGTGATGCGCGCCACAGTCTATGGCGAGCGCATCGCGCCCTCCGGCCCGGCCATCGCCGGTGCGAGCGGCGCGGCGGGTGGCGGCGTGACGTTGCGCTTCGACGGCGTCACCGGCGCGCTCCACGCGCGCGGCTCGGATCGCGCGATTGGCTTCGAACTGTGCGACGCGGCGCCCGGCACCTGCCGCTACGCCAGCGGCAGCGTCGCCGGCACCATTGTCACGTTGCCGGGTGACGGCAAACCGGTGACGCGGGTCCGCTACGCCTGGGCGGACTCGCCCGCGATCAACCTCGCCGACGACGCGCAGCTGCCGGTCGGCACGTTCGAAGTGCCGGTGGCACGATAAGCGACACGCAACGCCGCAAGGGGAGATGACGATGGCGATCACGATGCGGGCCGCAGGCCTGGCCACGGCGGGCCTCGCGCTCGCGCTCACCCCGGTGCTCGCGCGCGAACCCGCCGCACCGCAGCGGCAGACGGAGACCGATCCGGCCCTCCGCATGGCGTCGACACTCGTCGCGCGGATGACGATCGAGGAGAAACTGCCGCAATTGCTCAACGTCGCACCGGCGATCCCGCGGCTGAACGTCCCGGCCTACAATTGGTGGACGGAATCGCTGCACGGCGCGCTCGGCGCACGCAACACCACCAACTTCCCCGAGCCGATCGGCCTTGCCGCCACCTTCGATGCCCCGCTCGTCCATGACGTCGCCGGTGCGATCGGCACCGAAGTGCGCGCGCTGCACACGCTCGCCCGCCAGACCGGGCGCGTCGGCCATATCGGCACCGGCCTCGACACCTGGTCGCCCAACATCAACATTTTCCGCGATCCGCGCTGGGGCCGCGGGCAGGAGACCTACGGCGAGGACCCGTTCCTCACCGCGACGATGGGCGTCGCCTTCGTCCGTGGCATGCAGGGGCCGAACCCCGACCGGCCGCAGGTGATCGCCACGCCGAAGCATTTCGCCGTCCACAGCGGCCCCGAAGGCACCCGCCACGAAGCGAACGTGTTCGTCTCGGCGCACGATCTGGAGGACACCTATCTCCCTGCCTTCCGTGCCGCGATCGTCGAGGGGCGCGCGGGATCGGTGATGTGCGCCTACAATCGCATCGACGGGCAGCCCGCCTGTGCCAGCGACCTGCTGCTCAGGGAGCATCTGCGCGGCGCCTGGGGCTTCACCGGCTATGTCGTTTCCGACTGCGACGCGGTGAAGGACATCGCCGACAATCACAAATACGCCCCAGACGGTGCCACCGCAGTCGCCGCAGCGATGCGCGCCGGCGTCGACAGCGAGTGCAACAATGCGACCCTCGGCGACACCGCCGGCCTCGAGGACCGCTATCGCGAGGCGCTGCGCCGCAACCTGATCACCGAAGGCGACATCGACCGCACGCTCGTCCGCCTGTTCGCCGCGCGCTATCGCAACGGCGACCTGCCCGGCCTCGCCGGTGCGCCCGCCGCGGTGCCGGTCAGCGCGATCGCCGCCCCGGCACATCGCGCGCTGGCGCTCGCTGCGGCGGAACGCTCGATGGTGCTGCTCAAGAACGATGGCGCGCTGCCGTTGCGCGCCGGAACGAAGGTCGCGGTGATCGGCCCGCTCGGGGATGCGACGCGTGTGCTGCGCGGCAATTACTCCTCGGGCCTGTCGGGGCCGCCGGTCTCAGTGCTCGACGGCCTGCGCGCCACGCTGGGGGCGAGCCAGGTGACGCTGGTGCCGTTCGGCGAATCGATGACCGACGGCGACCGTATCCCGACCGCCGTGTTGCAGACGCCCGACGGCAAGCCCGGCCTGCTCGCGCGCTATTACAACCCGGCGACGCCGCTGCCTGCCTTCTATGCGCCCGGCACGCGCGAAAAGACCGTCGCCGCAGTCACATACCAGACCGAGCCGGTGGCGACGCGGAACGAACCTGATGTCGGCGACCGCAACCTCGATCTCGCCCGCGTCGCCGACGTGCACCGCACGGTCTGGACCGGCTTTCTCGTCCCCGCCGAGACCGGCAGCTATCGCGTCGGCCTGTCGGGTGCGGGCGGCACGCTGGAACTGGACGGGCGCATCGTCTCCGACCGGCGCAAGGCGCGCTGGAACGACCTTGCCGGCATGACCACGGTCAAGCTCGTCGCCGGCCGCCGCTATGCGATCAAGGCCGAGGGCAGCGGCATCGACCTCGTCTGGAAGCGCGTCTCCGATGCCCCCGCCGCCGCGCTCAAGCGCGCCGCCGCCGATGCCGACGTGCTGGTCGCGGTCGTCGGCCTCACCTCCGACCTCGAGGCGGAGGAGACCGGCGTCACCGTCCCCGGCTTCGCCGGCGGCGACAAGACGACGCTCGACCTCCCCGCCGACCAGCTGGCGATGCTCGATCAGGCGCGCGCCACCGGCAAGCCGATCGTCCTCGTCGCGATGAACGGCAGCCCGATCAACCTCGCCTGGGCCAAGGCCAATGCCGCCGCGGTGCTCGAAGCCTGGTATCCCGGCGAGACCGGTGGCCTCGCCGCCGCCAACATCCTCACCGGCCGCACCAATCCGTCGGGCCGCCTGCCGCTGACCTTCTATCGCAGCATCGCCGACCTGCCGCCGTTCGGCGATTATGCGATGACGGGGCGCACCTATCGCTATTTCACCGGCACGCCGGTCTATCCGTTCGGCCACGGCCTCAGTTATACCCGTTTCGCCTACGGCCCGCTCACCGTCACGCCGGCGCGCGGCGGGGCAGAGGCGGGGCTGCGCGTCACCACGCGGCTGACCAATACGGGGGACCGGCCGGGCGAGGACGTGGCGCAGCTTTATCTGACCTTCCCGGACCGTCCCGGCATGCCGCGCGTCGCGCTGCGCGGCTTCCAGCGCGTCGCGCTGCGCCCCGGCGAGGCGCGCACCGTCACCTTCGACCTGTCGCCGCGCGACCTCAGTTCGGTCGCGCCCGACGGCACGCGGTCGGTCGCCGCGGGCCGCTATCGCGTCACCGTCGGCGGCGGCCAGCCCGGCACCGCCCCCGGCAGCACCGCCACCTTCACCGCGCGCCAGTCACAGGAGTTGCCCAAATGATCGCCCGCCCGACCATCCTCGCCGGCCTGTCGCTGCTCGCGCTCGCCACCGGCGCCCAGGCGGCCGACCGCGATCCGCTCGCCGCGACCGGCCGGTGGAGCGCCAATGCGGCCGGCCATGCGCCGACCCCGCCGATGGGCTGGAATTCGTGGAACGCGTTCAACAGCGACGTCGACGAGGAAAAGGTGCTCGCCTCGGCGCAGGCGCTGCGCGACACCGGGCTCGCCGAGCTCGGCTATCGCTACGTCAACATCGACGACGGCTGGTGGCTGAAGCGGCGCCAGCCCGACGGGCGGATGCTGATCCGCACCGATCATTTCCCCTCCGCCGCGACCGGCGCCGATCCCAGCTTCCGCCCGTTCACCGACAAATTGCACGCGATGGGGTTCAAGGCGGGCATCTATTCCGACATCGGCCGCAACAGCTGCGGCCAGATCTACACGCCCGACTTCAAGAACCAGCCCGAGGGGACGGTCGCCGAGCGCGAGGTCGGTCTGTACGGCCATGTCGACCAGGACATGAAGCTCTATTTCCGCGACTGGAATTTCGACTTCATCAAGGTCGACGCCTGCGGCATCCGCGGTCTGCCCGCCGACGCGCCGCGCGTGCGTTCGGGCCTGTACCGGGCGCTGCCGCCGCTGGTCGACATGCAGTCGCTCGGCGGCTCGGACGTCGCCGGGGTGCGCCGTCTCTACGAACAGGTCGGCACCGCGATCCGCAGCTATGCCGGCGACCGGGACTATGTCTTCTCGCTCTGCCTGTGGGGCGCGGGCGACGTGCGCGCCTGGGGCAAGGACGTCGGCAACAGCTCGCGCACCAGCGACGACATCCAGCCGGTGTGGTCGCGCATGCTCACCAACTTCGACACGGTCACGCACCGTCCGCTCTACGCGCATCCCGGATCGTGGAACGACCCCGACATGCTGTACGTCGGCACCGGCGATTTCGACAATGCCCACACCGTCGAGGCGCGGTCGCACTTCGCCTTGTGGGCGATGGTCAACGCCCCGCTGTTCATCGGCTACGACCTGCGCAAGCTCACCCCCGAACAGCTCGCGATCTTCGGCAACGCCGATCTCGTCGCTCTCAATCAGGACCCGGCGGGCAACCAAGCGGTGCTCGCCTATGATTCCGACGAGGTGCAGATCTTCGCCAAGACGCTCGCCGACGGCAGCAAGGGCGTCGCGATCTTCAACCGGTCCGCGCTGCCTGCCAAGGCGGTGCTGACCGCCGACCATCTCAAGCTGCTGCCGACCGCCGACGTGCGGCTGCGCGACCTGTGGAGCAAGCAGGACAGTCGCTTCCGCGGCGAGCTGGCGCTGACCCTTGCGCCGCACGAGACGCGCGTGTTCCGCGCCAGCGGCACGCGCCGGCTGGCGAACGGCCTCTACCTCTCCGAACAGACCGGCCGGGTGAACCCCGCCGCCGACGGTGTGGTGACGCCGCAGCCCGATCCCACCATCCACCATTCGATCACGCCGTGGACCGGCACGCGCGGCCCCGGCGATCACCCGCAATATGGCGGCTGGGGCGGCGCCGAGGCGGATCGCGCGCCATATGGCAAGCTGATGCGCGTCGCCGGCAAGGACTTCGACACCGGCATCGGCGTGCTCGGCAATTCCCGCCTCGAAGTGCGCAACCAGGGGTTCAAGCGCTTCGCCGCGCAGGTCGGCGTCAACGATTCCGGCGAGCGTCAGGCCGGCACGATCACCTTTGAAGTGTGGGGGGATGGCCGGCTGCTCGCCAAGTCGCCGCCGATGGCGTTCGGCACGCCGCCGGCGCCGTTGCAGGCGAACGTCGGCGGCGTCGCGATCGTCGAGCTCGTCGCGCGGGCCGGCGACGGACGGGTGCAGCCGGCAGCCTGGGGCGATGCTGCATTGACCCGGTGATGCCGGCCGACCCCGACCCCGGCCGCCCCCGACCAAGGTCGCTTATTGACTTATCCCTTTGATCCGGGCCTTGTCTGAACAGTGGCGACCAACGACGACAGCAGCATCACCGCCTTGCCGGCCCCGGCATCGAGCACCCGCAAGCCGGGGCGACGACTGCGCGGCGCGGTCGCCAACAAGCTCGGCATCGCCATCCTGTCGGGAGAATATCGCCCCGGTGACGTGCTGACCGGCGAGGTCGCCGCCGCCGAGGCGCTCGACGTCTCGCGCGGCGCCTATCGCGAGGCGGTGCAGGTGCTCACCGCCAAGGGACTGGTCGAGAGCCGGCCGAAAACCGGCACGCACGTGCTGCCGCGCGAACGCTGGAACCTGCTCGACCCCGACGTGCTCGCCTGGGCCTTCGCCGGCGAGCCCGACCCGCGGCTGATCCGCAGCCTGTTCGAGCTGCGGCTGGTGATCGAGCCCGCCGCCGCCGCACTCGCCGCGGAGCGCCGCACCCGTGCCGATCTGACGCGGATGGGCGAGGCGCTGAAGGGCATGCGCCGCCACACGCTCGCCACCGCGGAGGGCCGCGCCGCCGACCGCGATTTCCACGACGCGCTGCTGCATGCCACGGGCAACGACGCGATGGTGGTGCTCGGCGCGTCGATCGGCGCCGCGGTCGCCTGGACGACACAGTTCAAGCAGCGCACCCGCGCACTGCCGCGCGATCCGATCCCCGACCACGCCCGCGTCTACGACGCGATCGCCGCGCGCGACGCCGCCGCCGCTACCGCCGCGATGCAGGTGCTCGTCGACCTCGCGCTTAGCGACACGCGCAGCGCGATGCCCGCCGAAACGCCGGTCTGAACGCGCCTCACGCGTCTGATACGCCCGGTCTATCCGCCCCGTCGGTGCTGAGCCTGTCGAAGCACCGTAAGACCCACCTGCCCTTCGACAGGCTCAGGGCGAACAATAGGGGTGGATCGAGCCTTCGTTGTTGGCCAGTTGTAGGTGCTGATCGATCTAGCGCTCCCGTGAGCGCAACGGCCCCCAACGTATACCCAAACCCGTTGGTGCTGAGCCTGTCGAAGCACCGTGAGACTCACCTGCCCCTCGACAGGCTCAGGGCGAGCCATCGGGATCTCGTCCACGCTCGAGGCACGAGCGTTACGGCCGCACCGTCCCCGCGGGCGCCAGCGGCGACAGTGTGAAGCGATCGACGTCGATCCACCCCGCGCTCGCTTTGTCGGCATAGCAGAACAGCGCGAACTGCTCGCCCTGGAAGGTCCCCGTACGCCAAGCGAAGGCGAGCGGCGCGTCACCGCCGAGCGGCATCCAGCGCCGCCCGTCGAGACTGTAGGCGAACCGGCTGCGGTCGGTGGTGAAGTCCATGTCGGTACGCAGCCACAGCGCATCGCCGCGCGGCAGCGGCGCCGTCGCCAGCGTCGTGGTTACGGCGCCACCGACCTTGTCCTCCGTCACCTCCGCCGTGACCGCCGCCGTGCCGTCCGCCCCGCGGGTCACGGTCAGATTGGCGCTATACTGGCCGAGCGTGCCGAAGCCGCAGCGGTCGCCGGGCGCCAGATGACCGATGTCGAGCTTCACCTCGCCGCGGCTCGCCGGTCCCTGCCCCTTCTGGGTCAGCGTGTTGCGCCCCGACCAGAAGCGCGTCGCCACCGTCGGGCGCAGCCGCAGCCAGCCCGGCCGCTGCGTCAGCGACCAGCGCGCGGGATCGGGATTGTGGTTCCACTGCCATTGCAGCCCGAGCCGCGCGGCGGTGAAATCGTCGGAGGTCGCCGGCTCGGCGAAGCGCGCGCCGGGGATCGGCTTGGCGGCGCGGCGCGGCACGCGGCCGGGTGCGGCGGGCGTGCCCCAGACCGGCCAGTCGTCCTGCCAGAACACCGGGCTCATGTTGGTCATCCGCCCGATCGCGCCGCTGTCCTCCATCACGAAACCGAACCAGCGGCCATCGGGCAGGTCGACCAGCGCGCCCTGATGGCCGCCGCTCTTGTCGTCGATCTGGTCGCGCGTCTCCCACGGCCCGAACAGGCTGCGCGACCGCGACACGCTCAGCGCCAGCCGCGGCGGCAGCGCGTTGAACAGATAATAATAGTCGCCGCGATGGATGATCTTCGATCCTTCCGCGCCCTTGATGTAATGGATGCGCCTAGCGTTCGTGACATGGGCGAGTTGCGCATCCAGCGTCAGCAGCGTGATCGTGCCGTCGGCGGTGCTCGCGGTGGCGAGATAGGCGCGGCCGTCCGGCTCGATGAACAGGCCGGGATCGAACGCCTCGCGCTCCAGCTCGTGATAGCGCCACGGCCCGCGCACGTCCTTCGCGTACCAGATGCGCGTCTTCTGCCCGACCGGCGTGTTGGCGAGATAATAGGTGCCGGCGTGATAGCGCAGGCTGGAGGCGTACAGCCCCTTGCGATAGGCGTTGCCGCCCTCGAGGTCGTATTGCGGCAACCCCTCCAGCCGGTCGACGAGATGCGAGACGATCGTCCAGTTGATCAGGTCGCGGCTGTGCAGGATCGTGATCCCCGGCACGTTGGCGAAGGTGGTGCTCGCCATATAATAATCGCGGCCGACGCGGATGACGTCGGGATCGGGATAATCGGCGTAGAGCACGGGGTTACGGAACGTACCGTCCCCCTGGTCAGACCGCCATACCTGCGCCGACGCGGTCGTGGCCAGCAGCGCCGCCGCCGCGAATCCCCAGCCGCGCCTCATCGGCCGAACACCAGAGCGCGCGAGAAGAAGGGGAGCATCTTGTCCTGCACCCGGCCGGCGACGCCGCTGGTATGGTCGCCCGGATAGATTTCGAAGCTGTTGGCGATGCCATAGCGGTCGAGCCCGGTGTGAAGCTTCTCGGCGTCGTCCTTCAGCCCGTCGCGGTCGCCGACGTCGATGCCGATCGCGGCATAGCGCCGGAGATTGCCGGCATATTGGTCGAGCATCGCGAGCGGCGCATTCGCCGACCAGCGCGCCAGCACGTCGGGCTGCGGCACGCCGTCCTTGATCGGCAGGTCGAGGAACAGCGGCGGCGCCTTGGGATTGGGCGACCAGGCCGCCGCGGTGGCGAGCTGCGCGCGCAGGCCCCAGGACAATCTGGCGCTGTCGGCGGGCGAGCGCAGGCTGCGCAGCGCCGCCTCGTTGGCGGCATCGGGCGTACCGAGCGCGCGGGTCGACAGGCAGCACGGGCTCATCATGTACAGCGCGCCGAACGTTTCGGGATGTTTCATCCCGATCCGCGCGGTGCCGTAGCCGCCCATCGAGTGGCCCGCGAGCCCGCGGCTGCGCCGGTCGGCGATCGTGCGATAATGGCCATCGATATAGGCGACGAGGTCCTTCGCGATGAACGTCTCGAAGTCGCCGACCGTCACCGAGCTCGAATAGAAGGAGCCGTTGTGCACCGTCTTGCTGTCGGGCAGCACGACGATCATCTCGCGCGTGCCCTTGGCGAAGGCGCCCTCCACCGTCTGCGGCACGTGGATCTCGCCGATCCATTGCTCGGCACCGATCGAATAGCCGTGGAGCGCATAGATCACCGGATAGCGCCGCGTCGGGCTGCTGCGATAGCTCGGCGGCAATACGACCAGCACCGCGCGATCGGGGCTCTCGCCTTCCAGATTGCCCTCGATGCTCGGGGCATGGACGGTGATCCGCTCGATCGTCACCGGCTTGGCGCCCGGCACCGGCGCGGGCGCAGGCGTCGTCACCTGCGCCGATGCGCCGCCGACGGTGAGCGCCAGTGCGATGGCAAGCGCGCCGACACGAAAGGAAGTCATCGCGGTCAATCCTCTGCTGAAAACGAAGATCATAGTTCGACGAGCACCACGCCCTGCCGCGGCACGGTCAGCGTCAGCCGGCCGCCGGTCAGGCGCAGCGCTTCCGGCGTCAGTCGCGCGGCGCGCTTCAGCGTCGCGACCTGCGCGGGCGTCGGTCGCGCCGGCGAACCCATCGCCTGCCATGCGTCGAACGCGTTGGCGTGGCGCGCATCGACGCGCCACATCCGCCCCGCCGCCGCCGGCACGACATGCGCGACGTCGAGCGTCACGCGGGCGTCGGGGCCGGCCACGTCGTCGTCGTGATAATGCCACAGCAGCAGCGCGACGCGCCCCGGCGCGGTCCGCGTCGCAAGCACGCCGACATCCGGCGCGCCGCGCACCCCGTCGCGCAGCATCGTGTCGAGCGGCACCTGTCCGTCGCTTCGCGCCGCGAGCCGCTCCGCCCCCAGTTTCGCGAACAGCCGGAAGACGTTGAGCACCGCGAGATCGACGCCGTTGGTGGCGAGCTGGCGATAGCCGACGAACCACGGCTGGCCGACGAACGTATAGGACCAGGCGAGCGCGCCCTCCAGCCGCGTGCCGCGCCGCTGCGCCAGTTCCCACAGCCGCGCGTAGCTCGCCGCGGTGTAGCTCGCGTAGAGCGGGCCGTTGCGATAGGCGTTGGCCGGCCCCGGACAGGCGGCGCAGCCCTCCGGATCGTTCTCGCCGATCACCACCGGCTTGCCGGCGAGCTGCGGCACCGCGGCGAAGGCGGCGAACGCCTCGTCGGCGGTGCGCAGCTGGTTGGCGATTCCCATGCGGACATGGCCGTCGACCACCGCCGGCTGGCCCTTGGCGTGGAAGGACAGGAAGTCGGTCGGCGTACCCGTTCCGCCCGTCGCGTGGTTGGTGCCGGTGGTGACGTGGCGCAGGAAGCCCTGCATGAACGTGCCGCCCGCACCGGCGAGATCGGGACCGCCGACCCGCGCGGTCGGCAGCGCGCGGCGGATCGCATCGACGGTGACGTCGTGCAGCCGGTAGAAGGCCTCCGGGCTGGCGCTCCAGTAGAAGCTCAGATTGGGCTCGTTCCACGTCTGGAAATACCAGCGCTCCACCTCGGCGCGACCGTAGCGCGCGACATTGTGGAGCGTCCATCGATAGACGAGGTCGGCCCAGCGTTTCTCGTCGCGCGGCGGATAGGTCCAGCCGGCGCTGCCCTTGGCATCGACGCCCGGCGCCCAGGGCAGGCGATAGGGCGTGCCCGGCGGCGCCGCGCTCAGCGCCTCGGGCATGAAGCCGATCTCGAGATAGGGATGGATGCCGGCGGCGCGATAGCTGTCGATGATGCCGTCGACGATCCGCCAGTCGTACACCGGCTTGCCGTCGCGCTCGGTGTAGACGTTGGTGCTGCCCCATTTGAAGTCGGCGGTGCCGTCGCCGCTGGTCAGCAGGTTGTGCGCGCGGAAATAGATCTCGCTCGGCCGCAGCCGCCCGAGCTCGACGAGCAGCCGCCTGCCCTCCGCCGTCGTCGCATAATTGGGCTCGTCGGCGCCGAAGAACCGCCAGATCGGCGGCAGCGGCGCGGTGACGCGCGCCGCATCGACGCTGACGTGCACCGCACGCGGCGACGGCGCTGCCGCGGTCAGCAGCGCGAGCACCGCTGCCGCAGCCGCCGACCGGCACCAGGAGGAGGGACCGCCGCGCACCGGCTCAGCGCAGGTCGAGCACGACGACGGACTTGGCCGGCAGTGTCAGCGTCAACGTACCGCCCGCGACCTGCGCCGAGGTGAACGGCTGCGGCGTCACGGTATCGGGCGCATCGAAGCTGTTGTGCGTATCCATCGCCGCGCCGGTGACGATCCGGCCGCTCGCCTGCCCCGCCTGCACCCCGGTCAGCGCGACCGACACCGGCAGCGCGCGGTTCGGATCGAGATTGACCAGCGCGACGTGCACCTGCCCCGCGGCGTCGCGCACCGCCGAGGCGTTGACCGCGGGCACCGCCACCTCGTCCTTGTGATACCAGGGCGAGGTCAGCGTGATCGGCAGCGCCGTCGCCCCCTGCCACGGCTTGTAGAGGTCGAACACCCAATAGGTCGGCGTCTTCACCATCCGCGGCCCGTCGGTGAGCAGCATCGCCTGCAACACGTTCACCATCTGCGCGATCGCCGCCATCCGCACCCGGTCGGCATGCGCGACGAAGATGTTGAGGTTGAGCCCGGCGACCACCGCGTCGCGGATCGAATTCTGCTGTTCGAGAAAGCCGGGATTGCTGCCCGGCGTCGGATCGT
Source organism: Sphingomonas sp. GW821-FHT04B01 (assembly GCF_059420425.1). Taxonomy (NCBI): domain Bacteria; kingdom Pseudomonadati; phylum Pseudomonadota; class Alphaproteobacteria; order Sphingomonadales; family Sphingomonadaceae; genus Sphingomonas; species Sphingomonas sp. GW821-FHT04B01. Next base: position 593,622 of record NZ_JBWKTR010000001.1, on the reverse strand, counting down.
ACCACGTGCCCCATTCGTCCACCGCCAGCATCACGCGCTTGGCGGGGTCGTATTTGTCCATGATCGCGGCGTGCTTGGTCAGGAACTCTTCCATCTGCAGCGTATGCTGCATCGTCGTCGCCCATTCATGCTCGGAAAAGCCGATCGCCGGCCCCTTGTCCTTCCAGTCCTTGTCGCGCGGCCGCGTGTAATAATGCAGCGCCAGCCCGTCGATGTTCTTGCCGGCGATGCGCATCATCGCCTCGGTCCATTCGTAGTTCGAATCGCTCGGGCCGCTGGCGATCTTGAGCATCGGGCCATTCGCCGACTTGGCGAATTGCGCGTAGCGATTGGTCTCGTCGGCGGCGTAATCGGCGCGCATATTGCCGCCGCAGCCCCACAATTCGTTGCCGATGCCGAGATAGTTCACCTTCCACGGCTCGGCATGGCCGTTCTTGGCGCGCTCCTTGGCGAGGACGCTGCTGCCCTTCGCCGCAGTCATATATTCCACCCATTGCGCGGTTTCGGCGGGCGGCGCGCTGCCGATGTTGGCGCCGACGTAGGTGCTCGCGCCCAGCCGCTCCATCAGCCCGAAATATTCGTGCGTGCCGAAGCTGTTGTCCTCGTTCACCCCGCCCCAGTTGGTGTTGACCTTGCCCGGCCGGTCCTTCGCCGGGCCGATGCCGTCGCGCCAATGATATTCGTCGGCGAAACACCCGCCCGGCCAGCGCACCATCGGCACGTTGATCGCCTTCAGCGCGGCGAGCACGTCGCGGCGATAGCCGGCGTCATTGGGGATGCGCGATTTGGGGCCGACCCAGATCCCGCCATAGATACCGTGGCCGAGATGCTCGGCGAACTGGCCGAAGACGTCGCGATGCACCTGCGGCCCCGGCGTGTCGGCGCGCAGCGTGGCGCTGACCGACTCTGTGCTACGCTCCTGCGCGGGCGCCGTCGCCGGCAGCGAGAGCCCGGCGAGCAGCAGCGGCAGCAGCGCGCGGGCGGCGCGGGGTCGGAACGGGATCATCGGTCTTCCTCTCGTAGTGGCGGCAGCGGCGGCGGGGGTCAGGGCGTGCGGAACGTCCAGCGCCCCGCCGGGCTGGCAGGATCGAAGGCGGCGAGCGTCGGCGTACTCGCGCCGACGGCGACCAGCGCCAGCCCGGTGCGGCCGCCCGGCACCGCCTTGGGCATGATGCGGTAGGTGCCGTCGGTGAGCTGATCGACGCGCCACAATTGCTCGGTCGCACCGGTGAAGGCGGGCACCGCCTCCACCTCGCCCGCCGCGGTCGCCGCCAGCGCACGGGTCGTCCCGGCGATGATCAATTTGTAATATGGCGCGCCGAACGACCCGCCGGCGCCCGCCACCGGCGCGATCGTCCACAATTGGTGCGGCCGCACCATGTAATCGGCGAGGTCGACGCGCACCCGGCCCTGCGGCCAGCCCGGGCCATCCTGCGCCAGCGTCTGGTCGGGCAGCGGTGCGACGGGATCGTCCGCCTTGGCCCTGAAACTCGCGCGCGCGTCGAACGGGATGCGGACGAAGTCGGTCGCCAGTCCCAGCGCATAACCGCTGCGCTCGGACGCGATCTCATAGGTGCCCGGCGCGACGTTCTCGCCCGCCACCGGCCAGCCGTCGCGCCACAGCAGCGGCGCGATGCCCAGCACGCTGCGCCCGCTGCGGTCCATGTCCGCCTCGTAATGCATCGAGAATTTCTCAACGCCGCCGGGCAGCTCGATCAGCCCGAAGTGACCGGGGCCAATGTCGCGGCCACGCGCACTCACTACCAGCTTGCCGCCGCCCTTGAGCAGCGGCGTGCCCATATGGTCGAGATACGGCCCCAGCGGGCTGCGCGCCCGGCCGACGCGGATGTGATAGGTGGAATTCGGCCCGTCGCAGCAGGTGCCGTGCGTGCCGAGCAGGTAATACCAGCCGTCGCGATACATCATCGCGGTCGCTTCCATGTCGATCGCGACATCGACCGGCTGGTTGCCGGCGACGCGCAGCCCGGTCCTGGGATCGAGTTCGACGATGCGGATCGGCCCGAAATAGGTGCCGTAGGTCAGCCACAGCCGCCCGTCGGCGAGCAGGAAGGCGGGATCGATCGCATCAGCCGTCTCCACCCCGTCGCTCGACGCGACGACGCCGACGTCGTGATAGCCGAAGCGCGGCGACTTGGGGTCGAGCGACAGCGTCCACATGATCTTGACCTGGCTGGCGTGGCCGCCGGACATGCCGCCGCCGCCGACCGCATAGGCCATATAGTAACGCTCGCCGATCTTGATGACGTCGGGCGCGACGCCGCCGCCGGGCCGCACCGGGCCGCTGCGCCACGTCCAGCCGTCGTCGGAGACAAGCCCGCCCTGCCGCGTGCCGAACGTATACCAGCGTCCGTCGGAGTAAGTGACCGTGGAGGGGTCGTGGATGAACGGCTCGCCCTGCAATTGCGCGGCGGCGGGGGCGGCGGCGAGGCCGAGCGAGAGGCCGAGCGCGGCGAGGATAGGGCGGATCATGGCGGTCTCCCGGATCAGCGCAGCACGGTGGACAAAGCGGTGATCGGCTTGCCCTCCGCATCGAGGAAGCGGACGCAGAAATCGCTGAGGCCGGGACCGTTGATCACCGCGCCGCGGATGACGTTGCGGCCCTTGCGCAGCGTCAGCCGGTCCGACAGCACGTCGTCCATCACCATGCGGCGATCGTTGAACAGCCCGACCGCCTCCTTGCCGTTGAGCCACCAGATCGACGCCGCATTGGAGCCGACCGCCATCCGCACGTCGCGCATCTCGCGCGGCACATCGATCACGGTATAGGCCTGGAAGATCACGCCATAGGTCGGCTTGCCGAGCCCCTGCGCCAGGTTGAACAGCTTGGTGTCGAAACTGTTGGAGTCGAGCGCATGCCAGCGCAGCGGCTCGGCGGCCTTGACGATCGCGCCGTCGCGCGGGGTCGCGGTGAACTGGCCGGGAAAATAGCTGGTTCCCAGCGCCTCGCGCACATAGCTGGCGGTGAACACCGTATTGGTGCGGTTCGGCTTGACGATCGGTTCGAGCAGCAGCCAGCGGCGCAGGAAGCCATCGGCGTCGGGCGTGCTCGGCGCGGTGCCGGCGGGCTGAAAATAGGGCGAGATGCCGGTGGCGGGGGTGGCCTGTTGACCCGCCATGCCCGGCGTCGCGCCGGCAAGCGTCGCCAGCAGCGTCGCGCCAAGCGCCAGATGTCGTATCCGCATCCCGGTCATCATCGCTCTCCCTCGCGCCACGGGAGTCGGTCTGCGATCCGCGTCGGCCTGCCGTCGGGATCGCGCCGCATCTCCTCTTTGCGCTGTTCCGGAAGGTAAACTGGTAACGCTACCTTGTCTATCGGCGCCGGGTGGATTTATCGGAGTAATGTTCTGCCGATTTCGTCGCTCTGGCTGGCACGACGACCTGGTAGCGCTATGGTTGCGCCAGGAGCCGTCGCATCCAGCGGTGGCCGATATGGGAGAGATGAGGATGGCGGGACGTGCCATGATCCTGGCGCTGGCCTTGACCGGCGGTTCGGCGGCGATGGCGAGCGAGGCCCCGCGCTTCAGCCGCTTCGCCTATCAGGGGCAGTCGGAGGAGAAGGCCATGCCCGCGCCGGGCGCGTATCGTAACCCGATCCTGTCTGGCTATTACCCCGACCCATCGGTGACGCGGGTCGGCGACGATTATTATCTGGTCAATTCGTCCTTCGCGCATTTCCCCGGCCTGCCGGTCTTCCACTCGAAGGACCTCGTCCACTGGACGCAGATCGGCAATGCCATCGACCGCCCCGGCCAGCTCGACTTCACCGGCCGCCGCACCTCGGAGGCGGTGTTCGCGCCGGATATCTCCTATCACGCCGGCACCTTCTACATCGTCAACACCTGCGTCTCGTGCAGAGGCAATTTCGTCATCACCGCCAGGAACCCGGCGGGGCCATGGTCCGATCCGATCTGGCTGCCGTTCGAGGGGATCGATCCGTCGATCTATTGGGAAGGCGACCGCGCCTATATCGTCAACAACCGCGCCCCCGCCGAACCGCCGCGCTACGAAGGCCATCGCGCCATCTGGGTGCAGGAATATGACTGGCGCGCCGGCAAGATGGTCGGCGAGAGCACGCAATTGGTCAACGGCGGCGTCGACATCACGAAAAAGCCGGTCTGGATCGAGGGGCCGCATATCCTCCGGAAGGACGACTATTACTATCTCACCGCCGCCGAGGGCGGCACCAGCGTCAACCATTCGCAGGTCGTCTTCCGCTCGCGCGACTTGCGCGGGCCGTATGCGCCGTTCGCCGGCAATCCGATCCTGACCCAGCGCGATCTCGATCCGGCCCGCCCCAACCCGATCACCTCGGCGGGCCATGCCGAACTGGTGCAGACGCAGAACGGCGACTGGTGGGCGACCTTCCTCGCCGTCCGCCCCTATGCCGGCAATTACTACAACATCGGCCGCGAGACGTTCCTGCTGCCGGTGACCTGGGCGCAGGGCTGGCCGATGATCCTGCCGCACGGCGAGGCGATCCCCTTCACCGCGCCCGCACCCAGGCTGCCGCAACAACGTCCGCCGGCGCTGCCGACCAGCGGCGACTTTGCCTACACCGACACGTTCGCCGGACCGACACTGGCGATGCAGTGGATCGGCGTGCGCACCCCGAGACAGCCCGTCTACCGGATCGACCGCCACGAACTCGTGCTCGACCGCGGCGCGCCGATGGGCGACCTGAACGGCGTTCCCGCCTTCGTCGCGCGGCGCCAGCAGCATCACGTCGCGACGATGAGCACGACGGTGCGCTTCACCCCCGACAGCGACGGCGAGCGCGCCGGCCTCGCCGCGATGCAGAGCGACAAGAACTTCCTGTTCTTCGGCATCACCCGCCTCGCCGGCAAACCGATGGTCGCGCTCTACACCACCGACCAGGGCACCGAACGGCTGGTCGCGTCGGCGCCGCTCGCCACGACCGGTCCGGTGACGCTCACCATCCGCGCCAAGGGCGGCACGATGGCGTTCGACTATCAGGCCGGCGCCGCCCGCCGCACGCTCGCCGCCGACGTCGACGCACGCTTCCTCAGCACCGAGGCGGCGGGCGGCTTCGTCGGCACGATCGTCGGTCCCTACGCCTGGCGGCGCTGACACAAAAAAGGGGCGGTCCCGCAGGACCGCCCCTTCGTCGTGACCGATAGGATGGTCCGGCGGATCAGCCCGCCATGTCCTCCAGCTCGCGGCCCGCGGTCTCGTTGACCATCTTGCGCACGAAGAAGAACGACGCCGCGGCGAAGAAGGCGTAGCCGAAATAGGTCACCGCCAACCCCGGCGACACCGCCAGCGCCGGGAAGCTCACCGAGATCGCCGCATTGGCGATCCACTGCGCGAAGCCCGACACGGCGAGGCCCGAGCCGCGGATCTGGTTCGGGAACATCTCGCCGAGCATCACCCACATCACCGGACCCCAGCTCGCGTTGAAGAAGATGACGTAGAGGTTGGCGGCGATCAGCGCGATCATGCCGTTATGCCCCGGCAGCGAGACGGCGCCCGCCGCGTCGGTGACCGCGGTCGAGAACGCCCAGGCGACCACCGCCAGCGTCACCGCCATGCCGGCCGAACCGACGAGCAGCAGCGGCTTGCGGCCGATCCTGTCGACGGTCGCGATCGTGAACAGGCACGCCGCGATCGACAGCACACCCGACAGGATGTTGATCTGCAGCGCATTGTCCTCGGTGAAGCCGACCGCTTCCCACAGCACCGCACCGTAATAGAAGACGACGTTGATGCCGACGAGCTGTTGGAAGATGGCGAGGCCGATACCGGCCCACAGGATCGGGCGGATCTTGCCGGTGGTCTTGTCGCGCAGGTCGGACAATTTGGGCTTGTGGTGGTCGGCGGCGAGCGAGTTGCGGATCTCGACGACCTTGCGGTCGGCTTCGGCCACGCCGAACAGGCGGACGAGCACCTTGTGCGCGTCGTCTTCGCGGCCCTTGGCCATCAGGAAGCGCGGGCTTTCCGGAATGACGAACAGCGCGACGAGATAGATGGCGGCGGGGATCGCCTGCAGCCAGAACATCCAGCGCCAGGCAGGATAGCCGAGCCAGAACGGCGCGGTCGAGCCGCCGGCATAGCGGGCGAGCACGAAATTGGCGACGAAAGCGCCCGTCAGGCCGGTGATGATCATCACCTGCTGCACGCTGGTCAGCCGGCCGCGGATCGAGGCGGGGGTGACTTCAGAGATGTAGACCGGCGAGATGACGCTCGCCGCGCCGACGCCGAGGCCGCCGATGATACGCGCGAAGATGAAGATCTCGGAGCCGCTCGCCGCGCCGGCGAGCAGGGCGCTGACCAGGAACAGCAATGCCGCGAGCATCATGACGTTGCGGCGGCCGATCGCATCGGCCATCCGGCCGGCGCCGAACGCACCGATCGCCGAACCGACGAGGATCGCGCCGACGTTGACGCCGATGCCGAGCCGGCCGAGCGCGAACGCCGCCTCCAGCCCCTTCTGGGTGCCGTTGATCACGCCCGAATCATAGCCGAACATGAAGCCGCCGATCGTCGCCACCGCGACGATCGCGGCGATGAAGCCGTGGTTCGTGGCAGTCCCCCCTGCTCCCCTTACGCTGTCCGTCATCGTCTCTCCTGTGCCGGTCACCGCCGGCGAAATGGGTTGTGCCTAGTGGTTATGCCGCGGCGTACGTGCAGCGATACCCCGATATTTCAACGCGAAGTCGAGGACGCCGCCTTCGCCGAGCTGGCCGGTCTTTTCCCGGTACAGCTCTTCCCACGGCGTGTGGCTCTCGGCAATGGGCGGCGGCGTCCCGCCGCGCCGGCGCGTGATCTCGGCCTCCTCGACCAGTGCGTCGCAGCGGCCCGCGGCGAGATCGATGCGGATCACGTCGCCGGTCTGCAACCACGACAGGCCGCCGCCGACCGCGCTTTCCGGGCTGGCGTTGAGGATCGACGGGCTGTCCGACGTGCCCGACTGGCGGCCGTCGCCCAGCGTCGGCAGCGTCAGGATGCCGCGCTGGATCAGATGATCGGGCGGCTGCATGTTGACCACCTCCGCCGATCCCGGCCAGCCGATCGGGCCGGCGCCGCGGATCACCAGCATCGAGCCCTCGTCGATGCCCAGCGCGGGATCGTTGATGCGATGGTGGTAATCGTCCGATCCCTCGAACACCACCGCACGCGCCTCGAACACGTTCTCGCGTCCCGGTACGTTGAGGTAGCGCTCGCGGAACGCCGGCGAGATCACGCTCGTCTTCATGATCGCGAAATCGAACAGATTGCCGGTGAGGACGAGGAACCCGGCCTGCTCCTTCAGCGGCTGGTCGAACGGGCGGATGACCTCGCGATCGGTGGCGCCGCGGCCGGCGAGATTCTCCGCGATGCTGCGCCCGGTGACGGTCAGGCAGTCGCCGTCCAGCTTGCCGGCGCCGAGCAGCTCGTTCATCACCGCCGGCACGCCGCCGGCCCGATGGAAGCGCTCGCCGAGGAAACGCCCGGCGGGCTGTACGTCGACCAGCAGCGGCAGATCATAGCCATAGTCCATCCAGTCGCTCGGCCGCACCTCGATGCCGGCATGCGCCGCCATCGCCTGGATATGCGGCTGCGCGTTCGACGAGCCGCCGATCGCGGTGACGACGCGCACGGCGTTGAGGAAGCTCTCGCGGGTCAGGATGCGCGACGGACGCAGGTCCTCATAGGCCATATCGACGATGCGGCGGCCGGTTTCATAGGCGAACTGGCCGCGCTCGCGATAGGGCGCAGGGATCGCCGCGCAGCCGGGCAGCGACAGGCCGAGCGCCTCGGCCACCGCGTTCATCGTCGAGGCGGTGCCCATCGTGTTGCAATGGCCCGCCGAGGGCGCGCTGTCGGTGGCACGCTGGAGGAATTCCTCCTCGTCGATCTCGCCCGCGGCGAGCTTGCGGCGCGAGCGCCAGATGACGGTGCCCGAACCGACCAGCTCGCCCTCATGCCAGCCGTCGAGCATCGGTCCGCCCGACAGTACGATCGCCGGAATGTCGACGGTGGCGGCGGCCATGATCCCCGACGGCGTCGTCTTGTCGCAGCCGGTGGTCAGCACCACCGCGTCGATCGGATAGCCGTACAGCGTCTCGACCAGCCCGAGATAGGCGAGATTGCGGTCGAGCGCCGCGGTCGGCCGGCGGCAATTCTCGAAGATCGGATGGACCGGGAATTCGAGCGGGATGCCCCCTGCGTCGCGGATGCCGTCGCGCACCCGGCGCGCCAGATCGAGATGGATGCGGTTGCACGGGGACAGGTCGCTGCCGGTCTGCGCGATGCCGATGATCGGCCGCCCCGAGCGCAGCTCCGCCGGGGTCAGACCGTAATTCATGAAGCGTTCGAGATAGAGCGCGGTCATGTCGGCACGGGCCGGGTCGGCGAACCAGTCGCGCGAACGGAAGGGACGAACCGGTTGGCGTGACACGCTGGACTCTCCACTTGGACGATGCCGGACCCGGCTCATACCTTGTTGGTATCGCTATCAGGCCAAGGCGGCACGTCAAGGCTTCAAACGGACGGATCGGGCGCGCGGGCGAGTCCGACCCCGCCATCGATCCCGAATCGGCACGATCCCGATCCGTTCGCCGTGCGAAATCCGAACCTACAGCCGGGCTCTAACGCGGCGGAACGGCTTGCGAATTCGCGAGCGGCCTCATATGGTAGCGCTATCCCGCATTCGCGGCATCGCTCCAGGCCTCGTCAGAAGGCCGTCACTAGGAAGGATCATCGGCCATGAGGCTTCGTCTCGCCCTCTGCCTGACCGCCGCCACGCTCGGCGCCACCGCCACGCTCGCGCTCGCGCAGGTCGCCAAGCCCGCGCCCGCCGCCGAGCCGCGCAGCCCCGAGGGCAAGCGCTATCTCAGCCAGCCGCTCGTCAAGAACCTCTATTTCGCCGACCCTTCGGCGCACGTCTTCAACGGCAAGCTTTACGTCTACCCGAGCCACGACGTCGACGCCGGCATCCCCGACGACGATCTTGGCACGCAATATGCGATGCACGACTATCGCGTGCTCAGCATGGATCGCATCGGCGGCCCGGTGACGGTGCATCCGGTGGCGATCGACGTGAAGGATATCCCCTGGGCCTCCAAGCAGACCTGGGCGCCCGACGCCGCCTATAAGAACGGCACCTATTATCTCTACATGCCGGCGCGCGACAAACAGGGCGTGTTCCGCATCGGCGTCGCCACGTCGAAGTCGCCGACCGGCCCGTTCAAGGCCGAGCCGGCACCGATCAAGGGCAGCTTCTCGATCGATCCCGCGGTGTTCACCGACACCGACGGCCAGAGCTACATGTATTTCGGCGGCATCTGGGGCGGCCAGCTCCAGCGCTGGACCACCGGCCGTTTCGATCCGAACGCCGGCGACACCGACATGAAGCAGGACGACAAGCCCGCTTTGTCGCCCAAGATGGCGCGCCTGTCGGCCGACATGAAGCAGTTCGCCGAGCAGCCGCGCGATGTCGTCATCACCGACGAGGCGGGCAAGCCGGTGCTCGGCGGCGACCATGACCGCCGCTTCTTCGAGGCGTCGTGGGTGTTCAAGCGCGGCGGCAAATATTATTTCACCTATTCGACTGGCGATACCCATTTCCTCAATTACGCGGTCGGCACGACGCCCTACGGCCCGTTCCGCTATACCGGCCATATCCTGTCGCCGGTGCAGGGCTGGACGTCGCATCACTCGATCGTCGAGTTCAAGGGCAAGTGGTGGCTGTTCTATCACGACACGCAATTGTCGAATAAGAACTACCTGCGCTCGGCCAAGGTCGCCGAACTGACCTTCAATCCGGACGGCACGATCGTGCAGCTCGACCCCTTCAAGAACTGAGCGGCGGCATGTTTCTCGGCATCGATATCGGCACATCCGGGGTCAAGGCGGTCGTCCTCGACACCCACGGCAGCGTCGTCGGACAGGGCACCGCCGCGCTGACCGTGCAGCGGCCGCAGCCGCTCTGGTCGGAACAGGACCCCGAAGCCTGGTGGCAGGCGACGACCGCGGCGGTGCAGGCGATCGATCCCGAGGTGCGCCGCGCGGTACGCGGCATCGGCCTTGCCGGCCAAATGCACGGCGCGACGCTGCTCGGCGCCGACGACCGGCCGCTGCGCCCGGCGATCCTGTGGAACGACGGCCGTTCGCACGCCGAATGCGTCGAGCTGGAAGCGGCGGTGCCCGAGTTGCACGACATCGCCGGCAATCTCGCGATGCCCGGCTTCACCGCGCCCAAGCTGCAATGGGTCCGCCATCACGAGCCGGAGGTGTTCGCGCAGATCGCCACCGTGCTGCTGCCCAAGGACTATGTCCGGCTGCAGATGACCGGCGAGAAGCTCTCCGATATGTCCGACTCGGCGGGAACGTTGTGGCTCGACGTGGCCGGGCGGCGCTGGAGCGACACGTTGCTCGCCGCCACCGGCCTCACCGAAGCGCAAATGCCCGGGCTGGTCGAGGGCAGCGCCGCTGCGGGCCGCCTGCGTCCCGACGTTGCCGAACTGTGGGGCATGGGCAGCGTGCCGGTCGCCGGCGGCGGCGGCGACAATGCCGCCGGTGCGGCGGGCGTCGGCGCGGTGCGCGACGGCGATGCGTTGCTGTCGCTCGGCACCTCGGGCGTGATCTTCGTCGCCACCGACCGTTTCCGCCCCAATGTCGCGGGTGCGGTCCATGCCTTCTGCCACTGCCTGCCCGATATGTGGCACCAGATGGCGGTTCACCTGTCCGCCGCCTCGTGCATCGACTGGGTCGCCAGGATCACCGGCGCGGCGGGCGCCGCGGACCTGTTCGCGCGCGCCGAGCGCGCCGGACCGGGTGCCGGGCCGGAGCTGTTCCTCCCCTATCTCTCCGGCGAACGCACCCCCCATAATGACGCGCAGGTCCGCGGCGCCTTCCTCCGGCTCGACAACGACACCGGTCCCGACCGGCTGGCGCAGGCGGTGCTGGAGGGCGTCGGCTTCGCGCTCGCCGACGGCATCCGCGTGCTGCGCGACGCCGGCACGACGATCGAGCGCCTCTCGGTGATCGGCGGCGGCGCGCGCTCGCGCTATTGGGGCGAAACGCTCGCCGCGACGATGGACGTCGAGCTCGTCTACCTGCAAGGCGGCGAGGTCGGCCCGGCGCTTGGCGCCGCGCGCCTTGCCCAGCTCGCGGTCGACGGCGGCAGCCCCGCCGACGTCTGCCAGGCACCCCCCGTGTCCCATGTGATCACCCCCGATCCGGCGCTCGTCGAGCGCCTCGCTCCCAAGGGCGCCGCCTTCCGCGATGCCTATCCCCGCATAAGGACCCTCTGATGGCTGACTTTTTCGCCGACATCCCGCAGATTCGCTACGAAGGACCGGATAGCGACAACGAACTCGCCTACCGGTTCTACGACAAGAATCGCGTCGTGCTCGGCAAGACGATGGAAGAGCATCTGCGCTTCGCCGCCTGCTTCTGGCACACCTTCTGCTGGCCCGGCTCCGACGTGTTCGGCGGCGGCACCTTCAACCGCCCGTGGCACCGTGGCGCCAACGACAGCGCCGCCGCGGCCGAGAAGCGTGAGGTCGCGTTCGACTTCTTCCAGAAGCTCGACGTGCCCTTCTATTGCTTCCACGACGTCGACGTGATGGCCGATGCCGCCAACGTCACCGAGCATCGCCGCTATTTCGCGGAAGCCGTCGACCACCTCGAGAAGCTGCAGGCATCGTCGGGCCGCAAGCTGCTGTGGGGCACCGCCAATCTGTTCAGCCACCCGCGCTTCGCCGCCGGCGGCGCGACCAACCCTGATCCCGAAGTCTATGCCTTTGGTGCGATGCAGGTCCGCGACGCGCTCGAAGCGACGCATCGCCTCGGCGGCCAGAACTACGTCCTCTGGGGCGGTCGCGAGGGCTATGAGACGCTGCTCAACACCGACATGAAGCGCGAGCTCGACAATTTCGGCCGCTTCCTCAGCCTCGTCGTCGAGCACAAGCACAAGATCGGCTTCACCGGCACGATCCTGATCGAACCGAAGCCGCACGAGCCGACCAAGCACCAGTATGACTTCGACACCGCGACGGTGTACGGCTTCCTCAAGCGCTACGGCCTCGAGAACGAGGTGCGCGTCAACATCGAGGCGAACCACGCCACGCTGTCGGGCCACACCTTCGAGCATGAGATCGCCACCGCCGGGGCGCTCGGCATCTTCGGCTCGATCGACGCCAACCGCGGCGATCCGCAGAACGGCTGGGACACCGACCAATTTCCCAATTCGGTCGAGGAACTGACGCTGGCGATGGTCGAGATCCTGCGCGCAGGCGGCTTCACCACCGGCGGCTTCAACTTCGACGCCAAGGTGCGCCGCCAGTCGATCGACGCGATCGACCTGTTCCACGGCCATGTCGGCGGCATCGACGTCGTTGCCAAGGGCCTGCTCAACGCCGCCGCGCTGATCGAGGACGGTCGTCTCGACGCCGCCAAGACCGAGCGTTACGCGGGCTGGACGGGCGAGTTCGGCGGCAAGATCGCCGACCTCGACCTCGCCGGCATCGCCGATCTCGCGGTCGCGCAGAACATCGATCCGCAGCCGCGCTCGGGCGGCCAGGAGCGGCTCGAGAATCTCATCAACCGTTTCCTCTAAGCCGCGCGTGTCCGGCCCCGCACGGGGCCGGACGCCTCCCCGGCCTGGCCGGGACCCCGGAACGTCGAACACGGCGACCGGACACATTGGGAGAGTGATGATGCGCCGAGCCTTTGCCTTGGCGGTCCTGCTGGCGGCGGCACCGTTGCCCGCGCAGGATCCGGCCCCGCAACAACCGCCCAGTTACACCGCGATCAAGCTGTGGCCCGACGGCGCGCCCGGATCGCGCGCGCGCCGGCAGGAGGCCGAGGTCGCCCGCGATTACTGGGTGCGCAACATCCACGACCCCTCGCTGATCGCCTTCCCGGCCGATCCCGCGCACCGCAACGGCGCCGCGATCGTCATCATGCCCGGCGGCGGTCACAAATTGCTCGTCTGGACCAACGAGGGCACCAAGGTCGCCACCGCGCTCAACCGCATGGGCATCACCGCCTTCGTCCTCAAATACCGGCTCGCGAACGAGCCCGGCTCGAAATATTCGGTCGAGGGCGACGCCGCCGACGATGCGCGCCGTGCGATGCGCTGGGTGCGCGCACATGCCGCCGATTACGGCATCGACCCCGCCCGCGTCGGCGCGATGGGCTTTTCCGCCGGTGGCGAACTGGTGTCGCAGATTGCCGACAATCCCGAACCCGCCGGCCGCCCCGCGGTGGATGCGATCGACCGCCTGCCCGCGCGTCCCGATTTCCAGGTGCTCGTCTTCCCCGGGCCGCGCGGCATCCCCGCCAAGGCGATCGCCGGCGCGCCGCCCGCCTTCATCGTCGCGGGCAGCCGCGACGCCTGCTGCGCGCCGCCCTCGGTCGCGCTCTACGAGCAATTGCGCAAGGCGGGCGTGTCGGCGGAACTGCATATGTACGCCGACAGCGATCACGCCTTCAACCTCGACGAATCGAACCGGATCTCGATCCTGCACTGGCCCGACCGGCTCGACGACTGGCTGGCGGACAGCGGCTGGCTGTCGCCGCGACCACACGCCGGCGGCAAATGACCCATAGCGACACCGATCATCAGGGAGAGCGAACATGAGACACCGTATCCACGCCGCCGCGATCGCCCATCTGCTGCGGCCGATCGGAGCCGGCATCCTCGCCGCCGCCACGCTGGCCGCGCCCGTTCAGGCGCAGAACGACAAGATGGTGCCGATCCCCACCCCGGCACAGCCGGGCGCGATCACGCTCGATACCGGCAAGCTGCCCGGCGCGACCGCACCGGAGGCCTGGCACAGCCAATATGGCAGCGTCTTCACCCGCAACGTCACCGTCGCGACGCTGACCCCCTTCCTGCCCGATCCCGCCAGGGCGACCGGTGCGGCGGTCATCGTCGCGCCGGGCGGCGGCTTCCGCACGCTGTCGATGGAGAATGAGGGCTGGGACGTCGCCCGCGCGCTTGCCGCCAAGGGCGTCGCCGCCTTCGTGCTCAAATACCGGCTCAACCCGACGCCCGCCGACATGCCCGGCTTCGAACGGTCGATGGCCGAGATCTTCGCGCCCGGCGCCCGCCCGCCGCGGCCGCGCGCCGACGCGATGGCCGCCGGCCTCGCCCCGCAGATCGCCGACGCCCGCGCCGCCTTCGCATTGGTCCGCAAGCGCGCCGCCGAATGGCACGTCGACGCCGACCGGATCGGCATGATCGGCTTCTCCGCCGGCGCGATGCTGACGATGGCGACGACGCTGACCGGCGGCGATGCCAGGCCAGCCTTCATCGGCAACATCTATGGCCCGCTGACGGCGGTCACCGTGCCCGCCGACGCGCCGCCGATGTTCGTCGCGCTCGCCGCCGACGATCCGTTCTTCGCCAATAACGGCTTCGGCCTGATCGACAGCTGGCGCACTGCCAAGCGCCCGGTCGAATTCCACCTGTTCGAACAGGGCGGCCATGGCTTCGGCATGTACCCGAAACCGACGACCAGCACCGGCTGGTTCGAGGAATTCAGCCGCTGGCTCGACATGCATGGCCTGCTGAAGCGTCGCGGCTGATCCGCCCGCCCGCCGGTGGACGCGCGCCGCCGGCGGACGTAGGGCGCGCATCATGGTTGGTTTCTCGCAGGCGCGCGTCGCGCCGATCGCACGGTTGCTGTTCTGGGCTGCTCTCCTCTTCGCCTTGGTCATGGCGCTGTCGCCGCGCCCGCCGATCACCGTCGAGGTCATGGACAAATGGCAGCACATGGCCGCGTTCGGCGCGCTCGCCGTGCTCGCCTGCGCCGCCTGGCCGCACGCGCCGCTGGTCCGCATCGCCGAACGGCTGAGCTTTCTCGGCGCGATGATCGAGCTGGTCCAGTCGATCCCGGCGCTGCACCGCGACTGCGACATCATGGATTGGGTCGCCGACACCGCGATCATCGTCGGCGTCGTGCTGGTAGTGGCTGCCGCGCGGACCGGCCGCCCGCGCCGGCTGTGAGCACACGCCGCCGCCGGCACTATCGATGGTGGGTCCGCCGGGGCTCGAACCCGGGACCTCTCGATTAAAAGTCGCTTGCTCTACCGACTGAGCTACGGACCCCCGCCATCGATCCGGGGCACCTAGGGGCGGGGACGCGGTCGGTCAACTGCATGTGCCAATTGTCGAACACTTCGCGCCTGCGGCGGCACGCGCCAGCCCGGCGCGATCCGCGCGAGCGGCCCCAGCACGAAGCCGCGCGCGGATAGCGCCGCATGCGGCACGGTCAGCCGGGAATCGCGCCAGCTGCCGCCCGACCACAGCAGGATATCGAGGTCGATCACCCGCGCGCCCCAGCGCCGCCCGCGCCGCCGGCCGAACGCCGCCTCGATCCCCTTGAGCCGCGCAAGCAGCACCGGCGGGGTCTCGTCGCTGCCGATCAGGATCGCGGCATTGGCGAAGCGGCGGATCGACGGCCCGAGCGGCGCCGAGCCGATCACCGGCGACGCCGCGACCAGCCCGCCGATCGCCGCGATCGCCGCGCGCACCTCGTCGGCGGGGCCGCCGTGTCGCCCGCGCCGGTTCGATCCGATCCCGATCGCATAGATTGCCGTCGCCATCCCGGGGCTTTAGGCGAAAGCGATGACCTTCGATACGCTCGCGCCCGACATCGCCACCGACCTGCCCGTCCCCGATCCGCTCGCCGCGGTCGAGCCGCCGCACGACTGCCCGCGCTGCCCGCGGCTCGTCGCCGCGCGGGAAGCGCTGCGGCTGGACAACCCGACCTGGTGGAACGCCCCCGTCCCCGCCTTCGGCGATCCCGAGGCATGGCTGGCGATCGTCGGCCTCGCGCCGGGGCTGCACGGCGCCAACCGCACCGGGCGGGCGTTCACCGGCGACCATTCGGGCGCGTTGCTGTTTGCGACGCTCGGCAAGCTCGGCCTCGCCACCGGCACCTTCGCCAATCGCGTCACCGACGATCTGGCGCTGACCGGCGCGATCGTCGTCAATGCGGTCAAATGCCTGCCGCCCGCCAACAAGCCGACGCCGGAGGAGATCCGCACCTGCCGCCCGTTCCTCGACGGCGAGATCGCGGCGCTGCCCAACGTGCGCATCGTCGTCGCGCTCGGTCAGATCGCGCATCAGTCGGCGGTCAAGGTGATGGGCGGACGCCTGCCCAAGGCCAATTTCGCGCACGGCGCCGAGCATCGCATGCCTGACGGTCGCATCCTGCTCGATAGCTATCACCCCTCGCGCTACAACCAGAACACCGGCCGGATCGACGAAGCGATGTTCGAATCGGTGTTCGCCCGCGCGGTGGCGCTCCGTCAAACGTCCTGAACGAGCCGCCCGTACAATTCGGGCCGGCGATCGCGGAAGAAGCCGAAGGCGGCGCGGTGGCGCTTGACCCGTTCGAGGTCGAGCGTCGCCACGATCACGCCTTCCTCGTCGCGACCCAGTTCGGCGAGCACGTCGCCGCGCTCGTCGACGATGAAGCTGGTGCCGTAGAAATGCTGGCCGTGCTCCGTGCCGATCCGGTTGGCAGCGATGACCGGCACGACGTTGGACACGGCATGGCCGACCATCGCGCGCCGCCACAGCCGTGCGGTGTCGAGGCTGGTGTCATGCGGCTCGCTGCCGATCGCGGTCGGGTAGAACAGCACCTGCGCGCCCATCAGCATCAGCGCGCGCGCGGTCTCGGGATACCATTGGTCCCAGCAGACGCCGACGCCGAGCGTCCAGCCCGGCGCGGCCGGCGGCGCCGGCCAGACCTTGAAGCCGGTATTGCCGGGGCGGAAGTAGAATTTCTCCTCGTAGCCGGGGCCGTCGGGGATGTGGCTCTTGCGATAGACGCCCTGCACCTCGCCGTCGGGGCCGATCATCGCGAGGCTGTTGTAATAATGCGGCCCGTCCGCCTCGAAGAAGCTGGTCGGGATCGTCACCTTGAGCGCCTCGGCGAGCGCCTGCATCGCCAGCACCGCCTTGTGCTCGCGCACCGGCGCGGCATTGGCGAACAGCCCTTCGTCCTCGACGCGGCAGAAATATTCGCCCTCGAACAATTCGGGCGGCAGGATCACCTGCGCGCCCTGCCCCGCCGCCTCGCGCACGAGGCGCGAGACGTTGGCGATGTTCGCATCGATATCGTCGGAGAAGGCGAGCTGCAGCGCGGCGACGGTGATCTGGGTCATGCGCGCCACATAAGGGGCGGGAGGTGAGTCGTCACCCCTTGCGTGCGGTTCGGAGACCCGCCCCCTGTCGAAGTCAGATCCCCGCCGGGATCTGCTGGCTGATGCAGTGGAAGCTGCCGCCGCCGGTCAGGATATGGTCGGCGCGCAGCCCCACCGCCTCGCGATCCGGGAACAGCGCCTGAACCGCACGCACCGCGGCCTCGTCATTCTCCGCACCGTACAGCGGCACGACCACCGCGGCATTGCCGATGTAGAAGTTCATATAGCTCGCCGGCACGACCTCCTCGTCGCGCAGCACGCGGCCCGGCGACGGGATCGTCACCACCTCCAGCCCCGCCGCGCGCGCGTCGCGTAACGCATGCTGGTAGACCTGCCAATTGGGGTCGTTCTCCGCCGCTTCCGGCAGCGCCAGCTTGCCCTCGCCGACGAAGCGCGCGAGATTGTCGACATGGCCGTCGGTATGGTCGTTGAGCAGCCCGTCGCCCAGCCACACCACCTTGGTCAGCCCGAGGTCGTCGCGCAGCCGCGCCTCGATCTGCGCCTTGTCGAGCGTCGGGTTGCGGTTGGGGTTGAGCAGACATTGCTCGGTCGTCACGACGACCCCGGTGCCGTCGCCGTCGATCGCGCCGCCCTCGAGCACCCAATTGCAGTAACCGACGCGGCGACCGCGCTGCTTGGCGAGGCGCAGGCCGATCGTATCGTCGCCGGGCAGATCGTATTTGCCGCCCCAGCCGTTGAAGCCGAAGTCGCAGGCCTCGCCATTACCGAGCAGGATCGGACCCGTATCGCGCAGCCAGATGTCGCCGAACGGCTCGACCACCACCTCGGCGAACGGCGCCATCGTCCGTGCCGCCGCGCCCGCCTCGGCATCGGCGGCGACGAGGATCACCGTCTCGCCGCGCCCCTCGGCATGCACCGCACGGGCGAAGGCGGCGACTTCGGCGCGGGCCGGATCGAGATCCTCCTCCCACAATTCGGGATGGCTCGGAAAGCCGATCCATACGGCGTCATGCGGTGCCCATTCGGCGGGCGGCGGAACGACGGTCACTTCGCGGCTCCCAGGCTGGCACGGCTCTTGTCGCGGATCGCACGGAATTCGTCGCCCGGCGTCCAATTGGGCCAGTCGCGACCGTCGGCGAGATCGCGCGCGATCATATAATAGAGGCCGACGTCCTGCTGCACGCCGCTCCAATCCCAATTGGGATCATATTCGTCGGAGGGCGCGTGATAGCGATTCTCTTCATAGTCCTTTGCCGCCGCCTGACCCGCGGCGAGCCCGCCCTTCACTAGATTCTGGCCGGTCTCGAAATAGACCATCGGCACGCCGTGCTTGGCGAGGCTGAAATGGTCCGAGCGATAATAGAAGCCCTTCTCCGGCGTCGGCTCGGGCGTCGCGGTGCGGCCCTGCCGCTTGAGCGCGGCGGTGAGATAGCCGTCGAGCTGCGACTTGCCCGGCCCGATCACGATCACGTCCTTCGCGGGGCCGTACATGGCGAGCGCGTCCATATTGGCGCCGCCGACCGTCTTCGCGAGCGGATAGACCGGGTTCTCGCCATAATAAGCCGAGCCGAGCAGCCCCGATTCCTCGGCGGTCAGCGCGAAGAACACCATCGAGCGGCGCGCCGGCCCGGCCTTGGCATTGGCCTCGGCGAGCGCGACCAGCGCCGCGGTGCCGTCGGCATTGTCGACCGCGCCGTTGCAGATGTCGTCGCCGTTGACCGGGGTGCAGCGGCCGAGATGATCCCAATGCGCCGACAGCAGGACATATTCGTCCGGCGCCTCGCGGCCGGGCAGGATGCCGACGACATTGTGCGAAATCTGCTTCTTGATCTGGTTGTCGAAGCGCACCGACGCCTTCAGCCCGAGCGGCATCGGCTTGAAGCCCTTGACCTTCGCGGCGGCGGCGAGGCTATCGAAGTCCTTGCCCGCGCTGGCGAACAGCGCACGCGCCTTGTCGAGCTGCATCCAGCCGTGCGCGGCGGTGTCGTCCATATGGCCGTTGGCGGCATCGGCGACATGCGCCGCGCCGGTGTTGCTCGACTGGACGACGTTCCAGCCATAGGCCGCAGGCTCGGTCTGGTGGACGATGATCACCGCCGCCGCGCCCTGCCGTGCCGCTTCCTCATATTTGTACGTCCAGCGGCCGTAATAGGTCATCGCGCGGCCGTTGAACGGGCCGGTCAGCCCCGGCGTCTGCCAGTCGGGATCGTTGATCAGGACGATCACCGTCTTCCCCTTCACGTCGAGCCCGGCGTAATCGTTCCAGCCCTTTTCGGGCGCGACGATGCCGTAACCCGCGAAGACGATGTCGCTGTCCTTGACGTCGATATGCGGCGTGACGCGATAGGTGCCGACCACCATGTCCTTGCCGTAAGCGAGGGCAAGCGGGGTCTTGCCGCCGGTGATGGTCAGCGGCGTGACGTTCTGCGCGGTGATCTCGACCAGCGGCACGTCCTGCAACCAGCTGCCCTTGTTGCCCGGCTTCAGGCCCGCCTTGGCGAATTGCTGTTCGAGATAGGCGAGCGTCTTCTCCTCGCCGGCGCTACCCGGCGCGCGGCCTTCGAAGGCGTCCGACGACAGCGTCCTGGTGACGGCCTTCATCGTCTCGACCGAGATCGGCGGCGCGGATTGGGCGAGCGCCATGCCGGGCGTGGCAAGCAGGGCCGCAAGAACGAAACGACGCATCGATTACTCCGCATGGATGGCAGCGTGGCCGGTCTTTTGCCGCCGGGGCGCGGGCTTGTCCACGGTCCGGGCCGCGGGACGGAGAAGGTTTCGCGCGCAGAGGCGCAGAGACGCGGAGGTGTGCCGCCAGCCGCGCCGAAGGCGCTTCTCTTCCAGAGGCGAAAAGCAGGCAACGAAGCCTCCCGCGGAACACCTCCGCGTCTCTGCGCCTCTGCGCGCAAAATCGATTCACGCGAAGACGCGAAGACGCGAAGAGAAAGAACGAGGGCCACACCCGCGGTGATTGATGCGTCCACCCCCAAGCGGAACACCTTCGCGTCTTCGCGCCTTCGCGTGAACCAAAAAGAGCGGCCCGCATGGACCGCCCCTTCCAAATCTAAAAATGGCAGCAGGCCGGTCTTCTGCCGCTGGTCGCGTGCTTGTCCACGATCCGGGTCACGGGACGGAGAAGGTTTTGCGCGCAGAGACGCAGAGACGCAGAGGTGTTCCGCCAGCGGCGCCGAAGGCGCTTCTCCTCCGACGCGAAAAGCAGGCGACGAGGCCTCCCGCGGATCACCTCCGCGTCTCTGCGCCTCTGCGCGCAAAATCGATCCACGCGATAACGCGAAGAGAAAGAACGAGGGCCACACCCGCGGTGATCGATGCCTCCACCCCCAAGCGGAACACCGTCGCGTCTTCGCGTCTTCGCGTGAATCAAAAAGGGCGGCCCGCAAGGACCGCCCCTTCCAAATCCGAAACCGGAAGACCCGAAATCAGCGCGAGTAGAACTCGACGACCAGGTTCGGTTCCATCTTCACCGGGTAAGGCACCTCGTCGAGCGTCGGCACGCGGACGAAGGTGATCTTGGCGTTGCCGTCCGGCGCGACGTAATCGGGGATCTCACGCTCGGCGAGGTTCTGCGCCTCGAGCACCAGCGCCATTTCCTTGGCCTTGCTGCCCAGGGTGATCTCGTCGCCGACGAAGCAGCGGCGCGACGCGATGTTGCACTTCACGCCGTTGACGCGGATGTGGCCGTGGCTGACGATCTGGCGCGCGGCGAAGATCGTCGGCGCGAACTTGGCGCGATAGACGATCATGTCGAGACGCTGCTCGAGCAGGCCGATCAGGTTCTGGCTGGTGTCGCCCTTCATGCGGGCCGCTTCCGTATAGCAGGCCTTGAACTGCTTCTCGGTGACGTCGCCGTAATAGCCCTTGAGCTTCTGCTTGGCGCGCAGCTGGATGCCGAAGTCCGACACCTTGCCCTTGCGGCGCTGGCCGTGCTGGCCCGGGCCGTATTCGCGCTTGTTGACCGGGCTCTTCGGCCGGCCCCAGATGTTCTCGCCGAGACGACGGTCGAGCTTGTGCTTGGCGCTATGGCGCTTCGACATGATATTTCCTTGGCAACTGAAACGACGTGATCCCGCCCCATGGCAAGCCATGCGGCGGGGTTGATCCCGGTATCGCTCTGCTGATCCCTTGCGGGGGCAGGCCGTCCGCTTCACCGGGGTGCGGGGGCTGTTGCGAAGGCGGCCGCCTAGATGCTGGCGCTTATCCTGTCAAGGACGCAGCGCCTGCGGGATCGTCATGTTGCGCGCGGCATTGGCCCGCCGCGCCGTGTCCCAATTGTCGCCGTTGCGCGCGTCGATGACGGCCCATTCACCACGGGTGAAACAGGTCTGGTGCGGCATGATCGATCCGATCGGTGCTTCGCGACGACAGATCCGCTTGGCCTTCACCGTAGGCGCGGGCGACGGCGTCGTCGCTGGCGCGGCATCCTGCGCGCCGGCGGACAGAATCATCGCGGCAATGGCGAAAGCGAACATGGCGACCCTCCCTGATACGGCAGCAAAGGTGACACGATCCGTCCGGCAAGGGAAGATGGCGACGCCACGAACTCGACATCCGTGGCGGCGGCGATAAGGAAGCGCGATGACCACGCCCCCTGCCCCGGCACTGGCCGGCCCCGATTGCACGACGATGATCGAGGTGCGCGCCGGCGTCGACGCGCTCGATCGCGAGCTGGTCGCGCTGCTCGCCCGCCGTTTCGCCTATATGGACGCCGCGGCGCGCATCAAGCCGGAGCGCGGCCACGTCCGCGACGAGGCCCGCAAGGCACAGGTCATCGCCAATGCCCGCGCCGAGGCGGAATCGCTCGGCCTGCCCGGCGCGGTCATCGCCGATCTGTGGGAGCAGCTCGTCGAGGCGTCGATCGCCTACGAACTGGCGTCGTTCGACCGGCGCTGAGCCTCGACCCGGCGTTCCTTGGCGCCGTCCAGCGCCGACAGCACGCCGCGCACCGTCCGCACCTCCTGCGACGACCAGCCCGGCTTGGTCAGCAGCGTGCGCAGCGTCCGCCGCGTCTGGAACACGCGTTCGGGCGGGAAGAAGAAATTGGCGCGCTCCAGCATGTCGTCGAGCTGGAGGATCATTCCCTCCAGTTCCTCATGCGGTGCGGGCGGCTCGATCGGGTTGATCGACGGTTGCGCCAGCGCCTCGCCCTTCGACCATTCATAGGCGACGAGGATCACCGCCTGCGCCAGGTTGAGACTGCCGAAGTCGGGGTTGATCGGCACGGTGACGATCGTCCGCGCCAGCGCGACGTCGTCGGTCTCCAGCCCCGATCGCTCCGGGCCGAACAGGATCGCCGACCGCTCCGGCGCGGCGTGGATGTCGCGCGCCGCGACCTCGGGCGTCACCACCGGCTTGGTGATGCCGCGCTTGCGCACCGTCGTCGCATAGACGTGCGCGCAATCCGCCACCGCCTCGGCGACGCTGTCGAACACCTGCGCATCGGCGAGCACGCTGTCGGCGCCGCTCGCCGCCGGCCCCGCCTGCGGGTTGGGCCAGCCGTCGCGCGGGCTGACCAGCCGCATGTCGGTGAGCCCGAAATTGAGCATGGCGCGCGCCGCCTTGCCGATATTCTCGCCCAATTGCGGGCGAACGAGGACGATGACCGGCTTCATTCGGCGCGCCCCGCCTGCTCGACCGTGCCGGCGAATTCCTCGAAGTCGCGCGCCTCGCTGAAATCGCGATAGACGCTGGCGAAACGGATATAGGCGACCGAATCGAGCCCCTTGAGCCCGTCCATCACCATCTCGCCGATCCGCTTCGACGATACCTCGCTCTCGCCCTGCGTCTCGAGCTGGCGCTGGATGCCGCTGACCAGTTTCTCGATCCGCACCGGCTCGATCGGCCGCTTGCGGGTCGCGATCGAGACCGAGCGCAGCAGTTTCTCGCGGTCGAACGGCTCGCGCCGCACCCCGCCGCTGCCGGTGCTCTTGATCACCCACAGGTCGCGCAGCTGGATCCGCTCGAAGGTGGTGAAGCGCGCCGCGCAGCCCTCGCACTGGCGCCGGCGCCGGATCGCCGCCCCGTCTTCCGTGGGGCGGCTGTCCTTCACCTGGCTGTCTTCATGGCCGCAGAACGGGCAACGCATTCAGGCGATCAATCCTTGCGCTTGGCATAAGCGACGCCCGCGCCGACCAGCGCACCGAGCACCGGCCCGACGAACGGGATCGGGATCGCCACGACCGCGCCGATCGCGCCATATTTGGCCATCTTCTTGCCGAGGCCGGGGGTGTTCTTGACGGTCGCCTGGACCTCTTCGATCTTCGACATGGTGTTATCCTTCGTAGATGGGGAAGCGTGCGCACAGCGTGCGTACACGCTGCCGAACGTTCGCCTCGACCTCGGGGTCCCCATGTTCGCCCTTCTTAGCCAAACCGTCGAGCACGTCGGCGACCATGTTGCCGATCTCGCGGAATTCGGCGGGGCCGAAGCCGCGCGTCGTGCCGGCGGGCGAGCCGACGCGGATGCCGCTGGTCTTGACCGGCGGGAGCGGATCGTTGGGAATGCCGTTCTTGTTGCAGGTGATGCCGGCACGCTCCAGCGCCTCGTCGGCGTCCTTGCCGGTGATGCCGAGCGGGGTGAGGTCGATCAGTGCGAGATGCGTGTCGGTGCCGC
This sequence comes from Sphingomonas sp. GW821-FHT04B01, assembly GCF_059420425.1. NCBI lineage: Bacteria > Pseudomonadati > Pseudomonadota > Alphaproteobacteria > Sphingomonadales > Sphingomonadaceae > Sphingomonas > Sphingomonas sp. GW821-FHT04B01. Next base: position 569,847 of record NZ_JBWKTR010000001.1, on the reverse strand, counting down.
CCGAGACGACGTCCGAGCCGCGCTCCTTGAGCGTCGCGGCGAGCACCTTGGCGTTCTCGACCACCGCGGCGATATAGCTCTTGTAGCCCGGCTGCAGCGCCTCCCCGAACGCGACCGCCTTGGCGGCGATGACGTGCATCAGCGGCCCGCCCTGCAGCCCCGGGAACACCGCCGAATTGATCTTCTTGGCCAGCGCCTCGTCGTCGGTCATGATCATGCCGCCGCGCGGACCGCGCAGCGTCTTGTGCGTCGTCGTGGTGACGACGTGCGCATGGCCGAACGGTGTCGGATGCAGGCCGGCGGCGACGATGCCGGCGAAATGCGCCATGTCGACCATGAAGTACGCGCCGACCTTGTCGGCGATCTCGCGGAAGCGCGCGAAGTCGATCGTGCGCGGATAGGCGCTGCCGCCGGCGATGATGAGCTTCGGCTGATGCTCGACGGCGAGGCGCTCGACCTGATCGTAATCGATCAGATGCGTCACCGGATCGACGCCGTACTGCACCGCGTTGAACCACTTGCCGCTCATCGCCGCACGCGCGCCATGGGTGAGATGGCCGCCGGCGTCGAGGCTCATGCCGAGGATCGTCTCGCCCGGCTTGACCAGTGCCAGCATCACCGCGCCATTCGCCTGCGCGCCCGAATGCGGCTGGACGTTGACGAAGCTGCAACCGAAGATCTGCTTGGCCCGCTCGATCGCGAGGCTCTCGACCTCGTCCGACGGCGCGCAGCCCTGATAATAGCGCTTGCCCGGATAGCCCTCGGCATATTTGTTGGTGAAGACCGAGCCCTGCGCCTCGAGCACCGCCTTGGAGACGATATTCTCCGACGCGATCAGCTCGATCTGCGTCTGCTCGCGCTCCAGTTCGTGCGCGATGCCGGCGAACACCGCCGGATCGGCGTCGGCGAGCGCTTGGCTGAAGAAGCCGGTGTGGCGGATATCGCTGAAATCGGTGGGCTGGGTGCTCATGGGATCAGTCCTTTCGCGACAATTTGTCGACGCGGTTCTGGTGACGGCCACCCTCGAACGGGGCAGCGAGGAAGGCTTCGAGACAGGCCTTGGCGAGATCGGGACCGATCAGCCGCGCGCCCATCGCGAGGACGTTGGCGTCGTTGTGCTGGCGCGCCAGCGCCGCCGACAGCGGTTCGGAGACGAGTGCGCAGCGGCAGGCCGGCTCGCGGTTGACCGCGATCGAGATGCCGATCCCCGATCCGCACAAAGCGACGCCGAAATCGGCCTCGCCCGCCGCGACGGCGCGGGCCAGCTTGTAGCCGTAATCGGGGTAATCGACGCGCGCATCGCTGTCCGGCCCGAGATCGATCGCCGCATGGCCGAGCGTGCCGGCATGATCGACCAGCAGCGCCTTCAGCGCGACGGCGGCGTGATCGGAGGCGAAGGCGATGCGCAAGGGTGACGTCCCGTGACGATGATGGGCGGTCAGGGCGCCTTAGCGGGGGACACCGGCAAATGCCACACCTGTTGCGGAACGTAGCGCGTCGCTCGCGCGCTAAGCCAACCACGCAATGCAGGATAAGAATATGCCGCAAGTTCCTCGCTCCCGCGCTCGCCGGCATGGCTGATCCCGTCTCCGACCGCGGCAGCGTCGGCGAATCGCCGCTGATCCTCGGCTATGCCGGGCTGTTCCCGCAGATCGCCGCGGTCGCCACCTGTTTCTTTTCCGCCGAAAGCGATGTCGGGCCGATGTTCGCCTTCGCCTATGCGGCGCTGATCCTCAGCTTCCTCGGCGGCATCTGGTGGGGGTTTGCGATGCGCAGCGGCCGCGATCAGGGCCGGATCGCGACGCTGGCGGTGCTGCCGTCGCTGTTCGGCGCGCTGCTGATCCTGCTGTCGATCGCCCATGTGCTGCCGCTGGGCCTCGCGCTGGTGCTGATGGGCTCGGCGGTGATCACCACCCTGCTGATCGACCGACGCCTGGTCGAGTCCGCCCACGCCCCCACCGGCTGGATGGCGCTGCGCGTGCCGCTGTCGGTCGGGCTCGGCGGGCTGACGATCCTCTGCGGGATCATCTGCGGCCTGTCGGCCAGCTGACCGCGCGGGCGGCTCCACGCCGTTGCCCGACTTCGCCGGGCTCCGTCGCATGGGCCGGACGCTTTCCCAACCCACCCCGTCACCCCGGACTTGTTCCGGGGTCCACCGGGCCGCAAGGGAATGCCCTCTTCTCTAGCCGTTCCCCTCGCCGCGGAGTGGACCCCGGAACGAGTCCGGGGTGACGGGCCTCATGAGGAAACCGATCGAACCTAGCTGCCGCCGCGATAGGTGATGGTCCTGAACCCTACCGACAGGCAGAAAAGCCGACCCACCGCAACTGCGCCCGGACGCCGCGTCAGGCCGCCTTGCGCAAGGCGAGCCGGCTCCAGATCTCGACCAGCGCGTCAGTCAGCTCGCGCATCATCTCGGGCGTATGGCTCGGGCCGGGCGTGAAGCGCAGCCGCTCGGTGCCGCGCGGCACGGTCGGATAATTGATCGGCTGCACGTAGACGCCATATTCGGCGAGCAGGATATCGCTGATCCGCTTCGCCTTGACCGGATCGCCGACGAGGATCGGCACGATATGCGTGCTGCCGAGCATCACCGGCAGCCCCGCCTCGCTCAGCATCGTCTTGAGCAGCGTCGCCGACGCCTGCTGGCCCTCGCGCTCGACGCTCGACGCCTTGAGGTGGCGGACGCTGGCGAGCACGCCCGCGACCAGCACCGGCGACAGCGAGGTGGTGAAGATGAACCCCGGCGCATAGCTGCGGATCACGTCGATGATCGTCTGGTCGGCGGCGATATAGCCGCCCATCACGCCGAACGCCTTGCCGAGCGTGCCCTCGATGATCGTCAGCCGGTCGGCGACGCCCTCGGCTTCCGAAATGCCGCCGCCGCGTGCGCCGTACATGCCGACCGCATGGACCTCGTCGAGATAGGTCAGCGCATTGTATTTGTCGGCGAGGTCGCAGATCGCCGCGATCGGCGCGACGTCGGCCTCCATCGAATAGACGCTCTCGAACGCGATCAGCTTCGGCACCGTCGGGTCCTCGGCGGCGAGCAGTTCCTCGAGATGCGCGAGATCGTTGTGGCGGAAGATGCGCTTCTCGCAGCCGGCATTGCGGATGCCGGCGATCATCGACGCATGGTTGAGCTCGTCCGAGAAGATCACGCAGCCCGGCAAAATCTTGGCGAGCGTCGACAGCGTCGCCTCGTTCGAGACATAGCCGCTGGTGAACAGCAGCGCGCCTTCCTTGCCGTGCAGGTCGGCGAGCTCGTGCTCGAGATCGACGTGATAATGGGTGTTGCCGCCGATGTTGCGCGTGCCGCCCGAACCGGCGCCGACGTCGTGCAGCGCCTCTTCCATCGCCGCGATCACCTTCGGGTGCTGGCCCATCGCGAGATAGTCGTTCGAGCACCAGACGGTGATCGGCTTCGGCCCGTTATGGCCGGCGAAGCAGCGCGCGTTGGGGAAGGCGCCCTTGTTGCGGAGGATGTCGATGAAGACCCGATACCGGCCCTCGCTGTGCAGGCGATCGATCGCCTGGGTGAAGACGCGCGAATAATCCACGCGTACGTCGGTACCGTCGCTGCTCATGGGCACCATGTACCGATGCGGCGACGGGCTTGCCAGTGGATAAAAGCGCTCAGCGTGATCGTCAGGCTGGACATTTTGTCCCACCCTCGCGGGGCCAGCGCGGCACGACCCGTCGACCGGCACAGGGATGGATGCTGGCGGAAGGAACGCCCGCCCCACGCTCCACCGTTCGCGCTGAGCCTGTCGAAGCGCCCGTGCCACAGGCGGTCGTTCCGTACATGGCACCGCCCTTCGACAGGCTCAGGGCTAACGGTGGGACAAAAGAGCCGACGCCCAACCCGCCGGCCGGTACGGCTCAAAGCCCCTCGATCGTCCCGATTCCATAATCCGCCAGCGCCGGCGCCAGCGCCCGCTCCGCGTCGCCCAGCCGCGTGAACACCGCGCGATGCACCGACTCGTCCGCCGGCCAGCCCTGCCCCTCAGTCAGGAAGGCGATCCGCCGCGCGATCCCCGGGCCGCCATCGACGAAGTGCAGCCCGGCCGGCGCCGCCGCCGCCAGTTCCGCCGCGACCAGCGGGAAATGCGTGCAGGCATTGACGATCACGTCGATCCGCGCCCCCTCTGGCTGATCGAACAGCCCGCCGAGCACCGCGCGATAGCGCGCCGGATCGGCCGTCGCCCCCGCCAGTTTCGCCTCCGCCAGCCGCACCAGCTCCGCCGAGCCGTGCCGCAGCACCGTGCAATCCCCAGCGAACCGCGCCGCCAGATCGTCGACATAGGCCTGGCGCACCGTCGCCTCGGTGCCGAGCACGCCGATCACCCGGCTGCGGCTCAGCGCCGCGGCGGGCTTGATCGCCGGCACCGTGCCGACCACCGGCACGTCGAGCGCCGCGCGCACCACCGGCAGCGCGATCGTCGAGGCGGTGTTGCAGGCGATCACCACCAGCCGCGGCCGGTACCGCTCCACCAGCCGCCCGAGCAGCGCCGGCACCCGCGCCGCAATCTCCGCCTCGCTCTTGATCCCATAGGGAAATCCGGCGGAATCGGCGGCGTAGACGATCGGTGCGCGCGGCAGCAGCACGCGCGTCGGTGCGACCACCGACAGGCCGCCGACACCCGAATCGAAGAACAGGATCGGCGCATCATCCATCGCCGCGTCCATAAGCCGCCGCCGCGCGACGCGCCAACCTTGATCGAGATCAGGAAGCGCCCATTGGCGAAACCGCCCCGGACCCGCTATGATCCGCCGGGGAGGACGGGGCAGCTTTGGATACGCACATACTCTGGATCGCGCCGGCGTGCGCGCTGCTGCTCGGCTATGTGCTGGGATCGATCCCGTTCGGCGTCATCCTCACCCGGCTGGCGGGCGCGGGCGACCTGCGCAGCATCGGCTCGGGCAATATCGGCGCCACCAACGTCCTGCGGACCGGCCGCAAGGGGCTGGCGGCGGCGACCTTGCTGCTCGATCTCGCCAAGGGCGCGGCGGCGGTGTGGCTGGCGGAATGGCTGTTCCCCGGCGACGGCATGATCGCCGCGGCGGCGGCGTTCGTCGGCCATTGCTACCCGATCTGGCTGCGCTTCAAGGGCGGCAAGGGCGTCGCGACGCTGATGGGCATCGTCCTCGCGCTGCACTGGCCGATGGGCCTCGTCTATGCGGCCGTCTGGCTCGGCCTGCTCGCGGGCCTGCGCATCTCCTCGGTCGCCGGCATGGCCGCGGCGGTCAGCGCACCGGTCAGCGGCGCGCTGTTCGGGCGGTTCGATCTCGTCATGCTGCTGCTCGCGCTCGCCGCGATCGTGCTGTGGAAGCATCGCGACAATATCGAGCGGCTGCTCGCCGGGACCGAGCCGCGCATCGGCGGCGCGCGCGACGGCGAGGACACGAATGCGCTCCGCGATGGCTGAGCGCGATGTCGCGCGCCTCCGTCTCCTTCGTACCACCGGGATCGGCCCGGTCACCTGGCGCCAGTTGCTCGCCCGCTTCGGCACCGCCGAGGCGGCGCTCGACATGCTGCCGACGCTCGCCCGCCGCGGCGGCGGCGCCCCGCCGCGCATCGCCGAGCGCGCCGCGGTCGAGCGCGAGATGGCGGCGACGGCGCGGCTCGGCGCGCGCTATCTGTTCCTCGACGATCCCGACTATCCGCCGCTGCTCGCCCAGATCGACACCGCCCCGCCCGCGCTGATCCTGCGCGGCGACCTCCCGCTGGCAAGTCGAACGACGGTGGCGATCGTCGGCGCGCGCAACGCCTCCGCCGCGGCGTGCCGCTTCGCGCGCAGCCTCGCGCACGACCTCGCCGCGGAGGGCGCGACGATCGTCTCCGGCCTCGCCCGCGGCATCGACACCGCCGCGCACGTCGGCGCGCTGCCGCGCACGATCGGCGTCATCGCCAGCGGCATCGACGTGGCCTTCCCGCCCGAAAACGCCGCGTTGCAGGAGCAGGTGGCGAGCGACGCGTTGCTGATCGCCGAACAGCCGCCCGGCACCCAGCCGCTCGCCCGCCATTTCCCGTCGCGCAACCGGATCATCGCCGGCCTCGCGCTCGGCACGGTGGTGGTCGAGGCGGCACCGCGCTCGGGCTCGCTGATCACCGCGCGGCTGGCGGGCGAGATGGGCCGCGAGGTCATGGCGGTCCCCGGCAGTCCGCTCGACCCGCGTGCGCAGGGCTGCAACCAGTTGATCCGCGACGGTGCGACCTTGATCCAGACCGCCGCCGACGTCCTCGAACAGCTCCGCCCGATCGATCCCCGCGCCGTCCGCGCGCCCGCGTCGCCTTACGCCGCCCCGCCCCCGGCGGATGCGAGCGACGCCGACCGCACCCGCATCACCGCCTTGCTCGGCCCGGCGCCCGTCCCGGTCGACGAACTGCTCCGCCAGAGCGGCCTCGCCCCGGCGATCGTCCAGACGGTGCTGCTCGAACTCGAACTCGCCGGCCGGCTGGAGCGGCATGCCGGCGGCCGGGTCAGCCTCATCGCCTGACCCCGGCGGCGGCCCCCGCCTCCCCACCCGTTGACGTTTCGTCCCACGCCCCCGACTTGACGCAAGCCCCGACCGCTCGCCACCCTCGCGCGTACACGTAAGGACGCTATTGAACCGCCATGCAGCTCGTCATCGTCGAATCGCCCGCCAAGGCGAAAACCATCGAAAAGTATCTCGGCTCGGATTTCCGCGTCCTCGCCTCCTACGGTCACGTCCGCGATCTGCCGGCGCGCGACGGCTCGGTGAACCCGGACGAGAATTTCGCGATGGAATGGGAGAATTACGCGGACAAGTCCAAGCAGCTCAAAGCGATCGCTGATCTCTCGAAGACCGCCGACCGCCTGATCCTCGCCACCGACCCCGATCGCGAGGGCGAGGCGATCAGCTGGCACGTGCAGGAGGTGCTGCGCGGCCGCAAGGCGCTGCCCAAGGACGTCCAGCGCGTCACCTTCAACGCGATCACCAAGCCGGCGATCCTCGCCGCGATGAAGGCGCCGCGCGAGCTCGATACCGACCTGATCGACGCCTATCGCGCCCGCCGCGCATTGGACTATCTCGTCGGCTTCACGCTGTCGCCGGTGCTGTGGCGCAAGCTGCCCGGCGCCAAGTCGGCGGGCCGCGTCCAGTCGGTCGCACTGCGCCTGATCGTCGGCCGCGAGCGCGAGATCGAGGCGTTCAAGGCACAGGAATATTGGTCGGTCACCGCGCAGATGGAGCAGGACGGCACGCCCTTCGTCGCGCGCCTCGTGCAATGGGACGGCAGGAAGCTCGACCGCCTGTCGATCGGCACCGAGGGCGACGCGCTCAAGGCCAAGACCGCGGTCGAGGAGGGCCGCTTCTCGGTCCAGACCGTCGAGACCAAGCCGGCGACGCGCAACCCGCCGCCGCCCTTCACCACCTCGACGCTCCAGCAGGAGGCGGCGCGCAAGCTCGGCTTCTCCGCCGATCATACGATGCGGATCGCGCAGGGTCTCTACGAGGACGGCGCGATCACCTATATGCGCACCGACGGCGTGCAGATGGACGGCAGCGCCATCTCCGCCGCGCGCCTCGCCATCGCCAACCGCTATGACGCGAGCTACGTGCCCGATTCGCCGCGTCAGTATCAGACCAAGGCAAAGAACGCGCAGGAAGCGCACGAGGCGATCCGCCCGACCGACTTCACCAGGGACCGCGCCGGCTCGGGCGACCACAACCGCCTGTACGAGCTGATCTGGAAGCGCGCGCTCGCCAGCCAGATGGCCTCGGCCCGCATGGAGCGGACCACCGTCGAGATGGCGGACGGCACCGGCCGCAACGTGCTGCGCGCGACCGGCCAGGTCGTGCTCTTCCCCGGCTTCCTCGCGCTCTACGAAGAGGGGTCGGACGACACGCAGGACGAGGAGGCGCGCCGCCTGCCCCGCCTGCGCGAGGGCGACGCGCCGGCGAAGAAGGCCGTCGACGCCGAACAGCATTTCACCCAGCCGCCGCCGCGCTTCTCGGAAGCTAGCCTCGTCAAGCGGATGGAGGAACTCGGCATCGGCCGCCCGTCGACCTATGCCTCGATCATCAAGACGCTGAAGGACCGCGCCTATGTGCGCGTCGAGAAGAACCGCTTCTTCGCCGAGGAGAGCGGCCGTCTCGTCACCGCCTTCCTCGAGCGCTTCTTCGAGAAATACGTCGGCTTCGACTATACCGCCGAGCTGGAAGAGGAGCTCGACGACGTCTCGGGCGGCCGCGCGCAATGGCAGGCGGTGCTCGAAGCCTTCTGGCGCGACTTCAAGCCGCGCACCAACGAGGTGATGGAGCAGCAGCCCAGCGCGATCACCGCCGAGCTCGACGTCTTCCTCGCGCCCTATCTGTTCCCCGACAAGGCGGACGGATCGGACCCGCGGCTCTGCCCCAAATGCGAGGAGGGCAAGCTGGCGCTGCGCGGCGGCAAGTTCGGCGCGTTCATTGCCTGCTCCAATTATCCCGAGTGCAAATACACCCGCCGCTTCGCGCAGCCCGGCGGCGAGGAGGGCGACAGCGGCCCCGAGGGGCTCGGCAAGGACCCGGCGACGGGGCTCGAGGTCGAGCGCAAGTCGGGGCGGTTCGGCCCCTATATCCAGCTCGGCGAGGGCAAGGAGGCCAGGCGCGCCTCGATCCCCAAGGACCTGCCCGGCGAGCTCGACCTCGAATGGGCGCTCAAGTTGCTCAGCCTGCCGCGCACGATCGGCAACCACCCGGAGACGGGCGAGCCGATCACCGCGTCGATCGGCCGCTACGGGCCGTATCTGGCGCACAGCGGCAAATATGCGCGGCTGCAATCGACCGCCGACGTGTTCGAGACGGGGATGAACGCCGCGGTGGTCAAGCTCGCCGAGGCGGCGGCGGGCGGCGGCCGTCCGGCGCGCGGCGCCGCGCGGGCGCCGCTCAAGGAGCTCGGCAAGCACCCGCGCACCGAGGCGGAGATCAAGCTGATGGAGGGGCGCTACGGCCCCTATGTCACCGACGGCGAGACCAACGCGACCCTGCCCAAGTCGATCACCCCCGAGGCGCTGACGCTGGAAGAGGCGGCGCAGCTGATCGACGATCGCGCCGCGGCGGCACCGGCGAAGAAGAAGAAGGCGCCCGCCAAGAAGGCCGCGGCGAAGAAGCCCGCGGCCAAGGCGGCGGGGACGAAGACGACGGCGAAGCCCGCGGCGGCCAAGAAGGCGCCGGCGAAGAAGCCCGCGGCGAAGAAAGCCGCGGCGGAGTGAAGCACGGGGGATCGGGGGACTGCCCCGATCCCGTCACGCCTAGAGCTTGACGCTGGCGTTCAACCTGACCGTCCGGGGCTCACCCACGAAAACATAGCCCGACCCGAGATAGCCCCAGTGGTGGAGGTTCGCGACGTTGTCGACCTCGGCCCGAAGCGTCACGGCATGGGCGGCGGAGCCGATGTCATAACCGGCCCGCAGATTGATCAACGTCGTCGAGGGAACGCGGAAACTGTTGACCGCATTGCCCCACAATCTGGCGGTATAGGATAGTTCGGCGGTGGCGCTGAAACCGGGCAGACCGGTTGGCCGCTCGGTGACCTGCACGGTGTCCTTGAATCGCGGAACGCCCTCGACCTGTCGCCCTTGCAGATCCCGTTCCGACTTCAGATAGGTTGCCTCCTCGATCGCGACGCTGTTGGCGACGAACAGATCGAGCGGTAGCCCGACGCGTCCATTGGCCTCGACGCCCTGATAGCGTTGCGTGCCGTCGGACACGTAGACGTTGGCGGCATTGGCATATTGGGCGCCCCGATCGATGCGGTACAATGCCGTCGAAAGGAACCACGTCGGTCGTTCGACCTTGGCGCCGACCTCGATCTGGTCGGACATCACCGGTGGCAGCGTCTCGCGGGCATTCGCGAAGCTATCGGGGACCGTTATCCCGCTTTCGAGCGCCTGAACGTAGCTGACGTAGACGGTGGCGCCCTGCAAGGGATGGTACAGGATCGCGGCGACGGGCGTCACCGGCGTCTTGGCATAGGTCTTGGCGACGCCCGATTTGCTGTATTGATGCTCGACGTAGCGCGTGACCCGCAGGCCGCCGATTACCGACACGTCGCCGAGGCCGATCGTGTCGCTGGCAAACGCGCCTTCCTGTATCGAATGATAGCTGCGGTAGATCGCATCGGTGAATGCGCTGGGATAGTTCACCGGCGTTACCGGTCGATACAGGTTCTGCGACCCGATGACCGTGTTCAGCCGATCTCGCGGCAGATAACGCTTGAGGTCCTGCCACGTCGCGCCGAGCGTCAGTTGATGGGCCAGCGGTCCGGTGGTGAAATATCCGTCGAGCGTGACCTGTGCCTGATTGTAGCGCGACCATGACCGGGGATTGGTGTTCAGTTTCACCCCATAGTCGCCATCGCGGTTGATCAGCGGCATCCATTCCGCCTTGTAGGTCCGCCAGTCCAGGCTGTTGCTATAGTCGGCCTTGACCGTCCAATGCGGGTCGGCCGTCCAGTGCAGGCCGGTGGCGCCGTAGAAGACGTGGCTGTTGAAGAACAGATCGGGATAGGCGGCGAGATTGGTGGTGCCGCTGATCGGTCGCGGCAAGGCGTTCGCGCCGTAAGCGACGGGATCGTCGATGAAGAAATCCTGCGTTCCACCCTTGATGCGGCGATCCTGATAGATCAGGTCGCCGGTCCACAGCAGCGTATCGGTGAGATGCGCATCGAGGCCGAGCGACCCCGAATAGCGCAGGACGTGCGACCCGCTGTAGGTGCCGCCCTGTTCGTGCGTCAGGTTGAGACGATAGCCGAGGCCTGCGGCGATGGGGCCGCCGGTGTCGATATGCTGCAGGAAGACCGTGTTCGACGAATATCCCAGATCGGCGGCGACGAAAGCGTCCGGCGTGGGTCGCTTCGTCTGATAGTTGACCAGCCCTCCCGGCGCGTTGAAGCCATAGAGGAAGCCGGAGGCGCCCTTCAGCAACTGCACCGCCTGGAACGATTCGAGGGGCAGTTCCACCGTCGTCATGTAAAACGGATCGCCGTTGATCCGGTAGCCGTAAAGGTCGTCGAGCGGGATGCCGCGGACCGTCTGCGAATAGCTGTTGAACGTATAGGTGTCGCCGTTGGCGACGACCGACGCATCCTGGCTGAATACCCGTGCCAGCGATCGGACCTGACGTTCCTCGATCTCATCCGCACTCACCACGCGTGCGGAGAACGGCGTATCGAGGTCGGACCGCACGCCCAAGGCTCCCCCCGTCACCGCATCGTGATGTGCCGTCCCGGTAACGACGATGGTCTGTGACGCGGCATTGTCCTCGCTCGTCGCCGCCGCGGTGCGGGATGCCTTGGCCTCCGCATTTGCCCCCACCTTCGATTTGCGATCGGGTGTCTTTCTCTCGACCTGCTCCGCGCCGGCCGGCGAAGCCATTGCAATCGAAACAGAAAGTACAAATACCCATTTTGCAATTATCACGGCTACATACACCAGTTGACTAGGATTTAACCCGCCTACATATTGCGCACATGACCTATGCCATTACTTTTTATGAGCCGATCTAAACATTAGGTTATACTAGCGTTACCGTCTAAAAAATGTCTTTGCCTGCCGTCACTTGCTCGCGCGCCGTCGCGATGCAGGGCCGAATTGCCGTCCATACCCACGTCCCGCATCTTGAGTCCCGATGGCAATGCCCCGATAATGCCATCACCTCAGGAGACGCCGTCATGCCCGCCGTCACGATCCGCAACCTCTCCGACGCAACGCATCGCGCGTTGAAGGCGCGCGCCGCGCAGCACGGCCGCAGCACCGAGGCAGAAATGCGCGCCATCCTCGAAACCGCGGTACATCCACCGGCCCGCGTCCGGCTCGGCACCCTGCTCGCCGCGATCGGCCGCGACGCGGACCTGACCGAGGCCGAGGCCGAGCGTTTCGCCCGTCTGCGCGAGACGACGCCGGTCGAGCCGCTGCGCTTCGAATGATCCTGCTCGATACCAACGTCGTCTCCGAACCGTGGAAGCCCGCCCCCGACCCGCGCGTGTCGGCATGGCTCGACGCGCAGGCGATCGAAACGGTCTATCTGTCGGCGGTGACCTTCGCCGAACTGCGCTTCGGCATCGCCGCCATGCCGCCGGGCAAGCGACGCGACACGCTCGGTCACCGGCTCGAACACGAGGTGCTGCCGCTGTTCGCCGGCCGCGTGCTCGCCTTCGACCTCGATGCGTCCCGCGCCTATGCAGACCGCATGGCTGCCGCCCGCCGCGGCGGTACGCCGATCGGGCTGGCGGACGGCTATATCGCCGCGATCGCCGCGACCCATGGCCTCGTCGTCGCCAGCCGCGATACGGGTCCTTTCGTGGCCGCGGGACTGGCGGTCATCGATCCGTGGCAGGCGACCCCCTGACCCCACAAAAACGTCAGCCTTCCCCACCAATTGCCCGCCCCCTCTTGCACCGCGCCTCCGACCCTGCGACGGAAGCTCCAAAGCCGACCAAAGCGGCACGAAGGAGCGAGGATGCGTACCATCGATCATCTCATCGTCGGATCGGCCGGCGGTGATGCCACGCGCTACGGCGACGTGTTCGATCCCAACAGCGGCGAGATCCAGGCGCGCGTGCCGCTCGGCACCGCGGCCGATCTCGACCGTGCCGTCGCGGCGGCGCAGGCCGCGCAGCCCGGCTGGGCCGCCACCAATCCGCAGCGCCGCGCCCGCGTCATGTTCCGCTTCAAGGAACTGGTCGAGGCGAACATGGACGCGCTCGCGCATCTGCTCTCCTCCGAACACGGCAAGGTGATCGCCGATTCGAAGGGCGACATCCAGCGCGGGCTCGAGGTGATCGAATTCTGCTGCGGCATCCCGCACATCCTCAAGGGCGAATATACGCAAGGGGCAGGCCCCGGCATCGACGTCTATTCGATGCGCCAGCCGCTCGGCATCGGCGCGGGGATCACCCCGTTCAACTTCCCGGCGATGATCCCGATGTGGATGTTCGGCGTCGCCATCGCCACCGGCAACGCCTTCCTGCTCAAGCCCTCCGAGCGCGATCCGTCGGTGCCGGTGCGGCTGGCCGAACTGATGCGGGAGGCGGGCGCGCCCGAGGGCATCCTGCAGGTCGTCCATGGCGACAAGGCGATGGTCGACGCGATCCTCGATCACCCCGCGATCAGCGCGGTCAGCTTCGTCGGGTCGAGCGACATCGCGCATTACGTCTACCGCCGCGGTGTCGAGGCGGGCAAGCGGGTGCAGGCGATGGGCGGCGCCAAGAACCACGGCATCGTCATGCCCGACGCCGACCTCGACCAGGTCGTCGCCGATCTGTCGGGCGCGGCCTTCGGCTCGGCGGGCGAGCGCTGCATGGCGCTCCCAGTGGTGGTGCCGGTCGGCGACAAGACCGCGGACGCGCTGCGCGAGAAACTGATCCCGGCGATCGCCGCGCTGCGCGTCGGCGTGTCGACCGATGCGCAGGCGCATTACGGCCCGGTGGTCAACGCCGCGCACAAGCAGCGCGTCGAGAACTGGATCCAGACCGGCGTCGACGAGGGCGCCGAACTGGTCGTCGACGGCCGCGGCTTCACGCTGCAGGGGCATGAGAAGGGCTTCTTCGTCGGCCCGACCTTGTTCGACCACGTCACGCCCGACATGTCGGCGTATAAGGAAGAGATCTTCGGTCCCGTCCTCCAGATCGTCCGCGCGCCCGATTTCGAGACCGCGGTGCGGCTGCCGAGCGAGCATCAGTACGGCAACGGCGTCGCGATCTTCACCCGCAACGGCCATGCCGCGCGCGAGTTCGCGGCGCGGGTCAATGTCGGGATGGTCGGGATCAACGTGCCGATCCCGGTGCCGGTCGCCTATCACAGCTTCGGCGGCTGGAAGCGCAGCGCGTTCGGCGACACCAACCAGCACGGCATGGAAGGCGTCAAATTCTGGACCAAGGTCAAGACGGTGACGCAGCGCTGGCCCGACGGCTCGGCGCTCCCCGGCGGCAGCGAGGATGGCGGGCCGAGCCGCATCCAGGATGCCTTCGTCATCCCGACGATGGGCTGACCGGCATGCGCAGCACGATCCTCCTCGCCGCCGCGCTCGGTCTCGCCGCCTGTTCGGGCGGCGAATCGGCCAACAACGAATCGTCGGGCGGCAGCGCCGCGGTCGAGCCGACGCCAAACGACCTCACCGTCGATCCGCAGAACAGCGTCGTGCCGATCCCCGCGGTCAGCCCCTCGCCGATCGCCGCGATCCCCGGCGGCTTCCAGGGCCATTGGGGCATGGTGTCGGGCGATTGCGACCCGGCGAGCGGTGCCGACAAGGGCACGCTGACCATCGCCGGCAACCGCCTGTCCTTCTTCGAATCGCGCGGCACCGCAGCCACGATCCGCCAGACCCGCCCGGACCAGATCGCCTTCGACCTGCCGATGAGCGGCGAGGGCATGACCTGGTCCGAACCGACCACGCTCACCCTGCTCGACGACGGCAAGACGCTGGTGCGCGAGGCCAAAGGCGACGCCAATCGCGCCGGCTCGTTCCGCTACAGCCGCTGCCCGGCCTGAGGATATCATGGAAAACCAGTTCGACCTGACCCCCCAATTTGATCTCACGGACGACCAGCGCGAGATCCAGGAGCTCGCGCGCCGTTTCACCGCCGACCGGATCACGCCGCATGCGGCGGAATGGGACGAGAAGCACATCTTCCCGCGCGACACGATCAAGGCGGCGGCCGAACTCGGCTTCGCCGCGATCTACGTGTCGGAGGAGAGCGGCGGCATCGCGCTCGGCCGGCTCGAGGCGGCGCTGATCATGGAGGCGATGGCCTATGGCTGCCCGTCGACCAGCGCGTTCGTCTCGATCCACAATATGGCGAGCTGGATGATCGACCGCTTCGGGTCGCAGGCGGTGAAGGACAAATATCTCCCCAGCCTCGTCACGATGGACCGGCTCGGCAGCTATTGCCTCACCGAACCCGGCTCGGGCAGCGACGCCGCCGCGCTGAAGACCAAGGCGGTCCGCGACGGCGATCATTATGTCGTCACCGGCTCGAAACAGTTCATCTCCGGCGCCGGCGAGAACGAGGTCTATGTGACGATGGTCCGCACCGGCGAGGAGGGGCCCAAGGGCATTTCGGCGCTGGTGATCGAGAAGGACATGGCCGGCGTGTCGTTCGGCGCCAACGAGCGCAAGCTCGGCTGGCATTCGCAGCCGACGCGGCAGGTGACGTTCGACAACGTCCGCGTGCCGGTGGCGAATCTGGTCGGCGCCGAGGGCGAGGGCTTCCGCATCGCGATGATGGGGCTCGACGGCGGCCGCCTCAACATCGGCGCGTGCAGCCTCGGCGGCGCGCAGCGCTGCCTCGACGAGGCGATCCGCTATACCAAGGACCGCAAGCAGTTCGGCACGGCGATCGCCGACTTCCAGAACACCCAATTCACCCTCGCCGACATGGCGACCGAGCTGGAGGCGGCGCGTGCGCTGCTCTACATGGCGGCGGCGAAGGTGACCGCCAACGCCCCCGACAAGACGCGCTTCGCGGCGATGGCCAAGCGGCTCGCCACCGATACCGGCAGCAGCGTCGTCGACCGCGCGCTGCAATTGCACGGCGGCTACGGCTATCTGATGGACTATCCGATCGAGCGCTTCTGGCGCGACCTGCGCGTCCATTCGATCCTCGAAGGCACCAACCAGGTGATGCGGATGATCGTCGGCCGCGACCTGATCCGGCAATAGGAGAGAGACATGGCACGCGTCGCCTTCATCGGCCTCGGCAACATGGGCGGCGGCATGGCCGCCAACCTCGCGAAGCACGGCCATGACGTCCGCGCCTTCGACCTCAGCGCCGCGGCGCTCGACAAGGCGCAGGCGGCCGGCTGCCTGCCCGTCGCCGGCGCTGCCGAGGCGGTCGCGGGTGCCGAGGCGATCGTCACCATGCTGCCCGCCGGCGCGCATGTCGAAAGCGTCTATGCCGATGCGGTGTTCGGCCACGCCGAGCCGTCCGCGATCCTGATCGACTGTTCGACGATCGACGTCGCCACCGCGCGCCGCGTCGCCGGGACCGCGGCGGCCAAGGGCCTCGCCGCGGTCGACGCACCGGTGTCGGGCGGGATCGGCGCCGCCAATGCCGGCACGCTCACCTTCATGGTCGGCGGTCCCGACGATGCGTTCGAGCGCGCGCGCCCGTTCCTCGCCGACATGGGCAAGGCGGTGATCCACGCCGGCGCGAGCGGCGCCGGCCAGGCCGCCAAGATGGCCAACAACATGCTGCTCGGCGCGACGATGATCGCGACCTGCGAGGCGTTCCGGCTCGCCGAACGGCTGGGGCTCGACGCGCAGACCTTCTACGACATCTCGTCGGTCAGTTCGGGCCAGAGCTGGTCGATGACGAGCTATTGCCCCCTCCCCGGCGTCGGGCCGGAGACGCCCGCCGACCACGATTACCAGGGCGGGTTCGCTGCGGCGCTGATGCTCAAGGACCTGCGGCTGGCGATGCAGGCGGCCGAAGGTGCGGGCGCGGCGACGCCACTCGGCGCGCATGCGACCGCCTTGTACGAGGCGTTCGTCGCCGCCGGGAACGGCGGAACGGATTTCTCGGGGATCATCCGGACGCTGTGATGCGCGGAGGGGCGGCGTCCCCTTCCAATCACTCCGCTCTCATTGTCATCCCCGCGGAGGCGGGGATCCATATACGCTGACCCCGCGGCTCAAGCGAAGACCCGCGCGTCTGGATCCCCGCCTCCGCGGGGATGACGGTGGAGAGGCGCGCACCCCCGCCCTTATCGTCATCCCGGCGAAAGCCGGGACCCATGGACGCGCGCGGTGGATGGCAGCACGCACCACTGGCCGCACCGTAACCATGGGTCCCGGCCTGCGCCGGGATGACGAAGGGGGCTACCCCCCAAACCTCAATCCTCGCCCCGCCCACGCCGCCCGCGGCGCACCGCGCCCACCGCGGCGGACCACAGCAACGTCTCGCCGCCCGCATAGCCCAGCCCGAGGTGCGCCGGCCGCGCCGCCAGCACGTCGCGCAGCCGCACCGCGCCCGAGCGCAGCCCCGCCCGCCCGATCCGCGCCCAGCGCCGCGCCGTCTCCCAGCGGATCAGCTTGCGGCTCTCCGCATCGGGCCGCTCCTGCGCGAGGAACGCCGCCTGCAACGTCGCGATTCCCGCGCCCAGCCGCTGCAGCGTCGCGCGGTCGGGCACCGGCACGCCGCCCATATTGTGCAGCACCAGCAGCCGCGCCATCGCCGCCGCCTCCTCGACGCCGAGCACCCCCGCATGCCGCTCGGCCAGCACCCGCATCGCCGAATCGCGCATCGTGTCGGTGAACCGTTTCGAGGCGCCGCCGGCATGCTGGCGATAGCGCAGCAGCGGCACGTCGATCCGCGCGATCCGTCCGAATGCGCCGACGCGGTGATACAGGTCGAAATCCTCGGCATAGAGTATCTCGGGCCGGGTGAACGGATCGAGCGTCCGCGCCACCTCGGCACGCACCATCACCGTCGACCAGACCAGCGGATTCTCGATCCAGCTCAGCCACGCGATCAGCTCGGGCGTGGTATGCGGCGCATAGTGCATCGCCGAGACCTTGCCGTCGCGCAACTGCTCCGCCTGCGTGCCGACAAGCACCACGTCGGGATGCGCGTCGAGATAGGCGACCTGCCGCGCCAGCCGCTCGGGCAAACAGAGGTCATCCTGGTCGAGCCCGGCGATGAACCGCCCGCGCGCCGCGGCGACGCCGCGGTTGCGCGTGCGCACCGGCCCGCCGTTGACCTCATTCTCGATCAGCCGCACGCGCGGGTCGGGCCAGCCGCGTACCAATTCGCGGGTGCCGTCGCTCGAGCGATCGTCGACGACGATCGCCTCCCACGCCGCCAGCGTCTGCGCGGCGAGCGACTCCAGCGTCGCGCCGATGAACGCCTCGCCGTTATAGCCGGGGATGACGACCGAGACGACCGGCGTGGTCATGCCGCCTCTTGCGCCTCCCGGTCGAGCAGCTGGTCGACAATCATCTGGCCGACGTCGTTCTGCCACAGCCACAGGCCGTTGGCCTGGCCACGGAAGCTCGCCTCGCCGCCCAGCCGGCCCCACGGCACGAAGCCCGCCGACAGGCCGATGCCATAGGCGCCCGGCACCGGCCGGTCCTGTGCGTCGAGGATGCGGCAATGGCGATCGACCATCGGCCGGCCGGCATGATGCGCCAGCGCCAGCGGCGCGCCGTCGACGCCGAGCAGCGGCACCGCGCGCGGCCGGTAGCCGAGCGCGCCGATCACCAGATCCGCCTCCGCGATGATCGCCCGCGCCGCCGCATCCTCGTCGCCGGCGATACGGTGCGAGGCGACGCGCGGATCGGGCGTGCGCCCGCCGAGCGACAGCATGCGCAGCACCAGTTCGCGCGATTCGAGCCGCAGCCCGGCGAGCCGCAGCACGAAGCCGCTGACCGGGCAGATGTCGTTGTCGTCGAAATCGTGGAAGCCGTCGGCATGCGCCGCGGCGACGTTGGGATAGAAGGGCTTGAGCGGCTGGCGATGCAGCAGCGTCACCGCCCCCGCCCCGAAGGCGAAGCCCGGCTGGCTCTTGAGCAGCAGCACCGCCGCGGCGATCGCGCTGGTCGAGGCGCCGATGATCGCGACCCGCGGCGACGGGATGCCGCGCAGCCGCTCGTGCACCTGCTCGACCCCGCCGAGCCGCAGCACCGTATCGGAGCGGATCAGCCGCTCGCCCGCCAGCGCGCCGAGCGCGACGCCGGCGACGCGCTTGGCGGCGACCTGGTCGTCGGTCTGCACCCCGCCGGTCGCGACCACGACGTTGCGCGACACCAGCACGCGCGTGACGCCCGCACCGTCGCTGACCGTCGTCTGCCAGCGGCCATCGGCAGTGCGCTGCACGCGCTGCGCCGCATGGCCGGTCAGCACCGCGCCGCCGTGCCGCAAGACGATGTCGCGCAGCCGGTCCGCGGTCGCCGACAGCAGCGGCGCGGTATCGACCAATGGCGCGCCGAGTTCGGCGACGTAGCGGCCCATCAATTGCCCGGCGGGGTGATGCTCCAGCTCGGCGAGTTCGGGATGCGGATTGTTCTTCACCGCCGACAGGAAGGTCTCGGCGGTGGTGTCCGAGCGGATCGCATAGGCGCCGAGCTCGCCGGCGCCCATCCGCGCCCTCTGCTCGACGATCGCGAACCCCGCCTCGACCAGCGGCGCCAATTTGCCCTGTTTGCTCGCCGAGGTCAGCATCGCGGTGCCGGCGGGGCCGCCGCCGATCACCACCGTCGTCAGATCCTGCATCGCCGTCCCCATCCGCCGCGTCGCGCCGGCCGCGGTCACCCGCGCGACCGCGCCCGCCAGCCGCGCGGCGATCACCGGCGCGTCGGCGGGGGTCATCGCATCGGTGATCGGCAGGCTCAGCATGCGGCCGCCGATCGCGTCGGCGACCGGCGTCGGCTCGATCAGCGCGGTGTCGCGGAACAGCGGCTGTTCGCCGAGGTGCGGGCTGAAATACTGGCCGACGCCGACGCCGTCCGCGGCGAGCGCCGCGACGATCGCGTCGCGCTGTCCCGCCAGCTCGGGCGGCAGCAGCACCGGCATGAACTGCGTCGCCTGCCGCCGCCCCGACGGCCGCTGCATCGCGAAGCCGGGCAGCGCGGCGCGATAGGCGGCGTCGATCGCGGCGCGATGGTCGCACACCGCATCGATCTCGGCGAGCTTGGCGCGCGCCATCAGCGCGATCACCTCGGGCAATTTGGCGTTGATGCCGGGCAGCGTCGCGCTGCGCCCGCGTTCGAAACCGAAATTGATCATGCCGCGCAACTGGTCGATCCGGGCGACGTCGCCGCTGTGGATCAGCCCGCCCTCCGCGACCGAGAAGGTCTTGGTGGCGTGCATCGAATAGACGAGCGTGAACGGCGCGCCGCTGCCGAACCCGCGCCCGTCGCCGTCGCGCGTGCCGAGCGACGCCGCCGCATCGATTACCACGCCGACGCCGTGACGGTCGGCGAGCCAGGCATAGCGGTCGAGGTCGATCGCGGTGCCGAACGTCGCATAGGGCACGATGACGCCGATCCGCGCGCCGTACCGCGCGAGCAGCGCCTCCTCCTGCCGCGGATCGGCGGTCCAGCCGTCGGCCTCGATGTCGCAGATCAGCGGCGTCAGTCCCGCCCAGAGCGCCGCCTGCGCGGTCGCCGCGAAGGTCAGCGCCGGCATCAGCGCCAGCGTCCCCGGTCGCAGCTGCATCCCCGCGGCCTGCCGCAACGCGACGATCAGCCCCAGCGTGGCATTGCCGACCGCGAGGCAGGCGCCGGTGCCGCCGAACAGCCGCTCGGTCGCCTCCGCCTCGAACGCGCGCACCTCCGGCCCGTTGTTGCTGAACACGCCCGACGCCTCGATGCGGCGCAGGCCTTCGGTAAGCTCGCTCAGCCGCGGCGGCCGCGGCGCGATCAACGGAAATTCCATGAGATGCCGTCCTGACAATCGAACCGCGGAGGTACCCCACCCCCCCTAAGAACCGGTTAGCGCGCGTCATTCTCTACGCAGGGCGCAGTCGCGACCGACGATGGAATATCGTTCGGAGAAACGCTTCGCAACATTCCATTGACTGCCGAAGCAACCATTGCCATGGCAACGACATGGACTATTATTCCGAGTCGAACTTCACTCCGGGAAACTCGATCGGCTATCTCCTGCGCCGGTCGGAGCAGCTCGGCGCGGCCGTGCTCGAACCGATCTTCGTCGCCGCCGGCATCACCAAGACGCAGTGGAGCGCGCTCGCCGCCCTCCACTTCAACCGCGCGTCGACCTGCGCCGAGATCGCGCGCGACCTCTGTCACGACAAGGGTGCCACCACCCGGCTGGTCGACACGCTGGAGGAGCGCGGCTGGGTGATGCGCGACCGCGACGGCGGCGAGGATCGCCGCGTCGTCCGGCTCACCCTGACGCCCGCCGGCGAACACATCGCCGGCACCGTCCGCGATGCCGTCATCCGCGTCTGGAACCACTGGCTAAGTGATTGGGAGGAAAGGGATATTTTGGACCTGATCCGCCTCCTCCAGCGGCTCCGCGACACCGTCCAACAGACCCCCGACGAAGGCGTCTTTGCGTGAAGATAGCGAATTTATCCCCCGCCGCGCTGCTGCTGCTCGGCGCCTGCGCCATCCCGGCCAGCCCCCCCGCGGTCGCGCCCGTCGCGCCCCCGACGCTCGGCCTCACCGGCGCCGCGACCCCGGCGATCGCCGACGATTGGTGGACCGGCTTCGGCGACCCGCAGCTCGACCGGCTCGTCGCCGATGCGACCGCGGGCAATCCGACGCTCGACGCCGCGCTCGCCCGCATC
The DNA here is from genome assembly GCF_059420425.1 of Sphingomonas sp. GW821-FHT04B01. Classification (NCBI taxonomy): domain Bacteria; kingdom Pseudomonadati; phylum Pseudomonadota; class Alphaproteobacteria; order Sphingomonadales; family Sphingomonadaceae; genus Sphingomonas; species Sphingomonas sp. GW821-FHT04B01. Next base: position 548,587 of record NZ_JBWKTR010000001.1, on the reverse strand, counting down.
GCCCAGGCGCAGGCGGTGCTCTCCAGCCGCCGCGCCGACACCGGCCCCGACGTGACGCTCGACGCCAACGAGCAGCTCCAGCGCCTGTCCGGCCGCTACATCATCCCGCCGCCCTATGGCGGCTCGGTCCGCTTCGTCGGTCAGGCGCAGGCCAATCTCACCTGGAACCTCGATTTGTTCGGGCGGCAGAAGGCGGCGATCACCGGCGCCCGCGCCTCGGCGCGCGCCGCCGCGCTCGATCTCGCCGCCGCGCGCCTCGCGATCGCCGGCTCGGTCGCGCAGACCTATATCGACCTCGCCCGCGCCGAGGCGGAGGCGACGATCGCCCGCCGCACGATCGCGACGCGGCAGGACTCGCTGCGCCTCGTCAACATCCGCATCCGCAACCGGCTCGCCAGCAATCTGCAGGCGACCGCGGCGCAGACGCTGCTGGCGCAGGCGCAGACCGCGTTGGTCCGTGCCGACGGCGCCCGCGCGCTCGCGACCAACGCGCTCGCCGCGCTCGCCGGGCGCGGCCCCGATTATGCCGCGGCGATCCGCCCGGCGACGCTGCGCCTCGACGCGGCGCTGCCGCTGCCCGCGCAGGTCCCCGCCGACCTGCTCGCCCGCCGCCCGGACATCGCTGCGGCGCAGGCGCGGATCGAGGCCGCCGCCGCCGGCCGCCAGGTCGCCCGCCGCGCTTTCTATCCCAACGTCAACCTCACCGCGCTCGCCGGTTTCCAGGCGATCGGGCTCGGCAATCTGGTCAGCCTCGATGCCGGCACCGCCGGCGCCGGGCCTGCGATCCACCTGCCCTTGTTCGACAACGGCCGGTTGAAGGCCGACCTCGCCGGCGCGACCGCGGCGCTCGATCTCGCCACCGCCGACTATAACGACCGCGTCATCGGCGCGGTGCGCGACGCGGCGGACGCGATCGCGCTCGTCGCCAATCTCGGCGAACAGCGCGCCCGCACCGCAGAGGTCGTCCGCGGCTTCGGCGAGACCAACCGCCTCAACGCGATCCGCGTCTCGAGCGGGCTCGATAGCAAGCTCGACCTCGTCGACAACGACGTCCGCCTGCTCGATGCGGAACTGACGCAAGCCAATCTCGTCGCCGATGCGGCCCGCCAGCGCGTCGCGCTGGTGCTGGCGCTCGGCGGCGGCTTCTCCTCCTCCCAGGAACCCCGCCGATGACCGACACGCAAGCCCCAACGCCCCAACCCGCGAGCGCCGGCGGCAAGCCGCGCACGCGTCGCCGCGGCTTCCTGATCCTCGCCGTGATCGTCGTGATCGCGCTGATCGTCTGGGCGGTCTTCCACTTCCTGCTCGCCAAGCCCGAACAGGAGACCGACGACGCCTATGTCGCCGGCGACGTCGTCGCGATCACCGCGCGCGATCCCGGCCAGATCACCGCGATCCATGCCGACAATACGCAGACGGTGAAGGCCGGCGCGCCGCTGCTCGACCTCGATCCCGCCACCGCCGACGTCGCGCTCGCCTCTGCCGAGGCGGAACTCGCCCGCGCCGTCCGCTCGACCCGCGCCGACATCAGCAAGGTCAGCGAGAGCGGCGCCGCCGTCGTTCAGGCGCAGGCGCAGCTCTCCGCCGCCACCGCCGATTACGCGCGCCGGCAGGGCGCCGCGGCGCAGGGCGCGATCTCGGGCGAGGAACTCGCGCATGCCGCCGACGCGGTGAAGGTCGCGCGTGCCAACCTCAACCTCGCGCGCAGCCAGCAGGCGCAGTCGCGCTCGACGGTCCAGGGCACCGACACCACCACCAACCCGGCGGTGCTCGCCGCCGCCGCCGCCTATCGCCGCGCCGCGATCACGCGCAGCCACATGCATATCGTCGCGCCGATCGACGGCGTCGTCGCGCAGCGCACCGTGCAGATCGGCCAGCAGGTCGCCGCCGGCACGCCGCTGATGGCGGTGGTGCCGCTCGCCAAGGTGTGGGTCGACGCCAATTTCCGCGAGACGCAGCTCAAGGACCTGCGCATCGGCCAGCCGGCGACAGTGACCGCCGACATGTACGGCGACGACGTGGTCTTCCACGGCCATGTCATCGGCGTCGGTGCCGGTTCGGGCAACGCCTTCGCGCTGCTGCCGCCGCAGAACGCCAGCGGCAACTGGATCAAGATCGTCCAGCGCGTGCCGGTGCGCATCGGCCTCGACCCGCGCGAGCTGACCCAGCATCCGCTGCGCGTCGGCCTGTCGGTCAACACGACGGTGGACACCGCCAACCGCTCGGGCGCGCTGCTCGGCAAGCCCGCGGCGCAGGCCTATGCCGGCGGCGGCGGCGATGGCCGCGACCCCGCGGTCGAGGCGCGCATCCGCCAGATCATCGCCGCCAATCGTTGACGCCCGCGTCGTCCTCACCCCTCGCCGCCTGCGGCGGAGGGTGAGGGCGAACCGATATCCCGGAAGATACGCTGATGGCCGCCCCCACCCAAGCCCAAGGCCCCGCCCCGCTCGTCGGCGGCCAGCGCGCGCTGATCGCCTTCGCGCTCGCGCTCGGCACGTTCATGATGGTGCTCGACAGCACGATCGCCAACGTGTCACTGCCGACGATCGCGGGCAATCTCGGCGTCTCGTCCGACAATTCGACCTGGGTGATCACCGCCTTCGCGGTCGCCAACGGCGTCGCGGTGCCGCTGACCGGCTGGCTGATGGGCCGGTTCGGCGTCGTGCGCACCTTCTGCACCGCGGTGGCGGCGTTCACCGTCGCCTCCTTCCTGTGCGGGATCGCCTGGGACCTGCCCTCGCTGATCGTCTTCCGCATCCTGCAAGGCGCCTGTTCGGGGCCGATGATGCCGGGCAGCCAGGCGCTGCTCATCTCGATCTTCCCGCCCGACAAGCGCTCCACCGCGCTCGGCGTGTGGTCGATGACGACGCTGGTCGGGCCGGTGATGGGGCCGATCCTCGGCGGCTATATCAGCGACAATTACCATTGGAGCTGGATCTTCCTGATCAACATCCCCTTCGGCATCTTCACGACGCTGATCTGCTGGAACGGATTGAAGAGCCGCGAGACGCCGACGCGCAAGCTGCCGATCGACACCGTCGGGCTGCTGCTGCTCGTCGTCTGGGTCGGCTCGCTGCAGATCATGCTCGATCTCGGCAAGAATGCCGACTGGTTCAACGACCCGGCGATCTGCGTGCTCGCCGTCGTGGCGGCGGTGGGCTTCGTCGCGTGGATCATCTGGGAACTGACCGACGCCAATCCCGCGGTCGACCTGTCGCTGTTCGCCAACCGCAATTTTGCGATCGGCACGCTCGCCTTCTGCCTCGGCTATGCGGTGTTCTTCGCCAACACGCTGATCCTGCCGCTCTGGTTGCAGACGCAGCTCGGCTATACCGCGACTTGGGCGGGGCTGATCGCGGCGCCGAGCGGCGTCGTGGCGGTGCTCATCTCGCCGCTCGCCGCCCGCCTGTCGGGCAAGGTCGACGCGCGCATCCTCGCGACGATCTCCTTCCTCGCCTTCGCCGTCTCATACTGGATGCGCTCCAACCTCGTCACCGGCGCGACGGTGTTCGACTTCATGGCGCCGCTGCTGGTGCAGGGGATCGCGATGAGCATCTTCTTCCTCGCGATGGTGACGATCCTGCTCGACGGCATCGCGCCACCGCGCATCCCCTCGGCGACCGGCATCTCGAACTTCGCCCGGATCGTCGCGGGATCGTTCGCCGCGTCGATCATCACCACCGCCTGGGACCGGCGCGAGGCGATCCACCAGAGCCGCCTCGCCGAGGCGATCGGGCAGGGCATGCCCTACCAGATGGCGAGCGAGGGCATCCAGAAACTCGGCGCTACCTCGACGCAGGCGGCGGCCGCGATCACGCGGCAGATGGTGGGGCAGGCGTATCTGCTCGCCTCGACCGACCTGTTCCGCGTCTCGGCGTGGCTGTGCGCGGCGATGGTGGTGATCGTCTGGTTCACGCGGCGTCCCAAGGGCGGCCACGGGCCGGTCGCGGCGGACTGATCGGCCGGGGCGCGGTTGACCGCCCCGGCCGCCTTGCCTACCTCTCGGGCCATGACCGCCCCCACCATCCTCCTGGTCGAGGACGATCCCGCCCTCCGCACCCTGACCACCAGAGCCTTGCAGGAAAACGGTTATCTCGTCCGTCCCGCCTCCGCCGCGCCCGAGATGTGGCTCGCGCTGGAGGCCGGGCCGGTCGACCTGATCCTGCTCGACATCATGCTCCCCGGCACCAGCGGCATCGACCTGTGCCGCGCGCTGCGCCAGAAGAGCGAGGTCCCGATCATCTTCATCAGCGCCAAGGGCAGCGAGACCGACCGCGTCGTCGGGCTCGAACTCGGCGCCGACGATTATATCGCCAAGCCGTTCGGCAGCCGCGAGCTGATCGCGCGCATCCGCGCAGTGCTGCGCCGCGGCCAGCTCGAACGCCGCCCCGGCGAGCGCGAGGAGGGCGTGTTGACCTTCGACGGCTGGCAGGTGACCTTGCCGCGGCGCGAGCTGACCTCGCCGACCGGCGCGGTGGTCGACCTGACCGGTGCGGAATTCGACCTGCTCGTCAGCCTCGCCGAACATGCCGGCCGCGTCATCGCGCGCGAACGGCTGATCGAGCTGTCGCGCACCCGGCTGGGCGACAGTTCGGACCGCAGCATCGACGTGCTGATCAGCCGCCTGCGCCGCAAATTGTCGAGCGCCGGCAAGGACGCGCCGATCATCACCGTGCGCGGCGTCGGCTATATGCTCAACACCGAGGTGACGCGCCGGTGACGGCTGGCGCCGCCATCTCCCATCTCTCCCCGTTCGCCCTGAGCCTGTCGAAGGGCTGGTCGCCCCAAACCCCGTCATCGCCTGCGGATCCCCGTGCTTCGACAGGCTCAGCACGAACGGGGAAGAGGGACAGGGCGCCTCGCCGATGAGACGCTTCGTCCGCCCCTCGATCGGCCTGATCGGCCAGATCGTCGCGATCCTGCTGCTGACGATGGTGATCGAATTCGGCGTCAGCACGATCCTCTACGAGCGTGCCAGCCAGTTTGCGGTGCGCGACGACGAGGCACGCCGCCTGGCGGAACATCTCGTCATCGCGCGCCGCCTCGTCGCCGAGCAGCCGCCCGAGCGCCGCGACGCGATGGCGGAGGACCTCACAACCGAACGCTACGCGCTTCATTGGCAGCGCAACCTGCCGCCGCCGCCGCCGATCGCACCGGCGCTCGACGGCATGCGCCATCAGGTGATCGAATGGGAACCGTCGCTCGCCGCCAGCGACCTGCGGCTGAAGCTCACCTCGCCGGGGCGCAGCTCGGTGGTCACCGGCGGGCTGCGGCTGCCCGACAATAGCTGGCTCTATTTCCGCACACTCGAGCCGCTGCACAATCTCGAACTCGCTACCGAGCGCATCCTGCTCGCGCTGATCCCGGCGCTGGCGCTGATGGTGATCGGCGGACTGCTGATCCGCCGCGCGCTCAGGCCGATGCGCCAGCTCGCGATCGCCGCCGACACGCTCGGCGACGCCGAACACGATCCGATCCCCGAGGCGGGGCCGGGCGAGGTGCGCCGCGTCGTCGCCGCGTTCAACCGGATGGCGGCGCGCATCCAGCGGCTGATCGTCGACCGCACACAGGCGCTCGCCGCGGTCGGCCACGATCTGCGCACGCCGCTGCACCGGCTGAAACTGCGCGCCGACGCGGTGGAGGACGAGACGACCCGCGCGGCGATCCAGCGCGATATCGGCGAGATGGAGGCGATGGTGAATTCGCTGCTCGCCTTCCTTGGAGGCGGCAGCGATCCCGAGGCCCCGGTGCTGACCGACGTCGCGGTGCTCTGCGCGACGCTGATCGACGATGTCGAGGACCGCGGCCTGCCCGGCGTCTACGACGGACCGTCGCATTGCGAGGTCACCGTCCGTCCGGTCGCGCTGAAACGCGCGCTGGGCAATCTGATCGAGAATGCGCTCCATTATGCCGGCAACGTCGTACTGCGGCTGGAAAGCGAACCCGCCGGCGTGACGATGATCGTCGAGGACGACGGCGCCGGCATTCCGGAAGACCAGCTGCGCCGCGTGCTCGAACCCTTCGTCCGGCTCGATACGTCGCGACCGCGCGACACGGTCGGTTTCGGTCTCGGCCTGCCGATCGTCGGCCGCATCGTCGAGGCGGAGGGCGGCGTGCTGACGCTCGCGAACCGCCCCGAAGGCGGCCTGCACGCCGCGATCTTCCTGCCGCGGTGATCCCAACCGTTTCATCATCCTGACGTGAGCCGGGATGAAGGTTTGCGAAAGTGTTCCCCGGCAACACTTTAAAACACGCGCGCCGCGCCCCGGCAAATTCGTTTCGGTACTGTTTCCGATGGTCCGGCTTCCGCCGCGACCGGGAGGATAGCCCCGTGAACGAGCTGCTCGGACGCGTCGTGAGTTTCGGCAAGACGGTCTTCCACGGCCAGCATGCGCTCTATTCGACGCTGGCGCAGGGGCAGAGCCCCAAGGCGCTGATGATCTCCTGTGCCGATTCACGGATCGTGCCGGAACATATCATGCAGGCGCAGCCGGGCGACCTGTTCGTCTGCCGCAACGCCGGCAACATCGTTCCGCCGTTCGCGCTGCAGACCGGCGGCGTCTCCGCCACGGTCGAATATGCGGTCGCGGTGCTCGGCGTCCACGACATCATCGTCTGTGGCCATTCCGATTGCGGCGCGATGAAAGGCCTTGCCGGCGATCCCGCCGCGCTCGCCGCGATTCCAACCGTCGCCAACTGGCTGAAACATGGCGCCGCCGCGCGCCAGATCGTCGACCAGACCTATCCCGACCTCACCGATGCCGAGCGCATCCGCGCGCTCAGCCTCGAAAATGTCGTCGCGCAGCTCGCGCATCTGCGCACCCACCCCTCGGTCGCCGCGGGCATCGCACAGGGCAAGATCGCGCTGCACGGCTGGTTCATCGACATTCACGACGGCACCGTGCTGGCGCTCGACGGCATCACCGGCCGCTTCCGACCGCTCGACGAAGGCGGCGATTTCCCCGTTGCCCAGCCCGCCGCGCCGCGCCAGGCCTCCGACGTCGAATTCCTGGCGGCCGCGGAATGAGCAACCTCCGCGCCCTGCTGCCGAGCGGCCCGGTCATCACGCGTGACCTCACCGCCTCGATCGTCGTCTTCCTCGTCGCCATGCCGTTGTGCATGGGAATCGCGGTCGCCTCCGGCGTGCCGGCGGAAAAGGGCCTCATCACCGGCATCATCGGCGGCATCGTCGTCGGTGCGCTCGCCGGATCGCCATTGCAGGTCAGCGGCCCCGCGGCCGGCCTCGCCGTCGTCGTGTTCGAGCTGGTCCGCGATCAGGGCCTGTCCGCGCTCGGCCCGATCCTCGTCCTTGCCGGTCTGATCCAGGTCGTCGCCGGCATCGCCCGCCTCGGCGGCTGGTTCCGCGCCATCTCGCCGGCGGTCGTCCACGGCATGCTCGCCGGGATCGGCGTGCTGATCGTCGTCGGCCAGTTCCACGTGCTGTTCGACGCCAAGCCGCTGCCCAGCGGCCTCCAGAACCTCGCTGCCGCACCCGGCCGGCTGTTCGGCCTGTCGCCGAGCAATATCGAAGCGACCGAGATCGCGTTCGCCGTCGGCATGCTGACCATCGCGGCGATGCTGTGCTGGGAGAAATTCCGCCCCGCCTCGCTGCGCCTCGTTCCCGGCGCGCTGGTCGGCGTGCTCACCGGCACGTTCGTCGCGCTCGGCTTTGACCTCGACGTCGCACGGGTCAACGTCCCCGAATCGATCGCCGGCGCAGTCAGCTTCCCCGGCGTCGGCATGGTCGCCAAATGGGCCGATCCGTCGATCCTCGCCGCCGCACTCGCCATCGCCTTCATCGCCAGCGCCGAGACGTTGCTGTCCGCCGCCGCGGTCGATCGCATGCACGACGGCGTGCGCACCAACTACAACAAGGAACTGCGCGCGCAGGGCATCGGCAACCTGCTCTGCGGCCTCGCCGGCGCGCTGCCGATGACCGGCGTCATCGTCCGCTCCTCGGCGAACGTCCAGGCCGGCGCGACCACGCGTATGTCGACGATCTTCCACGGCATCTGGATCCTCGGCTTCGTCGCGCTGCTGCCCTGGGTGCTGCGCGAGATCCCGATGGCGGCGCTCGGCGCGATCCTCGTCATCACCGGCTGGCGGCTGGTCAGCCTCGCCCATGCCCGCCACCTCCTCTCGCATTACGGCCCGCTGCCGGCGCTCATCTGGCTGGCGACGTTGGTCACCGTCGTGGTCGAGGATCTGCTGACCGGCGTGCTGGTCGGCATAGGCCTCTCGATGCTCGAACTGGTGCCGCATCTCAAGCGGCTCGGCCTCAAGGTGTCGGAAGGGCCGCAGGGCGGCGCGCATGCGATCAACCTGTCGGGTGCGGCGACCTTCGTGTCGCTGCCGAAACTGTCGGACACGCTGGAGCGTGCACCTGCCGGCATGCCGGTGCGGCTCGACGTCACCGGACTGTCGACCGTCGATCATACCTGCGCCGAGCTGATCAAGGACTGGTTCCAGCGCCGCCGCGCCGCGGGCGACGTCGTCGAGCTGCTCGGCGCACGTGGCAAGACTGCCGCACTCGCCCACTGAACCCCGCCCAGCAATGTTTCGTTACATAAAAGAAGCTTTTTGGCCATAATGCTGCGGTAGCGAATGGGCGTCAGGGAAAGACTGGTGCCCGTCCGCCACCGCGGAGCGAGCGCGCCGGCGGCCCGGACGCAGGAGGGACCCATCCAGTCGAAAGGGGTCCCATGAAATATACTCTGCTCGCGGCCGCGACGCTCGCCGCCGTCACCGCCCTCCCCGCCGTCGCGCAGGAGACCGCACCGCCCAAGCCGGTCACCGTCACCGGCAGCGTCGCGCTCGTCTCCGACTATCGGCTGCGCGGCGTCTCGCAAACCGACAAGGAAATGGCGGTCCAGGGCGGCATCACCGTCGCGCATGAAAGCGGCCTCTACGGCGGCATCTGGGCGTCGAATCTCGCCGGCTGGGGCACGTTCGGCGGCTCGAACATGGAGCTCGACCTGATCGGCGGCTACAAGCATGCGGTCGGCGGCGGCGCGATCGACGTCGGCCTGACCTGGTACATGTATCCGGGCGGCGCGTCGAAGACCGACTTCGCCGAACCCTATGCGAAATTGTCGGGCACGATCGGCCCGGTCAACCTGCTCGCCGGCGTGGCCTATGCACCCAAGCAGCAGGCGCTTGGCAAATGGTACAACAGCGGTGCCTCGGCGCAGACCGGCATCTACGACAATCCCGGCAAGAAGAACGACAACCTCTATCTGTGGGGCGACTTCGCCAGCGCGATCCCGACCACGCCGCTGACCGCCAAAGCGCATATCGGCTATTCGAAGGGCAATTCGGGCCTCGGCCCCAACGGCACCTCGGCGGCGCCGACCGGCGAATATTGGGACTGGCTGCTCGGCGCCGATTACGCGATCAAGGGCACGCCGCTGACGCTCGGCGTCGCCTATGTGGATACCGACATCACCAAGCGGCAGGCGGCCTATCTCCAGCCGAACTTCTCCTCGACCAAGAACGGCAGCAGCATCGCGGCGAGCCAGGTCGTGTTCGCGGTAACCGCGGCGTTCTGACGAACCGCGAAATCCTCCCCCGCCAGGGAGGGGGACCGCCACGCGCTAGCGTGGTGGTGGAGGGGGAGGATACGGCGCACTATAAAGTTGCTCCACCCTGTCCTCCCCTTCCGTCACGCCCTGCGGGCGTGCCACCTCCCCCTGGCGGGGGAGGAATTTGGCGATGGAACCACTCCCCCATCCCCGCGCTAACGCCATCATGCACGATGCGCTGATCTTCACCCCCGACCATGTCGATCTCACCCGCTCGCCGCTGCGCCGCGGGATCGCCGAGCCGACCTATGTGCTCGGCGCGTTCAACCCGGGCTTCACGCGGCTGCCCAACGGCAACCTGCTGCTGATGGTTCGCATCGCCGAGGCGCTGTCGGAGCCGGTCCGCGACGGCCACGTCCATGCGATCCGCTGGACCCCCGCAGGCTACGTCCTCGACGCCTGGCCACTGGAACAGGTCGACATGACCGATCCGCGCCAGTTCGAGCTCAAGGGCAGCCGCCATCGCATCCTCGCGCTCACCTCGCTGTCGTGGCTCCTCCCCGTCGAGCTCGATCCCGCGGGCGAGCGGATCGTCGCGATCCATTACGACGCGGCGATCGAACCCGCCGCCGGCTACCAATGCTACGGGGTCGAGGACGCGCGGATCACCCGCATCGGCGATATCTGGTACATGACCACCTGTTCGGTCGGGGCCGAGCGGCATTGCACCACGCTCCACACCTCGCGCGACGGGCTGCACTATCGGCTGGAGGGGATCGTCCTCGACCACCAGAACAAGGACATGATCCTGTTCGAGGGGCGGGTCGGCGACCGATTCATGGCACTGACCCGCCCGCTCGGCGAGGTCTATTTCGCCTATCCGCCCAACAGCCCCTGGGTCGGCGGCCCGTCGATCAATTTCGCGCAGAGTCCCGATACGCTGCACTGGAAACCGCTCGACGCCCCCGGCTTGCGCGCGCGCAAGGGCTCGCGATCCGCGATGAAGATCGGCGGCGGCACCCAGCCGGTGCTCACCCGCGACGGCTGGCTGATGATCTATCACGGCGTCGAGGCGCGCGAGAGCGTCGGCATCTATCGCAGCTTCTGGGCGCTGCTCGATCGCGACGATCCCGCGCGCATCCTGCGCGTCGAGGACGACACGCCGCTGCTCGAGGCGAACCCGGCGCTCACCGCCCCGATCGCGCATCAGATGTACCTGCCGACCCCGGTGGTGTTCTCGACCGGCTTGGTCGATACCGGCGACGATTATCTGATTGCCAGCGGCGAGGCCGATCTCGCCTGCCGCATGACCCGGCTGTCCAAGGGGATGTTCGCATGACGTGGTGGCGGACGGGGACGATCTACCAGATCTACCCGCGCTCGTTCCAGGACAGCGACGGCGACGGCGTCGGCGACCTCAAGGGGATCGAGGCGCGGCTCGACCATCTCGTCGCGCTCGGCGTCGATGCGGTGTGGATCTCGCCGATCTTCCCCTCGCCGATGCGCGACTTTGGCTATGACGTCGCCGATTATTGCGGGATCGACCCGCGCTTCGGCACGCTTGCCGATTTCGACAGCCTGCTCGCCGCCGCGCATGCGCGCGGGCTGAAGCTCCTGCTCGACTTCGTCCCCAACCACAGTTCGACCGACCATCCCTGGTTCCAGGAGAGCCGGTCGTCGCGCGACAATCCCAAGCGCGACTGGTACATCTGGCGCGATCCCGCCCCCGACGGCGGCCCGCCCAACAATTGGATCAGCGATTTCGGCGGCTCGGCGTGGGAATATGACGCCGCCACCGGCCAATATTACTACCACGCCTTCCTCAAGGAACAGGCCGACCTCAACTGGCGCAACCCCGATCTGCGCCGTGCGATGATGGACGCGTTGCGCTTCTGGTTCGACCGCGGCGTCGATGGCTTCCGCATCGACGTGCTCTGGCACATGGTAAAACACGCGGACTTTCCCAACAATCCCGCCAACCCCGACTATCGCGCCGGGATGGGCGAGATGCACGCGGTGCTCCAGCTCCATTCGACCGACCAGCCCGAGGTCCATGCCATCGCCGCCGAGATGCGCAGCATCGCGGACTCCTATCCCGGCGACCGCGTGCTGATCGGCGAGATCTATCTGCCGGTCGAGCGGCTGATGCACTATTACGGGCTCGACGCACCCGAAGTGCATCTGCCCTTCAATTTCCAGCTCATCGACGCGCGCTGGGACGCGCGTCATCTCGCCGGGCTGATCGCCGAATATGAAGCGGCGTTGCCGGCGGGGGGCTGGCCGAACTGGGTGCTCGGCAACCACGATCGCCCGCGCATCGCCAGCCGCGTCAAGGCCGCGCAGGCGCGCGTCGCGGCGGTGCTGCTGCTGACGCTGCGCGGTACGCCGACGCTCTATTACGGCGACGAGCTCGGCCTCGCCGACGTCGCCATCCCCGCGGCCCGCGTGCAGGACCCGCGCGAGCTGCGCGAACCCGGCCTCGGTCTCGGCCGCGATCCGGTGCGCACGCCGATGCCGTGGAACGCCAGCGCTTATGCCGGCTTCTCGACCGCCGAGCCGTGGCTGCCGCTCAACCCGGACTGGCCGACGCGTAACGTCGCGGCGCAGAGCGGCGATGCGCAATCTATGCTGGCGCTGCACCGCGACCTGCTCAACCTGCGCCGCAAGCATGAGGCGCTCGCGATCGGCGACTTCGCGCTGATCGAGGCGGCCGGCGACGTGCTCGCCTACGAACGCCGCCACGGCGACGAGCGGATCGTCGTCGCGCTCAACCTCGGCGCGACGCCGCAGCCGGTGACACTGCCGGCCGGCGACGTTCTGCTCGGCACCCTGCCGGGGCGCGGCGAGCCCGGCCTGCTGCGCCCCGACGAAGCTATCATCCTGCGCGTAACCCGCTAAGCCGGCGTCATGAAGATCGCGATGCTCGCCCCCATTTCGTGGCGCACCCCGCCGCGCCACTACGGCCCGTGGGAATTGGTCACCAGCCTGCTTACCGAAGCGCTCGTCGCGCGCGGCGTCGACGTCACGCTGTTCGCGACGCAGGACAGCCTGACCGCCGGAACTCTTAGCGCAGTGGTGCCGGCGCCCTATTCGGAAGACCCGCGCATCGACGCCAAGGTGTGGGAATTCCGCCATCTCGCGCATCTGTTCGACCGCGCCGGCGAGTTCGACCTGATCCACAACCAGGCCGACTTTCCCGCCCACGCCTTTTCGCATCTGGTGGCGACGCCGATGGTCACGACGATCCACGGCTTTTCGTCGGACCGTATCCTGCCGATGTACCAGCCCTATCAGGACCGCGTGCACTATGTCGCGATCAGCGACGCCGACCGGTCGCCGCAGCTCCGCTATGCCGCGACGATCCACCACGGCATCGTCCTCGACGATTTTCCCTTCGACGCCGGGGGTAGCAACGACCTGCTGTTCTTCGGCCGCATGCACCCCGACAAGGGCGCCGCCGAGGCGATCACGGTCGCGCAGGCGACGGGCCGCGACCTCGCCATGTACGGCATCGTGCAGGATGAGGGCTATTACGAGCGGTCGGTGGTCCCGCATCTCGGTGCGCATATTCGCCACCCCGGCGCGGTCGGCGGCGACGACCGCACCGCGGCGCTCGGCAAGGCGGCGGCGCTGCTCCACCTCATCAATTTCGACGAGCCCTTCGGCCTGTCGGTGATCGAGGCGATGGCCTGCGGCACGCCGGTGATCGCGATCAACCGCGGCTCGATGCCCGAGCTGATCGACGACGGCGTCACCGGATTTCTGGTCGACAGCGTCGACGAGGCGATCGCCGCGGTTGCGCGCCTGCCCGAGATCGACCGCGCCGCCTGCCGCGCCGCGGTGGCGGCGCGCTTCACCGTCCAGCGGATGGCCGACGCCTATATCGCGCTCTACCGCGACATTCTGGGTGGCTGAACGACCCGCCGATTGCTTGTCGCCGTCCCGCATGGCGCAGCCCATCGCCACGAACATCCCGTCACCCCGGATCCGTTCCGGGGCGACGGTGTGGGTGAGGAAGGCACTCCGTGAAAGCGCCCGCCCCTGCGCATTTGCTCCGGTTGAACCGCCCGCCCCGATCGCGCGTATAGGTGGGTCATGATCGCCCGCCTGCGCCGCTTCCTGTCCGAGGAAGACTGGACCTTCGCGCCGCACGAGGTTCCCGTCCTCCCCGGCTCGCCCGGCACGGTCGAGCATCGCACCCGCCACCGCATCGCCTATGGCATCATCTCGGTGCTGCTCGGCCTGACCGGCGGCTTCGGCAACGCGCTGATCTCGGCCAACACCTATACGCTGCAGGGCGCGCTGGGGCTCGACCCCGCCGAAATCGCCTGGCTGCCGACGGTCTATGTGATGACCAACGTCAGCATCAACCTGCTGCTGATCAAGTTCCGCGCGCAATTCGGGCTCAGGCCGTTCGCGATGATCTTCCTCAGCGTCTATGCCGCGCTGACCTTCGCGCATCTGTTCGTGCGCGGCTTCGACACCGCGATCCTCGTCCGCGCCGCGAGCGGCATGGCCGGCGCCGCGGTGTCCAGCCTGTGCCTTTATTACATGATGCAGGCGCTGCCGACCAAATGGCGGCTGAAGGCGGTGGTGGTCGGTATCGGCATCCCGCAATGCGCGACGCCGCTGGCGCGCCTGTTCTCGCCCGACCTGCTCGCCATGTCGCAATGGCGCACGCTCTATCTGTTCGAGCTCGGCCTCGCCTTGCTCAGCCTCGCCGCGGTCGCCTGGCTGCGGCTGCCGCCGACCACGCGGTCGAAGGCGTTCGAGCGGCTCGATTTCGTCACCTTCGTGCTGTTCGCGGGCGCGATGGCGCTGTTCGCCGCGGTGCTCGGCCAAGGCCGCTACGTCTGGTGGACCAACGCGCCGTGGCTGGGCTGGGCGCTGATCGCGGCGATCTCGATGCTCGCCGCCGCGCTCGCGATCGAGCATCACCGCGTCAATCCGCTGCTCAACACGCGCTGGCTGGGCAGCGCCGATATCGTCCGCTTCACGATCGTCACGATCATGGCGCGCATCGTCCTGTCCGAACAGACCTATGCCTCGGTCGGGCTGCTCACCGTGCTCGGTCAGAACAACGACCAGCTCGTGCCCTTCTTCACGATCATCTTCCTCGCCTCGGTCGCCGGGGTGGTGCTGAGCGCAGTGACGCTGGACGTCAGCCGACCGGCGCACCCGATCATGCTGGCGATCGGCCTCGTCGCGATCGCCGCCTTCGCCGACAGTCATGCGACCAACCTCACCCGCGCGCCGCAGATGTACGCCAGCCAGGGGCTGATCGCCTTCGCCGCGACCTATTTCCTGGGGCCGGCGCTCCTGTTCGGCATGACCCGCGCGCTGCAGCAGGGATCGGGCCATATCATCAGTTTCATCGCGCTGTTCGGGATGATCAATTCGATCGGCGGGCTCGCCGGCACCGCTTTGCTCGGCAGCTATCAGCAGATCCGCGAGAAGGCGAACAGCGCCGCGCTGGTGCAGGCGATCGACCCGACCGACCCGATCGTCGCGCAGCGGCTGCAGGCAGGCGGCGCGGCGGTGTCGCGCGTCGTCGGCGATCCCGCGCTGCGCAGTGCCGAGGGCGGCGCGATCCTGTCGCAGACGACGACGCGCGAAGCCAACGTGCTGGCGTTCGACGATGTTTTCCGGCTGATCGCGGTGCTCGCCGCGCTCACCTTCTGTTATCTCCTGTTCCTCATGATCCGCCGGACGCGCCGCGAACGCCGTGCCGCGCTCAGCCAGAGTTCCGCATGACCGATAGCCGCAGCCCCGTCGATCCCATCCCCGCGACCGAAGAGGCGCAGGCCGAGGTTGCGCCGCCGTCCGCCGTCCCCGCCGGCTCGGGCTGGCGGCCGCAGCCGCCGAGCCGCACCGCGCTGATCGTCATCCTCGTGCTGATGGTCGGCGGCGTGCTCGCGGTGCTCGCGGCTTGGCGGCTGCCGCCCTTCGCCAATGCCGATCAGTCGACCGACAATGCCTATGTCCGCGGCCGCACCACGGTGATCGCGCCGCAGGTGTCGGGCTATGTAACGCAGGTGTTCGTCCGCGACTTCATGGACGTGCAGCCCGGCCAGCCGCTGGTCCAGATCGACGACCGCATCTACCGCCAGCGCGTCGATCAGGCGCAGGCGCAGGTCGACGCGCAGGCGGCGACGCTCGCCAACGCCCGCCAGACCGAGCGCAGCCGCACCGCCAGCCTCGCCGCGCAGACCGCCGCGGTCGCCAATGCCGAGGCGCAATTGATGCGCGCGCAGGCGGACATGAACCGCGTCAACGATCTCGTCACCGACGGTTCGGTGTCGTTGCGCGAACGCGACCAGACGCTCGCCGCATTGCGCCAGGCGCAGGCGGCGGTGCAGCAGGCCCGCGCCGCGCGCGAGATCGCGCGACAGGACATCCGTACCGTCCAGGTCGGCCGCGGCGGCCAGCAGGCGGGCGTCTCCGGCGCCGAGGCGGCGCTGCGCCTCGCCCAGATCGATCTCGCCAATACCGTCATCCGCGCCCCCGAACGGGGCCGGCTGAGCGAGGTCGGCGTCCGCGTCGGCCAGTATGTCACCGCCGGGTCGCAATTGATGTTCCTCGTGCCGCCCGAAACCTGGGTGATCGCCAATTTCAAGGAGGCGCAGACCGCGCGGATGACCGTCGGCCAGCCGGCGAGCTTCACCGTCGACGGCCTCGCCAATGCGCGGCTGACCGGCCATATCGAGCGCATCTCGCCCGCGGCGGGATCGGAGTTCGCGGTGCTCAAGGCGGACAATGCGACCGGCAATTTCACCAAGGTGCCGCAGCGCATCGCGGTGCGCATCCGCATCGATCCCGGCCAGCAGCTCGCGGCACGGCTGCGCCCCGGCATGTCGGTACAGGCGCGCGTCGACACCTCCAGCGGCCCGGTGGTGAACTGAGGATGGTTCGCGCAGAGACGCAGAGACGCAGAGAGGGCCCATGCGCGGCGGCGCAGCCGCCCCTCAAACCGACGGCCCCTGGCGAAACTCTGGAGACGGCCGTAAGCGCAGCATCTCCGCGCCTCTGCGCCTCTGCGCGAGTTAATATCCGGCCTCTTTCCGAAAGCGCCGATGATCGAGCGAAGACGCGAAGACGCGAAGATGTTACGCTGCTGGAACCCGCAGCACATTCGATCATCCGTATCGATAAAAGGACCACGACCGCCGCAAGCGCACCCCCTTCGCGTCTTCGCGTCTTCGCGTGCTCCACCCTGCTCTGCCTCACGCTGGCCGCCTGCATCGGCCCTCGCCCGCAAACCCCCGCCGCCAGCGCCGTCGTCCCGCCGCCCGCATGGCGCACCGCGTTCGGCAATGGCGAGCCGATCCGCGCCGACTGGTGGAGCGCGTTCGGCGATCCCGTCCTCACCCGGCTCGTCGGTCAGGCACTCGCGAACAACGCCGACCTCGCCGCCGCCGCGTCGCGGATCGACGAGGCGCGCGCCGCCGCGCGGCTCGCCCGCGCGCAGCAGACACCGACGTTCGGCGGCAACCTGCCGAGCACCACCGGCCAGACGGTCAGCCCGTTCGGCACCCCCAGCGACGCGATCGGCGCGCAGCCCGCAGTCACCGCCAGCTACGACCTCGACCTGTTCGGCCGCCTGCGACAGGCGAGCCGCGCCGCGCAGGCGCAGCTTCTCGCCAGTGAGGGCGCGCGTGACACCGTCCGCCTCGCCATCGCCAGCGGCGTCGCAAGCAATTACGTCACGCTGCGCGCGCTCGACCTGCGCCTCGCCGTCGCGCAACAGACGCTCGCCGCGCGCACCGAGGCGCTGCGCATCGCCCGCCGCCGGGCCGAGGCGGGCTATACCTCCAACCTCGAACTGCGGCAGGCCGAGGCCGAATATCGCGCGACGCAACAGCTCGTCCCCGCCGCGCAACTCGCGATCAGCCGGCAGGAGAATGCGCTCAGCCTGCTGCTCGGCACCAATCCCGGTCCGATCCCGCGCGGCCTGCCGCTCGACCGGCTGCTCGCCCCCGCGATCCCCGACGGCCTGCCCGCAGACCTGTTGCGCCGCCGCCCCGACCTGTTCCAGGCCGAGCAGACGCTGGTCGCCGCCGACCGCACGCTCGACAGTGCGCGCGCGGCGATGCTGCCCAATCTTGCGCTCACCGGCTCGGCGGGGGTGGTATTGTCGACCGCGCTCGCCAATCCGATCGGCGTCTTCTCGGTCGGCGCCAGCATCCTCTCGCCGATCTTCGACGGCGGCCGGCTGCGCGCGCAAAGCGACGTCGCCACCGCGCGCCGCGATCAGGCCGCCTTCGCCTATCGGCGTACCGCGCTGGTCGCCTTCCAGGAGGTCGACAATGCGCTCGCCGGGGTGCAGCGGTCGGGAGAACAGGCGGTGGCGCTCGGATTGCAGGTCGATGCGCTCGCCGCCGCGCTGCGCAACGCCAGCAACCGTTACCGCGCCGGCTATACCTCGTACATCGAACAGCTCGACGCGCAGCGCGGCCTGCTTACCGCCGAGCTGGCGCTGGTGCAGGCGCGCGCCGACCGGATCACCGCTTATGTCGCGCTGTATCAGGCGATGGGCGGCGGCTGGTCGCGCGACGATGTGGCCGCGACGCAACGCTGACATGCCCCTGCATCGCAATATGTCATGGTGTCGGATCGCTACCGGTCGCAACGCGTTCTCGCAACCCATGTTACACTTACGAGCCCTTCGCCGCCGATGGCCGACGACGATTTGAAGACCGCCGGCCAGATCAGCGTCGGCAGTTGGGATTGGGACGTGGTCGCCGACCGCGTCACCGCCGACCCCGAGTTCGCACGCCTCTACGGTGTCGATCCCGACGAGGCTCAGGCCGGCGCGCGACTGGAACGGTTCTTCACCGCGATGCACCCCGACGATCGGCCACGGGTGCAGGCGGAGATCACCGCGGCACTCGCCAGCGGCGATCCGTTCGAGAGCGACTACCGCCTGCAACAGCCCGACGGCCGCGCGCGCTGGGTCGCCGCACGCGGCCGCGTCACCTATGATGACGACGGGCGGCCGCTGCGCTTTCCCGGCATCAGCTTCGACATCGACGCGCGCAAGTCCGCCGAGCTGCGTCTCAAGGCGCTGGTCAAGCTCAACGACCGGCTGCGCGATCCTGGCGACCCCGCCGACCTCGCTTATGCCGCCGCCGAGATCCTCGGCCGTCTGTTCGACGTCAGCCGCTGCGGCTATGGCACGATCGACCGCGCCGCGGAGACGATCGTCACCGAACGCGCGTGGTGCGCAGGCGGCATCGCGCCGCTGCCCGGCATCCTGCATTTCCGCGATTATGGCTCGTATATCGAGGACCTCAAGCGCGGCGAGACGGTGGCGATCGACGACGTCTACGAAGATCCGCGCACCGCCGCCACCGCCGAGGGGTTGAAGAGCCTCGCCGCGCTGTCGTTCATCAACATGCCGGTGACCGAACAGGGCGGCTTCGTCGCGCTGCTCTACCTCAACAACGCACAGCCGCGCCGCTGGCTGCCCGAGGAGGTCGCCTTCGTCCGCGACGTCGCCGAACGGACGCGCGACGCGGTCGAGCGCCGCCGCGTCGAGCATGAACTCGCCGCGCTCACCGCCTCGCTCGAACAGCAGGTCGAGGCGCGCACCCGCGAGCTGATGACCGCCGAGGCGCATCTGCGCCAGGCGCAGAAAATGGAGGCGGTCGGCCAGCTCACCGGCGGGTTGGCGCACGATTTCAACAATATGCTTACCGGCATCTCGGGCGCGATCGAGATGATGCAGGTCCGCATCCGTCAGGGCCGCGTCGACGAGATCGACCGCTACGCCAATGCCGCGCAGGGCGCGGCGCGGCGGGCGGCGGCGCTGACCCACCGGCTGCTCGCCTTTTCGCGGCGTCAGACGCTCGACCCCAAGCCGACCGACGTCAACCGGCTGATCGACGGGCTGCGCGACCTGATCCAGCGCACCGTCGGCCCGGGCGTGATGATCGAGGTGGTCGGCGCCGGCGGATTGTGGCCGGCGATGGTCGATCCCAACCAGCTCGAAAATGCGCTGCTCAATCTGTGCATCAACGCGCGCGACGCAATGCCCGACGGCGGCCGCATCACGATCGAGACCGCCAACCGCTGGCTCGACGAACGCGCCGCCAAAGAGCGTGATCTGGAACCCGGCCAATATCTCTCCTTGTGCGTCACCGACACCGGCACCGGCATGACGCCCGAGGTCCAGTCGCGCGCCTTCGACCCCTTCTACACCACCAAGCCGATGGGCGAAGGCACCGGCCTCGGCCTGTCGATGATCTACGGATTCGCGCGCCAGTCCGGCGGGCAGGTGCGCATCTATTCGGAGCTCGACCAGGGCACGACGATGTGCATCTATCTGCCGCGTCACTATGGCGATGCCGAGCAGGATGGCGATCCCGCCCCCGCGACGATCCCGGTTCCCGGCGAAGGCCGCCACACCGTTCTGGTCGTCGACGACGAACCGACGATCCGCATGCTGATCGTCGAGATCCTCGAAGAAATGGGCCATAACGTGCTGGAGGCGGGCGATGGCGCCGCCGCGCTGCGGCTGCTGGGTACCGGTGCGCAGGTCGATCTGCTCGTCACCGACGTCGGTCTGCCCGGGCAGATGAACGGCCGTCAGGTCGCCGACGCCGCGCTGGTCCAGTTGCCGGCGCTGAAAGTGCTGTTCATCACCGGCTATGCCGAGAATGCGGTGATCGGCAACGGGCCGCTCGCCCCGAACATGGCACTGGTCACCAAGCCCTTCACGATGGACGCCATCGCCGACCGCATCCGCGCGATGCTGGAGGGGTAGGCCGTCGCGGGGCGGATCACCCCGCCAGCGCCAAGATCCGCTCCGCCTCGGCGAGGTGAAGGCGTTCGACCATTGCGCCGTCGAGCCGGATCGCGCCACGGCCCGCTGCGTCGGGCGCGGCGAAGGCGGTGACGACGGCCCGCGCCCAGGCCAGTTGCTCGGCGCTGGGGCCGAAGGCGGCGTTGGCGGCGTCGATCTGGGCGGGGTGGATCAGCGTCTTGCCGTCGAAGCCGAGCATCGCGCCCTGCGCGCATTCGGCGGCGAGCCGGTCGGGGTCGCCGATCGCGTTGCAGACGCCGTCGAGCGCGACCAGCCCCGCCGCGCGCGCCGCGATCACCAGCTGCGTCAGCGCCGGCAGCAGCGGCGTGCGGTCGGCGTCGGGGCGGCAGCGCATCTCCTTGGCGAGATCGTTGGTGCCGGCGATCAGCAGCGCGGTGCCCGTCGTTGCCGCCGTCGCCGCGATCTCGGGCAGGCGCAGGATCGCGCCGCACGTCTCGATCATCGCCCAGATCGGCGGCCCGTCGGCGCCGAGCGCGGCCCGCACCGCGACCAGGTCGGCGGCGCTCGCCACCTTGGGCACGACCACCGCCGCGACGCCGCGCACCGCGGCGGCATCGTCCTGCCCCCAAGGCGTGTCGAGCGCGTTGATCCGCACGGCGCACGGCCGCGCCCCGAACCCTGCCGCCGCCGCGACCGCCGCCGCCCGCGCGTCCGCCTTCGCCTCGGGCGCCACCGCATCCTCGAGGTCGAGGATCACCGCGTCGCAGGCGAGCCCCTGCGCCTTGGCGATCGCGCGGGGATTGGAGGCCGGCATGAACAGCACGCTGCGATGGCGGCTGGCGGGATGGTGGTCGCTCATGGCGCCCACCCTAACCCGGCGATCAGGCGCTCACCAGCCGCGCGAGGTCGATCAGCGCGCGCGGCATCGCCGCTCCGGTGGGCGTGGCGACGTAGCGCGACACCCAGACGGGGCCGAACTTGGCCTTGAACGCGCGCAGCCCGGCGAAGCCGTAGAGCCGCTCGCCATTGGCGAACAATGCATGGCCGAGCCGCGCCCATACCGGCGCCAGCCGTCCGCTCGGCATGCCCGACAGCGGCGCCATGCCGAGGTTGAAGCGGTCATATCCCTCGCTCCGCGCCCATTCGATCAGCCGCACCAGCATCATCTCCATCGTGCCATAAGGCGCGTCGGGATGGTGGCGCATCAGGTCGACCGACGCTTCGTCGCCGTCGCCCGAGACCCAGATGTTGGCGAAGGCGACGATCCGCCCCTCGACCCGCACCAGCGCGATCGGAAAGCGCGTCAGATAGGCGGCATCGAACGCCCCGAGGCTGAACCGTTTCTCGCGCCCCGCCTTGGCGGCGAGCCAAGCCGCGGAGACTTCGCCCAACTCGGCCATCAGCCCCGGCACCGCGCTCGCCGGTTCGACTGAGAACACCCCGCCCGCCGCCTCGGTCCGCCGCACCGCGTGGCGCAACGGCTTGCCGCGCGGACCGGCGGTGGTGAAGTCGGCGAGCACGACATGCGCCTCCTCGCCATATTTGATCGCCTGCAACCCCAGTTCGACGAACAGCGGCAGCATCCGCTCGCTCGCCTGATAGAAGCACAATCGCCCGGCGCGCGCGTCGCAGGCGCGGCGGATGCTCCAGACCAGTTCGCTCCACGCCGCCGCCGGGCCGACCGGGTCGCCCATCACCACCCAGCTGCGCCCCTGCACGCGGTACATCAGGAAGGCGTCGCCGGCGGCGGAGACGATGAAGCTCTTGTCGCCGGTGAAGGCGAGCGCGGCGTCGGTGCGCGGGCAATGCGCCAGCGCCGCCGCCAGCACCGGCTCGGGCGGCAGGGCGTCGGGCATCGTCCGCGTCCGGCTGGCGGTGAGCAATTGCCACGCCGATACCGCGGTGAGCAGCACGCCCGCGGCGAAACTGGCGCGCAGGAAGCGCGGCGCATTGGCGTCGAGCGCGAACCGCCACCACAATTCGTCGCTGTACGGCGTGCGCTTGTAGGCGAAGAAGCCCGCCCAGATGCTGAGCCCCAGCGCCGCGGCGGCGGCGACCAGCCAAGGCCAGCGCGGCCGGTCGGTGAGGATGCCGCCCTCGCGATAGAAGCTCGCCTTGCAATATTGCAGCACCCCGGCGACGACCAGCTGGAGCGATGCCTCCTCATAATCGAGGCCCTTGAGCAGCGAGAAGATCGCGCCACCGACGAGCAGGATGCGCGCCGCCGCCCAGCCCGAACGCAGCCGCGCGGTGAGCGCCGGCGCGACGAGCAGCATCGCGGTGCCGATCAGGCTGCCCGCCATGTGCGACCCCTCGATGAACGGCAGCGGCACCAGATCGGTCAGCTCGGTCAGCCGCCCCTTCACCCCCGGCAGCGCACCCGAGACGAGCAGCACGAAGCCGGCGACGAAGACCAGCACGGTGACCGCGCTCGGCGCCAGCAACTGCCCGGCGCGATCGACATAGGAGAGGCCGCGGCGGATCGGATGGCGCAGCCGCCAGCCCTCGCTGGCGGCGATGCCGATCGCGGCGACGAGCAGCGGCAGCAGATAATAGATCAGCCGGTAGAGCAGCAGCGCGGCGAACAGCGTCGGGCGGTCGCCGGGCACGGTCGCCAGCACCACCGTCTCGAACACCCCCAGGCCGCCGGGGACGTGGAGCAGCAGCGCGACGACCACGGCGACGGCATAAGCGACGACGAAGCCGGGAAAGGCGCCGGGCGCGGTACCCGGGACCAGCACGAAGAGCGCGGCCGAGGCCATGGTGAGATCGGCGAGCGACAGGCCGGCAAGCGCGCCCATCTGGCGCAGACTGGGCAGCGCGATGCCGAACCGCGCCGGACCGAGCGTCGTCGCACCGCGCAGCCGCAGCACCGGCAGCACCGCGAGCAAGGCGAGCAACAGGACGCCCAGTCCCTGCGCAGCGACCGGCGACAGCGTCACCGGACCGAGGACGATGCCGTCGCCGATGATCAGCCCGATCCCCGCCGCCCCGGCGACGCCCGCCCAGAAGGCGATCGCGCAGATGCCGGCGACCTGCGCGATCTCGCCGAACGCGAGTCCCGCGGCGCCATAGAGGCGTAGCCGCGCCGAGCCGCCGGTGATCAGCGACAGGCCGAGATTGTGGCTGAGCGTATAGGAGGTGAACGATCCCGCCGCGGCGACCCGCCACGGCAGCGGGCGGCCGATCGCGCGCAGCGCCACCCAGTCGAGACCGGTGAGCAGCAGATAGCTGGCGGTGGTGAGCGCGAGGCTGGCGGCGATCCGCACGTCGGGGATCGCAGCCAGCGCCTTGCGCACGTCGCTGAGATGCACCTCGCGCAGTACCAGCCGCAAGGCGGCGAAGCCGATGCCCGCGACGAGCAGCACCGCGGCGACCGTCAGGCTGCGGCGGTGATGCTGCGCGAGCGCCATCACCGCATCCAGACGGCCGGTCGTCACGCCACCCGGTGCCAGGTCTGCGACTTGCACAGGAAGGTGCCGACGACGCAGCCGGTGATGGTCAGAGTTGCGGGCGAGCTCTGGTGGATGCGCGAGGAGAAGGTGCGGCCCATGTCGGGCACGAACACCTTGCCCTCCCAGGCGCCCGATTTGTTGCGGCGATAGCCGCGCAGCAATTGCGTGCCGACGAGGTCGGGCAGGCCGGCGCCGCGCGCCTCGGCGCGTGCCTGCGGGCTGGCCCAGACGATCTGGCCGCACAGCGCGCCGTCGGCGCAACGCCCGGTCTGCACCGCCAGCGTGCCGCGTGGATTGGCCCAGCGGCCGATCACCGCCGGCGCCCCCGGACGCAAATTGGCCTGCGCCGCCGACGCCCCCGCCGCGACCGCCAGCATCCCCGCCAGGACCGTCGTGATTCGTGCCATCGTCATGATCGTATCCCCCACCATCATACGATCATAGACGGCACGCACACCCCGGAACCGCAGCACCATCGCGAATCAACGCGCGAATGCGTCGGGCGCGGCGTGGCGGATCGCCGCGAGGATGTGCGCGAACAGGCCGGCGCGGTCGTCGTTGAGGAAATGGCCGCCGGGCATCGCCACCACCGTCGCCTGCCCAGCCCGCCCCGCCCGGCGCCCTGCCAAAAGGTCCGGGCAGGCGCTGTCGACCTCCGCCGCGCCGTAGATGCAGGTGAGGTGCGTCCAGCCGAGCTGGGCGAGCGTCGCGCGGCTCTCGCTGTCGGGGGTGCCGCGATAGACGAGGCCGGACGGGTCGGCGCGGAAGAACACGGTCTCGCCGGGCACCACCAGCACCACGCCGGCGACGTGGCTGCGCAGCGCCACCGGCAGATCGGCGAGCCCGGTCTGCAGGACGTCGGCGCCATAGGATTGGCCGATCAGCATCAGTCGCGCCGCGCCTGTCCGCGCCAGCGCGGCGCGTACGCCGTCGGCGACGATCCGGTCGACCTCCGCCCGCGTCCGGCGCAGGCCGAACAGGGCCGGCGAACTCAGGGCGACGACCGGGAACCCCTGCCCGGCCAAAGCGCGTACGGTATGCGGATTGGGGCCGTAGCGCAGCCCCATGTCGCCCGACACGTAGAGCACGCCGATCGGCCGCGCGATCCCCTGTGGGCCGAACAGATGCGCGGCATCGCGGTCGAAGAAGCCGGCGCTGGCGGCGATCCCGGCGAGGAGCGCGAGCACGCCGCCGGCGATACCGGCGATCCAGGCGAGCCGCCACCGCAGCGATCGGGAGCGTTGCGATGCCATCCCGCCGTCCTGCACGCGTTCCGCTGTCCCGGCGATGGCGCGATCATGAACTTTTCGTCACCCGACGCAGCAAGAGACTGATAGGCTGATGAAAATCTGGATATCGAGGGTGCTGCCATGTCGCCGATCCTGCTGCCTATGTTGCTCGCCGCGCAGGCGGCCATCGCCCCGCCGGCGACGCTCGGCGCGACCGACCAGCGCGTCGACCGGCCGATCGCCGCCCCCGCGCGCGCACCCGACGTCGCCGACGAGTTCGACGGTCCGCGCATCGATCTGACCCTGTGGCGGTTCGACATGGCCCAGAACAAGACGGGCTGGTTCAACCACGAGAAGCAATATTACGGCCCCGCCAACGCCCGCATCCGCGACGGCGCGCTGGTGATCGAGGCGCGCGCCGAGCGGGCGACCGCACCCGACAGCGGCGGCCAGGCCTATACCTCGGCCAAGCTCGTCAGCCGCCGCGCCTTCGGCTATGGATTCTACGAAATTCGCGCACGCCTGCCCTGCGGCCGGGGGACGTGGCCGGCGATCTGGCTGCTGCCGTCGTCGGGGCGGTGGCCGGCGGCGGGCGAGATCGACGTGATGGAGATGGTCGGCTGGGACCCGAACGTCGTCCATGCGACGGTGCACAGCGCGGCGTACAATCACGTCAAGGGCACGCAGCGCGGCGCGCAGGTGACCGTGCCGACCGCCTGCACCGCTTATCATCGCTACCAGCTCGACTGGCGGCGCGATGCGATCCTGATCGGCGTCGACGGCCGCGCCTATATGCGCGTCGCCAACGATCGCCCCGGCGGTGCGGCGGCATGGCCGTTCACCCGGCCGTATCAGCTGATCCTCAACCTCGCGATCGGCGGCGACTGGGGCGGCGTGAAGGGCGTGGACGATGCCGCGCTGCCGCAGCGGATGGCGGTGGACTATGTGCGTTTCTGGGCGCGGTGATAGCGGCTAGAACGACGGTGATGGAGGCAGTTACCCGATGAAACAGACATGGATCGCGGCGGCATCGTGGTGCGCGCCGCTGCTGCTCGCCGGCTGCGGCAGCGCCGATGGCCGGACCGAACGGGCCGCGGGCGACGGCGCGACCACGACGACCGCCCCTGCGTCGCGACCGGCCGCCGCCGCGCCGGTCGCCGCGACGACGCCGCGCCGTACCCGCCCGCTGTCCTGCGCCGCCGAGATCGGCGTCGCCGCGGCCGCCCGCCGCGTCGCGATCTGCCGCGACGTCTCGCCGGCGACGCATCCGCCGTGCAACGCCGTCAACAGCTGCGCGCTGATCGACGACGAGATCGCGCGCAGTTGCGCGCTGTTCGACGGCAAGGGCGCGCCGATGCCGGGCTGTACGCCGCCGCCCAAGAGCGCCGCCGCCGCCGCGGCGGTGGTGCAGCGTTATTACGACGCGCTCAACGCGGGCGACTATGGCACCGCCTGGCAGCAATGGGGCGACGACGGCCGCCCCGGCCAGACCTACGCCGCTTTCGCGGGCGGCTTCGCGCATACCCGCACGACGCGGGTGACGATCGGCACGCTGCCGCCGGGCGACGCCGGGGCGGGATCGCTCTACCAGCCGGTACCGGTCACCGTCGACGCGACGCTCGACGACGGCCGTCACCAGCACTTCCGCGGCCGCTATGTTGTGCGCCGCGTCAACGACGTCGACGGCGCCAGCCCCGGCCAGTTGCGCTGGCACATCGATTCGGCGCAGCTCAAGCCGGGCTGAGCCGCGCCGGGCGTCATCACGCTGTCATCATCGCCGCGCAACGCGGGACGATAGCGCGGCGATGCGGGACCTTATCCATGGTTGAGACGAGCAAGACCGCGCCGGTGCTGAGCCGGCGCGCGCTGATCGGCGGCTCCGCCGCGCTGCTGACGGTGGCGGCGCGCGGGGCGGAGCGGCTGCCCGCCGGAGTGTTCACGCTCGGCGTCGCCTCGGGCGATCCCTTGCCCGATTCGGTGATCCTGTGGACGCGGCTGGCGCCGCAGCCGCTCGATGCGGCGGGCGGCATGCCGCCGCTCGCGGTGCCGGTGCGCTGGCAGGTCGCGACCGACGAAGGCTTCACGCGGATCGTGCGCACGGGGGAGGCGCGCGCCGAGCCGCGCTGGGGGCATAGCGTCCACGTCGACGTGCGCGGGCTGCGCCCGGCCAGCCGCTATTTCTACCGCTTCCTCGCCGGCGGCGAGACGAGCCCGGTCGGGCGGACGCGCACCGCACCGGCGGCGGGGGCGCCGGTCGAGCGGCTCCGGCTCGCCTACGGATCGTGCCAGAAATACGAATCGGGCTTCTACGCCGCCTATCGTCATCTGGTCGCCGACGACCCGGATTTCGTGCTGTTCCTCGGCGACTACATCTACGAGGGCGCGCCGACCGCCAAGGATGCGGTGCGCCTGCACCAGAATCCGGAGCCCAGGGATCTCGCCGGCTATCGCGTCCGCTACGCCACCTACAAGAGCGATCCGCTGCTGCAGGCGGCGCATCACGCCGCGCCGTGGGTGCTGACCTGGGACGATCACGAGGTCGCCAACGATTACGCCAATGCGCTCGACCAGAACAACAGCGACCCCGCCGCCTTCCTCCTGCGCCGCGCCGCCGCCTATCAGGCGTGGTACGAGCATCAGCCGGTCCGCGCCGCGCCGCCGCTGGGGCCGGCGATGCGCATCTACCACACGCTCGACTGGGGCCGGCTGGCGCAATTCCAGATCGTCGACGATCGCCAGTATCGCGGCGCCCGCGCCTGCCAGCCGCCGGGGCTGGTCGCGGCACACGCCCGCTACCGCACGCTGATCGAGCCCTGCCCCGATCTCTATGCCGCCGACCGCACGATGCTCGGCGACGCGCAGGAAGCCTGGCTGATGCAGGCGCTGGGCGACAGCCGCGCGCAATGGAATCTGCTCGCGCAGCAGACGTTGATGCACCAGCAGGGCCGCATCGACGCCGACCATCCCGAGCGCGGCGTGCAATATTCGGCGGACAATTGGTCTGGCTATCCCGCCGCGCGCGACCGCATCTACCGCCGCTGGGTCGAGGCGCGCACGTCGAACCCGGTGGCGCTCGGCGGCGACATCCACGCCTTCGCCGCCGCCGACGTCCACGATCCCGCGCAGCCCAATGCGGCGCCGATCGCGGCGGAGTTCGTCGGCGGATCGATCACCTCGCTGTTCCACGACGCCAGCTTCAAGCAGCAGGCGGCGGCGAACGGTCTCGTCTTCGCCGAAAACGAGGTGCGCGGCTATGGCCTCGTCGACCTGACCGCGAAGGAGGGTCGCGTCACCTTCCGCGGGCTGGACGACGCGCGCGATCCGCAATCGGGCATCCGCGACCTCGTCCGCTTCGCGCTCGAACCCGGGCGCCCCGGCATCCGCGACCAGCGCAGTTGATGTCGGGATTGTAACAGCGACGTAACGGATCGTGGCTAGCCCGGCCGGATAAGATCACGGGGGTTGAGCAATGACGATCGAACGCAAGGCGACGCTTCGTCGCCGGATGACGCTTGCCTGGCTGGCGAGCTCGGCGCTGTTGGCCGCCGTGCCGGCGCTCGCGCAGACCGCGACGGCCGACAATCCCGGCACCCCCGACGCCGCCGCGGTGGAGGAGGGCGAGGATCGCGAGATCACCGTCGTCGCACGCAAGACCAGCGAGAATGCGCAGCGCGTGCCGATCCCGATCACCGTCATCGGCGCCGCCACGCTGACGCGGCAGAACCTCACCAATTTCACCAATTTCCAGTTCAAGCTGCCCGCCTTCTCGGTCTATCTGACCAATCCGAAGCAGCTCAACCTCGGCATCCGCGGCATCGGCAACAACGGCTTCAACACCGATGGCATCGACGGGTCGGTCGGCGTGTTCGTCGACGGCGTCTACACCGGCCGCCAAGGCATGGTATCGAACGATTTCA
Source organism: Sphingomonas sp. GW821-FHT04B01 (assembly GCF_059420425.1). Classification (NCBI taxonomy): domain Bacteria; kingdom Pseudomonadati; phylum Pseudomonadota; class Alphaproteobacteria; order Sphingomonadales; family Sphingomonadaceae; genus Sphingomonas; species Sphingomonas sp. GW821-FHT04B01. Next base: position 519,700 of record NZ_JBWKTR010000001.1, on the reverse strand, counting down.
ACGACCTTGCCGACGTCGAGGTGCTGCGCGGGCCGCAGGGAACGTTGTTCGGCAAGAACACCACCGCCGGCGCGGTGCTGATCAACACGCTGAAACCCAGCTTCACGCCCGGCGGCACCGCCGAGGCGAGCACCGGCAATTTCGGCTTTACCGAGGTGAAGGGCAGCGTCACCGGCCCGTTGATCGCCGACAAGCTCGCGATCCGCTTGTCGAGCTTCTACAGCAACCGCGACGGCACCTATAAGAACCTCTTCAACAACCAATATCAGAATGCGCGCCAGGGCGTCGGCGTGCGCGGCCAGTTGCTCGCGACGCCGACCGACGATCTCGCCATCCGGCTGATCGGCACGCACGCGCGCCAGTTCTTCCCGACGATCTCGCCGGTGATCCTGTCGGTCTACAATCCGGCGGCGTTGCAGGCGCGGATGGCGGCGGCGGGCTATCCGCTGCTGACCAGCAACGCGCGCGACCGCTACGTCAATATCGACGGCCGGCTCGATGCCCGCACCAGCCTCGACAGCGCGAGCGGCCAGATCGACTGGTCGCCCGCCGATCTCGGCACCTTCACGTCGATCACCGGCTGGCAACGCTGGAGCTGCTTCACCAACAACGACAATGATTACACGCAGCTCGACGCGATCAGCGACTATGGCTCGTGCAATGTCGAGAAGCAGGTGTCGCAGGAGCTGCGCTGGGCGACGCCGCGCGACCGGCCGATCGAGGCGACCTTCGGCGGCTTCCTCAGCCGCCAGCGGCTGCAGGTCGATTCGCGGGTCCGCTTCGGCCGCCAGTACAATATCTGGGCGGCCAATCCCTCGGCCAGCGCCTTCCCCACGGTCGGCGGGCGCAACTGGGCGCAGGGCGCCTATGCCGCGCGCGTCGCCGGCTTCGGCATCCGCAGCCAGGCGATCTTCCACACCGATACCGACGCGGTGTTCGGCAACGTCACCTGGCATCCCGAGGCATCGCGCCGGCTGGCGATCGATGCCGGCCTGCGCCAGACGTGGGAGCGGCGCAGCCAATTGTACGACGGTGTCGTCGCGTCCAATCCCGGCGCGCTGAACGCCGCGCAGATCGCCGTCCTGTCCGCCGCGGGTGCCAATGCGCAGCTCGGCCATGTCGACATCAGCCTGAAGGACAGCGCGCTATCGGGCGAGATCGGCGCCAATTACCGCGTGACGCCCGACGTGTTCGTCTACGGCAAATATGCGCGCGGCAACAAATCGGCCGGCTTCAACCTGTTGCCGTTCAACGCCGGTCCCGACCTGCCGCGCGGTACAGGCCAGACGGTGAAGGGCGAGACCGCCGACAATTTCGAGGCGGGGATCAAGTCGACCTTCCTCGACCACCGCATCCTGTTCAACCTCACCGCCTTCCATACCAAGGTGCGCAACTATCAGGCGAACCAGTCGGTCGGCGTCGGCAATACCGCGCTCAAATTCCTCGCCAACGTCGGCTCGCTAACCTCGCGCGGCATCGAGCTGGAGAATGAGACGTGGCTGGTGCCGGGCCTGCATACCAAGGGGTTCATCGCCTATGACAAGGCGACCTATTCCTCCTTCCCCAATTCGGTCTGTCCGGGGCAGGTGACCGACCGGGTGACCTGCGACCTGACCGGGCGGCAGGTGGCGTGGGCGCCGGCATGGACCAGCGATCTCACCGTCGACTATACGCAGCGGCTCGACGCCACGACCAAGGCCTATGGGCTGATCGACGTCAACTGGCGCTCGAAGCAGAATACCACGATCACGCTCGATCCCTCGGCGGAAATTCCCGCCTATGCGCTGGCCAGCGCGCGCGTCGGCGTGCTGCTCGACAACGAGCGGCTCGAGATGCAGCTCTGGGTCGAGAATCTGTTCGACAAGGCCTATTTCATCAACCTGCTCGGCTATACGAAGTCGACCGGCATCGTTCAGGGCTATCCCGGCAATCCGCGCACCTATGGCGGCACGGTGCGCGTGCGCTTCTGACGGGGCGGGCCAGCGATCGAATAAGGTTGCGGCCGCGAGGCGCACACGGCTTCTCATCGGATTCGTCAGTCCCAATTCGTTAGAGACCTCTGCGAAAGTCGCCAGTGCTCCTGCGAAAGCAGGAGCCCAGGAGTCCCGAACGCCATAAGACGTTTCTTTGCTTGGCTCTGGGCTCCTGCGTTCGCAGGAGCACTGCGTTGATTTAGGCGATGGGACTTTCGCAGAGGTTTCGACTCATTCCGGGCTGCACCGGGCCGCAAGGGTACGGCGCCCTCGCAAGCCGCACCCCCCGCCGCGTCAGTCGTTGCCCGTCGCGGTCGCCGGGCGCGCCTTGTCCGGGGTCGTCCCCTCGCCGGTGAAGGGCGCGAGGCGGAAGGCGACGCGGGTCGGCGCCACCGGCACGCGATAGTGCGGCAGCGGCTTGCCGAACTCGCTCCATTGCGTGTCGCCGCCGACCCCCCATTGCGCCGCGTCGACCAGCAAGGTCACCTGGCCGTGCGGCACGACGTCGGTCGACTTCCACGTGCCCGGTTCATGCCGGTCGAGATCGGCATAAGGAAAGGCGAGCGCGTTCATCATCAGCGGCGTCGCGCCCTGCACGCGCAGCCCGCGCCCCGCCCCGGACAGCTCCATCCAGCGCACGTCGACCTTGTTGCCGGTTTCCTGCGGGCGGATGTAATCGTGGTTCTGCTCGGCGATCGCGCCGCGCCACAGGCCGATCGGCGCCGAGGTCTTGCGGTCGACATAGCTTTCATGCGGCCCGCGGCCGTACCATTCGACCGTCGTGATATCGGTCGGCAGCGCGAAGGCGAGCCCGACGCGGAACGGCGAGGGCAATTTGGTCTTCACCGGGGTCAGCGCGCCCTGCACCTCGACCGTACCGTCACCCGCCATCGTATAGACGGTGGTGAAGGTCGCATCGCCATCGCCGAGCGCATAGTCGACGGTGACGCTCGCGCCCGCGTCGGTCTTCGCCTGACGCACCGCGGTGACGCGGCGCGTGTCGCTCATCGTCTTCCAGACCTTGAGCTGTTCGGCGGTGCCGATGCCGAGATCGTTGTCGGTGACCGCCCGCCAGAAGTGCGGCGCGCCGCCCGATGCAAGCTCGCGCCCGTCGGCGGCGTAGCGGCGCACGAGCCCGGTCGCGCGATCGATCTCGAGGCTGGCCTTGCCCGCCGCCAGCGCGATCGTACCGCCCGACTGGCGCAGGTCGACCTTGCCCGCAAGCGGCGGCGTGCCGAGCGACGCGGCGCCGCCGAGCGCGAATTGCTCGAAGCCGAGCGTCGTGCCGCCCGCCACCGCCGGGATCGCATTGGCCTTGGCGCGGACCCGCACCGTCACGAAATATTCGGCACCTGGCTTGCGATTCCAGCTCGCCACCGGCAGCGTCAGCGAACCGGCGGCACGCGGCCCGACAGTCGGCGACGGTAGCGCCCCCTGCGCGACGACGACGCCGTTCTCGGCCAGCTCCCAGTCGAAATCGAAGCCCGACAGGTCGCGGAAGTCGTGGCGGTTGCGCACGGTGACGCGCCCGCTCGCGGGGTCGAAGCCATCGAACTGCACCGGCGCATAGACCTTGCGCAGCTCGAACAATTGCGGATTGGGCGTGCGGTCCGATTGCAACAGGCCGTCACCGAACTCGATATCGCCGCCCGGATTGGGGCCATATTCGCCGCCGTCACCCCAATAGCGCCGCCCGTCCTTGGAGTAGCGGTACATCGACTGGTCGACCCAGTCCCAGGCGAAGCCACCCTGCAACTTGTCGGGATGGGCGTAGATCGTGTCCCAATATTCCTTCAGGTTACCGCCCGAATTGCCCATCATATGCGCATATTCGCACTGGATCATCGGCTGTTTGAAATTCCAGTTGGCGGCGTAATCGGCCATCCGCACTGCCGGGTCGTACATCGGCGCATAGATGTCGGCGAAGTCATTGGGGCGGTGATCGTGGATGCCGCCGAACGTCCCCCAGCCGAGATAGGAGATGAGCCGGCCCGGATCGCGCGCCCGCGCCGCCTCGGCGGCGGCACGGAAATTGGGGCCGATCCCCGCCTCGTTGCCGAGCGACCAGAAGATCACGGAGGCATGGTTCTTGTCGCGTTCGACCATATTGGCGACGCGGCTGACATGCGCGTCCTTCCACGCCGGATCGAAGCCGATCTGATATTTCGACCGCTCGTCGGGAACGCGATTGGCGTAATCCATATACGCGTGGCTCTCGATATTCGCCTCGTCCATGACGTACAGGCCGTAGCGGTCGGCGAGATCGTAGAGATACGGGTCGTTGGGATAATGCGAGGTGCGGATCGCATTGACGTTGTTGCGCTTCATCAGCTGGATATCGCGCTCCATCGAGGCGCGGCTGACGACGTGGAAGGTCTCGGGATCGTGCTCGTGGCGGTTGACGCCGCGGATCGTGATCGGCTTGCCGTTGACGGTGACCTGCCCGTTGCGAATCGCGACGGTGCGGAAGCCGATCGCGCGGGCGGTCGATTGCAGCACCGTGCCGCGCGCGTCGACCAGTTCGGTGACGAGCGTGTAGAGATCGGGCGTCTCCGCCGTCCATGGCTTCACCGCCGGCACGTCCGCGGTCAGCGTCAGCTTGCGCTCCGCCGCGGCGGCCGCGACGGGCTGCGTCCGGGTGAGCACCTGCCGCGCGCCGTCGAGCAGCACCAGCCGCACGCTCGCCGCGCTGCCCGGCGTCACCGCGACGTCGACCGCGAGCCGGCCGTCACGATAGGCCGCGTCGAGCCCGGCATGGACGAAGACGTCGCGCACCCGCACCTTGGGCGCCGCCATCAGATAGACCGAGCGCTCGATCCCCGACACGCGCCAGAAATCCTGATCCTCCAGATAGCTGCCGTCCGACCAGCGGAAGATCTGGATCGCGACGGTATTCCTGCCCGGCTTGACCCATTTGGTCACGTCGAACGCGCTCGGCAGCTTGCTGTCCTCGGAATAGCCGACCTTCTCGCCGTTGACCCAGACGTAATAGGCCGAGCCTGCCGCACCGATATGGAGGATGACGTCCTGCCCGCTCCAGTTCGCCGGGACGGTGACGTCGCGGCGATAGGAGCCGACTGGATTGGTGGCATGCGGGATCAGCGGCCGGTTGGCGGGGAAGGGATAAGTGATGTTGTTGTAGCGCGGCTGGTCGAAGCCCTGCGTCTGCCAGTCGGCGGGCACCTTGATCTGCTTCCACGTCGACACGTCATAGTCGGGCCGCTCGAACCCGGCCGGCAGCCGGTCGGCATCGGGGGAGAAAGCGAAGCTCCAGGTGCCGTCGAGCGAGACATGGCGCGCGGACGCCGCCTCGTCGCCGGCGAGCGCCTTCGCCCGGCTCTCGAACGGGAAGCCGGTGGCGCTGGCGGGCAGCTTGCCGCGGGCGAACACCGCGGGATTCTCCCAATCGGGGCGGGACGGGTCGACCTGTACCGGCTGCACCTGCGGCGCGCCGTCCTGTGCCAGCGCGGCGCTCGCCACGACACTGCCGATGATTCCCGCCCACAGCCACGCGTGTCGCATGTTTCCGCTCCCTGTATTTGTCTTCTTGTTGTCAGACATATCGGCTTATTCGGGCGGCGCAAGGCCCACGTATACGGTGGCAGGCCGTCCTGCCGGGCGCTTCGGGTGCAGCCGCGTTGACGCGCAAAATCACCATCTCTAGTCTGACAAATCAAAGACCGGACAAGGACGGCGGCAGCGATGCGCTTGGGAGGAACGATGACGGGATCGGCAGAAGCAGACAGGCCGCAGCATGGCTGCGCATCCCCGGGCGTCACCCGCCGTACCTTGCTCGGCGGCGCGAGCGCGCTGGTCTTCGCCGGACCGGCGTTCGCCGCGGCGTTGCCCGCCGACAAGGCGACCAGGGTCGAGCCGGTGCCGATGCGCCACGTCCGGCTCAGGCCGTCGCATTTCGCCGACGCCTTCGCCGCCAACCGCCGCTATCTGCTGTCGCTCGATCCCGAGCGGCTGCTGCACAATTTCTACGTGTCGGCGAAGCTACCCGCGCCCAAGCCGGTCTATGCCGGCTGGGAGGCGCAGGGAATCGCCGGCCATTCGCTCGGCCACTGGCTGTCCGCCTGTGCGCTGGTCGTCGCCAATACCGGTGACCGGGAGGTCGCCGCGACGCTCGACCATGCGCTTGCCGAGATGGCGCGCATCCAGGCGGCGCATGGCGACGGCTATTGCGGCGGCACCACGGTGGAGCGCGACGGCAAGACGATCGACGGCAAGGTCGTGTTCGAGGAGGTGCGCCGCGGCGACATCCGCACCGGCGGCTTCGATCTCAACGGCGGCTGGGTGCCGCTCTATACCTGGCACAAGGTCCATGCCGGGCTGCTCGACGCGCATACGCTCGCCGGCAACCCGCGCGCGCTGCCAATCGCGGTCGCGCTCGCCGGCTATCTGGCGGGCGTGCTCGAACCGTTGAGCGAGGCGCAGATGCAACAGGTGCTGCGCGCCGAACATGGCGGGCTCAACGAAACCTATGCGGAGACCTATGCGCTGACCGGCGATCCGCGCTGGCTGCGCATGGCGCAGAAGATCCGCCACAAGGCGGTGCTCGACCCACTCACCGCCGGCCGCGACCAGCTCGCCGGACTGCACGCCAATACGCAGATCCCCAAGCTGATCGGCCTCGCCCGCCTGTACGAGCTGACCGGCGATCCCGCGCACGCCAGCGCCGCGCGCTTCTTCCACGACCGCGTCACCCATCACCACAGCTACGTCATCGGCGGCAATTCGGAGCGCGAGCATTTCGGCCAGCCCGACCAATTGTCGAAGCGGATCACCGAGGCGACGTGCGAGGCGTGCAACAGCTACAATATGCTGAAACTCACCCGGCACCTCTATGCCTGGGAGCCGAAGGCGCAATGGTTCGACTTTTACGAACGCGTCCAGCTCAACCATATCCTCGCGCACCAGCGGCCCGATACCGGCCAGTTCGTCTATTTCATGCCGCTGTCGGCGGGCGCGCGGCGCAGCTACTCGACCGCGGAGGAGAGCTTCTGGTGCTGCGTCGGCTCGGGGATGGAGAGCCACGCCAAGCACGCGGATTCGATCTACTGGCATGACGCGGGCAAGGCGGGGACGCTCTACGTCAATCTCTACATCCCGAGCAGCCTCGACTGGCAAGGGCTGGCGCTCGACCTCGACACGCGCATGCCGACCGAGGGCGAGGCGACGCTCACCGTCCGCCGTGCCGGCCGCGCGGTGCAGCCGATCGCGCTGCGCATCCCCGGCTGGGCGCAGGGTGCGACCGTCGAACTCAACGGCAAGCCGGCGCCGGCGACGATGCGCGACGGCTATGCCGTCATCGACCGGCGCTGGCAGGCGGGCGACCGGATCCGCGTGACGCTGCCGATGCACTTGCAGGCCGAGCCGACACCGGACGATCCCAATATGATCGCCTTCACCCATGGCCCGCTGGTGCTCGCCGCCGACATGGGCGCCGCGGCGGAGGCGTTCGACGGACTCGGCCCGGCGCTCACCGTCGACGGCCCGGCGACCGCCGCGCTGCGCAGCGCACAAGGCCCGCACCGCTTCGCCGCGCGCTCGGCGCTGGGCGAACCACTCCAGCTCAGCCCGTTCTACGCGCAATATGACCGCCGCACCGCGGTGTATTTTCCGACCTTCACCGCCGCGGCCTGGGCGGCGGCCAAGCCCGATTATCTGCGCGCGCAGCAGGAACGGCAGGCGCTCGCGCGGCGCACCGCCGACGTCGCCTATCTCGGCGAGATGCAGCCCGAGCGCGACCACGCCTTCACCGCCAGCAAGCCCGAGACGGTGCAGCTCCACGGCCGGTCGGCACGCAAGCTGCGCGCCGGCGAGACGATCGCGCTGACGCTGCAACGCCGCCCGGGGCCGGCGGTGCTGCGCGTCGTCTATTGGGGCGGCGACGTCGGCAATCGCGAACTGGCGATCAGCGTCGACGGCACGCCGCTCGCCACCGATGCGCGCGAGGCCAAGCCGCAGGAGGGCTTCGTCGCGATCGACTATCCGCTGCGCAGCGCCGGCGAACAGGGCAAGGCGGCGGCGAAGGTCGTCTTCACCGGCAAGCGCGGCGAGGTCGATATCTACGAGGTGCGGATGCTGTCGGCACCGACCGCGGCGCCGGGGTCGGTGGCGTGAAGCGGATCGGCGCGCTGCTCGCCGCGCTGCTGCTCGGCACCGCGGCGGCACCGGCGCCGTCGGTGACGCGGCCGGTGACCGTCGTGCTGCGCGCCGCCGTCGACCGGCCGTCGACGGTGTTCGAGGGCTGGGGGACCGCGCTCGCCTGGTTCGCCAACGTCACCGGCGGCTGGCCGGAGGCGGAGCGGACGCGGCTCGCCGATTTGTTCTATACCGGGCGGGGGCTCGGCTGGACGATCGCGCGCTACAATATCGGCGGCGGCGATGCCGCGGACACCAAACCCTATCTGCGCACCGGCGCGGCGGTGCCGGGCTTCTGGCGGCTGCCGCCCGGCACGCAGGCGCAGGACTGGCGCGCCGACGATCCGCGGATGTGGGACTGGTCGCAGGATGCCAACCAGCGCTGGTGGCTCGATGCGATCCACGCGCGCGTGCCGGGCGCGATCTTCGAGGCCTTCTCGAATTCGCCGCCGTGGTTCATGACCGTCTCGGGAAAGGTTTCGGGCGCGGAGAAGCGGACCGACGACAATCTGCGCCCCGGTCAGGAAGGCGCGTTTGCCGCCTATCTCGCGCGCAGCGTCGAGGAATTGCAGCGGCGGCATCACATCACCTTCCGCACGCTGTCGCCGGTCAACGAGCCCAACACCGATTACTGGTATGCCGCCAACACACAGGAGGGCGCGCACTGGAGCCCGGCGCGGCAGGCGGCGATGATCGACGCCAGCGACGCGGCGCTCAAGGCGCGCGGGCTGGCGACGGTCGTCTCGGCGCCGGACGAGACCAACTCCCGGCTGTTCCTCACCGATGTCGCGGCCTATCCACCGGCGACGCTGGCGCGGGTCGGCCAGCTCAACGTCCACAGCTACGGCACCTTGTACCAGACGGGTGCGCGCGATGCCGCCCGCGCGGCGGGCATCCGGCTGTGGATGAGCGAGAACGACACGCCGCTCGACGGCGATCGGGAGAATTTCGACGGCATGCCCTCGGCGCTCGCCTTCGCCGACCACGTCGTCGCCGATCTCAAGAGGCTCGAGCCGGCGGCCTGGGTATTCTGGCAGGCGGTGGAGAACCTCTCGGGCGGCAACGGCAAGCCGACCTCGAACTGGGGGCTGATCAAGGCCGATCTGGCGGCGCCGGCGGCGGGGCCGCACGCGATCCACGTCACCCGCAAATATTGGGCGATGGCGCAGTTCAGCCGCTATATCCGCCCCGGCTATCGACTGGTGCCGGTCGACGATCTCGACACCGCGGCAGCGTTGTCGCCGGATGGCGCGACGCTGGTGCTGGTCCATGTCAACGGCGGGGTGACGCCTCGGACGCTGGTGGCGCCGCAGGGCTGGCGCGCGCAGGCGGTGCTGACCGATGCGACGCACGATGCGCGCTGCGTCGCGGGGGTGACTGCGCCGGCGCAGTCGGTGGTGACTTTGGTGCTGACGCGCGGGCGGGGGAAGCAGTGGCGTGTCAAGCCGGGTGATAGTGGTGGCGCGGACGGGTCGCGGTCCCGGCTGACAGGCGCAACGCGCAAAGCTAGACTGCCAAGCGGGCGACCAGTTTGGATGTGACATGACCGCTTTGACCGACGACGCTCCCCGGACACGATGGGCCACCGGGCAGGATATCCCGGCACTCAAGGCGCTCATGGAACGGGCGATCGATGCGCTTCAAACCGGCTTGCTGTCCCCGGAACAGGTCGCAGCCAGTCACGCGATCATGGGATTGGACACGCAGCTGATCGAGGACGGCACCTACCTGATCGCCGAGCGCGACGGGGTCATCATGGGTTGCGGCGGTTGGAGCAAGCGGGCGACTCTCTACGGGGGCGATCATAGCAGCGCATTGCGCGCGCCCGAGCTTCTCGATCCGGCGCAGCATCCCGCAAGGATCAGGGCGATGTACACTGATCCCGATTTCGTCCGGCAGGGTGTAGGCCGGCTTATCCTGAAGGGATGCGAGGACGCCGCTGCTTCGCATGGTTTCACCAGCGTCGAATTGATGGCCACGTTGAGCGGAGAGCGTCTCTATGCGGTGAACGGCTATCAGCCGGTGGAAACCGTCGAGGCTGTGGCGAACGGTATAGCGATCCCATTGATCCGGATGCAGAAACCGCTTTGACCGTTCCCGAACCGGCGCGGTCCGACTCGCCCGCCCAAAAGACACGTGCGACCGCAAGACGTCAGTTGATCGACCACTCCCAATAGCCGTCCTTGCCGCTGCCCGTCGTCAGCCGCAGGTAGCGCGTGCGCAGCGCATGCGGCAGCGCGATCGGCGAGCCCGAGCGTGCCGCCGCCGGCACCACCGGACGCCAACTACGGCCGTCGTCCGAAGCCTCGATGCCGACCGTATAGGTCCGCGTCGCATATTCCGGCCGCAGCCGGCTGCCCGTCACCGCGCGTACCGCGCCGAGATCGGCCACCAGCGTCGCCGCCCCCTCACCGCCACCTCGCCACAAGGTCGCGTAATTGTCGTCCGCCGCACGCGCCGCGCCATAGGCCCCCTCGCCGCTCCCCGACGCCTGCCAGCGCAAGCCCCGCGCCCGCGCCGGCGCGAAGCCCTTCACCGCGCCGCCATGCGACGGCGCCACCCGCGCCAGCGTGCCGTCGGTGCCGATGCGCAGCGGATCGACCGCGATCTGGCGCAACACCTCCTCGCCGTCGCGCGGCCACGGCAAGGCCTGACGATGATAGAGGATATAGGCCTGACCGCCGCTGCGGAACACCGCGTGATGGCCGGGGCTGATGATGTCGCGGCTGGCATCGGTGGTCAGGATCGGGCTGTCGGCGGCCTCCCTGAACGGGCCGAACGGCGTGTCGCCGATCGCATAGCGGACCTTGTACGTGTCCTTGGTCGTGTTGCCGTCGCTATAGGTCAGCGCGTAGCGTTTCCCCGCCTTCACCATGAACGGCCCCTCGAAATAGTTCGCGGGGGTGACGTCGCGCGGAACGCCGTCGAACGTCACCATGTCGGGCTTCAGTTTGACGACGAAGCAATGGCCGTTGGTCCAGTTGAGCCCCGACCCCCAATAGAGATAGGCCTGCCCGTCGCTATCGATGAACGCCTCGGCGTCGATCATATGATAGGCGGGCGCGAAGTCGCGCGCGACCAGCGGCCTGCCGCCATTGGCGTCGGCCCATGGTCCTGCCGGCGAAGCCGCGCTGCCGACCCAGATCTCGCTGCCGACCGAGACGTACATATACCAGCGGCCGTTCGCCGCCTTGACCACCGACGGCGCCCAGACCTTGGAATCGCCCGAGGTCGGGCTGGTCGCCGCCTGTTTGGTCGGCCAGTTCGGCTGCGAGAAGCTCCAGTCGCGGCCATTGTCCGAGGTCCAGAGCCCGAGCGTATCGCCGCCCCACGGATCGATCGTCGCGAAGACGTACCAGCGGCCGCCGTCGCGGACGATCGACGGATCGGCGAAATAGCCCGGCAGCAGCGGATTGCCCGCACCCGTCGCGTCCCAGCGTGCCGGCGCATCCGCCGCACTGACCAGCAGCGCCGCGGCGGGCAGCAGCGCGCGGGCGACTAGGGTTCGGATCGTCATCGCGTCAGCCTCCATGGGTGGGGTGAGTCTCGCCGTCGAGCTCGCTCGCCTCGCGCACCACCGCGACGCTGTCGCCGGTGTCGCGCATCTCGTACAATTTGCCGCGCGCATTGTGGAACGGGCGGTGCAGCACCATCATCAGCCCGCCGTCGAAGCGGCGGAAGATCATGCCGTGGCCGCTGTCGGCGCGGACCAGCGGCGGCAATTGCTCCCACGGGCCGGCGAGCTCGCCGCTGCGCGAGCGCGCCACGCCCTGCACGTAGGAACCGCGATCGTCATAGCTCGACCAGAGCATCAACAGCCGGCCGGTGCGGGTGCGGAACAGCTCCGGCCCGTCGGTGACGTAGATCTTGTCGCCCTCCTTCTGTGGCCGGCCCGACGCCCAGGGCGCCTCCGAGGCGCGGAACAGCAAGCGGGGCGCGCCCGCCGCCTTGAGCGTCGCATCGAGCGGCAGCGCCTCGATCGTGCCGTCGCGCGCCTGCACCCATTCGTGCGCATAGACCAGCCACGGCTTGCCGGCGCGATCGACGTGGAGCGTGCCGTCGAGCGTCATCAGCTCCTTCGGGGCAATCGGGGCGCCGTCGCGCAACAGCGTGAACGGCCCGCCGAGCCGGTCCGCCACCGCCAGCACGGTGCCGCGGCGATGCGTTCCCGGCTTGGCGAGCCTGGCGGTTTCGTTGTGGAAGGTCGTGAACAGATACCAGCGACCGCGCCAGCGATGCACCTCGGGCGCCCAGGCGCCGTCGTTCGCCCAGGTCCCGTCCGGCAGCGTGAAGACGACGGTCGGGCGCGTCCAATGCTTCAGGTCGCGGCTGGTATAGGCCATGATGCCGAGCCGCTTGTCGCCGGTCATCTCCGCCTGATTGGTGGTGAATAGCCAATAGGTGCGCGTCGCGGCATCGGCGACGATCCACGGATCGTGCAGCGGCATCGCCGGCATCGTCAGCGGTGCGGGGGTCGGCGCCGGCGCGGCCGCGATCGGCAGCGCGAGCATCAGTGCGAAAGCGGCGCGCCACATCATCGATTCTCCTGCACGGTAACCATCAGCGTCTTCCCCTCCGGCGGCAGGATCAGCCCGAACGCGGTCTCGTCGCCGTTGAGCAGGCGCTCGCGCACCCAGCGGCCGCCCTCGAAATGCCCCTCCTCGACCGTGACGAGCTGGATGCCGCCCGCCGCGCCGAGCCTCGGCGCGAACTTGAGGTTGGCACTCGCCCCGGTGAGCAGGAAGCGATCGGGCGCGGCGCGCGCGACGATCACCCGCCCCGACAGGTCCTTGTTGCCCTGCCCGCGCGGCCCGCCATAGCCGTCTCGCACCTCGCCGAAGCGCGCGACGAGATCCACGTCGCCGAAGACGAGCGGCACGTTCGCCATACCATCTTCCTCGACCGCGACGCGCACCTGCCCCGCATCGCGCAGCGGCAGCAGGAACGGCGCCGCCTCGCGCAGCAGACGATAGTCGAGCGCGATCGGCTCCTCCGCCGCCTGCCCGTCCTTAAGGCCGAAGTCCGCGCCGATGCCGAATTTGCCGATGCCGACCGCATGCGGCTGCGCCAGCGTCCAGAAGGCGTGGCGGGCATGCGCCATGCTGCCGCCCGTCTCCGGCACGAACAGGGGATTGCCGGGCACGTCATAGGCGCGCGCGATATCGGTATAAGGCGCAACATTGGTGTCGTAATTATCGACGCCGACGACGTCGATCGCGGGTGCCAGCGCGCGCCATTGCGGCAGCAGCCACGACACCGCGCCGCCCGAGGGCGAACTGTCCCCCGGCCGCAACAGACCCGGCTGCTCGCGCGGCCAGACGTTGACGTAGAGCGGCAGATCATAGGCGCGCTTCCCCGCCGCCGCGACCGCGCCGATATAGCGCGCGGTGTGATAGGCCATGAATGCCTCGGGCGCGCGCTCGGTGTAATTGGCGGTCCAGTCGCCGGGTTTCGCGCCCGGCATGTCGGCGGGCACCGCGGCGCGGAACAGCGCCTCGGCAGCGGGCGCATGATCGCGATCGGCGCCGAGCGTCCCCGCCTCATTCTCCACCTGCACCATGACGACGGTCTTCTGCCGCCCGTCGACGGCTTTCAGATGCGCCATCAACGCGGCGAAGGCGCGCGCATCGGCGTCGCGGCTGGCGGCGGCGATCGGCGACAGCACCTCGATCGGCTTGCCAAGCGCGTCGACGACCCGCGGGAAGCGCGCGGTGTCCCGCTTCACCCAGGCGGGCGTGTAGCTCATGTTGGCGTTCTTCCACGTCCCGAACCACAGCAGCACCAGCCGCACCTGCTGCGCGCGTGCCTCGGCGATCAGCCCGTCGACCACCGTCCAGTCGAACCGCCCCTCCACCGGCTCGACCGATTCCCAGCCGATTGGCGCCATCACCGTATTGGCATGGCTGCGCCGGATCGCGGGCGCGAGGCGGCGCAGTTCGGCGGGGAAGCCGCTGGAATTGTTGAGCTGGATACCGAGCAGCAGGAAGGGTTGTCCATCGACGCGCAGCGACGGCTTGCCCGCGTCGGTGGCGACGAAACGGCTGTCCTGCGCCGCCAGCGGCGCCACCACGACGCCGCAGGCGAGCAGCAGCGCGGCAGCGGCACGGCCGATGCCAAGCGCCCCGGCACATCGCGTCACCGACCGTCGCTCCATCGTCCGCTCCTGCCCTATTTTATATGTAGGACATGACTCCCGCTGCGGAGACGGTCAAGATGCAACTTGGATCAAGCGATCCGCATCGCCTGTTCGGTATCGCGCTGCGCCTGTTCGATCAGTGCGGTCGCCGCGGCATGCGCCGCCGCCGGGTCGGCGCGCGCGATCGTCTCGAACAAGGCCTGATGCTGCGGGATCGAATCGATGTAATCGGCGACGACGCGATATTTGAAGAACGTCGTCCAGCGCACCGCCGACGAGATGCTGCTCGACAGGCTGCCGAGCAGTTCGTTGGCGGTCGCCTCGAGCAGCACCGCGTGGAATTGCTCGTCCGCCGCCTGACCCGCGACGCTCTCCAGACCGTGATGCGTCATCAGTTCGAGCGCATGGCCGAGTCGCGACAATTGCCGGGCGGTGCGATGCGTCGCGGCGAGCGCGGCGGCGGCCGGTTCGACGATCAGCCGCAGTTCGAACAGGCTTTTGACGAAGCCGACCGGCGGTTCGCCCTCGAACATCCAGCCGAGCATCTCGGTATCGAGCAGGTTCCAGTCGACCCGTTCGCGCACCCGCGTTCCCGTCTTGCGGCGGCTTTCGATCAAGCCCTTGGCGGTCAGCATACGCAGCGCCTCGCGGATGACGTTGCGCGCCACGCCGAACCGGTCGGCAAGATCGAACTCGCCGGGAATCGTCTCGCCCGGCGTATAGTCGCCGGTGACAATCGCGACGCCGAGCGTCCGCGCGATCGTCACGTGCGCTGGCCTGATCCGTTCGCGTTTCGCCAATTTTTTATGAACCTTCCCAAGGGCATGGCGAGGGATCGCCGTCCCATCGATAGGCCGCAACCGATCCACCTGCAAATTTCATTTGTCCGGCATAATCCGACTCGTTATATGTAGGACATTACACGGCACTCATGTCGGTATTATTGGGGAGAGGGACCATGAAGGGCACTTACGTGCGTCTGTTCGCGGGCGCATCGTTCGTCGCACTGGCCGGCGCGGCGCATGCACAGACGACGATACCGGCCGCACAAGCAACCGGCACCGTGTCGCAGACCAGCGATCAGGCGGCGAGCGATCCGACGAACGATCAGGACATCATCGTCACCGGCGTCCGCGCCAGCCTGCGGTCGGCGCAGGCGATCAAGCGCAATTCCGACCAGATCGTCGATTCGATCAGCGCGCAGGACATCGGCAAGCTGCCCGACGTGAACACGACCGAGGCGCTGCAGCGCGTCACCGGCGTGCAGATCCAGCGCCGTTACGGCGAAGGCGCGACCGACTTCGATCACCGTACCTCCCCCGCGATCACCGTGCGCGGCCTCACCCAGGTCCAGAACTTCCTCGATGGCCGTGCGGTCTATTCGGCCTCCGGCGGTCGCGCCTTCGACCTCGAAGCCATTCCGCCGGAACTGCTGTCGGGCGTCGACGTCTACAAGAACGCACCCGCCAACATCATCGAAGGTGGCGTCGGCGGCGCGGTCAACCTGCGCACCCGCCGGCCGTTCGATTCGGAGAAGCAGGTCGTCAGCCTGACCGCGCGCGGCAATTACTACGACCGCGTCGACAAGCCGGGATATTCGGTGTCGGGCCTGTACAGCAACCGCTTCGACACCGGCATCGGCGAGATCGGCTTCCTGGTGAATGCGGTCTATTCGAAGAGCCAATATCGGCAGGACGGCATCCTCGCCAACCAGCAACAGCCGATCCCGGCGGGTTCGATCACGGGCGCGCCGGCCAATGCCAAGGCGCCGCTCGGCTTCCAGGTGTATGACGATCTCGGCGACCGTCGCCGGCTCGGCATCGCGAGCGCCCTCCAGTGGCAGGCGACCGACAATCTGCTGCTGACCGGCCAGTATCAATATACCAAATATTGGTTCAACCGTCGCGGCGCCTATTATTATTCGGTCAACGGCGGGACGCAGTCGCGGCCGCTGCCCAGCGCCACCTTCACCTTCAACGACGAGGGCTATGCCACGTCGGGCGCGCTGCAGAACCAATTGTTCGAGACCGGCCGCTTCGACCAGGAATTGTGGAGCCAGAGCCAGAACTTCACGCTGGGCGCCGACTGGAGCCCGACCGACCGCGCGAAGATCCACTTCGACGCGCAATATCTCAAGAGCTATTACAACGCCGATCGCAACGGCAACGTCCTGTCGCTGTTCACCGCTGCGGGGCAGACCGAGGCGAACGCACCCAATCAGGAGATCGTCGATTTCGATCTGCGCGGCAGCCGGCCACGCTGGGACGTGCGCAACAAGGCGCTGCTGACCGATCCGAGCAAATATGCGACGACGTTCATCGCCGATTCGCTCCAGCGCAACGACGCCGATCAGCTCGCTTTGTCCTACGATCTGGAATATGATCTCGAGGGCGGCTTCCTGAAGAAGCTGCGCGGCGGCGCCCGCTATTCGGACAATTCGATCGATCTGCGCGGCACCTGGAACGGCGTCTGCCTGTATCAGACCGGCCCCGACGGCAGCTGCTCGGCACCGGCGGGAACGCCGTTCATCCCGCTCAGCCGCAACCCGCAGCTGGCGATGCCCGGCCCCTCGAAGAACTTCTTCGACGGCAACAGCGTCACCGGCGGCCTGCTGTACCCCGCCTTCCCACAGGCCAATGGCGTGTGGGCGCAGACCAAGGCGCTCTATGCGATCTTCGGCGCGAAGACGAAGGACGCGTTCACGCCCGGCGATCTCAATTCGCAGAACGAGAAGACCTACACCGCCTGGGGCATCGCCGATTACGCCTTCGAAGCTGGCGGCGTCCGCTTCGATGGCGGCGCCGGCGTCCGGCTGGTGAAGACCAAGGTCGTCTCGTCCGGCACGCTCTTCAACTCGGACGGCACGATTTCGCCGCTCTCGATCGACAAGAGCTACACCCGGGCGCTGCCGAGCTTCAACGTGCGGGCACGGTTCACCGACGAGATCCAGATGCGCTTCGCCTATTCGAAGGGTCTCGCGCGGCCGAATTTCGACCAATTGTCGACCAACCTGACGCTCAACAACCCCAATCAGGTGAGCCCGATCACCGGTCGACCGAGCGCCAATTCGGGCAATCCGCGGCTCAACCCGATCGAGTCGGACAATTACGATCTAACCGCGGAATGGTATT
Organism: Sphingomonas sp. GW821-FHT04B01; assembly: GCF_059420425.1. Classification (NCBI taxonomy): domain Bacteria; kingdom Pseudomonadati; phylum Pseudomonadota; class Alphaproteobacteria; order Sphingomonadales; family Sphingomonadaceae; genus Sphingomonas; species Sphingomonas sp. GW821-FHT04B01. The sequence continues at coordinate 502,310 of NZ_JBWKTR010000001.1, read as the reverse complement.
TCGCCCCGACCGGGTCGCTGACCGCGGGCCTGTTCTACAAGAAGGTCGACGGCTTCCTCGCCAGCGGCGTCGTGGTCCAGAACTTCCAGGGTCGCGCCTATGACGTGAACACCGTGCTCAATTCCGGCAATGGCACGGTGAAGGGCGCCGAGATCGGCTATCAGCAGTTCTTCGACTTCCTGCCCGGCCTGCTCAGCGGGTTCGGTATCCAGGCCAATTACACCTATGTCGACTCGAACGTCAGCAATCCGTTCGCGACGGCGGGATCGAATATCCCGACGCAGGTGCCGCTGGAGAAGCTGTCGAAGCACAATTACAATCTGATCGGCCTGTACGAAAAGGGACCGTTGACCGCCCGCCTCGCCTACAATTGGCGGTCGAGCTACCTCGATCAGACGACCGGCGCGGGCGCCAACGGCATTCCGCAATATGCCAAGCCCTATGCGTCGCTGGATGCGTCGATCAGCGTCAACGTCACCGATCATGTCGCGGTGTCGGCGGATGCGGTGAACCTCACCAACCGGATGAACGTCACCTACATCGGCACCGCCGCGCAGCCGCTGCAATATCAGCTCAACGACCGCCGCTTCGGCCTGTCGCTGCGCGCCACCTACTAAACGGCTTCCCCACTGCCGGCGCGGTCTTCGGATCGCGCCGGCTTTTTTGTGCCCGACGCACAGGCACGAAAAAAACCGGCTGCGGCCGGGGGGCCGCGGCCGGTCCGTTCGCCTGTCGTTTAGTTGATCATCGTCCAGCGCTGGTTGCCGCCGCCGTTGCACGGCCAGACGATCAGCTTGGTGCCCGTGTCGGTCGAGGCTTCGTTGACGTCGAGGCAGGAGCCCGAGGCGCGGTTGACGATCGTCGTGCCGTTATACGTCCATTGCGACTTGTCGCCGATCGAGCAGGAGGTCTGCACCACCGCGCCGCCGCTGCCGTTGTCGTCCGCCTGGGCGAGGCACAGCCCGCTGCGCTGCACGACATATTGCGTGTAATTGCCGATCGGGCGGCGCTCGACCAGTTCGTTGCTGGTGTTGGTGCAGGTCCATTGGATCGCCGTGCCGTTATAGTAAGGCGAATCGTTGCTGATGTTGGCGCACTGGCCGCTGTGCGCGACCTGCATCTTGACCAATTGCGTGTTGGGCGAGCCGAGCGCGATCGTGCCCGCCGCCGCGTCGATCGTGATCTGCGACGCGGTGCCGGTGAAATCGAGCGAGGTGTTCGTCGGGAAGGTCAGCGGCAGCCACACATAGGTCGAATCGTTGACGATCTGGCCGATCGCCGGCCCCCAGCGATCGCCCATGTAGAGATAGGACGTACCGCTCGATCCCTGCACCGGCAGAATATAGGTCGATTGCGAATTATAGGTGGTGTCGTGACCGAAATAGGTCGGCCCGGTCCACGGCCCGGCGAGACTGGTCGCGGTGAAATAGGCGGCGCGATTGGGGTTCCAGCCGGTGGCGCCCGAGGTGATCAGGAAGTAGACGCCGTTGCGCTTGACCAGCGCCGGCGCTTCGCGGTGATAGCCCTTGATGACGGTGAGCAGCGAATCGACCTTGGTATAGTCCGCGCTCAATTTGTAGACGTTGAGGTCGTAGTTCACGTTCGACGACGAGATCAGATAGCCGGTGCCGTCGCTGTCCTGATACACCGTCATGTCGCGCGAATCATAGTCGAGTGGCCGGAAGCTGCCGAGATAGGTGTAATTGCCGTCGACCGTGTCCGACGTCGCCACCGCGACGCGCGCCTCGCCATAGTCCTTGCCATTCTCCCAATGCGCCCACAGCACGTATTTGCGGGTCGCGGCATTGTAGAGGATCTTGGGCCGTTCGATGTTGGCGCCGTTCAGCTCGCTCGCCGACGAGGATTTCAGCACGTCGTTGCGGAATTCCCAGGTCTTGAGATCGGTCGACCGGTACATCGACACCGCACGGAAGGAATAATCCGGGTTCCGGTTCTCGCCGAGGAAATAATAATAGCTGCCGACCTTGATGACGCCGCCGCCGTGCGCGTCGATCTGCCCGCCCGTCGTGGTGACGAACTGCGAGCCGTTGTTGACGGTCTGCGCGCTCGCCCAGGCGACGCCGGGCAGCGCCAGCGCCACCATCGCGGCGCCCAGCGCCAAAGTTTTCCTGAACATCATTCCTCTCCTCATCAGCCGATCTCCGTCGGCAGTTATGTATGACATATGGATGTCATATTGAGAATAGACGGAGGCGCCAACGCTAGCGCTACCATCGCATTTCCGTCGGTTTCGCCTTCTCTACAGCGCCGGACCTTCCTCTATCATGTCGGACAACAGGCAGGACGATCATGCCTGGGGAGAGGATTATGCAGAGGAAAGGCTGGGCCGCCGTGTCCACCACCGCAGCGCTGGCGCTCGCCGGCGGCTATGCCGTGCATCACCGGCCCCGTCCGCCCGCATCGCCCCCCGCGGCGGTCGCGGTGGTCAGCGCGCCGGTCACCGTCGTCCGCCCCACTGCCACGCCGAGCGCCCCGCCCGCGCCGGTGCGGGAGCGGCCCGAGCGCAAACTGGTCGAGACGCTCGCCACGCACGATCGTCGCGGCGGCGACGTGCGGATGATGGCGGCGGTGATGACGACGCAGCCGCCGCCAGCCGCCGCCGCCGCGCCGGTGGAGGCGGCGATGACCGCCGCAGTCGCGCGCCTGCCGGTCTTCGCCGCCGCCGCGCCCGTCCACGTCAGCTGCGTGCGGACCGCTTGCGAGGTTGCGGGGCCGCTGCCGGCGGGGCAGACGGAGGCGACGATGGTGACCGCCTTTCGCGACAAGCAATTCGAGCATGATCTGCTCGCCCGCGGCTATACGCCGGGGCCGGTACTCGTCGCCGATGCCGGCGACGGCAGCCGCGGCTTCGTCTTCTATATCAACAACGAGTTCTGACACCGATGTCGACCGCCGCGCCGCACGCCGCCGCCACGCCCTGGTTCGCCGCTCCCGGCGCGATCGAGATCCTGCGCGTCGGCGAGGAGCGGGAGCCGGTGGTGGTGATCGACGGCGCCAGCGGCGACCCGGCGGCGCTGGTCGAGATCGCCGCGCGCGCGCAATTCACCGACGCGGCGCGCGCAGGCAGCGGCTATCCCGGGCTGCTCGGTCCGGCACCGGTCGGCTATCTCGATGCGATGGTGCACTTCGTGCTGCCGCTGATCGCCGCGCATTTCGGCACCGGCCCGGTCGTGCCGGCTCGCGCCCGCGGCAATTTCTCGCTGGTCACCACGCCGACGGATGCCTTGAGCCCCGACCAGCGCGTCCCGCACGTCGACACCGCCGACCGGCTGCAATTCGCGACCGTGCATTTCCTGTCGCCGGACAATGGCGACGGCACCGGCTTCTTCCGCCATCGCGCCACCGGGTTCGAGACGATCGATGCCGAACGCCTGCCGGCCTATCACGCCGCGCTCGACCGCGAACGCGCCGATCCACCGCCGCCCGGCTATCGGACGGAGTCCGACGCGCGCTTTGAGCGGATCGGGGCGGTCGCGGCACGCTGCGACCGGCTCGTGCTCTATCGCGCGGCACTGCTCCATTCGGGGCTGATCGCGCATCTGCCGGACGCCGCCGCCGATCCGCGGCGCGGACGGCTGACCGGCAATCTGTTCCTCCAATGCCGGGCGAGCGCATGAGCGGGCAAGACGGCGCGATCCGCCGCATCGCGATCATCGGCGGCGGCACCGCGGGCTGGATGGCGGCGGCGGCGCTCGCGCGCGTGCTCGGGCCGCACGGTCCGGCGATCACGCTGGTCGAATCGGAGGAGATCGGCACCGTCGGTGTCGGCGAGGCGACGATTCCGCCGATCCAGGCGTTCAACGCCTTGCTCGGCATCGACGAGGACGATTTCGTCCGCGCGACCGGCGGCACGTTCAAGCTCGGCATCGAATTCGTCGACTGGCGCGCGCTCGGCCAGCGCTATTTCCACCCGTTCGGCGTCTACGGCATCGATCTCGGCGCGGTGCCGTTCGAGGCGCTGTGGCGACGGCTGCACGGCGAGGGCGCGGCAGGTCCGTTGTCCGATTATTCGATCTGCGCGGCCGCCGCCGCGGCGGGCAAATTCATGCGGCCGCAGCCCGGCAACACGCCATTGGCGCATATCGGCTATGCCTTCCACTTCGATGCCGCGCTATATGCCCGCTTCCTGCGTGGTCGCGCCGAGGCCGCCGGCGTCGTCCGCCGCGAGGGGCGCGTCGTCGACGTCGTGCTGCGCGGTGCAAACGGCTTCATCAAGGCGGTGACGCTCGCCGACGGCGGACGGGTCGAGGCGGACCTGTTCGTCGACTGTTCGGGATTCCGGTCGCTGCTGCTCGGCGACACGCTCGGCGCGGGGTTCGAGGATTGGTCGGCGTGGCTCCCCAATGATCGCGCGGTCGCGGTGCCGAGCGCGGTCACCGGGCCGCCACCGCCCTATACCCGCGCCACCGCCCGCACCGCCGGCTGGCAATGGCGCATCCCGCTGCAGCATCGCGTCGGCAACGGCTATGTCTTCGCCGCCGACCATATTTCGGAGGACGAGGCGACCGCGACCCTGCTCGCCAATCTCGAAGGCGAGGCGCTGGCCGAGCCACGCACGTTGCGCTTCCGCGCGGGGCGGCGATCGGCGCTCTGGGTGCGCAATTGCGTCGCGCTCGGCCTGTCCGGCGGCTTTCTCGAGCCGCTGGAGTCGACCAGCATCCATCTGATCCAGTCGGGCATCGCGCGCCTGCTCGAGATGCTGCCGACGCGCGCGTTCGAGCCTGCCGACATCCGCCGCTACAACCGGCTGATGGCGACCGAGTTCGACAGCATCCGCGACTTCGTCATCCTCCACTTCCACGCCACCGGCCGCCGCGACACCGCTTACTGGCGACGGCTCGCCGAGATGCCGATCCCGGACACGCTGGCGGAGCGGATCGCCATCTATCGCCGCACCGGCCGCGTGTTCCGCGAGACCGACGAATTGTTCACCAAGACGAGCTGGCTGGCGGTGATGGACGGCCAGGGGCTGACCGCATCGGGGTACGATCCGCTCGGCGCCGCCTTGCCGCTCGCCGATGCGCGTGCGGCGCTCGACCGGATCGGCAAGGTCACCGCGGCCGCCGCCGCCCATATGCCGCCGCATCAGGAGTTCATCGCGCGGCACTGTCGCGCGCCGCGCTAGCCGCATAGCGCGACGAAGGTCGCGCTAGCCACGGTTGCCGCTTGCACGGGTGAACGATCCCCTCATAAGTAAAAGACGGAACGGGCAAGTGATTGGTCCGGGGGGAGAGATTCGATGACTCAGCCAACGCGCGCCATCCGCAAGTCAGGCCTTCTGCGCCATCTGCTGGCCGCGGGGACGGCGATCGCATCGCTCGCCGCACTGCCTGCCGCGGCCGATCCGCTGGCGATCGTCGACCGCAACGGTGGCATCGTCGCGATCGAACCCTATGCTCCCAACATCGTCCGGGTGACGATCGCGCTCGACAAGGCGCTCGCCGTCGCCCCGCCGGGCGAAGGCCCCAACGCCAGGCCCGATGCCGCCGGCTGGAGCCACCGCACCGACGCGAGCGGCGACGTCTTCGCCTCGCCGGCGCTGACCCTGACCGTTGCCGCGCAGCCCTGGCCCAAGGCGCCGACGCAGATGCAACGCTATTTCGCGTCGTCGCTGCCGCCGGTGGCGATCTCGGTGCGCGGTGCCGACGGCCGCACCCTGCTCGACATGACCGGCTGGGAAATGGCGCCGCACACCGTCAACGACGAGAAGACCTTCCGCGTCGGCGCCAGCTTCGCAGTGCAGCCGGGCGAACATTATTACGGCCTCGGCCAGAATCAGGAGGGCGTGCTCGACCTCAAGGGCCGCACGATCGACTGCCGCCACAATTACGATGCGCCCGCCGGCGAGAGCGTCTGCGTGCCGTTCATGGTCACCAACAAGGGCTACGGAATCGTCTGGGACAATGCCTCGGCGACGACGGTCTCGCCCGGCCTGCACAACGCCACTCACTGGCAGTCGAACGTCGGCGAACGCGTGTCCTTCTTCGTCATCACCGGCGACACCACCGACCAGCTTTATGCCGGCTATGCGAAGCTGACCGGCGCCACCCCGCTGCCGCCCAAGGCGGCGTTCGGCCTGATCCAGTCCAAGGCGCGCTACGAGACGCAGAAGGAATTGCTCGACGTCGCGCAGGGCTATCGCCAGCGCAACCTGCCGCTCGACGTGATGGTGCTCGACTGGTTCTATTGGTCGCGGATGGGCCAGCTCGACATCGACCGGACCTTCTTCCCCGATCCAAAGGGGATGAACGATACGCTCCACAATTTGGGGATGCATTCGATCATCAGCGTCTGGCCGCGCTTCGAGCGGGAGTCGCGCTATTACGATTTCCTCGGCGCCAAGGGCTGGCTGCTCCACGACAAGGACGGCAGCGTCGTCGACGGCCTGCCGATCCGCGCCGACCGCGCCGGCGCGTTGCTCGATTCGACCAATCCCGACGCGCGGCAATGGTTCTGGACCAAGATCCGCGACAATATCGCCAGCCAGGGCTTCGACTGGTTCTGGCTCGACGAGACCGAGCCCGATCTCGTCCCGGACGGCCACCAATTCTCGATCGGCTCGGGCGACCGCTACCACAATCTCTATCCGCTGGTGCACACCAGCAGCGTCGCGGAAGGCTCGGCGAAGGACCGGCCAGACATGCGCAACCTGATCCTGTCGCGCGCCGCCTATCTCGGTACGCAGCGCAACGGCGCCCTCTTCTGGTCGTCGGACGTGCAATCGACCTGGGAAGCGCTGCGCCGGCAGGTGCCCGCCGGGCTCGGCTTCACCGCCACCGGCATGGCCTATTGGAGCAGCGACACCGGCGGCTGGCAGAACCCCGCCGGCCCCAAGGCCGAGCGCGCGCCCTTGCTCGACCCCGCCGGCGCGACCGCGATGCCGCCGAGCTATGCCGATTACCCCGAGCTGTTCACGCGCTGGTTCGCCTATAACAGCTTCACGCCGACGCTGCGCATCCACGGCCAGCGTGCCGGCACCGCGCTATGGGAGTATGGCACCGCCGCCGAGCCAGTGCTCGCCGGCTTCCTGCGGCTGCGCTATGCGCTGATTCCCTATCTCTACGCACTGGGGCATCAGACCGCGCAGACCGGGGCGCCGTTCATGCGCGCGCTGTTCATGGACTTCCCCAACGATCCCGCGGTGGCGACGATCGGCGACCAATATATGTTCGGCCCGGCCTTCCTCGTCGCGCCGGTCACCGATCAGGGCGTGACCAGCCGCAAGGTCTATCTGCCCGCCGGCGCCGACTGGTACGATTACTGGACCGAGCGGCGCTATACCGGCGGCCAGACGATCGACGCGGCGGCACCAATCGACAAGATCCCGCTGTTCGTCCGCGCCGGATCGATCGTGCCGATGGGGGTGCAGGTGCCGAGCACCGCGACCGCGCAGCCGCTGGAGAGCATCCGCGTCTATCCCGGCCGCGACGCGAGCTTCACGCTTTACGACGACGACGGCGTCACCAACGCCAATCGCAAGACCGGCGGCCGGACGGCGACGCTGCGCTGGAGCCAGGCGACGGGCAAGCTCGCCGCGTCGGGCCGCCTGCCGACCGGGCAGGACGCCGCCGGACTGGTCCGCGTCGTGCAGGGCAAATAAGCCGCCACACCTTCTCCGTCGAAAACGGGGAAGGTGTGTCTTTTCAGACACATAATTTCACGAAGCCGACACAATCGCCGACTAGCGCGAAGATCCGCCGGGGGGCGGTCGCCATCATCGCCGGCAGGTTGCGCCAAGGGAATATCCTGGCGTCCCGCCCGGCGGCGGCTCCCCGTAACCATCAGGGGGACCTTCGTGACCACGCGTTTGCTCAAGACCATGTTGCTGCTCGGTGCCGCCGGCTTCGCCGCGCCCGCGCTCGCCCAGACCGCGACGCCGGCGACCGACGCCGCCGCGACCGATACGACCGCGACGCAGGACGCCAGCGGCGATCTCGGCGACATCGTCGTCACCGCCGAGCGCCGTTCGGAAAACCTGCAGCGCGTGCCGCTGTCGGTCGCCGTCGTCGGCGGCAGCGACCTGCGCACCTTCCAGGCGGGCGGCGAGGACATCCTGTCGCTCTCCGGCCGCGTTCCCGGCCTGTATATCGAGACGACGACGGGGCGCATCTTCCCGCGCTTCTACATCCGCGGCCTCGGCAACATCGATTTCTATCTCGGCGCCAGCCAGCCGGTGTCGATCATCCAGGACGACGTCGTCCTCGAACATGTCGTGCTGAAGTCGAACCCGGTTTACGACGTCAATCAGGTCGAGGTGCTGCGCGGGCCGCAGGGTTCGCTGTTCGGCCGCAACACCACCGCCGGCATCATCAAGTTCGACACGATCCGCCCCAGCCAGACGTGGCAGGGCCGCATGTCGGCGTCGGCGGGCAGCCTCGGCACCTTCACCTATGACGCCGGCGTCGGCGGCCCGATCATCCAGGACAAGGTCGCGGTGCGCCTGTCGGGCCTGATCCAGCATCGCAACGACTGGGTCGACAACCGCTTCGCCGGGGTCAGCGCCGACGGCACCCGCACCCCGCAGAAGGATGCGATGGGCGGCTTCGACGAGCGCGACGTGCGCCTGCAGGTGCTGCTCACCCCGACCGAGGCCTTCTCGGTCAACGTCTCGGGCCACGCCCGCGGCTATCACGGCACCTCGACGATCTTCCACCGCGCCGCGCTCCGCAAGGGGTCGAACTCGGTCTCGGCCGAGCCGCGGAGCAGCATCGCGCTCGACGAGGGCGACAACAACCCGCAGGATTACGACACCTACGGCGGCTCGGTGAACGCGGCCTATGACTTCGGCCCGGTCACGCTGACCTCGATCAGCGCCTATGAAACCACCTCGGGCTACAGCCGCGGCGACACCGACGGCGGCGCGGCGGCGAACTTCCCGGTCAACGGCGTGGCGAACGGCTTCGGCCAGAGCCAAGGCAATATCCGCGCGCTCGGCCAATATACGCAGGAGGTCCGCCTCGCCTCGCAATCCGACCGGCGTTTCACCTGGCAGGTCGGCGGCTTCTACTTCCGCCAGAACGACACGACCGAATTCTACCAGCGCAGCTTTTTCCTGAACACCGCGGCCCGCAACCCGAACAACTGGGTGCGCCTGCGCGACATCAACACCAGCTGGGCGGCGTTCGGTCAGGCGAGCTTCAAGGTGACGCCCGACTTCACGATCACCGCCGGCGGCCGCTATACCGAGGACGTCAAGCGCACGACGCTGGTCAAGCCGGTGCTGAACGCGACCGGCACCGCCAGCCTGTTCCCGGCGACCGCCCCCACCGCGGTGCGGCTCGAGGGCAAGGAGCCGAGCTGGGACGTTTCGGCGCTGTATCAGCTCGATCCGCGCAACAGCGTATATGCCCGCGTCGCGCGCGGCTTCCGCGGCCCGACGATCCAGGGCCGTTCGGCGGTGTTCAACTCGCCCTTCTCGACCGCGAACAGCGAGACGATCACCTCCTATGAAATCGGGTCGAAGGGCGTCTTCCTCGACGGCCGGCTGCGCATCAACTCGTCGCTGTTCACCTATACGGTCAACGACATCCAGCTGAACGGCAATGACGTCAACGGCAACGGCGTGCTCTTCAACGCCGACGAGGCGCGTGCCTATGGCGTCGAGATCGACACGCAGTTCCGCCCGGTGCCGAACCTCACCTTCACGCTCGGCGCGAGCGCGCTGGCGTCGAAGATCCGCGACAAGCGCGTCTATGCGCAGGTCTGCATCCTCAACGGCGTGGTGGTCTGCACCGTACAGGATCCGACGATCCGCGTGGGCAGCAACGTCTTCGCGCAAATCGACGGCAACCCGCTGCCCAACGCGCCGCGCTGGAACCTCGACGCCACCGCGCGGTACGACCTGCCGCTCGCCAATGACGGCAAGCTGTTCATCGCGACCGACTGGAACATCCAGGGCTACACCAATTTCGTGCTCTACAAGACGCGCGAATTCTACGCGACGGGCAATTTCGAAGGCGGCCTGAAGATCGGCTACACCACGCCGGACGACAATTACGAAATCGCCGCCTTCGCCCGCAACATCACCAACGAGAAGAACCTGAAGGGCGTCATCGAAAACTACATGGCTGCGGTGTTCAACGAACCGCGGATCATCGGCGTCTCGGTCAGCGGCAAGTTCCGCTGAGCCGACTTTCGGTCCATGGTGCCGGCGGCCTCGTCAGAGGTCGCCGCGTTCCGTCACAGCGATGCTGCCTGAGCATCGACAAAGGCCTCGAACGAAGTGCTGGCCTGTTCCAGACACCCTCTCTGCTGAAGCGATACGAATATCGCACAGGATCGCGCCTGACAGTTTACCGATTTGTTCGGATTGAATTCGATATCGGTAAAGCCATCCAACTGTTCCAAACGACGAAGCCAATCTCGCTCCGGATAGATGCAGCGAAGATACAGCCAGTCATAGAAAGCTGTCGCAGGCAATAAGGGATACCGGCGCCCCTCAAGTTCGAATGCAACGAGGTGACCTGATTCACGCAAGCGCGGATCCTGTTTGGCATCTTTGGCCGGTTTATCGAATAGATCGATGAACGGTCCGCCTACTTCGAAAACCTTGCTGCCCTGATAGACCGATTCCAGACTGAATGTCCCGCTGTCCAGCGCTATCCGTTGATGAAAGGCGCTCAACCGTTGGCCGATCGTGCGCTCCGATTTGGTTGAAATCTCCAACAACCGCTTCAATCCCTTCATTGATGCGGCATGGTGCAGTTCGACGACATTCTTGCGCTTCTGGCTTGCAGCCATACCTGCATGCCATGGAAAGGCGACCGGCACCTCGGCGACGATTCGAGGCCCTTCAATCACTGGCACGAAGACGGGACGTTCAGCCACCTTGCGGTTTCCTCAACAAAGCTACGGGCACGTGATCGGGTACGAGGATTTCGTATTTCCTGGCCTGTTGCAAGCGCTCCCGCACCGCCGGATCCTTCCAGTCCAGTCGCGTATAGATCACGTCGAGGTCCAGATGGGCGTCGATCTCGGCCAAAGGGCGAATGATCACACCGGCCTTGTTGGCGACATCATCGGCAAACATCACGCCGGGAATGTCCAGTACGGCGGGTAAGACGCGGAGGAACGTCGCCGCCGCGATGCGACCGGCCTCCCGCGCCCGATATTCCATTGGATGCTGATCGAAGAAGCATAGATGGACGTAGCGATCCATTCCGATCCGCTTGTCGGCGTCGTGGCTCCACTGGTTGCCGCCGGGTGCTTCGGGATGGATCGCGCAATCCGCGAGTTGTCGGACGGAGAGCAGCCCGTGCTGCGCGATGCTCGGAATATTCCGCTGATCGGTGAAGTGAAACAGCGTTCTCGAGGCCAAGTAAGACTTGATTTTCTGCATCCATCCCACTCCGTTGTAAAAGAACAGAGCTAGGATGGATACAGAAGAAACGGTTGGTCAATCGCAACCGTTACGGTGCTTACGCCGCCTGCTTCGACCGGCTTGCGCGCTTGCGCTCGTTCGGATCGAGGTAGCGCTTGCGCAGACGGATCGTCTTCGGCGTCACCTCGACCATCTCGTCGTCGTCGATATAGGCGATCGCCTGCTCCAGCGTCATCTTCTTCGGCGGGGTGAGGCGGATCGCATCGTCCTTGCCGCCACTCGCGCGGAAGTTGGTCAGCTGCTTCGCCTTCATCGGATTAACCTCGAGGTCGTCCGTCTTGGCGTTCTCGCCGATGATCATGCCTTCATACAGCGCCTCGCCGTGGCCGACGAACAGCACGCCGCGGTCCTCGAGCGGGCCGAGCGCATAGCCCTGCGCCTCGCCGGCGCCGTTGGAGATCAGCACGCCGTTCTTGCGGCCTTCGATCGTGCCCTTGTGCGGGCCGTACTTCTCGAACAGCCGGTTCATGATGCCGGTGCCGCGCGTGTCCGACAGGAACTCGCCGTGATAGCCGATCATGCCGCGCGACGGTGCCGAGAAGGTGATGCGCGTCTTGCCGCCGGTCGACGGACGCATGTCGGTCAGCTCGGCCTTCCGCAGGTTCATCTTCTCGACGACGGTGCCCGAATGCTCCTCGTCGACGTCGATGATGACGGTTTCATACGGCTCGGTTTTCTTGCCGTTCTCGTCCTCGCCGAACAGCACGCGCGGGCGGCTGATGCCGAGCTCGAAGCCCTCGCGGCGCATCGTCTCGATCAGCACGCCGAGCTGGAGCTCGCCGCGGCCGGCGACTTCGAAGCTGTCGCGGTCGGCGGCCTCGGTCACCTTCACGGCGACGTTCGATTCGGCCTCGCGGAACAGACGGTCGCGGATCATGCGGCTCGTTACCTTGGTGCCCTCGCGGCCCGCCATCGGCGAATCGTTCACCGCGAAGCGCATCGACAGCGTCGGCGGATCGATCGGCTGCGCGTGCAGCGGCTCGGTGACGGTGATGTCGGCGATCGTGTTGGCGACGGTCGCGACGGTCAGGCCGGCGAGGCTGATGATATCGCCCGCCTTGGCTTCGTCGACCGGCACGCGGTCGAGACCGCGGAACGACATGATCTTCGACGCACGGCCGGTCTCGACGATCTTGCCGTCGTTATCGAGCGCGTGGATCGCCTGGTTGGTGCGCACCGTACCCGAATTGACGCGGCCGGTGAGGATGCGGCCGAGAAAATTGTCGCGATCGAGCAAAGTGACGAGGAAGGTGAACGGCACGTCCTCGACTTCGACCTTCGGCGCGGGCACGTGGTTGACGATCGTCTCGAACATCGGGATCAGCGTGCCTTCGCGCGCGTCCATGTCGGTCGAGGCATAGCCGTTGCGGCCCGAGGCGTAGAGCACCGGGAAGTCGAGCTGCTCGTCATTGGCGTCGAGCGACACGAACAGGTCGAACACCTCGTCGAGCACTTCCTGGATGCGCGCGTCGGGACGGTCGACCTTGTTGACGACGACGATCGGCTTGAGGCCGAGCGCCAGCGCCTTGCCGGTGACGAACTTGGTCTGCGGCATCGCGCCCTCCGACGAATCGACCAGCAGGACGACGCCGTCGACCATGCTGAGGATCCGCTCCACCTCGCCGCCGAAATCGGCGTGGCCGGGCGTGTCGACGATGTTGATGCGGATGCTCTCGCCGCCGCCCGGAGGCGCCCAGTCGACCGAGGTCGGCTTGGCGAGAATCGTGATCCCGCGCTCCTTTTCTAGGTCGTTCGAATCCATGGCGCGCTCTTCGACGCGCTGGTTGTCGCGGAAGGTGCCGGACTGGCGGAAGAGCTGATCGACCAGCGTCGTCTTGCCGTGATCGACGTGCGCGATGATCGCCACGTTGCGGAGGCTCATGGGAATTCCTGAATAGATGGAGCTTGGAGTGCGCGCCCCCATAGCGGAAATGTTGCGTCGCGGGAAGGGGAGCCGTTTCCCAGCGCCGCGCGGCGCCGGCATTGAAGGCGACGCGTTCGCGTATTACAGCGCCAACACACTTGCCGTCGCGCCCGAACGCGACCATTTTGCGGGCAACGGCTTGGGAGACGAATGGAATGGCGACGAATCTGGACACGCCCGAACGCGATCTGGTGCTGACCCCGCCCGAGCCGGTGCCGACCGTCAGCGCCGAGCGTGCCGCCGGGCTGGTGCCGATCGACGACGCCAAGAAGACGCAGCTCGACGCGCGCGTCGACGCCTTCGTCGCCGATCTGGTCGCCGAGGACGTCAACAGTCCCGAATTCGGCAAACGCGTCGACGCGATCACCGCGATGGGCGCCAAGGAAATCCGCGAGGCCGCCGGCCAGTCGAACCGCTTCCTCGACCGGCCGATCCGCGCGATGGACAAGGACACCGGCGTCGGCGCCGACCTCGCGCAACTGCGCCGGGTGATCGAGGACCTCGATCCGGGTCGCAAGGGCGCGCTGTCCGGCCCCAAGAAGATCTTCGGCATCATCCCCTTCGGGTCGAAGATGCGCGACTATTTCGACAGCTACCAATCGTCACAGACGCATATCAGCTCGATCCTCAAGAACCTCGCCGCGGGCAAGGACGAGCTGCTGATGGACAATGCCGCGATCGATACCGAGCGCGCCAATCTGTGGAGCGCGATGGGGCGGCTCGAACAGATGATCCACCTCAGCAAGGCGATGGACGCGAAGCTCGAGGACAAGGCCAACGAGCTCGACCACACCGATCCCGCCAAGGCCAAGGCGATCCGCGAGACCGCGCTCTTCTACACCCGCCAGCGCACGCAGGACCTGCTCACCCAGATGGCGGTAACGGTGCAGGGCTATCTCGCGCTCGATCTGGTCAAGAAGAACAACGTCGAGCTGGTGAAAGGCGTCGACCGCGCCTCGACCACCACCGTCTCGGCGCTGCGCACCGCGGTCACCGTGGCGCAGGCGCTGACCAACCAGAAACTGGTGCTCGAATCGATCACACAGCTCAACACGACGACCGCCAACATCATCGATTCGACCGGCAAATTGCTGCGCTCGAACACCGCGGCGATCCACGAACAGGCCGCCGCCTCGACGATCCCGCTGGAGACGCTGCAGCGCGCCTTCCAGAACATCTACGACACGATGGACGCGATCGATTCGTTCAAACTGAAGGCGCTCGATTCGATGAAGACCACCGTCACGGCGCTGGGCAGCGAGGTGGAGAAGTCGAAGGGCTATATCGCCCGCGCCGAGGGCGCCAACCAGGCCGCGCTCAAGGGACCGGGCGCGAGCGATTCCTACCGTCTCGAATCGGTGTGAGCGGATGACCGAGGTCGACCAGCAGATCGAACGCGCCCGCGCCGCGATGGCACGGATCAGCGAGGATTATCGCGGACAGGCGGGCGCGACCTATCGTGCGCACGGCAAGCGGCTCAAGCGCAAGGCGACCAGCGTCGGCACGCGGCTGGCGATCATCTGCGTGGTCGATGCGCTGATCCTCCTTGCCGCCGGCGTCGCGGGCATGTTCATCCCGTTGGGCATCTTCGGCTTTCTGGCGGTCATGCTGCTGATGGCGGCGGTGACGATCGGCATCGCGCTCGCTCCGATCGCCCGCGCGCCGAGCGAGAAGGTGCTGCGCGAGGTCGACATCAAGGCGCTTCCCGCCAAGACCGAACGCTGGCTCGAGGCGCAGCGCCCCGCCCTGCCCGCTCCGGCGCGGGGGCTGATCGACCAGATCGGCGTGCGGCTCGAGACGCTGTCGCCACAGCTCGGCCGGCTCGATGGCCGCGAGGAGGAAGCCTATGAGGTCCGCCGCCTGATCGGCGAGCAGCTCCCCGCCTTCGTCAACGACTACGCGCGCGTTCCCGAACCGCTGCGCCGGGTCGAGCGCAACGGTCGCACGCCGGACGCCGAGCTGGTCGCGGGGCTGCGGCTGATCGAACAGGAGATCGCCGACATGACCGCGCGGCTGGCACAGTCGGACCTCGACAGCCTGTCGACACGCGGGCGCTTTCTGGAGATCAAATACCGCGACGAGGCCGGCGAGCGGTGATGGTGGGCGATGACGGGCTCGAACCGCCGACATTCTCGGTGTAAACGAGACGCTCTACCAACTGAGCTAATCGCCCCCTCTCGGGTTCGCCTGCCCTGCCAAAGCGCGCGGCGATCCGCAAGGGGGTGCAGTCACCCCGCCGCCTCGATCTTGCGCAGCGCGATCATATAGGCCTGCATCGCCTCGCTAGCGCGCGGCGACAGCGTCATGAAGGCGCGGCGGCGGTCGGCCGGATCGGGGTGGCGGATGAACAACTCCATCTCGGTCATCTTGGCGATCCAGCGCAGCGCGGTCGTCGGCGCAACGCCGGCGGCGATGCACAGGCTCGACACGCTGACCTGCACGCCCTCCAGCTCGGCGGCGAACAGGTCGAGCAGCATATCCCAGGCCGGGTCCTCGAACAGCGCCTCGCCGCCGAACTGGCCGAAGAACTTGCTGCGCAACTGCCGGCGATGGATGACGCGGCGCACGTCCTGCGGCCGCACGGCGTGGCCGATCGCCGGCTCGCCGTCGAAGCGCGTGCGGCGGTCGCCGAGTTCGGACGCGCCCGTCACCGGCTGATTGTGCACGAAGTCGGCGGCGAAGCGCGAGATGCGCGCCATGCCGTCGGTCAGCCGCCGCAACCGCTCCTCGTCGCTCTCGCGGCCGGCGTGGAGGAACGGCTCGCGGTCGCTGCGCACCGTATCGGACAGCCCCTCCTGCAGCGTCGGCGGCATCCGCCGGCACGCCTCGGCCAGCGCCACGACACGCTGCGCCGGACTGGGGTCGCAGAGCAGTTCGATGCGCTCGCCGAGCAGATGCCGCGCGACGAGATCGATCTGCGCCGTGGCGAGCGCGAGCACCGCCCGCCCCTCCTCCGCGGCGAGATGATCGGCGAGGAGCGGGAGGACCGCATCAAGCGTCGCCGCCGCCACGTCGCGTGCCTCGACCGCGAACACCGGCCGGCCGCCGAGCCGCGGCAGCAGTCCTGCGACCTCCGCCCAGCCGATGCGCTGGAGCAGGCGTGCGCCGACGGCGTCGATCGCGGCATGGAACGGCGCAGCCGCGGCGGCATCGGCGATCAGCAGCATGGGGTGGCCGCGATCGCCATAAGGACGCGCCGGGCGTCTCTCCGTTTTGGCGTCAGCCAGCGTTGTGATCCCCATAGACGCAGAATAAGCGGCACCGCGAACGGTTCGCCCGCATTCATCTCCGTTCCGGCATCATCACTGCTGCGGTAAGCATGTTTAGAAGGTTATCACCTCCGAATCGGATGCACCATGATCAGTCGAGCGATTTGACGATCTCTTCGACCATTTTCTTCGCATCGGCGAGGAGCATCATCGTATTGTCCATGTAAAACACATCGTTATCGACACCGGCATAGCCGACGCCGCCCATCGACCGCTTGATGAACAGCACCGTCTTCGCCTTCTCGACGTCGAGGACCGGCATGCCGTAGATCGGCGAGCTCTTGTCGGTCTTGGCGGCGGGATTGGTGACGTCGTTGGCACCGATGACGAAGGCGACGTCGGTCTGCGAAAACTCGGAATTGATGTCTTCAAGCTCGAAGACCTCGTCGTACGGCACGTTGGCTTCGGCGAGCAACACGTTCATATGGCCCGGCATTCTGCCGGCGACGGGATGGATGGCATATTTGACGCGGACGCCGTGCGCCTTCAACTTGTCGGCCATTTCGCGCAGCGCATGCTGTGCCTGCGCCACCGCCATGCCATAACCGGGAACGATGATGACCTGTTCGGCCTGGCTCATCAGGAAGGCGGCGTCCTCGGCGCTGCCGCGCTTCCACGGGCGATCGACCTTGGCACCGTCGCCGCTCCCGCCGCCGCTCTCCGCGCCGAAGCCGCCGGCGATGACCGAGACGAAGCTGCGGTTCATCGCCCGGCACATGATGTAGCTGAGGATCGCGCCCGACGAGCCGACCAGCGCGCCGGTGATGATCATCGCGCTGTTGTGGAGCGTGAAGCCCATCGCCGCTGCGGCCCAGCCCGAGTAGCTGTTGAGCATCGACACCACCACGGGCATGTCCGCCCCGCCAATCGGAATGATCAGCAGGAAGCCGATCGCGAAGCTGAGGATCGTGATCGTCCAGAAGATCCACGGGCTCTGGTCCTGGGTGAAGGCGACGATCAGCAGCAGGATCGCGGCGAGCATTCCGAGGTTGAGGACGTGGCGGCCGGGCAGCAGGATCGGCTTGCCGCCCATATTGCCGTTGAGCTTGAGGAAGGCGATCACCGAGCCCGAGAAGGTGATCGCGCCGATCGCGACGCCGAGCCCCATTTCGATCCGGCTGACCGGGTGGATCGCTGCGAACGGCTGGCCGAGCATCGGGATCACCATGTCGGCGATGCCGAAGGCGATCGGGTTGAGGAAAGCGGCGGCAGCGACCAGCACCGCGGCGAGCCCGACCAGGCTGTGGAAGGCGGCGACGAGCTGCGGCATCGCGGTCATCGCGATCCGCCGCGCGGTGACGAGGCCGATCGCGGCGCCGATGCCGATTGCAGCAAGCAGTTCGACCACGGTGAGATAATCGATCCGCGCGATCATCGCGCTATAGTCGTAGGCGGCGGTCGAGCCGCTGATCAGCAGCCGGTCGACGGGCACGTGCGTGATCAGCGTCGTCACCACGGCGATCGTCATGCCGATCATGCCGAAGCGGTTGCCGCGCTGGCTCGACGTCGGCGACGACAGGCCGCGCAGCGCGAGGATGAAGCACACCCCCGCGATCAGATAGGCGAGCGCCGCGAACGAACTGCCTGCGGTTGCGTGTTCCATCCTACCCCCGGGTTTTCGAAAGACGACGGCCGTCGGCGTGGCGCATCACGGCTTGGCCGCCGCCGGCCGCTCCTTCTTCTTGTACATCGCCAGCATCCGCTGCGTCACCGCAAAGCCGCCGAAGATATTGATGCTGGCGAGCACGACGCCGAGCAGCCCCAGCCATTTCGACGCGCTGCTCCCCGCCGCCGCGCCGGCGATCAGCGCGCCGACGATGATGACGCTGGAAATGGCGTTGGTCACCGCCATCAGCGGCGTGTGCAGCGCCGGCGTCACCGACCAGACGACGTAATAGCCGACGAAACACGCCATCACGAAGATCGACAGGATCGCTACGAAGTCCATCATCCCACTCCTTCAGGCGGCGATGCGGCGGGGCGATGGCACCGCACGCCCCATCTCCTCGGCCGCTTCCATCCAGCAGCGTACGGCATCATAGGCGTTGGCCAGCGCTTCTTCCGGCGTATCGCCGTCCGAGCGGCAGCCCGGTAGCTCCGGCACGACCGCGGCGTAACCGCCACCGTCGTCGTCACGGAGGGGCACGATGTCGACTTCGTAATCCTGCGGGTTCATTCAGCCTGCTCCCGAACCGCGTCCACGAACTTCACGAGTTCGCGGATATACACGGGTTTGATCGGACGATGCGCAGGGATGGTCAGGATCTGCGCGACCGATTGATGCTTCACCTTATAGTGTGACCCCTGACGGGGCGGCGTACAAGCGATACCGAAGCCACGACATAACGTTTCGATGTCCGCGATGCGCCAGTCGCGCGGCGCCTCCCGCATCTTTTCGAGGAGCGCCTCCGCCCTCACGTCTAGGCGAGCAACCGCGGGTTGACGATTTGCCCGTCGCGGGTCAGCCGCACCGCGTCGCCGATCTCGGCGTCGAGCACCGGGCGGCCGGCGTCCTTGTCCCAGAAGGTCGACAGGAAATTGTAGAGGTTGCGGCTGAACAATGCCGAGGCGTCGGCGGGCAGGCGCGAGGCCATGTTGCGGTGGCCGATGATGCGGACGCCATGACGTTCGACGATCTCGCCCGCCACCGCGCCCTCGACGTTGCCGCCCTGCTCGACCGCGAGGTCGACGATCACGCTGCCCGGCTTCATCGACGCGACCTGCGCGTCGCTGATCAGCCGCGGTGCGGGGCGGCCGGGGATCAGCGCCGTCGTGATCACAATATCCTGTTTGGCGATATGGCCGGAGACGAGCTCGGCCTGCGCGGCCTTATACTCCTCGCTCATCTCGCCGGCATAGCCGCCGGTGCCCTCGCCCTCGATACCGGCGACGGCCTCGACGAAGATCGGCTTGGCGCCGAGCGACTGGATCTGCTCGCGCGTCGCGGCGCGCACGTCGGTGGCGGAAACCTGCGCGCCGAGCCGCCGCGCGGTGGCGATCGCCTGCAGGCCGGCGACGCCGACCCCCATCACGAACGCCTTGGCGGCGCTGACCGTCCCCGCCGCGGTCATCATCATCGGAAAGGCGCGGCCATATTCCGACGCGGCGTCGAGCACCGCCTTGTAGCCGGCGAGGTTGGACTGCGACGACAGGATGTCCATCGACTGCGCGCGGGTGATGCGCGGCATGAACTCCATCGCCAGCGCCTCGTAGCCGGCGGCGGCATAGGCGCCGATCCGCGCGCGATCGGCGAACGGATTGAGGCCGGCGACGATCCACGCCCCCTGCGCCGCCCCCGCGAGGCCGGCCGGATCGGGGCCCTGCACGCCGAGGATGATGTCGGCATCGGCCAGCGTCGCGGCGCGATCGGCGACGGTGGCTCCGGCCTCCGCATAGGCCCGGTCGGCGTAGCTGGCGGCGATCCCCGCGCCGGCCTCGATCGCGACGGCGGCACCCAGCGCGACGAACTTCCTGGCGGTCTCCGGCGTCGCCGCGACCCGCCGCTCGCCGTCTGCATGTTCCCTGAGGACGGCGATCTTCATGCCATCGGTGCCTATGCGATCGCCCAGATCACCAGCGCGACGATCACCGCGCAGGCGATCGCGCCCCAGAACAGCATCTTCGTGACGCTGACATAGGTCGATTCATGCGCCTTCAGGTCACCATTGCCGGCCATCGTCCAACCCTCGTCTGCTCGTGGCGTCTGCGCCCTTGTGGCAATACCTGCCCGCAAAGCGCCGCGGCCGTCAAGGCGGGCGGTGGCCGGCGGGCTTAAGTCGGCCTTTACCGGTGGCTTGTATCAGGTGCCCCGAACCGGGACAGGAAAATACCATGACGCGCAACGGACAGCGCCTGCTTCTGCTGATCGACGACGAGCCCGCGCAGCGCCGATTGGTGTCGGCGCTCGCCGCCCGCGCCGGCTGGCGCTCGATCTTCGCCGCCGACGGCGAGATGGCGCTGGCGCAGCTCGGCACGCAGGACGGGATGCAGCTCGATGCGATCCTGCTCGATCATTGGGCGCCCGACGCCGATGCCGCGCCGCTGATCGCCGAATTGCGCGAGCGGCGGCCGGCGCTGCCGATCCTGATGCTCACCGCCAACGGATCGGTGATGCACGCGGTCGCGGCGATGCGCGCCGGCGCGACCGATTTCCTGGTCAAGCCGCTCGCCCCCGAACGCCTGCTCGCCGCGCTCGAGGCGGCGGTGGCGGGCACCGCCGCCGGCGAGCTGCGTCCGTTGACCGAGAAAATCCCGGCGCTGCTCGCGTTCGACGAGATCGTCGGGTCGTCGCCTGATTTCCGCGCCGCGCTGGCGATCGCCGCCAAGGCGGCACGCGCGCGGGTGCCGGTGCTGGTCGAGGGCGAAAGCGGCGTCGGCAAGGAGGTGGTCGCCGATGCGATACATGCCGCCTCGCCGCGCGCGAAGAAACCGATCGTGACCGTCAATTGCGGCGCGATCCCCGCCAATCTCGTCGAATCGGAGCTGTTCGGGCATGAGAAAGGCGCCTTCACCGGCGCGTTCGAGCGCAAGATCGGCAAGTTCGTCGATGCCGACGGCGGCACCATCCTGCTCGACGAGATCGGCGAGATGCCGCTGGAGACGCAGGTCAAATTGCTGCGCGTGCTGCAATCGGGCGAAATCCAGCCGATCGGCGCGCGCCACGCCCGCGAGGTCGACGTGCGCGTCATCGCCGCGACCAACAAGAAACTGCTCGAGGAGGTCGAGGCGGGGCGGTTCCGCGAAGACCTCTATTACCGGCTCAACGTCGTCCAGGTGGCGATCCCGCCGCTGCGCGAGCGGCTCGGCGACGTGCCGGCGCTCGCCCGCCATCTGCTCGCGCGGATCGCGCAGCAGCCGGGGTTGCGGCCGCTCGGCATCACCGACGACGCGCTGGCGCTGCTGGTGCAATACGACTGGCCGGGCAACGTCCGCCAGTTGCAGAACGCCTTGTTCCGCGCCGCGGTGCTCTGCGAGGGCGCGGCACTGACCCGCGCCGACTTCCCGCAGATCGCCGCGCTCGGCGACCGCCGCGTCGGCACGATCGGCTCGGCGAGCGCTTCGGCCGGGGGCATCACGCTGTTCCGGCCGGACGGCAATCTGCGCCCGCTCGAGGATATCGAGGCCGACGTGATCCGCCTCGCCATCGGCCATTATCGCGGCCGGATGACCGAGGTCGCCCGCCGCCTCGGCATCGGCCGCTCGACGCTCTACCGCAAGCTCGGCGAACTCGGCATCGACAACGCCGCCTGACTTCCCCCGGCGGCGGCGCGGCGCTAGCATCGGCCGATGCCCTGTCGCCACATCCTCGTCACCGGCGCCGCATCGGGCATCGGCCTCGCCACCGCGCAGCATCTCGCCGCGGCGGGAGCGGAACGGCTGGTGCTGGTCGATGTCGATGCCGCGGCATTGGCGCGGGTCGCTTTGCCGTGTCCGATCAGGGCACTGGCAGGCGACGTCGCCGACGAGCATTTCTGGGACGAAGCGACCGCCGATCTCGCCGGGATCGACGGTGCGGTGGTCAATGCGGGGGTGGCCGGCGCTGGGCCGATCGCCGATCTGTCCTTCGCCGAATGGCGGCGCATCCTCGGCGTCAATCTCGACGGTGCGTTCCTGACGCTGCGCGCCGCGATGCGCGCGATGACCGGCGGCGGCGCGATCGTCGCCACCGCATCGGCGGCGGGGATCAAGGCGGAGGCCGGCGTCGCCGCTTATGGCGCGTCCAAGGCGGCGCTGATCCATCTCGTCAAGGTCGCCGCCAAGGAGGGCGCCGCGAACCGCATCCGCGTCAACGCGATCGCACCCGCCGGGGTCGAGACGCCGGTATGGGATGCGATCCCGATGTTCGCCGAGCGCGTCGCCGCGATCGGCCGCGATGCCGCCTTCGCGGAACTCGCCGCGCTGGCGACGCCGCTCGGCCGCTATGCGAAACCCGAGGAGATCGCCGCGCAGATCGGCTTCCTCCTCTCCGACGCCGCGGCGCTGATCACCGGCGCCTGCCTGGTCAGCGACGGCGGCTATACGTTGTGATCACCACAGGACGCCCTTGACCGGCTTGGTCGGTTCGGGGGCGGGATCGCCGATCGACTGGAGCAGATCGATTTCGATCGTCCGGCACATCGCGGTCAGCGGCACGTCGTGGACGGTATTGGCGAAGGGATCGACCAGATCGTCGCCGATCTGCAGCACCGCAAGGAACATCAGCCCGGCCAGCGTCGAGCCGAGCGGCGTCGCATAGCCCAAGGTCTCGACCAGCCCGATCGGCAGCAGGATGCAGAAAATGTGGGTGAACAGCGTCGGGAAGAAACGATATTGATTGGGCAGCGGCGTGTTCTTGATCCGCTCCATCCCGCCCTGCGCATTGGCGATGTCGACCATCGTCGATTCCATCCGCGTCTGCTGGATGGTGTCGATCCAGCCGCGGCGGCGGGCATCGTCGATGCGGCGGCCGGTGCCGTCGAGCAGGCCGTTGGCGATGTTGCTGCGGGTCAGCGCCGGCTCCGCCTCACCGCGCGACAGGAATTTGAGCACCTGTTCGTCGACCGGCTGGCGGCGCAACTGGCAGCGCAGCGCATTCACGTAGGCGATCTGGCGGATGACGATCGTGCGGCGCAGGTCGTGCGCCTCGTCGACCGGCAGGAAATTGCGCGCCTCGCGGCTCAGACTGCGCGAGGCGTTGATCATCGCCCCCCACAGCACGCGCCCTTCCCACCAGCGCTGATAGGCGGAATTGTCGCGGAAGCCGATCAGCAGCGCGAGCACCGTACCGAACAGCGTCAGCGGCAGGGAGGGCGCCTTGAATTCGAGCGCATAGTAACTGACGGTGACGATGACATCCCAGATGAACAGGATCACCAGCGGCTTCCAGACTTCGGCGACGACGCGGGTGAAGCGGGGAGTGGTTGCAACGATCATAGCGTGTCCAGATGGGATCGGAACGGTCCGAACGCATCAACAATCGATCTGCTGCAACGCAAAATCACAATTCAGCCACCCACCAGCGCCCGGTCGCGCAGGCCGCGCCAGATCCGCAGCGCCTGGACGGTCGCCGCGACATCGTGGACGCGGAGCAATTGCACCCCCGCCTCCGCACCCTTCAACGCCAGCGTGAGACTGCCGCCGAGCCGCGCGTCGACCGGGGCTTCGTTGTCGAGCGCACCGATCATCCGTTTGCGGCTGGCGCCGAGCATGATCGGGCAGCCGAGACCGTGGAAGATCGCCAGACCGTTGATCAGCGCGAGATTCTCGGCAAGCGTCTTGCCGAAGCCGATGCCGGGATCGACGATGATCCGCGATCGCTCGATCCCCGCCGCGACGACCGCGGCGATGCGCGCGTCAAGCCAGTCGAACACGTCGGTCAGCACGTCGCGATAGCCGGTACGCGCGTGACCGCCCTCCTTCGGATCGGGCGAGTGCATCAGCACCACCGGGCATCGCGCCCGCACCACCACGTCGAGCGCGCGGTCGTCCCACAGCAAGGCGGAGACGTCGTTGACGATATGCGCGCCGGCGGCGAGCGCGGCGTCCATGACCGCGGCCTTGCGGGTGTCGATCGAGACGGGGGTGCCGCTGCGTGCGAGCCGCTCGACGACGGGCACGACGCGGGCGATCTCGTCACCCTCCCAGACCTGCGCCGCACCGGGGCGGGTCGATTCGCCGCCGAGGTCGATCAGCGCCGCGCCGGCGGCGGCCATGTCGACGCCGGCCGCGGCCGCGGCGGCGGGGTCGTCGCTGTGCCGGCCGCCGTCGGAGAAACTGTCCGGCGTGACGTTGAGGATGCCCGCGACGAGTGGTTGGTCTAGCCGCAGCACGCGCTCGCCGAGTTGGAGCGGCGGGCGCGGCGCGGTGATCGCGGCGTGGAGGCGGACGGCGCTCTCGCCGAGGGTGGCGACGTCGGCGATGGGGATGGTGCGGCGGCGGCCTGCTTCGATGACCTCGTAGGCTGCGAACCATTGCAGGCCGCCGGCGAGACGCGCGACCGCGCCGTCCGGCTGGGTGACGGGGGTGTCGACGAACTGGACGGGGCGAAGGTGGAGACTCATCGCCGGTCCATCCGACGGCGCCGCCGACAAGGCAAGCGCCGCGCATTCCTCCCCGGAACGGGCAAGGCAATCGCATATGGACGCTCGTACGAGCCTGTCGTCTTCCAAGACCACCCCGTCACCCCGGACTTGTTCCGGGGTCCACCCTGCGGCGAGGAGAAAAGCCTAATTCGACACCGTTCTCTCGCGGCCCGGTGGACCCCGGAACAAGTCCGGGGTGACGAAAGTGGTAAGGAAGCCGATCAAAGCCTCATCACCGCAGCCATATGTGATAGCCCTGCCGGAACGGGAGGATTGCCTTACGGCTGCGTCGCCAGCAGATACGTCTGGCGCAACGTGTCGATCGGCTTCAGCTTGCCCTCGCCGTCATGGTGCCAGAAGGTCCAGCCGTTGCACGCCGGCGCGCCTTGCAGCGCCGCGCCCAATTTGTGGATCGATCCCGCCGCGCCGCAATCGGACAACAGGCTGCCGTCGGCGCGCACCGTCACGCGGAAACGGCGCTTCGAATCGGTCAGCACCGCGCCGGGCGTCAGATAGCCGTTTTCGACCAGCACGCCGAACGCGACCTTGGGCTGCTGGCGCGGGCTCTGCATCGTCGCCAGCGCCGATTCGTCGAGCGGCAGCGCCGCGGCGATCCGCTCCTCGGCCGCGGCGATATAATCGCCCTCACGCTCGATGCCGATCCAGCGGCGCCCCAGCCGCTTCGCCACCGCACCGGTGGTGCCGGTGCCGAAGAAGGGATCGACCACCACGTCGCCCGGCTTGGTGCAGGCGAGCAGGATACGGTACAGCAGCGCCTCGGGCTTCTGCGTCGGATGAACCTTGACGCCGCCCTTCTTCAACCGCTCACCGCCGCCGCAGATCGGGAATTCCCAATCCGAGCGCATCTGCAATTCGTCGTTGAGCGTCTTCATCGAGCGATAGTTGAACGTGTATTTGGCGCCCTCGCCCTTCGCCGCCCAGATCAGCGTCTCATGCGCGTTGGTGAAGCGGGTGCCGCGAAAGTTGGGCATCGGATTGGCTTTCCGCCAGACGATGTCGTTGAGGATCCAATAGCCGAGATCCTGCACCGCGGCGCCGACGCGGAAGATGTTGTGATAGCTGCCGATTACCCAGATCGTGCCGTCGTCCTTGAGGATGCGGTGCGCCTCCGCCAGCCAGGCGCGGGTGAAAGCGTCATAAGCGGCGAAGGTGTCGAACTTGTCCCAATCGTCGGTGACCGCATCGACGTGCGTGCCGTCGGGGCGGAACAGCTCGCCGCCGAGCTGTAGATTGTAGGGCGGGTCGGCGAAGACCATGTCGACCGATTTGTCGGGCAGCGCACGCATCGCCGCGATGCAATCGCCGCGGATGATGCTGTCCAGCGGCAGGGGCGCGGCCGGTCGCGCCGTCGCCGGCGCCGCTGCGCGCGCCGCGACGCGCGACTGCCTGACCTTCTCGATAACCGCCATTACGTCCCCCTTGCCGCCCTATTCGCGCGAAACTGCGGACTCCCGTCAAGGGATGATTGGTTAACGTCGGGTCCCGCCGTTCGGTCGCCGCGGCGGGCCGCTACGCTCTCGACCCAGATGTTGGGAAGCGCGGCCGCCACCGACCCCAAGTGCTGGGGTCTGTGACTCAAAAGACTCAGCGCGCGCTTTGCTGCAAATTTTTGCCGTCCATGGCCTGCAGGTCGAGCTGGATAGCGGCCGACGCGTCGTCGCCCGTGATTCGGGCGTAGGCGGCGGCGACCGGCGCGAAGCTGCGGCGATGCAGCGGCGTCGGCCCATGGTCGCGCAGCGCGGCGAGATGGTGCTTGCAGCCGTAACCCTTGTTCGAATGCCAGTTATATTGCGGGTGGACCGCGGCATGCTCCAGCATGATGCCGTCGCGCATATGCTTGGCGACGATCGAGGCGGCGGCGATCGACACGCTGTGCGCATCGCCCGAGACGATCGCGGTCGCCGGATAGGTCCAGCGCGGCAGGCGGTTGCCGTCGACCAGCACATGGCCGGGATCGCAGCCGAGCCGGGCGACCAATGCATCGACCGCGAGCGTCATCGCCTTCATCGTCGCCCAATAGATGTTGAGCGTGTCGATCTCCGCGGGCTCGACGATGCCGACGCCGTAGACGCCGCGCGTGGTGATGAGGCCATACAACCGCTCGCGCTCGGCGGCGCAAACCTTCTTCGAATCGTCGATGCCGCGCGGCGTGCCCTTTGCGGGCAGCACCACCGCGGCGGCGACCACCGGCCCGGCGAGCGGCCCGCGTCCCGCCTCGTCCACCCCGGCGACGGGAGGCAGGCAGGTCTTCTCATGCTTCCATCCGGGCATTCAGCCCTCCAGTTCGTCGAAGGGGACGACGCCGAGCGTGTGACCGATCGGGCCATGGCCGCCGCCCAGACCCGGCGCGTTGACGATCGCGATACGGACGAAGCGCACCGCCTGTTCGAACGCCGCCTCGATGCCGAGGCCGCTGGCGAGCCCGGTGGCGAGCGCACTGGCCAGCGTACAGCCGGTGCCGTGCGTATCGACCGTGTCGAAGCGTTTGCCGATCAGGCGGCGAAGCTCGCCCTGCGGCGACAGCAGGCGATCGGTGATCTCGGCCTCCTCGCCGTGCCCGCCCTTGGCGACGACATGGCACCCGTGCGCGAGCACCGCCGCTTCCCCGCCGAGCGCCGCCATCTCCGGAATATTGGGGGTCACCACCGAGGCGACGCCCATCAACCGTTCGAACGCCGCCATGGTGGCGGCATCGGCGAGCACCGACCCGCTGGTCGAGACCATCACGGGATCGAAGACGATCGGCACGTCGAGCTGATCGAGCAGGTCGGCGACCGCATGTGCGGTCTCCGCCGAACCGATCATCCCGATCTTGACCGCGTCGACGCCGATATCCTCGACCACGCTGCGCATCTGCGCGACGACGATGTCGACCGGGATGGCATGGACCGCCTGTACGCCGAGCGTATTCTGCGCGGTGATCGCGGTGATCGCCGTCATCGCATGACCGCCCAGCATCGTGACCGTCTTGATGTCCGCCTGGATCCCGGCGCCGCCGCCGGAATCGGATCCGGCGACGATGAGCACGCGCGGGATCACCGCCCGGTCCCAAAAGTGCCGGCACGGCGGCATCGCTCGCAGGACATGGCGATGGTCGTGGGTTGGCTGATCGTAGGCGCCATGGCGGCCGCCCATGCCACAGGTCGGGGGGTGGAGAATAGAAGAACGTGGTTCGCGCGGAGGCGCGGATAATTGGCCCCCGGTAGGCAGGGCTTTCTCCTTCCCGACCGTTCGTGCTGAGCCTGTCGAAGCACAATGGGACTCGAACGCGACAGCTCGAGCAGAGAATACGAAAGGCTATTGATTCACGCGAAGACGCGAAGGCGCGAAGGTATTGCGTGCGGCTTTGCGACAGCTCTTCCCCCCAGCCGCAGCAGGGCAATCGCATATTGACACTCGTGCGAGCCCGTCGTCTTCCAAGCCCACCCCGTCACCCCGGACTTGTTCCGGGGCCCACCCTGCGGCGAGGAGAAGGGCTTGATTCGACACCGTTCTCTCGCAGCCCGGTGGACCCCGGAACGAGTCCGGGGTGACGTAATTAGTAAGGAAACCGATCGAGCCCTCATCACCGCAGCCATATGCGATAGCCCTGCCCGCCACAGGAACAGCCGCCGCGGCAGCAGGTGACGCTGCCGCGCGCGCACCATCTTCGCGTCTTCGCGTCTTCGCGCGAAAAACCCGTCTCAGCTCTGGAAGCGCCGCTCCGCGACGGCGGGGTGCGCCTTCAGCACCTTGCCGATCCGCGTCGGCCGGTCGAGCAGTTCGCCGCCGCAATCGGGACAGCGTTCATCGAGTTCATCGGCGCATTCGCTGCAATAGGTGCTTTCCAGCGAGCAGATGAACGCCCCCGGCGCATCCGCCGGCAGGTCGGCGCCGCAGCGCTCGCAATCGGGACGCATCGCCAGCATCAGGCCGCCGCCTGCCGCACCGCGTCGCAGATCCGGTCGACTACGGTCTCGACCTGGCGCGCATCGTCGCCCTCCGCCATCACGCGGATCACCGGTTCGGTCCCCGACGGACGGATGACGAGGCGGCCGGTGCCGGCAAGCTCCGCCTCGGCGGCGGCGATCACCGACTGGACCGACGCATCGTCGAGCGGCTTGCCCCCCGCGAAACGGACGTTCTTGAGCAGTTGCGGCAGTGGCGCGAACCGGTGGAGCACCTCGCTCGCCGGCGCACCGGCGCGCTTCAACTCGGCGAGCACCTGCAGCGCGGCGACGAGGCCGTCGCCGGTGGTGCCGTAATCCGACAGGATGATATGGCCGGACTGTTCGCCGCCGACGTTATAGCCCGAGCTGCGCATCTTCTCGAGCACGTAGCGGTCGCCGACCTTGGTGCGGACGAGCCCCAGTCCCTGCGCCTTGAGATGGCGTTCGAGGCCGAGGTTGGACATCACCGTCGCGACCAGCCCGCCGCCCGCCAGCCGCCCGGCGCGTGCCCAGCCCGCGGCGATCGTCGCCATCAGCTGGTCGCCGTCGATCACCCGGCCGGTCTCGTCGACGACGATCAGCCGGTCGGCGTCGCCGTCGAGCGCGATGCCGATGTCGGCGCCCGCCGCGACCACCGTCTCCGACAGCGTCTGCGGCGCGGTCGAGCCGACGCCGTCGTTGATGTTGGTGCCGTTCGGCGTGATGCCGATCGAGACCACGTCCGCGCCCAGCTCCCATAGCGCCAGCGGTGCGACCTTGTAGGCGGCGCCGTTGGCGCAATCGATCACGATGCGCAGCCCGTCGAGCCGCAGGTCGCTCGGAAAGGTCGATTTGGCGAAGTGGATATAGCGGCCCTGCGCGTCGTCGATGCGGCGCGCGCGACCGATCTGCGCCGACGGCGACAGCGCGACGTCGCCCTCCTTGGCGCTGTCGATCAATTGCTCGATCGTCTCTTCGGCCTCGTCGGACAATTTGTAGCCGTCGGGGCCGAACAATTTGATGCCGTTGTCGGCGAAGGGATTGTGGCTCGCGGAGATCATCACGCCGATATCGGCACGCATCGACTGGGTGAGCATCGCCACCGCCGGGGTCGGCAGCGGCCCGACCATGATGACGTCCATGCCGACGCTGGTGAAGCCGGCGACGAGCGCGGATTCGAGCATATAGCCCGACAGGCGCGTGTCCTTGCCGATCAGCACGCGATGCTTGTGATCGCCGCGCTGGAAATAGGTGCCGGCCGCCATGCCGACCTTCATCGCCATGCTGGCGGTCATCGCGCCGGCGTTGGTCGCGCCCCTGATGCCGTCGGTACCGAAATATTTCCTTGCCATTGCGTGCGATCCGTTCCGCTATGCCGCTTGCTCGATCCCCCGATGCGCCAAGGAACCCGATGTCGCAAGCCACCCGTATCCTGCTGGCGCTCGTCGCCGGCATCGCGCTCGGTATCGCCGCGGTGGCGTTCGACAAGGATTGGGCGCTGCGCGTCACCAGCGTCACCCAGCCGGTCGGCGAGGCGTGGCTGCACGGCCTGCAGATGGTGATCGTGCCGTTGATCGTCGGGCTGCTGGTGACCGGCATCGCCGCCACCGCCGAGGCGGCCCGGGCGGGGCGGATCGCCGGACGCGCGGTGGTGCTGTTCGTCGTCGTCCTGTGGTGCACGACGCTGATGTCGGCGATGGTGATGCCGGTGCTGCTCGATCTGTGGCCGCTGCCCGAGGCGTGGTCGGTCGCGCTGCGCAGCGCGCTGACCGCGACCGCGCCGCTCGGCAAGGTGCCGACGCTCGCCGATTTCTTCGCCACGATCGTACCGACCAACGTCGTCGCGGCGGCATCGAGCGACGCCTTCCTGCCGCTCACCGTGTTCACGCTCGCCTTCGCCTTCGCGATCACCCGGCTGGAGGATGCGGCGCGGCAGCGGCTGACCGACCTGTTCCAGGCGATCACCGACGCAATGCTGGTCATCATCGGCTGGGTGTTGAAACTGGCGCCGATCGGCATCTTCGCGCTCGCTTATGGCGTCGGCGCGCGGACCGGCGCGGCGGCGTTCGGCGCGCTGATCCACTATATCGTCATGGTGTCGGCGATCGGGCTGATCGTATTGCTCGCCGCCTATCCGGTGGCGCGCTTCGCCGGCGGCGTGCCGCTGCGCCGCTTCGCGCGCGCGGTCGCGCCCGCGCAGGCGGTGGCGATCAGCACGCAAAGCTCGCTCGCCTCGCTGCCGGCGATGCTCAAGGGGTCGGCCGAGATCAGCGTCGCCCCGGCGACGGCGGGGATCGTGCTGCCGGTGGCGGTCGCGATCTTCCGCGCGACGAGTCCGGCGATGAACCTAGCCGTGGCGCTGTACGTCGCGCATTGGCTCGGCGTGCCGATCGGTCCGGGGCAGCTCGCCGCGGGAATCGCCACCGCGGCGATCACCACCATGGGATCCGTGTCGCTGCCGGGAACGGTGAGCTTCTTCGCCAGCGTCGCGCCGGTGGCGTTCGCGATGGGCGTGCCGATCGAGGCGCTGGGGCTGCTCGTCGCGGTGGAGACGGTGCCGGACCTGTTCCGCACGGTCGGCAACGTGACGATGGACGTCGCGGTGACCGGGGTGGTGGGGAAGCGCGACTGATCCTCCCCGCTGGCGGGGAGGGGGACCAGCGCAGCTGGTGGAGGGGGGCTTCCACAGGCGGTATGCTGCGTGAAGAGTCCCCTCCACCACCGCTACGCGGCGGTCCCCCTCCCCGTGCCGGGGAGGATCAGGGGCGCCGCTCGTCGCGCGTGTTCACGCCGGCCGCGGCGGGTTCGCCGATCGCCGCTTCGCCTGCCAGCGCGTGCGCCTCGTCGCCGATCGTGTCGAGATGCATCAGCTTCGTCACGAACGGCGCGAGCACCAGCACGACGACGCCGACACCCATCGAGAACCAGCCGATCCGTCCGTAGACCTCCAGCACCTGCGCCGGACCGGCCCCCTCGCCGCCGGTCGCCTGCGCGATCAGTCCGGCGATGAAATTGCCCGCTGCGGTGGCGAGAAACCAGGTCCCCATCATCAGCCCGGTCATGCTCGCCACCGACAGCCGCGTCATCGACGACAGGCCGATCGGCGAGAAGCACAATTCGCCCATCGAATGCAGCATGTAGAGCAGGATGACGAAGATCGCCGGGGTGAGGCCGCTCGCCGGCGCACCGAGGATCAGCGCGAAGAAGCCCGCCCCGACCAGCACGAGACCGATGCCGAACTTGAACGGCGCCGAGGGTTCGATGCCGCGCTTGCCCATCGCGGTCCACAACAGGCCGAACAAGGGCGCGAGCGTGATGATGAAGAAGGAATTGACCGACTGGAACCACGACGCCGGCATTTCCCAGCCCAGTACCGTCCGGTCGACCGACTGGTCGGTATAGAGGTTGAGCGACGAGCCTGCCTGTTCGAACAGCGCCCAGAACAAAGGCGACAGCGCGACTAGGAAGAGCGCGGCGAAGATCCGGTGGCGCTCGACCTTCGGCAGCGCGCGGAACGAGGTGAGCAGGATATAGCCGACGGTGAACACCGATCCGGCGATCAGCACGATGCCGACCGCGCCCTGGTTGCGGACCAGCCACCACGACAAGGCGACCGCAACGAGCGCACCGGCGTAGATCGCCCATTCGATCGACAGGCCGATGGGGGTGCGGGTCTGCAACGCGCCGGCGACCGGCGGTTCGCCGACGTCGTACAATTCGCGGCGGAACAGCACGAAGACGATCAGGCCGAGCGCCATGCCGATCCCGGCGGCGCCGAAGCCGTAGGACCAGCCCATCCGCTCGCCGAGATAGCCGACCAGCAGCGGGCCGATGAACGCGCCGGTGTTGATCCCCATGTAGAAGATCGAGAAGGCGCCGTCGCGACGGGTGTCGTCGCGCGGATAGAGCTTGCCGACCAGCACCGAGATATTGGCCTTGAGGAAGCCGGTGCCGACGATGATGAAGGCGAGCGCGAGATAGAAGCCGTTGAGCGCACTGCCCTGCATGCCGACCGGCCCCTCGACCGCGGCGATCATCAGATGGCCGACGGTGATGAACACGCCCCCCGCCAGCACCGCCTTGCGCGGTCCGAGATAGCGGTCGGCGATATAGCCGCCGATGATCGGCGTGACGTAGATCAGCGCGGTGTACGCGCCGTAGACCGCGAAGGCGGGCTGTTCGCCGAACAGGAAATGCTTGGTCAAATAGAAGACCAGGATCGCCCGCATGCCATAATAAGAGAACCGCTCCCACATCTCCGCGAAGAACAGCAGGAACAGCCCGAGCGGGTGTCCGAGGAAGGTGCGCGCGTGGGCCGGTACGCCGCCCCCGCTCGCTGATGCGATGGCCATAAGGTCTGCAAACTCCAACACATTCATGGCGCCGGCCCGACCGGGCGGCGGATCGCGGCAACCTAACGGCTGATCCCCTGCTGTAAACATCGCCGCCACCCGCTATGAGGCGGCATCATGTTCAACGACACCAGCACGCCGCTTTCGCTGCTCGCCACCCGCCGCTCGGGCAAGCCGCGCGACCTCGTCGCCCCCGGCCCCGACGCCGCCCAGCTCGACCAGATGCTCGCCATCGCCGCCCGCACCCCCGATCACGGCAAGCTCGCGCCGTGGCGCTTCGTCATCATCGACGATCGCGACGCACTGTCGCGGCTGCTCGCCGACGCCTATCGCGCCGAGCGGCCGCAGGCGCCGCGCGGCGACCTCGACGCGCTCGACCAGTTCGCGCGGCAGGCGCCGACCCTGGTCGTGGTGCTGTCGTCGCCGGTGACGGCAAGTCCGATCCCGTTGTGGGAGCAGGAATTGTCCGCCGGCGCGGCAACGATGAACCTGCTCCACGCGGCGCATGCGCTGGGCTTCGCGGCGGGCTGGTTGACGGGATGGCCGACCTTTTCGGACGCGGTGCGCGACGGCCTGGGGACGGCGCCCGAGCGGATCGCCGGTTTCGTGTTCATCGGCACCCCGAGCCGGCCGCTCGACGAACGGCCCCGCCCGGAGCCGGCACGGATCGTCTCGCACTGGCCCAACATGGGATAGTCCGGCCAGGTTGTTATGGACCTTTTCCGCCGTTGGTGTATTAAGTCAGCATGACAGCGTTCAGCAACGAGGACAGCCCGGTCTACATCCGGTTACGCGGCACCATCGCGGCGGGCATCCTGCGCGGTGACTATCGCGCCGGCGACCAGCTTCCCTCGGTACGCGCCTTCGCCGCCGAACATGGCGCCAATCCGCTGACCGTCGCCAAGGCCTATCAGAGCTTCCAGGACGACGGCTACGTCGAGGTCCGCCGCGGCGTCGGCATGTTCGTGCTGCCGGGTGCCTCGGAGAAATTGCGCGCGGCGGAGCGGGCGGCGTTCGTCGAGACGCAATGGCCGCGGATTCGGGGCTATATCGACCTGCTCGGACTGGATGCCGCCGACCTGCTGGAGCGCGAGCAGGCGTAAAAAGCGAGTTTGCGCCGCAGGCTGACGCGATATTCCGAGCTGCGTGGTGATATACCGTACGCGCGGCTGGCGAGACAACTCCGCGTCTTCGCGTCTTCGCGCGAATCCACTCTTCTTCAGAACAGCCCCAAACTCTCCACTTCTTCGGTGGTCAGGTCGATGCCGAACATCAGCGACATGCGCATGCGATAGACGCGCGGGTCGGTGATCTCCGCGACGCTGCTATTGTCGCCGGCGCGGCGGTGATAGCGGCGGTCGGTAAGACCGGCGAGGCCGTGCGGCAGGACGATGCTGGCGATGGTGAGCTGGGTGAAGCGGCTCTGCGGCGCGGTCGACGCCCAATGGTTGGACAGAGCGAGGTCGGCGTCGAACACCGCGGTCTCGTGGAAACTATATTGCGGCTGCCAGCCCTCGCCGGTGCCACGGCCATCGGTCGAGCCGGGATCGCCGCGGCGGCTGAGCATCCAGCCGTGCTCGGCATGGCGGTCGAGACGGAACCAGGCGCCGTCGAGCGCCTCCGCTTCCCAGCCGTCGGCGAGCGCCATCACCGGCGCATAGCTGCCGCCGAAGCCGGCGTCGGCGATCCACGCGCGTCCGTCGATCGTCACCAGACTGAGCGTATGGGTGAGCGGCGGCGCGTCGGTGACGCCGAGCCAGACGCGCGCGAGCAGCGGCCGGACGGCGAAGCCCAGCGCGGTCAGCGCGTCCATGAACAGGCGGTTCTGCTCGAAACAATACCCGCCGCGCTTGGCCGTCACGAGCTTGGCGAAGACCGCATCGCTGTCGATCGCGATACCGCGGCCGAGGCGGACGTCGAGATTCTCGAACGGGATCGACAGGCGATGCTCGCGCTGGAGCCGGCCGAGCCCCTCGGCGTCGGGCGTGACACGGGCGGGCAGACCGATGCGGGCGAGATAGGCGTTGAGGTCGAACATGATAGGTCCTTGGAAGCAATCCTAATCCTCCCCGGCACGGGGAGGTGGCGCCGCGCAGCGGCGACGGAGGGGGGCTTCCTCATGGTATAGCGTCCGGGGAAACCCGGCTGCGCCGGGCAGTTCCCCTCCCCCTGCCGGGGAGGACTTCAGGTCAGGCGGCGAACGCCTCGGCCGATACGACGTAGAGCACCTCGGCGCTCGCCGTCGCCGCGGCCTTGAGGCCGTGGGCCTCGGGGACGATCTGGTCGAGGTAGAAGCGCACCGACGCGCGCTTGACGATCGCGAACTCCTCGTCGCCCGTCGCATGGCGACCTTCGCGTTCCATCAGCCAGCCGCAGACCGCGACCGACGTCATCGTCAGGAACGGATAGCTGGCGGCGAGCTTGTCGTCGGCGTCCGCGGTAGCGAGGCGGCGGGCGATCGCGTCGACCGCGTCGATCAGCGCGACCAGTTCGGGATGCTCGGCCTCGGCGCGCATGTCGCGGACGAGCGCGGCGAAGGCGCCGCCATTGTCGAGCGCCAGCTTGCGGCCGACGAGATCGGCGGCCTGAATGCCGTTGGTGCCTTCGTAGATCGGCGTGATGCGCGCATCGCGGAAATATTGCGCGGCGCCGGTCTCCTCGACATAGCCCATGCCGCCGTGGACCTGGATGCCGAGCGAGGCGACCTCGTTGCCGATATCGGTGCCGTGTGCCTTGGCAAGCGGCGTCACCACTTCGAGCCGGTTCTTCGCCGCACCGTCGCCGAGCCCGGCGCGATCGACCTGCCCCGCGGCATAATAGACGAGCGCGCGCGCCGCCTGCGTCTGCGCCTTCATCCGCAACAGCATGCGGCGGACGTCGGGATGGTCGACGATCCGCACCGCCTCCTTGTTCGGCGAACCCGCACGCGCCGACTGGACGCGTTCGAGCGCATAGCCGACCGCCTTCTGCGTCGCACCCTCGGCGATCTGCACGCCCTGCAGGCCGACGTTGAGCCGCGCGTTGTTCATCATCGTGAACATCGCGCGCATCCCGGCATGTTCGGCGCCGATCAGCTCGCCGACGCAATCGTCATGATCGCCGAAGCTCAGCACGCAGGTCGGCGAGGCGTGCAGCCCCATCTTGTGCTCGATCGAGACGACGCGGACGTCGTTGAAATCGCCCGGCGTGCCCTCGTCGTTCAACCGGAACTTCGGCACGAGGAACAGGCTGATACCGCGCGTGCCGGCGGGCGCATCGGGAGTGCGGGCGAGGACGAGGTGGACGATATTGTCCGCCATGTCGTGGTCGCCGAACGAGATGTAGATCTTGGTGCCCTTGATCGACCATTTGCCGTCGCCGAGCGGTTTCGCCGTGGCGCGGAGCGCGCCGACGTCGCTGCCCGCCTGCGGCTCGGTGAGGTTCATCGTGCCGGTCCAGTCGCCGGTGGCGAGGTGGGGCAGATACAGCGCCTGTTGCTCGGGGCTGCCGTGGTGGATCAGCGCCTCGATCGCGCCGACGGTCAGCGTCGGGCAGAGTGCGAAGCCCATATTGGCCGAGCCGAGCGTGTCGAGCACCGCGGTCTGGATCGCGAAGGGCAGGCCCTGGCCGCCGAAATCCTCGGGCACGCCGATCGTGCCCCAGCCACCCTCGACATACTCCTTATATGCCTTGATGAAACTCGCCGGCATGTGGACGCCGTCGGGCGACCATTTCGCGCCGACCGTGTCGCCCTCGCGATTGAGCGGCGCCCATTCGCCGCTCGCAAACTGACCGACGCCTTCGAGCACCGCGTCGACCACGTCCGGGCTGGCGGCGGCGAAACGCTCGGTCGCGGCGAGTTCGCCGATGCGGACGACATGCTCGAGTACGAAACGCTGGTCGGCCACGGCTGCGGTAAAGGACATCATTCTCTCCTGGGATTGCGCACGATATAGGCCGGACGGATGGCCGATCCAAACCCGCGCATCTTACCCTACGGCATGGCTGCGCTCGCCGAGGCCGCCGCGCGAATCACCCGCGGCGAATGCGTCGCGGTGCCGACCGAGACGGTCTATGGCCTCGCCGCCGATGCCGGCAACGCCGATGCGGTCGCGGGCATCTATGCCGCCAAGGGGCGGCCGAGCTTCAATCCGCTGATCGTCCATGTTGCCGATCTCGCCGCCGCCGAACGGCTTGCGATGTTCGATGACGATGCGCGAATGCTGGCGACGTTGTTCTGGCCGGGGCCGCTGACGCTGGTGCTGCCGCTGCGCGACGGCGCGCCGATCGCGTCGCTGGTCACCGCCGGCCTGACGACGGTGGCGATCCGGGTGCCGCGGCATCGCGCGATGCAGGGGCTGATCGCCGCGGCGGGCCGACCGCTCGCCGCGCCGTCCGCCAATGCGAGCAACGGCATCAGTCCGACGCGTGCGAGCCATGTCGCGGCCAGTCTGGGTACGCAGGTGCCGCTGATCCTCGACGACGGCGCGACCGAGGCGGGGCTCGAATCGACGATTATCGCCGGTCGGACGGTCCTGCGGCCGGGGCCGATCACCGCCGCCGACCTGCCGTTCGCGACGACCCCCTATATAAAGGAGTCTGCGATCACCGCGCCGGGGCAGCTCGCGACCCATTATGCGCCGCGCAAACCGCTGCGGCTGGATGCGGCTGCGGCGCAGCCGGGCGAGTGGCTGATCGGGTTCGGCGCGATAGCGGGGGACGACACGCTGTCGGCGTCCGGCGACCTGCGCGAAGCGGCGGCGCGGCTCTTCGACGCGCTGCATCGCGCCGATGCCAGCGATCGCACCGGCATCGCCGTGGCACCGGTGCCGCTGGACGGGCTGGGCGAGGCGATCAACGATCGGCTGGGCCGCGCGGCGCACCGGTAGGAAGACGGATAGAGGGGCCCAACACGGCCGAAAACCCCGGTGGCGGACCACCGGGGTTCTGGCTTCGCTCGTCCTTGGGGGGCGAGCTTGGTCGGCGCTGATGCCCTTGGGGGCTGGCGCCAGCGCCGGTAAGCGGCTTACTGGAGCAGCTTCAGCACGCCCTGCTGGCTCTGGTTGGCCTGCGAGAGCATCGCGGTCGACGCCTGGCTGAGGATCTGCGCCTTGGCGAGGGCAGTCGTTTCGGCCGAGAAGTCGGCGTCCTCGATCTGGCTCTTCGCCGAAGTGAGATTGGTGACGTTGGTGGTCAGGTTGTTGACCACCGAGGTCAGACGGCTCTGGCCGGCACCGATCGAGGCGCGGGTCGTGTTGACCGACTTCTGCACGGCGTCGATCGTGTCGATCGCGGTCTTGGCGCCCGCCGCCGAGCTGATGTCGATACCGCCGGTGTTGTCGCCGGTGGTCGCCGGGGTGTAATATTTGTCGCCGGCGGCGAGCGTCTTCGACGTGCCGATGTCGGTCGAGGTCAGCGCGGTGGCGCCGCCACCCGTCTTGCCGCCGTAAGCGACGTCTTCGGCGGTGATGACGCGGCTGGTGCCGACCAGCGGACCGGCGGCGACGGTTGCCAGACCGGCAGCGACCGTGGCACCCGCCACACCGCTCACCGACGCCATGTCGAGCTTGCTGATCTTCAGGTCGACCTGATCGGTCGAGCCCGCACCGGCCTGGATCGTCACGGTCTTGTCGTTCGCCGAGTCGAACAGGCTGACGCCGTTGAACTTCGTGCCGGCGATGTTGGTCAGCTGCTTCTGCAGTTCGGCGACTTCGGTCTTCATGTTCGAGCGGTCGTCGGCCTGATAGGTGCCCGACGCCGACTGGACGGCCAGTTCGCGCATCCGCTGCAGGATGTTGGTGACTTCGCCGAGCGCGCCGTCGGCGGTCTGCGCCAGGGCAATGCCGTCGTTCGAGTTGCGGATCGCCTGGTTCATGCCGCGAACCTGCGCACCCATCGAGGTCGAGATGGCGAGGCCGGCCGCGTCGTCCTTGGCCGAGTTGATCCGCTTGCCGGTCGACAGGCGCTCCATGGCGCTCGACAGCTGGGCATTGGCGGTGGTGTTGGCGTTCGCGGAACGCAGCGACGCGATGTTGGTACCGATGACGGTCATGAGATGTCTCCAAAAGCTGCGGCGCTCCCCGCCGCCCCCAGAGCGGAGGGCCGAGCCGCCAAATGAGAGAACGGCCAGTCCCGACGGGGATTTAGGGGAAAAATTCGGCCGCCGCGATTTTGCTCCGCCCTCGCATGCGTACACGCGCGCGTAGACGCGCGAGCGGCACGCGCGCGTCGCGCCCGGAAAAATTTTGCCGGTCAGGAACAAATTTTAATCCGGCATTTACTCTGGAACCCGCATTGGAGAGCTCGTCCTTGGGGGATAGCAATGCGTTCGATTTTCTCTTCCGCTGCGGTGTTGCAGCGTCACTATCCGCTCGTCTCCAGCCTGCGTGCGCAGGGCTTCGGTCTCGGTTCGTACGAGACCGGGCAGCCCGGTGCGGCCGATCTGTTCCTGATCGCCGAGGGCGAGGCGCCGCCGGCGCCGGCACGCTCGGTCATCATCGGCAGCGAAGGCCGCCACGTGCTGCCGTCGCGCAACGGCAATCCGGCACGCATCGCCTTCGGGCCGGCGGATGCCGCGGTCGGCAACGGCTTCGCCCGCGCGCTCGTCGCCGGTGCCGAGATGCCGACCGCCGCCGATCCCGAAAGCCTCGCGCTGCTGGCGCTCGCCGAGCGCGTCGCGCAGGCGGACATCACCGTGCTGATCAACGGCCCGACCGGCACCGGCAAGGAAGTGCTCGCCCGCGCGATCCACAACCAGTCGCCGCGCCGCAACGGCCCGTTCATCGCGATCAATTGCGCCGCTTTGCCCGAGACGATGCTGGAGGCGCTGCTGTTCGGTCACCAGAAGGGCGCGTTCACCGGCGCCTCGTCGGGCGGCGAAGGCTTCTTCCGCGCCGCCGACGGTGGCACCATTCTGCTCGACGAGATCGCCGAGATGCCGCTGCAACTGCAGGCCAAGCTGCTGCGCGTGCTGCAGGAGCGCGAGGTGGTGCCGATCGGCGCCTCGGTGCCGCAGGCGATCGACGTCCGTGTCATCGCCTGCGCCAACCGCGACCTGCAGGGCGAAGTCGCCGCCGGTCGCTTCCGCGCCGATCTCTATTACCGCCTGTCGGTCTTCCCGCTGTCGACCAAGCCGCTCGCCGAGCGTCCGCAGGACATTCCGGCGCTCGCCGCGACGATGATCCTGCGCCATGCCGGCACCCGCGCGGTCGTGCCGTGGCCGACCGCCGAGGCGGTCGAGACGCTGGTCGCCCACGACTGGCCGGGCAACGTCCGCGAACTGGAGAACGTGATCCAGCGCGCGCTGCTGTTCGCCGGCGGCGACACGATCGACGCCAGCCACATCGTGTTCGACCGTCCGGTCAGCTTCACCTTCCACCGCGAACCCGCCCCGGTCACGCAGCTGTTCCCGCAGGCGCCCGCC
Source organism: Sphingomonas sp. GW821-FHT04B01 (assembly GCF_059420425.1). NCBI lineage: Bacteria > Pseudomonadati > Pseudomonadota > Alphaproteobacteria > Sphingomonadales > Sphingomonadaceae > Sphingomonas > Sphingomonas sp. GW821-FHT04B01. Next base: position 461,973 of record NZ_JBWKTR010000001.1, on the reverse strand, counting down.
GCCGCGCCGGCAGCAGCCGCCGCGAGCGAGCCCGCCACCTTGGGCAACGTCGTGCAGATGAGCGAATTCCAGGCGATCCGCGAGACGCTGGCGGCGTGCGGCGGCAGCCGGATCGAGACCGCGCGCCGGCTCGGCATCTCCGAACGCACGCTGCGCTATCGCCTCGCCAAGGCACGCGAACAGGGTAACGACCTGGCCCGTCCGCTCAGCATGGCGGCGTCGGCATGAGCGGCGTGGCCGGAGTCGGCGGCGCGATGAGCGTCGACCGCGTGATGCAGCTGCGCGCGCAGATCCTCGAACGCAACCAGGCGCTGAGCCGCGCCAGCGCGACCGACGGCGCCGCCCCCGCGGGTGCGACGAAGCCGACCAGCTTCGCCGACACGCTGCAGGACGCGCTGAAGGACGTCAACGCCGGCCAGAACAAGGCCTCGGCGCTGTCCGAAAGCTACGAACGCGGTGAGACGGTCGACATCGCCAAGGTCATGCTGGCCCGCCAGCAGGCCTCGGTCGGGTTCGAGGCGACGCTGCAAGTCCGCAACAAATTGCTGTCCGCTTACAAGGACATCATGAGCATGCCGGTGTAATCGATGAGCACTGCCCTCGCCCCCGCCTCGCCCTCGGCGCTGCCCGAGAAGTTCGCCAACCCGCTCTTGCAGATCAAGGGCGTGCTCGCCCAGCCCGCGGTGCGGCGCAGCCTGCCGATGGCGATGCTTGTCGCGCTGATCGGCGCCGCCGCGCTCGCCTGGATGACGTTCGCGACGCCGACGCAGAAGACGCTGTTCACCGGCCTAACCGATGCCGACAAGCAAGCGGTGACCAGCGCGCTGACGCAGGCCAATATCGCTAGCAAGATCGACGAAGGCACCGGCGCACTGACCGTCAACGAGGACCAGTTCAGCAAGGCGCGGATGCTGCTCGCCGGCCAGGGCCTGCCCAAGCAGGCGCCGGGCGGGTACGCGATCCTCGATCAATTGCCGATGGGCGTCAGTCGTGCGGTCGAGGGCGAACGGCTGCGCCAGGCGCGCGAGACCGAACTCGCCCGTTCGATCGAGGATATCGATGCGGTCGCCGAGGCGCGCGTCCATCTCGCAATGCCCGAAGCGTCGGTGTTCGTGCGCGACAATGCCGCGCCATCGGCATCGGTCGTCGTCAAATTGCAGGGCGGACGGGCGCTCAGCCAGGCGCAGGTCCAGTCAATCGTCAACCTCGTCGCCTCGTCGGTGCCGGGGATGAAGCCCGAAAGCGTCACGATCGTCGACCAGATGGGCGCCTTGCTGTCCAAGCCCGGCGCCGGCGGCGTCGACGGCGACAATGACGCGCGGCTGGAGATGCAGCGCAAGACCGAGGACAAGGTGCGTCAGCAGCTCGTCCAGTTGCTCACGCCGCTGGTGGGCGCGGGCAATTTCACCGCCGAGGTGCAGGCCGACATCAACCTCGACCAGACGCAGGCGACCCGCGAAACCTACGACAAGGCCGGCACGCTGCGCGCCGAGACGGGCAATTGGGTCGGCAATCAGGCGAATGGTCCGGCGACGCCCGGCGGCATCCCCGGTGCGCTGTCCAACACGCCGCCGCCCGCCAGCCAGTTGCAGACGCCGCAGCCCGCCAATGGTGCGAGCGGTGCACCCGCCGCGGCGCCGACGCCGGTCGCCGGTGGCCCCGCCCCCAATCCCAACAAGCAGAGCGACAGCTTCCAGCGCGCCTACGACCTCGGCAAGGAAGTGTCGGTGACGCGTCAGGCCCCCGGTTCGGTCAAGCGGCTGTCGGTCGCGGTGCTGCTGCGCGATCCCGACAAGACGCGGCGCACCGCGATGGAGATCGGCCAGATCACCGATCTGGTGAAGAGCGCGGTCGGCTTCGACCAGGCACGCCAGGACCAGGTGACGGTGATCAGCCGCAAGTTCGCCGAAACCTCCGCCGATGCCGATGGCCCGGCCTGGTACGACAATGCCTGGCTGCCGGTGCTCGCCCGCAACGGCACCGCGATCCTGATCGCGCTGCTCGTCCTGCTGCTCGGCGTGCGTCCGCTGGCCAAGGGCCTGATGAAGAAGCGCGAGGATGCGACGCCGGCGCTCGCCGGTCCGGGCGGTGCGCCGGCAGGCGGCGGCGAGACCGACGGCATCACCGTGCACGAGGCGGTCAGCCTCGACCGGCTCGAGGCGTCGCAGACGGTCGACGACCGGATCGGCGCAGTCCGCGGCTTCACCCGCGACAATCCGGCGCGTGCCGCGCTGGCGATCCGCGACATGATCAAGGCCGACGCCAAGTGAGCGCCGTTGCCCCCGCCCGCACCTATACCGGCGTCGAACGCGCCGCAGTGCTGATGATGCTGGTCGGCGAGGACGAGGCCGCGGCCATCCTCCAGAAGCTCGATCCCGAGGAGGTGCGCCAGCTCGGCTCGGCGATGTTCGCGGTCGCCGACGTCTCCGAACAGGAGATGGAGGACGTGCTCGACGATTTCGTCGGCAAGGCGCGCGAGCGCACCGGCGTCACCTTCGAACCGCGCCCGCGGATCGAGGCGGTAATGAACCGCGCGCTCGGCGCCGAGAAGGCGGAGAGCGTCCTCGCCCGCATCACCCCGCCCGAGGCGGCGTGCGAACTCGAATTGCTCGACTGGCTCGACGCCAGCGAGATCGCGCAGATGATCGAGAAGGAGCATCCGCAGATCGCCGCGGTGATGATCGCCAACCTCGATCCCGCGGTCGGTGGCCAGGTGCTCGAACTGCTGCCCGACGCGGTGCAGCCCGATATCCTCCACCGTATCGCACGGCTGGGACCGATCAACGCCGATGCGATCGACACGCTGAAGACGGTGCTCGCCAACCGGCGCGGCGGCAGCGGCGGCGGCTCGGCGAGCGGCCTGTCGCTGGGCGGCACGCGCGAGGCGGCGAAGATCCTGCAGGGCGCGCGCAAGGCGACCGAACAGCGGGTGCTGCCGAAATTGTTCAAGATCGACAAGGACGTCGCCAAGGCTATCGAGGAGGCGATGTTCGTCTTCGACAATCTGCTCGACATGGACGACAAGAATCTCGGCACGCTCATCCGCAACGTCGACGGCGACATCCTGTCGCGCGCGCTCAAGGGTGTCGACGAGACGGCGCGCAACCGCTTCCTCGGCTGCATGTCGGCGCGTGCCGCCGACGGCATCCGCGACGAGATGGAGGCACGCGGGCCGATGAAGCTCGCCGAGGTGCTGGAGGCGCAGAAGGCGATGATCGGCATCGCCCGCAACCTCGCCAAGGACGGCACGATCATGATGGGCGCAGGCGACGACGATTATGTCTGACTTCGTCGCGGGTTTCGCCGCACGCCACGACACCGCCGCGCATCTGTTGCAGGCCGCCTTCGCGCCCCCCGCCGGCTTTTCGCCGCGCGAGATGTGGGCGACGCTGGAACGCACGATGGGCGGCGCTGCCGCCGCCGCGCCGGCGCCCGAACCGCGCAGCGGCCCGCGCCACTTCAGCCCCGCCGACCCCGGCGGCGACAAGCCGACGCGCGGCTGGGACCCGCTCGATACCGAGGCGGAGCCGAGCGGCTTCATCGACCCGGTCGAGACCGCGCACGCCGCCGGCTATGCCGAAGGACTGGCCGCGGCCGCCGCCGCGGCGCGCGCCTCCGGCGACCGCGACCGCGCGCTGCTCACCCAGCTCGCCGCGGCGCTCGCCAACGGCCACCAGCTCGACCGCGACCATATCGCCGGGCAATTGCGCCAGACGGTGCTGCTGCTGGTCAACAAGCTGGTCGGCGAATGCGGCGTCGCGCCCGCGGTGCTCAACGCCCGGATCGAGGCGGCGGCGGAGCTGCTGGCGGAGGCCGGCGAATCCGCGCTGCTGCGGCTCCATCCCGACGACCTGCCGCTGGTCGAGGGATCGCTGCCCAAGACGATCTTCGCCGCCGGCGACGCCTCGCTGACGCGCGGCAGCTTCGTGCTCGAAAGCGCCTCGACGCTGGTCGAGGACGGCCCCGAATTGTGGCTCGGCCAGCTCGCCGAGGCGATCGACCGCGTGCCCGTGCCGACGCTGGAGGAGCGCGGGTGTTGAACCGCTTCACCGCCGATTACCTCGAAACGCTCGCCGCCGCCGACTTCCGCCCGACGCCCAAGGTGTCGGGGCGGCTCTCGTCCTACGACGGGTTGCTGATGGAGGCGGTCGGCCTGTCGCTCCCCGTCGGCACGATCTGCGAGATCGGCGGCCATGGTGACGCCAAGGTCGAGGCGGAGGTGATCGGCTTCCGCAACGGCCGGACGCTGTTGATGAACCTCGGCGGCCCCGCCGCCCTGCTGCCACGCGCGCCGGTGCGCCCGATCGGCGCACCCGGCGAGGCGGAGGTCGGCGCGGCGATGCTCGGCCGGGTCGTCGACGGCGCGGGACGGCCGATCGACGGGCTCGGCCCGATCCGCGGCGCGGGCAAATGGCCGCTCGCCGGCAAGCTGCAATCGCCGCTCGACCGCGGCCGCGTGCTCGAACCGATGGACGTCGGCGTGCGCGCGATCAACGGGCTGCTGACGATCGGCCAGGGCCAGCGCGTCGGCATCATGGCCGGCTCGGGCGTCGGCAAGTCGGTGCTGCTCGGCATGATGGTCCGCGCCGCGCAGGCGGACGTGATCGTCATCGGCCTGATCGGCGAGCGCAGCCGCGAGGTCGCCGACTTCCTCGAGACCAAGGTCGCCGGTGCCGCGCGCCAGCGCTCGGTCGTCGTCGCGGTGCCCGCGAACCATTCGCCGGTGCTGCGCATCCGCGGCGCGCTGCGCGCAACCGCAATCGCCGAAGCCTTCCGCAACGAAGGCAAGAAGGTGCTGCTCATCATGGACAGCCTCACCCGCGTCGCCCACGCCGGCCGCGAGATCGGGCTGGCGCTGGGCGAGCCCGCCTCCGCGCGCGGCTATCCGCCGTCGGCGATCGCGATGCTGCCCAACCTCATCGAACGCGCCGGCACCGACGTGCGCACCGGCGGCTCGATCACCGCGATCTACACCGTGCTCGCCGACGGCGACGACGGCAACGATCCGGTCGTCGATTCGGCGCGCTCGATCCTCGACGGCCATATCGTGCTCAACCGCCATCTCGCCGAGCGCGGCGTCTATCCGGCGATCGACATCGGCCCCTCGGTCAGCCGCGTGATGACCGACATCGCGCATGCCGATCACATCCATGCCGCACGCGTGCTGCGCCGCCATCTCGCGACCTACGAGGAGAATCGCGACCTGGTGCTGATGGGTGCCTATCGCCCCGGCGCCGATCCGGCGATCGACGCGGCGATCGCCGCGCATCCGGCGGTGATGGAATATATCAAACAGGGGTCGGACGAGATCGTCTCGCTGGGCGATGCGATCGGCGAGCTGACCGGCGTGTTCGGTGCCTGACGCCAGGAAACTCGCGCGCATCCATCGCGTGCGCACGCTCCAGCTCGGCTTGACCCGCGCCGACGAGGTGCGCGCGCACGAGAAGTTCGCCAGCGAGGAGCATCTCGCCCGCCGCATCCAGGCGCTCGCCGATGCGGTGTCGCCGACGCCGGACACGCGCGCCAGCGCCGCGGCGATGGGTGCACAGGCGCATTTCCGCGACCGGCTGCACCAATCGTCGGCGGCGGCACAGGCGCGGCTCCAGTCCGCCGAAGCGTTCGTCAACCGCGCCACCGAGGCGACCCGGTCCGCCAAGCGCGACCAGAGCGCGATCGAGAAGCTGCTCGAGCGGGCACGCCGCGCCGCCGCGGTCGCCGAAATGCGTGCGCTGGAGGAAACGCCGCCCGTTTCGCCGCTGAAGGCAAAACGGCACGATCCTTGCTGATCGCAGCGGGACACCCTCTCGACGAGATTGCCCCGATGATCACTCCCGCCACTGCCGTCGCCACGATCGCCCCCGGCCTGCCGGGCAAGGGCGCGTCGCCGGCCGGCGGCGAGATGTTCGCGCTGTCGATGCTGGCGGTGGGCGGAGAGGCGGATGCAGCGGCCCTGCCCGCCATGCCGGCGGCCGCCCCGGTACCGATGACCGGACCGGTGGCGCCGATCGAGACCGGCCGGCAAGGCTTTGCCGCTCCCGGCATGCCGCTGCCGACCGAGGCCGTGCCAGCGCGGGTCGATCCGGCGCTCGCGTGGCTGGCGGCGGTCGACATTCCCGTGCCCGCGCCGCTCGACGTGCCGCCGGCGCTCGCCGCGGTGCCGGGGGCCGAGGTGGCGATGCCCACGCCGCGGCCCGTCCGGCCGGTGGCGAACAACGGCGCATCGGTGATGGTGCTCGCGGCGACCGTACCCGATGCGGCCGTCGCGCCGGCCGATCCGCTGCCGATCGCAACCGCACCGGTCGACTCGCCGGCGGCGCCGGCGACCCCGGATATCCCGGCGCGGCAGCCCGATACGGCCACGCGTCCAGCCGCCAAGACGGTTGAACGTCAGCCGACACCGGCCGCCGCGATGACGGCTGCCGCACCGGCACCCGATAGTGCACCGGTGGTCACGACCGTCCCGGTGATGACATCGGTCGCACCGCAAGCCGGCGACGCTCCACAAGCGGTGCCGGGTGCGGATGCCGACGTCGTTACGCCCGACGCTCCCACGAAGCGCAGCGTCGGCAGGGCCGAAGCGCCGGCGCGGGGCACACGCACCGCCGCACCGCGTCTCGCCGAACCGGTCATGCCGACTCTGCCCGAACCGGACGAGGCCCCCGTATCCGCCAGCAATCAGGGTGACGAGGCCGTCGTCCCGGTGGCAGTCGACACACCGGCCTTGCCGCGACCGGACGCCGTGGTGATCGCCCAGGCCGCACCGGCACCCACACCGCCGCCGACGCCGGTCATCGCGGAACAGCCGCAGCCGGCCCGCCGCGTCGCGCTGGCCACCAAAACGACGGCGACTGCCCCCATGACTCCATCGGCGATGCCGCAGGTCGCCGCACGCGACGCCGCACCGACCCCACAGACGGAAGCGTCCGTCCCTGTCACGGCACTGATGGGCTCGCCCGTACCGGCAGCGCCGGCAGCGGCACCGACGCCCTCCGCGCCGAGTCCGGTGATCGATCAAGCCACAGCGTCACCGTCGCCGGCAAAGCACTCGGACGATGCCCCGCCGGTCTTGACACAGCGCGTTGCAGACACCGCTCAGCCTCCTGCATCCGCGGCGACAGTGACCGGGGCGATGGCGCCGGTCGCAGCGCCGGTGCAGATCGCGCGGTCGCAGCCGGGTGGCGGCGCGACCGTCAGCCCGGCGACGACGCGGGCGCGGCCCGCACAACGTCAGACGACGACACCGGTCCCGCAAAGGGCCTTGGACCCGGCCCCGCCGATCATGACCGTCGATCGTGCTGCGGTCGCGACCGCGCCGGTCACGACCGTCACCGCGCCGCTCTCCTCACCGATCGCATCGACCGCCGCCACCGCCAACGTCCCGCCGCCCTCCACCCTCGCGGCGGCCACGCCGGCAGATGCCACCCCGGTCACCCCCGCCACGCAACCGACGGTCGCTGCGCCGGTGCCCGCGACCCCGACCGCGCCCACCGCAATACCAACCGCGGTCGCGCCCCCCGTCATCGCAGCGGCAGCGCCGGTCGCGGTCGCCGGCGCGCCCGTGATAGCCGGTCCCGCGCCTGCCACCCCGGCACCCCAGCCGCGCGCGTTCGTGCGGGAGGTCGGCGGCACGGTCCGTCAGACGGTCGCGCTGCGCCCGCAGGCGGCGGCGCTGCCGCAACCGCCCGCGGGCACGACCGCGCCGGCCTCGCAGGTGTTCGGCGCCGCGATCCACGCCGCCGCCGGTGCCGACGAGCGCCGCGCCGCCGAGCCGGTCGAGCTGGCGCCGACCGCGGCACCCGCGCTCACGCCGGTCGTCGGTGGCAATGCCGTCGTCGATTCGCAGCCGACGCTCGACCTGCGCCAGAACGGCTGGCCGGCGGCGATGATCGACCATATCGAGACGCTGCGCGATGCGGCCAATGCCACCGACACGCGCATCCGCCTCGTCCCCGATGCGCTCGGCGTGATCGACATCGCAGTGAAGACGGTCGGCGACGCGATCCACGTCCGCTTCGCCGCCGCCGACGCGACGACGCGGACGCTGATCGAGGATGCGCAGCCACGCCTTGCCGCGATCGCCGAGGAACGCGGCCTGCGCATCGGCCAGACCGTGGTCGAGGCGGCGCCGGCCAGCCAGACGAACACGGGTCAGCCGCAGGGCCAGGCGTCCCAAAGCCAGTCGTCCCAAGGCCAGTCCACCGGCCAGTCCGCCGGCCAGAGCGCGAGCGGTCAGCCGCAAGCCAATCAGGCGCAGACCGGCCAGCAGCAGCAGCCGCGCCAGAACCAGACCTCCGCGCGCCAGCCGGCCTCGCCGGCGCGGGCGCCCTCCCCCCACACCGACGCCGCCGCCGACGGCCGCGTCGCCTGACCTCCTGAGGATCCGAGACGATGAGCGACAAACCCGAAGACGCCCCCAAGAAGAAGGGCGGGATGAAGAAGATTCTGATCATGGTGGCCGCGCTGATCGTGCTGGTCGGCGGCGGCGTCGGCGCCGGCGTCTATGCGGCGAGCAGCGGCCTGATCGGCGGCGGCCATGCCGCGGCGCCCGAGGAGCACGGCCCCAAGCTGATCCCCAAGTCCGAACAGAAGCGCCCCGCCGCGGGCGGCGAAGGTGGCGAGGGCCATGGCGGCGGCGAAGCGGCGTCGAGCGGCGGCAAGCACACGCCGTCGGGCGGCGACGGCGACAAATATGCCTCCAATTATTACGCGATGGACCCGCAATTCACCTCCAACCTGCAGGATTCGGTGCACGTCATCCAGGTCGGCATCGCCGTCTCGACCCCCTATGACGATACGGTCATCGAGAATCTGAAGACCAACGACATCGCCGTCCGCTCGGCGGTGCTGCTCACACTCGGCGACACGCCCGAGGAGCAGGTGTTCAGCTCCGCCGGCAAGCTGCAGATGCAGCAGCGGATCGCCAAGGCGATCAACGCGACTCTCGAACAAAAAGAAGGATTCGGCGGCATCAGTAACGTCTACTTTACCAATTTCGTTGTTCAGTGAGCCCATGGTTAATGCCGCAGAAACCTCCGAACGACGGGCAAGGGAACGCCGCCCCGCCGCGCATGCGGCTCGGCTCGGCGAGACCAAGCTCAATCCGTTCGGCGACCTGCATACGCTGCAGCATCTGTCCGCGCGGCTCGCGCGGGCGTTGCGCGGCGTGTTCGAGCCGTTGCTGCGGCGCGAGGTACGCGCCTGGGCCGAGCCGCTCGTCGTCCAGCGTTTCGGCGACTATCGCACGGAGCGGGCCGACGGGCTGACCGCGTGGCTGCCGCTGATCATGTCGCCGCAGGGCGCGACCGGCCTGTGCGTGCTCGACGGCGTGTTCGTGCTGGAGATGCTCGACCTGTTCTTCGGCGGCACCGGCGCCGCCCCCGCGGTGGTGCCGACCGAATTCTCGCCCGCCGCCGAGGCGATCGTCGGCAAGATCGGCGCCGCGATCGCCGGCCCGCTGCGCTCCGCCTGGGAGCCGCTGGCGCGGATGGACTTCACCCCGACGCGCGTGGAGATCAACGCGGCGATGCTCGCCACCGATAGCGATGATGCGATGATCGTCACCCGCTTCGGCCTCGCCGCGGGCGACGACAAGCCCGTCTTCATCGACCTGCTCTACCCGGTGACCGCGCTCAAGCCGCATGCGCCGACGCTGACCGGCAAGGTGCTCGACAAGCAGGAGGCGGACCCCGCCTGGCGCACGTCGCTGACCCGCGCCGCGATGAACGTCCGCTTCCCGATCCGCTCGGTGCTCGCCGAGCCGGTGGTGCCGCTGTCGATGCTGATGAACCTCAAGCCGGGCGACGTGATCCCGATCAGCTTCGGCCCGGAAGTGCCGGTGATGGTCGGCAGCGACTGCCTCGGCAAGGGCACCGTCGGCACCTCGAACGGCCATGCCGCCGTCCGCCTTACCTCCATTGCCCGATTCGACGACGAAGGACCTGACGCATGAACGATATGACCGGCGGCTTCCCGCTCGATGCGGGGGTGGCCGCCAACTTCCGGCTGCTCCAGGACGTCGACGTCAAGCTGACCGTGGAGATCGGCTCCACCCAGCTCACGCTGCGCGAATTACTCGCACTCGGCGAATCGAGCGTGATCGAGCTCGATCGCCAGGCCAACGAACTGCTCGACGTCTTCGTCAACGGCACGCTGATCGGCCGCGGCGAGGTCGTCACCGTCGGCGACCGCTTCGGCGTGCGGATGACCGAGCTGGTCACCCCCGACAAATCCGCTCCCTCGCGCGGCTGAAGGCAGACCCATGCTCTGGTCCTATATCCTCAAGCTCGTCATCCTGCTGCCGCTCGTCTGCGGCCTGATGATCGGCTGTCTCTACGCCTGGCGCAAGCTCGAGACGCGGATGCCGGGCAAGGCGCCCAACCGGCTGATCGCGATCAAGGAAACGATGATGATCTCGCCGGGCCTGCGGCTCGCGGTGCTCGATTTCGAAGGCAAGCGGCTGCTCGTCTCGGTCGGTCGCGGCGGCGTCACGCTGATCGACAAGGTGGACCAGTGAGCATCACCGTCACCCGCAACGGCCATGGCCCCGCGCTGATCCGGCCCGCACGCCCGTCGCGCCGTGGTGGCCGCGACCGTGCGCACAAATGGCTGTGGGCGATCCTCGCGATCGCACTCGCGCTGCTGATCGCGATGCCCGCCTTCGCGCAAGGCGCGCCCGCAGCGCCGGCACCCGGCGTCGGCGACGCGGTCGACCGCGCGCTGGGGCAATTGAGTTCGGGCGCCGCCTCGGGCGGTACGCAGTCGGCGCCGCTGTCGCTGTCGCTCCAGGTCCTCATCATCATGGGCCTGCTGACGATCCTGCCCGGCATATTGCTGATGATGACCAGCTTCACCCGCATCGTCATCGTGCTCGCGGTGCTGCGCCAGGCGCTCGGGCTGCAACAGACGCCGCCCAATCAGGTGCTGATCGGCCTCGCCCTGTTCCTCTCGCTGTTCATCATGGCGCCGACGATCAGCCAGATGAACACGCAGGCGATCCAGCCCTATGCCGCCGGCCAGCTCGCCGGCACGCAGATGATCGAACGCGCCGGCGCGCCGCTCCACGCCTTCATGGTCAAGCAGACGCGGATCAAGGATGTGACGATGTTCGCCGACATGGCGAAGTCCGGCCCCTATGCCGCGCCCACCGACATTCCCTTCGCCGTGCTGCTGCCCGCGTTCGTCACCTCGGAGCTGAAGACCGCTTTCCAGATCGGCTTCCTGATGTTCCTGCCGTTCATCGTCATCGACCTCGTCGTCGCGACGGTGCTGATGGCGCTCGGCATGGCGATGCTGTCGCCGACGATCATCTCGCTGCCGTTCAAGCTGCTGCTGTTCGTCCTCGTCGACGGCTGGGCGCTGACCATGGGCAGCCTCGCAAATTCGTTCGCGACCTGAGGAGCACAGCGATGGACGCAGATTATTTCCTCACCGTCGCCAACCAGACGATGTGGGTGCTGGCGCTCGCCAGCGCGCCGATCCTGATCCCGGCGCTGCTCGCCGGTCTGATCCTCGGCATGATCCAGGCGGCGACGTCGATCAACGAACAGACGCTGAGCTTCGTCCCCAAGCTCGTCGTCGTCGCCTTCTCGATCATGATCTTCGGCAGCCTGATCCTCGGCCTGCTCACCGATTTCACCGTCGGCATGTTCGAGCGCATCCCGGATCTGGTGAAGTAGACCCATGCTCGGCTTCGGCCTCGCGATCGAGCCCAAGCTCTGGGCGCTGATCTTCGTCATGGTGCGGATCGGCGCGGCGTTCATCGTCGCGCCGGTGTTCGGCGCGGTGGCGATCCCCCTGCCGGTGCGCGTCGGCCTGTCCGGCGCGATCGGCATCTTCGTGCTCAACGTCCACCCGATCGTGCCGCCCGCGCAGATCTTCGCGGTCGCGACCTTCCTCGCGATCTTCGCCGAGGCGCTGGTCGGCTCGGCGATCGGCTTTATCCTCCAGATCGCCTTCGCCGCGCCGATGATCGCGTCGGAGATCATCGGCGGCTCGATGGGGATCGGCTTCGCCTCGTCGATCGATCCGCAGAACGGCCGGTCCACGCCCGCGCTCGGCCAGTTCTTCAGCGTGATGCTGACCCTGCTGTTCCTGTCGGTCGACGGCCATCTCGTGCTCGTCGAACTGCTGGTGAAAAGCTACGAGACGATGCCGCCCGGCACCTGGATCGCGCCCGATCGGCTCAAGCAGATCGCCTTCTTCGGCGGCTATGCGTTCCTCGCCGGCCTGCTGCTGGCGCTGCCAGTCGGCTTCCTGCTGCTCTGCCTCAACATCATCGTCGGCATGGTCAGCCGCGCCGCGCCCGCGCTCAACCTCTTCTCGGTCGGCATGCCCGCCAGCCTCGCGGTCGGCGTGATCGCGCTCGCCGTCGCCTTTCCGGCGATGGGCGACTATATGCTCGTCATCGTCCGCGAGGGCCTCGCCGCGACGCAGGCGCTGGTGACCGGCTGATGTCGGAGGGCGGCGACAAGACGGAAGCCCCGACGCCCAAGCGCAAGCAGAAGGCGGCGGAAGACGGCAATATCCTCAAGTCGAAGGACTTCGCCACCGCGCTGGTGGTGATGGCCGGCGTCGCCTGGCTGATCTTCGCCGGCCCCTCGCTGCTCGCGGCGTGCAAGGCGGTGATGGCGGCGAGCTTCCAGTTCGACCGCGCCGACGTCGAGGATTTCTCGCCGTGGCGGCCGTTGCAGGAAGCGGGGCTCAAGCTGCTGCCCTCGCTCATCACCCTTTTCGCGGTCAGCGTGATCGCGACGATCGTCAGCTCGGCGGGCCTCGGCTCGCTGACCTGGAACAACAAGCTGATCGCCTTCAAGGGCAATCGCATCAACCCCGCATCCGGCCTCAAGCGCATCCTTGGGCCACAGGGGTGGATCGAACTCGGCAAGTCGCTGCTCAAGGTCGTGCTGCTCGGCGTGATCGGCGGCTATATGCTGTGGAAGTCGAGCCGCGCGACGCTGGGCCTCACCTCGTCGAGCCTGGGCGACGCGATCACCGAGCTGGGCGGCACCTTCATCGGCATCATGATCGCGATGGCGGCGGGGCTGTTCGCGATCGCGCTGTTCGACGTGCCGGTGCAGATCATGCAGTTGCTCAGCAAGCTGCGCATGACCAAACAGGAAGTGCGCGACGAGCACAAGGAAACCGAGGGCTCGCCCGAGGCCAAGGGCCATCAGCGCGCGATGCAGCGCGCGATGGCGACCGGCGGCGTCCGCAAGGCGGTGGCGGAGGCGCATGTCGTGCTCACCAACCCGACGCATTTCGCCGTCGCGCTGCGCTACGATCGCGGTCAGGACCAGGTGCCGGTGGTCGTCGCCAAGGGCCGCGGCGCCACCGCGCTGGCGATCCGCGAGGCGGCGGGCGAGATGCGCGTGCCGGTGCTTGAATATCCGATGCTCGCCCGTGCGGTCTATTACACCAGCCGCGAGGGCCAGGAGGTGCGCGACGATCTGTACGTGGCGATCGCCACCGTCCTCGCCTTCGTCTTCAACGTCAACGCCGCGGCGGGCGGCGTCGTCCAGCCGCCGATCGACGTGCCCGAGGGCGCACGGTTCGACGAGCACGGCATCAAGATTACCGGGAAAACGCCCTAAATTGTGCCGCCCCACGGCCGTTTAGAGGAATGAAGCGCGCGGAGTTCGACGATGACCACGACCACTGCCACGACGAGCACGCCCACACCGACGGCCACGTCGACGACCGCGACCAGCAGCGCCGGCGTCACCCGCAACACCGCGCAGCAGGTTCTGACCTCGCTCAGCACCGGCTCGGGCATCGACACCGCCTCGCTGGTGACGGCGCTGGTGCAGGCGCAATTCGCCGCCAAGAATGCCGCGATCACCGCCAAGAACACCACGCTCACCGCCCAGATTTCCGCGGCGAGCACGCTCAAGAGCACGATCGCCAATTTCTCGACTGCGCTCGGCTCGCTGAGCGGCGGCGGCACGTTGCAGACGCAGCCGGTCAGTTCGAACCCGACCGCGCTCGGCGTCTCGGCGATCAGCGGCACCAAAACCGGCAATCTGTCCTCCAGCGTCACCGTGACCGCGCTCGCCGCGGCGCAGGGGTCGCGCTCGACCGCGGTCGCCGACCGGACCGCGACGATCGCCACCGGCACGCTGACGCTCAAGCTCGGCACCGCCACCTATAGCAGCGACGGCACGTCGATGACCGGCTTCACCGCCAATGCCGGCTCGTCGGTGTCGATCAACGTCACCGACGGCAGCCTCGACGGCATCGCCAGCGCGATCAACGCCGCCAAGGCCGGCGTCACCGCCAGCGTCATCACCGACCAGGACGGCAAGGCGGTGCTGTCGCTCAAGGGAACCACCGGCGCGACGCAGGCCTTCACGTTGCAGGCCGATGATTCGAGCAGCAAGCTCGCCGACTTCAACGTTGGTTACGGTACCGGCGCGACCAAGACGACGCTCACCGGCACCGCCGCCAATGCGCAGCTGACCGTCGACGGCGTCTCGGTCCAGCGCAGCAGCAACACGATCACCGATCTGGTCACGGGCGTGAAGCTGCAACTGAACGCAGTGACCAGCGGTCCGGTGTCGCTGACCAGCAGCCGGCCGACCAGCGCGCTGACGCAGGCGGTCAGCGATCTGGTCGACACCTACAATCAGGTCTATGCGAGCGCCAAGAGCCTGACCGATACTGGCACCGGCGACCTCAAGTCGGATACCGCCGCCAAGACGCTGCTGCGGTCGTTGCAGACGCTCACCACCAAGTCGCTGGTCTCCACCGGCGCCAGCGGTGCGCCGACGACGCTGGCGCAACTCGGCGTCGCGACCAATCGCGACGGCACGCTCAGCGTCAACACCGCGACGCTCAACAAGGTGCTCGCCGCTTATCCCGACGAGGTCGAGGCGATGTTCGCGACTACGTCTGGCAATGCGCTCGGCCTGTCGAGCACGATCAGCGGCATCTCGCTCGCCGCGTCGAGCAGCATCACCGGGCTTGGTGCGTCGATGTCGCGCTACACCAAGGCGCAGACCGAGCTGACCGATGCGCAGGCCAAGATCACGACCCAGTCGGACGCGATGTCGACGCGGCTGACCCAGCAATTCTCGACGATGAACAGCAAGGTCGCCGCCTACAAGGCGACGCAGACCTTCATGACCAACCAGATCGCCGCGTGGAACAAGAGCAACTGATGGCCTACGCAACCGCACTTCGGGGCGACCCCTATGCCACCTATCGCCAGATCGACGTCGTCGGCCGCACCGCCGAGGCGCATGGCGCCGGCCTCGTCCAGTTGCTCTACGAGGAACTCGTCTCGGCGCTGCGTGCCGCGGCCTGGGCGGTCGAGCACGACCAGCTGCGCACCAAGAGCGAGCGCGTGACCCGCGCGACCGCGATCCTGTTCGCGCTCGAATCGGGCCTCGATTTCGAGCGCGGCGGCGAGGTGTCGACCACGCTGGCGCGGCTGTACGCCGGCATCCGCCAGACGGTGATCCACGCCTCGGTCGGCTACGACCCCACCCCGTTCCGCGAGGCGGCGAGCAGCCTCAGCGAGATCGCCGAAGCCTGGCGCATCGCCCGCGCGGCTTAGGCTTCCACGCCCCCGGGATCGCTCCTGCATAGCAGCGGTCCGTTGGACCCACGCTGCTTCCGCAGGAACACGGCACCAAACCATCCTACAGCGATGGGGTCTTGCGGTTACTTCTGGAACCAGTGCTTGCGCGTGAAATAGCCGAGCACCAGCACCGCGATCGCCGCGCACAGGCCCATGATCGCGTCGAACGCCCAGGGCTTTTGCGCATAGGGCAGATCGGCGACGTTCATGCCGTAGACGCCGGTGATGAAGGTCAGCGGCAGGAAGATCATCGCGATGATCGAGATGACCAGCGAGCGGCCGTCGATCTGTTCGCTCCTGAGGTCGGTAAGCGCCTCGTGCATCAGCGAGGCGCGTTCGCGGATCGCTTCGAGTTCCTCGGCCATGCGCGCAGCGCGATCCGCCGCGGCGGCGAGATGGCGGCGATCGTCCTCCGCCAGCCATGCGCCGGGCAGCGTCGCCAGCTTCTCCAGCGCGGCACGCTGGGGGCTGAGGAAGCGGCGATAGCCGATCGCGGCGACGCGGACGCGGGTGACGGTGCGGCGCAGGTCGAAGACGCGGTTGGCGTCGAGCCGCTCCTCGCAATCGTCGAGTTCGTCGCCGAGATCGGCGACATGCGGGTCGAGATCGCTGGTGATCGCGGTCGACACCGCGGCGATGAAGTCGCCGGGATCGACGATCTCGCCGGCCTCGACCTCCTTCTCGACCTCGGCGATGCCGATCAGCGCGCGCCGCGTCACCGAATACACCCGGCCCTTGATCGCCCAGATCCGGACCGAGGCGAGCGCGTCGCCGGAGGTGACCTCCTCGGTCGAGCGGCCGCGCAGGTTGAGCAGGGCGCCATTGGCGAACGCCTCGCAGCGCGGTCGCGTCTCGCTCGCGGTAAGCGCATCGACGACGTAATCGTCGAGCCCCGCCTGATCGCGCAGCCACGCCTGCGCCTCCGCCTCGTTGCTGGTCAGATGTACCCAGACGAAATCGGCGGTGCAGGACAGCGCCGCCGTGACCGCCACCCGCTCGACCTTGCCGTCGGTGATGCGATAGCCGAACCCGCTCATGCCATCGCCAGTTCGACGGTCAGGCCGTCCGACGCCGCGACTCCGGGCATCCACGGCTGCCGTGCCGCATCGGCGCGCGCGCGGTCGAGGATCGCCGCCGGCACGCCGGGATGGTGGAGCACGCGATCGGCATTGGCGAGCGCGCGTGCCTGCCGCAGAGTCAGGTCGTCGGGATCGGCGGAGGTCAGCACGATACGGACGTGTCCGGTCGGCCGTGGCTGGTCGGCGTCGAGCCAGCGCGCGACGTCGCCATCCCCGGCCAGCGGATCGAGCGCGCCACCCGCCGCCATCGCCGCGCCCAGCGCCCGGCGCCGCTCGCCGCCGTCGGGATAGCGCCGGCGCAATGCCGGCCGTGCCGCCTGCAGCCGCTCCGCCAGTACGCCGAGGCCGGCGGGCAACAGCGCCTCGAGCCGCTGGCGCAGCGCCGCCGCCAGCCCTGCCGACACGCCGCCGGTGCCGATCGCGACCAGCACCGGCGCACGATCGACGATCGCCGGCGTGGTGAAGTCGCAATGCTCCGGCCGGTCGACCGCATTGACCAGCAGCCCGCGCGCCTTGAGCCGCGTCACCGCCGCCAGCGCCGCGTCCTCGTCCTCGATCGCGACGATGGCCAGCGCCGCCGCGGCCTCCTCGCCGACGATCACCGCACCGGCGCGTTCGAGCAGCCGGCGCTTGGCGTCGGCGGGCTCGCCGCTGCCGAGCAGGATGACCGGGCGGCCCGCCAGCCGCACGAACAGCGGCAGGCTGTGCAGCGTCACCGCGCCGCGCGCCCCGGCGTCAGCCATTCGGGCACGCGCTCGGCGGCGAGGATCGTCTCCGCGGCGATACGGTCGGCGACCACCGCGAACCGGTTGCCGTCGACCAGCACTTCGGGCACCAGCGCACGGCTGTTGTAGGTCGAGGCCATCGTCGCGCCATAGGCGCCGGCTGTGCGAAACACGGCGAGGTCGCCGCTCTTCACCGCGTCGATATCGCGACCCATCGCGAAGGTGTCGCCGCTCTCGCAGACCGGGCCGGCGATATTCGCGGTCATCCGCTCGCCGCTCGGCGCGACCGCGTCGAAATCGTGCCAGGCGTCGTAGAGCGCCGGACGGGCGAGGTCGTTCATCGCCGCATCGACGATGACATAGGGGTTGGTGACGCCCGGCTTGACCCAGATCACCTCGGTCAGCAGCACGCCCGCATTGCCGGCAATGACGCGGCCGGGCTCGAACATCAGTTCGACGTCCCAGCCTTCGGTGACGCGCGCGACCATCGCGCCGTAATCGGCCGGGCTCGGCAGCACGTCGCCCGCCTTGTAGGGCACGCCCAGCCCGCCGCCGAGATCGACGCGCGTGATCGTGTGGCCGGCGGCGCGCAGGTCGGCGACGAGCTGCCCGATCCGGCGATACGCCTCCTCCAGCCGCGAGAGATCGGCGAGCTGGCTGCCGATGTGGCAGGCGACGCCGCGCAGCTCGAGGCCGTCCAGCGGCGCGAGCCGGTCGAACATCGCCGGCGCCTGATCGATCGGCACGCCGAACTTGTTCTCGGCGCGCCCGGTCGAAATCTTGGCGTGCGTGCCGGCGTCGACGTCGGGATTGACGCGGAGCACTGCGGGCGCGCGCCTGCCCTTGGCGTGGGCGATCTGCGCGAGGACGGCGCCCTCTTCCTCCAGCTCGAGGTTGAACTGGCCGATGCCCTCGTCGAGCCCGCGCGACAGTTCGGCGCGGGTCTTGCCGACGCCCGAAAAGACGATGTCCGCCGCCGGAATGCCCGCCGCCAGCGCACGCGCCATCTCGCCGCCCGAGACGACGTCGGCGCCATAGCCTTCCTCGGCGAGGACGCGCAGCACCGCGACATTGGGATTGGCCTTGATCGCATAAGCGAGATGAACGCGGCCGAGGTCCTTCAGCCCGTCGCGGAACACCTGCGCATGGCGGCGGAAGGTCGCGGTGGAATAGACGTAGACCGGCGTGCCGACCTCGTCGGCGATGCGGGTCAACGGCACGTCCTCGCAATGGAGGATGCCGTCGCGGTAATCGAAATGGTTCATCGGGCCTGAATCAATTGGGGGGCAGGTCGAAATCGTCGCTGCGCCGCTGTTCGGAATTGCTGAGCAATTCGTCGCTGCGCTGCGGCCGCTGCTGCGCCGTCGGGGTGAGCAATTGCGCCGGGGTCGGCGTCGCCTTGGCGCCATATGGTGCGGGCGGCAACGACGCGCCCGGGGCCGGCTGCAATTGTTTGGCGGCACCGCAGCCGGCGAGCGCCAGCACCAGTGCGAGAGGGATCAGGCGCGTCATGACAGGCTCTCCCGCGCAGCCGCGATCGCGGCGCGCACGTTGGCGGGCGCGGTGCCGCCGAAGCTGGTCCGGCTGGCGACCGAGGCATCGACCGACAGCACGTCGTACAGGCTCTCGTTGACCCGCGCGTCGATGCCCACGAATTCGGCATAGGGCAGTTCGTCGAGCCGCACGCCCAGTTCCTCGGCGCGCTTCACCGCGCGGCCGGTGACGTGATGCGCCTCGCGGAACGGCAACCCCGCCTCGCGCACCAGCCAGTCCGCGAAATCGGTCGCGGTGGCGAAGCCGCTCTCGGCGAGCCCGCGCATCCGGTCGGTGCGGAAGGTGGCGCTCTCGATCATCCCGGTCATCGCCGCGATCGACAGGCCGAGCAGGTCGTGCGCCTCGAACACCGGCGGCTTATCGTCCTGCATGTCCTTGGAATAGGCGAGCGGCAGGCCCTTCATCGTCACCATCAGCGCGGTCTGGCAGCCGAGGATGCGCCCGGCATGGCCGCGCACCAGCTCGGCGGCGTCGGGATTGCGCTTCTGCGGCATGATCGAGCTGCCGGTCGACCACTGATCGGACAAAGCGACGAAGCCGAACGGCTGCGACGCCCACAGCACGAATTCCTCGGCGAGCCGCGACAGGTGCAGCGCGGTCTGCGTCGCCGCGGTCAGATAGTCGATCGCGAAGTCGCGGTCGCTGACCGCATCGAGGCTGTTGCGCGTCGGCCCGTCAAAGCCCAAGGCCGCGGCGGTCATCTGCCGGTCGAGCGGGAAGCTCGTTCCCGCCAGCGCCGCCGAGCCCAGGGGACACAGGTTCATCCGCGCCCGCGCGTCGCGGAAGCGCGACACGTCGCGCGCGACCATCTCGACATAGGCCATCAGATGATGGCCGAGCGTCACCGGCTGCGCCGATTGCAGATGGGTGAAGCCGGGCATCACGGCGTCCGCATGCTCCTCGGCGCGGGTCAGCAGCGCCTGCGTCAGCGCGTCGAGCGCGGCGAGCACCTGGTCGATCGCATCGCGCACCCACAGACGGAAATCGGTCGCGACCTGGTCGTTGCGCGAACGCGCGGTGTGCAGCCGGCCGGCGACCGGGCCGATGCCTTCCGCCAGCTTCGCCTCGGTCAGCATATGGATGTCTTCGAGCGCCAGATCCTCCGGCACGCCGTTCGCCGCATAATCGGCGGCGACGACGTCGAGACCGGCGTCGATCGTCGCGGCATCCGCGGCCGAGACGATGCCCTGTTGCGCGAGCATCGCGACATGCGCCTTCGATCCGGCGATATCCTGTCGCCACATCCGCTTGTCGAACGGGATCGATGCGTTAATCTCACGCATCACCGCCGCCGGGCCCTCGGCGAACCTGCCGCCCCACATCGAATTGGAACCGCTCATGCTCTTGGCCTCTTCCGCGCGCGTCGCGATCGTCTGTCTCCTGGCGCTCACCGCCGCGGGCTGCGATAGGCAAAGCCCGCCCCCCGAGCAAGCGAACGCGCAAGCAAACGTGACCGGCGCCTCGCCCGACGAGGCGACGGGCGCCGCCGCGACCGCGCAGATCGGGGTCGATCGCAGCCACAAGGGCGAGGCCGCGCCCGCTACCGCGTTCAAGGACGCTGCCGGCAGGCCGACGACGCTGGCGGCGTTCAAGGGCAAGCCGGTGCTCGTAAACCTTTGGGCGACATGGTGCGGGCCGTGCGTCGCCGAGCTGCCGACGCTCGAGGCGCTGGCGAAAAGCGGCAAGATCCGCGTCGCCGCGATCAGCCAGGACACCGGCGCCGCGGCGAAGGTGCCAGCCTTCCTGAAGGCGCATGGCGCGCCGACGCTGACGCCCTATCTCGACGACAAGATGGCGCTGTCGACCGGCTGGAGCGCGAATCTGCCGACGACGATCCTGTTCGATTCGGCCGGCAAGGAAGTCTGGCGCTGGAACGGCGGCAACGACTGGAACGGCACCGCGGCGGCGAAGCTGATCGCCGAAGCGGGGTGAGGTCCAGGCCGTCATCCCACCCTTTCCGTCACCCCGGACTCGTTCCGGGGTCCATCCTGCGGCGAGGAGTGAGGCTTGAGGCGGAACCGCACATCTGCGGATCGGTGGACCCCGGAACGAGTCCGGGGTGACGGGTCGGGCGAGGTTGCTACCTTCGGCAAACGGGATCGTTTAAGTCCCTCACCCCAACGTCACCGTCTCCACACTGACCACCCGCGCGATCTGCGGCAGGATGTGGCGGATCGCGAAGTCGTGCAGGTCGCTGGAGCGCGAGGTGCACGCATCCTCGACGATCACCACGTCATAGGACAATTCCCACGCCGTCCGCGCGGTCGATTCGACGCCGAAATTGGTCGCGATCCCGGCGATCACCACCGTCTCCACGCCGCGGCGACGCAGGTGCAGGTCGAGGTCGGTGCCGGTGAACGCTCCCCAATGATGCTTGAGCACGACGATATCGCCGTCCTGCCGCAGCCCCTCGACCAGCACGCTGAACGCCGGTGGCGTCCCCTCGGCGGGCAGGCGCGGCTGATCGACGTTCAGGCTCGGCATAGCGCCGGCAGTGAAGCCGACGTGGACGAGCACCACGGGCGCGCCCTGCGCCCGGAAGCGGTCGGCAAGCGTCTTGCCGGCGGCGACGACCGCCGCCGCGCCGTGCGGCCCCTTGTCGCCGGCAACGATGCCGTCCTGCAAGTCGATGAGGATGAGGGCGGTGGAGCGGGGATCGAACGTCGGCATGCCGGCTTCAACCGGCCGCATCCACCCCGGTTCCCGACAGCGCCCGCGGTACCCAGATCGCCGAGTCGTCGTCGCCGAACGCGTCCGCCTCCCCGTCCAGCGCGGTGACGCCGACCCAGGCGCAGACGATCGCATCGAGCATATCCTCATGCGCCTTGGCCGCGAAGCCGGCGGGGTGATCAGCGAGCGGCGGCAGCTGATCGGCCAGCCCGTCGAAGCGCGTCGCGAGCAACGCGGCGATCCGCCGCCACTCGGCATGCAGCCGCCCGCGTCGCATCGCGAGCGGCTCACCGGGCCAGTATTTTGCGCTGTTGCCCGCCTTGTACGGCAGCCGCCGCGTGCCGCCCGCAAGCCGCACCAGCGCCGGATGCGGATAGACCTCGATCAGGCCGCCCGCGCTCGCGTCACCTGTGCGCAACGGATAGCCCACCGCGGCGAAGCCGGCGCGCAGCGTGTCGCTGAGCGCCCCCGGCCGGTCGGCGCTCGGCGAATGCGTCGCGCAATGCCACGCCCCGAACGCACGGGCGATCGCATTGTCCGACGGCCGCCGTGCGACGATCGGCGCATGCGCCAGCGGCATGTCGATCGCGACCAGCGCCACGGCCTTCCCCGCGATCCGCGCCGCCGCCGTGAGCAATGCCGCCGCATCCGGCAACGACCCCGCAGGCCGCGTCGTCAGCGGCGTGACTTCGGCGAGCGCGAGAAAATGGTCATAGGACGGCGCCACCGCGCGCAGCGTCCATCGCCCCGCCTGCCGCACGGCAAGCGCGACCCCGCTCGGCCGCGTCGTGGTCCAGGCGGCGTCGATGCCGAGCACGACGTCAGCGTTCAGAGGGGGTGGGATATCGCGCATGCGGCGATGAAAACTGGATGCCCGACAAGGACTCGAACCTTGATTGACGGAGTCAGAGTCCGCTCTCTTACCATTAGAGGATCGGGCAATCGCAGGCGGCGCATTTAGGGGGCAGGTGCAGGGCTGTCAACGGGGCAAACGCCTCCGCTTGTCGCAAGCCCCCGTCCGCGCTACCTAGGGGGCAAGCACCGAGCGGGTATCGTCCCGCGACGGCAGTAGAAAACAGAAAGTCACCACGGCTATGGGGGATCGATCCGCCCGAATGCCGTACCGGCAGGAGCCCCCTGCCCGTCCGGCGCCGAGCCGGCCGCCACGCGGCCGCTGGTCCGATGCGCAGGCGTTCGCCGCGCTGGACCTCGGCACCAACAATTGCCGGCTGCTGATCGCGCGCCCGCAGGGCGACGGCTTCGCGGTGGTCGATGCCTTTTCGCGCATTGTGCGACTCGGCGAAGGCCTTGCCGCGACCGGGCGGCTCAGCGACACCGCGATCGAGCGCACCATCGCGGCGCTGCGCGTCTGCGCCGACAAATTGAAGCGCCGCAACGTCACGCTCGCCCGCTCGGTGGCGACGGAAGCGTGCCGCCGCGCCGCCAATGGCACCGACTTCATCGCCCGCGCCTATGCCGAGACCGGCATCCATCTCGACATCATCTCCGCCGAGGAGGAGGCCCGTCTCGCCGTACTCGGCTGCCATGCGCTGATCGAGCCGGGCGACGACCCCGCGCTGATCTTCGACATCGGCGGCGGCTCGACCGAGCTGGTGCTGATCGACACCAAACCTGGCGCGATGCCGCGCGTGCTCGACTGGCATTCGGCGCCCTGGGGCGTGGTGTCGCTGACCGAACATGCCGGCGGCGGCGAGGGCGAGAGTGGCCGGCTGGCGGCCTATGCGCGGATGCGCGACATTGTCGCGGAGAGCTTCGCCGGTTTCGCCGCGCGCCTGCCCATGGACGTGGCGCGGCCACGCCTGCTCGGCACCAGCGGCACGGTGACGACGTTGGGCAGCGTCCATCTCGGGCTCAGCCATTATGACCGCGCGCAGGTCGACGGGCTGATCGTGCCCGCCGATGCGATGCGGCGGATCAGTGCCGACCTCGCGCGCAAATCGGTGCGCGAGCGCGCGCAGCTCGCCTGCATCGGCTCGGAGCGTGCCGATCTGGTCGTCGCCGGCTGCGCGATCCTCGAGACGATCCTCGACCTCTGGCCCGCCGAACGGCTGGGTATCGCCGATCGCGGCATCCGCGAGGGCATTTTGCGACGCCTGATGGGGAGTCCCCGACCGTGAAGAGGAATATCGCGTGAGCCGTG
This sequence comes from Sphingomonas sp. GW821-FHT04B01, assembly GCF_059420425.1. Classification (NCBI taxonomy): domain Bacteria; kingdom Pseudomonadati; phylum Pseudomonadota; class Alphaproteobacteria; order Sphingomonadales; family Sphingomonadaceae; genus Sphingomonas; species Sphingomonas sp. GW821-FHT04B01. The sequence goes on along the minus strand of NZ_JBWKTR010000001.1, from coordinate 438,207 downwards.
ATGGTGGCGGCCTGCGCACGCGGGTCAAGACGGCGCGCGGCCGCACCGCGCAATCGACGCGCTGGCTCGAACGCCAGCTCAACGATCCCTACGTCAAGCGCGCGCGCGCGGAGGGCTATCGCAGCCGCGCCGCGTACAAGCTGATCGAGCTCGACGAGCGGTTCGGCATCATCCGCGGCTCGAAGCGCGTCGTCGATCTCGGCATCGCGCCGGGGGGCTGGAGCCAGGTCATCAAGCGGCGCCTGCCCAAGGCGGCGGTGGTCGGCATCGACCTGCTGCCGGTCGATCCGATCGACGGCGTGACGATCTTCGAGATGGACTTCATGGACGATGCCGCGCCGGGCAAATTGATCGAGGCGCTGGGCGGCGCGCCCGATCTGGTGCTGTCGGACATGGCGGCGAACACCGTCGGCCATCCGCAGACCGATGCGCTGCGCACCATGGCGCTGGTCGAGACCGCCCTGGCGTTCGCGGTCGAGGTGCTCGAGAAGGGCGGCACGTTCGTGTCGAAAGTGTTCGCCGGCGGCGCCGACCAGCAGCTCGTCGCCGAGATGAAGCGCAATTTCGCAACGGTGAAGCACGCCAAGCCGCCGTCGAGCCGCAAGGGCTCGGTGGAATGGTTCGTCGTGGCGCAGGGGTTCAAGGGCAGGTCAGCGGAGTAGCGCAGCTAGTCCGCGTCGCGGACCTGCCCCGGCCAGCGTCGCGGCACGCGACGACTGACGACGCGGCTTTGCGCGGCGGGGGCCGAGACGTCGTCCCTGACCCCACCCTCGTTATCCCCGCGCAGGCGGGGATCCATACGCGCGGATGTCGCGGCTCTTGTCACGAGCGTCAGCGTTTATGGATCCCCGCCTGCGCGGGGATGACAAGGGAGGCAGGCATCCCCCAAACGCAAACGACGCGGCAAAGCCGCGTCGTTAGTCGGGCTAGCGCCCGCTGGCAGAGGATCGGTCCGAGGCGCGGATTAGCCAGGCCAATCCGCCGACCGATCGCTCACCCGTCGTAATCGGCACCCAGATTCTGGTTCCGCGGCGGCGCGGCGGCGGTCAGGCGGAGCGCCTCGGCCGAGGCCGACAGCGAGCCGACCGCATCGACCTCGTCGTCGTCGTCGATCTGGACGCGCTGCAGGCTGTTGATCACCGCCTCTTCCAGATTGTCCGGACGGACCAGCTCGTCGGCGATCTCGCGCAGCGCGACGACCGGATTCTTGTCGCGATCGCGATCGAGCAGCAGTTCTGCGCCGCCCGAAATCTGTCGCGCACGCTGTGCGGCGAACAGGACCAGATCGAAGCGGTTGGGGATCTTGTCGACGCAATCCTCGACAGTGACGCGCGCCATGGACGCTTTCCTTCGCAAATACCGATGCAGTGAAGGCGGGGGACTAGGCGCCTGTGCCCGCAAAGTCAAGAAATGCGCGGGCGCGCTTGTGCGGCGGCGGCGCAATCGCCACAGACGGGCGATGGCCGCCCCCGCCCCCCAACCGACGTTCACCGTCGACGGCAACCGGCTGACGCTGCTCGACACCGGGCCGCGGCGGCTCGACGCCTTGCTCGCGCTGATCGACGGCGCGAAGACCGATCTGCGCATCCTCTATTATATCTACGCCGACGACGAGACCGGCCGGCGCGTCAATGCCGCGCTGATCGCGGCGGCGGATCGCGGCGTCGCCACCGCACTGATCGTCGACGGCTTCGGCAGCGAGACCGACGACGCCTTCTATGCGCCGCTGCGCGCGGCGGGCGTTTCGGTGTGCCGCTTCTCGCCGCGCTTCGGCCGCCGCTATCTGCTGCGCAACCACCAGAAGCTCGCGCTCGCCGACGCGGGCGGCGACGCCCAGCGGATCATCATCGGCGGCTTCAACGTCGAGGACGATTATTTCGGCACCCCCGCCGAGGAAGCGTGGCGCGACCTCGGCCTGCTGGTCGAGGGGCCGGCGGCGGGGCGGCTCGCCGGCTATTTCGACGCGCTGCACGATTGGGTGCGCGCGCCCAAGGGCAAGGTGCGCCACCTCAACAAGGCGCTGTCGCGGTGGAGCGAGACGCGCGGGCTGACGCGGTGGCTGATCGGCGGCCCGACGCGGCGGCTGTCGCCCTGGGCGCGGGCGGTGCGCGACGACCTGCGCCGCGGCAGGCGGATCGACATCATCGCCGCCTATTTCACTCCCTCGCCCACCATCTTGCGCCGGCTCGACAAGGCGGGGCGGCGCAAGGCGAAGGTGCGGATCGTCACCGCCGCCAAATCCGACAATGCCGCGACGATCGCCGCGGCGCGCTTCACCTATGCCGGCCTGCTGCGCAAGGGCGTGCAGGTCTTCGAATATCAGCCGACCAAGCTGCACACCAAATTGTACGTGATCGACGATGCCGTCCACGTCGGCTCGGCCAATTTCGATATGCGCAGCCTGTTCATCAACATGGAGCTGATGTTCCGCGTCGAGGATCGCGCCTTCGCCGATCATGTGCGCAGCTATGTCGAGGGCGAGATCGCGCGGTCGCAGCCGATCACCAAGGCATGGTACAAGGCGCATACCGGCCCGGTGCAGCGCATCCGCCAGTTCTTCGCCTATCTGATGATCGCGGTGGTCGATCCCGGCGTGTCGCGCGGGCTCAATTTCGGCATCGACGAATAAGGCGAGGGCTATCCCGCCCCTCAGCGTCCCAGTGCGTCGACATGGACGCGCGAAGCCTCGGGGATCAGCGCCTCAAGCACCGACCAATAGCCCGCCACCGCCTCCTGGCCGGCGTGCGAATAGGCCCGCGCCATCTTCTCGCGCTGTTCCTCGTACAGCGCCTGTTCGAGCGCCTCGCCGGCGTCGGTCAGCCGCAGCAGCCGATGGCGGCGGTCGTGATCGCCATGGCGCATCTGGACGAGGGTGCGATCGACCAGATCCTTCATCACCCGGCCAAGCGATTGCTTGGTGACCCCGAGCAGATTGAGCAGTTCGCCGACGGTGATGTCGGGCTTGCGGCCGATAAAATACATCGCGCGATGATGCGCCCGTCCCAGGCCGATCTCGGCGAGCTTGTCGTCTGCGCTGCGGACGAACCGCGACTGGGCGAAGATCATCAATTCCATGCCGCGGCGGATCGCCGAATCGTGCAGGAACAAGGCAGACGAGAGCTTGGGTGCGTCCATAACGGACGGGCTAACTTAACCCTGGATAAAAGGGAAGCGGATTCACATCCGGAAACGTTGCTAAATTTCGCGATCGTCGCCTTTCGCGATCAATCCTTCCATGCCCAATAGAGCTGGGCGGGCGGAACGTTCCACCATTCCATGTCGTGATCGATCCGCTCGAAATGCGGGGTGAGGAAATCCTTCACCTTCGGCGAGAATTGATAGACGAGAAAAGCGCCGCCGGGGCGGATCACGCGGTGCGTCGCGGCGCCGATCGCCGGGCCGACGCCGGCGGGCAGCGTCGAGAAGGGCAGGCCGGACAGCACGTAATCGGCATGGTCGTGCCCGTGGTCGCGGACGATCTGCTCGACGTCCGCCGCCGATCCCTCGACCGCGACGAAGCGCGAGTCGGTGATGGTATGATCGAGATAGCGGATGAAGTCGGCATTGGTGTCGATCGCGATCAGCGTCGCGTCCGGCGCCATCCGCTCGAGGATCGGGCGGCAGAAGGTGCCGACGCCGGGCCCGTATTCGACGAACAGCTTGCACGCGCTCCAATCGACCGGGCCGAGCATCTTGCGGATCAATTTGTCCGACGACGGGATGATCGAACCGACCATCACCGGATGCTTGAGGAACCCCTGGAAGAACATCGCGACCGGACTCGGCACGCCGGCAGGACGGGAATTGCGCCGGGCGGCGGTGGTCGGACTGGGCATCGTGTTCCTGTCGTTCTCGTGATCGGCCCGCGTCGACACGCGGGTGACACCCCGTGCCACGTTTTCCGAACGCGTTTCAAGACACACGGTTGCGTTTGGCCACGCGGTTCATCGCAGCGGTGCCCGCTTGCCCCGCCCGAACGGAGGCGTAGGAAGGGGGCGGCACGGGGGATGAGCGGCGATGCAGCGGGAGGATGAAGGCGAGGTCGCGGTGATCTTCGTATCGCGGCGCAATGGCGAGGATGCGGCGGGCTACGACGCCGCCGCCGCGGCGATGGACGCGCTGGCGGCGGCGCAGCCCGGCTATCGCGGCGTCGACAGCGTCCGCGACGGCGACGGGGTCGGCATCACGATCAGCTATTGGGCGGATACCGTGAGCGCGCAGGCGTGGCGCGACCATCCCGAGCATGTGACGATCCGCGAACGCGGTCGCGCATGCTGGTACGATTGGTATCGCGTCACGGTGACGACGACGACGCGCGCCTATGCCTGGACGCGTCCGTGAGGGTACAGAGGTGAGGGCGGACCCGCGCGCGATCGATCCGCATTTCGCATTGCTCTTCCTCGTCATGCTGACGATCGCGGCGGGCAATACCGCCTTGCAGTCGATCCTGCCGGCGCTCGGCCGCTCGCTCGGCGTCGCCGATCGCGCGGTGGCCGCGGCGTTCTCGGTCTCGGCCTTGCTGTGGGTGATCGCCGCGCCGTTCTGGGCGAACCGGTCCGACCGACATGGCCATCGCGCGCTGATCCTGCTCGGCGTCGGTGGTTTCGCGGTGTCGCTCGGCCTGTGCGGGCTGTTCCTGGCGGCGGGGATCAACGGCTGGATCGGCGGCACCGCGGCGTTCGGCTGCTTCATCGGCGGCCGGCTGATCTACGGCACGTTCGGCTCGGCCGCGCCGCCGGCGGTACAGGCGCTGGTCGCCGGCGAGACGAGCCGGCAGGATCGCACCCGCGCGCTGACGCTGCTGGCGAGCGCGTTCGGGCTCGGCACCATCCTCGGCCCGGCGATCGCGCCCTATCTGTTGCTCGGCACGATCGGCGGGGTCGAGATCGGGCTCGCCGGCCCCGCCTTCGTCTTCGCGCTGTTCGGCGTCGGCGTGTGGATCGCGGTACGGGTGCTGCTCCCCGACGACCGGCGTGCGGGGCATCGCGAACATGGTGCGTCGTCCGCCTATCCCTCGATCGGCGGCGCACCGACCGGCGCGAGCGTCGCCGCCGCCACCGCACCGCACGCCGAGCGCGTCGGCTATCTCGACCGCCGCGTGCGCGGCTGGATGATCGCCGGACTGGTGATGGGGCATGCGCAGGCGATGACCAGCCAGGCGATCGGCTTCCTGGTGATCGACCGGCTGGCGATCCCGCCCGCCCAGGCGCTCGAGCCGACCGGAATCGTGCTGATGATGGGCGCAGGCGCGGCGCTGCTGGTGCAATGGGGCGTGATCCCGCTGCTCGGGCTCAGCCCGCGCCGGCTGGTGCTGACCGGCCTGATACTGGCGGCGGCGGGCGTCGCGCTGACCGGGGTGGCGACGTCGCTGTACGGCATCGCCACGGCCTATGCGCTCGCCAATCTCGGCTTCGGCTTCACCCGCCCGGGATTCACCGCCGGATCGAGCCTCGCGGTCGGCCCGGCGGCGCAGGGTTCGGTGGCGGGCAAGGTGACCAGCGTCAACGGCGCCAGCTTCGTGCTCGGTCCGTCGATCGGCGTCGGGCTGTACGAAATCGCGCGATCGCTGCCGTATCTGACGGCGGCGGCCGCGCTGCTGCTGCTGTTCGGCTACGCATGGGCGAGCCTGAGGGAGCGGGGCTAGCCGATCCGTTCGGGCTGAGCCTGTCGAAGCCCATCTCTCCGCCGGCATGACGCTTGGGGAGAGCGGCGTTTCGACAGGCTCAGCGCGAACGGAAAGAGGTCAATAATCCGCCTTGCCGCCGCGGCTCTGCAACTGGCCGGGCGAGATGAAGCCCAATGGCTGGATCGCCGCCGCATCCTGTTTGAGGCGCGAGGCGATCTGCTCGTAATCCTTCTCCATCTCGGGGGTGACGCTCGCCCGCGATTCGGTCAGAGCCTCCTCGAAATCGGCCATCGTCACCTCGGTCGACTGCAACGACCGGCGCAGCGCGATCAGGCCGGCGCGGCGCACCACGTCCTCCAGATCGGCACCGGTGAAGCGATCCGTCCGCTTCGCCACCCGATCGAGATCGACGTCGCCGGCGAGCGGCATCTTCTGCGTCTGGATCGACAGGATGCGCCGCCGCCCCTCGGTATTGGGAACACCGACGTACACCAGTTCGTCGAATCGCCCCGGCCGCAGCAGCGCCGGATCGATCAGATTGGGCCGGTTGGTCGCCCCGATCACGACGACCGACTGCAGCTCCTCCAGCCCGTCCATCTCGGCGAGGATCGTGTTGACCACGCGCTCGGTGACCTGCGGCTCGCCCGCCCCCGAGCCCCGTGCCGGCACGAGGCTGTCTAGTTCGTCGATGAAGATCACGCACGGCGCGACCTGACGCGCGCGCTGGAACAGCCGGCTGATCTGCTGCTCGCTCTCGCCATACCATTTCGACAGCAGATCGGAGGATTTGGTGGCGATGAAATTCGCCTCCGCCTCGCGCGCGACCGCCTTGGCGAGCAAGGTCTTGCCGGTGCCGGGAGGACCATAGAGCAGGAAGCCCTTGGCCGGCCGGATACCCAGTCGCCGGAACGCGTCCGGGTCCTTGAGCGGCAGTTCGACGCCTTCCTTGAGCCGCGTCTGCGCGGCATCGAGCCCGCCGACATCCTCCCAGCGCACGCGCGGCGCCTCGACCATCACCTCGCGCATCGCCGACGGCTGGACGCGCTTCAGCGCGCCGAGGAAATCCTCGCGCGTCACCGACAGCGTATCGAGCACCTCGGGCGGCACGGTGCGCTCCTCGAGATTGAGCTTCGGCATGATCCGCCGCACCGCCTCGATCGCCGCCTCGCGGGTCAGCGCGGCGAGATCGGCGCCGACGAAGCCGTAGGTGGTACGTGCCAGCTCGGCGAGATCGACCTTGTCGCCCAATGGCATGCCGCGCGTATGGATACCGAGGATCTCGCGCCGTCCACGCTCGTCGGGCACGCCGACGACGATCTCGCGGTCGAAGCGGCCCGGCCGGCGCAGCGCCTCGTCGATCGCCTCGGGCCGATTGGTCGCGGCGATGACGACGAGATTGGCACGCGATTCGAGCCCGTCCATCAGCGTCAGCAGCTGCGCGACGACGCGCTTCTCCGCCTCGCCCTGCACGTTGCCGCGCTTGGGGGCGATCGAATCGATCTCGTCGATGAAGACGATCGACGGCGCCGACTTGGCCGCCTCCTCGAAGATCTCGCGGAGCCTGCCTTCGGACTCGCCATAAGCGGAGCCCATGATCTCCGGCCCGTTGATCAGGAAGAAGCTCGCGTCCGATTCATTGGCGACCGCGCGCGCCAGCCGCGTCTTGCCCGTTCCCGGCGGGCCGTAGAGCAGCAGCCCCTTGGGCGGCTCTACCCCCAGCCGCTCGAACAATTCGGGGTAGCGCAGCGGCAGTTCGACCATCTCGCGCAATTGGTCGATCGTCGTCGCCATGCCGCCGATATCGTCATAGGTGACGTCGGCGCGGCGCTGCGTCGGCTCCTCATATTCGGGGCGCAGCTCGATCTCGGTATTCTCGTCGATATGGACGACGCCCTTGGGGCTTGCCGAGACGACCGCGAGGCGGATTTCCTGCAAGGCATAAGCGGGCGCGTTCATGAACTGCTGGATGCCCGGCGGCATGTTGCCGACGCGCTGGTGCCCCGCGGTCGCGACGACGTCGCCCTGGCACAACGGCCGGCCGAAGAAGGTGCGCTTGAGCGCCTGCGGCTGGCCTTGCAGGCGCAGGTTCGCCTGCGCCGGTGCGAAGACGACGCGCGTCGCCGGCTTGGATTCGACCTTGCGCACCTCGACGAAATCGCCCGCGCCGACGCCGGCATTGGCGCGCTGCAGACCGTCGATGCGCAGCACCTCGATGCCTTCGTCCTCGGTATAGGGCCCGACCGCTCGCGCGGGGGTCGATTGCTTGCCGACGATCTCGATGACGTCGCCCTCGCCCACCCCCAGCGCCGCCATCAGGCTGCGCGGCAGATGCGCCAGGCCGCGGCCGGAATCTTCCGGACGGCTGTTCGCCACCTGGATCTTGCGGGTGGTGGTATCGCTATCGGCCATGCACGTTGATCCTCGAAACCGTTTCGAGCGTGCGAGATAGGGAGACGGTTCCGCCTGCGCCACCGCGCGCCGAACCAAAAAAAGGGCCAGCCCCGAAGGGCCGGCCCGTGAAAGTTTTAGGAGAGGATGCCTGAAAGGCCCGTCCCTTTTGTCGTCCGCAGCTTTATGTTGCAACTGCGAAAAGATACGTTACGATTGCAGAAGTTGCATTCGTCGGCGTGATCGGTCAGGAACGGATGCAAGGAGAGGATCGTCATGCGCAGACTGCCGCCGCTTGGCGCGATCGAGGCATTCGTCCAGGTCGCGCGACTGGGTTCGGTCAAGGCCGCCGCCACCGAACTGGCGCTGTCGGCACCGGCGCTCAGCCGCCGCGTCCAGTCGCTGGAACGCTTTATCGACAGGCCGTTGTTCGAACGCCGGCATCAGGCGATGGTGCTCAACGCGGATGGCGAACGGCTGCTCGGCCAGATCGCGCCGGTGCTCGACAGCCTGTCCGACGCGGTCGAGGCGATGACCGGGACGGTCGAGGTGTTGCGGCTGCGGCTCGGCATCCTGCCCTTGTTCGCGTCGCAACGGCTGTTTCCGCGGCTGGGTGAATTGCGTGCGGCGCATCCGGAACTGCATCTCGACATCGATACCGCCGGCCATGGCGTCGCACGGCTCGGCGAGGGGCTCGACGCGGTGATCGCGCTGTCGCGCGAGATTGAGCCGACGCTCTATGCCAAGCGGCTCGATCGCAATTCGGTCTATGTGATCGGCGCCAGGACGCTGCTCGACGGGCCGGACCCGGTGACGCGGCCCGAGCAGCTCTCCCGCCTCACCGCGCTGATCCACCGCGAGATGCCCGACAATTTCACCGCCTGGCGCGACGCGGCGAAGGTCGATCCCGGCATCGAACCGCTGGCGATCGACTATTTCGATTCGGGTGCGCTGATGCTCGAGGCGGCGGCGCAGGGACTCGGCGTCGCCTTCATGCACGAGAGCCACTTCCAGGAGGCCCGCGATCCGCGGCTGGTGCGGCTCTTCGATATCGTCGTGGAGAGCCCGTACAGTTACTGGTTCGTCTGCCGCCCGCGCGCGCTGCACCAGCGTCCGGTCCGCATGTTCCACGACTGGCTGATCCAGACGCTGGGCGAGGTGTGAACCCCGTTCCTCCCCGGCACGGGGAGGTGGCAGCGCGTCAGCGTTGACGGAAGGGGGCTTCCACGAACGGCACGCCCGTGGCGCGGTCCCCCTCCCCGTGGCGGGGAGGGGGAGGCGGCTTATTCGGCGCGGGCCTTGACGATCTTGCCCGGCTCGCGCGGCGGCTCGCCCTTGGGGAGCGCGTCGATCAGCTCCATGCCGTCGGTGACCTCGCCCCAGACGGTGTATTGGCTGTCGAGGAAGCGCGCGTCGTCGAAGACGATGAAGAACTGGCTGTTCGCCGAATTGGGATCGCTGGTCCGCGCCATCGAGCAGACGCCGCGCACGTGCGGCTCCTTGCTGAATTCCTGCTTGAGGTTCGGCTTGTCCGATCCGCTGGTGCCGGTGCCGGTGGGGTCGCCGCCCTGCGCCATGAAGCCGGGGATGACGCGGTGGAAGACGACGCCGTCGTAGAAGCCTTCATTGGCCAGCTCGGCGATGCGCGCGACGTGATTGGGCGCGAGATCGGGGCGCAGCTTGATCGTGACGTCGCCGTCCGCGAGCGTCAGCGTCAGGGTATTGTACGTATCGGCCATGGTTCGTCCTCTTATGGTTGACGTGCAGGTAGTATCGCTGACGCCGAAGGGCAAATCCGCGAGGGTGGCCAATCGTGCCGCAGCGCGGTAGAGCGCGAGCGGACAACGCCGGGAGGAGGCAGCGATGAGCGAGACCGAACTTCCCGAGGCCCCCGCCCCCGAACAGGACGAGCTGGACGAGGACGACCGGTTGCGTCCCGAATTCGTCGATGCGGTGCGCGACGCGGTCGCCGACGGCGACGACGAGGCGGCGCGCGCCTTGGTCGAGCCGCTCCATCCCGCCGACATCGCCGATCTGTTCGAGCTGACCCCGCACGAGGATCGCGGGCCGCTCGCCAAGGCGCTGAAGGACCTGCTCGACGCCGACGTCTTCGCGGAGATGAACGATTACGTCCGCGAGGATTTGATCGACGCGCTGACGCCGACCGAGGTCGCCGACCTCGCCTCCGAACTCGATACCGACGACGCCGTTGCGATCATCGAGGACATGGAAGAGGCGGACCAGCGCGCGGTGCTGCGTGCGCTCGACCCCGACGATCGCGCCGCGATCGAGGAGGCGCTGTCCTACCCCGAGGAATCCGCCGGCCGCCTGATGCAGCGCGAGCTGATCGCGGTGCCCGATCACTGGACGGTCGGCGACGCGATCGAATTCCTGCGCGGCCACGAGGAACTGACCACCGACTTCTGGGAGATCTTCGTCGTCGACGCCGGCCATCACCCGGTCGGCACCTGCCAATTGTCGTGGATCCTGCGTACGCCGGGCAATATCGCCATCGCCGACGTGATGAAGCGCGAGCAGACGCTGATTCCGGTCGACATGGATCAGGAAGAGGTCGCGCTCCGCTTCCAGAAATATGCGCTGATCAGTGCCGCGGTGGTCGATTCGGCCAATCGCCTCGTCGGCATGATCACCGTCGACGACATCGTCCACATCATCCAGGAAGAGGCAGGCGAGGACACGCTGCTGCTGTCCGGCGCGGGCGACGGCGACATCAACGAGCCGATCCGGCTGACCGTACGGACGCGGCTGATGTGGCTGGTGGTCAATCTCGGCACCGCGATGATCGCCTCGTCGGTGGTCGGCCTGTTCGAAAGCACGATCGCCGGTTTCGCGACGCTCGCCATCCTGATGCCGATCGTCTCGGGGATGGGCGGCAATGCCGGCACGCAGACGCTCGCCGTCGTCGTCCGCGCGATCGCCACCAACCAGCTCACCGATTCGAACACGCGCTGGATGGTGTTCCGCGAATTGCGCATCGCCGCCGCCAACGGCCTGGCGCTCGGCGTGCTGATCGGGCTCGGCACGTTCATCGTCTTCGGGCGCACCGACCTCGCGCTGGTCATCGCCGCGGCGATGTTCACCAACAACATCACCGCGGGGCTCGGCGGCGTCCTGGTGCCGGTGACGCTCGACCGGATGAACATCGATCCCGCGGTGTCCTCGGCGGTGTTCGTGACGACGCTGACCGATACGATGGGCTTCTTCTCGTTCCTGGGTCTGGCGACCTTGTGGGGACTGCACGCCTGACCCACATCGCACGTCCATGTTGCACCTGACGAAAGTGGCCTTCGGCGCGACCAGTGTCGAGCATCTCGCCGAACGTCTTACCCTGCGCGCCGCCGACGGACCGGTGTTCCTCACCACCCGCTATTTGCCCAAGCGGCACGAGGAGGTCGCGGGCCAGGGCTCGCTCTTCTGGATCCTGAAGCACCAGCTGGTCGCGCGCTCGGCGATCCTCGGTTTCGGCGAGGCGGAGGGCGGCCGCGTCGCGATCCACATCGACCCGGCGCTGGTGCTGGTCCAGGCGCGCCCGAAACGCGCGCATCAGGGCTGGCGCTATCTCGAAGCGGCGGATGCGCCGCCCGATCTCGGCGGCGAAACCGACGGGCTCGCGGCGATGCCGCCGGCGCTGGTCGGCCGGCTGGCAGAACTGGCGCTGATCTGAACGACGCGCGCGGCCACACCCGCCGTCCCTATTCCCCCGCGCCGCACGTCACCGGTGCGCCGGCGGCGGCGATGACCCGGCATTTCGGGCGCCCCGCCACCGTCACCGCCCCCAGCCCGCTGCTCGCCACCAGCGCGGTGTAGCGCGCGCGTGCGCGCACCGTGCCCGGGCCGTCGAGATGCAGGTCGAGGTCGTTCGCCTCCAGCCCCGCCGCGTCGATCGTGCCCGCGCCGCTGGCGACCAGCCGCATCGCGGTGGCGCGGCCGGCGAGGCCGATCCTGCCGTCGCCGGCGAGCTGCACGATGAGCTGGTCCGCCTGCACCGCGGCGACCTCGATCGTGCCGGTGCCGGCGGCGGAGAGGTCGACGCGCGACCCGACCAGCCGCGCCACCGTCACCTTGCTGCCGCCGTTCACCGTGATCCCGCTCAGCCGCGGCGTCGCGAGCAGGATACGGACCGGCGCCCTCGCGGTCGCCTGCCGCTGCTCGCCCCAGCGGCCGGTGCTGGTCTGACGCACGGTCAGCGTCGTGCCCTCGGCGCGCAGGTCGATGTCACCGATCACGCCGCGATCGCCGATCACCGTGGCGCCGGGCGATCCGGTGGTGATCGTCACCTCGAACGCACCATTGATCCGCACCCGCTCGAAGCTGCCGAGCGCGACGCGGCGCTCTTCGGCCATCGCCGCCGAGGGCAGGAGCAGCAGCAGGGCGAGCAGACGGATCATCGCGCCGAGCGTCGCACCGCTTTGCCGGTGCGGCAAGGACTTACGGCCGAACGACGTTAGCGCCCGCAGCGCACCGAGCCGGTGCCCGTATTCGACACGGTGCAGCGCGCCGCCGCGCCGAGATCGACGTCGCCCGTCCCGGCGACCTGCACCTTCGCGATTCCGGATACCGCAGCCCGCACGTCGCCGGTGCCGGTGACCGAGACGTCGGCACGCTCGACGCGCAGCCCGGCGGCATCGAGACTACCGGTGCCCGCGACCTCGACCGCCAGATCCTTGACCGCGCCACCGGCGCGGACGTTCCCGGTCCCGGCGATCGAGACCTCGGCGCGGTCGGTCATGAGCGCGGCGATGTTCAGATCGCCCGATCCCCGCACGTCCGCCTTGAACGCGTCGCCCGACACGCGGTCGACCGCCATCGTCCCCGATCCGGCGATGCTCGCCTCCGTCAGGCGCGGCAGCGTCACATAGACAGTGACCTTGCCGCCGTGCCCCCAGCGGAACGACCGCTTGCGCCCGATCGCCAGCGTCTCGTCGTCCCTGGCGATGCGCAGCGTGTCGAGATCCTCGGGCTTGCCTTCGGCGCGGACCGAGAATGCCTTGCCGGCGTGCACCTCGACCTCGTCGCTGCCGGTCAGATCGATCTTGGAGAAATCCGTGACGGCGTAGCTGCGGGTGGTGCCGCTGCCGGTCGGCGTGACGCCGGGGCCGTCGTCCTGCCCCATCGAGCAGCCGGCGAGCATCGCGCCGACCATGACAAATGCAACCGCCTGCATCCTTCAACCCTCCTTGTGTATTGCTTCAATAATACACAAGGAGGGTGAGGGCAAGCAGTCCTCATTCATGCAACGCGATTGCATATCGATGGGGTGGGAGGCTCGATCGGTTTCCTCATTATATCCGTCACCCCGGACTCGTTCCGGGGTCCACCGGACCGCAAGGGGTACGGTATCAACTCAAGCGTTTCTCCTAGCCACGGAGTGGACCCCGGAACCAGTCCGGGGTGACGGGGTGGGCTTTGAAAGCGAACGACTGACGTGAATGGCCGTATGCGATAGCCTGCCTCCCTGCCCTCGCGCGGCCGTAGCGCAACGCCCGCCCCCAAAGAAAAAGGGCGGCCCCGCGGGACCGCCCTCTTGCTTCACCGGAACGATGCGCAGCTTACGCCGGCACCTTCTCCTTGTTGTAGATCGCGGCCGCGGCGCGGAGGATGTCGAGAATCTTCTCCTGTGCCTTGGGCTCGTCGACCTCTTCCATCGCGGCCAGTTCGCGGGCGAGTCGGCTGCACGCCGCCTCGAAGATCTGCCGCTCCGAATAGCTCTGCTCGGGCTGGTCGTCGGCGCGGAACAGATCGCGGACCACTTCGGCGATCGACGCGAGGTCGCCCGAATTGATCTTCGCCTCATATTCCTGCGCGCGGCGCGACCACATGGTGCGCTTCACCTTGGGCTTGCCCTTGAGCGTTTCCATCGCCTCGCGCATCGTCTTGTCCGACGAGAGCTTGCGCATACCGACCGATTCGGCCTTGTTGGTGGGGACGCGGAGCGTCATCCGCTCTTTCTCGAAGCGCAGCACGTACAGCTCGAGGCTGGTACCGGCGATCTCCTGCTTCTGCAGCTCGATCACACGGCCGACGCCATGCTTCGGATAAACAACGTAATCACCGACATCGAAGGACAATGCCTTGGCAGCCATGAACGGGCCTTTCTGGATCGCATCCGTCGCGAGGATCGTCCGGGGCGGGATACCCGCGGGTCCGGACGGCGAGGATGGTTGGTACGAGTGTCTCCTGACGGGCAGGACTCATCATGCCCGTCGTGGACACTTTTAACACAGTCGCAACAAAATTACCAGCGTGGATAAGCCAGTTGGACTGACTTACCCTGCACGATCGAACCCGATTCGGGTCGCTCAGTCGCCCGCGCCCGGCTCCGGCGAGAAGAATTGCTCATATTTGTTCTCGACGCCCTTCATCGCATCGGCGTCGGGCGGCGTCTGGTCGAGCTTGCGCGTGACGTTGGGCCATTGCGCCGAGAAGGTCGTGTTGAGCTCCAGCCATTGCTCCAGCCCGCTCTCGGTGTCGGGCAGGATCGCCTCGGCCGGGCATTCGGGCTCGCACACGCCGCAGTCGATACACTCGCTGGGATTGATGACGAGCATGTTCTCGCCCTCGTAGAAGCAGTCGACCGGACACACCTCGACGCAGTCCATATACTTGCAGCGGATGCAGGCATCGGTGACGACGTAGGTCATTCTGGTTCCTTGCGGCCCTGTGCGCCGGCTAGAGTGCGTCGGCTCGGGAAAAGCCGGGTATGAACGCGAGGCTGCTATGCCGCGTTCCCCCCCGCGTCAATCGAAGCCGTTCGGTTGCGACACGTTTGCAGCCAGTTCCTGATAGCAGCTTTGCGCCTCGGGCGCCGGTCCGCGTCGCGTCGGCAAGGCTTCGACGCGCAACACGCGCACCCGGTCGTGCAGTGCAAAGGTGAGGATATTGCCGACGCGGACCGGCGCCGCGCTGCGCTCGATCCGCCGCCCGTCGATGCGCAGGCGGCCGTCGCAGGCGAGGTCCTGCGCGAGGCTGCGCGTCTTGGCGAGCCGCACGAACCACAGGAACATGTCGATCCGCATAGTGTCAGCCATGGCCGCTCCATGCCGCCAGCGCGGCGAAAGCCCCCGTCGGCGACGGTGCGGGCCGCTCGGCGCGCTGCGGCGGCCGGCGACCGCGCCACACCCAGGCGGGCGGCGCTTCCGCCTCGCCGCGTACGGTGCGGAACCCCAGTTCCGCCATCAGCCGCTCCAGCGTCGGCGCGGTGATCCCCATCGAGGTCGCGAGCGCGGGATCGGGCGCGAACGGCTTGCGCCCCTGCCGCGCGTCGTGCGCAGCGCGCGCGATCCGCTCGACGAGGTCGACGCGCACCGCCTGCGCGGCGAGCGGGCGGTAGCCGGTGGCGAGCTGCGCGCCGGGCACGCCGCGCGGCAACACCGTCGCCCCCTCGCGCGGCAGCACATGGCCTTTGCCGCGCACGCCGAGCAGCGCCTGCCGCCAGCGCGCCGCGCCGGGCTTGAGCAGGCGCGGGTCGAAAAGATCGAGCGCGCCGATCGTGATGCCGATCCGACGCAGCCGCTTGCGCTCGTCCTGGCTCAGCGCATCCAGCGATTCATGCAGCGCGAGCCGCGGTATCAGCCCGCCCGCCGCCTCGAGCTCGCCCGCGACGACGCGCAGCGCCGGCGTCGCCTGCGGATCGCGCGCCGCCTCGGCGAGCGCGACCAGCGCCGGCAGATGCCGGCCGAGTATCGCCGCGAACCAGCCGTTGACCCGCGCCGCCACCGCCTCGCGCTGCGACCTCGCGAGACAGTCAAGATCGCGATCGAGCTTGAGCAGCGGCCGTGCCAGCGACGGCCCTGGCGTCAGCAGCGCGACCGCATGGCCGTTCCACACGATCGCGTCGTCGACCAGGGTGAAGGCCGCGTCCTCCGCCGCGACAAGCGCCTCGCCACGCCGCCGCCGCTCGCCACTGAGATGCTTCTCCGCCGCGGCGAGCAGCAGCCGGCGATCCGTCGCGCGCGCGGCGGGGTCGACGGTGAAGCGGAAGCCGTCGAGCCGTCCGATCGGATGATCCTCGACCAGCACCTCGCCCTCCGGCCCGATCACCACCGGCAGCAGCGAGGCGTCGGCACCGATCTGGCGGATCAGCGCGGTCGTCCGCTTGTCGACGAACCGCTGCGTCAGGCTGGCGTGGAGCCCGTCGGACAATCGCTCCTCGATCGTCTTGGTCCGTTCGGCGCCCGCGGCGGGGTCGGCGAGCCAGTCGGGGCGCTGCGCGATATAGGCCCAGCTGCGGATCGCGGCGATCCGCCCGGCGATCGTCTCGACGTCGCCGGCGATCGTGTCGAGCCGTGTCACCTCGTCGGCGAACCACTGGTTCGGCACGACGCCGCGGCCTTCGCTGAGATAGCCGAAGATGCGGCTGACGAAGCGCGTATGCGGGTCGAGGCCGAGCTTGCGGAAATCGGGCAGGCCGCACGCCGCCCACAACCGTTTGACCATCGCCGGATGCCGCGCACGATCGCGCACCCACGTCTCGTCCGCCATGCGCTTGAGCACGGCGAGATCGGTAGACTGCGGCGCGGCGAGCAGCACGCCCGGCTCGGGCCGCCGTTCGAGGCTGGCGATCAGCGCGTCGACGCTGGCGTAATCGGGCTCGCCGTTGCGCCAGTAGAGCTGTTCGATGCGCGGGAAGCGATGCTCCTCGATCGCGAACACCTCCTCGGGCAGGAACGCGCCCGGCCCCTCTTCCGTGACGCCGCCGAAGGTGCCGTCGCGCTGGTGGCGGCCGGCGCGGCCGGCGATCTGCGCCATCTCCGCCACCGTCAGCCGGCGGCTGCGACGACCGTCGAACTTGCTGAGGCCGGCGAAGGCGACGTGCGCGACGTCCATGTTGAGCCCCATGCCGATCGCATCGGTGGCGACGAGATAATCGACCTCGCCCGCCTGGAACATCGCGACCTGCGCGTTGCGCGTGCGCGGCGACAGCGCGCCCATCACCACCGCGGCACCGCCGCGCAAGCGGCGCAGCATCTCGGCGACCGCATAGACCTCCTCGGCGCTGAATGCGACGATCGCCGAGCGCTTGGGCAGCCGGCTGATCTTCTTGGCGCCCGCATAGGTCAGCTTCGAGAAACGCGGCCGGACGATGATCTCGGCATCGGGCACCAGTGCACGCACCATCGGCCGCAGCGCCTCGGACCCGAGGATCATCGTTTCCTCGCGCCCGCGCCGGCGCAACAGCCGGTCGGTGAAGACGTGGCCGCGTTCGGCATCGGTGCCGAGCTGCGCCTCGTCGAGCGCGACGAAGGCGGCGTCATGCTCGGGCATCGATTCGACCGTGCACAGATGCCAGCGCGCATTGGGCGGGACGATCTTCTCCTCGCCGGTGACGAGCGCGACGCTGTCGACGCCCTTCAGCTTGACGACGCGGTCATAGACCTCGCGCGCCAGCAGGCGGAGCGGAAAGCCCATGATCCCGCTCGAATGCGCGCACATCCGCTCGACGGCGAGATGGGTCTTGCCCGTGTTGGTCGGCCCGAGGACCGCGGTGACCGCCGCTTTCATGGGGGCAACATCGGGTGTCGCGACCGATCGCGCAATGAGGCAAAGCAAGCGGGGCGACCCCAATTCCCCCCTACCGCACCGGCGAACCCGTCCACCGCACCGCACCCCCCCCCGGTTAATTTGACTTTAGACTTTGCCCCCCACAGTGCTGCGACCCGACGCCGGGGGACGATCGGCGACCAATTCCACGATGAGGCGCCTTCCCGCGTGTTCTTGCGCACCGATCAGGGTTTCGATCTCGCCGGCGGCACCGCCGCCCGGCCGTTCGGCCGCGCGCTCGCCGTACCGCGCCGGCTCGGGCCGATCGAGCGGCTGCGCGGGCGCGACTGGACGCCCGACCTCGGCGCGCAGATCGGCAGCGGTGACTGGTGGCGCGGCCTCGCCACCTTCGGTACGCTGATCGGCGCGGTCTGGGCGCTCGCTCCCGGTATCACGCCGCTGATCGGCGCCACCCCCGCGCCGCTCGCCGGCACCCCGCTCGAGGAAAGCCGCGCGCTGGCGATCGCGCCGCTCGCCTGGGGCGGGGACACCGGCCACCGCATGGCGGCGAACGACCTCGTCGCGCCGCTCGCAGAAGCCCCCGAACGCCCGATCGTCGAGCTCAACGCGACGCTCGGCGAAGGCGACGATTTCGACCATGTGCTGATGCGCGCCGGCGTCGGCCGCAACGACGCGCGCGCCGCCGTCGGGCTGGTCGCGCAGGCGGTGACGCTCGGCGACATCGCGCCGGGCACGCGCATCGCGCTGACCCTCGGGCGCCGCCCGGCGAAGACGGTGGCGCGCCCGCTCGACAAACTGGCGTTGCGCGCGCGTTTCGATCTCGCGCTCAGCCTCGATCGCGGCGTCGGCGGCCTCGCCATGACCCGCAAGCCGATCGCGGTCGACAGCACGCCGCTGCGCATCCAGGGGCTCGTCGGGTCCAGCCTCTATCGCTCGGCGCGGGCCGCCGGTGCGCCGGCGCGTGTCGTCGAGAGCTATATCAAGGCGCTCGCCACCCGCCTGTCGATCGGCCGCGACGTCACCGCCGCCGACGGCTTCGACCTGATCGTCGAACAGCAGCGTGCCGCCACCGGCGAGGTGCGGCTGGGCGAATTGCTCTATGCGGGCATCGATCAGGGCCGCCGCAAGGTGCAACTGGTGCGCTGGGACGACGACGGCAAGCCGTCATGGTTCGACGCGCACGGCCAGAGCGAACGCCGCGGCTTCATGGGCATGCCGGTGGCAGGCCGGATCACCTCGTCGTTCGGCTATCGCATGCATCCGCTGCTCGGCTATCTCAAGATGCACAAGGGGCTCGACATCGGCGCGCCTTATGGAGCGCCGATCCTCGCCGCGCTGGATGGCGTCGTCCAGGGTGCGGGCCGGTCGGGCGGCTACGGCAATTTCGTCAAGCTCGTCCACGGCGGCGGCCTCGCCAGCGGCTATGGCCACATGAGCCGGATCGCGGTGGCGCGCGGCGAGCACGTCCGCCAGGGACAGGTAATCGGCTATGTCGGCTCGACCGGCCTGTCGACCGGGCCGCATCTCCATTGGGAGGTCTGGCGCAACGGCCAGACGATCAACCCGCGCTCGATCTCGTTCGCGAGCGTCCAGACGCTGTCCGGCGAGAGCCTGCGCCGCTTCAAGGCGCGGGTGGCGGGACTGCTGGCGGTGAAACCGGGGCATACCTCTTAAGTCCTCCCCTTGCGGGGGAGGAATTTGGATTAGCGCCCCTGCGCGCGCCAGCGCAGGACGGTGCGCTGGATGATCGCATCCTCGCCGCCCGCGTCGCGCCACAGCGCCGAGAACAGCGGATCGCCCGATGCCGGCCGCTTGCCCTCCTCGAGTGCGTCGAAGCTCACCCGGATCGGCACCGCGACGCCCTCGCCGCAGATGATCGATTCGCGGTTGCGCAGCGCGGGGATCGAATCGAGGAACCCGCGCGCGCCCTCGGGCATCGCCGCGCGGACGAACGCCTGGTCGCGCTCGTTGTTGAGCCGCATCGCGATGATCGTGCCGCATTGCGACAGCACGCCCTCCTCCAGGTCGGACGGCCGCTGCGTGATCAGCCCCAGGCTGACGCCATATTTGCGCCCCTCCTTGGCGATCCGGCCAAGGATGCGCCCGACCGAAGCGTTGCGTCCCTCGTCGCGCGCGCTGCTCGGAATGTAGCGATGCGCCTCTTCGCAGACGAGCAGGATCGGCCGCTGCGGCTCGTTGCGCGACCAGATCGCGAAGTCGAACGTCATCCGGCTGAGCACCGCGACCACCACCGAGGTGATCTCCGACGGCACGCCCGACACGTCGATGATCGAGATCGGCTTGCCGCCGCCGGGCATGCGGAAGATGCGCGCGAGGAAGTCGGCCATCGTATCGGCGACCAGCATCCCCGAGAACATGAAACTGTAGCGTGGGTCGGCCTTGATCTCGTCGATCCGGCTCTTGAGCCGCAGATAGGGCGAGGTGTCGCCGGCGCGATCCATCTTGCCCATCTCGGCGCTGATGATGTTGGTGAGGTCGCTGAGCAGATAGGGGATCGGCGCGTCGACGGTCAGCTTGGCGATCTCCTGCCCCAGCCGGTTCTTGGCGCGCGCCATCAGCAGGCATCGGGCGAGGATGTCGCTGTCGGTCTGGCGATCCGCGGCGGAGGCGGTGACGAACACCTCGCAATGCTCTTCGAGGTTCATCAGCCAATAGGGCATGGCGAGATTGTTGACGTCGTAGATCGCGCCATTGGTGCGGAACGCCGCGGCATATTCGCCATGCGGATCGATCATCACGACATGGCCCTGCGGCGCCAGTTCGCAGATGCGGTGGAGGATCAGCGCCGCGGCGGTCGACTTGCCGGTGCCGGTCGACCCGACCAGCGCGAAATGCTTGCCGAGCATCGCGTCCACATAGAGCGAGGCGCGCACGTCGCGGGTCGGATAGACGGTGCCGATCTTGATGTGCGGCTGGTCGGCGGCGGAATAGATCTGTTCGAGGTCGCGCGTGGTGATCGCGAACACGTCGCAGCCGGGGATCGGATAGCGCGTCACGCCGCGGCGGAAATGGTAGAGCTTGCCGGTCAGCCGCTCCTCGTCGCCCTCGCCGAGGAAGTCGATGTCGGCCGCGACCCAGTCGTTGCCGGCGCCGTCCAGCACCAGGCTGCGGATGTTGGCGATCAGCCACGCGCCGCCGACGCGCATCTTGATCTGGCCGCCGACCTGCCCGGCAGTAGCGACCACCGGATCGGCATCCTGCGCGACGAGTTCGAGCGCGTTGCGATCGAACAGCACGCGGCTGCCGCCGCCGGCGACCGCCAGGACGCAGCCGATCGCCGCCGGCCCGGCGCCGTGGCCGACCGCGGCGGCGGCCGAAAGGGGCGTCGCACCCGCGAATACGCTCGGGCCGGGCATCTCGGTCATTGCGGCAGCATCCTGTCCATCGTCCGCCGAGCGCTAGCCGGGAGCCGTTAAGATACCGTCATCGCATGCTATATCCGTCGCGCGATCCACCCGGCGGCAAGCCCGAGACCGACCGACAGCACCACCGCCGCCAGCCCGTAGAGGATCGAGCGGCGCTCGGCAGCGCGCGCGACGAAGCGCTCGAACCCCGATTTGCGGATGTCGATCTCGCGCACCGCGGCGGCGAGCACGCGGCCGTCGCGGATCAGGAAGGTCTCGGCGGTGAACCGCCCGACCGGCACGCGCGCCGGGATGGTCAGCCGGGCGCGATACAGCACGCCCTCGCTGATCTCGACCGCGTGCGGTGCCTCCAGATACAGGCCGGCGCGCCGCTTGAGATCGACCAGCCCGCGCTGGAATCCCTGTTCGACCGTGATCGCGCTATTCGATCCGGGCGACAATTGCAGGCTGTCGAGCCCGAGTTCGTAGATCGCACGGGTGCGCTCGTCGACGATGCGCTCGATCGGCCGCGACGAGGCGAGCGCATAGAAGCTCGGCACCGAACTGTAGCGCTGATGCTCGGCATTGACCCAGATGCCGGCGACCTTCTTCTTCTCGCGCACCAGCACCGGCTGGGTCGGTCCTTTCACGACGACGACGATGTCGGTCGGCGCCTCGCCCCGCGGCAGGCGGCCGCCGGGGTAGAGGATGGCACCGAACAGCAGCAATTCGGCGCCGGTGAAGCTGTAGGCGATCTCGATGTCGCGCTGCGACACGTCAGGGACGAGCACCGGCTTGTCGGCCGGGGCGGGTGCCTGCGCCGACAGCAGCAGCGCGGCGAACGGCAGCCAGCGCCTCACGTCAGCTCGACCGTGAAGATCTCCTCCGGCCGCCAGACGAGGCCGAGCAGGATGCGCAGGCCGACGAGCAGCACCATGATCGCCAGCGCGAGGCGGAGATATTCGGGCTTCACCTTGGTCGCGAACCGCGCGCCGAGCTGCGCGCCGATCACCGACCCGATCAGCAGCAGCCCGGCGAGCACGATGTCGACCGCCTTGGTCGTCAGCGCGTGCACCATCGTCGCCACCGCGGTGACGAACAGGGTCTGGAACAGCGAGGTGCCGACGACGACGCTGGTCGCCATGCCGAGCAGATAGATCATCGCCGGCACCAGGATGAAGCCGCCGCCGATGCCGAGCAGGATGGTGAGGATTCCCGTCCCGAAGCCGAGCAGCAGCGGCGCCAGCGGCGAGATATAGAGGCCCGAGGCGTAGAAGCGCGTGCGCAGCGGCAGCGCGGCGACGAGCGGATGATGGCGGCGCTTGCGCGGTTTCATCGGCCGCCGGCCCCGCGCGACACCGATCGCACCGATCGATTCGCGCGCCATCAACGTGCCGATCGAGCCGAGCATGACGACATAGACGATGCCGATCACGGTATCGATCTGTCCGCTCGCCTGTAGCAGGCGGAAGATCCACGCGCCGGCGAAGCTGCCGACGATGCCGCCCGCGACGAGCACCCCGCCCATCTTGGTGTCGACGCCGTTGCGGCCGAAATGCGCGATCACCCCCGAGACGCTCGCGCCGGTGACCTGGCTCGCCGAGGAGGCGGCGGCAACGGTCGGCGGAATGCCGTAGATGATCAGCAGCGGCGTGGTAAGAAAGCCGCCGCCGACCCCGAACATCCCCGACAACAGCCCGACGCCGCCGCCAAGCAGCACGATGACCAGCGCGTTGACCGACAGATTGGCGATGGGAAGATAGACGTCCACGGGGCGGCTTTATACGCGGCTGGCGGCTGCCGACCAGCCGTCACCACCCACTGCCGAGCGACAAAGCCGGCCCCGAACCCGGCCGCGACCGGCCGGCGACGCGCTGCCGCCAGTCGATGGCGACGCGCATCCGCGGTTTGCAGGGCAGGTCGAGCCCGACCGCCGGCCCGATATCGAACCGTTCCGCGCCGGGCTGAACGCCGCCCCAGAGTCCGGCGCCGACCTCGATCGCCATGCCGCGGATCGCGCCCAACGGATGCGCGGCACGAATCGCGCCGTCAGCGAAGAAACCGACGTCGCGCCGCGCGACCACGCCGGTCTGGCCATAGCCTTCCACCATCAGATCGCGTCGGACCGGCATCGGCCCGAACCCTCCGACCAGCCCCACCATCGGCCCGCTCGCAGCGCCATCGATCGAGAAGCGCTGTTCGGCGAGGACATGGATCGGCGCATGCGTCGGCTGCCAGTCGATCCCCAGCGCGATCTCCCTGCCCGGCCCCGCGAGCGGCGTCGACACCCGCGCGGACACCGCGACGCGCTGCGCGCCATCGAGAGGATAGGTCAGCCGCAATCCTGCCTGTGATCCGCCGAGCTGGCTTGCCGGCACGTGCGCCTCACCGCCGCCGGCGCGGACGATCAGCCAACCGCTGCCGGCCAGCCGATTGCGGATCGGCGGCGGCAGGGCGACCATCTCCAGCCTTGCCACGGGTATGACGGCGTTGCGATCCTGCGTGACGGAGGGCGGCGCGATGGCGGGGAACGGTGTCGGCACCAGCGTCATCTCGTCCGGCGGGTATGGCCCCTGCACCTCCTGACGTGCCCGCATGACGCCGGCCGCCATGTCCGGCTTCGGGTGCACGCCGGCACGCGAATGGGATTGCGACGCCGCCTGCTCCGAAGCAGCCACAGACGCTCCGGCGGCACCCGATAGTCTTCGCCTCTTGCGGGAAGGGCTCCCCACGCGCCGTTCGCGACCGACGTCCACCGCCAT
Source organism: Sphingomonas sp. GW821-FHT04B01 (assembly GCF_059420425.1). Taxonomy (NCBI): domain Bacteria; kingdom Pseudomonadati; phylum Pseudomonadota; class Alphaproteobacteria; order Sphingomonadales; family Sphingomonadaceae; genus Sphingomonas; species Sphingomonas sp. GW821-FHT04B01. The sequence goes on along the minus strand of NZ_JBWKTR010000001.1, from coordinate 414,544 downwards.
TTCCGATCGCTCCGCGACCCCCCGGCGCCACACGTCCGTCACCCGCATCCCCGCCCAGAACCCGAGCCACAGCAGCAGGAACCGGAACGGTCGGCTGACCTTCATCCCAGCGCATCGATGTCGGGAAAGGCGTGGACCGTCTTGTCCCATACCGGCGAGTCTCCGCGCAGGAACAGCGCGTAGCGGCGCAGCGCCAGAGGGGTGGCGAGCAAGGCTATCAGATTGGCGACGAGGACCCGCGGCACCGACCAGCAGCCCTCGCGCCAGCCGTAAGCGCTTGTCGTGCACACGATCCGCACCGCCACGCGCCAACCGAGCAGCAGCGTCGTCGTCCAGCACAACCAGCCGGCGATATGCTGCCCGGTATCGGGAACGCCGCTCAGCCAATGCGCCGTCGCTACCGCCACCCACAACAGTATCGCGCCATAAGCGACGCCGAGCACGACCACCGAGATCAGCGCGCGCCGGTCACGCATCCGCATCCAATGGTCGGCGAACGCCCCCGGCAGGCCCCAGCCGATCCGGTCCCAGCCGGCAAGGGCGATGCCGGTCATCCACCGCGCCTTTTGCCGGATCGCGGTTTGAAAGGTCTCGGGGAAATAGGCCCGCACGGCGACGAGGCTGCGATCGCACGGGTCCCATATCCGCGCGAAGCAGACGCCGCCGCCGCGGCCGGCGACGTGGAGGCCGAGTTCGTAATCCTCGGTGAGGCAGGACGCATCGAACGGCGCGCCGCCCCGCTCGACGGCGATCTCGCCGAGGACGTCGGTGCGGATCGCGCACCCGGTTCCCGCCAGCGGCAATGGCGCACCCAACATTGCGCGCACGGGCTGCTGCATGCCATGCGCGTAGGCGAATTCGTCGGCATAATGGCCCGAAACCAACGATCCCGATCGGATCAGCGGCAATACCGGCACCTGCACCACCGCATAGCTCTGCAACAGCGCGGCGAAGACCCGCAATTCGGCCGGATGAACCACGTCCTCGGCATCGTGGATGACGATCGCCTCGGTTCGCCGCTCCGCCGCGGCATCGTCCCGTTCCAGCGCAGCCCATAAGATATTGAGGCAATCCGCTTTGGTCGTCGGACCATCGCGCGGACCGACGATCACACGGATGCGTGGATCACGTTCGGCAATTCCTTGCGCCGCCTCGATCGTCGCGGGATCATTGGGATAGACCCCGACGTACACGCGATAGCCGGAATCACCGAACCGCGCCGTCGTCGCCGCCAGCATCGCCCCGATCACCGCCTCCTCGCGCCAGGCCGGGACGAATATCGCGAACGATGCGGGCACCGCCCGCCCGGGCAGATCGCTCACCCACCGGTGCGGTGCCTGCCAGTGCCGCAGCCGATCGACGAAAAAGCAGAGGTCGACACCGAGATCGTCGACCCCGCCGATCAGGAACCAGGTCGCCGCGAACAGCATCGACTCGCGCACGGCGCCGTCCAGGACGACCATCAGAAAATCCAAGACCCCCGCCCCGCATTTCTAGGCGACAACATCCGCAACGGATGCTTTTGAGCAAGGAGAATTCGTCAAGCCATTAGGATTATTGAGGCCGCACGGCCAACCCCGCATGCAGATCGCAATACGGCGGCATGCTTATCTCGAACTATCAACAGGATGCATGACGGGGCGGGGAATATGGGTCACGCGAGCGGGGCCGGACCAGTCCTGCCGCGCCTGCCGCCGCGCACATAAATCGCGCCCGCCCGCCGTAACGGTGCGAACCATTCCGTGGTCGGCGCGTTACTCGCCACTGATCCCTTTTCCCCTTTCGGGATCAGTGCCGGTCCAAGCACGGCACGGTCGCGCCGATGCGTAGCAGGCGGCGCGGCCAACGTGCTGGGCAGGTTACGGCGTGTCGCGACCGCCGCCGGTGCCGCGGCCCGCGCCGCCACCCGCACCCGCCGCACCGACCGTGCCGATGTTGCCGAACAGATCCTCGAAGAAGCCGCGCTTGCGACCCAGCGTCGGCGTCGTCTTGCCATATGGATCGATGCTGGCGATCTGCTCGACGCCGGTGCGCGTCACCGACTTGACCGTGCCGTTGGGATCGAAGCTGATCTTGAGCGCGATCTGGTCCTTCGCCTTCGGCTTCTGGAAGTTGAGGTTGCGGCTGTCGCGCGCGACATAATACCAATCGCGCGTGCCGAACTGGCTGGCGATCGTCGGCTGGCCGAGCGTGCTCGCCACCGACTGGCGGTTGTCGACACCCGGCTGCACCGAATTCACCAGATCGGCATCGATGATATAGCCCTGATGCGACCGCAGCGGCGCGCAGGCGCCCATGGCGACGGTCAACCCGAGGGTCAGCCCGAGGCCGATACGGGCAAAGGATACGCTCATCACTATCTCCAGCGGCAGCGCCACGCCATGTCGATTGCATCGCCCGCCGATCGCCTCGATATGCGAAGCACGGGCGGGCTTCAAGCGCCGGGGCCATGTTGGCGCGAATGGTGAGGATATGCCGTGGGTTGGTGGGGACGATTGTTTGGCGAACGCCGCGAAGAGGCGTTGCCGCTGTACAATGCGGTGGTAACGCGCGGACGCGCCGAACATTGGTATCTGGCCGGCGGCGTACCCGACACGGTCGACGGCCGCTTCGACATGATCGCCGCGGTGCTGGCGATGGTGCTGCTGCGGCTGGAGCGCGAACCCGCCGCGGCGGCGCTGTCCGCGCATCTCACCGAGCGGTTCGTCGACGATATGGACGGGCAATTGCGCCAGATGGGCATCGGCGACATCGTCGTCGGCAAGCATATTGGCAAGATGATGAGCATGCTCGGCGGCCGGATCGGCGCCTATCGCGACGGGCTGGCGAGCGGCGATCTCGGTCCGGCGCTGGTCCGCAATCTCTATCGCGGCGTGGCTCCGGCGCCGCAGGCACTGGCCGCAGTCGCCGCCGACCTGATCGCGCTGCACGACGCGCTCGCCACCGTCCCGCTCGACCGCCTCGTTGCCGGAGACCTGCCATGACCCCCGAATTCAGCCGCCTGGAACGACTCGATGCGATCGGCGCGGGCGAACGCGAGATACGCATCGCCGCGACCGAGGCCGAACGCGCCGCGCTGGCGGTGCGCTTCGGCGTGCTGTCGGTCGAACGGCTCGACGCCACGCTCCGGATCAAGCGCGAGGCGGCGGGGATCGTCGTGCGCGGCCGCGTCACCGGCGCGGTGGTCCAGGCGTGCTCGGTCACCGACGTGCCGCTCGACGCGACGATCGACGAACCGGTCGCGCTGCTGTTCGTCGAGGCGCTCGACGAGCAGGAGGAGGTCGAGCTCGACGCCGGCGCGCTCGACACGGTCGAGATCGAGGGCGGCGCGGTCGACCTCGGCGAGGCGGCGGCGGAGACGATGGCGCTGGCGCTCGATCCCTTTCCGCGCAGTCCGGATGCCGAGACGGTGCTGCGCGAGGCCGGCGTGATCAGCGAGGATGATCATCGCCCGTACAGCCCGTTGCAGGACCTCAAGTCGCTGCTGGGCAAGGGGTAGCGCCCCCTACGCAGCCTCGCCGCCGCGCCCGCCATGGCGCTGCTCGGTGAGGATCTGCCAGCCGGTGATGAACAGCGCCGCGACCAGCGGGCCGACGACGATGCCGCTGATCCCCGCCACCTCGATCCCGCCGAGCGTCGTCACCAGCACCAGCCAGTCGGGGATGCCGGTATCGCGCCCGACGAGGACCGGCCGCAGGATATTGTCGGCGAGCCCGATCACCGCGACGCCCGAGACGATCACCACGACGCCCTGCAACACAGCGTCGGTGGCGAGCAGGTAGATCGCGACCGGCACCCACACCAGGGCCGGCCCGATCGCGGGCAGCAGCGCCGCCAGCGCCATCAGCAGACCCCAGAGCAGCGCCGCCGGCACCCCGACGATCCAGAAGGTCACCGCGCCCAGCGCACCCTGCACGAGGGCAACGACGACCGACCCCTTGATCGTCGCGCGGACGACGGCGACGAACTTGTCGATCAGCCGGTCGGCGACCGGCCGTTCCAGCGGCAGCGCGTCGCGGATCACCGGGCCGAGCCGGTCGCCGTCGCGCAGCAGGAAGAAGGTGACGTACAGCCCGACGCCGAAGGCGAGCAGGAACGCCGCGGCATTGCGCCCGATCGACAACGCCTGCGACGCGATCGACTGGAAGCTGCTGCGCAGGCCCTGCGCGATCCGCGCCTGCGCGGTGTCGAAGCTGCCGAGCCCGGCGCGGTCGAGCGGATGCTGCACCCATTGCGGCAGCGCGTCGTGCACCTGTTCGAAATAGCGCGCGAAATCGATCTGACCGCTCTGCACCTTGGCATAGACGCCGGCCGACTGGTCGACGACCATGCCGGTGATCGCCAGCGCCGGGATGATGACCGCGACGAGGATGATCAGCAACGTCGCCGCCGCCGCCCAGTTGCGCCGCCCCGGCATCTTGGCGAGCAGCCAGTGGAACAGCGACTGGAACAGGATCGCCGCGAGCAAACTCCACAGCAGCGCCGCGACGAACGACGACACGACGAGCAACAGCCCGCCGGTGATCAGCGCCAGGAACAGGATCAGCCCGCCCGATTCGAGCCGTCGTCTATCGATCACGTCATTCCCCTTCGTCGTCCGTCCCCGTGCGGATCGGGGCAAGAACCCGTCAGGACCGTTTCGGGTCCGTCTCGGTCCTGCGGTGAATCACCCAAAGGCGCGAAGGCACGAAGAAGAAGGAAGATTTGGTTCGCGCAGAGGCGCGGAGGCGCGGAGAGGTTGCGCCTGTCGGACGGTCACCGCGTACCACGAGCGTGGTCCTGACCAGATCGGCGCGCAAAGGCGCAGAGGGACGAGCGCGATTCCGTCGCGATGCCGATCTGCGCCGGAAAGATGAAGCGCCTTCGGCGCAACGGGCACGCTTCTCGGCGCCTCTGCGCCTCTGCGCCTCTGCGCGCAAAACCCTTCTTCTCTCCGCGCCTCCGCGCCTCCGCGTGAACCGGTCTTCTTCGCGCCTTCGCGCCTTCGCGTGAAATCAGCGCTCGTCGGGCCCGAGGCTCGGATCGAGGTCGCGCGGCCGTACGAACCGGCGCAGATCGCCGCCGCCCTCCGCCACCGCCGACCAGTCGGCGATATCGAAGGTCATCTCCGCCAGCGTCGCGGTCGGATATTTTTCCTCGACCAGCGCCCGCAGCCCGTCCGGCGCCGCCGGCACCAGCATCAGCACCAGATCCTCAAGCCCCGGATTGTGCCCGACGAGCAGCACCCGCTCCGCCTCCGCCGGCAGGTCGTGGACGACGTCGAGCAGCGTCGCCGCCGAGGCGAGATAGATACGCCGCTCCCACGCAGGCGCCAGGTCGCGGCCATAGCCCGCCACCACCGCATCGAGCGTCTCGCCGACGCGCACCGCCGGCGAGGCGACGACGTGATCGAAGGCGAGGTCGAGGCTGCGCATCTTGCGCCCCACCGTCTCGGCGGCGCGCCTGCCCTTGGCGTTGAGCGGGCGGTCGAAATCGCGGCTCACCGGATCGTCCCAGCCGGACTTGGCGTGGCGCAGCAGCGTCAGCGTCTTCAACCGGCGTCTCCGTGGTGCATCGCGGGAGCCGCCTCATGCCCGATGTGAGTCGGTAAGGAAAGCCGCGCCTGCACCCGCGCCACCGCCTCGTCGAGCGTCACCCGCGCGATGCCGACGCCGGGCGGAAACGCCGACAACAGCCGCGACGGCATCGCCGACGACAGCATCACGAACGCGCCGCGATCGTCGGCGCGGCGGATCAGCCGCCCGAACGCCTGCGCCAGCCGCGCCCGCACGATGCGATCGTCATAGGCCGACCCGCCCCCCGCCAGCCGCCTCGCGGCGTGCAGCACGCTCGGCTTGGGCCAGGGCACGCCCTCCATCACCACCAGCCGCAGCGACGATCCCGGCACGTCGACGCCGTCGCGCAGCGCATCGGTGCCGAGCAGCGAGGCGTGCGGGTCGTCGCGGAAGATATCGACGAGCGTGCCGGTATCGATCGGATCGACGTGCTGCGCGTGCAGCGGCAGCCCCTCGCGCGCCAGCCGGTCGGCGATGCGGCCATGCACGCCGCGCAGCCGCCGGATCGCGGTGAACAGACCGAGCGTGCCCCCGCCCGCGGCGACGATCAGCCGCGCATAGGCGTTGGCGAGCGCGGGCAGGTCGCCACGCTTGACGTCGGTGACGATCAGCACCTCGGCATTGGCGGGATAGTCGAACGGGCTCTTCGCCTCGAACCGTGAGGCGGCGCGGGCGAGATGCGGCGCCCCGACGCGCGCCTCCGCGGTTTCCCAGTCGCCGCCGCCGGTGAGCGTCGCCGAGGTGACGAGCGCGCCATGTGCCGGCTTCAGCACGATCTCGGCGAACGGCCGCGTCGGGTCGAGCCAGTGGCGGTGCAGGCCGATATCATATTCGCGCCCCTCGACCCGGTCGACCGCGAGCCAGTCGACATGCGCCGGATCGACCGGGCCGCCGACGCGCGCGAGCAGCGACAGCCACGCCGCCACCGTCTCGGCACGCCAGCCGATCGAGGCGATCGCCCCCTCGACGCGCGCGCGCGCCGGCGCATCCATCCAGTCGGGCGCCTCGGCGAGCACCGCCTCCAGCCGCCGCCCCAGCGTCACCAGCGGCCGCACCAGCGCATCGAGCGCCGCCGCGGCGGGTGCCGCCGCCTCGATCAGCTCGGGGGTCGGCTCGGCCAGCTCGGTTTCCAGGCCGTACCCGGCGTCGCCCGGCTGTTCGGCGCGCGCATAGGTCAGGCCGCGCACCGCGGCGAGCAGATGCTCGATCGGCCCGAACGGCGCGCCTTCGTTGATCCGCCCCAGCCAGCCGTCGCTGGCGAGATGCCGCGACGCCTCGATCGCGTCCTGGATCGCGATGCCGCCCTGTTCGTCGTAGCTGGCGACGTCGGACAGGCGCGCCTGAAGCCCGCGCCGCCGGCCGCGCCCGCCACTCTCCGGCCCGAGGATCCAGCGCCGCAGCTCGATCGTCTCCTGCCCGGTCAGCGCGGTGGCGAACATCGAATCCGCCGCCTCGAACAGATGATGACCCTCGTCGAAGACGTAGCGCGTCGGCCGCGTCGTCGTCTCGCGGCCGCGCGCCGCATTGACCATCACCAGCGCGTGATTGGCGATCACCACGTCCGCTTCCGCCGAGGCGCGCGCGGCGCGCTCGATGAAGCATTTGCGGTAATGCGGGCAGCCGGCATAGACGCATTCGCCGCGCCGGTCGGTCAGCGCGGTCGGGCCGTTGCGCCGGAACAGCGTCGGCAGCCAGCCGGGCAGGTCGCCGCCGACCATGTCGCCGTCGGCGCTATACGCCGCCCAGCGCGCCACCAGTTGCGCGAGGATCGCGGCGCGGCCGGCGAAGCCGCCCTGCAACGCATCCTCCAGATTGAGCAGGCACAGATAGTTCTCGCGGCCCTTGCGCGTCACCACCTTCTGCCGGCGCAATGCCGGGTCGGGGAACAGCCGCTCGGTCTCCTTCGACAATTGCCGTTGCAGCGCCTTGGTATAGGTGCTGATCCACACCGCGCCGCCGGCCCGCTCCGCCCACAGCGAAGCCGGCGCGAGATAGCCCAAGGTCTTGCCGATCCCCGTCCCCGCCTCGGCGAGCACCAGATTGGGCGCGTCGCGCATCGCGCGCGGGGCGAAGGCATCGGTCGCCGCCGCGGCGAAGGCGCGCTGGCCGAGCCGCTCCTCGGCGCCATGACCGGTGAGGTCGGCGAGCCGCGCCTCGGCGTCGGCGGGGGGGATCGCGACGGTCAGCGGTGCTGGCCGCGGCGCCTGTTCCTCCCATTCGGGCAGGGTCGCGAACAGCCAGCGCTCGTTGACCTGCGGCTTGGCGAGCAGCGGGGCGAGCGCGGGTCCCCATGGCCAGCGCAGCCGGGTCAGCGACTGTGCCGCGGTCCACGCGCCCTCGCGCTCGGGCCAGCCGCCTTGCGTCACTGCGAGCAACGCCGCCGCCGCCTCGCGCAGGAAGGCGGCGACGCCCTCGTCGGTGTCGGGCGGCGACAGATCGACCGCGCGCGCCAGCCCCCTCGGCGTCGGCACCGCGAACCGAGCCGGATAGAGGAAGGCGAACAGTTCGAGCAGGTCGAGCCCCGACAATTCGGGATAGCCGAGCCTTTGCCCGACGAGCGGCGCGTTGAGCAGGATCACCGGCGTGTCGGCGGCGATGCGGATCGCCTCGCCGCGCCCGATCGGCCGCGTTCCCTCCGCGGTGGCGATCCAGATGCCGCCATGGCTGGCGTGAAGGGCGGGATAGGGGATCACCCGTGCCGCCATAGCCCGCCGGAACAGAATGGCAACCGGACGGCGGTGCAACTCGGCGGCGCATCGCACGTTCGGCACGGGTCATCCGCCTGATAAGGATCAGTCTTCATGCGTACTCTGCTGTTCGCGCTCGGCGCCGTCTCGCTCGCCCTCCCCGCCAGCATCGCGCTGCCGGTCAGCAAGGCCGAGGCACGCCATCATTACCGCAATTCGCACGAGCGCGGCTATCGTCACGTCAAGCGCTGCCGCCATTCGAGCGGCACCACCGGCCTCGTCGCGGGCGGCGTCGGCGGCGCCTTGCTCGGCAATTCGGTGCTCGGTCATGGTGCGCTCGGCACCGTCGGCGGCGCCGTCGGTGGCGCCTTCGCCGGCCGCGCGATCGACCGTACGATCACCGCGAAGGACCGCTGCCGCTAAGTCTCGCTGTCAAGAGAGTTGCCGTGAGCGCGCGGGGTGCTTAGTCCCGCGCGCACCATGACCGATATCGACCTGCGATCCGCCGCCCTCGACTCCAAGGCCTGGCCCTATGAGGAGGCGCGCAAGCTCCTCAAGCGCTATCCCGACGGCAAGGCGGATGGCAGTCCGATCCTGTTCGAGACCGGCTATGGCCCCTCGGGCCTGCCGCATATCGGCACGTTCAACGAAGTGTTGCGCACGACGATGGTGCGCAACGCCTTCCACGCGCTCTCCGACCAGCCGACGCGGCTGATCGCGTTCAGCGACGATATGGACGGCCTGCGCAAGGTGCCCGACAACGTCCCCAACGGGGACATGCTGCGCGAACATCTCGGCAAGCCGCTGACGCGCATCCCCGATCCGTTCGGCAAGTTCGACAGTTTCGCCGCGCACAACAATGCGATGCTGCGCCAGTTCCTCGACCGCTTCGGCTTCGATTACGACTTCGCCTCGTCGACCGACTATTACGAGGGCGGCCGGTTCGACGATGCCATCAAGGGCGTGCTGCGCCACTATCGGGGCATCCTCGACGTCATGCTGCCGACGCTGCGCGCCGAGCGCCGCGAGACCTATTCGCCGGTGCTGCCGGTCAGCCCGACCACGGGCATCGTGCTGCAGGTGCCGGTCGAGGTGGTCGACCCGCAAGCCGGCACGATCGCCTTCACCGACGAGAGCGGCGAACGCGTCGTCCAGTCGGCGCTTGGCGGTCTTGCGAAGCTGCAATGGAAGGTCGACTGGGCGATGCGCTGGGTCGCGCTCGGCGTCGATTACGAGATGGCGGGCAAGGACCTGATCGATTCGGTGACGCAGAGTTCGAAGATCGCGCGGGTGCTCGGCGGCCGTCCGCCCGAGGGCTTCAACTACGAGATGTTCCTCGACGAAAAGGGCGAGAAGATCTCCAAGTCGAAGGGCAATGGCCTCAGCCTCGACCAGTGGCTGACCTATGGCCCCGAGGAAAGCCTCGCCTTCTTCGCCTATCGCGAGCCCAAGAAGGCCAAGGCGCTGCATTTCGGCATCATCCCGCGCGCGGTCGACGATTATTGGCAGTTCCGCGGCAATTATCCGACGCAGGAGATCGCGCAGCGGCTCGGCAATCCGGTGCATCATATCCACGACGGCAAGGTGCCGACCGCGACGCTGCCGGTCACCTTCGGCCTGCTGCTCAACCTCGTCGGCGTGATGGGCGAGGCGAGCAAGGAGCAGGTCTGGGGCTATCTGCGCAACTACGTCCCCGACGCGACGCCGGAGCGCGACCCCGAACTCGACCGGCTGATCGGCTATGCGCTGGCCTATGCCCGCGATTTCGTCGCGCCGACGCTCAAGCGCCGTGCGCCGGAAGGCGTCGAGGTCGCAGCGCTACGCCGGCTCGACGCCGATCTCGCCGCCTTGCCCGCCGAGGCGAGCGCGGAGGATATCCAGAACGTCGTCTACGAGATCGGCAAGACCGCCGGCTTCGACACGCTGCGCGACTGGTTCAAGGCGCTCTACGAGACGCTGCTGGGGTCCGAGCAGGGCCCGAGGATGGGCAGCTTCATCGCGCTGTACGGCATCGCCAACAGCCGCACGCTGATCGCCGAGGCACTGGCGAAGGCCTCTTAATTCTTCCCCCGCTAGGGGGAGGTGGCAGGCCGAAGGCCTGACGGAGGGGGAGGATACGGTGAGCTTGCCGTATGAGGAAACGCCCCCTCCACCATTCGCTTACGCGAATGGTCCCCCTCCCCCGCTGCGCGAGGGAGGACTTTGCGGCGGAACCACCCCCGCCCGTCGGCCGTTGAATTGCTGCAACGCAGCAACGGCGGCTAGAAGATCCACATGACCCTACGCCAAACCGCCGAGGCCCATCCGGGCCTCGTCCATCTCGCGCTCGCCGTCGGCGGCTTCGCGATCGGTACGACCGAATTCGCGGCGATGAGCCTCGAACCCGATCTCGCGCGTGGGCTCGGCATCGATGCGCCGACCGTCGGCCATGTCATCAGCGCCTATGCGCTCGGCGTCGTCGTCGGCGCGCCGACGATCGCGGTGCTCTCGGCGAAGATGTCGCGGCGCACCTTGCTGATCGGCCTGATGGCCTTGTTCGCCATCGGCAATTGCCTGTCCGCCCTCGCGCCGAGCTATGGCTGGATGCTCGTCTTCCGCTTCCTCGCCGGCCTGCCGCACGGCGCCTATTTCGGCATCGCCTCGCTCGTCGCCGCGTCGCTGGTGCCCGCCGACCGGCGAACGCAGGCGGTCGGACGGGTGATGCTCGGCCTCACCGTCGCGACCATCGTCGGCGTGCCCTTCGCCACGTTGCTCGGCCAGATCGCCAGCTGGCGCTGGGTGTTCGGGCTCGTCGCGCTGCTCGCGCTCACCACCGCCGGCCTCGTCGCGTTGCTCGCGCCGGTCGACGCGCCCGATCGCGATGCGAGCCCCTTGCACGAACTCACCGCGCTGCGCCGCCCGCAGGTGTGGCTGACGCTCGGCATCGGCGCGATCGGCTTCGGCGGCATGTTCGCGGTCTACACCTATCTCGCCGCGACATTGGTCGAGGTCACCGGCCTCACGCCCCGCAGCGTGCCGCTGATGCTCGCGGTGTTCGGCACCGGCATGACGCTCGGCAACCTCGTCGTGCCGCGCTTCGCCGACCGCGCGCTGATGCCGACCGCGGGCGTGCTGCTGCTCTGGTCGGCGGCGGCGCTGTTGCTCTACCCGCTCGCCGCCGGCAACGTCTGGACGATGACGCTCGACGTCTTCGCGATCGGCCTCGGCGGCGCGCTCGGCGCGGTCCTGCAGACGCGGCTGATGGACGTCGCCGGCGATGCCCAGTCGCTCGCCGCGGCGCTCAACCATTCGGCGTTCAACACCGCCAATGCGATCGGACCATGGCTTGGCGGCCTCGCCATCGCCGCCGGCTTCGGCTGGACCTCGACCGGCATCGTCGGGTGCGGGCTGGCGCTCGGCGGCCTGGCGATCTGGGGAATCGCGCTGATCGTCGAGCGCGGCCTGCCGGCGTTCGCGATCGGGCGGCGTCATGCCCGCCAGTGACCCGCGGCTGGCGAAGGGGACGCCCGCCTACCGGCGGCTGACCCTCGCCATGCTGTTCGCCGGCTTCTCGACCTTCTCGCTGCTCTATTCGGTGCAGCCGCTGCTGCCGCTGTTCGCCGCCGATTATCACCTCAGCGCCGAAGCGGCGTCGCTGGCGGTGTCGCTCGCCACCGGGCCGCTGGCGATCGGCATCCTGTTCGCCGGCATCCTCTCCGATCGCGTCGGGCGGCGGCCGTTGATGGTCGCCGCGATGTTCGCCGCCGGCGCGCTGACCCTCGCCGCCGCGCTGGTGCCGGGCTGGACGACGTTGCTCGCGCTGCGGCTGCTCACCGGCGTCGCGCTCGCCGGCGTGCCTGCGGTGGCGATGGCCTATGTCGCCGAAGAGGTCGACGTCGCCTCGGTCGGTGCGGCGATGGGCCTCTACATCGGCGGCAGCGCGATCGGCGGCATGGGCGGGCGCCTCGTCGCCAGCCTCGTCGCCGATGTCGCCGACTGGCGCTGGGCGCTGGGCAGCGTCGGCCTCGCCGGCCTCGTCATGGCCGAGGCGTTCCGCCGCCTCGCGCCGCCGTCGCGCGGCTTCGTCGCCGGCGCCGGCGGCAGTCCGCTCGCCGGCGCTGCGGCGCTGTTCCGCGACCGGGCATTGCCGCTGCTCTATGCCGAGGCGTTCCTGCTGATGGGCGTCTTCGTCACCATCTACAATTACGCCGGCTTCCGCCTGCTCGCCCCGCCCTACGGGCTCAGCCAGGCGGCGGTCGGCGGCGTCTTCCTCCTCTATATCCTCGGGTCGGCGAGTTCGGCGCTGTTCGGATCGTTCGCCGGCACCGTCGGGCGGCGGCGCGTCTTCTGGCTGCCGATCGTGCTGCTGATCGCCGGCGTCGCCGCGACCGAGGCACGCGCACTGGTCCTCATCATCCTCGGCATTGCTTTGGTCACGATCGGCTTCTTCGGCGCGCATTCGATCGCGAGCGCCTGGGTCGGCCGCCGCGCGCGGGCCAATCGCGGCCAGGGCGCCGCTTTCTACCTGTTCTTTTATTATCTGGGGTCGAGCGTGCTCGGCTCGGCCGGCGGCTTCGCCTGGACGCACGCCGGCTGGCCGGGCGTCGCGCTCTTCTGCCTCGCGCTCGGCGGCCTCGCGCTGCTGCTCGGCGTCGTGCTCGCGCGCATCCCGCCGCTGCCCGACCCCGAAATAAGCCAGCCTGCCGCGGTCGAGCCGTGAACCGATGAGTCGTTCTTGGCGACGGGATAGCTTTTCTTCCTATTCCCACTAAGCCGATGGGATATCTTCCACGCTGGAGGTATCGGACGATGACGACGCTGTATTCCGCCGATCGACCGCGCAGGGTGCGCCGGTGACGGCCGCTGCCGCCCCGCTGCCGTCGCGCACCCCCGGCGCCACGCTCGGCGAGGCGGTCGATGCGTTGCGCGCCGCCCGCGCCGATTGGCGCACGCGGCAGACCCCGGCCCGCGCCGCCGCCGCCTTCCCCTCGCGCGGCGCGATCGAGCGAATCGTCCTGCTCCTCGCCGAGGCGCTCTATCCCCGCCGTCTCGGCCTGCAGCAGATCGCACCGGCGGACGAGGACCGGTTCGTCGCCGCCAAGCTCGGCAGCGCCTTCACCGAGCTGGAGCGCGAGATCGGCCATGAGCTCGGCTATTGGCAGGCGGAGGCGCGCACCGCCTTCGATCCCGACCAGGCCGCGACGATCGTCCGCCTGTTCGCCGACACGCTCGGCGACATCCGCCGGCTGATCGACAGCGATGTCGAGGCTGCCTTCCTCGGCGACCCCGCCGCGGGCAGCACCGACGAGATCCTCGTCTGCTATCCCGGCGCGATCGCCAGCCTGCACCATCGCATCGCGCATCAATTGTACGACCTCGGCGCGCCGATCGTCGCGCGGCTGATCTCCGAACTCGCCAACGAACGCACCGGGATCGACATCCATCCGGGCGCGCGGATCGGCGAACGCTTCTTCATCGATCACGGCACCGGCGTCGTCATCGGCGAAACCGCGATCGTCGGCACCGGCGTGCGCCTCTACCAGCATGTCACGCTCGGTGCGCGCAGTCCGCTCGGCGCCGCGCGGCGCGGTCCGCGCGAACGTTATGCCCGCCATCCGATCGTCGGCGACGACGTCGTCATCTATGCGGGGGCGACGATCCTCGGCCGGGTGACGATCGGCGCGGGCGCGACGATCGGCGGCAACGTCTGGCTGCTCGACGACGTGCCGCCCGGCGGCGTGGTGGTGCAGCCCGAAGCGAAGTTGCTCGCGCCCTCCGCCGGCCATGCGTTGCGCGACACGCTCGTCGCGGCGGTGGTGTGATGGGGCGCCGTGCCGATCCCGAACGACGCCCGGTCATCGGCGTGCTCTGCTGCAACGAGATGGCGGAGCGCCCGGTGCAGGCCGTCGCCAGCCGCTTCGTCGCGCCGCTCACCCGCCTCGCCGGTGCGACGGTGCTGCTCGTCCCCGCCCTGCCCGACGCCACCGATGTCGCGACGCTCACCGCGGTGCTCGACGGGCTGCTGCTGACCGGATCGCGCTCGCATGTCGCGCCGTGGCGCTATGGCGCGCGGCCGCTGCCCGACGACCAGATCGTCGATGAGGATCGCGACGAGGTCGCGCTGGCGCTCGCCGGCGGGATGATCGAGGCGGGCAAGCCGGTGTTCGGCATCTGCCGCGGCCTGCAGGAGATCAACGTCCTGTTCGGCGGCAGCCTGTGCGCCGCCGCCGACGCCGGCCGCCATCATCGCGGCGCCTGGTCGGGCGATTACGATTCGCTGTTCCACCACGGCCACGACGTCGAACTGTGCGCGCGCGGCCGGTTGGCCGACGCCACCGGCGTGCAGCGGGTGCGGGTCAATTCGGTCCACCAGCAAGGCATCGACCGTCTCGGCAGCGGCCTGACGGTGGAGGCGATCGCGGCGGACGACGGGCTGATCGAAGCCGTGTCGGCGCGGCCGTGCGGGGCCGACGTGCTCGGCGTCCAATGGCATCCCGAATGGGATACGGCGAACTCGCCTGCGAGCCGCGCCTTCTTTTCCCTGATCGGCGCCGGCCTGCGCGGCGGCACCGACCCAGTTTCAACACGGAGGACTGAATGAAGATCACGATCCTGGCTCCGGCGCTTGCGCTCGCTGCCCTGAGCCTCGCCGCCTGCGGCCCCAAGACCGACGCCGGCAACAATGCCGCCGCCACCGACACGCTGACCCTCAACGAGGAAGGCGACGCCGGCTTGAGCAACAGCGGCGACTTCGCCACCGGTAACGACATCACGCTCGCCAATGACGCGGCCGCCGACAACGCGCTCGCGCCGGCCGCGGGCAACGCACTCTAAGCTTTCGGTTCGACGAACACGCCAGGTCAGCTCCCTAGGCGTAGACTGCGGCTCGACATTGCTGGTGTCGGGCCGCTTTTTTGCGTGCGACGCCGCTCCGTGTCACGGGCGGGCGCATCGCAGCGGCGAGCAGGCTTCGCTGCCCGCCGCCTTGGCCTCACAGCTTCTCGGTCAGCTCCGGCACGACCTTGAACAGGTCGCCGACCAGGCCGATGTCCGCGACCTGGAAGATCGGCGCATCCTCGTCCTTGTTGATCGCGACGATGACCTTCGAATCCTTCATCCCCGCGAGATGCTGGATCGCGCCCGAAATGCCGACCGCGATATAGACTTCCGGGGCGACGATCTTGCCGGTCTGGCCGACCTGATAGTCGTTGGGGACATAGCCCGCATCAACCGCGGCGCGGCTCGCACCGACGCCGGCGCCGAGCTTGTCGGCGAGCGGCTCGATGATCGAATGGAAGTTCTCGCCATTCTGCAGCGCCCGGCCACCCGAGACGATGATCTTGGCGCTGGTCAGCTCGGGCCGCGCGTTCTGCGCGATCTCGGCGTTGACGAAGCGCGACACGCCGGTGTCGCCCTGCGACGCCACCGCCTCGATCTCGCCCGATCCGCCCTCGGTCGCCGCCTTTTCGAAGGCGGTGCCGCGAACGGTGATCACCTTCTTGGCGTCCGACGACTGGACCGTCGCGATCGCATTGCCGGCGTAGATCGGCCGCGTGAACGTGTCTTCGCTCTCGACCGACAGGATGTCGCTGATCTGCATCACGTCGAGCAGCGCGGCGACGCGCGGCGCGACGTTCTTGCCGGTGGTGGTCGACGGCGCGACGAAGGCGTCGTGATGCCCCATCAGCTCGACGACGAGCGGCGCGATATTCTCGGCCAGCGCATGCGCGTAGGCGACGTCGTCGGCGACGTGCACTTTGCCGACGCCGGCAATCTTCGCCGCCGCCTGCGCGACGCTGTCGACGCCTTGGCCGGCGACCAGCAGATGGACCTCGCCGAGCTGCGACGCGGCGGTCACCGCGGCGAGCGTGGCATCCTTGACGGCGCTGCCGTCGTGTTCGACCCAGACGAGCGTCTTCACTTGGCAATCCCCATCGCATGCAGCTTGGTGACGAGTTCGTCGACATCGGCGACCTTGACGCCCGCCTGGCGCTTGCCCGGTTCGACGACCTTGAGCGTCGTCAGCCGCGGCGTGACGTCGACGCCGTAATCGGCGGCGGTCTTCTGCGCGAGCGGCTTCGACTTGGCCTTCATGATGTTGGGCAGCGACGCATAGCGCGGCTCGTTGAGGCGCAGGTCGGTGGTGACGATCGCCGGCAGCAGGAACGAATCGGTCTCGAGCCCGCCGTCGACCTCGCGCGTCACCGTGACATTGCCGTCGCCCAGCTCGACCTTCGACGCGAACGTGCCCTGGCCCCAGCCGAGCAGGCCGGCGAGCATCTGGCCGGTCTGGTTGTTGTCGTCGTCGATCGCCTGCTTGCCGAGGATGACCAGCTGCGGCTGCTCCTCCTCGACGATCTTGGCGAGGATCTTGGCAACGCCGAGCGGCTCGACCTTGGTATCGCTGGTGACGAGGATCGCGCGGTCGGCGCCCATCGCCAGCGCGGTGCGCAGCGTCTCCTGCGCCTTGGGCTCGCCGATCGAGACGACGACGATCTCGGTGACGCCTTTTTCCTTCAAACGGATGGCTTCCTCGACCGCGATCTCGTCGAACGGGTTCATGCTCATCTTGACGTTCGCCAGATCGACGCCCGTCCCGTCCGCCTTCACGCGGGGCTTCACGTTGTAGTCAAGCACACGCTTGACCGGCACCAGCACCTTCATCAGCTTCCTTCCGATTGCGCCCTCGACACCCGTTTCCGGCGTCGCATCGGCGGGTGAGATGGCTATTTTCCGCGGCTTTCGCAAGTCCGGTACGGGAAATGCCGCTTGCCGTAGCGGCAGTCTTCCTGTGCCAAACGAATCGGGCCCGGACATGATGCCCGGGCCCGAAGATTTTTACGCATCTTCTTCCCCGCGCGGGGAAGCGCGACGGATCACGCCGCCTTCTGCACCTCGGCGACGATCTTCTTGGCGGCATCGCCCAGGTCGTTCGCCGGCACGATCGCGAGGCCCGAATTGGCGAGGATGTCCTTGCCGGCCTGCACGTTGGTGCCTTCGAGGCGGACGACGAGCGGCACCGACAGATTTACTTCCTTCGCCGCGGCGACGATGCCCTCGGCGATGATGTCGCACTTCATGATGCCGCCGAAGATGTTGACCAAGATGCCCTTCACCGCCGGATCGGCGAGGATGATCTTGAACGCCGCGGTTACCTTCTCCTTGTTGGCGCCGCCGCCGACGTCGAGGAAGTTGGCCGGGAACATGCCGTTGAGCTTGATGATGTCCATCGTCGCCATCGCGAGGCCGGCGCCGTTGACCATGCAGCCGATATCGCCGTCGAGCTTGATGTAGGCGAGGTCGTACTTCGACGCCTCCAGCTCCATCGCATCCTCTTCGGTGGTGTCGCGCAGTTCCATCAGGTCCTTGTGACGGAACATCGCGTTGCCGTCGAAGCCGACCTTGGCGTCGAGGACCATCAGCTTGCCATCATCGGTGACGGCGAGCGGGTTGATCTCGATCTGCTCGGCGTCGGTGCCGAGGAAGGCGTCGTACAGCTTTGACGCGACGTTGGCGGCCTGCTTGGCGAGGTCGCCGGTCAGCTCGAGCGCGGCGGCGACGGCGCGGCCGTGGTGCGGCATGAAGCCGGTCGCGGCGTCGATGTCGATGCTGTGGATCTTCTCGGGCGTGTCGTGGGCGACGGTTTCGATGTCCATGCCACCCTCGGTCGAGGCGACCATCGAGACGCGGCCGGTTGCGCGGTTGACGAGCAGCGCGAGGTAGAATTCCTTGGCGATGTCGACGCCGTCGGTCACGTACAGGCGGTTGACCTGCTTGCCGGCGTCGCCGGTCTGGATCGTCACCAGCGTGTTGCCGAGCATGTCGGTCGCCGCGGCGCGGACCTCCTCGGCGGTCTTGGCGAGGCGGACGCCGCCCTTGGCGTCCGGGCCGAGTTCCTTGAACTTGCCCTTGCCGCGGCCGCCGGCGTGGATCTGCGCCTTGACGACGTAGAGCGGTCCGGGAAGCTTCTCGGTGGCTGCGACGGCCTCTTCGACGCTGAGCGCGGCGAAACCGGCGGGAACGGGGACGCCGAACTTGGCGAGCAGTTCCTTGGCTTGATATTCGTGGATGTTCATGGCCTGCCTCGCGTTATGCTATGAAGAGGAGATTGGTGCGGCCTTTTGCACAGGCGGCGCGCCGAATCCACCCCGGATCGACAACCACGCTCGATCGTTATTGCAATCGCATCGCATTAGACGGAACGCTTATGCCCTGGCTCCACGGCATCCCCCTCTTCCTCGTCACCGTGATCGGCATGGAGGCGTTCGCTTATGCCGCGCACCGCTGGGTGATGCACGGCCCGGGCTGGTTCCTGCACGCGAGCCATCACCGCAAGCGGACAGGCGTATGGGAGCTCAACGACCTCTATGCCGCGATCTTCGCGGTGCCGTCGTTCGTTCTGCTGCTCGGCGGGCTGCAATGGGGCTGGTGGCCGGGATTCGTCTGGATCGGCGCGGGGATCGCCGCCTACGGCGCGATCTACTTCGGTTTTCACGACATCATCGTTCACCAGCGGATCCCAACGCGCTATCTCCCGAAATCGGCGTACATGCGGCGCATCGTCCAGGCGCATCGGCTGCATCACGTCGTCGAGACGCGCAAGGGCAACGTCAGCTTCGGCTTCCTCGTCGCGCCGCGACCCGAAGACCTCAAGGCCGAACTCAAACGACGCGGCCGGCAGGGGGTGCGCGCACCGGCCGCGGAGCAGACGTTGGCAGAAAAGTAACCAATCGCTGCCAGTGTCGCGGCCATGGAACAGCCGACCTTCACGCCACCCTACGACCCGGTCGAACCGGGTGAGGAAGCCCGCCAGGCGTTGCGCAAGTCGGTCAAGATGCGGGCGCATCTGCGCGACCGCGGCCAGACGCGATTCGAGATCGAGGTGACCGATCTGTCGCTCTCGGGCTTCCGCGCCGAGACGAGCTTCACCTTGTGGCCGGGAACGGTCGTGTGGCTGACGCTGCCGGGTCTTGCGGGGCTGGAGGCGGTGGTCGCGTGGCGCGACAAGTTCAAATACGGCTGCGCCTTCGCCAAGCCGCTGCATCCGGCGGTGTTCGACCATATCGTCGCGCTCTCGCAACGCTGAGCGGCACGCAGCGACGGGGGCTGTCGCTTACCCCGTGCTGCCTTTTCACAAACGAAACCGCGCGGCGGCCGTCAATCGAACAGCGACGACACGCTGGTCTCGTCGGCGATTCGCTTGATCGCCTCGCCGAGCAGCGGCGCGATCGGCAGGTGGCGGATCTTGGCCGCCTTGCCGATCGATTCGTGATTGCCGATCGAATCGGTGATCACCAGCTCGCGCAGCGCCGAGCCCTCGACCCGCGCCACCGCGCCGCCCGACAGCACGCCGTGCGTGACATAGGCGACGACATCCTCCGCCCCCGCCTCGCGCAGCGCCGCCGCAGCGTTACACAGCGTCCCGGCCGAGTCGACGATATCGTCGATCAGGATGCAGAAGCGCCCCTCGACGTCGCCGATGATGTTCATCACCTCCGATTCGCCGGCGCGTTCGCGCCGCTTGTCGACGATCGCCAGCGGCGCATTGTCGAGTCGCTTGGCGAGCTGGCGCGCGCGCACCACGCCGCCGACGTCGGGCGAGACGACCATCAGGTTCTTGCCCTTGAAGCGCGCGTTGATGTCCGCGCTCATCACCGGCGCGGCATAGAGATTGTCGGTCGGAATATCGAAAAAGCCCTGGATCTGACCGGCATGCAGGTCGACCGACAGCACGCGGTCGGCCCCGGCGACGGTAATCAGATTGGCGACCAGCTTGGCCGAGATCGGCGTGCGCGGGCCCGGCTTCCGATCCTGCCGGGCATAGCCCATATAGGGGATCACCGCGGTGATCCGCCGCGCCGACGCGCGCTTGAGCGCGTCGATCATGATGAGCATTTCCATGAGGTTGTCGTTGGCCGGGAAGCCGGTCGACTGGAGCACGAAGACGTCCTCGCCGCGTACGTTCTCCTGGATCTCGACGAAGATCTCCTCGTCGGCGAAGCGGCGGACCAATGCATCGGTCAGCGGGATCTCGAGATAGGCCGCCACCGCCCGCGCGAGCGGAAGGTTCGAATTGCCGGTCATCAATTTCATTGGTCAGCTCCCGCCCGTATCGCCCCGCGCCTTAGAGCCACCGTCACAAAATCGAAAGCATCGAGACGCGAAGGCCACATGCTTGTCGCCGCGCGGCCGACTGACTAGGCCGCAGCGATGACCGTCACCACCCGCTTCGCTCCCTCGCCCACCGGCATGCTGCACGTCGGCAACATCCGGGCGGCGCTGCACAATTGGATGTTCGCGCGGGGTCAGGGCGGGCGTTTCGTGCTGCGCATCGACGATACCGATGCCGAACGGTCGGAAGAGCGATTCGTCGCGGCGATCCGCGCCGATCTCGGCTGGCTCGGCCTCACCCCCGACACAGAGGTGCGCCAGTCGGAGCGATTCGCGCTCTACCAGCAGCGGTTCGACGCGCTGGTCGCGGCGGGGCGGATCTACCCCGCCTATGAGACCGCGCAGGAGCTCGACCTCAAGCGCAAGATCCTGCTCGGCCGCGGCCTGCCGCCGGTCTACGACCGCGCCGCGCTGGCGCTGGGCGATGCCGAGCGTGCGAGGCTGGAGGCGGAGGGCATCCGCCCGCACTGGCGCTTCAAGCTCGACCATGACGCGCCGATCGCCTGGGACGATCTGATCCGCGGGTCGCAGAGCTTCGATCCGAAGACGATGAGCGATCCGGTGATCCGCCGCGCAGACGGCTCGTGGCTGTATATGCTGCCCTCGGCGATCGACGACGCCGATCTCGGCATCACGCACGTTGTCCGCGGCGAGGACCATGTCTCCAACACCGCGCTGCAATTGCAGATGTTCGACGCGATGGGGGTGGCGCCGCCCCGCTTCGCGCACGAGGCGCTGCTGACCGGCGCGGAGGGCAAATTGTCGAAGCGGCTGGGCTCGCTCGGCGTCGATCATTTCCGCGAGGCGGGGATCGAGCCGCAGGCGGTGATCGCCCTGCTCGCGCGGATCGGCACCAGCGATCCGGTCGAGCCGCTCGCCGATCCCGCGCCGCTGATCGCCGCGTTCGACTTCGCGCGCTTCGGCCGGGCGCCGGCGCGGTTCGACGAAGCGGAACTGGCGCAGGTCAATGCGCGCATCGTCCACCAATTGCCGTTCGATGCGGTCGCCGATCGCCTGCCCGTTGGCATGGGCGCGGCGGAATGGGATGCGGTACGCCCCAATCTGACCCGCGTCGCCGAGGCGGCGGACTGGTGGCAGGTGATCGAGGGGCCGATCGCCGCCCCCGCGTTCGACGACGAGACGCGGGCCTATCTGGCGCTGGCCGCCGCCGCCGCGGAGGCGATCGACTGGGCGGGCGACCCGTGGCACGCGCTCACCGCCGCGCTCAAGGACACGACCGGCCGCAAGGGCAAGTCACTGTTCCTGCCGTTGCGGCAGGCGCTGACTGGCCGCGATCACGGCCCGGACATGGCGGCGCTGCTGCCGCTGATCGGGCGCGACCGCGCACTGGCGCGGCTGTCCGCCTAGCCCGCCGTCCGGGCGCCCACCCCATCGGGCAGGATGACGCTCTGCGCGCCGTGCACCGACACTTGACGCCGTAACGATACAACGTACCATCCATGTACTGCAGGAGAATCGATCGAGTCGCACCCTTCAAGGAGACGGACGATGTACGCCGACCGCTACGCCCAGCCGACCCGTTTCAACCCCGGCGGCCTCACCGCCGCGATCGCGATCAACGCCGCGCTGGTCGCCGCGCTGATGTTCACCGGCCCGAAGATTCTCACCGGCGCTCCCGAGCATGTGCTCGAAACCCGCAACATCCCGCTCGACCCGCCGCCGCCCGAACGGCCGGTGCCGCAGCCCCGGCCGCAGGAGCGGGTCGCCAATCGCCCGACCGAGCAGATCATCGCGCCGATCCCGCCGATCGCAATCCCGTCGACCTCGGACTTCACCACCAGCGCCGTCGACCCGACCCCGCCCGCCGGTCCGACGATCGGCACCGACCCCGGCCCGGCCGCCGCCGAGCCGGCCGCCCCGCCATTGCCGCCGCTGGTAGGGCCGCAGATCGACCCGCGCTATGCCGACGCCTTCCAGCCGGTCTATCCCGCCGTCGAGCGCCGCGCCAACCGCGACGGCCGCGTCACGGTGCGCGTGCTGATCGGCACCGACGGCCGGGTGAAGCAGATCGAGCGGCTCAGCGCGACCAGCGACGCCTTCTGGCAAGCGACGATGGAGCGCGCCACCCGCGCCTGGCGCTTCAAACCCGCCACCCGCGGCAGCGTGCCGGTCGAGGCGTGGCGGACGATGACGCTGACCTTCCGCATGGAGGATGCGGACTGAGGCGCGCGGTTGCCCCACCCGTCGCGTCCCCCCGGGGGGCTGGCCTCGCCGCCCCCCGTCACCTATCTTGCCGCCATGCAGTTCTTCCGCCGCTTCTCGCCGCTCCACGCCTTTCGCGACCTGCGTTTCTTCCTGTCGCAGCGCGAGCCGCGCGATCTCGGCTTTCTGGTGGCGGCGATGGCGGTGACCGGCTTCTTCGTCTACGCCTTCATGCGCAACGACATCCCGCCCGAACCGTATCAGCCCAACATCATCTACTTCAAGAATTACGCCGCCAATCGCACCGATGCGCAGATCAAGGCGCAGCAGGAGATCGACAAGGTCGAGCAGGACCAGCGCATCGCCGCGCAAAAGGCGCGCGAGGAGAAATTGCGCAGCCAGTTCAAGACGGTCGACGACGCGATGTCCAAGTGGGGGCTGTAAGTAGCGGCGACGACGCGCGCTGGATGGGCGCGGCGCTCGCGCTCGCCGAACGGACGCGCGGCCGTACCGCGCCCAATCCCAACGTCGGCTGCATCCTCGTCGCGGACGATCGCGTCGTTGGCCGGGGCTGGACGCAGCCCGGCGGCCGGCCGCATGCCGAAGCGAAGGCGCTCACCGCCGCTGGCGCGGCTGCGCGTGGCGCTACCGCCTATGTGACGCTCGAACCCTGTGCGCATGTCTCGCCGCGTGGTCCCGCCTGCGCCGATCTGCTCGTCGCTGCGGGCATTGCGCGGGTGGTCGTGGCGCTCGGCGATCCCGATCCGCGCACCAACGGCGCGGGCATCGCGCGGCTGCACGACGCGGGGATCGCCGTCACGACCGGAGTACGCGCCGAGGACGCCGCGCGCAGCATGGCCGGCTTTCTGACACGCCGGCGCCTCGCCCGGCCGTTCGTGACGCTCAAGCTCGCCACCTCGCTCGACGGCCGCATCGCATTGCCCGACGGCAGCAGCCGCTGGATCACTGGCGCCGAGGCGCGCGCCCACGCGCATCTCGAACGCAGCCGACACGAGGCGATCCTCGTCGGGCGCGGCACGTGGGAAACGGACGTGCCGAGCCTCGACGTGCGGCTGCCGGGGCTGGAAGAGCGCAGCCCGTTGCGGGTCATCCTGTCGTCTCGCCCTCACCCTTCCGCGCCTGCGGCGCTCCCTCCCTCTCCCGATGGGAGAGGGAAAAGGCGCGCAGCGCCGAAGGGTGAGGGTGAGCGCGAGACGGTCTGGATCGACTCGCCCGCCGCCATCGCCCCCCTCCCCGCCGACCATATCCTCGTCGAGGGCGGCGCGGCGACCGCCGCCGCCTTCCTGCGCGCGGATCTGGTCGACCGCCTGCTGCTCTACCGCGCGCCGATCCTGATCGGCGCGGGCAAGGCGGCGGTCGGCACCCTCGGCATAGCCGATCTTGGCACCACCCATGGTCGCTGGCGGTTGCACGATGCGCGCGACCTTGGCACCGGCCGTCTCGAGGTCTACGAGCGCACCCCATGTTCACCGGCATAGTCAGCGATATCGGCACCATCGAAACGGTCGAGGTCCGCGGCGACACGCGCGTCCGCATCGCCACCGCTTATGATCCCGACACGATCGACCTCGGCGCGTCGATCGCCTGTTCGGGCGTCTGCCTGACCGTCATCGACAAGGGGCACGAGGGGGATCGCGGCTGGTTCGACGTGCAGGCGTCGGGCGAGACGATCGCACGCACTGCGCGGGACCAGTGGACGATAGGCCGCCGCCTCAATCTCGAACGCGCGATGAAGCTTGGCGACGAGCTTGGGGGTCATATCGTCACCGGCCATGTCGACGGCATCGCTGAGGTGCTCGACGTGACGCCGGACGGCGAATCGCATCGCATCGGCTTCGCCGTCCCGGCGGCGCTCGCGCCGTTCATCGCCCCCAAGGGCTCGATCACGATCGACGGCGTCTCGCTGACCGTCAACGGCGTCGAGGACGACGGCGCGACGACCCGCTTCTGGGTCAACCTCATCCCCCATACGCAGGCGGTCACCACGCTCGGCGGCCTCGCCGAGGGGCAGGCGGTCAATATCGAGATCGACGTGCTCGCCCGCTATCTGCAACGCATGGAGCATTATCGTGGCCGCTAAACCCGAGCTGGGGCGTCTGCGTCACGCCTTCCTGTCCTCGCCCGAGGAGATCATCGACGAGGCGCGCAACGGCCGGATGTTCATCCTCGTCGACGACGAGGATCGCGAGAACGAGGGCGATCTCGTCGTCCCCGCGCAGATGGCGACGCCCGAGAAGATCAACTTCATGGCCAAGCACGGCCGCGGCCTGATCTGCCTCGCGCTGACCAAGAAGCGTGTCGACGAGCTCGGCCTGACGCTGATGAGCCGCAACAACGGCACGCGCTACGAAACCGCCTTCACCACCTCGATCGAGGCGCGCGACGGCGTCACCACCGGCATCTCCGCCGCCGACCGGGCGCGCACCATCGCGGTGGCGATCGATTCGTCGAAGGCGCGCGACGAGATCGTCACCCCCGGCCACGTCTTCCCGCTGGTCGCGCGCGACGGCGGCGTGCTGGTGCGCACCGGCCATACCGAGGCGGCGGTCGACGTGTCGCGGCTCGCCGGGCTCAACCCCTCGGGCGTGATCTGCGAGATCATGAACGAGGACGGGACGATGGCCCGGCTCGACGACCTCGTCACCTTCGCGCAATTCCACAACCTCAAGATCGGCACGATCCGCGACCTTATCGCCTATCGCCGCCGCTACGACCATCTCGTCGAGAAGCGCGCCGAGGCGCGTTTCACCAGCGAATGGGGCGGCGAATGGACCGCGCTCACCTTCTGGAACAAGGCGACCGGCACCGAGCAGATCGCGCTGGTCAAGGGTAAGGTCGATCCGGCGAAGCCGACCCTGGTGCGGATGCACGCGCTGTCGCCCTTCGCCGACATCTTCGGCGAGAATGGCGCGCGCGAGGGGCTGCTGCGCCGGTCGATGGAGATCATCGCGGAGGAGGGCGCCGGCGTGATCGTCGTCATCAACCGTCCGCGCGCCGACCAGTTCACCGTCGCGCTCCAGGCCAAGGCCGGGACGCTGCCGGCGGCCGACATGGAGGAATTGCGCGACTATGGCGTCGGCGCGATGATCCTGACCGAGCTCGGCGTCGAGGAAATGGTGCTGCTCACCAACACCCACCACACGTTGGTCGGGCTCGACGGCTATGGCCTGTCGATCGTCGGCGAACGGGCAATCGAGACGGACGACTGACATGGCGCATATCCTCATCGTCGAAGCGCGCTTCTACGACCATCTCAACGACATGCTGCTCGCCGGCGCCCGCGCGGCGATCGAGGCGGCGGGCCATAGCCACGAGACGGTGACCGTGCCGGGCGCGCTCGAAGTGCCCGGTGCTATCGCGCTGGCGGCGGATACCGACCGGTATGACGCGTTCGTCGCGCTGGGCGTCGTGATCCGCGGCGAGACCTATCATTTCGAGATCGTCTCGAACGAAAGCGCGCGCGGCATCATGGCGCTGACGCTCGATGGGCTTGCGATCGGCAACGGCATCCTGACCACCGAAAATGAGGCGCAGGCGATCGCCCGCGCCGACCCCGCCCAGCTCGACAAGGGTGCCGGCGCGGCACAGGCGGCGCTGGCGATGCTCGCGCTGCGCGAGCGGCTGGCGTAATCGCGTAAGGGTTTTGGCGCGCAGAGACGCGGGGACGCAGAGGGGTTTCGCCCGCTGCGGCGGCCACGGCCCCAGCAAAATTCCGCACCGCTCACCCCGCCCCGATATTTTGAGCCTTCGCGCGAACATCGACTCACGCGAAGGCGCGAAGACGCAAAGGTGTCTCCTTCGTGGCGACGCCATGCCCCGATCCGCCGTCATGCGAAGAGCAGGCTGACGCCTGCGCCACCCACACCCCCTTCGCGTCTTCGCGTCTTCGCGCGAACCAAAAAAGACCCGGTACGTCGCCGTACCGGGTCAAGGTCGTCCGCAGGAGGAACATCGTGGGGGGCGGAGGTCTCGTGCCCCCGCCCCCGATAGGATCAATTATAGGCGCGCTCGCCGTGCTCGCCGAGGTCGAGGCCTTCCTGCTCGACTTCGGGAGCGACACGCAGGCCTGTGATCGCCTTGGCGACGAGGATCGCGATGACGGTGCCGATCGATGCCCAGACGACGGTGGTGACCACCGCCTCGATCTGGACGAGCAGCTTGGCGCCCATCGCATAATCCGCCGCACCCGGCCCGCCGAGCGACGGCGCATAGACGATGCCGGTGCCGATTGCGCCGATCATGCCGCCGACGCCGTGCACGCCGAAGGCGTCGAGCGCGTCGTCATAGCCGAGCTTGGGCTTGAGCACCGAGACCGCGAAGAAGCAGACCACCGAGGCGACGGCACCGAGCAATATCGCGCCGAACGGCCCCGAATTGCCCGCCGCCGGCGTGACGGCGACCAGTCCGGCGATGATGCCCGAACAGAAGCCCAGCGCCGACCCCTTGTGACCGCGCGCCCGCTCGACCAGCATCCAGAACAGCCCGCCCGAAGCGGTGGCGACGAACGTGTTGAGCATCGCCAGCCCCGCCGAACCATTGGCCTCCAGCGCCGAACCGGCGTTGAAGCCGAACCAGCCGACCCAAAGCAGGCCGGTGCCGACCCCGGTCAACGTCAGCGAATGCGGCGGCATCGGCGTGGTGGGATAGCCCATCCGCTTGCCGAGCATGATCGAGGCGACCAGCGCCGAGACGCCGGCGTTGATGTGGACGACGGTGCCGCCGGCAAAATCCAGCGCGCCCGCCTTGAAGAACACGCCCGACGAGGCCCAGACCATGTGCGCGATCGGGAAATAGACGATCGTCAGCCACACCGCGGCGAACACCATCACCGCACTGAACTTCATCCGCTCGACCACCGATCCCAGCACCAGCGCGACGGTGATCGCCGCGAAAGTCATCTGGAAGCAGATGAAGACATATTCGGGGATCTCGACGCCGGCGGTGAAGGTCGCCGCCTGCGACGAGGCGGTGACGCCCTTGAGGAACGCCTTGTCAAGGCTGCCGATCACGTTCGACAGGCCGCCGGTGACGTCGGGGCCGAAGGCGAGGCTGTAGCCGTACATCACCCACAGCAGCATCGCGAGGCAGGCGACCGCGCCGATCTGCGTCATCGTCGACAGCATGTTCTTGGAGCGGGTCAGACCGCCGTAGAACAGCGCGAGGCCGGGCAGGATCATCATCATGACGAGAACCGTCGAGGTCATCATCCAGGCGGTGTCGCCCTTGTTCACCGTCGCGGCCGGTGCGGCGGCGGCGGGCGCCTGCAAGGCGGCGTCCTGCGCCCAGGCGGGCAGCGCGGCGAACGCGAGGGCGGCAAGCCCCGCGGTGCCGGCGATCTTCAATCCGTGCTTCATCCTGTTACCCCCCTCAGAGCGCCGAATCGTCGGTTTCGCCGGTGCGGATGCGCACCGCCTGACCGACATCGAGCACGAAGATCTTGCCGTCGCCGATCGCGCCGGTGTTCGCCGACGCCTGCACCGCCTCGACGACGCGGTCGGCGAGATCGCCCGGACAGACCACCTCGATCTTGATCTTGGGCACCATGTTGGTGCTGTATTCGGCGCCGCGGTAGATTTCGGTCTGGCCCTTCTGACGGCCGAACCCCTTGACCTCGGTAACCGTCATTCCCGCCACCCCCAACGTGGTGAGCGCTTCCCTCACCTCGTCGAGCTTGAACGGCTTGATGATCGCAATGACCAGCTTCATCCCTGCCCCCTCGATTGTCCGAGGGGCACGTCGCAATCATCGTGCCAATCGCTGAAAGGGAGATATAGGCGCGCTTTGTGACGCGTCGTGGGGTTTGCCCGTTAGATAATTGTGCAGATGCGAGAGACTGCCTTAAAATTGGGCAGCATCGACGATCGCTTTGGCGGCATCGACATCTTCGTCATCGACCATCACCCGTACCGGGATCAGCAGATAGCTGCCGTCGGCGATGCTCGCCCCGCCGTCGAAGGCGATCGCATCGATCCCCTCGGAGTCGAGCCGCCCGACGATGATATTGGCGAGGTTGCGTTCGTAGCGACCCAGTTCGACGAGGCTCATCGGCTTCCTTGCATCGTTCGCATCAGCGCGGGCGAGCGTTGACCCGCATCACCATCAGACATATCATTCGGCCATGGCAAGCACACTCGACCTGCCGTCGAAAAGCACGCGCCAGATGACCGAATCGGAGGTCCGTGCCGAGGCAAAGCGCTTCGACGTCGCTCACGACGCCGATCTCGAAGTCATGCGCGATGCTCTGAAGCGCGAGCTCGATCGTCGGTGGAAAGAGGGGAATCGCGAAGCCATCGATGGGTGGAACCGCTGGATAGAAAAGAACGGTCTGCCGCTCGAGAGATATCGCTGCTGGTGAATGGCGCAGTTTGACGTCCATATCCTCCCGGACGGAACGATGGTCATCAACCTTCAATCGGATCTGCTGTCTGGCTATCCAACGACCCTTGTCGCGCCACTCCTCCCGGAGGATGAATTACCCGTCGGGCGCTCGCGTATGCATCCGATGTTCCAGATCGACGGCCAAAGACTATTGCTCGCGCCACAACTGGTGTCCGCCGTACCATCCCGTTCGCTCGGGCGGGTGAAAGCATCGCTCGGCGAGCACGACTATGTCATCAAAGGCGCTCTCGATATGGTACTCAGCGGCTATTGAAACGGACGGTCAGGTCGCGGTCCCGCCCACCGTCAGCCCGTCGACGAGCAGCGTCGGCTGACCGACGCCGGCCGGCACGCTCTGCCCGCCCTTGCCGCAGACGCCGATCCCTTCGTCGAGCGCGAAGTCGTTGCCGATCCCGGCAACCTTGGTCAGCACCGTCGGGCCGTCGCCGATCAGCGTCGCGCCCTTGATCGGCGCGCCGATCCGGCCGTTCTCAATCAGATACGCCTCGGTGCAGGAAAACACGAACTTGCCCGAGACGATATCGACCTGTCCGCCGCCGAAGCTCTTGGCGAAGATGCCGCGCTTCACCCGGCTCAGCAGCTCGGCGGGATCGTCGGTGCCGCCCTTCATGAAAGTGTTGGTCATCCGCGGCATCGGCGCATGCGCGAAGCTCTCGCGGCGGCCGTTGCCGGTCGGCGCGACACCCATCAGCCGCGCGTTGAGCCGGTCCTGCATATAGCCCTTGAGGATGCCGTCCTCGATCAGCACCGTCTCCGACGTCGGCGTGCCCTCGTCGTCGATCGACAGCGAGCCGCGTCGGTCGGGAAGCGAGCCGTCGTCGACCACGGTGACGCCCGGCGCTGCGACGCG
Organism: Sphingomonas sp. GW821-FHT04B01; assembly: GCF_059420425.1. Lineage (NCBI taxonomy): Bacteria > Pseudomonadati > Pseudomonadota > Alphaproteobacteria > Sphingomonadales > Sphingomonadaceae > Sphingomonas > Sphingomonas sp. GW821-FHT04B01. The sequence goes on along the minus strand of NZ_JBWKTR010000001.1, from coordinate 384,719 downwards.
CTCGCCGATCCGCCCCGAGAAGGCGCTGGTGCCCTTGCGATTGAAGTCGCCTTCAAGGCCATGGCCGATCGCCTCGTGCAACACGATCCCCGGCCAGCCCGGCCCGAGCAGCACGGTCATCTCGCCCGCCGGCGCCGCCACCGAGTCGAGATTGACGAGCGCATGCGCCAGCGCCTCATCGATGCCGCGGTTCCACACCGTCGCGTCGAACAATCGATCGTAGAGATAGCGCCCGCCGATGCCGAACGTGCCGGTCTCGCGGCGGCCGTTCTGTTCGACGACGATCTGGATGTTGAGCCGCACGAGCGGTCGCACGTCGGTGGCGACGAAGCCGTCGGGGCGGACGATCTCGACCACGCTCCACGTGCCGGACAGGCCGACCGAGACCTGCGCGACGCGCGGATCGCGCGCCCGCGCCGCGGCGTCGATCGTCTGGCACAGGTTCACCTTGTCGGCGAACGGCACCAGGTCCAGCGGATCGGCGTCGGTATAGAGGTGGCGGTTGTTGCCCTGCGGCGGCGGCGCCTTGGCGCTCGTCGTCGGATCGATCAGCGCCATCGTCTCGCCGGCGCGGCGGATCGCTGCCTCCGACAGTTCGTTGGCGTGCGCGAAGGCGGTCATTTCGCCCGACACCGCGCGCAGGCCGAAACCGGCGTTGGTGTCGTAGCTTGCCGTCTTCAGCCGGCCGTCGTCGAAGCCGAACGCCTCGGCCTTGCGATATTGCAGGAACAGCTCGCCATCATCGGCCCGGCCGAGCGCATCCGCGGTCAGGCGGAGCGCGGCGTCAGGCGACAGAGTGTCGCGGTAGAGGAACGAGCGGGGATCGGCGGCTACAGTCATGCCCCCGATATAGGGGCGTTAAACGCTGGCGCCATCCGGATGATCGGGCAATTTCGACTGGTCGGCGCCGTCGGCGGGTCCGCCGATCAGCACGAAGCGCCGATCGCAATAGCCGCAATCGACATAGCCCTCGTCGTCGATCTGCAGGAAGACGCGCGGATGGCCGAGCGCGGCGCCACCCGGAATATCGGTAGCGCCGTCACAGGCGACACGGCGTTGCGAGACGCGGATGGTTTCGGGCGGCGGGATCATGCGGAGGCGGATAGCAAGACGCGCGAGCCGCTTCAATCCTCCCGACGCGGGGAGGGGGACCGCCGCGGCGGGGAGGAATGGGTTGCACCCCATCACGATCCGCGTATTCCGCCTGCATGACCGAGGCCGCGATCCGCATCCAGAACCTCTGCAAGACCTATCAGGGCGGCAAGCGCGCGCTCGACGGGGTCAGTTTCGATGTGCCGCGGGGGCAGATCTTCGGCCTGCTCGGCCCCAATGGCGCGGGCAAGTCGACGCTGATCAACATCCTCGCGGGGCTGGTCAACAAGACCGAGGGCAGCGCCGAGATCTGGGGCTTCGACATCGACGCGCAGCCGCGCAACGCCAAGGCGTCGATCGGCATCGTCAATCAGGAGATCCTGTTCGACCCCTTCTTCACGCCGATCGAGACGCTGGAGATCCAGGCGGGCCTGTACGGCGTCCCCAAGGGCCAGCGGCGCAGCATGGAATTGCTGCGCGCGGTGCATCTGGAGGACAAGGCGAAGGCTTATGCCCGCACCTTGTCGGGCGGCATGAAGCGGCGGCTGATGGTCGCCAAGGCGATGGTCCATTCGCCGCCGGTGCTGGTGCTCGACGAGCCGACCGCGGGCGTCGACATCGAATTGCGCCAGCAGCTCTGGGCCTATGTCCGCCAGTTGAACGACGCCGGCGTCACCGTGGTGCTGACCACGCACTACCTCGAGGAGGCCGAGGAATTGTGCGACCGGATCGCGATCATCAATCACGGCCGGCTGATCGCCAACGAACCGACCCGGGAGCTGGTCGGCAAGGCGCAGGAAAAGGTGGTGGCGGTCACCGTCGACCGCGACGTCGCGACGCTGCCGGTCAACGCCTGTTTCGGCAAGATCGTGCTGAAGGGCGCGCGGACGCTGGAGATCACCTATGCCAAGGACCGGGTCAACGCCGGCGAGGTGCTCGCCGCGGTCCAGCACGACGGCTTCGGCATCGTCGACGTCTCGACCAAGGAGCCCGATCTGGAGGACGTGTTCCTCAGCCTGACGCGCGCCAGCAACGCGTGACCGAAGCGACCCGCAACAGCGACGTCCTCATCGTCGGCTCGGGCGCCGCGGGGCTCACCGCGGCGCTCAATCTCGCGGAACGGTTCAGGGTCACTGTGCTCGCCAAGGGCGCGCTCAACGAAGGGTCGACCGCCTGGGCGCAGGGCGGGATCGCCGCGGTGCTCGAACCCGGCGATACGTTCGACAATCACGTCGAGGATACGATGGTCGCCGGGGCCGGCCTCAACGACCGCGATATTGTCGAATTCGTCGTCGAGGGCGCCCCCGCCGCGATCGAGCGACTGACGCAGCTCGGCGTCCCCTTCGCCACCGAAGGAAATACGCTCCATCTCACCCGCGAGGGCGGCCACAGCCATCGCCGCATCGTCCATGTCGCGGACGCGACTGGCTGGGCGGTGCAGGAGGCGCTGCAACGCGCCGCCGAGGCGCATCCCAATATCACGCTCGTTCCCGATCAGGTCGCGATCGACCTCGCCACCAGCCGCCACGAGCAGCGCTATTCGGGCGCCGGCAACGTCTGGGGCGTCTATGCGGTGGATCGCGGCACCGGCCGCGTCACGCTCTACACCGCAAAGGCGACGGTGCTCGCCACCGGTGGCGCGGGGCGCACCTATCTCTTCTCCACCGCGCCGCGCGGCGCGACCGGCGACGGCATCGCGATGGCATGGCGGGCGGGTGCGCGCGTCTCCAATATGGAGATGATGCAATTCCACCCGACCTGCCTCTACCATCTTGAGGCCAAGAACTTCCTGATCACCGAGGCGGTGCGCGGCGAGGGCGGGCGGCTGATTAACCCGACCACCGGCAAGCGCTTCATGTCCTACTATGATGCCGAGCGGATGGAGCTGGCGCCGCGCGACGTGGTCGCGCGCGCGATCGACGCCGAGATCAAGCGCTACGGCCTCGATTACGTCCATCTCGACATCAGCCACCAGCCCGCCGATTTCGTCCGCGGCCATTTTCCCAACATCTATGAGAAGTTACGCGGCCTCGGCATCGACATGACGACGCAGCCGATCCCGGTGGTGCCGGCGCAGCATTACACCTGCGGCGGCATCGTCATCGACCGCGACGGCCGCACCGATCTGCCCGGCCTCTATGCCGCGGGCGAGTGCACCGAGAGCGGGCTGCACGGCGCCAACCGGCTCGCCTCGAACAGCCTGCTCGAATGTTTCGTGTTCGGCGAGGCCTGCGCCGACCATATCGCCGCGCATTGGGACGGGCTGCCGCCGGTGCCGGTGATCCGCCCATGGGACGAGAGCCGCGTCGCCGATTCGGACGAGGAGGTGGTGATCAAGCAGAACTGGACCGAGATCCGCCGCTTCATGTGGAATTACGTCGGCATCGTCCGCACCACCAAGCGGCTCGAACGCGCGCAGCACCGCATCCAGATGCTGACCGAGGAGGTGGCGGATTATTACGGCCATTTCCGCGTCACCCCAGATCTGATCGAGCTGCGCAACCTGTTGCAGACCGCCGCGCTGATCGTCCGCTCGGCGCTGCACCGGCACGAGAGCCGCGGACTGCATTATACGCTCGACTATCCCGAGACGCTGCCGGAGGCGGTCGATACGGTGCTGGTCCCGTAAGGGAAGCGATCGCCGCCCTCAGCCGGTCACCTCCTTGAACAATTGCCGTGCCGTCTCGGCGATCACCCGGCCGGCGCCGCGGTCGCCCTTGGCCATCGACGACATGAATGCCTTGGCCTGCGCCAACGTCAGATGCGGCGGCAGCGGCGCGACCTCGGGATCGGTCTTCACCTCGAGGATCACCGGCCGGTCGGAGGCCAGCGCCGCCGCCCAGGCCCCCGCCAGATCCTCGGGTCGCTCGACGAAGATGCCCTTCAGCCCGATCAGCTCGGCGAAGCGCGCATAGGGCACGTCGGGCAGGTCCTGCGTCGTCGGGAAGCGCGGATTGCCCTCCATCACGCGCTGCTCCCACGTGACCTCGTTGAGGTCCTCGTTGTTGAACACGCAGACGATGAAACGCGGATCGGCCCAGCGCTGCCAATATTTCTGGACGGTGATCATCTCGGCGAGATTGTTCATCTGCATCGCCCCGTCGCCGACCAGCGCCACCACCGGCCGCTCGGGATGCGCGAACTTCGCCGCGATTGCATAGGGCACCGCCGCACCCATCGACGCGAGCCCGCCGGACAGCGACGCACGCTGTCCCTGCTTCAGCTTGAAGTCGCGCGCATACCAGTTGCAGCACGATCCGCTGTCCGAGGTGACGATCGCATTCGCGGGCAGCTGCGGTGACATCTCCCACACCACGCGCTGCGGGTTGACCGGTTTGGCCTCGGCCATCGCACGCGCTTCCAGCGTCTGCCACCAGTCGACGACGCCCGCCTCGATCGTCTCGCGCCAGCTACGGTCGGGCTTGGCGTGGAGCAGCGGGATCAGCGCCTCCAGCGTCTCGCGCGCGCCGCCGTGCAGATTGACCTCGGTCGGATAGCGCAGCCCGAGCATGCCGGCGTCGACGTCGATCTGCACCGCGCGGACCTTGCCGTCGGGCGGCAGGAACTCCGCCCAGGGAAAGCCGGTGCCGATCATCAGCAGCGTGTCGGCGCCCTGCATCATGTCCCATGACGGCTTGGTGCCGAGAAGGCCGATCGCGCCGGTGACGAAGGGCAGTTCGTCGGACAGCACGTCCTTGCCGAGCAGCGCCTTGGCGACACCCGCGCCGAGCAGGTCGGCGACACGCACCACCGCCTCGGCACCGTCGCGCGCGCCGGCACCGATCAGGATCGCGACCTTCTCGCCGGCATTGAGCACCTCCGCGGCGCGGGCGAGGTCGCGCGGCTGCGGCACGATCAGCGGCCGGCTGTAGCCGACTCCCGAACGGGTGAAGCCGTGCTTGACCTTGGGGTCCTCATAGGGTTCGTCCTGCACGTCCTTGGGCAGCACGATCACGCCGACGCCATTGCCCGCCACCGCGATGCGGATCGAGCGGTCGGTGACGTGGCGGACCTGCGCCGGCGCGGTCGCCTCCTGCACGTAATCGGCGACGTCGGCGAAGATGCGGTCGAGGTTGAGCTCCTGCTGGTAGCTCGCGCCGCGCACCGTCGTCTCGGCCTGGCCGGCGATCGCCAGCACCGGCGCATGATCGAGCTTGGCGTCGTACAGGCCAGTGAGCAGATGCGTCGCGCCGGGGCCGCCGGTGGACAGGCAAACGCCAAGCTCGCCGGTGAACTTGGCATGCGCGCTCGCCATGAACGCAGCCATTTCCTCGTGGCGGACCTGGATGAACTCGATGCCCTCGCCCGCCTTCTCCGCGCGTTGCAGCGCGCCGAGAACGCCGTTGATGCCGTCGCCCGAATAGCCGTAGATGCGGGTCACGCCCCAGGCTTTCAGCCGGTCCACGAAAAAGTCGCTGGTCATCTGTGCCATGGCGGTCGTCCTGATTGCCCGATTGCGGCAGTAACGGACGGGCCGCGGCAATGGTGCCCCGCGTTTCGCCGTACCGGTGCCGCGGTTCGTCGCAGCCGACCCGATCGCCGGTTCCTCCGCCCCGTTCCTCCGATAAGGATTGTCGCCTTGCCAGCTGAGGCCCCTATTCCCGTATGATAGCGTATGGCCGTCCGGCCCGATCGATCCTGATGATCGCCAGTTGCGCCGCCCTCGCCGGCTGCGGCTCGACCTCGCGGCCGATCGGCAGCGGCCCCGCCCCCGCCGAGACGCCGGCGCTCGCGGTGTCGATTCCGATCCCCGCCGCCGCACCGCCGCCGCGCCGGGTGGCACCGGCACAGCTGACCAGCGCGATCGACGCGCTCGCGCGCAATTTCGACGGCAAGTTCGGCATCGCGATCCGCGCCGTCGACGCGGGCTGGACGGTGACCTCGCCGGGGGCGCGGACGCGCCTGCCGCAGCAGTCGGTAAGCAAATTGTGGGTTGCGATGACGCTGATGGACCTGCGCGACCAGGGCAAGGCGCGGCTCGACGATCCCGTCGTCGTCCGGCCCGAGGATTTGACGCTGTTCCACCAGCCGATCGCGATGCTGGTCAAGGGCGACGGCTATCACACCACCGTCGGCGAACTGCTCACCCGTGCGCTGACGCACAGCGACAATACCGCCAACGACCGCTTGCTCACCTATGTCGGCGGTCCCGCCGCGGTGCGTGCGATGATCGAGCGCAAACAATTGGGCGACATCCGCTTCGGCCCCGGCGAGCGCCTGCTCCAGTCGAGGACCGCGGGGCTGACGTGGAACCAGTCGATGGCGGTCGGCGGCGGCTTCGAGGCGGCACGTTCGCGCCTGTCGCCGGAGGCGCGCACCGCGGCGCTCGACGCTTATGTCAACGATCCGCCGGACGGCGCGGCACCACTCGCGATCGCCGACGCGCTGTCGCGGCTGGCGCGTGGCGAGCTGTTCACCGAGACCTCGACGCGCATCCTGCTCGATACGATGGGCGCCTCGGTCACCGGCCGCGCCCGGCTGCGCGCCGCTTTGCCCGCCGGCTGGCAGATCGCGCACAAGACCGGCACCGGGCAGGATCTCGGCGGCCGCAATGCCGGCTTCAACGACGTCGGCCTGCTCACCGCGCCGGACGGACGCCGCTATGCGATCGCGGTGATGATCGGCGATTCGCGACGGCCGATCCGCGAACGGCAGCAGCTGATCCAGTCGGTCGCGGCGGCGGTGGCGAATTATGCGGGGGGCGGGGCGACGGGAGCCTGACCCCTATCGTCATCCCGGCGAACGTCGGGATGATTAAGGCCCTGTTACCCCAAAGCCACACTCCGCCAAACCCGGCGTCCATTCCAAGCAGAGGTTGGTGCCGCCCGGCCGATCGGGTAAACGCAGCCACGATGCCCCATCTCTATCTCGTCGACGGCTCGGGCTATATCTTCCGCGCCTATCATCGCCTGCCGCCGCTCACCAACAAGCACGGCGAGCCGGTCGGTGCCGTCTATGGCTATACCGCGATGCTGTGGAAGCTCGCCGACGAGCTGCACGCGGCGGAGGGGCCGACGCATATGGCGGTGATCCTCGACAAATCGTCGAAGACCTTCCGCAACGATCTGTACGATCAATATAAAGCGCACCGGCCGCCGCCGCCCGAGGATCTGGTCCCGCAGTTCCCGATGATCCGCGACGCCACCCGCGCCTTCTCGCTGCCGTGTATCGAGACCGAGGGGCTGGAGGCCGACGACATCATCGCCTGCTACGCCAAGGCGGCGCTGGCACAGGGCTGGTCGGTGACGATCGTCAGTTCCGACAAGGACCTGATGCAGCTCATCGAGCCCGGCCTCGACCTCTACGACACGATGAACAACCGGCGGCTCGGCGCTGAGCATGTCGCCGAGAAGTTCTTCGGCATCGCGCCGACGCAATTGGGCGACGTGCTCGCGCTGATGGGCGACAGCGTCGACAACGTACCCGGCGTTCCCGGCGTCGGCCCGAAGACCGCCGCCAAGCTGATCCTCGAACATGGCGATCTTGAATCGGTCCTCGCCGCCGCGGAGGGGATGAAGAAGGGCAAGCTGCGCGACAATCTGATCGAGCACGCCGGCATGGCGCGGCTGAGTCGCGAGCTCGTCTCGCTGCGCTGCGACGTCGCACTGCCCGAACCGCTCGAGGAGCTGGAGCTTAAAGGCATTCCCGACGCGCCGTTGCGCGCCTTCCTTGAACATCACGGCTTCCGCACCCTGCTCGCCAAGCTCGGCCAGGTCGCCGACGATCCCGTCCCCGCGCCCGCATCCGTGCCGTATGAGGCGGACCCGCCGTGCGAGCATGACGCCTATGAAACCGTGATCGATGTCGAGACGCTCGACCGCTGGATCGTGCAGGCGCAGCACCAGGGCTGGGTGGCGATCGATACCGAGACGACCGGCACCGATGCGACCGGCGCCGATCTGGTCGGCGTCAGCCTCGCGCTCGGCGCCAACAAGGCGTGTTACATCCCGCTCGGCCACGGCGGCAGCGACCTGTTCGGCGAGACGCCGCCGCAGATCGAGCGCGACGCGGCGCTCGCCCGGCTGAAGGTCCTCTGCGAGGACGCGTCGGTGCTCAAGATCGGGCACAATCTCAAGTTCGACATGATCGTGCTCGGGCTGCACGGCATCGCCATCGCGCCGCACGACGATACGATCGTGATGAGCTTCGACCTCGACGCCGGGCTGCACGGCCACGGCATGGACGAGCTGGCGGCGACGCACCTGTCGCATAGCTGCATCGCGTTCAAGGACGTGGTCGGCACCGGCAAGACGCAGCGCGGCTTCCACGAGGTCGATCTCAAGGCGGCGACGCGCTACGCCGCCGAGGATGCCGACGTCACCTATCGGCTGTGGAAGCGCTTCAAGGCGCGGCTGCCCGCCGAGGAAGCGACGCGCGTCTATGAGATGGTCGACCGGCCGCTGGTGCCGGTGATCGCGCGGATGGAGATGCGCGGGATCAAGGTCGATCGCGAGCGCCTGTCGGGCCTGTCCGCCGAGTTCAGCGGCCAGATCGCCGGGCTGGAGACGGTGATCCACGGTCTTGCCGGCGCGCCGTTCACGATCGGCAGCCCCAAGCAATTGGGCGACGTGCTGTTCGAGCGGATGGGCATCAAGGGCGGCCGCAAGGGCAAGTCCGGCGTCTATTCCACCGACGTCACCGAGCTCGAGCGGATCGCCGCCGACAAGGATTCGCCCGGCGCCGAGATCGCCGCGCGCGTGCTCGACTGGCGACAGCTCACCAAGCTCAAGAACACCTATACCGATGCGTTGCAGGCGCAGATCAACCCGCGCACCGGCCGCGTCCACACCAGTTACTCGCTGACCGGGGCGCAAACCGGGCGCCTGTCGTCGACCGAGCCCAATCTGCAGAACATCCCGATCCGTACCGAGGTGGGGCGGCAGATCCGCGACGCCTTCGTCGCCGAGCCGGGCAACGTCATCCTCGCCGCCGATTATTCGCAGATCGAGCTGCGGCTGGCGGCGCATATGGCCGACGTGCCGGCGCTGCGCGACGCCTTCGCCAATGGCGACGACATCCACAGCCTGACCGCAATGGAGCTGTTCGGCGAGGTCAACCGCGACACCCGCGGCCGCGCCAAGACGATCAACTTCGCGATCCTCTACGGCATCAGCCGCTGGGGGCTCGCCGGGCGGCTCGACGTCAGCGCCGAGGAGGCGCAGGCGATGATCGACCGCTATTTCGAGCGCTTCCCCGGCATCAACACGTATATCGCCGAGACGACGCAGAGCGTGCGCGAGCGCGGCTTCACCACCACCCTGTTCGGCCGCAAGACGCACTTCCCGCGCATCCGCAGCAAGGTGCAGCACGAACGGCAGGGCGCCGAGCGCGCCGCGATCAACGCGCCGATCCAGGGCACCAGCGCCGATATCATCAAGCGTGCGATGGTGCGGATGGAGCCGGCGTTGCTCGCGGCGGGGCTGCCCGACGTCCAGATGCTGTTGCAGGTGCACGACGAACTGGTGTTCGAACTGCCCGAGGGCGACGTCGACGCGGCCAAGCCGGTGATTGAGCGGGTGATGGCCGAGGCGGCGCAGCCGGCGGTGACGCTGTCGGTGCCGCTCGGGATCGAGATCGGGACGGGCGCGAGCTGGGGAGCGGCGCATTGATCGCTGACGTTGCGCGTTCGCCCTCACCTTTCGCCGCCTTCGGCGGCTTTTCCCTCTCCCGGCGGGAGAGGGAGGGAGGCGCGCAGCGCCGAAAGGGTGAGGGTGGGTGCGAGACGCTCACGATCGTCAACCCGTGACCGAATCGAAGGACATCGACGCGCTCGCCAAGGGCGGGCGCACCAATATCGCCGGCTTCGTGCTGCGCCTCGCCGCGCGCATCCCGTTCCTGTTCATCGCCGGCCGCCTCTATGGCCCGGATCTGGTCGGCCGCTTCGCACTCGCCGTCGTCGTGGTCGAACTCGCCGCATTGGTCGCCACACTGGGCCTCAAGCGCGGTCTCGCGCAGGCGCTGTCGTCGTCCGATCAGCCGCATGTCTGCGTCGTCTGGGATGCGCTGGCGCTCGCCTTCATCCTATCGATCGCGGCGAGTGCGGTGCTGATCGCCTTCCCGCAGGTGATGTACGCCAATACGCAGGTGACCGGGCTCGACCGCTTCCTGCCGTGCATCATCGTCGCGGTGGCCTGGTCGGACGTCAGCCTGTCGGCGCTTGCCTATCGCCACGACGTCAAGGCGGCGGTGACCGCGCGCGCCGTGGTCGAACCGTGGACGATCTCGATCGCCGCCTGGGTCTTCTCCTTCTTCACGATCAAGGACGGGCTGGTCCTGTCCTATGTCGCGTCGATGACCGCAGCGCTGATCGCCAGCTTCGTGCCGTTCCTGCGCAGCTACGGCCTGCCGCGCGGCTGGTCGCCGCATCCCGGGCAGTTGTTCGCACTCGCCCGCGCCAACGCGCCGCTCGCCGGCGCCGATGCGCTGGAATGGGGCAGCCGCAACGTCGACCGCTTCATCCTCGGCGTGATGTTCGAGCCGAAGATCGTCGGCATCTATTATATGGCGCAGCAGGTTGCGAGCCTGCCGCAGAAGCTCAAGACTAGCTTCGATCCGATCCTCGGCCCCGTCATCACCAAGAGCCTCGCGGTCAACGATCGCGCCGCGATCGCGCATCAGGTGCGGCAGGTCGCCTTCTGGATCATGGCGGCGCAGGCGGGGCTTGCGCTGATGGGGTCGATTCCGGCCGGCGCGGTGATGGGCGTGGTCGGGCCGCAATTCGTCGCGGGCAGCGCCGCGCTCGGCTTCCTGCTGACGGCGGAGGTGCTCGCCTCGACCGGCGCGGTGTGCGAATCGGCGCTGGTCTATACCGCGCGGCACCGCAACCTCATCATCTCGGTGGTGATGCTGGCGGTGCAGATCGCGCTGAGCTTCGCGCTGATCGTCGCGATGCGCCGGCTCGGCTGGCCGACGACGTGGCAGGCGGCGGGGCCGGCGGTGGCGCTGATGGTCAGCGTGGCACTGACGTCGGTGGTGAAGGCGACGCTGCTCGGTCGTATCCTCGCCGCGCCGGTGTCGCCGTGGCGCTGGCCGCTGCTGTGGGCTGTGATCGCGGCGACGCTGGTCGGTGGCTTGTTCACCGCGCTGCCGCCGCGGTTCGAATGGCTCGAACTCGCCGGCGGCGAACCGGCGATTGCGGCGACCTATCTGTTCGTGCTGTGGAAATGGGCGTTCGGCCCGGCCGACCGGGCGTTGTTCGGCAAGATGCCCAATGCCGAGGAGGCCACCTTGCCGAACGTGGGATCGCCCGTCCGGTAGACTTGGAGCCCTCCCCCGCAAGGGAGGGCTATAGGCTTTAGTGGCGGAAGTGGCGCATGCCGGTGAAGACCATCGCGAGGCCCGCGGCGTCGGCGGCGGCGATCACTTCCTCGTCGCGGATCGAGCCGCCCGGCTGGATCACCGCGGTCGCCCCCGCCTCGACCGCGGCGAGCAGGCCGTCGGCGAAGGGGAAAAAGGCGTCCGACGCGACCGCCGAGCCGATCGTCCGCGGTGTCGCCCAGCCAGCCTTGTCGGCGGCGTCCTTCGCCTTCCACGCGGCGATGCGCGCCGACTCCAGACGGTTCATCTGGCCCGCGCCGACGCCGGCGGTCGCGCCGTCCTTGGCATAGACGATCGCGTTCGACTTGACGTGCTTGGCGACGGTCCAGGCGAAGCGGCAGTCGGCCAGCTCCTGCTCGGTGGGAGCGCGCTTGGTGACGACCTTCAGCTCGCCCGGCGTACCATTGTCGCGGCCCTGCACCAGCCAGCCGCCGGCGATCGACTTGGCGAACAGGCCGGCGCGCGCCGGATCGGGCAGCTCGCCGGTGAGCAGCAGCCGCAGGTTCTTCTTGGCGGCGAACAGCGCCAGCGCCTCCTCGTCGGCGTCGGGGGCGACGACCACCTCCGTGAAGATGCCGGTGATCGCCTTCGCCGTCGCCGCGTCGAGTGGGCGGTTGACCGCGATGATGCCGCCGAACGCCGAGACGGTGTCGCAGGCGAAGGCCTCGGCATAGGCCGCTTCGAGGCTGGAGGCAGTGGCGACGCCGCAGGGGTTGGCGTGCTTGACGACGACGCAGGTCGGCGCGGCGTCGCGGAACTCGGCGACCAGCTCGAGCGCGGCGTCGGCGTCGTTGAGGTTGTTGTAGCTCAATTCCTTGCCCTGCACCTGGCGTGCCTGGCCGATGCCGCGGACGCCGTCGTTGCTGGCGTAGAAAGCGGCGGACTGGTGCGGGTTCTCGCCGTAGCGCAGCGAGGCGGCGCGGGTCATCGTCACCGGCAGTACCGCGGGGAAGGGCTCGGCCTGGTCGACGGTGCCGAACCAGCGCGCGATCGCGCCGTCATAGCTGGCGGTGGCGGCGAAGGCCTTGGCGGCGAACAGGCGGCGCTGGTCGAGCGTCGTCTCGCCGGCCGCGACGATGGCATAATCGGCGGGGTCGGTGACGATCGCGACATAGGCGTGGTTCTTGGCGGCGGAGCGGACCATCGAGGGGCCGCCGATGTCGATGTTCTCGATGACCGTGTCGCGGTCGGCGCCACGCGCGACGGTTGCCTCGAACGGGTAGAGGTTCACCACCACCAGGTCGATCGCGCCGATCGCATGGTCGGCCATCGCCGCGGCGTGCTCGGGGTCGTCGCGGACCGCGAGCAGGCCGCCGTGGACCATCGGGTGGAGCGTCTTGACGCGGCCGTCCATCATCTCTGGAAAGCCGGTAACTTCACTAACGTCGCGCACAGCGAGGCCGGCGTCGCGCAGCGCCCTGGCGGTACCGCCGGTCGAGACCAGCTCGACGCCCTTTGCGGCAAGTGCTTGAGAAAGCTCGACAATGCCGGTCTTGTCGGAGACCGACAGCAGGGCGCGCTTGATGGAGATGGTGGACATGGTCTTCCTTTGCGGCAGTCGCGCGTCCCCCTAGCGGCGGAACATGCGTCCGAACAGGTCAGATCGCGCGTTTCAATGCCCAGCTCACGTTGGCGCCGCCCGCCGGCGCCTCGCCGCTGACGACGAGCTGTTGCGTGGCGACCGGGTGGCCCTCGCCGTCGATCCACAGCGAATCCTCGATCGTCAGCGTGCCGCCACGGCAGCGGAACTGCCAGAGCGCGCCGCCGGGCAGGCGGAGCAGCGCCGCCAGACCATCGGCGGTCGGCGACGCTTCGACCTGCGCGCCGAGATGGAAGCGCACCGCGAACGGCACGACGCCGAGCTTGCGGCGCCGGCCCTGCGGCAGCAGCGCATCCTCGCCGCGCAATTCCTTGCCGTCGCCGGTCAGCATCAGCTGGCGGCGGTGGACGAAGCCCCAGCGACGGACATAGCCGTCGTGGCTCGCCTCGATCCGACTGGCGACGTCCGATTCCTGCCGCGACAATTCGACCTCGGCGACGCCGCGGCCGAGCGTGCCGTCGGCGAGGATCGCGGTCGAATTGGAATCGCCCACCACCAGCGTCGAATGCGCCGCGGTGGTGCGCAGCCCCTCGGCATAAGCGGCCGGCAGTTGCGGCACCGCGGCGCGCGCGCCACCGCAATTGACGATCAGCCGGGTCTCGCCATCGGAGAATTCGAAGGCGAGCGTCGAGGCGCAGCCGCCCTCGACCAATTTGGCGATCGGCGGCGGCGCGGCATCGACGATCAGCACCGCGCCGCCCGCGGCGAGCCGCTGATAGCCCCAGTCGCGCGCCTGGCGCAGCGGCCGGGTACGCACGCCGCTCGCGGCGATCACCGCGGCGAGCGCATCGGGCATCGCCGGGCCGCCGCCCTGCCAGCTCGACAGCATGCCGTCGCCATGGGTGACGCCGAGCAGCGCCGGCACGGCACGGGTCAGCGCGGTCTGCGCCACGGCGGGCATCTCCTCGCGCCGTGCCGCATAGGTCTCGCGCAGCATGGCGAGCAGCATGATCGTGTCGAGCAGCATCACCGGGCTGCGCGACACCGAACCGCCATCCTCGCTGAGCCCGCCGGCGAGCGCGCGGGCGAGCCCCGCCTCGCCGAAGCTGCGCCGCGGATCGCCGCCGGGGATCAGCAGTCCCGCCGCGACGACGCCGCACCAGGCCGCGATCCGCGGCGCGCCCGGCGGTGCCTTGTCGGCGCCGCGATCAAGGTGGCGGGCACCGCGCGCCAGCGTGTTGAGCACGCTGGAGCGATAGACGAGATCGGTCGACGACAGGATCAGCGGCGCATGCGCGGTCCAGAACAGCAGCCGCCGGCCCCACAGGTCGGGACGCCAGGCGAGCGGATCGACGCGCTCGGCATAATCGCCGAGCCAGCGTGCCATCAGCGCCTCGGCGATCGGCGCGCCCTGCGCGCGCGTCGCCACCGTCGACAAATCGCGCAGCCACGCGAAGCTGTGGACGTACTCGGCGAACGGCTTGCCCCATTCGCCACGCTTGAAGGCGAGCGTGTCGATCGGATGCGTCTCGCCGCGGAAGCTGAGATCGCCGCGCAGCATCGCCTGACCGCGGCGGACGTCACCGATGACGGGGTCGTCGGGGACGGCGATCAGCTTGAGCGGGTAGCGACCCTTGAGGCGCATGTTGTGGATCGGCGTGCGCCACGTCAGTTTGTGCAGCCGTTCCGAGAGGCGCTCGGCGAGGCTGAGCCCGCGCTCGCCGCCGACGCGCATCAGGCGCTTGCCCTCCTCGATCCCGTCGGGCGGCGATTCGGTGAGGGGGGCGTCGGTCGGCGGCGACAGGTCGTTCATCCCGCCGCCGGGGTGCCGCGCAGCGCGGCGATGTTGGCGGCATAACAGGACGGGCCGCCGCGGAAGGCGGCGGTGCCGGCGACCAGCGCGTCGGCGCCGGCGGCGACGCAGCGTGCGGCGTGGACCGGATCGACGCCGCCGTCGACCTCCAGGTCGATCGCCCGGCCGGTCTGGTCGATCATCTTGCGGATCGCGGCGATCTTCCTGAGCTGGCTGTCGATGAAGCTCTGGCCGCCGAAACCGGGGTTGACGCTCATCACCAGCACCAGATCGACCATGTCGATGAGGTAATCGAGCATCTTGGCAGGGGTGCCGGGGTTGAGCACGACGCCGGCGCGCTTGCCGAGCCCCTTGATGTGCTGGATCGTGCGGTGGATGTGCGGGCCGGCCTCGGGGTGGACGGTGATGCCGTCGGCGCCGGCTTCGGCGAAGGCGTCGAGATAAAGGTCCACCGGCGAGATCATCAGATGGACGTCGAACGGCTTGGCCGTATGCGGCCGCAGCGCCTTCACCACCGCCGGGCCGATCGTGATGTTGGGGACGAAATGACCGTCCATCACGTCGATATGGATCCAGTCGGCACCCGCGGCATCGATCGCGCGGACCTCCTCGCCGAGTTTGGCGAAGTCGGCGGAGAGGATGGAGGGGGCGATACGGACCGGTTGCATGGCCTTTCTCTCTAACCGCCTGTCCTTCTATTACAATGCGCTTGGGGGCGGGGTTAACCAAATCTGCGGCGGTCGTGCTCCGGGTCTGCCGCGCTGCGAGGGGAAGGCGCGGTCGGCGGCCTTTCCCCGCCGCAGGGTGGGCCTTCGGAAAAGTCGAAACGTGGCGAGAGTCCGCATCGGCGGTGGAGGCGCACGGTGCTCCTGCGAAAGCAGGAGCCCAGGGTCACGCAGAACAACGTCTTATGGCGTGCGGGACTCCTGGGCTCCTGCCTTCGCAGGAGCACTGGGGCAGGTTCGAAGGGGGCTCGGACAAGTCCGGGTGACGCGTTTTCCGGGTGATCCGCCGGCGTTGACGGTTCTTACGCGGGATCCCCCGTGCAGACACTGGAAGCGGCTGACCAAGTCCTCCCCCGCCAGGGGGAGGTGGCAGCGCGAAGCGCTGACGGAGGGGGAGGACAGGGTGAGAGTGCACTTATATAGCTCCCACCCTGTCCTCCCCCTCCACCACCACGCTGGCGCGTGGCGGTCCCCCTCCCCCTGGCGGGGGAGGAATTTATCCGTTCTGGCGTTTCAGCCTTGCGATGAAGAAGCCGTCGCAGCCGCCTGCGCCGGTCAGCATGTTCGGCAGCGTGCGGACGTAGCCGTCGGGGTGGACGGGGATGCCCGCCGGGAGCAGCGCCGCGTCCGGCGCGTCGATCGCATAGTCCGGGCGTGCCGACAGGAAGCGGGCGAGCTGGTCCTCGCCTTCCTGCCGTTCGAGGCTGCACGTCGCGAAGACGAGCGTGCCGCCGGGCTTCACCCAGTCGGCGGCGCGGGCGAACAGACGCGCCTGCAGCGCCGCCATCTCCTCGATGATCGGCGGGTGGACGCGGTGCAGCACGTCGGGGTGGCGGCGGAAGATGCCGGTGGCGCTGCACGGCGCGTCGATCAGCAGCGCATCGGCCGGCTCGACCGGCGCCCATTTGAGCACGTCGGCGGCGATCACCTCCGCCTTCAGCCGCGTGCGGAACAGGTTCTCGCGCAGCCGCTTGATGCGCGCATTGGAGACGTCGACCGCCGCCACGGTGAAGCCGGCGGCGGCGAGCTGGAGCGTCTTGCCGCCCGGCGCGGCGCACAGGTCGATCGCGCTGCCGTGCGCGGCGTCGGCGAGCAGTCGCGCGGGCAGCGAGGCGGCGACGTCCTGCACCCACCAGCGCCCCTCGGCGAAGCCGGGCAGATCGGTGACCGAGCCGGCGTCCGCGATCCGGACATGGCCAGGCAGCAGGCTGGTGCCGCCGAGTTCGGCGACCCAATGGTCGGTCTCGGCGGGATCGGCGAGCGTGACGTCGAGCGGCGGCGGCGCGGCGATCGCCAGCGCCGCGCCGTCGATCATCGCGGCGCCCCATTCGCCCTCCCAGCGCGCCTCGGCGAGCGGCGGCAGCGCCGGGATTTCGGGAAGCAGCACGCCCGAGCGGACGATCGCGCCGAACACGCCATGGACGAGCTTGCGCGGACCGCCGTCGACCAGCGGCAGCACGGTGGCGATCGCGGCATGATGCGGCGTGCCGAGGACGAGCGCCTGAACCAGCGCGATGCGCAGCGCCATCCGCGCCTTGGCATCGTCGGGCAGCGGCCGTTCGGTGACCGAATCGATCAGCGCGTCGAGATCGGGCAGCCGGCGCAGCACCTCGGCGGCGATGGCATGCGCGAGGCCGCGATCGGGGCCGTAGACGTGGCGCGTCGCGGCGACGAGCGCCTGTTCGAGCGGCTCGCCGCGGCGCAGGACCGCATCGAGCAGGCGCAGCGCGGCGCGGCGGGAGGGGGTGCCGAGCGCATCGGAATCGGTATTGGAAGGACGGGGCAAACTTGTCTTACCTGACGGTGGGGACCATGTGGAATCCACCCCTTAGACCGGAGAGACGCAATGGGCCAACGTCCCGAGCATGTGAAGCCGCCCGCTTATCTGAGCCAGAATCCGCCGGTGCCGCAGCCGGAGGCGAAAACGTCGGCGCAGCCCGACCCGCTTGGCCTTGATCCGACGCGCTATGGCGATTGGGAGCTGAAGGGTATCGCGATCGACTTCTGACCATAACGGAACCATATCGGCCTGATGCGCGTCCATGATGCATGTTAGCGTGGCGTCAGGCTCGGGCCGAACGATGGGTGTGAGGCCGGGGTTTTGAGGCCCGACAGGCGCGTCCTCCTGCTGGTCATCGTCGGGGCGATACCGCTGATGGCCCTCCTCGTCATCGCGGCCTTTCCGTTCGGGATGCTCAAGGGCGTCGTCGCCGACCGGCTGAGCAAGCGCTTCGGGCGGCCGGTGACGATCGCGGCGATGGCGCGGACCGACGGGTTCGGCTTCACGCCGACGATCGCGGTGCGCGGGGTGCGGATCGCGCAGGCGGACTGGGCGGGCGGCGGCGACTTCCTGCGGCTGCGCGAGGCGCGGGTCAGTTTTCCAGTGTGGCCGCTGCTCACCGGCACGTTCAAGCCGCGCGACATCGTCGTCGACGGATTGCAGCTCGCTCTGGTGCGCGCCGCCGACGGGCGCACCAACTGGTCGCGGCCGGGCGATCCGGAGCGCGGCGGATCGTCCAACGATCTCAAAGGGCTGACCGTAAGCGACAGCATCATCGCCTATCGCGACGACAAACGGCAGCGCAGCGTGCGCGTCGCCTTCGCGTCGGACGTGAAGGGGCTGCGCGCCAAGGGCAGCGGGACGATCCGCGGCACGCCGGTGCGGATCGCGCTCACCGGCGCCTCGGTCGCGCAGCCGGTGGCGGGGCCGTGGGCGTTCACCGCGACGATCGACGGCACCGCGCTGCACATGCGCGCGACCGGCACGACCGACCGGCCGCTCGATACCGATGCGATGACGCTCGACGTCGCGGCGCGCGCCGCCGACCTGCGCCTGATCGACGCGGTGATCGAGGCGGGGCTGTTCGGGACGCAGCCGGTGGCGCTGACCGCGCACGTCCGCCATGCGGCACCGCGGTGGATCGTCACCGACCTCAAGGGCACGATCGGCCGGTCCGACATCGCCGGCCATGTCACCGTCGACAAGCAGGACGGGCGCACCAGGCTGGACGGCGCGGTGACGGCGCGCCGGTTCGACTTCGACGATCTGTCGTCGGACGAGGGACTCGCCAAGGGTGCCGCGCTGGAGCGCGCGATCGGGCCGCGGCTGGTGCCGAACACGCGGATCAACCTCGCCAACATCGACCGGACCGACGGGCGGATCGCGGTGCACGTCGCACGCGTGTTCAGCCATGGCGGCGGCACGTCGGTGACGGGGATCGACGGCGTGCTCGCGCTCGACCACCAGCGGCTGCGGGTCGCGCCGCTGACCGTGCGGCTCGCCGGCGGGACGGCGCGGGGCAGCGTGACGGTCGACCAGCGCGGCGGGGCGAAGACGCCGATGCTGGCGGTCGACCTGCGGCTGGTCGGCACGCGGGTCGAGGCGTTCGACGGCGCCGCGGGCGCGTTCACCGGGCGGGTCGAGGCGCTGGCGCGGCTGCGCGGGCGTGGCGACACGATCCGCGCGGCGGTCGGGCGGTCCGACGGCAAGATCGGCCTGACGATCCGCGACGGCAGCCTGCCCGCGCGCTATGCGGCGGCGCTGGGGTTCGACGCGGGGCGGGCACTGCTCGCCGGCGGCGGCGATAGCGCGCGGCTGCGCTGCCTGGTGCTGGCGCTGCCGGTGCGCGGCGGGCGCGGCAGCGCGGCGCCGCTGGTCGTCGACACCAGCGCGAGCCAGCTGCACGGCGCCGGGACGGTGCGCTTCCCCGACGAGCGGATCGACCTGCGGCTGACCGGCGCGCCCAAGGGGCACAGTCTGCTGCGGCTGCCCGGATCGGCGTTCGTGACCGGCAGCCTCAGCGATCCCCGGCTGACCGTGCCGGCGGAGGTGAAGTCGGCCGGCAACATCTTCAAGGCGATCGGCCGCGCGATCACCGGCCGCCAGGGGCCGAGTGCGGTGGATGCCGATTGCGGCGGGCTGGTGGCGCGGGCGCTGCGATAAGGGGGCGACGCTGCGACTCCCCTGACGTTTCCGCTCGCCGTGCCGTAGCGGCGCGGTTAGGGTCGGCGGCATGAACGACACCGCCTCCGCCACCGGCGCCAGCCTCCTGCCCGACAGCACCGACGCCTTCACCATCGCGCATCTCGCCGTTTTGGCGATCTTCGCGCTGCTGGTGATCGCCGCGATCGTCTGGGGGGCGCGGCTGAAGGCGCGGCGCAAGACCGCCGAACGCGATATCGAAAGCCGCAACGAGGACGTGATCGCCGCCGCTCCCGCCGAACCGACGCCGGTGCCGGCCCCGCCGCCGGCGCGGCGTGCAGAGGATGCGGCCCCCGCCGAGCCGGCGATCGAACCGGTGCGCGATCCACTCGCCGACGAACCGATCGCCGCCGCCGCGCCGCTCGACGCCGCGCCGGCGGTCGAGGCGGTGTCGGCCCCCTCCCCCGCCCCCGCCCCCGCCCCGGCGGGCGAGTCGCCGGCCGATGCGCCGGTGGGGACGTTGAAGGGACTCGGGCCGAAGCTCACCGCGCGGCTGGCCGAGCTGGGCATCACCACGGTCGGCCAGGTCGCGGCGCTGAGCGACGACGAGGCGCTGCGGCTCGATGCGCAGCTCGGGCCGTTCGCCGGGCGGATCACGCGCGATCGCTGGATCGAACAGGCGCGCTTCCTCGCCGCCGGCGACCGCGCGGGGTTCGAGGCGGTGTTCGGCCGGCTCTGACCCCGGTCAGCGGTCGAGGAACGGCGCGGCGAGGTCGGGCCGCACCCGCAGCAGCCGGCCCGTCGCGCGGTCGAGCAGCGCCCAGGTGGTGACCGCCTCCACCTTCACCTTGCCGTCGGCGCCGATGAAGCGGACGTGGCGGTCAAAGCGCGCGCTCTTGGGCGGTTCGGGGACCCAGGTTTCCCCCGTCACCGTCTCGCCGGCGGCGACGTTGCCGCGATAGTCGATCGCGTGGCGGGTCACGACCCAGACCAAAGCGGCACGGTCGGCCGCCGACGCGACCGCCTCCCAATGCGCGACGGCGATGTCCTGGATCCAGCGGACCCACACCGCATTGTTGACGTGGCCGAGCTCGTCGATGTCGTGCGCCGCGGCGGTGATCGACAGGGTGAACCGGCCGCTCATCGCTGCCCCCTCACCGCTGCCGCCGCCGACGCCACCAGCGGAAGGTGGCGAACAGCGTGCCGAGCACCACCGCCGCCAGCGCCACCCACAGCCATTGCCGGCCGTGCGGACGATAGCGGCCGAGCAATTCGGCGATGCCGGTGCCGAAGACATAGCCGAGACTGGTGAACAGCACGCCCCAGACCGCCGCGGCGATCGCGTTGATCCACAGGAAGGTGCGCGTCGGCACGTGGGTGGTGCCGATCGCGATCGGGCTGACCGTGCGCAGTCCGTAGAGGAAGCGGAAGAGGAAGATGAAGCCGATCGGATAGCGTTCGAGCGTGTCGAGCGCCTTGGCGAAGGCGGGCTTCGACTGGGCGCGCTGCACCCAGCGATGGTCGCGGAAACGCCGGCCCGCCGCGAAGAACGCCTGATCGGCGACAAACGAGCCGGTCGCCGCGGCGATCATCGCGCCGGGCAGCGACAGCAACCCCTCATGCGCGAAGAGGCCGCCGGCGAGCACCATCGTCTCGCCCTCGATCCCTGCGCCGAGGAACACCGCGGCGAGCCCATATTGGGCGATGAGCGTCTCGATGCTCAGCGGTCGATCCCGAGCTGCCAGAGGACGAAGGCGTGCTCCTCGGCGGCTTCGCGCAGCGATTCGAACCGGCCCGACTTGCCGCCATGGCCTGCGCCCATATTGGTCTTGAGCAGCAGGACGTTATCGTCGGTCTTGGTGGCGCGCAGCTTCGCCGCCCATTTCGCCGGCTCCCAATAGGTCACGCGCGGATCGTTGAGCCCGCCCGAGATGAACATCGGCGGATATCCTTGCGCGACGACATTGTCGTACGGGCTGTAGCTGCGGATCAGCTCGAACGCCGCCTTATCCTCGATCGGATTGCCCCATTCGGGCCATTCGCCCGGGGTGAGCGGCAGATCGGCGTCGAGCATCGTGTTGAGCACGTCGACGAACGGCACGTCGGCGATCACCGCGCCCCACAGTTCGGGATCGGAATTGACGATCGCGCCCATCAGCTCGCCGCCCGCCGAGCGGCCGGTGGTGGCGATGCGGCCGGCTTTGGTCCAGCCCGCGTCGATCAGCCCCTTCGCCACGTCGACGAAATCGTTGAACGTGTTGGTGCGCTTGTCGAGCTTGCCGTCGTGATACCATTGCTGGCCGAGGTCGTCGCCGCCGCGGATATGCGCGATCGCATAAGCGAAGCCGCGGTCGAGCAGCGACAGCCGCCCGGTCGAGAAGCCGGGCGGGATCGCATAGCCGTAGGCGCCATAGGCATAGAGGAACAATGGCTGCGACCCGTCGCGCTCGAACCCCGCGGGATAGACGATCGACACCGGGATTTCGGTGCCGTCGCGTGCGGCGATCCTGAGCCGTTCGGTGCGATAGCCCGCGGCGTCATAGCCGGCCGGGATCTCCTGTACCTTCAGCACTTCGAGCGCGCCGGTGGCGACATCGTAATCGTAGACGGTGCCGGGCGTGACCATCGATTCATAGCCGAGCCGCAATGTGTCGACGGCATATTCGGGATTGTCGCCGAGGCCGGCGGCATAGCTGGCTTCGGGAAAGGCGATGCGCTGCGGTTCGGTCGGCGCGTCGTAGCGGTGGATCGCGATCTGATCGAGCCCGTCCAGTCGCCCCTCGACGACGAAGAAGTCGCGATAGCATTCGACGCCGGTCATGTAGAAATGCGCGTCGGCGGGGATCAGCTCGTGCCACTCGCCGGGCGCGTCGATGCTGGCGGTGCACAGCCGCCACATCGGGTCGGTGTCGTTGGTGTGGATGAACAGCGTGCCGTCATGCGCGTCGACGTCATATTCGCGCCCCTCCTTGCGGGGGGCGACGAGGATCGGCGTCGCCAGCGGATCGTGCGCCGGGAGCAGCCGCACTTCGCTGGTGACATGGTCGCCGGTGCCGATCACCAGCCACTGGCGATCGCTCGTCTCGGCAACGGCGACGCGATAGCCCTCGTCCGCCTCGCGGAACAACTCGACGTCGTCGCTCACCGGCGTGCCGAGCCGGTGGAAGCGGGCGTTGTCGGTGCGCCATTGCTCGTTGGCGAGGCCGTAGAGGAAGCCGGCATCGTCGCTGGTCCAGACGATGTCGGAGAGCATGCCGGGGATCACCTCGGGCAGATGCTCGCCGGTGGCGAGATCCTTGACGCGCACCTCGAACCGTTCGGCGCCGCTGTCGTCGATGGCGTAGGCGAGATGGCGGCCGTCGTTGCTGACCGCAAAGGCACCGAGCCGGAAATACTCCTTGCCCTCGGCGAGCGTGGGTTCGTCGAGCAGCAACTCGTCGGGGCCGCCGGCGACGGGCTTGCGCCACCATTTGCGATATTGGCCGCCGGTCTCGTAGGCGGTCCAGTAGAGCCAGTCGCCGTCCTTCTGCGGCACCGAGGATTCGTCCTCCTTGATGCGCGCCTTCATCTCTTCGTACAATCGGTCGACCAGCGGCTGGTGCGGCGCCATCACGCTTTCGAAATAGGCGTTTTCCGCCGCGAGATAGGCGAGCACGTCGGGGTCGGTGACCTCGGGATAGTTCGGGTCCTTAAGCCAGGCATAGGGATCCTCGAGGGTGATGCCGTGCGTGGTAAAGCGGTGCGGGCGCCGGTCGGCGACGGGCGGCGTGATATCGGTCATTCCTATGCCTTAGCTGCGCGATCGGGGGCCGTCATGCCCTTCCCCATGCAATCGGACGGTCGAGCAACAAAGCGGAAACACCTCGACCATTGAACCGTTCCGGCCGCGCCGCCATGGCTGCTCCCCGGACGATTGGGGGACATGGGACATGGCCGGCGGATTGGTTGCGCTGCTCGACGATATCGCGGCGATGGCGAAGCTCGCCGCCGCCAGCCTCGACGACGTCGCCGGCGCGGCGGGCAAGGCGGGGGCGAAGGCGGCGGGCGTCGTCATCGACGATACCGCGGTGACGCCGACCTATGTCGTCGGACTGAGCCCGGCGCGCGAACTGCCGATCATCGGCAAGATCGCGCTGGGGTCGCTCAAGAACAAATTGCTGTTCCTGCTGCCCGCGGCGCTGGTGCTGAGCGCGCTGGCGCCCTGGGCGATCACGCCGATCCTGATGCTCGGCGGCGCCTATCTGTGCTTCGAGGCGGCGGAGAAGATCGTCGGCGCGCTGACCGGCCACGGCCATGGCGACGATGCCGCGGTCGAGACCGATCCCAAGGCGCTGGAGGACCGGCAGGTGTCGGGCGCGATCCGCACCGACCTGATCCTGTCGGGCGAGATCATGGCGATCGCGCTGGGCGAGCTGAACGGGCAGACGCTGGTCAATCAGGGTATCGCGCTGGCGCTGGTGGGGATCGCGATCACCGTCGGCGTCTATGGCGTCGTCGCGCTGATCGTGAAGATGGACGATATCGGCCTGCACCTCGCGCAGAAGCCCGGCGCGGGATCGCAGGCGTTCGGGCGCGGGCTGGTCGCGGCGATGCCGGTGGTGCTGAAGGCGCTGTCGCTGATCGGCACCGCGGCGATGGTCTGGGTCGGCGGCGGGATCATCGTCCACGGGCTAGAAGCGTTCGGCGTGACCGGGTTGCCGCATGCGCTCCACGCCGCTGCCGAGGGCGCGGCGCATGCGGTCGGCGTGTTGCCGGGGGTGGTGAACTGGGTGGTGACCGCGGTGGGATCGGGGATCGTCGGGCTGATCGTCGGCGGCGCGATCGTCGGGCTGCTGCATCTCGTGCCGCGCAAGGGGCATTGAGGGGCGCGCCTTATCAGGGCCCGACTGCCTGCCAAAAACGTCCCGTCACCCCGGACTCGTTCCGGGGTCCACCGGCCCACAAGGGCATGGATCGAGGCTCAAGCCGATCCCCTCGCCGCAGAGTGGACCCCGGAACAAGTCCGGGGTGACGGAATGAATTGGGATACGTCATTCCGATTCAGGAGGTCGCCTCGCTCGCCGCGGTGGTCCAGCCCAATCTCGGGATCGTGATCGAGCGTTTGCCCGACAGGTCGACCCGCGCGACGAACAGTTCGCGACTCTCGATATAGCCGATCAGCCGCCGCACCCGCCCCAGCGAGCTCGTGCCATAGGTCTCGGCCAGCGCCGTATCCGACGGACACGGCTCGCCGCCCTTCGCGGCGCGGGCGACCAGCAGGAAGGCGCCGATCATGTCGTCGGGCAGCGAATAGGCGAGCTCCATCGCCTCGGCCCATTGCGGGTCGGTGACGTCGAAAATCCCCGCGCGCGCCGCCGACAGCCGGCGGGTGAAGCCGGGCAGGTCGAGCGGCGGCTTGGCGAGGCCCGCCATGCGGCAGCGCACCTGGAAATCCTGGAACAGCACCGAGGGCGGGCGCAGCGCCGAATCACGATCGGCGACGATCGCCTCCAGCACGCCCGCATAGATGCCCTCGACCTCCTCGTCCGACTTGTCGGGGAGCGGCGCCAATGTCGTCTGCTGCGACGCCGGCCGCTCGATCGTGTCGAGCAGTTCGTCCGCCGGCACCCGCCGCGGGCGCGAATCGAACGCCATCGGCAGTTGCGGCGCCGCATCGGGTGGCGGCGCGAAGATCAGTTGCTGGAGGTTCTCCGCCGGCGCGCTCGGCAGCGGGGTCAGCTTGGGGCTGCCGCTGCGCGCCGAGGTGGCGACCTGGCCGATCTTTACCGTGATCGGGCGCCGCGACACCGCCGGCCCAAGCGCGAGGAAGGTGCCGCGCGCGAGATCGCGGATCACGTCGGCCTGGCGCCGTTCCATGCCGAGCAGATCGGCGGCGCGCGCCATGTCGATGTCGAGGAAGGTGCGCCCCATCAGGAAGTTGCTCGCCTCCGCCGCGACGTTCTTGGCGAGCTTGGCGAGCCGCTGCGTCGCGATCACTCCGGCGAGGCCGCGCTTGCGGCCGCGGCACATCAGATTGGTCATCGCCGACAGCGACGCGCGACGCACTTCCTCGGCGACCTCGCCGCCCGTCACCGGCGCGAACAATTGCGCCTCGTCGACGACGACCAGCGCCGGATACCAATGTTCGCGCGGCGCATCGAACAAGGCCGACAGGAAGGCGGCGGCGCAGCGCATCTGCCCTTCCGCCTCCAGCCCCTCGAGGCTGAGCACGACGCTGGCGCGATGCTCGCGCAGCCGGGTGGCGATGCGCGCGATCTCGGGCACCGAATAATCCGCCGCCTCGATCACGACATGGCCGTACGGCCCGGCGAGCGTGACGAAATCGCCCTCGGGATCGATCACCACCTGCTGCACCTGCCCCGCCGAGCCTTCGAGCAGGCGGCGCAGCAGATGCGACTTGCCCGAGCCCGAATTGCCCTGGACGAGCAGACGGGTGGCGAGCAGTTCTTCGAGGTCCATGGTCACGGGCGCGCCGCGGTCGTCGCTGCCCATGTCTACGCTGACGGTCATTGGTTGCGCGTTTGGCGTATCCGGGGGGGCGGGGGCAAGCGGTTTGCGTCCGGTTGCCGCCCGGCGACGCGTCCGGTACGCCACCGCCGCCCGCCCCGACCAAGGACGCTCCCGATGGCACAGCTCCCCCTTGCCGATCTCGCCCAGCGCCTGCTGCGCAAACCCGCGCATGCGCTCGATCCCGAGGAGCGGCGCGTCCTCGATTCGATCGATTCCGGCACGATCGTCAGCCGCGACGCCGCCGACGAGGCGGATGCGCGCTCGAGCCTCGGCGACCGGCTCGCCGACCGCGTCGCGGCGGTGGGCGGATCGTGGGGGTTCATCATCGCCTTCACCGTCGTGCTGCTCGGCTGGATGCTGCTCAACACCGACGTGCTCGCGCATTTCGGCATGGCGTTCGATCCCTATCCCTACATCTTCCTCAACCTGATGCTGTCGACGCTCGCCGCGATCCAGGCGCCGGTGATCATGATGAGCCAGAACCGCCAGGCGGCGAAGGACCGGCTCGCCGCCAGCCTCGATTACGAGACCAATTTGCGCGCGGAGCTCGACATATTGCGGCTGCACGAGAAGCTCGACGGTATCGTGCTCGACCGGCTCGCGGCGCTGGAGGCGAAGATCGACGCTCTGGCGAAAAGCGTACCCACCGCCTAAAGGCACAGGATTATTCGCTAGAGGCAGTCATGGCAGGCCATTCCAAGTTCAAGAACATCATGCACCGCAAGGGCGCGCAGGATAAGAAGCGCTCGGGCATGTTCTCCAAGCTCAGCCGCGAAATCACCGTGGCGGCGAAAATGGGGATGCCCGACCCCGACATGAACCCGCGGCTGCGCGCCGCGGTCAACGCCGCCAAGGCGCAGTCGATGCCCAAGGACAATATCCAGCGCTCGATCGACAAGGCGAGCCGCAGCGATACCGAGAGCTACGAGGAGATCCGCTACGAGGGCTTCGGGCCGGGCGGCGTGTCGCTGATCATCGAGGCGCTGACCGACAATCGCAACCGCACCGCGACCAACGTGCGCACCGCGGTCGCCAAGAACGGCGGCAACCTCGGCGCGAGCGGCTCGGTGAGCCATGCCTTCGACCGCGTCGGCCTGATCAACTATCCGGCAAGCGCCGGCGATGCCGAGAAGGTGTTCGAGGCGGCACTCGAGGCGGGGGCCGAGGACGTTTCCTCGTCCGAGGACGGCCATGAGATCTGGACCGCGGTCGGCGACCTACACGAGGTCGCCAAGGCGCTGGAGCCGGTGCTCGGCGAGCCCGAGGGTGCCAAGCTCGCGTGGCGGCCGCAGACGATGGTGGCGGTCGACGAGGGCGATGCGGCGACGCTGTTCAAGCTGATCGACACGCTCGACGACGACGACGACGTGCAGACCGTCTGGGGCAATTACGAAGTCTCCGACGAGGTGATGGAGAAGCTGGGCTGACCTTGCCGGGTTCACGCGGAGGCGCGGAGGCGCGGAGGGTCGCGCCCGCGGCTGCGCCGTCCCGCGCCGGCGGGCCGCGACATCGGCCGGCGCCGACACGCCATATCGGCCACGGACGCGACCTCTTCGCGTCTTCGCGTCTTCGCGCGAATCTGGTCCCCGGCGATCCGGGTAGAACGGCTTTGGTTCACGCGAAGCCGCGAAGCCGCGAAGAGGTTTTGCGCGCAGAGGCGCAGAGGATGGTGCGTTCTGCACGGGCGTCTCGCCTATGGCTGAGCGGACATGCTGCCGCGCTCCTGACGCTCTCTCTGCGCCTCTGCGCGCAAAATCCTTATTGCGTGGCGGCATCATGATCATTCTCGGCCTCGATCCCGGGCTCGGCACGACCGGCTGGGGCGTCATCCATGCCGATGGCAACCGGCTGAGCCATATTGCCAATGGGCAGATCCGCACCGATCCGTCGATGCCGCTGCCGCGGCGTCTGTCGAACCTGCATGCGGCGCTGATCGATGTGATCCTCACCGAGCGCCCCGACGGCGCCGCGGTCGAGGAGGTGCTCGGCAACACCAATGCGCAGTCGACGCTCAAGCTGGGGCAGGCGCGCGGCGTCGTGCTGCTCGCCGCGGCGGGCAACGGGCTGCATATCGGCGAATATCATCCCTCGACCGTCAAGAAGGCGGTGGTCGGCACCGGCGGCGCCGAGAAACGGCAGATCCAGGCGATGATGGCGGTGCTGCTGCCCGGCGCCAAGCTCGCCGGCCCCGATGCGGCGGACGCGCTGGCGGTGGCGATCACGCATGCGCACCATCTCGCCTCGGCGCAGGGCATGGCGCGGCGGGCAAGGGTGACGGCATGATCGCGCATCTCAAAGGCCGGCTCGAATCGACCGGGATCGATCATGCGGTGATCGACGTCGGCGGCGTCGGCTACCTCATTGGCGCCTCGGCGCGGACGCTGGCGGCGATCGGCCCGGTCGGCGAGGCGGCGATGCTGCATACCGAGATGCTGGTCAGCGAGGATTCGATCCGCCTCGTCGGCTTCGCACGCGCCGAGGAGCGCGACTGGTTCCGGCTGCTCACGGGGGTGCAGGGCGTGGGCTCGCGCGTCGCGCTGGCGATCCTGTCGGCGCTCGACACGGCGGAGCTCGCGCGCGCCGTGTCGGCGCAGGACAAGGCGATGGTGGCGCGCGCCAATGGCGTCGGGCCGAAGCTCGCCGAGCGGATCGTGCGCGAATTGAAGGACAAGGTGGGTACGGTCGCGCTCGGCCCGGCGGCGGCGGCGCAGGTGATGCCGGTCGGCGCGGCGGCGGACGCGGTGTCGGCGCTGCTCAACCTCGGCTTCCGCCCCGCCGAGGCGGCGAGCGCGGTCGGCGCGGCGGAGGAGGACCTTGGAACGGGCGCGACGCTCGACGCTTTGGTGCGGCTGGCGCTGCGCAAGGCGGCGAAGTAGTCGCCGCATTGCTGGACGCTCCGGCGAAACGGGACTATATCGGGAACATGGCGCAGCTTCACGTCTCCTTGCCGACGAAGACCACGCGATGAATCGATATCTGCCGGGTCGGCCATGATGCCGACGCGGTACGGGTGAAGGCGTCGATCGACGAAGGAAGCGGCTTCAGCTGTCATCGATCGACAGCCCCCGTCCGATCGGTGGCGAGCCGATCGACGATCCGGACCGGTGTCGTCGAGCAAGGCGGGGCGGCCAGGTGGTCACGCTGGCGCGGCATGCAGGGGCGAGCTAGCAACGAAATATTCCCGAGGAGGCTTGCATGCACGTGACCGCAATTCTGAGCCATGCCGACGAGGGGGGCTTTACCGCCTTTAACCCCGAAACCGGCACCGCCACGCAGGGCGAGACGCTCGACGAGGCGCTCGCCAATCTGCGGGAGGCCGTCGAACTGTATCTCGAGGAATTCCCGATGGCGACGCGTGCAGCGCCATTTGTCACCACCTTCGATGTCGCGGTGCATGCCTAAGCTGCCGATCTTGTCGGGTGCGGAGATCATCCGGATGCTGGAACGACTGGGTTTCGAACAGGTGAGGCAGCGAGGCAGTCATGTCGTCCTGCGTCGCGGCGATGTCGGCTGCGTCGTTCCCCTCCACAAGGCGGTGAAGACCGGCACGCTGGCAGGCCTGCTCCGTCAGGCCGGCGTGACGATCGACGAATTGTTGGCAGCACATTGACCGACGACCGTCTCCTCTCCGCCAGCCGCCGTCCCGAGGATGTCGATGCGGCGCTTCGCCCGCGCAGTCTCGACGAATTCGTCGGGCAGCAGGCGGCGCGTGAAAACCTGCGCGTGTTCATCGAGGCGGCGCGCGGGCGCGGCGATGCGCTCGATCACGTGCTGTTCTTCGGACCGCCGGGGCTAGGCAAGACGACGCTGGCGCAGATCATCGCGCGAGAGATGGGCGTTGGCTTCCGCGCCACCTCCGGCCCAGTGATCGCCAAGTCGGGTGATCTCGCCGCCTTGCTCACCAATCTCGAGGACGGCGACGTGCTGTTCATCGACGAGATCCACCGGCTGCAACCCGCGGTGGAAGAGGTGCTGTATCCGGCGATGGAGGATCGCGCGCTCGACCTGATGATCGGCGAGGGGCCGTCGGCGCGTAGCGTCCGCATCGACCTGCCCAAGTTCACGCTGGTCGGCGCGACGACGCGGCAGGGCCTGCTGACGACGCCGCTGCGCGACCGGTTCGGCATTCCGGTCAGGCTGCAATTCTACACGGTCGAGGAACTGACCCGCGTCGTCACCCGCGCCGCCGGGCTGCTCGACCTCGGCATCGCCCCCGATGGCGCGAGCGAGATCGCGCGGCGCGCGCGCGGCACGCCGCGCATCGCCGGGCGGCTGCTGCGCCGGGTACGCGACTTCGCCAATGTCGCCGGCACGCCGACCGTCGACCGCGCCGCCGCCGACCGCGCGCTCAACCGGCTCGAGGTCGATTCGCTCGGGCTAGACGCGATGGACCGGCGCTACCTGCACATGATCGCCGACATCTATCGCGGCGGACCGGTGGGCGTCGAGACGCTCGCCGCCGGTCTCAGCGAGCCGCGCGACACGATCGAGGAGGTGATCGAGCCCTATCTGATCCAGCTCGGCCTCGTCGCGCGCACCGCGCGCGGGCGGGTGCTCAACGCAGGCGGCTGGAAGCATCTCGGCCTCAACCCGCCCGCGGGATCGCAGGACGGCCTGTTCGACGTTCCCTGATGATCCGGTGTCGGCCCCGGGGCAGGCTGGCGCGTGGAGATGGCTCATGAGGATCGCGGCGAACCCTTCGGAAATCCCGTCACCCCGGACTCGTTCCGGGGTCCACCGGGCCGCATGTCGTCGGCCTGAGCCTCCAGCCTTTCTCCTCGCCGCAGAGTGGACCCCGGAACGAGTCCGGGGTGACGGAGTAAGCGTGGATGGCGCGAGGCCAAATGAACGCGCATGTTCCACAGCCCTGCGGTCTGGAGAGCGTTCCCCCCTACAAACGCTGTTCGCCGCGCCCCGGACAGGCTAGATCGACCGCCACATTCTTATCCCGGAGCCTCGCGTGATCGCGCTTACCCTCATCCAGATCATCCAGGTGCTGCTGAACGTGCTGTGGTGGATCATCATGATCCAGTTCGTGCTGTCGCTGCTGATCGTGTTCAACGTCATCAACACCTCGAACAATTTCGTCAGCCAGCTGCATTACGGCCTCGATCGGCTGACCGAGCCGCTCTACCGGCCGCTGCGCCGGATCCTGCCCAACATCAGCGGCATCGACCTCGCGCCGTTGGTGGTGCTGATCATCATCCGCATCCTCGACAGCGTCATCCTGCCGAACATCGCGACCAGCCTGCTGGTCAACGGCGCGGTCTGATCCGCCGCCGATGCCGGCGTGGACGATCCGCGACGACGGTCTGCTCGTCGCGATCCGGGTGACGCCGCGCGGCGGGCGCGATGCGATCGCCGCCGGCACCGAAGAGCATCTCGCCGCGCGGCTCGCCGCCGCGCCGGTCGACGGCAAGGCCAATGCCGCGCTGATCGCGCTGGTCGCCAAGACCTTCGGCGTTCCGAAACGCGCCGTCACGCTGGTCGGCGGCGATACCGCGCGATTGAAGCGCTTGCATGTCGCCGGCGACGCCGCCGCGCTGGCGAAAATCGCCGCCGCGCTTTATGAGACCGCGGCATGACCGCCACGATCATCGACGGCAAGGCCCATGCCCTTGCCCTGCGCACCCGCGTCGCCGCCCATGTCGCCACCTTCCGCGAGGCCACCGGCCGCGCCCCCGGCCTCGCCGTCGTCCTGGTCGGCGAGGACCCCGCCTCGGCGGTCTATGTCCGCAACAAGGGCAAGGCGACGCGCGACGCCGGCATGGCGAGCTTCGAGCATCGCCTGCCCGCCGACACCGATGCCGCGACGTTGCTCGCGCTGGTCGCGCAGCTCAACGCCGATCCCGCGGTCGACGGCATCCTCGTCCAATTGCCGCTGCCCGCGCATATCGATGCGGAGGCGGTGCTGCTCGCGATCGATCCCGACAAGGACGTCGACGGCTTCCACCCGGTCAACGCCGGCCGGCTCGCGATCGGCGCGGAAGGCTTCGTGCCGTGCACGCCGCTCGGCTGCCTGATGCTGCTGAAGGACATCCACCCCAATCTGTCGGGGATAGAGGCGGTGGTGGTCGGCCGGTCGAACATCGTCGGCAAGCCGATGGCGCAATTGCTGCTCCAGCAGAGCTGCACCGTCACGATCGTCCACAGCCGCACGCGCGACGTCGCCGCGCATCTGCGCAGGGCGGATATCGTCGTCGCCGCGGTCGGTATCCCGCGCTTCATCCAGGGCGACTGGATCAAGCCGGGCGCGAGCGTGATCGACGTCGGCATCAACCGCACCGACGACGGGCTGGTCGGCGACGTCGACTTCGCCACGGCCAGCGCGGTGGCGGGCGCGATCACGCCGGTGCCGGGCGGCGTCGGGCCGATGACGATCGCCTGCCTGATCCGCAACACCTATGTCTCGGCGTGCCGCCGCGATGGTGTCGAGGCTGCCCTGTGATCGAGCTGTTCGTCTCGACGCTGATCACCTTCTTCGTCATCATCGATCCGCTCGGCTGCGCGCCGATCTACGCCGGCCTGTCGGCGGGCGCCTCGCCGGTGCAGCGGCGCGCGATGGCGATCCGCGCGGTCGGCGTCGCGACGGTGATCCTGCTCGTCTTCGCGCTGGCGGGCGAGGCGCTGCTCAAGGGGCTGGGCATCAGCCTGGCGAGCTTCCGCATCGCCGGCGGCATCATGCTGTTCCTGATCGCGCTCGAAATGGTGTTCGAGAAGCGCACGCAGCGCCGCGAGGACCGTGCCGCCAAGGTGGCGCACGATCCCGAGGCGGACGACGTGTCGATCTTCCCGATGGCGATGCCGATGATCGCCGGGCCGGGCTCGATCGCCTCGGTGATGCTGCTCGTCGCGCGCACCAACGGCGTCGAGGCGACCTTGGTCGTGCTCGCGGCGATGGGGGTGATCCTGCTGCTGACGCTGGTGGCGCTGCTCGCGGCGGGGCCGCTGATGCGGCTGCTCGGCGCGCGGATCGAGGCGGTGATCACGCGGCTGCTCGGCGTGCTGCTCGCGGCGCTGGCGGTGCAGTTCGTGATGGACGGGTTGCAGGTGAGTTTGCGGTAGCGGCGAGCGTCCCCCTTTCCCCCCCTCCGGCGCGCCGGATGGGGAGGACAGGGCGCCCTCCCGGCTCAATCCACCTTGAACAACCGCAGCGGCGAATTGGCGGGCAGCGGCAGTGGCGTCAGCCATGCCGGCACCTCGCCATGCGCGAGCTGGTCGTAGAAGCCGCCCGGATTGCGCGCGCGATAATTGGTCGATTCCGAATGGTTCGGGCAGAGCATCAGCATCGTCGCGCCGTGGCGCCTGATGATCGCGTGCGCCTGATCCGCGCTTCCACCAAAGGCATGCTGGACGTCGAGGATCGCATCGCCGTTGCGGTGATACGGCCCCGCGATCGCGTCGTGATGCGTCACCGTGATCAGCCGCGGCCCGAGGTCGACGAAGGTGAAGATCGTCTGCGCCGGATAGCGGTCGAGCGCCTTCAGCACCGTATAGCGCACGCAGCTCCCGGTCGAACGGTTGACCCGCTTGGTATAGGCATTGGGGACGTCGACCGGCAGATATTTGATGATCAGCCCGGCGAACAGGCCCGAGACGATGAGGAAGGCCGCCACCGTACCGCCGATCCGCACCGGCCACGAGCGATGCTCGAGCAGCCACGGCAGCACGATCCAGCCGAGCAAGGTCGCGCCCGGCACCGCGAGCAGCTGCGCCGCCGGCCCGGCGCGCACCTGCCACAGCAGCATCAGGCAGGCGAAGGTGACGAACAATGCCACCGCGCTCCAGCCGATCAGCGCCGGCGAGCGCCGCGCCCGCCACGTGCCGAGGATCACGCCGACGACGCCGACGATCGGCAGCGCCGCGATCGGAAAGCCGAGGCGGAACGGATGTTTGTAGATCGGCTTCGCCTCGCGGACGTTGTTCAGCCAGTTCTTCTGCAATTCGGGCGAGACGCCCTCGGGCCGGCCGAGGCATTGCGGGAAGAAATGGACGAACCCCGCCGCGATTCCCGCCCCCGCCGCCACCGCGAGGCCGATGCGCAAGCCCCGCGACGTCGGGTTGAGCCACGCCAGCAGGAACAGCAAAGCCCCCGCCGCGACGGTGACGCTGAGCCACACCGGGGTCAGCGCGTCGCAGCGCATCGCGTAATTCGCGGTCGAGGCGAACGCCGCGAAGCCGATCGCGCTGCCGCCGCCGAGGCTGAGCGCATAGGCCTGCAACCGCCGCGCCTCGCCGCGGTCCCACACCCAGCGCAGCGCGAGGATCGCGCCCGCCATCGCGCAATAGGGCAGCATCTCGAGCCCGATCGCGAGGCTGACCGCGCTCGCCAGCCCGACCATCAGCCCGCCGCGCGCGCCTTTGGCATCGCACAGGCCGGCGACGGTGAGGCTGAGCATCGCGAGCTGCCAGCCGTGATGGTCGATCCGCTCGGGCAGAAACATCAGCATCGTCGCCGAGGTGCCGAGCAGGAACAGCAACGCCAGCGGCCACGCGCGCGGATCGATCAGCCGCCGCACCGTCGCCGCGACGCCGAGCATCGCGATCGAGAGCGGCAGCAGCGGCGCGATCCCGCACGCCAGCCGCTCCGCCCAGAAATTGCTGGTGAACAGGCGGAAGAAAAGGATCAGCCCGGCGATCGGCAGATCGACGATGCGGCTCCAGTGGATGTCGAAGCCGACCGGCGGATTGAGCCGGTAGTTGCGCAGATCGTACCAATCCTGCCCGGCGAGCCAGGCGCGCACCTGCATCAGCCGCATGTTGTCGTCGGTGTCGCCGAGCGACAGCCAGCGGATCAGGTTCCAGTCGTTCCAGACGTACCAGACCATCACCCCGAGCCAGGTGACGAGGGTGAGCGCGATCCAGTGCCGGGCGAGCGCGTCGTCCAGCCGACCGCGGGGAGCTATGTTCAACTGAGCGACTTTCGTTTTGGCCGTTTCGTTCCCGGAGCAATGGCTTTAGGGCGGAGCGGATGGCGAGGGAAGCACCGGCACGACTTGCGGCGATACGCGACAGCGGCATGCTGGGGCAGATGATCCGCTTCGGTATCGCCGGCGGTATCTCGACGCTGATCTATTCGGCGGTCTATCTGCCGCTGACCGCCTGGGTCTTCCCGCGCGAACACGCCGTCTACGCCGTGCCGTTCGCCTTCGCCGTCGCGGTCACCGCGGGCTTCTTCCTGCACAGCCGCTGGAGCTTCAAGGGCCATGGCACGCGCCGTCGTGGCGGCTGGCAGCAGGCGCAGTTCGTCGGCGTGCAGGCGACGGGCATGGCGCTCAACGCGATCGTCACCTGGATCGGCACCGCGCATTTCGGCCTGCCCGCCTGGGCACCGCTGCTGCCCGCGGTGGCGCTGGCGACGATCGTCACCTTCATCCTCAATCGCTGGCTGGTGTTCGCTTAATGGATCGCATCGTCTACGACCGTATGGCCGCGCATGATTCTACCCATTGGTGGTATCGCGCGCGCCGCGACATCCTCAGCGACTATCTGACCCGTTACGGCGCCCTGCCCAAGGACGCGCGCATCCTCGAGATCGGCTGCGGCACCGGCCACAATCTGCCGATGCTGGCGAGCTTCGGCGAGGTCGATGCGATCGAGATCGATCCCGCCGCGCGCGCAATCGCCAGCGAGCGGCTCGGCCGCCCGGTCGGCGACGCGCCGCTGCCCGACCTGCCCGGCGTCGCGCGCGGGTCGTACGATCTCGTCGCGGTGCTCGACGTGGTCGAGCATATCGAGGACGATGTCGCGGCGCTGAAGGGGATGGCGAGCCTGCTCAGGCCGGGCGGCAAGATCCTGATCGCGGTGCCGGCGCACCAATGGCTGTGGAGCGCGCACGACGTCGTGAATCACCACCACCGGCGCTATTCCAAGGCGTCGCTGGTCAAGGCGATCGCGGCGGCGGGGCTGGCGCCGCGCAAGCTCACCTATTTCAATTCGCTGCTGTTCCCGCTCGCCGCGGCGGCGCGGATCGCCGGGCGGCTGACGGGCCGCGACGACAGCGACGATTCGCCCCCCGCCAAGCCGCTCAACGCTTTGTTCGAGAAGATCTTCCGGCTCGAACGTCACGCGGTCGGCCGCGTGCCGCTGACGCCGGGCGTGTCGATCGTGACGCTGGCGGAGCCGAACTGACCCGGACGGCGGCTATTCGGCCGCCCGTCGTTCGTCCGCCAATTCGAACTCGGGCGAGGGTTCGGCGGCGTTGAAGCCGAGCGTCGAGCGGCCCTTTACCGGGCCGGCGATGTCGGCGACCAGATAGAGCGGCCGCCGCTTTGATTCGATATAGAGCCGGCCGAGATATTCGCCGATCATGCCGAGGACGAACATCTGTGCCGCCGACAGCACGGTGACGACGAGCATCGTCGAGGTCCAGCCCTGTACCGGCGAGCCTTCGAAAAAGCCCCACAGGATGTAGAAGAGCAGCAGCAGCGACGCGCCGGCGAGGATCACCGAGGCGTGGCTGGCGAAGCGCAGCGGCGCGGTCGAGAAACCGGTGACCGCGTCGAAGGCGAGCCGTACCATCTTGCCGAGCGGATAATTGGTCTCGCCGGCATGGCGCTCGGCACGGTCGTAGGGAAACGGTACCTGACGGAAGCCGACCCATGCCACCATGCCGCGGATGAAGCGCGCCTGTTCGGGCAGCGACAGCAAGGCGTCGAGCGCGCGGCGGCTCATCAGCCGGAAATCGCCGGTGTCGAGCGGGATCGGCGTGTCGGTGACGCGGTCGAGCACGCGGTAGAAAGCGGCGGCGGTCGCCTTCTTGAAGATCGTCTCGCCCTCGCGCTTGCGGCGGACCGCATAGACGACGTCCGCGCCCTCAGCGCTCATCGTCGCGCGCATGTCGGTGAGCAGTTCGGGCGGGTCCTGGAGATCGGCGTCGATGATGAGGATCTGTTCGCCCGAACACAGATCGAGCCCGGCGGTCAGCGCCAGTTGGTGGCCGTGGTTGCGCGACAGGTTGATCGCGACCAGCCGCGGGTCCTGTTCGCTGAGCCGCTGCATCACCGCCCAGCTGTCGTCGCGGCTGCCGTCGTTGATGAGGACGATCTCGTGATCGTCGCCGACCGCGGCGCGGGCCGCCGCCGCGACCCGCGCATGCAGCAGGTCCAGGCATGCGGCCTCGTTGTAGCACGGGATGACGACGGACAGGGCGGGACGGTACATGACGCCCCGTCCTTAGCGGCTCACACGCCCGTCATCCATACGTAACGTGGCGGCGCATGGTCGTAGGCGCCGGGCGGCGCCTACGACGCGATGCTCAGCTATAGTCCTTGAGCTCGTCGCCGATGATGCGGACGACGTGGAGCACGTTGGTCGACCCCGGCGTGCGGAACGGCACGCCCGCCATCACGATCACGCGGTCGCCCGCCTGCGCGATGCCGGTGCGCAGCGCCATGCGCTTCGCCTTGCCGACCATGTCCTCGAACGATTCGACGTCGCGGGTGTGCACCGCATGCGTCCCCCACAGCAGGCCGAGCCGGCGCGCGGTCTCCTTGCTCGGGGTGAGCACGAGGATCGGCACCGAGGGCCGCTCGCGGGCGATGCGGCGCGCGGTCGAGCCCGAGGTGGTGAAGCAGATGATCGCGGTCGCCGAGGTGGTCTTGGCGATCTGCTTGGCGGCTTCCGACAGAGCGTCGGCGGTGGTCGGGTCGGGGCGCGTCACGGTGAAATGGACGCGGTCGCCGTGCATCGGGTCGCTTTCGACCGAGACGCCGATCGAGTTCATCATCGCGACCGATTCGACCGGCCACGCGCCCGCGGCGCTTTCCGCCGACAGCATGATCGCGTCGGCGCCGTCGTAGATCGCGGTGGCGACGTCGGACACTTCGGCGCGGGTCGGCGACGGGCTCTGGATCATCGATTCGAGCATCTGCGTCGCGACGACGACCGGGCGGCCGAGCCGGCGCGAGGTCTCGACGATGCGCTTCTGCAGCGGCGGTACGGTCTGCGGCGGCAGCTCGACGCCGAGATCGCCACGCGCGACCATCACGCCGTCGCACATCTCGACGATCTCTTCGAGTCGGTCGATCGCCGCGGGCTTCTCGATCTTGGCGAGCAGGGCCGCCTTGCCGCCGATCAGCTTGCGCGCCTCGGCGAGATCCTCGGGCCGCTGCACGAAGGAGAGCGCGATCCAGTCGACGCCCTGTTCGACCGCAAAGGCGAGGTCGCTGCGGTCCTTCTCGGTCAGCGCCGCCATCGGCAGCACGACGTCGGGGACGTTGAGCCCCTTGTTGTTGGACAGCGCGCCGCCGACCTCGACCAATGTCTCGATCCGGTCGGCGTCATGGTCGGTGACGCGCAAGACCAGCTTGCCGTCGTCGAGCAACAGGCGCGCGCCCGGTTCGATCGCGGCGAAGATCTCCTTGTGCGGCAGCTCGACGCGGGTGGCGTCGCCCGGCGTCGGATCGCGGTCGAGCACGAAGGTGCTGCCGTGTTCGAGCACGGTGCGCCCGCCCTCGAACTTGCCGACGCGCAGCTTCGGGCCCTGCAGATCGGCGAGGATCGTCGTCGGGCGGTTGAATTCCTGTTCGAGCGCGCGGATCGCCTGGATCACCGCGACCTTGGACTGCTGGTCGCCGTGGCTCATGTTGACGCGGAAGGCGTCCGCGCCCGCCTGGAACAGCGTCGCGATCATCTCGGGGGTGTTGCTTGCCGGACCTAATGTCGCCAGCACGCGAACCTTTCGCGCGCGGGGCGCAATGGCAGTCGTCATAGAAAGGGCTCCTGGGGAATGGCCGCGCTCCCCTCTAGCCCCTATCTAGGACCGATCAACTTCCGAAAGGTTTTCATGACCGACAAACTCGCCGCGCTGCCCGACGCCGTCGCCGCGGCGGCGTTCCGCCGCCTCGTCCGCCACCTGCGCCATCGCACCGATGCGCAGAACGTCGACCTGATGGGCCTGTCGGGATTCTGCCGCAACTGCCTGTCCGACTGGATCGAGGAGGCGGGCGACCTGACCAAGGCCGAGGCGCGCGAGACGATCTACGGCATGCCGCAAGCCGAGTGGAAGGCGCGCTATCAGAGCGAGGCGACGCCCGAACAGCTCGCCCGCATGGAGGAAAGCCTCAAGCGCAACGAGGGCCGCGACGCCGCGCAGGAGGATGCGCTGGACGAGGCGCTCGACGAGAGTTTCCCGGCGAGCGATCCGCCCGCGATGACCGAGCCCGGCCGGGGTTGAGCCCGGCGGGCTAAGCGCCTAGACGCCCGCCCCTACCGGTCGTGACCGGTATCCTTTCAGCGAATCATATGAGGGCCGCAGGGCGCCTGCGGCGGGGTGGGACAATGGCGGAAGAACGGCAAGACGGCATGGGCGGCGGCCAGGTCGCGGCGGACGAGCTGCGCCTCCTGATCGAGCGCGCCGAGCGGCTCGAGGAAGAGAAGAAGGGTATCGCGGACGACATCAAGGACGTGATGGCCGAGGCCAAGGGCCGCGGCTACGACCCCAAGGCGATCCGCAAGATCCTCTCGATCCGCAAGAAGAAGAAGGAAGAATATCAGGAGGAGGAGGCGATCCTCGAAGTGTACATGCAGGCGCTCGGCATGATCTGATCGCGTGCAGTGTTCCTGCGGACGCAGGAACCCAGGGTCAAGCGGCGCAACGGTTCACGGCGTTCCGGACTTCTGGGCTCCTGCTTTCGCAGGAGCACTGGCGTGGTTTCGGGCGGCGAGGTCACCGCCTCGACGCTTCCGGCGTCACCCCCGGTCGAGCCGCCGGCCCAATCCGACGAACAGATAGATCAGCGGCGGCACGATGATCGCCGAGAGCAGCACCTTGGCGATCATCTGGCCGAGCAGCAACTCGCCGATCGGGAAGACGCCGGCGAAGGCGATCGTCACGAACAGCAAGGTGTCGACGATCTGGCTGAGCACGCTGGCGATGCCGGCGCGCAGCCAGAGCAGCCCGCTCCCCTCGCGCCCTTTCAGCGCGGCGAAGATCGTCACGTTGAGCGTCTGCGAGATGCCGTAGGCGACGATGCCGCCGAGCCAGATGCGCGGGGTGCCGCCCATCATCAGCGTGAAGGCGTCGCGCCGCGCCGGGTCCATGTCCGCGGCGGCGGGCACCGACAGCACCACCACCGACAGCAGGATCGACACGATCAGCGGCGCGAAGCCGATCCGCACCAGCCGCGTCGCGGTGTCGCCGCCGTGCAGTTCGGCGATCGCGCTCGACACGACGACGAGCAGCAGGAAGGCGAAGATGCCCGCCTCCACCGCGAGCGGGCCGAGCCCGACGAGCGGCCCCAGCGCCGACAGCGGGCCGAGCGCGACCTGTTTGTTGCCGAGCACGCCGGCGATGCAGACCATGCCGCCGTAGAAGATCGAGAAAGCGAAGAGCGAGCGCGGGATAGCGCGAACCGGAGTGTCCATCGCCGCGACGCTAGCGGCTTTCGCCCGGCCTGCAAACCGCGCGCGGGGCGGCCGGTGCGGATAGCCATTCCCACGCAGGCGCGCGACGGGTAACGTCGCCCGCGGAGAAGAGGATGCCATGGCCGATCCGCACGACGACCAGACCGCCCACGCACAGGATGCCGCCCCCGGCGCGCCCGATCTCGCCGAACTCCAGCACTGGACCTGGGTGATGGGCCGCGCGCAGCAGATGATGATGGAGCAGGGCCTGGGCCTGATGACGGCGGGCGGCGCGCTGCCCGACGCGGCGCCCTCCCCGCTCGTCAATCCCACGCTGGTCCGCCAAACGCAGGATTATTGGCGCGACAATCTGGCGCTGTGGCAGCGCTTCGTCGATCCCGCCGCGCAAGTGCCGCCGCCGCCGCAATCGGACGGCGACGCGCGCGACAAGCGCTTCAAGGCGGCGGCGTGGCGCGACGATCCCTGGTTCGACTGGATCCGCCGCAGCTACAATCTGATCGCCGACCATATGCTGCGCGGCGTCGACGCGCTCGACGGCGTGCCCGAGCGGCAGAAGGAGCAGTTGCGCTTCGCCGCGCGCGGGCTGGTCGAGGCGATGAGCCCGTCCAACTTCCCGCTGACCAACCCCGAGGTGGTCGAGAAGACGATCGCGACCAAGGGGCAGAACCTGCTCGACGGGCTCAGGAACATGCTCGCCGACATCCAGAAGGGCCAGCTCACCCATACGTCCGAGGGCGCGTTCGAGGTCGGCCGCAACCTGGCGACGACGCCGGGCAAGGTGGTCAAGCGCACGCCGCTGTACGAGCTGATCCAGTATACGCCGACCACCGACCGCGTCATGACGACGCCGCTGGTGATCTTCCCGCCGTGGATCAACCGCTTCTACATCCTCGATCTGACCCCCGAAAAGAGCTTCATCCGCTGGGCGGTGGAACAGGGCGTCACCGTCTTCATGGTGTCGTGGAAGTCGGCGGACGCGTCGATGAAGGACGTGGTGTGGGACGATTACGTCACCGCGCAGGTCGACGCGGTCGACACGATCCGCGCCGCGCTCGACGTGCCGGCGGTGCATACGATCGGCTATTGCGTCGCCGGCACGACGCTGGCGGCGACGCTGGCCCTGCTCGCCGCGCGCGACGAGGCGGACAAGGTCGCCAGCGCGACCTTCTTCACCGCGCAGGTCGATTTCGCGCAGGCCGGCGAATTGCAGCATTTCGTCACCGACGAGCAACTGGCGCTGATCGGCACCTTGTCGCCGCAGGGCTTCCTCGACGGGCGCTACATGGCCGCGACGTTCAACCTGCTGCGCGGGCGCGACCTGATCTGGAACTACGTCACCAACAATTATCTGTTGGGGTCCGACTATACGCCGTTCGATTTGCTCCACTGGAACGGCGACACCACCAACCTGCCGGCGAAATGGCATCTGTCGTACCTGACCGATCTGTATCGCGACAATCTGCTCGTCCAGCCCGGCGCGATGTCGGTGGCGGGCGAGGCGCTCGATCTTCGCCGGGTGACGACGCCGGCCTATGTCCAGGCGGGGCGCGAGGATCATATCGCGCCGGCCGACAGCGTCTGGCGAATCACCCATCTGCTGCGCGGGCCGCTGCGCTTCGTGCTCGCCGGATCGGGGCATATCGCGGGCGTGGTGAACCCGCCGGCGGCGGGCAAATACCAATATTGGACCAACGAATCGGGTGTGGAGAGCCTCGCCGAATTCGTCGCCGGCGCGACCGAGACGAAGGGAAGCTGGTGGCCGGACTGGCTCGCCTGGCTGCGCGCGATCGACGGCGATACCGTCGCCGCGGCGGGCGCGCGGCTGCCCGGCACGGGGGCGCTGACCGCGCTCGGCGAGGCACCCGGAGACTATGTCCGCGCGCGGTAACGCTATCATGCTGCACCGCAACAAATTTAGTTGAAAGTGAGGGCGATACCGACTATTGTGCGTTGCAGCATAATAGCTGGAGTAGGATCGATGGACGATACCGTCCCGAAGTCGCCGATCACGCCCGCCCGCCGTGGCGCCGGCGCCGCGCGTGGCGCCGATAGCGCCGCCGCCCCGTCCCAGCGTTCCAAGATCAAGCCGACCGGCAGGAAGCCGGCTGCGGTGCGTGCGCCCGAGCCGGCGACTGCATCGCTTCCCGTCGTGCCCGCCGCCGTCCCGGTCGCGGTCGCGCCGATTGTCCCACCCGCAGCAAAGGAAGTTCCCATGGAAACGATCGAGAACGTCACCGCCACGACCCAGACCGCCTTCACCGATGCGACCGACCGCGCCAAGGGTGCCGTCGACAAGAGCCAGAAGCTGCTTCAGGAGGCCAGCGAGTTCGGCAAGGGCAATATCGAGGCGCTTGTCGAATCGTCGAAGATCGCCGCGCGCGGCCTCGAGACGCTCGGCCAGGATGCCGCCGCTTATGCCAAGAAGTCGTTCGAGGAGGCCGCCACGGTCGCCAAGACGCTGACCTCGGTCAAGTCGCCGACCGAATTCTTCAAGCTGCATTCGGATTACGTCCGCTCGTCGTTCGACGCGCTCGTCCAGCACAGCTCGCACAATGCCGAAGCGGTGCTGAAGCTCGCCGGCGAAGTCGTGCAGCCGCTGTCGAACCGCGTCGCGCTCGCCGCCGAGAAGCTCAAGGTCGCGGCGTAAGCGCCCGTTCGACCCGGATTAAAGGGGCGGCCGCAGCGATGCGGTCGCCCTTTTCCTGTTCCAAGCCCTTGCTCCGCGCGCCCGGCGTGCCATATTTCGGCGATCACCATGACAGTTGAAGCGATCACGATGGCCGAACGCCGCGACGATGGAACGGATGAGGGCACCGGCCTCGCCACCAAGACCCGGACGCGGACAAAACAGCCGACGCCGTACCGCGTTCTGATGCTCAACGACGACTATACGCCGATGGAATTCGTCGTCCTGTGCCTGCAACGCTTCTTCCGGATGAACATGGAGGAGGCGACGCGGGTCATGCTGCACGTCCATCAGAAGGGCGTCGGCGTCTGCGGCGTGTTCTCCTACGAAGTCGCCGAGACCAAGGTCGGGCAGGTCATGGACTTCGCCCGCCAGAACCAGCATCCGCTGCAATGTACGCTGGAGAAGGCGTAAACGCCCGACGGGCCGCCGTCGCCGTTATCGCGCGCCCGGCAGCCAGCTGAAGTCGAGACCCGCCGCGCGTGCGGTGTCGCGCGCGGTGTGATGCGCGGTCCGCACCAACATGGTTTCGTCGACGAAGGTCATCCGGCCGCCGTCGCGTGCGATCATCCCGTCGTCCTGCAACTGGCGCAGCATGCGGTTGACGTGCACCGCGGTGAGCCCGGTGGCATCGCCGATCTCCTCCTGCGTCAGCCCGAGCTGGAAGGTGTTGCCGGCGGTGCCGTCGACGATGCGCAGCCGGTTGCGGATGTCGATCA
Source organism: Sphingomonas sp. GW821-FHT04B01 (assembly GCF_059420425.1). Lineage (NCBI taxonomy): Bacteria > Pseudomonadati > Pseudomonadota > Alphaproteobacteria > Sphingomonadales > Sphingomonadaceae > Sphingomonas > Sphingomonas sp. GW821-FHT04B01. The sequence goes on along the minus strand of NZ_JBWKTR010000001.1, from coordinate 341,028 downwards.
GCAGCGCCGCAACGCGCGCCTTGGCCGAGGTGCGACCGAGCCCGGCGAGCCGGTCGGTGAGCGCGACGCGCTCGATCTGGTCGACCGCGATCAGCAGCGCGGCGAGTCGGGGATGATCGGCGCTGAGCGTGCCGATCGCCGCCCGCTCGACCGGCGCGACGGCGCATTCGGTGAGTGCGATCACCGTTTCGGGCGAGTTGCGATAGACCAGCCCCGCCATCGCCACCAGGTCGCCGCGGAACAGGAACCGCAGGATCTGGCGGCTGCCGTCGGGCAGGATGACATAGCTCATCATCGTGCCGCGTTTGACCACGAACAGCTCCGGGGATTTGTCGTGTTCGCGCAGCAGCACCGCGCCGCGGCGCAGTGTCCGTTCGCGCTGTTCGAGGCTGTCGAGGGCCGCCTTCTCATTGTTCGACAGGTCGATCAGTTCGCCGAGGCGCTCGGCGAGGCAACTGGTCGTCACGCTGTTGAAATCCCCCAATTAATCGATTCTGGGTAGCAGCAACCCAAGTCGGTGCATTAAAATCAATCAACAAGCCGGGTTAAAGTTGGTTATGCGGGTGCGATCGTCCATCGCCGCATTCGCGTCTTGCGCGGGCGCGGCGGCGCGTTAGACGACGGGGATGGACCGTATCCTCATCCGTGGCGGCAATCGCCTGTCGGGCCGCCTGCGCATCTCGGGCGCCAAGAACGCCGCGCTGACGCTGATGCCCTGCGCCTTGCTCACCGACGAACCGCTGACGCTGCGCAATTTGCCGCGGCTCGCCGACGTCGATGGTTTCGGGCATCTGCTCAACCAATTGGGCGCCTCGACTCGGATCGAGGGGACGCGGCCGGAGGATTTCGGCCGGGTGATGACGATCCGCGCCGGCAAGCTCACCTCGACCGAGGCGCCCTACGACATCGTCCGCAAGATGCGCGCGTCGATCCTGGTGCTCGGCCCGGTACTGGCGCGCGCCGGCGAGGCGACGGTGTCGCTGCCCGGCGGCTGCGCGATCGGCAATCGCCCGATCGACCTGCACCTCAAGGCGCTGGAGGCGATCGGCGCCGAGCTCGAAATGGCGGCGGGCTATGTCAAGGCGACCGCGCCGGGCGGGCGACTGACCGGCGGGCGCTATCGCTTCCCGGTGGTGTCGGTCGGCGCGACCGAGAATGTCGTGATGGCGGCGGTGCTGGCCAAGGGCAGCAGCGTGATCGAAAATGCGGCGCGCGAGCCCGAGATCGTCGACCTGTGCAACTGCCTCGTCGCGATGGGCGCGCGGATCGAGGGGATCGGCACCGAGACGCTGGAGATCGAGGGTGTCGACCGGCTCCACGGCGCGACCTATGCGGTGATGCCCGACCGGATCGAGGCGGGCAGCTATGCCTGCGCCGCGGCGATCACCGGCGGCTCGCTCGACCTGCTCGGCGCCAATGCCGCCGACATGCAGGCGACGATCGACGCGCTGCGCGAGGCGGGCGTGACGGTGACCGAGACGCGCGACGGCGTGTCGGTCGAGGCGAATGCGCCGCTCGGCCCGATCACATTGTCGACCGCGCCCTATCCGGGCTTCGCCACCGACATGCAGGCGCAGTTCATGGCGATGCTGTGCAAGGCGTCGGGCGCCAGCGTGCTGACCGAGACGATCTTCGAGAATCGCTACATGCACGTGCCCGAGCTGGCGCGGATGGGTGCCGACATCCAGGTCCACGGCCGTACCGCGGTGGTCAAGGGCGTCGACCGGCTGGTCGGCGCGCCGGTGATGGCGACCGACCTGCGCGCGTCGATGAGCCTGATCCTCGCCGGGCTGGCGGCGGAGGGCGAGACCTCGGTCGCGCGCGTCTACCACCTCGACCGCGGCTACGAGCGGCTGGAGGAGAAGCTCTCCGCGGTCGGTGCCGACATCGAACGCGCCAGCGACGGGTGAGCGCCAAATCCTCCCTCGCTTTAGCGGGGGAGGGGGACCAGCGAAGCTGGTGGAGGGGGCGTCGCCGCAAACGACCAAGTCCGCCGTATCCTCCCCCTCCGTCACGCCTCCTTCACGCCTTCGGCGCGCCACCTCCCCCTGGCAGGCAGGGCTATCGCATATGGCTGCGGTGATGAGACTCGAGCGGTTTCCTCACCAGATTCGTCACCTCGGACTCGTTCCGGGGTCCACGGTGCCGCAGGTGAACGGTGTCCCCTCAAGCCTTTCTCCTCGCCGCAGGGTGGACCCCGGAACAAGTCCGGGGTGACGAGGTGGGTTTTGATGACGGCGGCCCCGCACAAATCTTCATATGGAATTGCCCTGCCCTGGCGGGGGAGGAATTTGATCTTCCCTACCCCCCACCCCCGACGAATGGTGCATGGCACCCTGCCCCGGCATCTGTTAGCCCTGCTGTCATGCCCAGCTCGGCCGCCGCATCCGCCCGTGAGATCCTGACCCGCCTTCACGACGTGATGGCGGGTCGCAACCCGGCGCAGGCCAAGCTCAACGCCGTCGTCGGCATCATCGCCGAGGCGATGGATAGTGAGGTCTGCTCGATCTATCTGCTGCGCGAGGGCGTGCTCGAACTGTTCGCGACGCGCGGGCTCGACCAGGCGGCGGTCCATGTCACCAAGCTGGCGCTCGGCGAGGGGCTGGTCGGCTCGATCGCCGAGGATGTCGAGGTGCTCAACCTCGACGAAGCGGCGAGCCACCCCGATTTCGCCTACAAGCCCGAGACCGGCGAGGAACGCTATCACAGCTTTGCCGGCGTGCCGATCATCCGCCGCGAGCGCGCGGTCGGCGTGCTCGCCGTCCAGCATAGCGAGCAGCGCAAATATCAGGACGTCGAGATCGAGGCGTTGCAGACCGTCGCGATGGTGCTGTCGGAACTGATCGCCAACGCCGGGCTGATCGACAGCGCGACCGCCGGCAGCGACCGGCCGCAATCGACCGCGGCGGTGCGCCTGCCCGGGCAGAAGCTGGTCGAGGGCATGGCCTCTGGCCACGCCGTCTTCCATCAGCCGCGCATCGTCGTCGAACATACCGTCGCCGAGGACACCGACGCCGAGCGCCACCGCGTCTATGCCGCCTTCGACAAGATGCGCGAACAGATCGACCGGATGACGCGCGAGGCGGAATTCGGCGTCGGTGGCGAGCATGAGGAGGTCCTCCAGACCTACAAGATGTTCGCCTACGACGAGGGCTGGGCGCGGCGGATCAACGAGGCGATCGATTCGGGGCTCACCGCCGAGGCCGCGATCGAGCGCGTCCAGCAGCGCACCCGCCAGCGCATGCGCCAGATCGACGATCCGCTGCTCGCCGACCGGATGCACGATCTCGAGGATCTGGCCAACCGGCTGCTGCGCATCGTCTCGGGCAAGATGGGCACGGCGGCGCAGATGGGGCTGCGCCAGGACACGATCCTGATCGCGCGCAACCTCGGCCCCGCCGAATTGCTCGAATATGACAAGCGGCGGCTGAAGGGGGTGATCCTGGAAGAAGGGTCGCTCACCGCACATGTCACGATCGTCGCGCGCGCGATGGGCGTGCCGGTGCTAGGGCGCGTCCGCGACGTCCGCCGACTGATCGCCGAGGGCGATCTGATGCTGCTCGATTCGGTTGCCGGCAACGTCTTCGTCCGCCCGTCGGCGGCGATGGAGGAGGCGTTCGAAGCCAAGCTCGCGATGCGCCAGAAACGCAAAGCCGCCTTCGCCGCGCTGCGCGACGTGCCGCCGGTGACCAAGGACGGCCACCGCGTCACGCTGATGGTCAACGCCGGACTGCGCGACGATGTCGCCGCGCTCGACGTGACCGGTGCCGACGGCATCGGCCTGTTCCGCACCGAATTCCAGTTCCTCGTCTCGGCGACGCTGCCGCAGCGCGAGCGCCAGCAGCGGCTCTATCGCGAGGTGCTCGACGCGGCGGGGACGCGTCCGGTGATCTTCCGCACCGTCGACATCGGCGGCGACAAGGCATTGCCCTATCTCAACAAGGAAGATGCCGACGAGGAGAATCCGGCGATGGGCTGGCGCGCGCTGCGGCTCGCGCTCGACCGCGACGGCCTGATGAAGGTGCAGGCGCGCGCGCTGATCGAGGCGGCGGCAGGGCGCACGCTCAACGTCATGTTCCCGATGGTGTCGGAGGCGTGGGAATTCGCCGAGGCGAAGGCCTTGTTCGAGGCGCAGCGCGTCTGGCTCGACGCGCGCGGGCGGCGGCCGCCGCTGGCGATCCGCTATGGCGCGATGCTCGAAGTGCCCGCGCTCGCCGAGCAGCTCGACCTGCTGCTGCCCGACATCGACTTCCTGTCGGTCGGCACCAACGACCTCACGCAATTTTTATTCGCGGCCGATCGCGCCAATCCGCGGCTCGCCGAACGCTACGACTGGCTGAGCCCGTCGATCCTGCGCTTCCTGTCGCGGGTGATCGGGCCGTGCCGCGACGCGGGCGTCGACCTCGGCGTCTGCGGCGAGATGGGCGGGCGGCCGGTCGAGGCCATGGCGTTGATCGGATTGGGAATCGATCGGCTGTCGATCACCCCGGCGGCGATCGGGCCGATCAAGGCGATGGTGCGCAGCCTCGATCATGGCGCGGTCCAGCGCTTCGTCGCCGAGCTGATCGCGCGGCCGCCGCGCGACATGCGCGGCGCGCTGACCGAATGGGCGGCGCAGCACGGCGTCGATCTGGCCTGAAAGGCTGCCGAACCGCGGCCACCCCGCGTTGACTTGCAGCAAGGCATCGGGGAATGTCATGAACGTCAGCGATCCGCAGCCCTCCCTTGGAGACACGAATGGACGAGGTCGATCCCGGCCAGCCGAACCCGACCCCCGTTGCCCAGGCTCGCCCGGGTGAACGGCTGCGCCAAGCGCGGGAGATCAGGGGGCTGAGCCTGGCCGAAGTCGCGGCGCGGACGCGCGTGCCGCAACGACATCTGGAGGCGTTGGAGACCGGCGACTATGCGCTGCTGCCCTCGCCGACCTATGCGATGGGCTTCTCCAAGGCCTATGCGCGCGCCGTCGATGCCGACGAGGTCTCGATCGCGCAGGACGTGCGCCGCGAGCTCGACCGGCTCGGGCCGCGCCAGCCCGAATACGTCCCCTACGTCACCGCCGACCCGGCGCGGGTGCCCTCGCGCGGCGTCGCGGTGATCGGCGCCGGCGTCGCGCTCGCGGTCTTGATCCTCGTCGCGCTCTGGTATGGCAGCAGCCTGTTCCAGCCGCAGGCCACCACCACGGCGGCGAACGACGACGTCGCCACGCAGGCGGTCGCGCCCAAGCCGACCGCGGCGCCGTCGCCGGCGATCCCGACCGGCGGGCAGGTGGTGCTGACCGCGACCGATACGGTGTGGCTGCGCGTCTACGACGCCGACGACAAGGTGCTGTTCCAGGGTACGATGAAGCCGGGCGACCGGTTCGAGGTGCCCGCTGCCGCCAAGGATCCGATGATCAACGTCGGCCGTCCCGACAAATTGGCGGTCACGCTCAACGGTTCGGCGATCCCGCCGCTCGGCGACGGATCGCGCCCGATCAAGGATGTCGCGGTCAGCGGCTCGGCGGTGGCGCTGCGCCTCGCCGGCCAGCCCGCCGCCCAGCCCGCCGGGACGCCGACGGCGGCGCCGCGCCCGACCCGCAGCGGCGGTGCGCGGCGCGACGGCGGCAACCGGCGCAGCAGCGCCGTCGACACCGCCGGCGCCGACCGCATCGTCCCGCAAGAGCCGGCGGCGACAGGCAATTCTTTCGCACCTTAAGGCTGGCGACAGGTGGCCGGATGCAGCTATGGCGGCATGGAATTGACCCAAGCCGCGCCGGGGGGTGCCAAGATTATGCGTACGATCATCTGGGCGCTTGCCGCCACCTCGCTGATACCGGTCGGCGCCGCGGCGCAGAGCAACGTCGAAGGCCGCGTCGGCAAGCTCGAGAGCGAGATGCGCGCGGTGCAGCGCAAGGTGTTCCCGGGCGGCGCCGGCCAGTATCTCCAGCCGGAGATCACCCGCCCGGACGCGCCGCAGCAGGCGGGCGGCACGCCGGCAACCAGCGCGGTCGCCGACCTCACCGGCCGCGTCACCGCGCTGGAACAGCAGATGGCGTCGATGACCGACCAGATCGAGCAGACCGGGTTCAAGCTGCGCCAGCTGCAGGATCAGTTCGACGCCTATAAGCGCAGCAACGACGCGCAGCTGAAGGCTCTGGCGACCACCCCGGCGCTCGCCGCCGCGCCCGGCTCGGCACCGCTCGGTGGTGGCGACGACAGTGCGCGCCCCGCCGCCACGCCGGCCAGGAGCAACACGCCGGTGTCGGTCGCCGCCGCCGGCGACACCGCCCCCTCCGCCGCCGCGGTGGCCGGCGCCAAGGTCGACAAGCCGAGCACCGGCGACACGCCCGAGGACGAATATCTCTACGGCTATCGCCTGTGGGCGGCGAAGCAATATCCGCAGGCCGAGGTGCAGCTGAAGAAGGTCGTCGCCGACTATCCCAAGCATCGCCGCGCGAGCTGGGCGCAGAATCTGCTCGGCCGCGCCTATCTCGACGAGGGCAAGCCGAGCCTCGCCTCGATGGCCTTCTACGACAATTACAAGAAGATGCCTGACGGCGAACGCGCCCCCGACAGCCTCTATTATCTCGCCCAGGCGCTGATGAAGCTCAACAAGCCGGCCGACGCATGCAAGGTCTATGGCGAACTGACCGACGTCTACGGCACCAAGATTTCTCCGAGCATGAAGGCCGATGTCCAGAAGGGCCGTACCGCCGCCAAGTGCAAGTGACCCGTTCGCCGTCGCGGCGGAGCGGTTCCATCACGACCTGAACCGCGCGCTCGGGGTCGAGCCGCGCGGGGTGATCCTGCTCGCCGTGTCGGGGGGACCCGATTCGATGGCGATGCTGACGCTCGCCGCGGCAACCTTCCCCGGCCGTATCCGCGTCGCCACCGTCGACCACCGGCTGCGCGAGGCGGCGGCCGGGGAGGCGGCGATGGTGGCGAACCATTGCGCGTTGCTCCACGTGCCGCATGCGACGCTGATCCCCGACGAACCGATCACCGGCGCGAGTATCCAGGCGGCGGCGCGGCAGGTCCGCTATCGCCTGCTCGCCGACCACGCCCGCGCCATCGGTGCCGAGACGATCGCCACCGCGCACCATGCCGACGATCAGGCCGAGACCTTCCTGATGCGCGCCGCGCGCGGATCGGGCATCGCCGGGCTCGCCGGGGTGCGGCCGCGCGCGACGATCGAGGGCGCCACCGTCATCCGGCCGCTGCTCGAATGGCGCCGGGCCGAGCTGCGCGCGATCGTGCGGCGCGCCGAGGCGCCGTTCGTCGACGATCCCTCCAACGCCGATCCCGCGCACGACCGCACCCGCTTCCGCCGCCTGCTCGACGCCAACGAATGGCTCGGGCCGCCGCAGCTCGCCCGCGCCGCCGCCGCGCTCGCCGAGGCGGATGGCGACGTGCGCGCGATCGTCGAATGGCTGTGGTCGAGCCGCGCGGCCGCCGATGGCGCCGGCGTGCGCATCGACATGGCCGGCCTGCCCCGCGAACTCGTCCGCCGCCTCGCCCGCCGCGCGATCGGGCAGGTCGTCGCGGCCGCCGCGCTGCCCGCGCCGAAGTGGAGCGACTCGGCGAATATCGAGGCGCTGCTCGACGCGCTCGCCGCCGGCCGGCGGGCGACGCAGGCGGGCGTGCTGGTGTCGCCGCACGGCGACAGCTGGCGTTTCCGTCCCGCCCCGGCGCGTCGTTCTTCCGGATCGGCCGAATCAGGCTGAGCGTTCCATTGCCATTAACCTCCACACGCCTATCTTGTGCTGCGAAAGGTTCCCCATGAACGATAACGACAAGCAGCCCCAGAACGGCGATGGCGGCAACGGCGGCAACGGCGGCAACCCCTGGATGAAGAGCCTGCTCATCTGGGTCGGCATCCTGCTCGCGCTCGCGCTGTTCGTCACGATGTTCAACGGACCGAATACGGCCGGCGCGCGCAACACCGTCGCCTATTCAAAATTCCTCGACCAGGTCGACGAAGGTACCGTGAAGGATGTCGCGATCAGCCGCGACGTCATCACCGGCACCTATTCGAGCGGCGAGACGTTCCGCACCTATCCGATCCAGGACCCGACGCTGGTCCCGCATCTGCGCCAGAAGAACGTCACCATCGCCGCCAAGCCCGACGAGGGCACGTCGATGTGGATGCTGCTGCTCTACCAGTCGCTGCCGTTCCTGCTGTTCCTCGGCATCGCCTTCTTCGTCATCAAGCAGATGCAGAAGAACACCGGCGGCGGCGCGATGGGCTTCGGCAAGAGCCGCGCGCGCATGCTGACGCAGAAGGAAGGCAAGGTCACCTTCGACGACGTCGCCGGCATCGACGAGGCGCGCGCCGAGCTGACCGAGATCGTCGACTTCCTCAAGGACCCGACCAAGTTCGCGCGGCTCGGCGGCAAGATCCCGAAGGGCGCGCTGCTGGTCGGATCGCCCGGCACCGGCAAGACGCTGCTCGCCCGCGCGATCGCGGGTGAGGCGGGCGTGCCGTTCTTCACCATCTCGGGCTCGGACTTCGTCGAGATGTTCGTCGGCGTCGGCGCCAGCCGCGTCCGCGACATGTTCGAACAGGCCAAGAAGAGCGCGCCGTGCATCGTCTTCATCGACGAGATCGACGCGGTCGGCCGCCATCGCGGCGCCGGCCTCGGAAACGGCAACGACGAGCGCGAGCAGACGCTCAACCAGTTGCTCGTCGAGATGGACGGGTTCGAGGCGAATGAGGGGATCATCATCGTCGCGGCGACCAACCGTCCCGACGTGCTCGATCCCGCATTGCTGCGTCCCGGTCGCTTCGATCGTCAGGTCGTCGTGCCGCGCCCGGATATCGAGGGCCGGATCAAGATCCTCGAGGTCCATATGAAGAAGGTGCCGCTGGCGCCCGACGTCGACGCGCGGGTGATCGCGCGCGGCACGCCGGGCTTCTCGGGTGCCGATCTCGCCAATCTCGTCAACGAGGCGGCACTGATGGGCGCGCGCAAGGGCAAGCGGCTCGTCGCGATGGCCGAGTTCGAGGAGGCCAAGGACAAGGTCATGATGGGCGCCGAGCGGCGGTCGATGGTGATGACCGAGGACGAGAAGCGCATGACCGCCTATCACGAGGCGGGCCATGCGATCGTCTCGATCCACGAACAGGCGAGCGACCCGATCCACAAGGCGACGATCATCCCGCGCGGCCGTGCGCTGGGCATGGTGATGCGCCTGCCCGAGCGCGACAGCTACAGCTATCATCGCGACAAGATGTACGCCAACCTCGCGGTGTCGATGGGCGGCCGCGTCGCCGAGGAGATCATCTTCGGCTACGACAAGGTCTCGTCGGGCGCGAGCGGTGACATCCAGTACGCCACCGGTCTGGCGCGCGACATGGTCACCAAATGGGGCATGTCGGACAAGGTCGGCCCGGTCGAATATGCCCAGCCCGAGGGCGAATCGTTCCTCGGCTATTCGTCGTCGCAGCCGGTCCGCATGTCGAATGCGACCGCGCAGCTGATCGACGACGAGATCAAGGGCATCGTCGAGGGCGGCCTCGCCCGCGCCAAGCAGTTGCTGACCGAGCATGTCGACCAGCTCCATCTGCTCGCCGGTGCGCTGCTCGAATATGAGACGCTGTCGGGCGACGAGATCAAGAAGCTGATCGCCGGCGAGGAGATTGGTCGCATCGACTCGGGTCCCAAGCCGAGCGTGCCGCGGGCCGGCACCTCGATCCCCAAGACGCGCCGCCCCGGCGGCCCGTTCGGCAATCCGGCGCCGGCGGGGGCGTAACCCCCGCGGCGGTTCAGCCCGCCGTCAGTTTGTTCGCGCTAATCGGCGGCATTCCCATTCGGAGTGCCGCCGATGTCGCGTAAAGCCTTGATCGCCCTTGCCGTTTCCCTTGTCGCCGCGGCGCCGGCCAGCGCCGCGATGAGCGTCGGCACCTTCCTCACCCGCGCCGCGCCGCTGCGCGAGAACCCCTTCACCGCACTGACCAACCCCGATTATCAGGTGCTCAAGGCGGAGGCCGATACCGCCACCCGCCAGCTCCGCGCCGACAGCGCCGCGCGCGTCGCCGCCGGCAAGAAACCGATCGCCTGCATGCCCGAAGGCGCCAAGATCGGCATCCTGCAGATGCTCGGCGGCCTCGACGCGCTGTCGCCGGCGGAGAAGAAGCTGCCGCTCAAGGAGGGATATGCGCGGGTGCTGGCGAAGACCTATCCGTGCTGAGGATGCGGAATGAGGCTCGCGCGCGGTGATGTGCCGTGGGGGCGGTCATTCCCATCGTCATGCCGCCCCTTCTATCGTCATCCCGACGAAAGTCGGGACCCATGGACACGCGGGCGGCGATGATGCGCGCTCCCCCCGGCGGCCCCGAAACCATGGGTCCCGACTTTCGTCGGGATGACGGTGGGGTGAGGCGTTGCTCGGGGAACCCGCGACGTCGCGCGGCCTTCCTCTAAGCCCGGATGTACCGACGCAGATCGCCCGCCGACCTTCCCACGCCCGGCAAGCCCCGATACAGCCGCAAGATGAGCCCCACCCGTCGCACGTTCCTGATCGGCGGTGGTGCCGGCGTCGGGCTGGTCGTCGCCTGGGGCATATGGCCGCGCCGCTACGCGCCCAATCTCGCCACCATCCCTGGCGAGACCGGCTTCGGCGCCTGGCTCAAGATCGGTGCCGACGGCCATGTCACCGTCGCGGTGCCGCAGCTCGAACACGGGCAAGGCGTCTATACCGCCCTCCCCCAGATCGTCGCCGACGAGCTCGGCGCCGACTGGCGCACCGTCGGGGTGGAGGCGGCGCCGATCAACCCGCTCTACGCCAACCCGCTCGCGCTCGACGATCTGTTCGAAGGCACGCTCGTCCACATACCCGCATCGGTCGAGATGACCGTCGCCCGCCGCGGCGCGCTGATCGTCACCGGCGGATCGACCTCGGTGCGGATGTTCGAGGACGATTGCCGCACCGCCGGTGCCGCCGCCCGCGCGTTGCTGTGCAAGGCGGCGGCGCGGCGCTGGGACGTCGCCTGGACCGATTGCGCGGCCGATGCCGGCTTCATCACGCACGGCGCGCAGCGCCTCCGCTTCGCCGACCTCGCCGCCGCCGCGGCCGCCGAGACCCTCCCCGACCCGTTGCCGATCGGCGTGCAGGGCGCGGGCAAGCTCGTCGGCCGTTCGCTGCCGCGGCTCGACGTCCCCGCCAAGGTCGACGGCTCCGCCGGCTTTGCCGGCGACATCCGCCTGCCCGACATGGTCCATGCCGCGATCCGTCAGGGGCCGATCGGCGACGCGCGGCTGATCGGCGTCGACCGCGCCGCCGCCGATCGCATCCGCGGCGTGCTGACGGTGGTCGAGACGCCGCTTTGGGTCGCCGCGATCGCCACCACCGGCTGGGCCGCGCAACGCGCGCTCGACGCGCTCGCGCCGCGCTTCGCCAGCAACGCGGCGCTTCCGGACAGCGCCGGCATCGCCCGCACGCTCGACGCCGCGCTCGCCAAGCCGGGCCAGCGCATCGCAGCGGTCGGCGACCTCGGCACGTTGCTCGACGGTGCCGGCGTCGTCACCGCGGACTATACCGCCGGCCTCGGCGTCCACGCCGCGCTGGAGACGACCAGCGCCACCGCCGCGTGGCGCGACGGTCGGCTCGAACTATGGCTGCCGACCGCGGCGCCCGCCGCCGCCCGCGCCGCCGCGGCAAAGGTCGCAGGGATCAGCGAAAGCGCGGTCGTCCTCCATCCGACGCTCGCCGGCGGCGGCTTCGGCGCGACGCTCGACCCGTTGGTCGCCGAACAGGCGGCGCTGCTCGCGATGCGGCTCAAGCGCCCGGTCAGCCTCGTCTGGTCGCGCGGCGAGGACAATGCGCACGACCGTTTCCGCCCGCCCGCGCACGCCCGGCTGCGCGCCCGCCTGTCGAGCAACGGCGCGATCGCGGCGTGGCACGCCGCGATCGCCGCGCCCGCCACCGGCCATGCGCTCGCCCGCCGGTTGCTGCCCGGCGCCGGCTGGGCGCTCAGCACGGGCGATCCCTATGCGGTCGCCGGCGCGCAGCCACCGTACCGCATCCCGGCGCTGCGGTTCGACCATCACCCCGCGGAGATCGGCGTCCCCACCGGTCATCTGCGCGGCGGTGCGCACGGCTATACCGCCTTCTTCACCGAAGCGTTCGTCGACGAACTCGCGCAGGTCGCCGGCACCGAGCCGCTCTCCTACCGGATCGGCATGCTCGGCGGCGACGCGCGGCTGGCGCGCTGCCTCACCACGGTGGCGGCGCTGGGTGGCTGGTCGGGCGGCGCGGCGGGATCGGGCCAGGGCATCGCCTGCCACAGCTTTCGCGGCAGCCATATTGCGGTGCTCGCCGAGGCGGAGCTGGCGAACGGCCGCCCGCGCGTCGCCCGACTCGTCGCCGCGGTCGATTGCGGGCGGACGATCAACCCCGATTTGGTGCTGCAACAGATCGAGGGCGGGCTGATCTTCGGCCTCGCGCATGCGCTCGGCGCCACGACGGGGATCACCGCGGGGCGCAGCGACGTGCGCGGGCTCGCCGGCCTCGCACTGCCGCGGCTCGCCGACACGCCCGACATCGTCGTCGAGATCGTCCGTTCGGACGAGCCGCCCGGCGGGGTCGGCGAACTCGGCGTCCCCGCGGTCGCGCCGGCGATCGCCAACGCACTGCATGCCGCAACCGGTATCCGCCTGCGTCACCTGCCGCTAAGGCGGTAAGATGTTGATCCCCGCCGACCATCCGCCGATCCCCACCCGCAAGATCGGCGTGCTGCTGACCAACCTCGGCACCCCCGACGGCCCCGACGCCAAATCGGTCAAACGCTATCTCGGCGAATTCCTCTCCGACAAGCGCGTCGTCGAGATCCCGGCGATCGCGTGGCAGCCGATCCTGCGCGGCATCATCCTCAACACCCGCCCGAAGAAGTCGGCGCACGCCTATGGCCTGGTGTGGAGCGAGGAGGGCTCGCCGCTCGCCGCGATCACCCGCCGGCAATCGCAGGCCTTGCAGGGCGCGTTCGGCGAGGGCGTCATGGTCGATTATGCGATGCGCTACGGCAATCCGGCGATCGCCGACCGGCTGACCGCGCTCAAGGACGCGGGCTGCGAGCGCATCCTGATCGCACCGCTCTATCCGCAATATTGCGCCGCGACGACCGCGACCGCCAACGACAAGGCGTTCGCCGCGCTCGCCGGCATGCGCTGGCAGCCGGCGATCCGCACCTTGCCGCCCTATCACGACGATCCTGCCTATATCGCCGCGCTCAGGACGCAGGTCGAGATGCAGATCGCGACGCTCGATTTCGTCCCCGATGCGGTGATCGCCAGCTTCCACGGCATGCCGAAGCGGACGCTCCAGCTCGGCGACCCCTATCATTGCCACTGCCAGAAGACCGCGCGGCTGCTCGGCGAGGCGATGGGGCGCGAGCTGGTCGTCGCTTTCCAGTCGCGATTCGGCCCGGCCAAATGGCTCGGCCCGGCGACCGACGAGACGCTCGAGGCGCTGCCCGCCAAGGGCGTCCGCAAGGTCGCGGTGATCGCGCCGGGCTTCTCCGCCGACTGCCTGGAGACGCTGGAGGAACTGGCGATCCGCGGCCGCGAGAGCTTCATGACCGCGGGCGGCACCGATTTCGCCTATCTGCCCTGTCTCAACGACGGCGCGCCGGGAATGGCGATGCTGCGCACGCTGATCGCGCGCGAGCTCGCCGGCTGGATCGCCGAAACGTAAAATTACGCTACGGCCATTGCCAGTTCGGCGGCCTCTGCCTAGCCTCGGGTTAAGCATAAGGAGAGGTACGGATGGCCAGGGTAGCGATCGTCACGGGTGGTACGCGTGGCATCGGCGAGGCGATCAGCCTCGCCTTGCAGGAAGCGGGCGTCACCGTCGCCGCCAATTACGCCGGCAACGACGAACGCGCCCGCGCCTTCACCGAGCGGACCGGCATCCGCGCGTTCAAATGGGACGTCGCCGACTTTGACGCCTGCCAGCAGGGCTGCGCGCAGGTCGCCGCCGAGCTCGGCCCGGTCGACATCGTCGTCAACAATGCCGGCATCACTCGCGACGGCACGATCCTGAAGCTGACCTACGATGCGTGGAAAGAGGTGATCGACACCAATCTCGGCGGCTGTTTCAACATGGCGAAAGCGGTGTTCCCCGGCATGCGCGAACGCAAATGGGGGCGGATCGTCAACATCGGCTCGATCAACGGCCAGGCCGGCCAATATGGCCAGGTCAATTACGCCGCGGCGAAATCGGGCATCCACGGCTTCACCAAGGCGCTGGCGCAGGAAGGCGCGCGCGTCGGCGTGACGGTCAATGCGATCGCGCCGGGCTATATCGACACCGACATGGTCGCCGCGGTCCCCGGCGACGTGCTGGAGAAGATCGTCGCCAAGATCCCGGTCGGCCGCCTCGGCCAGGCAAGCGAGATCGCGCGCGGCGTGGCCTTCCTGTGCTCGGACGAAGCCGGCTTCGTGACCGGATCGACGCTGAGCATCAACGGCGGCCAGCATATGTATTGACGCGCGAAGGCGCATAGCCGGCGGCTAGGCGCCGGTGCGCGCAGCGCATCGTGCGTCACGGCCGGCGGGTCGGCCAAGGCCGAACCCGTCCGACGACGGCTTTGCCGGCGTCCTGATTGGCCCCATGGCGTAACCACGCCCGTGCTCCCGCGAAAGCGGGAGCCCAGGAGTCGCGTACGCCATCAGATGTTGCTTTGCTTGGCCCTGGGTTCCCGCCTCCGCGGGAACACATGCAGGGTTTGACAAGGGCCGGGGCACGTCGCGCGTGACCGAATAACCCGGGACGGCCCCAAGCCTCGCCCTCGCCATCCCCAAACGACACGAAGCCCGGTCGCCATACGGCAACCGGGCTCCACCCCTCGAAACGCTACGCGAGGGCAAGCACTGCCGCTTAGCGGCAGTAACCGGGGCGATCCGAGCGTTCGACCGCGCGGCCGGCGAGCGCGCCCGCACCGGCGCCGAGCACCGTGCCGAGCGCACGGTCGCCGCGGGTGTCGATCGTGCGGCCGAGCAGGCCGCCGGCGATCGCGCCGACGATCGTGCCGGTGGTGCCGCTGTTGCAGCGCTGGCCGCCGCGATAGCCGCGATCGCCGTAATAGCCGCGACCGCCGCGATAGACGCGGTCGTCACGATAGCCGCGGTCATAGCCGCGGTCGTAGCCGCGCTGCTCGTAGCCACGGTCGTAGCCGCCGTAATAGCCGCGCTGCGCGGCGGCGGGGGTCGCGGGAACGAGGGCGGCGGCGGTCATCGCGAGGGCGGCGCCGGCGAGGCTCAGGGTCTTCATCATGGGTCTTCTCCCGAAAATCTGTCCAACTCGGCGGCGGCCCGGTGGGGGACCTTTCCGTCGTCGATGCACATCATTTGCCCGATTCGCGTTGAGCGGACCCTGAATGCCTCCGTTATCGTGCGTTCAGGCTATCGCCGCCGCGCCCGCCGCTTATGGAGGCGCGATGCGCGTCCTGTTCGTCGTCCTCGCCGTCCTGCTGATCGTCCCCGGCTGGACCGGGGAGGAGCGGCTGGCGCTGCTCGGCGACCGGCCGCAGCTGATCGCCACGCCGGTCGCGCTCGACCCGCACGATCCGCAGCGCCGGCGGCTGGGCTCGCTCACCTATCTCGGCGGGGTCGCGCTGCGCAGCCTCGATCCCGCCTTCGGTGGCTATTCGTCGCTGAGCGTGGTGCCGCAGGCCGACGGCGACCGCTTCACGCTGCTGAGCGACGGCGGCAACGCCGTCGCCTTCACGATGGGTGCCGACTGGGCGCCGCGCGCCTTGCGCTTCCGCAACCTGCCCGGCGGCCCCGGCATCGGCTGGGAGAAGCGCGACCGCGACAGCGAATCGATGGCGCGCGATCCGAAGACGGGGGCGATCTGGGTCGGTTTCGAACGCGCGAACGCGATCTGGCGCTATTCGCCCGGCTTCGCGCGGGCACAGGCGCAGCGCGCGCCGCGGGAGATGGCGGGCTGGCCCGACAACGGCGGCCCCGAATCCCTCGCCCGTATGCCCGACGGGCGATTCGTCACGATCAGCGAAATGCGGCACGTCCCCCGCTCGCGCTGGCACGGCCCCGAGGCGGCACGGCTCGCCAGCCGCGACGCGCTGATCTTTCCGGGCGATCCGATCGTCACCCGGCCGCATCGCTTCGCCTATCTCGGCTACGGCCGCTTCGATCCCGCCGACGCGACGGCCTTGCCCAACGGCGATCTGCTGGTGCTCGATCGCGCCTTCCGCCTGCCCTATCGGTTCAGCAACCGATTGTCGCTGGTGCCCGCCGCGGCGATCCGGCCGGGGGCGGTGGTGCGCGGCAGGCTGCTGGCGACGCTCGACGCGCCATTGATCCACGACAATTTCGAAGGCGTCGCGACGACGGTGGAACGGGGCCGCACGATCGTCTGGCTGGTCTCGGACGACAATCAGTCGGTGCTGCAACGCACCCTGCTGCTCAAATTCCGGCTGGAGCGCTGAGCCGCACGCAACGGCGAAAACCCGCCGCTCCCGGGGAGCGGCGGGTTTCGAACCACGGCAATCGCGACGCGAAACGCTTAGGCGGCTTCCGCCGTCGACGTCGTCGCGAGCTTCTTGACGATCTCGCGCTTCAGGCGGCGGCAACGCAGCGAGAGCTTGTCCTCGCTGGTCTTGACCAGCCAATTGTCGAGGCCGCCGTTATGCTCGACCGAGCGCAGGCCGTGCGTCGAAACGCGCAGGCGGACGCCCTTTTCGAGCGAATCGGAGATCAGCGTGACGTTCTGCAGGTTGGGCAGGAACGTACGCTTGGTCTTGTTGTTGGCGTGGGAAACGTTGTTGCCCACCTGCCGGCCCTTGCCGGTCAGCTCGCAAATGCGCGACATGGTTTTTGATCCTGAATTCGGTTGCCCGGAAAGTCGGCGCCACTAGCGGCAATCGGCTCCCTCGTCAACCAGTGCCGTCCACCGGCGGCGATGCAACGGAGTCGCCGCACCGGCGTTGTTACGCCATCGTAAAGGTCGTCGGTAGGGGAAATTGCATGCGCACGTTGCTGGTACTGCTCGGGATCGTCGCGCTGGTCGTGGTCACGGCGATGCAGTTCGGCCTGGTCAGCATCGATCAGACGCATCCTGCCGTCGTCCAGGCGCCGCAGTTCAAGGCGGACGTCGCCCGCGTCAGCGTCGGCACCGAGAACAAGACGGTCGCCGTTCCCACGGTCAACGTCGAAAAGCCCGCCAACGCGCAATAGGCTTTACCCGGTCGACCGGGACCGGCAGGGCGCGGCGATGTTCCCGCTGCCGATCCCGATGCGCCGCGCGCTCGACGCCGCGGCGGAGGCGGCGCTGGCCGGCGAGGTGCCGGTTGGCGCCGCGCTGGTCTGGCGCGGCGAGATCGTCGCGGTTGCCGCCAATGCGCCGCGCGCCCTGTGCGACCCCACTGCCCATGCCGAGATGCGCGTCATCCGCGCCGCCGCCGCCGCACTCGGCCGCGACCGGCTGGAGGACGCCGAACTCTGGGTGACGCTGGAGCCTTGCGCGATGTGCGCCGGCGCGATCGCACATGCCCGGATCGCGCGGCTCTATTATGGCGCGAGCGACCCCAAGGGGGGGGCGGTGGAGCATGGGCCGCTGCTGTTCGCCCAGCCGACGCTGCATCACCGGCCGGAGGTCTATGGCGGGATCGGCGAGGGCGAGGCGGCCGACCTGCTGCGGACGTTCTTCCGATCGCGGCGATAGGGGCGCGACGGCGGGGGGAAGTTGGTTCGCGCGGAGGCGCGGAGGGGCTGAGAAAGTAAGTCGAGGATACCCACCCGATCTCGTCATCCCGGCGAACGCCGGGACCCATGGTCACGGTGCTGCCGAGGTCTTGCGCACCATCGCCACCATCGTATCCATGGGTCCCGACTTTCGTCGGGATGACGGTCCGGGCGGGTGCCCGCCCGCCATGAACGCGACCCCCCCGCGCCTCCGCGCCTCCGCGCCTCCGCACGAGAACCTTCTTCGCGATCTCGCGCTAATCAAAGCGCCGCCCCGGCCCGGACCGAAGCAGCACTCCGGATCAGCGCAGGTCGTTCTGCGAGATCGGCACGATCTTCACCTCGACGCGGCGATTCGCCGCCCGCCCGGCATCGGTGTCGTTCGACGCGATCGGCTGCGTCTCGCCGAAGCCGCGCGTGCCGATTCGCGCCGGCTGCACGCCGCGGCTCGCGAGATAATCCGCCACCGAGGTCGCGCGCCGTTCCGACAGCGTCTGGTTATAGGAATCCGAACCGGTCGAATCGGTATGGCCGTACACGTCGATATAGGTCTGGTTGTATTGCGCGAGCGTCTCGGCGACCTGATCGAGCGTGCGGCGGAACTGCGGCTGCACGTCGGCGCTGTTGTAGGCGAAGGTGATCCCCGACGGGATGTTGAGCACCAGATTGTCGCCCTCGCGCGTCACCTGCACGTCGGTGCCGGCGGTGCGGGCGCGCAGGTCGCGCTCCTGCTTGTCCATATACGCGCCGATCCCGGCACCGGCGAGGCCGCCGATCCCTGCGCCGAGGATCTTCTCGGTCCGGTCGCGCCGCCCGCCGACGAGGTCGCCAAGCAGATAGCCGCCCAGCGCGCCGCCGATGCCGCCGATCGCGGTCTTCGAGATGCGGCGCTCGCCGGTCTCGGGATCGGTGGTGCAGGCGCTGGTGGTGACCAGCGCGGCGAGCGCCGCGGCGGCGAGGAACTTCGACTTCATGACAACCCTTTCACGTTCGTTCCCGGCTAAACTCGGGTCCGTTATGGCTTGTTCCGCTAGCGATCTGAACCGCGGCTGACACGCATAATCACGTCATCGCGATACAGACAGTTGTCGCCGCGCGCGTTGTGCGGCAAAGACACGTCCGCCGATGGCACCGCTTCCGCCCTTCCCCTGGATCGACGTCGTGATCATCCTCGCATTGGTCGCGCTCAACGGCGTGTTCGCGATGAGCGAGCTGGCGATCGTCTCGTCGCGCAAGGCGCGGCTGGAGGCGATGGCGCGCTCGGGGCGCAAGGGGCCCGCCGCCGCGCTCAAGCTCGCCGCCGATCCCGGCAAGTTCCTGTCCTCGGTGCAGATCGGCATCACGCTGATCGGCATCCTCGCGGGTGCCTATTCGGGCTCCAGCCTCGGCGGGCCGACCGCGGCGCGGCTGCAGGCGCTCGGCCTGTCGGCGGAAACCGCCCAGACCGCGGGCTTCGCATTGGTCATCGGCCTGACCACCTACGCCTCGCTGATCATCGGCGAGCTTGTCCCCAAGCAATTCGCGCTGCGCAAGCCCGAGACGGTGGCGTCGCTGGTCGCGCTGCCGATGCGCTATATCGCGGTGGTCTGCGCGCCGCTCGTCTGGCTGCTCGATTCGTCGAGTGCGCTGGTCTTCCGCGTCCTCGGCCTCAATCGCGAATCGGAGGATCAGGTGACGGCCGAGGAGCTGCACCTGATCGTCGCCGAAGCCTCCAAGTCGGGCGTGATCGAGGAGCATGAGCGCACGATCATCTCGGGCGTCGTCCGCCTCGCCGACCGGCCGGTGCGCGAGGTGATGACGCCGCGCACCGAGGTCGACTGGCTCGACTGCAACCTCGGGCCGGAGGGGATCCGCGACACGCTGCTGGCGACGCCGCACACGCGCCTGCCGGTCGCCGACGGCTCGGTCGATGCGGTGATCGGCGTCGTCCAGGCGCGCGACATCGCCGCGGCGCTGTTCCGCGGGCAGGCGCTCGACCTGCGCAAGCTGATGCGCAAGGCGCCGGTGGTGATCGACCGGATCGATGCGATGGACGCGCTGATCGCGCTGCGTCAGGCCGAGGTGCCGATGGCGCTGATCCACGACGAATACGGGCATTTCGAGGGGATCGTCACCCCCGCCGACCTGCTCGCGGCGATCGCCGGCGAATTCGCCAGCGACGCCGATCCCGACGATGCGCCCTCGGTCGTCGTACGCGACGACGGCTCGCTGCTCGTTGCGGGCACGATGGCGGCGGATGCGCTCGCCGAACGGCTTGGCATCGATCTGCCCGAGGATCGCGATTATGCCACCGTCGCGGGGCTCGCGCTCGCCGCCTTCCGCCACCTGCCCGGCGAGGGCGAGAGCTTCGAGGAACAGGGCTGGCGGTTCGAGGTGGTCGACCTCGACGGCCGGCGGATCGACAAGTTGCTCGTCAGCGAGGCCTGACGGCGGGCCTGCCTTTCGTCATCCCGACGAAAGTCGGGACCCATGGATGCGCTGGTGGACAGGTGAGCACGCGACCTTGACGCGCATCGCGACCATGGGTCCCGGCCTTCGCCGGGATGACGATGGGAGTAGGGACCGAGCGAGCCACGCGCGCCCCTCGCGGCTTCGCGTGGATCAATCCTGCGACACCCCGAGGAAAGTTTCCCCGCACCGCAGCCTCTTCGCACGAATCCACCCGCTCACCGCGACCGACATGCAAAGGACGCATTCAATTCATCGCCACTTCAGCTAATCGGGACGACGAGCATCGTCCGAACGACCAAGGCAGTTGAATGCTATCGCAGCGCGTCCACGCGGCCCGTCCCGCCTTCTCTCCGAATATCGCCAACCGCGCCGCCGCCGACACGCCCGGCTTCTCGCGTCCGACGATCGTCGCCGCGTTGCTCGCCGGCCTGATCGCCACCGCCTGGCTGCTCCACCGCGCCGAGCTCAGCGTCGCAGTGTGGAGCCGCAGCAACCTGCCGTTCGTGCTCGCCGCGGTCTGCGTCGCCGCGCTGCGCAGCCATGTCCTACCGCGCGGCTGGCGTCATGCCGCGGCGCTGCGCGACGGGGCGGGCTATTATGCGGTGTTCACGCTGATCGCGCTGACCGGCGCGGTGGCGAGCTATCCGCTCGCCGCGCTGACCCACGGCTATGCTGATCAGACGCTGCAACGGATCGACACCGCGCTCGGCTTCGACTGGCTCGCCTGGTACCGGACGGTGGCCGATCATCGCCCGCTGCAGATCCTCGGCATCGCCTGTTACGAAAGCATCTATCTCACCCCCGCGATCCTGCTCGGCTGGTTCGCCCGGACCGGCCAGCGGCGCGAGGCGCATCGCTTCCTCGCCGGCTTCTGGCTGGCCGCGGTGCTGACGCTGGCGCTGTTCACGCTGATGCCGGCGATCGGGCCGCTCTCCTATCTGTGGCGCGGCGCGGTGCCCTATATGCCGGTCAGCGAGACCTGGCAGTCGAACCTCATCCCGGCGCTGCGTGCGCATACCATCCACGCCGTCGATCTCGGCGCGCTGCGCGGGCTCGTCTCGGCGCCGAGTTTCCACGCCGCCGCCGGCACGCTCTACCTGCGCACGATCTGGCGGACGCCGCCGCTGCGCCGCTGGCTGACGTGGCTGGTCGCGGCGATGCTGCTCGCCACCCCGGTCGAGGGGACGCATTACCTCATCGACATGATCATCGGCGCCGCCGTCGCGATGCTGGCGATGGAAATCGTCGACCTGCTGCTCGCGCGCCGCCTAGCCGCTGTTGCGTAGCGCCGTCGCGACCGCGTTGATCGACAGCAGGATGCCCTCGCCGATGCGCGGATCGTCCTCGCCGGCGCGGTGGCGCTTCATCAGCTCGATCTGGAGCAGGTTGAGCGGCTCGATATAGGGCAGCCGCAGCCGGATCGACGCATCGAGCGCCGGATGCTTCTCAAGCAACCGCGTCTGCCCGGTCACCTCGAGCAAGCCGTCGTGCGTCTGGTGCCAGGCATCGCGGATGCGGCCGAAGATGCCGCTGCGCAGCGCCTCGTCCTCGACCAGCTCGGCATAATGGCCGGCGATGGCGATGTCCGATTTGGCCAGCACCATCTCCATATTGGCGAGCGTCGAGGCGAACAGCGGCCAGCCCTGCGCCATCTCCCTGAGCAGCCCCTTGTCCGCGAAGCCGGCGATCGCCTGCCCGACGCCATACCAGCCCGGCAGCATCACGCGCGCCTGCGCCCAGCTGAACACCCAGGGGATGGCGCGCAGATCCTCGATCGCGTCGCTCTTCTTGCGGCTCGCCGGGCGGCTGCCGATCTTGAGCCCGGCGATCTCGCCGATCGGCGTCATCTGGCGGAAGAAGGTGCGGAAGCCTTCAGTGCCGTAGACGAGGTCGCGATAGGCGTGGAAGGCGGTGTCCGACAGCGCGTCCATCGCCGCGCAGAAATCGTCGTTCTCCGCATTGGACAAGCGCTCGGGTTCGAGGCTGGCGAGCAAGGTCGCCGCGGCGATCGCCTCCAGATTGGTCATCGCGCTGTCGCGGGTGCCGTATTTGGCGGCGATCACCTCGCCCTGTTCGGTGATGCGGATACGCCCCTGCACCGTCCCCGACGGTTGCGCGCGGATCGCCGCGAACGCCGAGCCGCCGCCGCGCCCGACCGCACCGCCGCGGCCGTGGAACAGCTGCATGCCGACCCCCGCCGCCTCGAACACCGGCTTCAGCGCGGTCGACGCCTTGGACAATTGCCAGGTCGAGGTGAGATAGCCGCCGTCCTTGTTGCTATCCGAATAGCCGATCATCACTTCCTGATGGCCGCGCTTCGCTGCGATTGCGGCGATCTCGGGCAGCGCGAACCAGTCGGTCATGATCCCCGGCGCCGCCTCCAGATCGCCGACCGTCTCGAACAGCGGCACCGCCATCACCGCCGCGGTCGGTGCGTCGCCGGGCCGGTAGAGGCCGACCTCCTTGAGCAGCAGGTTGATCTCGAGCAGGTCGGACACCGACTGCGCCATCGAGACGATGTAATTGGTGATGCACGCCGGACCGTATTTCGCATGCGCCTCGGCGGCGGCCTGGACGATCGCCAGTTCGGACGTCGTCTCCTCCGAATAGGTCATGAAGCGGCTGGCGAGCGGCCGCGCATTGGCGAGTTCGCGGCGCAGCAACGCGACCCGCGCCGCTTCGTCGAGCGCGAGATAGTCCGCTTCGACGCCGGCGGTCTTGAGCAATTCGGCGACGACGCGTTCGTGCACCGCGCTGTTCTGGCGCAGGTCGAGCGTCGCGAGATGGAAGCCGAACGTCTCGACCGCGCGGATGAGCCGGCCGAGCGCGCCGCCGGTCTTGAGCGCTCCGGCTGTCGACAGGCCGTGCGCGATCGCGACGAGATCGGCGCGGAACGCCTGCGGGTCGGGATAGGGTTCGCCGTGGAGATGGCCGGGGCGGGGCGCCGGCTTGCCGGTCAGCGCCTGATGCGTCGCGGCGAGCCGTGCGTAGATGCCGGACAGCGCACGGCGATACGGTTCGTCCGCGCGGCTTTGCGCGGTATCGCCGCTCGCCTCGGCCAGCGCCTCGACCGCGGCATCGACGGGGACGTGCTCGGTCGAGATCGACAGTTCGGCGCCGAGGGCATGCACCCCCTCCAGATAGAAGCCGAGCACCGCCTCGCAGGCGCGGCCCAGAGCGGTCCGCAGCGAATCGGCGGTGACGAAGGGATTGCCGTCGCGGTCGCCGCCGATCCAGCTCCCCGGCCTGACGAAGCTCGGCACCCGCTCCCCGAATGCGCGGTCCCAGCGCTGGTAGAGCGCGGGCAGCGCCGGCAGGAACACGTCGCGCATGTAGGACAGCGCCGTCTCGACCTCGTCGGTGACGTAGAGCCGCTCGCGGCGCAGCACGCGCGTCTGCCACAGCAAGGCGATCTGGCGGGTGATCGCATCGTCGACGCGGTCGCCGTCGGGCGTCTCGTCGCGGCCCATGTCCTTGAGCGCCATCAATTGCGCGATGCGGTTGCGATGGTCGATCATGCTCTTGCGCCGCACCTCGGTGGGATGCGCGGTGAGCACCGGGACGATCAGCGCATGGGCGAGCAATTGCTGCACCTGGTCGCGGCCGATCCCCTCGCCTGCCAGCTTGGCGAGCGCGGCGGCGACGTCGGTGCCCTGTTCGGCGGCGATCCCCTGCCGGTCCTCGGCGAGATTGGCGAGCATCGAGAACAGCATGAAGCCGCGGACGAAATCGAGCGTCTCGTCGAGGCCGAGGTTCTGGAGCTGCTGGTGGACGCTGTCGCTGCTGCCGGTGCCGCGATGCCGCTCGACCGAGGCGCGGCGGATCGCCTCGGTCGCCTCGAACAGCGCCTCGCCGCCATAAGCGCGGATGACGTCGCCGAGCTGCGCGCCGAGGAAGCGGACGTCGGGATTGTTGGCGATCGGCGGAAGCGAAGCGGGGTCGAGCGTGGCCATGGCCCGATGCTGCGCTGCGGCGGGAGTCGGGTCAACCGGTCATGGCGTTGGAGACGCGGGAAATCGCGGCGTGCTCCCGATTCGATTCTTCAGAAAGAAGAATGGTTCGCGCGAAGACGCGAAGACGCGAAGGTGTCGCGCTTGCCGCGGTCGCGGCCCGTCACATCAAGCCATTGCAATCACAGGGCCACGCCCGCCCCAGCCGGAACACCTTCGCCTCTTCGCGCGAACAAAATCTTCAGAATGCCGCCCCGCGTCAGGTCCCCACGGACAAAGGCTTACCGCGTGCTATTGCCCAGCGGATCGCCCGGCACCGGCGGTGTCGGCCGCGTCGCGGGCTCGCGGCCTGCATCGCGCGCCGCGCGCCATTCCTTTTCCTCTTCCGAGGTGACGGTGCCGTCGTGGTTGAGATCCATCTGGTCGAAGCGCTTGAGCGTGCCCTCGTCCCACTCGATCAGGCTGATGACGCCGTCGGCGTTGCGGTCGAGGCTCATCAGGCGGCTGTTCTGGCGGGGCAGTTCGGTCTTGTCGAGCCGATCGTCGGCATTGCGGTCGAGCGTGCGGAAGCGGCGCTCCATCGTGCTGGTGAAATCGACGCGGCTGGTCACCGCCGGTGGCACGAAGCCCGCGGCGTTCGCGTCCGCCTCCGCCACCTTGTCCTCGCGCGGGCCGCATCCGGCCAACGTACCCGCCGCGACAAGCGCCGCCGCCGCGATGATGATCCCCGTCCGCAAACCCGGTCTCCGTATCGTTACGCTTCCAGCTCAACGTCCCAGTAGAGCCAGTCGTGCCACGTGTCGTGGAGATAGTTGGGCGGAAAGGCGCGGCCATGTTCCTGCAGATGCCAGTTGGTCGGCCGGATCGGCTCGACGTACAGCGGCATATGCGCCTGTTTCGGCGTCCGCCCGCCCTTCTTGAGGTTGCACGGCGCGCAGGCGGTGACGACATTCTCCCACGTCGTCCGCCCGCCTTGCGCGCGCGGCACGACATGGTCGAAGGTCAGGTCGCGCCCGACGCCGCAATATTGGCAGGCGAAACGGTCGCGCAGGAACAGGTTGAAGCGGGTGAACGCCGGAAACGCCGAAGGACGCACATATTGTTTGAGCGCGATCACCGAGGGCAGCTTGATCTCCGCCGTCGGGCTGCGCACCGAGCGTTCGTAATGCGCGACGATGTCGACGCGATCGAGGAACACCGCCTTGATCGCGGTCTGCCACGGCCAGACGCTCAAGGGATAATAGGACAGTGGCGTGTAATCGGCGTTGAGCACCAGCGCCGGACAATTGTCGGGGTGACGGATCAGATCGGGATGAAACACGGCTCCTCCCACGGATTACCCGCGGGCCATGTCGCCCACGAGAGTGACGCTGGTATGACAGCACGCCGCATCGATGCCGGTCAAGCCTTCTGCGGCGGGACGCGCGCGTGAGCCGCGTCGTCACCCGCTTCGCGCCGAGCCCGACCGGACGACTGCATCTCGGCCATGCCTTTGCGGCGCTGCAGGCGCACGATCATGCGCGTGCGGCAGGTGGCGGTTTCCTGCTGCGCATCGAGGATATCGACGGCACGCGCAGCCGCGAGGGCTTCGTCGCCGGGATCGCAGAGGATCTGGCGTGGCTCGGCCTGACGTGGGACGGGCCGGTGCTGCGCCAGTCGACGCGGCTCGCCACCTATGACGCGGCGCTGGCCGGGCTGCGCGACAATGGCCTGCTCTACCCGTGTTTCTGCACCCGCGCCGATATCGCGGCGAGCGCCTCGGCACCGCATCACGGGCCGGACGGGCTCGTCTATCCCGGCACCTGCCGCCATCTGCCCGCGGGCGAGGCGGCGGCGCGGATCGCCGCGGGCGCACCGCATGCGTGGCGGCTGGTGACGGACCGCGCCGCGGCGCTCGCCGGCCCGCTCGACTGGAGCGACGCGCTTGCCGGGCCGCAGCACGCCGACCCGGCGGCGTTCGGCGATGTCGTCCTCGCCCGCAAGGACGCCCCCGCCAGCTATCACCTCGCGGTGACGATCGACGACGCCGCG
Source organism: Sphingomonas sp. GW821-FHT04B01 (assembly GCF_059420425.1). Taxonomy (NCBI): domain Bacteria; kingdom Pseudomonadati; phylum Pseudomonadota; class Alphaproteobacteria; order Sphingomonadales; family Sphingomonadaceae; genus Sphingomonas; species Sphingomonas sp. GW821-FHT04B01. Next base: position 314,916 of record NZ_JBWKTR010000001.1, on the reverse strand, counting down.
CAGGGGATCACCGACGTGGTGCGCGGCCGCGACCTGATGCGCGCCACCGACATCCACCGCTTGTTGCAGGCGCTGCTCGGCCTGCCGACGCCGCGCTATCGCCATCATCCGCTGCTGCTCGGCCCCGACGGCACCCGCCTCGCCAAGCGCAACGGCGCCCCCGCGCTCGCCGATCTGCGCGCCGCGGGCGAGGATGGTGAGGCGCTGGCCGCCGCCCTGCGCGCCGGCCGGCTTCCCATTGGCTTTGCCGTCGCAAGCGCTTACCTATAGCGCATGAACACCTTTCTCGTCCTCCTGCTGATCGCGGCGATGCTGGCGACGGTGGTCGCATTGGTCCGGGGCGTCATCGCCTTCCTCCAGGAATCGCACGCGCAGGTCCGCGACGGCCAGGGGCCGTCCGCCGCCTCGCTCAAATCGAACAAGATGATGCAGATGCGCATCTTCTTTCAGGCGATCGCGATCCTGATCGTCGTGCTGATCCTGTTCCTCGCCGGACGCACCTGAGCCCTTGGTCAAGCTCAACCGCATCTACACGCGCGCGGGCGACGCCGGCACGACAGGGCTCGTCGACGGCTCGCGCGTGTCGAAGGCCGATCCGCGCATGGCGGCGATCGGCGACGTCGACGAGGCCAATAGCGCGATCGGCGTGGCGATCGCCGCGCTCGGCGAGCGGGCGCCCGCCGCGGCGCTGCTGACCATTCAGAACGACCTGTTCGACCTCGGCGCCGATATCGCCACGCCCGGGGGGATCGACGGCGCGCTCCGCATCGTCTCCGCGCAGGTCACGCGGCTCGAGGCGGAGATCGACGCGATGAACGCCGATCTCGCGCCGCTGACCAGCTTCATCCTGCCCGGCGGCGATGCCGGTGCGGCGTCGCTGCATCTCGCCCGCGCGATCGTCCGCCGCGCCGAGCGCAGCGCGGTGGCGGTCGACGGGCTCAACCCGCCGGCGCTGGCCTATCTCAACCGCCTGTCCGACTGGCTGTTCGTCGCCTCCCGCGTGGTCAACGGCGCGGGCGCCGGCGACATCCTCTGGCGGCCGGGCGCGAGCCGCTAGCGTCCTCCGGCCTCGCGGGACATGCACCCCGCCCCTCCGTCCACCCGGATTCTTTGTTCGCGCGAAGACGCGAAGACGCGAAGGTGTTGCGCCTGGGGCGAGCGTGGCCCTGTCATCGCAATGGTTTGATGTGATGGGCCGCGACTGCGGCAAGCGCGACACCTTTGCGTCTTCGCGTCTTCGCGCGAACCATTCTTCTGTTCAGCGGAGCGCATCCGTCCAACCGGACCGAGTGTAAAACAGCCTCGAACCCATCGAAATTGCACCGCATCGCGCGAAACGTCCATCCCGGCTGCAACCCTTTGCCGTTTCGCGCGCTGTCCTGACTTGCGTTAAGACGCGCGGGGGAGGCCAGCCATGTTGAAGATCGCACCTCAGCCGCTAACGCCGCTCGCCGAGCGCTTTTCCGCCGTCCGCGCACTGACGCTGGCGCTCGCCGCGCCGCTGTCCGACGCCGACGCCACCGTCCAGTCGATGCCGGACGCGTCGCCGACCAAATGGCATCTCGCGCATACGACGTGGTTCTTCGAGACCTTCGTGCTGCGCGACCACGTCTCCGGCTATCGCCTGCACGACGAACGCTTCCCGTTCCTGTTCAACAGCTATTACGAGGCGGAAGGGCGCCGCCACGCGCGCGACCGCCGCGGCATGATCACCCGCCCGACGCTCGACGAGGTCCGCGCCTATCGCGCCTATGTCGACGCAGCGCTCGTCGCCGTGCTCCCCGACCTGCCCGAAGCGGCACGCGAGCTCGTCGCGCTCGGCTGCCATCACGAGGAGCAGCATCAGGAGCTGCTCGTCACCGACATCCTGCATCTGTTCGGCGAGAATCCGCTTGAACCGGCGATCTGGCCCGCCGCGCCCAAGGTGCCGGTGGCGATGCCCGGGCCGGTGCGCTGGATCGACCATGCCGGCGGCATCGTCCGCATCGGCCATGACGGCGACGGTTTCGCCTTCGATTGCGAGGGGCCGCGCCACGACGCCTTGCTCGCCCCGCATGCGCTCGCCGACCGCACCGTCACCAACGGCGAATGGGCGGCGTTCATCGCCGACGGCGGCTATCGCGACCCCGCGCATTGGCTCGCCGACGGCTGGGCCTGGGTGAAGACCGAGGGAATCGTCGCGCCGCTCTATTGGGAGGAGCGCGACGGCAAATGGACGCGCTTCGGCCTCGACGGCCGCCGCGCGATCGACCCCGCCGCGCCGGTGACGCACGTCAGCCTCTACGAGGCGGACGCCTATGCGAGCTGGGCGGGCGCGCGCCTGCCCACCGAATTCGAATGGGAGGCCGCGGCGCAGGCGCAGGACGCACGCGGCGGCAACCAGATGGATGCCGCCGGCCCGGTCGAGCCGCGCCCCGCGTCCGGCCCCGCCTTCTTCGGCGACGTCTGGGAATGGACCGGTAGCGCCTATCGTCCCTATCCCGGCTTCCGCACGATCGAAGGAGCGGTCGGCGAGTATAACGGCAAGTTCATGAGCGGCCAGTTCGTGCTGCGCGGCGGCAGTTGCGCGACGCCGCGCGGCCATGCCCGCGCCAGCTACCGCAACTTCTTCTACCCGCATCAGCGCTGGCAGTTCACCGGCGTGCGGCTCGCCAAGGACCTCTGAATGTTGAAGCCCGAAGTCGAGGACGGCGAGCAGACGCTCGCCGATCCGCAGTTCCGCGCCGACGTGCTCGCCGGGCTGGAACGCCGGCCCCGCGCCATCCCCGCGCGCTGGTTCTACGACCGCCGCGGCTCCGAATTGTTCGAGGACATCACCAACGTCCCCGAATATTATCCGACCCGCACCGAGACCGCGATCCTCGAGACGATCTGTCCGGAAGTCGCGGACGTCGCCGGGCGCGGCCGCGCGGTGGTCGAATTCGGCTCGGGCTCGTCGGTCAAGACGCCGCTGCTGCTCCGCTGCACCGAACCCTCCGCCTACGTCCCGATCGACATTTCGGGCGACTTCCTGCGCGACTCGTCGCGCGCGCTGTCGGAAGCCTTCCCCGGTCTGCTCGTGCTGCCGTTCGAGGCGGATTTCATGCGCCCGCTCACCCTGCCGGCGACGATTGCCGATACGCCCAAGCTCGGTTTCTTCCCGGGCTCGACGATCGGCAACATGATCCCGCTGATGGCGGTCGACCTGCTCCGCACGATGCGCGCCTCATTGGGCGAGGGCGCGATGCTGCTGATCGGCATGGACCGGATCAAGGACGAGGCGACGCTGGTCGCCGCCTATGACGATGCCGGCGGCGTCACCGCGGCGTTCAACCGCAATGTGCTCGACCGCATCAATCGTGAGCTTTCCGGCACGATTCCGGTCGAATCCTTCGCGCACGAAGCGCGCTGGAACGACGATCGCGCGCGCATCGAGATGCACCTCGTCGCCACCCGCGACGTCGCATTCACCGTCGACGGCCAGCCCTTCGCGATGGCGGCGGGAGAGAGTATCCACACCGAGAACAGCCACAAATACGGCTCGCGCGATGCGCGCATCCTGCTCCGCTCGGGCGGCTGGACGCCGATCCGCGAATGGACCGATCCCGACGGCCTGTTCGGCCTGTTCCTCGCCGAGGCGCAGGCGGAGCGCCCCGCCCCCTGACGGCTGGCAGACGCGTCGAAAGCGGCTATGGCGCGTCAAAAGCATAGGAGATGGACGTGGAGTCAGTCGGAGTCATCGGTTCGGGCCAGATGGGCGCGGGCATCGCACAGGTATCGGCGGCGGCGGGCTATCGCGTATTCTTGAGCGACGTCTCGGTCGAGCGCGCCGAGGCAGGCAAGGCGGGGATCGCCAAATTGCTCGCCCGCGCGGTCGACAAGGAGAAGATCGACGCCGCGACCCGCGACGCGACGCTCGCCCGCATCGAACCCGTCGCCAATGTCGAGGCGATGGCCGGGTGCGGCCTCGTCATCGAGGCGGCGACCGAGCGCGAGGAGATCAAGCGCGCGATCTTCGGCCAGGTCGGCAAGGTGCTCGGACCCGACGCGATCCTCGCCTCCAACACCTCGTCGATCCCGATCACCCGGCTGGCGCAGAGTTCGCCCGATCCGCAGCGCTTCATCGGCGTGCATTTCTTCAATCCGGTGCCGGTGATGGGCCTGATCGAGGTGATCCGCGGCCTCGCCACCTCCGACGCGACCGTCGGCGTGATCGAGGCCTATGCCGACCGGCTCGGCAAGGCGGTGGTCCGCGCCAACGACGCGCCGGGCTTCATCGTCAACCGCGTGCTGATGCCGATGATCAACGAGGCGGTGTTCGCGCTCGGCGAGGGCGTCGCGACGATCCGCGACATCGACCTTGCTTGCCAATTGGGGCTCAACCACCCGATGGGGCCACTGACGCTCGCCGATTTCATCGGCCTCGACACCTGTCTGGAGATCACCCGGGTGTTGTTCGAGGGCACCGGCGACCCCAAGTTCCGCCCTGCCCCGCTGCTGGTGAAATACGTCGAGGCCGGCTGGTACGGCCGCAAGACCGGCCGCGGCTTCTACGATTACAGCGGCGCCACTCCGGAGCCGACACGATGAGCCTCGACGATATGATGGTCGACACGCCCGACGGGCCAATGACCTACAAGGAATGGAAGAAGAAGAACCCGGTGCAGCTCCCCTCGCGCCGCACCAAGGGCAAGGACCTGCCCAACAAGGTCAAGATGCGGACGGACGAATAACTTATCGTCATCCTCATTATGTCATCCCCGCGCAGGCGGGGATCCAGACGCGCGGGTCCGCGCTTGAGCCGCACCGTCAGCGTCTATGGATCCCCGCCTCCGCGGGGATGACGATCGTTGGGGGATGGGCGCGAAACCAAATCGCATACACGCCCGCCAGCACCACCAGAAACGGCACGCCATACACCAATGTCAGCGCGAACGGCGCGGTGAACGGCGTCGTCAGCAGGATCGCCACGATCGCCCCTGCCCCGGCGAGGCTCGTCCACGGATGCCCCCACAGCCGGAACGCCGCCGGCGCTCCGTGCCGCCGCCGGAAGGCGAGATGCGTCACGAAGATCATCCCCCAGGTGAACAGCGCGCCGAAGATCGACACCGCGATCATCACCCCGAACGCCGCCTCCGGCCGCCACGCATAGACGCCACCCGCCACCGCGATCCCCCCGCCCGAGACGAGCAGCGCCGCCGCCGGCACGCCGCGCCGGTCAACCCGCGCCAGCGCGCGCGGCGCGAGGCCGCTCTCGGCAAGGCTGAACAGCATCCGCGACGCCGCATAGAGCTGGCTGTTCATCGCCGACAGCGCCGCGATCAGCACCACCGCGTTGAGCACCCCCGCGGCATAGGGGACGCCGCTCGCCTGCATCACCGTGACGAACGGGCTCGTCGCCGTCCCCGCCTGCGTCCACGGCACGATCGCCAGCATCACCGCGAGGCTGCCGAGATAGAAGAGCGCCAGCCGCAGCATCGTCGAGCGGAAAGCGCGGACGATCGCCCGTTCGGGATCGCGCGCCTCACCCGCCGCGACCGCGATCATCTCGATGCTGATATAGCTGAAGATCGCGACGATCACCGCGGTCCAGATCCCGCCCAGCCCGTGCGGCGCAAAGCCGCCGGCGTCGGTATAATGGGAAAAGCCGATGCCATGCGCGGCGATCACCCACGATCCGACCGCGATGAAGATCAAGATCGCGGCGATCTTGATCGCCGAGAAGACATATTCGACCGCGCCGAACAGCCGCACGCTGGCGAGGTTGACGCCGAGCAGCGCCAGCGAGAAACCGGCGATCCACCACAGGCCCGGCACGCCGGGCGCCCAGTAGCGCATGTAGATCGCCACCGCGGTCACCTCGGTGCCGATCGCGAGGATCACCGCCGCGGCATAGGCATAGCGGACGAGGAAGCCCGCGAACCGCCCGAGATAGCGTTCGGCGAACAGCCCGAACGACCCCGTCGCCGGATCGGCGACCGTCATCTCGGCAAGGCAGCCCATCAGCGCCAGCGTCACCAGCCCGCCGATCGCATAGCTCACCAGCACCGCCGGCCCGGCCAGCCCGATCGCGAGGCCGCTGCCGAGGAACAGCCCGGTGCCGACCGCGCCACCGATCGCGATCATGGCAAGCTGGCCCGGCCCGAGCGTGCGGCGCAGGCCGGTCATCGCGTGCAGCTCACCCGATCAACAGCCCGGCGAGCGCCGCGCTCATCAGATTGGCGAGGCTGCCCGCCGCCAGCGCGCGCAGGCCCAGCCGCGCGATCGTCGGCCGCTGGTTGGGGGCGAGGCTGCCGGTCACCGCCATCTGGATCGCGATCGACGAGAAATTGGCGAAACCGCACAAGGCGAACGTCACCACCGCGACGGTGCGCGGCGACAGGCTCGTCTGCGTGCCGAGATCGATATAGGCGACGAATTCGTTGAGCACGATCTTCTCGCCGAACAGGCCGCCGGCGATCCCCGCCTCGTTCCACGGCACGTTGAGCAGGAACATCACCGGCTGGAAGACATAGCCGAGCAGCGCCTGGAAGCTCAGCCCCGGCAGCCCGACCATATTGCCCAGCCCGCCGAGCAACCCGTTGGCAAGCGCCACCAAGGCGACGAACGCCAGCACCATCGCGCCGACCGCCACCGCCAGCCGCACGCCGGTCTGTGCTCCCTGTGCGGCGGCCATGATGAGGTTGGCGGGCTTTTCCTCGTCATGCGTCGCGTCGGGCAAAGGCTCGCCCGGCACGCCCTCGGGCAGCAAGGCGGCGGGGCCGGCGCCGCTGATCCGCGCCTCGGCGAGGCGGATGTCGCGATTTTCGTCGGGCAGGTCGCCGAGCGGCAATTCGCCTTCGGGAGTGACGCGGCGATCGGGCATGATGATCTTCGCCATCAAGATGCCGCCCGGCGCCGCCATGAAGCTCGCCGCGAGCAGATATTCGATGCGGATGCCCATCGAGGCATAGGCCGCGAGGATCGTGCCGGCGACGCCCGCCATGCCGCTGGTCATCACGGTGAAGACCTGCGGCGGGGTAAGGCCGGCGAGATAGGGGCGGATCACCAGCGGCGATTCCGACTGGCCGACGAAGATGTTCGCCGCCGCGCAGAGCGATTCGACCTTCGAGGTGCCGATGACGGTCTCGATCGCGCCGCCGACCCAGCGCACCACCACCTGCATCACGCCGAGATAATAGAGGATCGAGACGAGGCTGGCGAAGAAGATGATGACCGGCAGCGCCGCGATCGCGAAGCTCTGGCCGCCAATCTCGGGCGCGGCGAGCTTGCCGAACAGGAATTCGGTCCCCTTCTGCGAATAGCCGAGCAGCGCGGCGACCCCGGCCGAGGCGCCGGCGAGCGCTTGCCGCCCCGGCCCCCAATAGAGGACGACGGTGGCGATCAGCGCCTGCAACGCGAAGGCCGCGCCGACGACGCGCAGCCGGATCGCGCGGCGATCGGCGGAGAGCAGCACGGCGATGCCGAGAATGACGAGGATGCCGGCGACGCCGATCAGGATACGATGCATGATTCATCCCGCGGGGAAGTGAACGACGCGGCCCCCCGGCAGCGCGGCCGCACCATACACGGCGTTTATCAGGAGACTAGCGGCGAATGGGCGGGGGGACGCCCCCTCCCTTCCACATCCGTCATCCCCGCGAAGGCGGGGATCCAGACGCGCGGGTCCCGCTTGCGCCGCACCGTCGGCGTGTATGGATCCCCGCCTGCGCGGGGATGACATGGAATTGGAAGGTCGGGTCCCTAAACCGGCTGAGCCAGCAACCCCAGCGCCACCAGCTCGCGCCGCAGCGTCGGCTCGTCGGTGAAGTGCAACCCGATCAGCCCGACGCTGCGCGCGCCGTCGATGTTCGCCGCATTGTCGTCGATGAACACCGTCCGCGCCGCCGCCAGCCCGAACCGGTCGAGCGCCAGCCGGTAGATCGCCGGATCGGGCTTCACCATCTTCTCCACCCCCGACACGACGATGTCGCGGAAGCGATCGAACATCGCCGCCTCGCGCGCGCGGAACGGCGGCCAGAATTCGTGGCTGAAATTGGTGATCGCGAACAGCGGCACCTCCGCCGCCTCCAGCTCGTCGACCAGCGCCGCCATGCCGGCAATCGGCGCCCCGATACTCTCCAGGAACCGCGGTCCCCAGAGTCCGATCAGCGCCGCATGCTCCGGATACAGCGCGGCAAGCTCCGCCGAGGTCTCGGCGAAGTCGCGTCCGGCATCGTGCTGGAAATGCCATTCGTGCGTGACGACGTCGCGCAGGAACGCATCGAGCGCCCGATCGTCGTCGATCAGGCGCCGGTAGAGGATCCGCGGATCCCAGTCGTACAGGACCCGGCCGACATCGAAGATCACGGCCGTCGGGGCCGTGAGCGACATGTCGGCCGCGGGCATACCCAAAGGGTTAGCCCTGGCGCGCCTTGAAGCGACGGTTGGTCTTGTTGATGACGTAGGTGCGGCCGCGGCGACGGATCACGCGATTGTCGCGATGACGGTCCTTGAGCGACTTCAGGCTATTGCGGATCTTCATGATCGATTCGCTTCTTTTCGAAATTGACGGTGTCGGTGAAAGCGCGAGCGCCTAAGGGCGGAGGCCGTAATAGTCAAGCAACGCCACACGCGTTAGAGCGTTTCCCAGACGCAACGTATCGCAAAGGTATCCCCGTGATGAGCATCCGTCCGTTCCTGGCCCTCGGCGTCGCCGCCGCGGCACTTGCAGGCTGCGCGACCACGTCGCCGCTCCCGCCGACGGAGGTGATCCGCTACCATCTCGGCGCGCCGATCGCGCGCGGCACGATCGCGGTCGAGCCGCTCTCGGGCGGCGCCCCCGCCAGCCTCGAGTTCAAGACCTATGCCGCCGCGGTCGAGGCCGAATTGCTCAAGGTCGGCTATACCTTGCCGGCGCAGGGCGCGACCCCCGACTATGTCGCCACCGTCGCCTTCACCCGCACCAGCCGCGAGGGCCCGCCGCGCCAGTCGCCGGTCAGCATCGGAATCGGCGGCGGCGGGTTCAGCGGCGGTGGTGGCCGCCGCGGCGGCGGCGGCGTCGGTCTAGGCGGCGGCATCGGCTTCCCGATCGGCAGGAGCCGTCCGACCGAATTGCTCGTCGCCGAGCTCGCGGTGACGATCAAGCGCCGCGCCGACCAGTCGCCGATCTGGGAAGGCAAGGCGCAGGGGATCAGCGACATCAAGGGCGCCGACCAGCAGGCCGGCAAGCTCGCCCGCGCGCTGTTCACCGGCTTTCCGGGCGATTCGGGCCGCACCATCACGGTGAGGTGACCGCCCTCGCCCTCACCCTGCGCCGCCTGCGGCGTCTTTCCCTCTCCCGGCGGGAGAGGGAGGGAGGCGCGCAGCGCCGGAAGGGTGAGGGTGAGGTCATCCCCTTCGCCAAGCATCCTCTACCAATCAGGCACGCCTCATGACCCTCAGCATCAACGCCGCCTTCGACGGCGGCAACATCCGCGTCATCGCCATCGAGGGCGACCGCGTCGACCTCGAGATCGTCAAGGACCACGAGTCCGACTTCTTCCAATGGTTCTATTTCCGCGTCGCCGGCGCGCACGGCCGGCGGCTGAGCTTCCGCATCGTCAACGCCGGCCAGTCCGCCTATCCGTTCGGCTGGCCCGGCTACCGGACGCGCGTCAGCACCGACCGGCAGGCGTGGCGGATGATCGACACCACATATGACAAGGGCGTGCTGTCGTTCGATTACGCGGTCGAGGGCGAACTCGCCTGGTTCGCCTATTTCGCGCCTTATACGATGGAGATGCACCACGATCTCGTCGCGCGCATCGCCGCGCGGCCGGGGGTGACGCACCGCGAGCTCGGCACCTCGCTCGACGGCCAGAGCATCGACTATTTCCGTATCGGCGACGGTCCCAAGCCGGTGTGGCTCTACGCCCGCCAGCATCCCGGCGAATCGATGACCGAATATTGGATGGAGGGCGCGCTCGACTGGCTGACCAGCCCCGCCGCCGCGCCGCTGCTCGCCAAGGCGACCGTCCATGTCGTCCCCAATATGAATCCCGACGGCACCCGCCGCGGCCATCTGCGCACCAATGCGGCGGGGGTGAACCTCAACCGCGAATGGCACGCGCCGACGCCCGAGCGCAGCCCCGAAGTGCTCTGCGTCCGCGATGCGATGGACGCGACCGGCGTCGCCTTCGCGATCGACGTCCATGGCGACGAAGCGATCCCGGCGAATTTCATCGCCGGCTTCGAGGGCATCCCCGACTGGACCGAGGCGCATGGCGCCAAATTCTACGCCTTCGGCCAGCGCCTCGCCGAGCACACCCCCGATTTCCAGACCGAGAAGGGCTATGAGAAATCGAGCGCGGGCAACGCCAATCTCTCGATGTCGACCAACCAATTGGCGCAGCGCTTCGGCGCGGTGTCGGTGACGCTGGAGATGCCGTTCAAGGATCACGATCCCAATCCCGACGCCGAATTCGGCTGGTCGCCCGAACGCTCGCGCGCACTCGGCGTGTCGTGCCTCGAAGTGCTCGCCGGGATGATCGACGAAATCTGATGGAGATCAGGCAGGACGATCCCGCCGCGCCTTATGTCGCCGATCTGCTCGCGCATCACCTCACGGAGTTGCGCGGGCAGATGGCGGATTTCGCCTTCGCGCTCGATGCCGGCGGCCTGTCGGCGCCGGGCGTGACCTTCTGGACCGCGTGGCGCGACGACGCGCTGGTCGGCTTCGTCGCGCTCAAGCAGCTCGATCCGCGCCATGGCGAGGTCAAGTCGATGCGCGCCGCCCCGGCCGCGCGCGGCACCGGCGTCGGCCGGGCGCTGCTCGACCACGTCGTCGCGGTCGCCCGCGATCGCGGCTACGACCGGCTCAGCCTCGAAACCGGCACCGCCGCCCTGCACGCGCCCGCGGTCGCTTTGTATCGCAGCGCCGGCTTCATCGACACCGGGCCGTTCGCCGACTATCGGCCGAGCCCGCACAACCAGTTCTTCGCCCTCGACCTTCGTCCTCGATCCTAAAGGGAGCTTCCGATGCCGCGCCTCGTCCTGATCCGCCATGGCCAGTCCAGCTGGAACCTCGAAAACCGCTTCACCGGCTGGTGGGACGTCGACGTCACCGAGAAGGGCGCCGCCGAGGCGCGCGCCGCCGGCGAGATGATGGCCGCCAAGGGCCTCGACTTCGACATGACCTTCACCTCGCTGCAGACGCGCGCGATCAAGACGCTCAACCTGGCGCTCGAGGCGATGGGCCGGCTGTGGCTGCCGACCGAGAAGGACTGGCGGCTCAACGAGCGCCATTACGGCGGCCTCACCGGGCTCGACAAGGCGGAGACGTCGGCCAAGCACGGCGAGGCGCAGGTCAAGATCTGGCGCCGCAGCTTCGACGTGCCGCCGCCGCCGATGGAGGCCGGCAGCGACTATGACCTGTCGGCCGATCGCCGCTATGCCGGCATCGCCATCCCGGCGACCGAGAGCCTCAAGGACACGATCGCCCGCGTCCTGCCTTATTACGAGGAGCGGATCGTGCCGGCACTGCGCGACGGCCAGCGCGTGCTGATCTCGGCGCACGGCAATTCGCTGCGCGCGCTGGTCAAGCATCTGTCGAACATCCCCGACGACGAGATCACCGGTCTGGAAATCCCGACCGCGCAGCCGATCGTCTACGAACTCGACGACGCGCTCAACGCCACCGACCGTTATTATCTCAGCGAACGGTAAGGCGGGCGCCACGCCCTCCCCTCTTCCTTCGTCGTTTCGCGGGAACAGGGTCCTTGCGAACGTCCACCAGTGCTCCTGCGAACGCAGGAGCCCAGGAGTCTCGAACTCGATAAGCTGTTGCTTTGCTTGACCCTGGGTTCCTGCTTTCGCAGGAACACTGGAAAGCCCAAGTGACCGAGCGAACTCTAGAGAGGTTTCGGCTCCGCAGGGATGACGAAGGTGGCACCAGATTTTCGCCCCTGTCCTACACCGGTCCCACGCGCTAAACCCGCCGCGCTCTGTCTCATCGTGACCCCCGATCACCACCAAAACGGAAACGATAGACCCGGATCGTTTCCTTTAAGGTGTCCATCTTGTCCATGTCGTCCAACACGGGTGCGCGCCTGCCGGTGCAAGCCGTTGCCCTCCCTCCGCTCTGCCGCTAACCGCCGTCTATGACATTGGTCGGCATCATCATGGGTTCGACGTCCGATTGGGACACGATGCGGCACGCGGCAAACGTGCTCGCCGAACTGGGCGTCGCGCATGAGACGAAGGTCGTCTCCGCGCATCGCACCCCCGACCGGCTCTACGATTACGCCAAGACCGCGGCGGACCGCGGCCTCAAGGTCGTCATCGCCGGTGCCGGCGGCGCCGCGCATCTGCCCGGCATGGCCGCGGCGATGACGCACCTGCCGGTGCTCGGCGTGCCGGTCCAGAGCAAGGCGCTGTCGGGGCAGGACAGCCTGCTCTCGATCGTCCAGATGCCTGCCGGTATCCCGGTCGGCACGCTGGCGATCGGCAAGGCCGGCGCGACCAACGCCGGGCTGCTCGCCGCGGCGATCCTCGCGACGCACGACGCCGCGCTCTCCGAACGCCTGCAAGCCTGGCGCCGGCGGCAGACCGACGCGGTCGCCGACGAGCCCGCCTGATGCTCGCTCCCGGCAGCACGATCGGCATCCTCGGCGGCGGGCAACTGGGCCGGATGCTCGCCATCGCCGCAGCGCAGCTCGGCTATCGCACGCACGTGCTCGCCCCCGAGGCGGACAGCGTCGCGGCGCAGACCGCGGCGAGCCTGACCCGCGCCGATTACCACAATCGCATCGTCCTCGCCGACTTCGCCGCCGCCTGCGACGTCGTCACCTACGAGTTCGAGAATATCGCGCTCGGCCCGGTCGAGTGGCTCGCCGAACGCGTGCCGGTCCATCCGCATCCGCGCGCGCTCGCCGCCGCGCAGGAGCGGATCGCCGAGAAGCGCTTCGTCGAGCGCGTCGGCGGCCGCCCGGCGCGCTGGGCCGCGGTCGACAGCCGCGAGACGCTGATCGCCGCGCTCGACCATGTCGGCACCCCCGCGGTGCTCAAGACCGCGCGCTTCGGCTATGACGGCAAGGGCCAGATGCGCCTCCACGGCCCCGCCGACGCCGATGCGGCATGGGAGGCGATCGGCGGCCCCGCGGTGCTCGAGGCGTTCGTCGACTTCAGCCACGAATTCTCGATCCTGATCGCGCGCGGTCAGGACGGCGCCACCGTCCGCTACGACCCGCCGCAGAACGTCCATGTCGATGCTATCCTGCGCACGTCGCGCGTGCCGGCGCCGCAGCCGATCCTCGACCAGGCCGAAGAGGCGACCGCGCTCGCCTGCCGCATCGCCGCCGAGCTCGATTATGTCGGCGTGCTCGCCTGCGAATTCTTCGCCACCGCCGACGGCCCGGTGTTCAATGAAATGGCGCCGCGCGTCCACAATTCGGGCCATTGGACGATCGAGGGCGCCGAGACCTCGCAGTTCGAGAACCATATCCGCGCGATCTGCGGCCTGCCGCTCGGCAGCACCGCGCTGACGGGGAGTGCGGTGGCGCTCGAGAATCTCATCGGCGACGATGCGTGGCAGCCGGCGCTGACCGAGCCCGGCGCGCACCTCCACCTCTATGGCAAGGGCGCGGCGCGGCCCGGCCGCAAGATGGGCCACATCACCCGCGTCCAGCGCTGAACCGGATCAGCGCGTCTTCGCCGATGGCGGCTTCGCGATGTCGAAGGCGACCGGCACGATCACCGGCACCGGCAGCACCTTGCCGTTGCGCAGCACCGGCCTGATCCGGAACAGCGGCGCCATCTGCACCGCGGCGGCGCCGAAGCCGATGCCGGTGGGCGTATCCGATACCACCCAGCACCGTTCGGGCCGGCCCGAGCGCGGCACCCGACAGGCGAGCAAGGCATGCCCCGAAACGCGGTCGCGGACCGCATCGGGCGGCCAGAAGCGCCGCAGTTCGGCGTCCGTTGGCCGGTAGATCCAGCTCGCCCGCGCATAACGGACCTTGCCGCCGCCGCCATCGCCCGCGCCATTGCCTGCACCGCGACCGGTTCCCGTCCCCAGGCCCGCCCCGACCGACGGCGGCCCGACGAGCTGCGCCACGTCCTGATCCGCACCGAAGGGTGACGGTATCACCGCGCTCGGCGGCGGCGGTGGCGCGAGCGGTTGCGGCGTCGTGTCGATCGGTGGCGGCGGCGGCGGTCGCGAGGCCGTCGGCGGCGCGGCGCCTGACGGTGCCGGTACGGGCGGAGGTGGCCGTTTCGGCGGCGGCGGCAGTTCGGGCGGTGGCGGTGGCGGCGGCGGCGGTGGCGCCACGTCGAACAGCGTCAGTGCCGGTGTCGATGGCGGCGGTGCCGGCACCGGCGGCCGCGCCAGCAGGAGCAGCAGCAGCAACGCGCCATGCACGCCGAGCGCCAGCGCGAGCGCCGGACGATCGGGGGCATGGCGGTGTCTCACCGCGGCACCGTCATTTCACGACGGGCAACGCGATATAGCTCGCATCCGGCCCGGCGACGGTGATCTTCTGCGTCGCCGTCACATAGTCCTTCGGCTGCGCGAAGAAGATGTTCGGCACGAAGGTCTGCGGATTGCGGTCGTAGAGCGGGAACCAGCTCGACTGGACCTGCACCATGATACGGTGGCCGGGCAGGAAGACGTGGTTGGTCTCGGGCAGCGCGAACTGGTATTTCAGCGGCGCATTGGCGACGAGCGGCTTGGCGACCGCCAGATCCTCGCGATAGCGGCCGCGGAAGATGTCCATCGCGACGGCGAGCTGATAGCCGCCCATCTCCGCCTGCTTGGGCATCACCTCGGGATAGACGTCGACCAGCTTGACCACCCAGTCGCTGTCGGTGCCGCTGGTCGAGGCGGTCAGATGCACCTCCGGCGTGCCCGCGATCGTCACCGGCGCGGTGAGCACGTCGCTGGTGAAGGTGACGACGTCGGGCCGCCCCGAAACGGCCCGCTGGTCGTCGACCAGCCAATTCTTCCACGTCGATCCCTCGGCATAGATCGGCCGCGTCGGGCGGACGCGATAGGACACCGGATGCGCCGGGTCGGAAACGTAATCCGCGGTTTGCGCCGCACCCCCCGTCGCGGCGAAGCCCAAGGCCCCGCCGGGCTTGAGATAGAGTGGCGTCGGCGTCGGCGGCGTCCACGCCTGCAACCGCTGCCATTCGTTGGCGCCCGACTGGAAGGCGGTGACCGGGGCGACGTCCATCGCCGGCTGGTCGCTCTTGAGATAATGCGCGAGGAACGGCCGCAGCACGTGCCAGCGCCACCATTTCGCGGTGTCCTGATCCCATTTGATCGCGCCGAGCGCGCTGCCGTCGCCGACCTCCTGCCCGTGATACCACGGGCCTAGCGTCAGGAAGACCATGTCGTTCTTGGTGTCCTTGGGCTCCAGCGCGCGATAGACCGCGGGCGCGCCGTAGATGTCCTCCTGATCCCACAGCCCCGCGACGAGCATCGTCGGCACCTTCAACGGCTGCGCGGCGAGGATCTTGTCCATCGCGGCACTCGACCAATAGCCGTCATAGGCGGGATGCGCGGCGACCTTGCGATAGAATCCCGACGCCCGATCGACGCCCTGCGCCTTCGCCACCGCACCCGCCGAGACGTTGCGCAGCCAGTAATCGTAATCGTCGGCGGTGTCGGTGATCCACGGCGTGCTGGCGTCGCGCGTCCCCTGCTGGCCGAGCATGTAGGGCAGGCCGATCTGGCGGAAGGCGCCGTTGTGGAACCAGTCGTCGCCGCGCCAGCCGTCGACCATCGGGTTCATCGGCACCGACACCTTGAGTGCCGGATGCGGGTTGATCAGCGCCATCAGCGGCAGGAAGCCGTCGTAGCTGATCCCGCTGATCCCGACGCGGCCGTTGCTCTCCGGCACGTTCTTCACCAGCCAGGCGATCGTGTCGTAGGTGTCGGTCGAATCGTCGGTCTTGGTTGGATTGTTGGGCGATCCGGCGGGCGTCGGGTTCATCAGCGTGATGCCTTGGCTGCCGTGCATGCCGCGCACGTCCTGGATGACGCGGATATAGCCGTCCGCCGCGATGAGGTCCCACGGCCCGTCGCCATGCGACAGGATGCCGGCGAAGGTACCGCTGTCCGCCTTCGTCTGGTCGTCGGCGTCATAGGGCGTGCGGGTCAGCAGTATACCGGCGTCCTTCGTCCCCTTGCGGATGACGATCACGGTGTGGAGCTTGACCCCGTCGCGCATCGGAATCTCGACCGCCTTGCGGACGTATTCGTAATTGGTGTCCCGCGGCGCCAGTTTGGCGGGGCGCTCGTCGTAACTCTGCGCACCGGCGGCGGCGGCGGTGGCGAGCGCGCCCAGAGCGCAGGCGGCGAGAAGCGATCGGATCATGCGGCGGTAACCCCAAAACGAAACGGCCCGCCTCCGGAGGGAGGCGGGCCGCAATGTGTCCCGATTATTGCCGGCGAATCAAGCGCTACGCTTGCCCGACAGCGGGAAGCTGCCGAAGGCGCCGGCACCGACCGTACCGGTCAGCGTATCGCCCTCGGCGGTCGCCTCGCAATCGAGCGTCATCGGCATCGGTACGGTCATCTGGAGCTTCCAGCTGATCGTATTGCCCGACACCGTGCCGGCGACGTCGCCCGAGCCCATCGCACCCGAGGCGGTGCCGGTGAAGGCATCGCCCTCGCTCTGCACGACGAGCGTCAAATTCTGATCGCCAAGCGGCGACTTCACGATGCAATCCCAGCTGCCATCAACCTCGGCCATCACGCTCTCCTCATTTCGCTGCGGTCACAGCACCGGCCGGGGCGCCGGCGACTGCGCTTGCCGGGACGACCTCGACCGGCAGGCCGAGGCTGTCAAGCTGCGGCTTTACCTTGGAAGCATCGCCGACGACGATCCAGGTCAGCCTGGCCGGATCGATCGTCTGCGCCACCGCGCTGCGCAGCTGCGGCAGCGTCATCGCGCGATAGCGGGTGGCGACCGTCGCGTAATAATCGTCGGGCCGCTTGAACAGGTCGTTCGCCTGCATCGCCCCCAGCACCGCCTGCGAGGTTTCGAACTGGCCGGGCAATTGCAGCGTCGCGCCCTTGATCGCGAGGTCGAACTCGGTTTCCGTCATCGGTTTGGTGGTGACGAACTGCGCGACGTCGTCGCGCGCCGAGGCGAGCGCCGGGCCGGTCTTGTCCGCCTGCACCCCCGCCTGCAACAGATAGGGCGCGGCGAATTCCGACGGCTGGAAGCGGCCGCCGGCACCATAGGACCAATGCTTCTCCTCGCGCAGGTCCATGTTGAGCCGGCTGAGGAAACTGCCGCCGAGCGCATCGTTGACCGTGTTGAGGACGAGCAGGTCGTCGGTGCCCTTCAGGCCGGTGCGCTGACCGCCGACGATGATCGACTGCGGGCTGTCGGGGCGATCGACGAGGACGATGCCCGGCTTGAGCGGCGACGGCGTGCCGGCGAACGTCTTGGTGCCGGCCGTGCCCGTCCCCTTCCAGTCGCCGAACCGCGCCTCCAGCGCCGCCTGCACCTCGGCGAGCGGCCGGTCGGAGACGACGAACAGCTTCGCCTTCTCGGGCCGCAGCCACGCCTGCTGGTAACTGCGCAGGTCGGCCGGCGTCAGTGCCGCCACCGCGACCGGATCGCCGCTGCCCTGCGCCTTCGCATAGGGCGTACCCGCCGCGAGGATGCGCGTCGACATGCGCTGCGCGAGCGCTCCGGGGTTGGTCAGCTCCTGCTGGATTTGCGCGACCTGCTGCGCCTTGAAGCGGGCGACGTCGGTGTCGCCATAGGCCGGCCGCCGCGCGACCTCGGCGAACAGGTCGAGCGCCGGGCCGAGGTTGGCGCTCGGCACGCCCATCGACAGCGTGCTGCGATCGTTGCCCGCCCCCGACGACAATTGCATGCCGAGCCGCTCGCGTGCCTCGGCGAGCGCGTTGACGTCGTAATGTTCGGTGCCTTCGTCGAGCATGTTGAGCGCGACGAGCTGCGTGCCGAGCTTGCCCGGTACATCGGCGGCATAGCCGGCATCGAAGCTCAGCACCGCCTGCGTCACCGGCACCGCATTGCGCTGCGCATAGACCAGCTCGATACCGTTCGACAGGCGGCTGCGCTCGACCTTGGGGAAGGACAGGCCGGTGACCGCACCGACCGCGGGGATCGCGCCACGCGTCCCTTTCGCCGGCTGTTCCGGTGCAGCGACGACATCGACCTTGGGCGGCACTTTCGCCTCGGCATAAGCGTCGCGCGCGCCGGGAACCACATTCACGGCGAGCACCGGACGGCCGAGCCATTTGTCCGCCGCCGCCTTGACGCTTGCCGGGGTCTGCGCGGCGAGGTCGGCGAGCTGCTTCTTGTAGAAGCCGGGATCGTTCGAATAGAGCGCGCCCTCGGCGAGCGCGACCGCCTTGCCGCCGAAGCCGCCGACGGCCTCGAGTCCGCGGACGCGGCCGGCGACGCGGGTGGTAACGAAGCGCGACACCTCGTCCTGCGTCGGGCCGGTGCGCAGGAAGTCGGCGACGACCGCATCGAGCCGCTGCGCCGCAAGCGCCGGATCGACGCCCGGACGCACCAGCCCCTCGATCGCGAACGTGCCGACCTGCGCGAAGGCGCTATTGTCCGCCGAAATTTGCGTGAACAGCTTCTCCTTGCGGATCAGCTCGTTGGTCAGGCGCGACGAGGCCATGCCGCCGAGCACGCCGGCCGCGACCTCGAGCGGTGCGGCGTCCTTGTCGTTGAGCCCCGGCACCGTCCAGTTGCGGCTGATCATCGTCGCGGCGACACGATCCTTCAGCGTCACCGTCTTGGCGGCGGGCAAGGTGATGACCGGCGCGGCGGGCAGCACGCTCTTGGGGCCGGCCTTGATCGCACCGAAATATTTCTCGACCAGCGGTCGCGCGCTGGCGACGTCGACGTCGCCGGCGAGCACCAGCACCGCATTGTTCGGGCCGTAATGGCCGCGGAACCAGTTCTTGACGGTGTCGAGGCTGGCGGCGTCGAGATCGGCCATCGATCCGATCGTGTCATGACCGTACGGGTGCGTCGCCGGGAACAGCCCCTCGGTGACCGCATAGCCCATCAGGCCATAGGGGCGGTTGTCGCCCTGCCGCTTCTCGTTCTGAACGACGCCGCGCTGCTCGTCGAGCACGCCCTGCGTGATCGCGCCGAGCAGATAGCCCATCCGGTCGGATTCGAGGAACAGCGCGCGCTCCAGCGCCGCGGTCGGCACCGTCTCGAAATAATTGGTCCGGTCGAAATAGGTGGTGCCGTTGAAGTCGGTCGCCCCGACCTGCTTCAGCGGTGCGAAGAAGTCGCCCGGTGCATTCTCCGACCCGTTGAACATCAGATGCTCGAACAGATGTGCAAAGCCCGTCGAGCCCTGCGGCTCGTGCTTCGAGCCGACGTCATACCAGACGCTGACCGCGACGACCGGCGCCTTGCGATCGGTATGGACGACGACGCGCAGGCCGTTCTTCAGCGTGAATTGCTGATAGGGAATGTCGACCGCCTTGACGAGCGCGGCGACCGGCGCGGCCTTCGCCGGGGCGGGAGCGGGCGTGGTCTGTGCGTGCAGCGGCGCGACCAGCGCGATCGATGCGACGCCGGCAAGTGCGAATAGCTTCGTCATGAGAATAGAGTCCCCCGCTTCGTCCTGAACCTATGAACTGGTCGAGCATAACCGGGGGGCGAACACTGGCAAGCGACCGCGGCGGCTTTTTTGAAAATGCGTCGCGGCGGCGACGCCATCATCGCAGTCTCGATCGGATACCCTTGTGTTGCACAATGGCAACACTACATCCGGGCCATACAGGCAAGGGGATTTTATGAACCTCGAACGATTTACCGACCGCGCCAAGGGATTCCTCCAATCGGCGCAGACCGTTGCGATCCGCATGAACCATCAGCGGATCGCGCCGGACCATCTGTTGAAGGCGCTGCTCGAGGACGAGCAGGGCATGGCCGCCGGGCTGATCCAGGCGGCTGGCGGCGACGCGAAGCGCGCGGTCGCCGAGACCGACGCCGCACTCGCGAAAATTCCCGCCGTCTCGGGATCGGGCGCACAGCAGACGCCGGGACTCGACAACGATATCGTCCGCGTCCTCGATCAGGCCGAGCAGGTCGCCCAAAAGGCGGGCGACAGCTTCGTCACGGTCGAGCGGCTGTTGCTCGCACTCGCGCTGGCGACCACCACCGCCGCCGGTCGCGCACTGGCGAGCGCCGGCGTGACCGCCGAGGCGCTCAACGGCGCGATCAACGCGCTGCGCGGCGGTCGAACCGCCGACACCGCCAGCGCCGAGGATCGCTACGACGCGCTCAAGAAGTTCGCCCGCGATCTCACCCAGGCGGCGCGCGACGGCAAGCTCGACCCGGTGATCGGCCGCGACGAGGAGATCCGCCGCACGATCCAGGTGCTCGCCCGCCGCACCAAGAACAATCCGGTGCTGATCGGCGAACCCGGCGTCGGCAAGACCGCGATCGTCGAGGGTCTGGCGCTGCGCATCGCCAACGGCGACGTGCCCGACGGCCTCAAGGACAAGACGCTGATGGCGCTCGACATGGGCGCGCTGATCGCCGGCGCCAAATATCGCGGCGAATTCGAGGAGCGGCTGAAGGGCGTCATCGACGAGGTGAAGCAGGCCGAGGGGCAGATCGTCCTGTTCATCGACGAGATGCACCAGCTGATCGGCGCCGGCAAATCCGAGGGCGCGATGGACGCGGGCAATCTGCTGAAACCCGCGCTCGCGCGCGGCGAGCTGCATTGCGTCGGCGCGACCACGCTCGACGAATATCGCAAATACGTCGAGAAGGATCCGGCGTTGCAGCGCCGCTTCCAGCCGGTGTTCGTCGGCGAGCCGACGGTCGAGGACACGATCAGCATCCTGCGCGGCCTCAAGGAGAAGTACGAGCTGCATCACGGCGTGCGGATCACCGACGGCGCGCTGGTCGCCGCGGCGACCCTGTCGAACCGCTACATCACCGACCGTTTCCTGCCCGACAAGGCGATCGACCTGATGGACGAGGCCGCGTCCCGCATCCGCATGGAGGTGGAGAGCAAGCCCGAGGAGATCGAGACGCTCGACCGTCGCATCCTGCGCCTCAAGATCGAGCGCGAGGGGCTGCGCCGCGAGACCGACGAGGCCTCCCGCGACCGGTTCGCCGCGCTGGAGGAGGAGCTGGTCAATCTCGAGGAGCAATCCGCCGCGCTGACGCAGCGCTGGCAGGCCGAGAAGAACAAGATCGGCCGCGAGGCCAAGCTCAAGGAACAGCTCGACGCCACCCGGCTCGAACTGGAACAGGCGCAGCGAGCGGGCGACCTGACCAAGGCGGGCGAGCTCGCCTATGGCCGCATCCCGACGCTGGAGAAGCAGCTCGCCGAGGCGCAGGGCGCGACGCAGGGCGCGATGCTGCGCGAGGAGGTGACCGCGGACGACATCGCCGGCGTCGTCAGCCGCTGGACCGGTATCCCGATGGAGCGGATGCTGCAGGGCGAGCGCGACAAATTGCTGCGCATGGAGGAGGTGATCGGCCAGCGCGTCATCGGCCAAGCGCAGGCGGTGCGCGCCGTCTCCACCGCGGTGCGGCGCGCGCGCGCGGGGCTGCAGGATCCGAACCGGCCGTTGGGCTCGTTCCTGTTCCTCGGCCCGACCGGCGTCGGCAAGACCGAGCTGACCAAGGCGCTCGCCGAATTCCTGTTCGACGACCCGTCCGCGATGGTGCGCATCGACATGAGCGAGTTCATGGAGAAACATGCGGTCGCACGCCTGATCGGCGCACCGCCGGGCTATGTCGGCTATGAGGAGGGCGGCGTGCTCACCGAGGCGGTACGGCGCCGGCCCTATCAGGTCGTGCTGTTCGACGAGGTCGAGAAGGCGCACGGCGACGTGTTCAACGTGCTGCTGCAGGTGCTCGACGACGGCCGGCTGACCGATGGCCAGGGGCGGACGGTGGATTTCAGCAACACGCTGATCATCCTGACGTCCAACCTCGGCTCGCAATATCTCGCCGCGGTCGAGGAGGGGCAGGTGGTCGAGACGGTCGAGCCGCAGGTGATGGAGGTCGTCCGCGCCCATTTCCGGCCCGAATTCCTCAACCGGCTGGACGAGATCATCCTGTTCCACCGGCTGGGCCAGAGCCACATGGCGCCGATCGTCGACATCCAGGTGGCGCGCGTCGGCAAATTGCTCGCCGACCGCAAAGTGACGCTCGACCTGACCGATGCTGCCCGCAACTGGCTGGGCCGGGTGGGCTACGATCCCGTCTACGGCGCCCGGCCGCTGAAACGCGCGGTACAGCGCTATCTGCAGGATCCGCTCGCCGACCTGATCCTGCGCGGCGAGGTGAAGGACGGCGCCACGGTGCATGTCGACGAGGGCGACGGCAAACTGGTACTGACGGTGGGACAGGCATAGGCCGACCTTCCGGACCGGACACAAAAAAGGGCGGGTCGTGAGACCCGCCCTTCTTCGTTCGGAAGGCGAAGCGCTTTAGAAGTTGAACTTCGCGCCGGCGCGGTAGGACCGGCCGAAAATGCCCTCGCCGCCCTGCACCGCATTGTACAGATAGGCGCCATAGGTGACCGGATCGATCGGAGGCAGACGGTTGAAGATGTTCAACGCGTTCACGTAGAACGAGAACTTGTCGTTGACCTTGAACGTCGCATTCGCGTCGGCCGTGATGTAGCTCTTCACGCGGCAACCCGAATAGGCAGGTGCCTGACCGCAATCCTTATACGCGTCGCCCTGATCCATCGCCGACAGGTCGTAGCCCGACGTATAGTTGACGGTACCGGTCAGCGCGAGGTCGCCGAAGTCGAACGTGTTGGACCAGTTGCCCTTCCACTCGAACGTCCCCGAACCCGCGGTCAGGTTGAAGTTGCCGAGCGTGTCGACATAGGTCTGGCGCACGCCGTCGACCGTCGTGCTCAGCTCCAGGATGAGGCTGGCGTTCAGGTTGGTCGTCCACTTCACCCCGCCGAAGTCGACGAAGCCGTTGGCGCCGAAGTCGATGCCCTCGGACTTGATCGTCTGCGCGTTGATCAGCTGCGAACGGACGAAGGCGATCTTCGGCCGTGCGGTCGGGTTGTTCACGTCGACCGCGTCCGGGATCACTTCGAAGCCGGTCGGGATGGCCTGACCCGCATAGTAAGCGGCGATCGCCGGCGAGAGATCCGGCGTGGTGATCGCGCCGGTCTTCTTGATGTTATAGTAATCGACCGTCAGCGACAGGCTGCGGATCGGTTCGAACTTGATGCCGGCGGTGAAGCTGCGCGACTTCTCCGGCTTCAGGTCCGGCGACGCCAGCGTGGTCTGGCCGATCGAATAGGCGGTGATGTAGCCCGAGCAGTTGTTCGGGGTGTTCGCCGTACAGATCTGGCCGGCACCCGGATTGGTGCTGTACTGGCTGAGGAACGCGGCCGGAATGCTCGAAAGCTGCTGCGTCACATAGCCGGTCGTCGGCAGGGCGTTGGCCTCGCCGAACGAGGGGATGCGGAACCCGCGCGAATAGGTGCCGCGGACGGTGACCTGCTGGATCGGGGTGAAGATCGCGCCGAACTTCGGCGAGAAGTTGCTCTGACCGGTCGAATAATGGTCATAGCGGCCCGAGGCGTTCAGGGTCAGCTGATCGAGGATCGGAGCGTTGATTTCGCCGAAGGCCGAGGTGACGGTACGGTTGCCGCTGGTGCCGAAGGCGTTCTGGCGGAAATAGCGCTGCGTCGGGCCGTTGGTGTCGGGGTTGCCGCTGGGGGCGTCGACCGCCTCGTAGAAGACCGATCCGCCGACCGCGACGCGAAGATCGCCGCCGGGCAGCGCGAACAGCGCCTTACCGAGGGTGAACTGCGCCTGGTAGAGGTCCGAGCTGCTGTTGGTGATGTTCTGCGGCGTCAGATAGTCGAGCGTCGCCTGGCTGTTCAGCTCGGGATTGACGAAATTGTAGCTGCCGTCGGCGATGACATCGAGCAGATGCTGGATGTAGACATAGCCGTCGGTACGACGACGCAGGTCGGTGTGCATCGCGGTCGCATCGGCCCGGTAATCGACGTCGCCGAAGATGGTCCCGTTGATGCCCATGGCGGCGCGATAGACGCGGCTGCGGGTTTCGTTGAACTCACGCTCGTTGGCAAGGGTGCCGACGAGGCGGGCGACCTGGCCCGATGCCGCGAACGGATTGTTCGGGTTGAGCGTCCCATTGGTCGCGTTGCACGTCGCCGTGCCGCGTGCGCAGATGTAGACCGGCAGGGCGAGGATCGCCGAGCGCGGATCGATCGCCGCGGTGGCGTTCTGCGAGGTCGAATATTGCGGGAACAGGATACCCGCCGGCGCATTCGCGCGGATCGTCGCCGGCACGCCGGTGTAGCTGGCGGTCGACTGCTGGAAGTTAACCTGGAAATAGGCTTCCGACGTATCGCCGACCTTCGCGGTGAAGCGTGCCGAACCACCGAAACGCTCCTGATCGGGCGTCACGTTGCCATAGAGGTTCTGCGTATCGACCTGGCAGACCGTACCCGGAGCCGTCGCGTTGATCGGCAGCGCCAGTTCGGCGGCGGTCGGATTGTAGGGGGTGCCGACGCGGCAACCGGCCGTCGGGTTCAGCAGCTGGTAGCGGCCGAGCGCGGTCGTGTTGGTGGCGTTGGCCGGACGGACGTAGAAATTGCCCGTGCCGATCGCGAACCCGTTGGTGAACGAGCCGTTGGCGTCGAGGCCATTGGCGACGTTGTTCGGGCCGCAGACGCGCGTACCGGTGCGATCGCCGCACAGGCCGCGTTCGTCGCTGCTGTTGAACGGTGCCGGCAGCGACTTGGACTGCACGCCTTCGGCGCGATAGTAGAAGCCGCTGACGTAAGCGTTGTAGCCCTTTTCGTCGAGATCGCCGGTGCCGGCGGTCAGCGACAGGCGCTGGTTGGCGTTGTAGCCACGTTCCGCGATACCGGCTTCGACGCGACCGGTGACGCCCTGGAACGAACGCTTGGTGATGATGTTGACCACGCCGGCGATCGCGTCCGCGCCGTAGCTCGACGATGCGCCGTCGCGCAGCACGTCGACGCGCTCGACGATGTCGTCGGGGATCGTGTTGAGATCGACGAAGTTGCGCGAGCCGTCGTCCGACAGCGGATAGTAAGCGGCGCGCAGGCCGTCGAACAGGACCAGCGTCGAGTTGGTCGACAGACCGCGCAGCGATACCGACGATGCGCCCGATGCGAAGGCACCGTTCGCAGTGAAGGAGTTGGTCAGCGCCGGACCGTTGTTGGACGACAGCGCCTGGATACCGGCCTGCACCGTGTTGATGCCGCGGGCATCGAGATTCTCGGTGGTGATCGTGCTGACCGGCGACGGACCGGCGTCGGTCCCGCGGATGATCGAACCGGTTACGACGATGTCATTGCCGGCCTGATCGTCTGCCGCCTCGGTACCCTGCGTCTGCTGTGCGATCGAAGCGGCGTCGGTGGACGCGCCTTCCGGCGCGGTCTGCGCCGAGACGGCGCCCGCATAAAGCATCGCGAACGGCGTAACGGCTGCGAGCAGCGCCGCCTTGCGCGTGGAACGGTGGATCGTGAACATGTGTTTCCCTTGCCTGACCCAAACGTGTCGACCCGCTATGGCGGTATCGGCCCGGGTGTTTGCCAAGCCCCCCTCGACCGCTGGAGCGGCCCTCAAGAGACATACCGCTGAAATGCGGGCGGAAATTTTTGCTGTAAACCTGCGTTTCAAAAACCGGCAACGTTTGCCGCACAGTGTAGCCTAAATGACACAATTATTGTCGTTGTTCGGCTGTCGTGATAGGATCCCTGCTCGCAATTGCAGCAGGACGACGCGATCTGTCGTTTTGACGGGCAGCGCCCTTCACGCCCCCGGCATTGCCCCAGCCACCAGCAACGGGTCGAGCCGCGCGTCGCGCCAGCGCAGGCTCCAGTGGAGATGCGGTCCGGTCGCCCGGCCGGTCGCGCCGACCGCACCGATCGGATCGCCCTGGCGGACGTGGTCGCCGACGCGCACATCGATCCGCGACAGATGGAGAAAGGCGCTGTTGAGACCATGGCCGTGGTCGATCATCAGCAAATTGCCTTCAAGCGTGAAAGGATGGTCCGCGGCGAGGATGACGACGCCGTCCGCGGGCGCGACGACGGGGGTGCCGGTGGGGCGGGCGATGTCGATGCCCGAATGGTAGCTGCCGGGTTCGCCGCGATAGATGCGTTGCGCACCGAACAGCCCCGAGATGCGGCCGATCGCGGGCCAGCGGAACGTCTGGCGCCAGCCGGTCGCGTCGGTGACCTCGGCACGCGCCGCGGCGATCCGGGCGAGCTCGGCGGGGCGCAGCTGCGCCATGACCGGATCGGGGGCAGGGAATTTGGGCAGCGTGTCGAGCCGCTCGATCCGCCAGGCCCGCGGCGCCACTGCGAGTGGCTGGGTGATCCGGCGGCCGTCGTCGAGCGTCGCGACGAGCACGGCCTGCGATCCGGCGTCGCGATCGAAGCCGGCGATGAAGCGGCCCGCCTCGACCGCGATCGGCTGGCCGTCGAGGGTCACCGTCACGCTTCCCGTGGGGACGGTGCCGGCGATCAGCCCGCCCTGCGTCGGCGTTCCGGTCCAGCGGAACGCCGGGGCAGCGACCGGGGCGGGCGCCTGGGGCGACGCCGCCGCGGCCAGGCAGACGAGCGGTGCCAGCGCGGCCGGCAGCCTCATCGCGGGCTGAGCGCCTCGCTGGCGAGATGCGCGCTGGCGAAGGCCTCCTGCCGCGCGACGCTCCAATAACGCAGCAGCTCGATCGGGATGCGGGCGCCGCTCACCGCACAGACGACGTGGTCGCCGGGGGTCAGCACCCGGAAGCCGTTGGCCATATAGTGAAGCCGCGCCGGGCGATCCGAGTTGGAAACGAGCATGTCTTGAGATCCTGTCAGAGCAAGGTCGGCTGGTCGGGCTTGGGATAGGCCCTGGCGGGTTTGCGCTCAACCTTGCGCTCGGCGGCGGGCTGGACCGTGCCGTCGTCGACGACGGCATTGACGCTGCCGTCGCGGAAGCGCAGCGTCACCGCCCCTGCCTCGCGCACTGCCGCGGCGGACGCCAGCGTCGCGCCGCCCCCGCCCCCGCCCTCGCCCTCGCAGCGTGCGGTGACCCGCGCATAGCCGCGGTCGAGCACCGCATCGGGGTTGAGCGACTGGACCAGCCGCCACGTCGCCGCCAGCCGGTCGCGGTTGCGGTCGACCTGTTGCTGCAGCACCGCCGGACGCAGCGCGCCGCTCGACCGGTCGAGCTGGCCGCGCGCCAGCGTCACCCGCCGTTCGAGCCCGCGGTCGAGCCGCTGGCCGGCATCGTCGGCACGCTGGCGCTGCGGCCCGAGCAGCGCGTCGCGCTTGGGCAGCAGCCGGGCGAGCCCGGTCAGCCGCTCGCGGCCGCGCTCGACATAGCGATTGGCGCAACGCTGCGTGCGCAGGCCATGGCTCTGGATCGTATGGCGCAGGTCGGCGAGCACCGGCACCGCCAGCTCGGCTGCCGCGGTGGGCGTCGGCGCGCGCAGGTCGGCGGCGAAGTCGCACAGCGTCGTATCGGTCTCGTGGCCGACCGCGGAGATGATCGGGATGGTACAGCCGGCGACGGCGCGGACCACGACCTCCTCGTTGAACGCCCACAGATCCTCGATCGAACCGCCGCCGCGCGCGACGATGACGAGGTCGGGCCGCGGCACCGGGCCGTCCGCGGGCATCGCGTCGAAGCCGCGCAGCGCGGCGGCGACCTCCTCGGCCGCCCCCTGCCCCTGCACCTTGACCGGCCAGACGAGCACGTGGGTCGGACAGCGATCCTCGAGTCGGTGGAGGATGTCGCGGATCACCGCGCCGGTCGGCGAGGTGACGACGCCGATCGTCCGCGGCAGATAGGGCAGCCGCACCTTGCGCGCGCCGTCGAACAATCCCTCGCCCGCCAGCTTCGCCTTGAGCTTCTCGAACAGCGCCATCAGCGCGCCGGCGCCGGCGAGCTCCATCCGCTCGATGACGATCTGATATTTGGAGCGGCCGGGATAGGTGGTGAGCTTGCCGGTGGCGATCACCTCGATGCCGTCCTGCGCGGCGAAGGCGAGCGCATTGGCCTGCCCCTTCCACATCACGCCGTCGATCACCGCGGCATCGTCCTTGAGCGCGAGATAGACGTGGCCCGAGGTCGCGCGCTTATAGCCCGAGATCTCGCCGCGGATGCGGACGTGGCCGAATTCGCCCTCGACCATCCGCTTGAGCTTGAAGCTGAGTTCGCCGACCGACATGGCGAGCGCGTTGTCGCCGGGCCGCTCCTCGGCTAGCAGCCGGGCGTCGTCGGTATCGGATAGGAACTCTGGCATGAACGTCCTGCTGTTGGGCTCAGGTGGCCGCGAGCACGCACTCGCTTGGAAACTGGCGCAATCGGCCCTCCTCGATACGCTCTATGCCGCGCCTGGCAACCCCGGCGTCGCCGCCCATGCGACGTGCGTCGCGCTGGATGCGACCGATCATGCCGCGGTGGTGGATTTCGTGGCCGGCCATGACGTTGGCCTCGTCGTCATCGGGCCGGAAGCGCCGCTGGTCGACGGTCTCGCCGACACGCTGCGCGCGGCGGGCGTGCCGGTGTTCGGGCCGGGCAAGGCGGCGGCGCAGCTCGAGGGATCGAAGGGCTTCACCAAGGATCTGTGCCGGCGCGCCGACATTCCGACCGCGGGTTATGTCCGGGTCGGCACGCGCACCGAGGCGGAAGCGGCGCTGGCGAGCACCTTCTCCTATCCGGTCGTGATCAAGGCGGACGGACTCGCCGCGGGCAAGGGCGTGGTGATCGCGACCAGCGAGGCCGAGGCAGCCGCAGCGTTCGACGCGATGTTCGCGGACGGCGATGCGCCGGTGGTGCTGGAGGAATTCCTCGACGGGGAGGAGGCGAGTCTGTTCGTGCTCACCGACGGCGTCGCGCTGCTGCCGTTCGGCAGCGCGCAGGACCACAAGCGCGTCGGCGAGGGCGATACCGGTCCCAACACCGGCGGCATGGGCGCGTACAGCCCGGCGCCGGTGCTCACCCCCGAGCTGGAACGGCGTGCGCTCGACGAGATCGTCGCGCCGACGGTGAAGGCGCTCGCCGAGGAGGGGACGCCGTTCAGCGGCGTGCTCTACGCCGGGCTGATGCTGACCGCGACCGGCCCCAAGCTGATCGAATATAATGCGCGGTTCGGCGACCCCGAATGCCAGGTGCTGATGCCAAGGTTCGAGGGCGATCTGGTCGCGACGATGCTGGCGGTGGCGGAGGGGCGGCTCGGTGACCTGCCCGCGGCGCGCTTCGCCGACGCGGCGGCGATGACGGTGGTGCTGGCGGCGGCGGGCTATCCGGGGACGCCCAAGGCAGGCGGCGCGATCCATGGGATCAACGCGGCGGAGGCGACCGGTGCGACCGTCTTCCAGGCGGGGACGCGATTGGAGGGCGACACATTAGTGGCGTCCGGCGGCCGGGTGCTCGCGGTGACCGCGATGGGGGCGGACATCCGCGCGGCACGCGATGCGGCCTATCGCGGGGTCGATGCGATCGACTTTTCGGACGGCTTCTGTCGTCGCGACATCGGCTGGCGCGAACTGGCGCGCTAATCGCTCGGTGCGGAGAGCCGGAAAGGCCCGCCGGATCGCTCCGGCGGGCCTTTTTTTCGTTCGCAACAGACGATCAGAAGGTGATCGTGGTGCCGATCGCGATCTGGCGGCCGAGCGCGTCATAGCGCTGCGGCAGCGTGTTGTTGCGCGACAACCCTACCGTGTACGAGTTGGGAATGATCGGCGCCGTCCGATCGAGCAGGTTGTTCGCGATCAAGCGCAGGGCGAAACGCTTGGCAACGTTGAAGTTCATCGACAGATCGAAGAAGCTTTGCGGTGCGATGCGCGCGAAAGTGGTCTGGAACCGCTGGTCTGTTCCGCCGATTACATCCTGCCCGGAGTTGTTGGCGGTGGTCAGCGCGCTGATGTAGCGCCAGTTGAACGACACGTTGAAGACACTGTCTGCGGTCGTCCAGGTAGTGCGCAGGCCATGCGACCATTTCGGAATCAACTGCCCGCAGGAGATGCCGTTCGAGAAATAGCCGGCGCAATTATAGGCCGCACGGACCGGTGAATCCTGTCCGCCCGCCTTCGTCGTCAGCGAACCGTTGAAGCCCCAGTCGAGCCGCCCGGCGCCGCCGAGTTCCAGCGTATACTGGCCCTGGAAGTCATAGCCTTCCGAGAGGGACCGGTAGTAATTGGTCGTGCCGGCGCGGAAGAAGCCCGTCGTCGGGTTGTTCGCCGCCGCACTGAACAGCGTTCCGGTACCAGGATTGCGGACGATGCCCGAGCAGAAGAACGGATCGCCATTCGAGGCGACGCACCCTTGCGCGTAATAATCGGGGCCATTGAACCCCAGCGAGTTGTTGATCCGGATGCGATAGTAATCGGCCGAGAACACCAGCCCCTTGAGGAAGCGCGGCTTGACCACCAGCCCGTACGTCAACGTGTAGGCGGTTTCCGGATCGGCGGTGAAGCCGCCATATTTGACGGTGCATTGCGTCGCGCAGATCAGCGTCGGGCTGCCATAGAGCGCATCGGGCAGGCCGCTCGCGCGACAGGCCTCGCGCGATCCGAGCGGCTGCGTCGTCGTGCCGCCGCCCGGCAGCTGGCGGGTTTCCGGCGCGCAGAAGTCGGTCACGACCGTGGTGTCATAGGAGGTGTTGGTCGCCTGCCGCACCTCGACCACCGTCGGGGCCCGCTGCGCCTTGTTGAACGAGCTACGGAACATGATGTCCGGGATCGGCGCGTAGAGGCCCTCGATCTTCCAGGTGACGAACTTGTCGGGGTTGCTGCTGTACTTCGACACGCGTGCGCCACCGTTGACCTGCAACAGGTCGAAGAACCGGCGCTTCTCGACGAGCGGCAACTGCGCCTCGACATTCGATTCCCAGACGTATTGCTTCAGGTTGGCATCGTTGCTGCCATATTGGCTGACGTAGGTCTGGTTGGCGCCGCTGACCAATTTGTCCTGACGGAATTCGGTGGCGAACGACACCGCGAGGCCTTCGTCGGCCCAAGGCGTCTTGAGGCCGTATTTGGTGAGATCGCCGGTCGCGCTCGCGACGATGTCGTACAACGTGCCGACGTTGAAGGTCGCGCCGTCGCTGCCGCCCGAGAACAGATAGTTGGTCAGCGCGGGGCTGCCCGAGCTGGCGCGGAAGGCGTCGAAGGGCACGCAGGCGCGATCGACGCCGGACACCACCGACGCGCAGGTCGGGGTACCGCTGACGTTGACGACGTTGAGCGAGCGGTTGACCCGGTCGGGATCGGAATAGACCGAAAACGCGGTGTTCTGGTAGTTGCGGGCATAAACACCGCCGATGTCATAGCTCCACGCATCGCCGACCTTGCCGCGAATGCCGCCGGTCGCCCGCAGGCCGTTGTTGAGATAGGTCGTCCCCTGCACTTGACCGTCGAACCGGTAACGGACGTCGAGCGGCACCGTGGCAGCGGTGCCGGCAGCGTTGCCGCACAGCGCCTGCGCCTGGCTGGTCGACAGGAACGGATTGTTGCAATTCACCTGATAGGGCGTGTCGCCGAACACAGTGTAGGAATAGACACGCAACGGCGAGGTCTGTTGCGACGTGTCCCGAAAGGCGATCATCGTGCCGTAGAGTTCGGCCTCCGGCGCGATCTCGAAGCTGGCGAAGGTGCCGACCGTATAGCGTTCGCCCGCGCGCTGATACGAATAGTCGTCATAGGGGTTGGCGGCGTTGCCGCGACCCGGGCCGTAGGGGACGAAGGTTCGGCTACCCAGCGGATCGTTGACATAGGCGGTACCGCTGTTCGTGCCGCTGCGCGGCGAGACATAGCCGCTCGGCGAATAGGTCGAGAGCGGCGAGCAGGACAGCGGACCGTCGAGGCCGGTCTGCGTCAGCTGGCAGGGCGACGACGAACGCGCGCTGTACGGCACCTGATCGGCATGACGATAATTGAAGAAGGTCGACACCTTCAGCCGCTCGTCGAGCATCGCCTTGCCGAGCGTGACGGTGATGTCGCCGCGACCGCCGTCGTTGCTGTAGCCCCGCGGCGTGTTGAAGCCCGCGGCCTGTGCATAGGGCGTGACGATCGTGTCGCGATTGAGGTGATTGTAGAAATTGTAGTTGGTATCGATGCGCAGGCCGGAGAAATCCTTGCGCAGGATGAAGTTGATGACGCCCGACACTGCGTCGGAGCCATAGACCGACGAGGCACCGCCCGACAGGATGTCGACGCGCTGGAGCAGCGAGGCGGGGATGATGTTGGTGTCTTGCCCGTTCTGCGTCCCCAGCCGCTTGCCGTCGATCAGCACCAAGGTGCGCTCGAAGCCGAGACTGCGCAGCTTCAGTCGCTGGCGACCGTCCGAATCGGTGTAATTCTGCTGCGAATCCGGCGCGATCTGCGGCAGGCGATTGAGCACCTCCTCGACGTTGAGGGGGGCTTGCGCCTGAATGTCCTGCACGGTGACCGAGGTGATCGGCGCGGCCGAGAAGGTGTTCGGGCGATTGATCCGGGTTCCGGTGACGATGATCTCATTGCCGTTGCCGGCAGGCCGGGCGACCTTGCCCGAGATCAACGCGGCGCGATCGTCCGCCGATTCGGCGACGGTATCGGTGTCACTTTGGCTCACGGTGGTATCATCGCTCTGCGCGACCGTTTGTGCTGCCGCCGGCAGCGCGATCGCACCCATGCTGCTCGCCAAGGCAAGCAGCGACGCGGTCGTTTTCAACCTCATTGGAAATCCCCCTATCGTCCCGGTCACGCTATTTCGTTGGCCGGAATGCAAGGAAGGTCCATTAGGGATCAATGTCTGTCAATACCAAACAATAACCTTTTACGCAACGATCCTACCGGATCGATCCGTTTTTAGATGCAGTGTTGCGGCACCGCACCATCTTCCGTCAGATCACTGCCCTTCTTGCCGCAACGGCCGCGCGAGCAGCGCGCCGATGACGTCGTCCACCGGCGCGCCCTCCAGCAGGCGGCAGACCGCGGCGGTGACCGGCATGTCGACGCCCGCCGCCGCCGCCGCCTCGCGCAGCACCGGGGCGGTGAAGGCGCCCTCGGCGACGGTGCGGCGGTCGGCGAGCAGGTCGGCGGCGGCCCTGCCCTGACCCAGGCCGACGCCGAGCGAGAAATTGCGACTGCTGGTCGAGGAACAGGTGAGGACGAGGTCGCCGAGCCCCGACAGGCCGGCGAGCGTCTCGGCGCGCGCGCCCCGGGCGAGGCCGAAGCGCGTCATCTCGGCGAAGCCGCGTGCGATCAGCGCGGCACGGGCGTTCTGGCCGAGCCCGGCGCCATCGACCACGCCGCAGGCGATGGCGAGCACGTTCTTGACCGCGCCGCCGATCTCCGCACCGACGACGTCACGGCTGGCATAGGGGCGGAACTGAGGCGCGGCGAGGCGTTCGGACAGCGCCCGCCCGAGCGCCTCGTCCGCCGCCGCCAGCGTCACCGCGGTGGGCAGGCCGGCGGCCACCTCGTGCGCGAAGGTCGGGCCGGACAGGACGGCGACGGGCGCCTGTGGATGGACCTGCCGCGCGACCTCGCCGACGAGCAGCCGGGTGCCCGCCTCGATCCCCTTCGCGCACAGCACCAGCGGGCGCGTGCCGACCGCGATCTGCGACAGCACGCCGCGGACGTGCTGCGCCGGCGCGACGACAAGCAGGGCGTCGCAGGCGGCGAGATCGCCGACATCGGCGGTGGCGCGGATCGACGGCGACAGCGGCACGCCGGCAAGGAACAGACGGTTTTCGTGGCCCGCATTGATCCCCTCGACCACCTCGGGCTCACGCGCCCAGAGCGTGACGGGCTCGCCGCGATGCGCGGCGACCTGCGCGAGCGCCGTCCCCCAGGCGCCGCCGCCGATGACGCCGATCTTCATTGCCTCGACCTCCCCCTGATGGATCCGGTTCATGCCTTTACCCCGGCGCCGCGCACCGCCTCCGCATCCGGATCGAGCGGCCAGCGCGCGCGCGCCGGCGTGTCGAGCGGATCGGTGAGCCCGGCGGCGAACCGCTCGGCCCCCGCCCAGGCGATCATCGCGGCATTGTCGGTGCACAGCCACAAGGGCGGTGCGACGAAGCGCAGGCCATTAGCGGTGGCGAGCGCCTGCAGCGCGCCGCGCACCGCCGTGTTCGCGGCGACGCCGCCGGCGACGACCAGCGCGGTCGCCTCGATCCCGGCGATGCCGCGGCGGGTGCGATCGATCAGGCAATCGACCACCGCCGCCTGGAACGACGCGGCGATATCCTCGGGCGCATGCTGGCCCACCGCGCGGGCGACCGCGCTCTTGAGCCCGGCGAAGGAGAAATGCGGTTCAGCCGAGCCTTTCAGCGGGCGCGGCAGCGGCACGATCGGGCGGCCGAGCGCCGCCGCCTTCTCGACCATCGGCCCGCCGGGGAAGCCGAGGCCGAGCAATTTGGCGGTCTTGTCGAACGCCTCGCCCGCGGCGTCGTCGATCGTCGTGGCGAGGCGGCGATAGCGCGCGACGCCCTCGACCAGCAGCAACTGGCAATGGCCGCCCGAGACGAGCAGCAGCAGATAGGGGAAAGCGAGATCGGGATCGGACAGCCGCGGGCTGAGCGCATGGCCTTCGAGATGGTTGACCGCGATCAGCGGCTTGCCCGCGGCATGCGCGAGCGCCTTGCCGGTGACGAGCCCGACCATGACGCCGCCGATCAGCCCGGGGCCGGCGGTGGCGGCGATCGCATCGACCTGGTCGAGCCGCAGTCCGGCGTCGGCGAGCGCGGCGCGGACGAGCGGTTCCAAGGCCTCGACATGCGCGCGCGCGGCGATCTCGGGGACGACGCCGCCGAACGGCGCATGCGCCGCTTCCTGGCCGAGCAGACGGTGGCTGAGCACCTGCCGGTCGCTGGTGACGAGCGCGGCGGCGGTCTCGTCGCAGGAAGATTCGAGGCCGAGGATGATCCGGGGAGACATGGCCAAGTCTTTACGCGCGTTGCCGGAGGTTGTCGAAGGGTGGGGATTTCGGCCATGGCGGCGGGAATTGCCGTCCTCACCCTTCCCAACGGGAGACGCCCACGGCGGCGATGGGTGAGGCCGGATAACGGGAGCAGACGGGTGGCGATCAAATTCAGGCTGGGAACGCGGGGATCGCCGCTCGCGCTGACGCAGGCGGGGATGGTGCGCGACGCCTTGTGCGCCGCGCATGGCTGGACCGTGGACGAGGTCGCGCTGGTCGTCATCCGCACCACCGGAGACCGCGTGCAGGACCGACCCCTCGCCGAGATCGGCGGCAAGGCCCTGTGGACCAAGGAGCTCGACCGCGCCTTGCTCGACGACGAGATCGACGCGGCGGTCCATTCGATGAAGGACGTCGAGACGATCCGCCCGCCGGCGATCGCCATCGCCGCGATGCTGCCGCGCGCCGACGTGCGCGACCGGTTGATCGGTGCGGACAGCGTCGCCGATCTGGCCGCGGGCGCGGTGGTCGGCACCAGCTCGCCGCGGCGGCGCGCGCAATTGCTGCGGCTCCGCCCGGACCTGACGGTCGTGATGTTCCGCGGCAACGTCGACACACGCCTCGCCAAGCTGGCGGCCGGCGAGGCGGACGCGACGCTGCTCGCCGCGGCGGGGCTCGACCGGCTCGGGCGCGACGGCGTCGGCCGGGCGATCCCGACCGACACGATGCTGCCCGCGCCGGCGCAGGGCGCGGTCGGAATCGAGGTGCGCAGCGCCGACGCCGGTGCGGCGCGGATCGTCGCGGCGATCGACGATGCCGCGACCAGCGCCTGCGTGCTGGCGGAGCGCGCCTTGCTCGCCGGGCTCGGCGCCGACTGCCATTCGCCGGTCGCCGCGCTTGCCGCTTTGTCGGGCGAGATGCTGACGCTGCGCGCCGAGCTGATCGCCGAGGACGGCAGCGCCTTCGTCGAGGGCAGCGGCGAGGGCACCGACGGCAGCCTCGTCGCCGCGGAACTCGCCGCCGACCTGCTGGCGCGGGCGCCCGAGTTGGTGCGGCGGCTGTTCCAGCCGTGAGCCTTTCCGGCCTGCTGGTGGTGCGGCCCGAGCCCGGCAATGCGCGCACCACGGCGCAGCTGCGTGCCGGCGGCGGCGCGGTGCTCGGCCGGCCGCTGTTCGCCGCCGCGCCGATCGCATGGACGCCGCCCGATCCGGCGGCGTTCGACGCCTTGCTGGTGACCAGCGCCAATGCGGTGCGCCTCGCGGGCGCCGGACTGGCGCGGCTCGCCGGGTTGCCGGTGATCGCGGTCGGAGCGGAAAGCGCGGCGGTGGCACGCGACGCCGGCTTGCGCGTCGCGGTCGTCGGCGACGGCGGCGTCGCCGACGCGCTGACGGCGGCGGCGGCGGCGGGACTGGCGCGGCCGCTGCATCTGGCGGGGCGCGAGCATGTCGACAGCGGCCACCCGACCGCGATCGTCTATGCCAGCGCCGAGCTGGACGTCGACGCGGCGGCGTTCGCCGCGGCGGCGACGGGGCGGATCGTGCTGCTCCATTCGGTCCGCGCCGCGCACCGCGTCGCGGCGCTGATCACCGGCCGGCACGCGACGGGCGTCGCAGCGCTGAGCCCCGCCGTCCTCGCCGCGGCGGGCGACGGCTGGGCGTTCGCCCGCGCCGCGGCGATGCCGACCGACGCCGCCTTGTGTGCGCTCGCGCTTGCACGGACGATTGACCGTGCGGCGGGGGGCGGGGATAAGAGGCCATGACCGACTATACGCCGATCGATCCCAGGCCCGCGGCAACGCCCGTGCGCGGGCCGCGGACCGGGGTGTTCCTGGCGATCATCGCCCTCGCCTTCGTCGCCGGGGCGCTGCTCACCGGCTATCTCATGAAACAGGTCGGCTGGCTGAGCACGACCTCCGCCGCCGAGCGTGCGCTCGCGGCGAAACGCACGCAACCCGATCCGGCCAATTTCAACCCGGCGCAACCGCTCAACGCCAACGGCCAGACGACCAACGCGGCGCTCGAGCCGGCCGCGCTCGCCTCGCGCGAGGCGACGCTGGCGGGGCAATTGACCGCGCTGGAGGCGCGCACCGCAGCGGTGGCGAGCGATGCCGTGGTCGCGGGCGCGCAGGCGGGCCGCGCCGAGGGGCTGCTGGTCGCCTTCGCCGCCCGCCGCGCGCTGGATCGCGGCGTCGGCCTCGGCTATCTGGAGGAGCAGTTGCGCACCCGCTTCGGCACCGTCCAGCCGCGCGCGGTGGCGGCGGTGATCGAGGCGTCGCATCAACCGGTGACGCTGGAGGATCTGCGCCAGGGCCTCGACGCGATCGCGCCCGAGATCGCCACGGTGAGCAGCGACGGCTGGTGGGCGAGCCTGCGGCGCGAGCTCGGCGGGCTGGTGGTGCTGCGCAAGGCGGGCACGCCGTCGCCGCGCCCCGCCGACCGGCTGGCGCGGGCCCGCCGCCTGCTCGAGGGCGGACAGGTCGAGGCGGCGCGCGCCGAGGTCGCGCGGCTGCCCGGCGCGCGCGATGCGGGCAATTGGATGCAGGCGGCCGACCGCTACGTCACCGCGCGGCATGCGCTCGACCAGATCGAGGGCGCGGCGATCATGGGCCAGGCGAGCAAGCCCACCGTCGCCGCCGCCGCCCCGGCCCCCGCGGCGGAACTGCCCGCGATGCCCGACACGCTGTCGAACGAGGAAGCGACGACCTCGGTCGGGATGTAGGCTTACGCCGAAACCCGCTCGATCAGCGCCATTGCACCCTGCGGCGCGCGGATCTTGGCGCCGTTGATGAAGAACACGAACGTGTCGCGCTGCGCCTTGGCCGGGGCGTCGGCGACCACATAGGGCAACCCCTCCGGCCGGCCACCCGCCTGCCACGTCCGCGCCGCCCGTGCCCAATCGTCGAGTGCGGCATCGGTATAGCCCGCCGGGTTCTGCTCCTCGGCCGCTTCAAGCCGCGCATAGACGAAGTCGGCGGTGACGTCAGCGATCGCCGGATAGTCCGCCGAATCGGCATAGACGATCGCGACGTTCGCCGCTCGCGCCATCGCGACGAAGGCCGGGTCGGCGAAGCTCTCGTGCCGCACCTGTACCGCATGGCGCAGCGGCACCCCAGCGTGGCTGTCGGGCAGCAATTTGAGGAAGGCACCCATGTCGTCGGAGTCGAACCTTTTGGTCGCCATGAACTGCCACAGGATCGGTCCGAGCTTGTCACCGAGCTCGACGATCCCCTGCCCGACGAAGCGCTCGACCGATTCGCCAGCCTCGGCGAGCACCTTGCGGTTGGTGCAATAGCGCGACGCCTTCACCGCGAAGACGAAGCCGTCGGGCGCGGCGGCGGCCCAATTGGCGAAACTCGCCGGCTTGAAGCTCGAATAATAGGTGCCGTTGATCTCGATCGCGGTGACCTGCGAGGCGGCATAGTCCAGTTCGCGTTTCTGCGGCCATTTGGCGGGATAGAAGGTCCCGCGCCACGGCTCGTAGGTCCAGCCGCCGATACCGATTCGGATTGTCATGATGCCATCATATCACTGCGGCAGAGCCGTGACGATGAAGGCGATCTTGGTGACGATCGGGTCGCTCGGCGATCTCCATCCTTTTATCGCGATCGGGCGGGCGCTGGCGGCGCGCGGGGTCGACGTGGTGCTGGCGGTGCCGGCCGATCATATCGACAAGGTCCGCGCGGCGGGGCTCGCCGCCGAGCCGATCCTGCCGAGCTTCGCGGCGATCTGCGCACGGCTCGGCATCGATACGGCAACCGCGACGCGGCGTGCCATCACGCAGCGCCGCTTCGTGCTCGAAACCGTGATCCTGCCCTCGCTCGCCGACAGCACCACCGCGCTCGACGCGCTGGCAGGCGGCGCCGATGTCATCGTCGGCTCGCTGTTCGCGCCGGCCGCCGGGATCGTCGCCGAAAAACGCGGGCTGCCGCTGGTCACGATCAACCTTCAGCCGATGGCGCTGTTCTCCGCTTGGGACCCGCCGCTCACTCCGGACGGCGCGCTGATGATCGATCGGCCCCGCGGACGGCTGGGGCGAGGATGGAATCGCGCACTGCTTGGAACGGTCCGTGCCACGGTGCGCGCGCGTTATGGCGGCGCGGTCGCGTCCGTGCGGCAGGCGCATGGCCTCGCGGCAGGCAAATTGGCACCGGTGTTCGATCCGATGCCTACGCAATGCGCGACGTTATGCTGCTATTCGCCGCTGCTCGCACCGGTACAGCCGGATGCGCCGCCGGGCTGCGAAGCGATCGGCTTTCCAATCTACGATCGCGGCGAAACTGCGCTCGATCCCGTCCTCGCGGCGTTTCTCGATCGCGGACCGGCGCCGATCGTCTTCACGTTGGGATCGTTCGTCGTCCATGCGCCGGGGCGCTTCTACGACGCCGCCGCCGCGGCCGCCCGGGCACTGGAGATGCGCGCGGTGCTGCTGACCGGCACGGCGGATACGCCCTCGGTGGACGGCGATCTGCTGCGGCTCGGCTATGCGCCGCATTCGCAGCTCTTCGGCCGTGCGGCGGCGGTCGTCCATCACGGCGGGATCGGCACGACCGGCCAGGCGATGCACGCCGGCGCGGCGCAACTGGTCCTGCCCTTCTTCGGCGATCAATTCGACAATGGCGCTCGGATCGCCCGGCTCGGTATCGGCCGGTCGCTACGCCCGGCGGCGTTCCATGGCGACGCAGCCAGCGGGGCGCTACGCGCGTTGCTCGACGATCGCACAATCGCTGCCCGCGCCGCCGCCATCGCTACGCAGCTCCGTGCCGAACGGCCGACCGAAACGGCCGCCGATCGGATCATTGCGGCGGCGTTGCGATGGCGATCATCTCCTTGAGCGGTACGGCCGTATCCGCCAGCTGCGCGGGGTCGATGGCCGCGCCGGCGAGAACCAGCGCGCGGCCTTGAACGTAATCGCGCGTCGCGTTGACGCAGTCGAGCGCGATCACCCGGCCCTCGCGCAGGTAGATCAGCGAGGCGCTGCGGCTGGCCATGTCGCCACGCACGACGATAGCGTCATAACCCGTCGACAGCCCCACCGTCTGCAGCCGCAAATCGTATTGGTTCGACCAGAACCATGGCACCGCATGATAGTCGACCGGCGTGCCGGCGATCGTTTTGGCGACCACCGTCGCCTGGTCGTTGGCATTCTGCACCGATTCGAGCCGGATACGCGCGCCGTCGGCGAAGGCGTTGGCGTGCGTCGCGCAATCGCCGATCGCGAACACGTCCGCCAGACTGGTGCGGCACTGTGCATCGACGTCGACGCCGTTGCCGCCCGCCGCCCCCGCGTCGAGCAACGGCTCGACGGCTGGGACGATGCCGATGCCGACGATCACCATCTCCGCCGGCACCGTCTCGCCGTCGGCGAGCGTGACGCCGCACGCCCGGCCATCCGCCTCCGCGATACAGGCGACGGTGACGCCGAGCCGCACGTCGACGCCATGCGCGCGATGCTCCGCCTCGTAGAAGCGCGACAAGGGTTCGCCGGCGACGCGTGCGAGGACGCGGGGCAGCGCTTCCAACACCGTGACCTGCTTGCCGAACTTCGCGAGCACCGCCGCCGCCTCCAGTCCGATATAGCCGCCGCCGATCACCGCGACGCGGTTGACGCCGGCCAGCTCGGCGATCATCCGGTCGACATCGGCGCGGGTGCGCACGCCATGGACGCCGGCGAGATCGTGACCCGAGCAGCTCAGCCGCCGAGGGCTGCCGCCGGTCGCCCAGATGAGCTGGCCGTAACCGATCGTCGCGCCGTCCCCGGTGGTGACGGTGTGCGCCTGCGGATCGACGCGCACGACGCGGCGGCCGAGCCGCATCACGACGTCGCGCTCGCCCCAGAAGGCGGGGGGGCGGATCAGGATGCGCTCGAACGGCTTATCGCCGGACAGATAATCCTTCGACAGCGGCGGGCGTTCATAGGGCGGTTCGGGCTCGTCGCCGATCATCGCGATGCTGCCGGCGAATTTGGCGGTGCGCAGCGCGATCGCCGCCTGCGCGCCGCCATGGCCGGCACCGACGATGACGACGTCGTAATGGGACTGCACGCTCATATCCTCCCGCATTGCCCTCTCCTGCCTTAGTCCCGGTGGCGGCGAAAGCCCGCTTGCCCTCCGTTCGGGTTGGGCCCGTCGAAGCCCGCCGCTCCTCAAACGCTACGTTTGCGGCAAGCAGCCGTTCGACAGGTTCGGGGCGAACGGTGTGAGTGGGTGCGCCGCTCAGTCGAAGCCATATGGCACGATCGAACGCCGGTCCGGGTCGACGAGCAACTCGCGTCCCGCCGGCGGGAAGGCGCGCTGGTCGCAATCGCGGCGCGGACAGATGCGGCAGGACGGGCCGATCGGCGTCGCGCTGTCCGCGCCGGCGAGGTCGAGGCCGTCGCCATAGATGAACGCGCCGGCATGTTCGACCTCGCAGCCGAGCACCACCGCATAGCGGCGGGCGACGCGGCGATAGCTCGACGTCGCCTTGACCAGCCCCTTGGCCATCGACACGTAGCGCGCGCCGTCGGGCATCTCGGCGACCTGGACGAGGATGCGGTCGGAGATCGCCACCGCCTCATGCGCCACCCACAGCGGGCAGGCGCCGCCATATTGCGCGAATTGCAGCCGCGTCGCCGAATGGCGCTTGGTGATGTTGCCCGCCATGTCGATGCGGCAGAAGAAGAACGGCACGCCGGGCAGCCCGGGCCGCTGCAGGGTCGACAGGCGGTGGCAGACCTGTTCGAAGCTCACCCCGAAACGCTGGCGCAGTGCATCGACGTCGTGGCGTCGCGCCCGCGCCTCGGCGCGGAAGCGCGCATAGGGCATCAGCAGCGCGCCCGCGCCGTAATTGGCGAGGCCGACGCGCAGCAGGTCGCGCGCCGCCTCCGAGCGCAGCGGCGCGTCGGCGACGATCCCCTCGATCAGCGCCGTCGCCTCGAGCCGGATGAGCTGGTGCGCGAGCTGGAAATGCCGCGTCTCGATCGGCTGCGCGCCGTCGATCGTCAGCGTCCCCGCCGCGGCGTCATAGGCGCGCATCGGCGCGGCGATGCCGTCGTCGATCACCCGCACGTCGTGTGCTGCCTGCAACCGGTCGACCAGCGCCCGCCCCGGCGGCAGATCGTCCGCCAGCCCCTCGGCGAAGCGATCGAGCGGGTCGATGTAATTGCCCATCCCCTGGAACCAGTCGCGCACCTCCTCCCACGGCAGCAGATGCGGCTGGCTCCCCTGTGCGTCGACGCGGTCGTCGAGCACGCGCAACTGTTCCTGCGAACGGCGCAGCGCGGCGTGCAGCGCGATCATCCGCCGCGCCACCAGCGGCTGCTGCTTGAGGCCGCGCAGCACGTCCGCTTCGTCGAGCAAGGAAGCCGGAACTGACGGATCGGTCCCGGCCTCGATCGCGCCGACCAGAGCGGCACTGTCGTCCTCGGGCGCGATCTCGACCCAGTCGAGCGGAAAGGCCCGCGCCAGAGCACCCAGCACGCTGCCGGTGATCGGCCGGTCGCCGCTTTCGATCTGCGACAGATAGCTGGTCGAGATGCCGATCCGCCGGCTGAGCGCGGTCTGGCTGAGCGACAGCCGCGCCCGCAGCGCGCGCACCTGATCGCCGGCGAAGATGCGTGCACGGGGCGGTTGCTGGACCATGTGCCCCCATAGTTTGCAAACAGGTCCGTTGCAATTTTGCAAAACCACAGTTGCGGCGGCAGGCTAGGATCGGGGAAGAAGAGGCAGGAGAGAGTATGTCATCGACGCAGACCGAACTCGACCGCCGCCGATCCGCCGCCAGAGCGGGCGGCGGCGAAAAGCGGGTCGCCGCGCAACATGCCAAGGGCAAGCTCACCGCCCGCGAACGGCTGGAGATCCTGCTCGACGAAGGATCGTTCGAAGAGATCGACATGTACGTCGAGCACAATTGCGTCGACTTCGGCATGGCGGACCAGGTGATCCCCGGCGACGGCGTCGTCACCGGATCGGGGACGATCAACGGCCGGCTCGTCTATGTCTTCAGCCAGGATTTCACCGTCTTCGGCGGCTCGCTGTCCGAACGCCACGCGCAGAAGATCTGTAAGGTGATGGACACCGCGCTCAAGGTCGGCGCGCCGGTGATCGGCCTCAACGATTCGGGCGGCGCGCGCATCCAGGAGGGTGTCGCCAGCCTCGGCGGCTATGCCGAGGTGTTCCAGCGCAACGTGCTCGCCAGCGGCGTGGTGCCGCAGCTCAGCCTCATCATGGGCCCGTGCGCGGGCGGCGCGGTCTATTCGCCGGCGATGACCGACTTCATCTTCATGGTGAAGGATTCGAGCTATATGTTCGTCACCGGCCCCGACGTGGTCAAGACGGTGACCAATGAGGTGGTGACGCAGGAGGCGTTGGGCGGCGCGGTGACGCATACCACCAAGACCTCGGTCGCCGACAACGCCTTCGAGAACGATATCGAGGCGCTGCTCGCCGCGCGCGACTTCATCGACTTCCTGCCCGCGTCGAACCGCGAGAGCGTTCCCGAACGCCCGACCGCCGATGCCTGGGACCGGCTGGAGCCGAGCCTCGACACTTTGGTGCCGGCCTCGGCCAATCAGCCCTACGACATGCACGAGCTGATCCGCAAAGTCGTCGACGAGGGCGACTTCTTCGAGACGCAGCCGGCGCATGCCGCCAATATCATCACCGGTTTCGGCCGGATCGAGGGGCGCACGGTCGGCTTCGTCGCCAACCAGCCGATGGTGCTCGCCGGCGTGCTCGACATCAACAGCTCGAAGAAGGCGGCGCGCTTCGTCCGCTTCTGCGACGCGTTCGATATCCCGATCGTCACCTTCGTCGACGTACCCGGCTTCCTGCCGGGCACCGCGCAGGAGCATAACGGCATCATCAAGCACGGCGCCAAATTGCTGTTCGCTTATGCCGAGGCGACCGTGCCGAAGATCACCGTCATCACGCGGAAAGCCTATGGCGGCGCATACGACGTGATGGCGTCGAAGCATCTGCGCGGCGACCTCAATTACGCCTGGCCGACCGCCGAGATCGCGGTGATGGGCGCGAAGGGTGCGGTCGAGATCATCTTCCGCGGCCGCACTCCCGAGGAGATCGCCGAGCGCACCGCCGAGTACGAGGCGCGCTTCGCCAACCCCTTCGTCGCGGCGAGCAAGGGCTTCATCGACGAGGTGATCCAGCCGCATTCCACCCGCCGCCGCATCGCGCTGGGCCTGCGCAAGCTGAAGGGCAAGGCGCTGGAGAACCCGTGGAAGAAGCACGACAACATCCCGTTGTGAGGCCATCTCCTGAACATTATAAGCATATGTGAAGGAGACGACTCATGCAGACCGAACGCGTGACCTTTCTCACCACCCCCGATCACAAGGCGGCGCTCGATGCGTTCGCGGCCAGCAACGGCAAGTCCGTCGGCCATGTCGTGCGCGAGGCGTCGGCGATCTATATCGCGCAAGCCGCGGTGGATGAAGACGAACAGCAGCTGGCGGCGCTGGTGCGTGAGGTAAACATGGCCGTTCCCCGGATGCGCGCCGACATCAAGGACGCGATCTCCAGCATCGACCATGCGAACGCCGTGGTCGATGCGGTTCTCGCCGGCGAAGGACCGAGGCCATGAGTTTCATCGGCGATACGATGAAGGCGCTTCGCAACGTCCTCCTGCTGCAAGAGGACGTACGCCAGCTCAAGGATATGGTCACCAGCCAGAGCGGGCGACTCGCGGCGCTGGCTGAAGCGCATGCCACGTTGCGCGAGCGCGTCAGCCGACTGGAAGGCGTGATCGAGGGCGCCGCGATGGCGACGCGGCAGCGGCGGATCGAGGAATGACCGACCACGCGCCGTTGGGCCGCCTCAACCATATTGGCGTCGCGACGCCATCGATCGCGCGGTCAGTCGAGACGTATCGCACCCTGCTCGGCGCGACCGCGATCGGCGAGCCGTTCGATCTGGCCGCGCAGGGGGTGAAAGTGTGCTTCATCGACACGCCCAATACGCAGATCGAGCTGATCGAGCCCTATGACGAGAGTTCGCCGATCGCCGGCTTCCTGCGCAGCAAT
Source organism: Sphingomonas sp. GW821-FHT04B01 (assembly GCF_059420425.1). Classification (NCBI taxonomy): domain Bacteria; kingdom Pseudomonadati; phylum Pseudomonadota; class Alphaproteobacteria; order Sphingomonadales; family Sphingomonadaceae; genus Sphingomonas; species Sphingomonas sp. GW821-FHT04B01. The sequence continues at coordinate 270,047 of NZ_JBWKTR010000001.1, read as the reverse complement.
CCTGCCGGCGGCCAGCATCACCTGTGTTTCGAGGTCGCCGACATCCACGCCGCGATCGCCGTCCTCACCGCAAAGGGCGCGCGCGTGCTCGGCGAACCGCGGATCGGCGCGCACGGCACGCCGATCGTCTTCGTCCATCCGAAGGACATGGGCGGCGTGCTGGTCGAACTGATGGAGACGCCGCTTGCCGGACATTGAGGTCAACACCGGCGAGGACAGCGGCGCCACCTCCGCTCTGCCCGCCGCACCCGAACCAACGCCGCAGCCGGGCCTCGCCGACTGGCAGGCCGCCGCCGCGAAGGAGGTGAAGGGCAAGGACCTCGTCTGGCAGACGCCCGAGGGCATCGCCGTCAAGCCGCTCTACACCGCCGCCGATGCGCCGGTCGATCCGGGCCTGCCCGGCTTCGCGCCCTTCACCCGCGGCGTGCGCGCGTCGATGTACGCCGGCCGGCCGTGGACCATCCGCCAATATGCCGGCTTCTCGACCGCCGAGGAATCGAACGCTTTCTACCGCCGCAATCTCGCCGCCGGGCAGAAGGGGCTGTCGGTCGCCTTCGATCTCGCGACGCATCGCGGCTATGATAGCGACCATCCGCGCGTCACCGGCGACGTCGGCAAGGCGGGCGTCGCGATCGACACCCTCGAGGACATGAAGATCCTGTTCGACGGCATCCCGCTCGACCAGATGAGCGTCAGCATGACGATGAACGGCGCGGTGATCCCGATCCTTGCCTTCTTCATCGTCGCCGGCGAAGAACAGGGCGTCGACCGCAAATTGCTCGACGGGACCATCCAGAACGACATCCTCAAGGAGTTCATGGTCCGCAACACCTATATCTACCCGCCCGAACCGAGCATGCGGATCATCAGCGACATCTTCGGCTATACCAGCCGCGAGATGCCCAAGTTCAACAGCATCTCGATCAGCGGCTATCACATGCAGGAGGCGGGGGCGACGCAGCTCCACGAGCTCGCCTTCACCATCGCCGACGGCATGGAATATGTGAAATACGGCGTGGCATCGGGCCTCGACATCGACAGGTTCGCCGGGCGATTGAGCTTCTTTTTTGCGATCGGCATGAATTTCTTCATGGAGATCGCCAAGCTGCGCGCCGCGCGCGTGCTGTGGCATCGCGCGATGACGCAGCTCGGCGCGCAGGACGAGCGCAGCAAGATGCTGCGCACGCATTGCCAGACGAGCGGCGTGTCGCTGACCGAGCAGGACCCGTACAACAACGTCATGCGCACGACGATCGAGGCGATGGCGGCGATGCTCGGCGGCACCCAGTCGTTGCACACCAACGCGCTCGACGAGGCGATCGCGCTGCCCACCGATTTCTCCGCGCGGATCGCGCGCAACACGCAGATCGTCATCCAGGAAGAGACGGGGATGACCAAGGTCGTCGATCCGCTCGGCGGCAGCTATTATGTCGAAAGCCTGACCCAGAGCCTCGTCGACGGCGCATGGGAGATCATCGAGCGGGTGCAGGCCGAGGGCGGCATGGCCAAGGCGGTCGCCGCCGGCTGGCCCAAGGCGATGATCGAGGAAGCCTCCGCCGCGCGCGCCGCACGCGTCGACCGCGGCGAGGACGTGATCGTCGGCGTCAACAAATACCGCAAGGATGGCGAGGACCCGATCGACATCCTCGACGTCGACAATGTCGCGGTACGCGAGGCACAGATCCGCCGCATCGAACGCGTCAAGGCGAGCCGCGACGAGGCGGCATGCCGCGCGGCACTCGACGCGCTGCGCGAGGCGGCACGTATGCCGCCGGCCGTTCGCCCTGAGCCTGTCGAAGGGCAGGCGCAGGGGCTTCGACAGGCTCAGCCCGAACGGGACTGGGAACAGAGCAATCTGCTCGCACGAGCGGTGGATTGCGCCCGCGCCCGCGCGACGCTCGGCGAGATCAGCAGCGCGATGGAGGACGTGTTCGGCCGCTTCGGCACGCAGCCGACCCCGGTCAAGGGCATCTACGGCGGCGCCTATGCCGACGATGCGCGCTGGCTGCGGCTCGAGGACGGCGTCGCCGCCACCGAACGGCGGCTGGGGCGCAAACCGCGGATGCTCGTCGCCAAGATGGGGCAGGACGGCCACGATCGCGGTGCCAATCTGGTCAGCAGCATGTTCGGCGATCTCGGCTTCGACATCGTGCCCGGGCCGCTGTTCCAGACGCCCAAGGAAGCCGCGACGCTCGCGGTGGAGAAGGACGTCGACGTCGTCGGCGCCTCCAGCCTCGCCGCCGGCCACAAGACGCTGATCCCCGAGTTGATCAGCCATCTGCGCGAGGCCGGCCGCGCCGATATCAAGGTGATCGCCGGCGGCGTCATTCCGGCGCAGGATTATCAGGGCTTACGCGATGCCGGCGTGCAGGCGATCTTCGGCCCCGGCACCAATCTCATCACCGCCGCCGAGGATGTGCTACGGCTGCTCGGTCACAATATGCCGCCACAGGATTCCGCAGAATGACCCGTACCGACTGGACCCGCGCCGAGATCGCCGCGCTGTTCGACCTGCCGTTCGACGAACTGATGTATCAGGCGCAGACCGTCCACCGCACGCATCACGCGCCGTCGGAGGTGCAGCTTTGCACGCTCCTGTCGATCAAGACCGGCGGCTGCCCGGAGGATTGCGGCTATTGCTCGCAATCCGCCTCGTCGGACAGCGGGCTGAAGGCGGCGAAGCTGATGCAGGTCGACGCGGTGCTCGCCGATGCGGCGGCCGCCAAGGCGGCCGGGTCGCAGCGCTTCTGCATGGGCGCGGCGTGGCGCAATCCCAAGCCGCGCGACATGCCGGCGATCGTCGCGATGGTCGAGGGCGTGCGCGCTATGGGGATGGAGACGTGCATGACGCTCGGCATGCTCGAGCCGGAACAGGCGCAGCAGCTCGCCGCCGCCGGGCTCGACTATTACAACCACAATATCGACACCTCGCCCGAAAATTACGGCAACGTCATCACGACGCGCACCTTCCAGGACCGGCTCGACACGCTCGAGAACGTGCGGCAGGCAGGGATCAACGTCTGCTGCGGCGGCATCGTCGGCATGGGCGAGACGCGGGGTGATCGCGTCGGCTTCGTCCACGCGCTCGCCACCCTGCCGCGTCATCCCGAAAGCGTGCCGGTCAATGCGCTGGTGCCGGTCAAGGGCACGCCGCTCGGCGACATGCTGGCGGACACGCCGATGGCCCGGATCGACGAGATCGAGTTCGTCCGCACCGTCGCGGTGGCGCGGATCACGATGCCGCTGTCGATGGTGCGCCTGTCCGCCGGTCGCGAATCGATGTCGGAGTCGACGCAGGCACTGTGCTTCATGGCCGGCGCCAATTCGATCTTCACCGGCGACAAATTGCTCACCACCGGCAACGCCGGCGACAGCGTTGACGCGGCGTTGTTCGCCAAGCTCGGCCTGACGCCGATGGAAAGCGCCGAGCCGATGCGGGTGGCGGCCGAATAGCCCGCGGGGGAGGGTCTGCCCTCCCCCCGAAAACCATCAAACCCGCAGGCGGACCGGCCCCCGGCCGGCTGCCAAGCGGGAGGAGAGTTGAGGATGTTCAAGAAAATCCTGGTCGCCAATCGCGGCGAGATTGCCTGCCGCGTCATGCGCACCGCCAAGCGGATGGGGATCGCCACCGTCGCGGTCTATTCGGATGCCGATGCGCGCAGTCCCCATGTGCTGATGGCGGACGAGGCGGTGCGGCTGGGGCCGGCACCCGCCGCCGAAAGCTATCTCAAGGCCGAGCTGATCCTGCTCGCCGCGCGCGAGACCGGCGCCGATTGCATCCATCCCGGCTATGGCTTCCTCTCTGAACGCGAGAGTTTCGCGCGCGCCTGTGCCGAGGCGGGGATCGCCTTCGTCGGGCCGCCGCCCAATGCGATCGCGGCGATGGGCGACAAGATCGAATCGAAGAAGCTCGCCAAGGCGGCGGGGGTCAATGTCGTCCCCGGCTTCCTCGGCGAGATCGCCGATACCGACGAGGCGGTGCGGATCGCCGCCGACATCGGCTATCCGGTGATGATGAAGGCCTCGGCCGGCGGCGGCGGCAAGGGCATGCGGCTGGCGTATAGCGAGCAGGACGTGCGCGAAGGCTTCGAGGCGACCAAGCGCGAAGGGCTGGCGAGCTTCGGCGACGATCGCGTCTTCATCGAGAAGTTCATCGAATCGCCGCGCCACATCGAGATTCAGGTGCTTGGCGACCAGCACGGCACTATCCTCTACCTCAACGAGCGCGAATGCTCGATCCAGCGCCGCCACCAGAAGGTGGTCGAGGAGGCGCCCTCGCCCTTCGTCACGCCGGCGATGCGCAAGGCGATGGGCGAACAGGCGGTCGCGCTCGCCCGCGCGGTCGGCTATTACAGCGCCGGTACGGTCGAGCTGATCGTCTCGGGCGCGGACACCACCGGCCAGGGCTTCTACTTCCTCGAGATGAACACCCGGCTGCAGGTCGAGCATCCGGTGACCGAGGAGATCACCGGGCTCGACCTCGTCGAACAGATGATCCGCGTCGCCGCCGGCGAGCCGCTGACCATCACGCAGGATGAGGTCGGCATCACCGGCTGGTCGATCGAGAATCGCGTCTATGCCGAGGACCCCTATCGCGGCTTCCTGCCGAGCATCGGGCGGCTGGTGCGCTACAATCCGCCCCAGCCCGGCGAGGAGCAGGACGCACGCATCCGCGTCGACGATGGCGTCGTCGAGGGCGGCGAGGTCAGCATGTTCTACGATCCGATGATCGCCAAGCTGATCACCTGGGCGCCGACGCGCGAGGCGGCTATCGATGCGCAGATCGCCGCGCTCGACGCGTTCGAGATCGAGGGGCCGGGGACCAACATCGATTTCCTCTCGGCGCTGATGCAGCATCCGCGCTTCCGCTCGGGCGCGATCACCACCGGCTTCATCGCCGAGGAATATCCCGACGGCTTCCACGGCGCCCCCGCCGACGGCGAGCTCACCCGCACGCTCGCCGCGGTCGCCGCCTTCGCCGCGACCGCGCAGGCGGATCGCGCGCGGCGGATCGACGGCCAGCTCGGCCGCCGCCTGCCGCCGCCCGCGGCCTGGACGGTGCGGATCGACGGCACGGACCATGACGTCACGGTCTCGACCGACGGCATCGGCGTCGACGGCGAACCGCTCGACATCGCGCTCGAATATACGCCGGGCGACCGGATGGTCGAGGCGGAGATCGGCGAGGACGTGCATCTCACTGTCCGCATCGCGCCGGTGCGCAGCGGCTTCCGCCTGACGACGCGCGGCGCCAGCCATGTCGCGCGGGTATTGCCCGCGCATGCCGCGCCCTTTGCCCGGCATCTGATCGAGAAGGTGCCGCCCGACCTGTCGCGCTTCCTGATCGCGCCGATGCCGGGGCTGCTCGTCCGGCTCGACGTCGGTGCCGGCGACGCGGTCGAGGCGGGGCAACCGCTCGCGGTGGTCGAGGCGATGAAGATGGAGAACATCCTGCGCGCCGAGAAATCGGGCCGGGTGAAGAGCGTGTCCGCCGCGACCGGCGACAGCCTCGCGGTCGATCAGGTGATCCTGGAGATGGAGTGAGCCCGGCATAGCGTTCGTGCCGAGCCTGTCGAAGCACGGGGTGCCGGTTCGCGCAGCCCTTCGACAGGCTCGGGACGAACGGGGAGGGATTTGGACCGTCTCCGGATCAGATCCGCCGCGCTTCCTCTTCCAGCATCACCGGCACGCCGTCGCGGATCGGATAGGCGAGCCCCGCCGCCTCCGACACCAGTTCCTGCGCGGCCGCGTCGTAGCGCAGCGGCTGGCGGGTCACCGGGCAGACCAAACGTTCGAGCAGCCAGGGATCGATCGACGCGGTCATTGCAGCGTCACCCGATCCTCGCCGTCGTGGCGGCCGAAGAATTGCATCAGCTGGATGATCAGCTCGGCGCGCGTCTCGATGTCGGGCGCTTCGAGCAGTGCCTGTTTGGCGGCGGTATCGAACGGCGCGATCTGCGCGATGCCGTTGACCAGGCTCTCGTCGTCGAGCCGGCCGACCGCCTCCCAATCGACGCTATAGCCCTGCGCGTCGGCGAAGCGGCGCGATTCCAGCTCGAGCGACGACCGCCGTCCCAGCGAGAGCGTGTCGTCCTCGACCGCGGGCAGCAGCTCCGCCTCGACCTGACGGAACGGCGTCGTCACGTCGAGCTCGCGCAGCACGCGGAACAGCGCGACGCCCTCCAGCACCAGATTGTAGCGGCCGTCGTCGAGCGCCTCGACCTCGGCGATCTTGCCGACGCAGCCAATGTCGTACAGCGCGTCGTGGCCGCCGGTGCCGTGCATCGGCTGGATCATGCCGATCCGCTGGTCGCGCACCATCGCGTCGCCGATCATCGCGCGATAGCGCGGTTCGAAGATGTGCAGCGGCAGGTGCATCCCGGGGAACAGCAACGCCCCCGGCAGCGGGAAGATCGACAGGCGCCCGAGGACGGTCGGCGAGGTCATCCGAACAGGATCGCGGACAGGCGGCGGCGCTGCGCCGAGACCCAGGGGTCCTCCAGACCGACGACCTCGAACAGCTTGAGCAATTGCTGGCGGGCGGCCCCCTCGTTCCAGCCACGGTCGGCGGCGACGATATGGAGCAGATTGTCCGCGGCGGCGTCGCGGTCGCCCGCCGCCATCTGGGCGTTGGCGAGCGCGAAGCGGCGTTCGTGATCGTCGGGGTTGGCCGCGACCTCGGCGGCGAGGCCGGCGAAATCCTCGACCGGCGGCGCGCTCTGCGCCAGCGCGAGCGCCGCCTTGGCGCGATCGATGCCGGCGTCCCTGACGTCGGCGGGCAGCGCGTCGATCGCCGCCTGCGCCTCGTCGGTCAGCCCCGCCGCGACGAGCGCGCGGATGCGGCCCGACAGCACGGCGGGATTGTCCGGCGCCATCTCGACCAGTTGATCGAAGATCGACACGGCACGCTCGGCATCGCCGCTCGCCAGCACCTCCTCGCCCATCGCGATCAGCGGTTCGATCTCGGCGGCGGCCTCGTCGCCCGGCGCGGCAATCGGCAATTGCTTGAGCAACTGGTCGAGGATCACGCGCAATGCCGATTCGGTGCGCGCGCTGGTCAGATCGGCGACGAGCTGGCCCTGGAACATCGCATAGACGGTCGGGATCGACTTGATCTGGAATTGCGCGGCGATGAACTGGTTCTTGTCGGTATCGATCTTGGCGAGCACCACGCCCTTGTCAACATAGGCGGCGGCGACCTTCTCCAGCGTCGGCCCCAGCGCCTTGCACGGCCCGCACCATTCCGCCCAGAAATCGATGATGACGAGGGAGGTCATCGACGGTTCGACGACGTCGCGGCGGAAATCCTCGATCGCCTGCTTTTCCGCGGGCGCCATTCCTAGCGTGGCCAAGTCATGCTCCTTCGTATTCGGTAGCCGCCCATGTGGGGCAGCGGCGCGCCCGCGCCAAGGTGTTAAGCGACCTCTACCCGAACGCGCCCGCGGTTACACCCGTGCGACCGCCGCGCCGCCGGACGCCATCGGCTGGACGGGTTTGCTTGCGGTCGCGCAGATGAAAGCCCTCTTCCATTTGTTACATTCGCAAAAACCTGATTTCATCGCAGAATCCGGTGGAGGCCGACACTATTGTCCGTGCCGGCAATAGAAAAAGAATCCCAGTCTTCGGGTCGTTTGCAATGGAGTCCTTCTCCGGGCGCGGTCGGCATCTTATCCGTCGTCTATAATGATACGTGATGCGATGCGTGAAGGGATCAGACGATGATCATCAGCAACAGTGCAACGACGACGCCGGTGCAATCCGGCGAGGCTTCGAAGCCGAACAGCACTTCCCCGACCGATACGACCAGGACCCCGGTGGCCGATGTCAAACCCGGTACGCCGGGGATCAAGCGCCTCTCGAGCGACGCCGCAACCGTGGTGCTGACCGAACAGGGCAAGGACAGAACCAGTCCGGCTCCTGCAAAGGCGCCGCCGCCCCCGCCGAAGCTCGATCTGCACGGTCAGGATCTGCGCACGGCCGATCTGACCAAGCTCGATCTGCGCGGCGCCGATCTCACCGGGGCAGATTTCACCGGCAAGAACCTGTCGGGCATCGATCTCAGTGGCGCGACGCTGACCGGCGCGAAATTCGACGGCGCCACGTTCAGCCACACCAATCTCCACGGCGTTACCGCCACCGGCGCCAGCTTCACCAAGGCGAGCCTCGACGAGACCGATCTCGATAACGGCAATTTCACCGAAGCGAAGTTCACCGGCGCGACGTTCGGTGCGAACTTCCAGCTCCCGCCGACTGACGTTCAAACCTTCGAGAAATGCTACATTATCAAGGGCGTCAATCTGACGAAGGCGGACTTTTCCGGGACGAACTTCACCCATGAGATGTTCATCGATCAGTTCACCGCGGACGACGCGTCCTTTGCCCAAGCCAGCAGCAGTGCCAGGGTTGGATTGATCACATTTACGAAAGGTAGTCTTAAGCGCGCGAACTTCGAAGGGATAAAAGCCGGCTTGGACATCGGCGGTGTAGACGCATCAAACGCCGACTTCAGTCATATTAACGGCGGAGGTGCTCGCTTTGGCGTTTGCAACGTGGATGGCGCAACATTCCACGATAGTGACACTAAGCTCTGGTTCGACCGTATGGACATCCGGAATGCGGATCTATCGACGAAAGATAAAAGCCTCAGGAAATCGTCGTTCGTAGATTGCAATATGAGCGGCATGGATTTCTCCGGATACGATTTTTCCGGTGCAAATTTCCTCAGTTATGGCCCCACTAGCGAAGGACTGTATGGAAAAGCATCGTCGATCGATACTGGAGAGTTGGTTACTGGTACCAACTTCCGCGGCGCAAAATTCACCGATGCCTATTTTTCCAACATGCAGATGACAAAATCTCTGATAGATTCCGGAGGCTTTCAGGGCGCGGCCGTAACGAACAATATCGGTTATGTCATCCATATCGAAACCGAAAAGTACGACGTAGCGATGCTATTTCGCAATATCTGGCCACAATACAAGAGAAGACTTGCGGAAATGGGGAGGTAAGTTCGTCAACGAGGAGAAATTATATGAAGCTGTCAAGAAAGATGACATTATGGGCTTCCGTTGCGCTGGCCGCGACATGCACGCCAACGATGGCCAGCAGCAAGGGTCGCTATGTGAACGGCATCTGGCAACTCTCCGATACGACAATCTCAGGGACGTTTTATAATCATACTCCTTTCGATGTAACTTTCTCTAACGTCCACTGGACCGGCCGTTATGGCACTGCGAACAGCAACGGGACAATTACCGATCGGATTGGAGGAACTGTAGCATCAGGTAATACGAAGCCTAGCTTCCATCGGATGGGTGATCTGGATATCGGAGAACGATATACAGAATTATCGTTTGATGCTACTTTCACAAGGCCAGACGGTTCAACCGGCACTTGCTATTTTTGGTATGCTTTCAAGACGGATACCGAGCAACTTTCGGGCTCGGCTCAATCTCCAGGAGGAAGCGATAAAAATCGCCTTCCCCAATGCAAAATCAACATCAACGACTTCGATATTGCGGCTTTCAAGGTAACGTTCGATATGACCGAGGATGTCCGTTCGCATTAGCCTCATCCGGGTGGCACGCCGACCACGTGCCACCCTACACCCGCTCGACCGAATTGACCGCATCCGCCGCGCGTAGCGCCGCGATCAGCCGCATCAATTGGTGGATGTCGTGGACCTCGACGTCGATGACGTTGGTGTGGAACATTGAATCGCGCGTATCGAGCCGCAGCGCGATGATGTTCGCCCGATGCGCGCCGATGATCGTCGAGACGATGCCGAGCGCGCCGGGCTCGTTCTTCACCTGCACCGCGATCCGCGCCACCGCGCCGTCACTCTTGTCGCCCCAGTCGACGTCGACCCAGTCGGTCTCGTCCGTCCCGCGCTCGGCGAGTTCGGCGAGCACCGGACAGTCGATCGCATGGACCTCGATCCCCGCATCGGGGCGGCGCAGCCCGACGATCCGGTCGCCCGGCACCGGATGGCAGCATTCGGCGAGGTCGAAGGCGACCCCCGGGGTTAGGCCCTTGATCGAGATCGCGGTCGATTGCGGCGCCAGCAATCCGACGTCGGCGCCCGCCGAGCCCGGCATCAGCGCCTCCATCACCGCATGGTCGGAGATCGTCCGCCGCGCGATCGCGGTCATCAGCGCCGCCTCGTCGCCGAGGTTGAGCCGCGAAAGCGCATGGTCGAGCGCATCGCCGCCGAGCTGCGCGGGCAGGCGGCGGACGATATCGTCGTACAGCTTGCGGCCCAGTGCGATCAGCTCGTCGCGCTCGCGGTTGCGCAGATGGCGGCGGATGCCGGCCAGCGCCTTGCCGGTGATCGCGAAATTGAGCCAGCCGGGCTGCGGCACCTGCCCCTTGGAGCGCAGCACCTGCACCTGATCGCCATTCTCGATCACCGTCGACAGCGGCACGACGCGGCCGTTGATCTTGGCGCCGACCGCCTGGTCGCCGAGATCGGTATGGACCGCATAGGCAAAATCGATCGGCGTCGCGCCCTTGGGCAGCTGGATCAGCTCGCCCTTCGGGGTGAAGGCGAAGATGCGATCCTGATACATCGCCATGCGGGTATGTTCGAGCAGCTCCTCGGGGCTGCCCGCGGTGTCGAGGATCTCGACGAGGTCGGCGATCCAGCTATGCTGGCTGTCGGCACGGACCTTCTTTTCCTTATACGCCCAATGCGCGGCGAGGCCGAATTCGGCCTCGGCATGCATGTCGGCGGTGCGGATCTGGATCTCGATGCGCGCATTGTCGGCATGGATCACGCTGGTGTGCAGCGAGCGATAGCCGTTGCGCTTGGGCGTCGAGATATAATCCTTGAACCGCCCCGGCACCATCGGCCAGCGACGGTGGATGATGCCGAGCGTGCGGTAGCAATCCTCGACCGTCGGCACGATAGCGCGGAACGCCATCACGTCGGACAATTGCTCGAAGCTGATGTGGCGCTCGCTCATCTTGCGCCAGATCGAATAGGGGTGTTTCTCGCGCCCGGTCACCTCGGCCTCGACGCCGGCGCGGCCCAGCAGCAGTTTCAGGCCCGAGGCGATCTTGGCGATCCGGTCGCCGCCGCCGGTCTTGAGCTGCTCCAGCCGCTTGCTGATCGACTCATAGGCTTCCGGCTCGAGCTGTTCGAAGGCGAGCGTCTGCATCTCCTTCATGAACTCGTACATCCCGATCCGCTCGGCGAGCGGCGCGTAGATGTCCATCGTCTCCTTCGCGATCCGCCGCCGCTTCTCGGGCTTGGCGATGTGATGGAGCGTGCGCATGTTGTGCAGCCGGTCGGCGAGCTTGACCAGCAGCACGCGAATGTCGTCCGACATGGCGAGCAGGAACTTGCGCAGATTCTCGGCGGCGCGCTCGTTCTCGGTCTGCGCCTCGATCTTGCTCAATTTGGTGACGCCGTCGACCAGCCGCGCGACGTTGCCGCCGAACAGCCGGGTGATCTCCTCGGGCGTCGCGACGGTATCCTCGATCGTGTCGTGGAGGATCGCGGTGGCGATCGTCTCGTCGTCGAGCCTCAGGTCGGTGAGGATGCCCGCCACCTCGATCGGATGGCTGAAATAGGGATCGCCGCTCGCCCGCTTCTGCGAGCCATGCGCCTGCATCGAAAAGACATAGGCGCGATTGAGCAGCGCCTCGTCCGCCTCCGGGTCATAGTCGAGCACGCGGTCGACCAGTTCATATTGCCGTAGCACGCGCACCACATGGGGTAGGGTCGTACCGCTTTGCAACATATTGTTGCGACCTTGCGGAGGAATTCGACAGGGTGACGGCATGCGCGGACGACGCACACGCCGGCGTCGCGATCCGCGCCGATATCGGCTAGATAGCCGGTCTGGGAGAGGATCATGATGGCGACACCGGCTCAGCCGCCCAAATTGCGCGAGATGCTGCGCGGATGCAGCCTGCCCGCGGCGCTGGAGGCGATGGGGGAACGCTGGTCGTTCCTGATCCTGCGCGCCGCGTTCAACGGCCTGCATCATTTCGAGGCGTTCCAGGCGGAGCTCGGCATCGCCCGCAACATCCTGTCGAACCGGCTTGCGCGGCTGGTCGATCACGGCATCCTGCAGCGCGAGCCGCTGCCCAAGGACCGCCGCAAGATCCGCTATACGCTGACCGAAAAGGGCCATGCGCTGCTGCCGACGATGGTCGCGCTGCGGCAATGGGGCGAGCGGTGGGAGCTCGGCGAGCCCGCCTTTCCGGTGCTCGTCGACACGCGCGACCGGCGGCCGATCGCGCCGGTGGCGGTCCATGCGGAGGACGGCCGGGTGCTCGGCCAGGGCGATCTGATCTGGGCGTTGCCCGAAGACGTGCGGGCGGCGGCGGCGGAATGACGACGGCTTGTTCCCGCCCGCGTGCTGGCGTAGCGGCAGGCGTATGAAACGCCTCGCTATCTATTGCGGCTCGGCCACGCCGGCCGACCCCGTCTACATCGACTCCGCGCGCGCGATCGGCCGGACGCTCGCCGAGCGCGGCATCGGAATCGTCTATGGCGGCGGCCGGCTCGGGCTGATGGGCGCGGTCGCCGATGGCGCGCTGGCGGCGGGCGGCGAGGTGATCGGCGTGATCCCGCAGGCTTTGGTCGATGCCGAGGTCGCGCATCGCGGCCTCACCGAGCTGCACGTCGTCGCCGGCATGCATGCGCGCAAGGCGGCGTTCACCGATCTCGCCGACGGTTTCGTCACCATCCCCGGCGGCACCGGCACGATGGACGAATTGTGGGAGGCGCTGAGCTGGGCGCAGCTCGGCTATCACGCCGATCCGGTCGGGCTACTCAACGTCGCGGGCTATTACGATCACCTGATCGCTTTCTGGGAGAAATCGGCGGACGTCGGCTTCCTGCGGCCGCAGCATCGCGACCTGCTGATCGTCGACGACACGCTCGACGGCCTGCTGACCAAGATGGCCGCGCACGTGCCGACGCAGCCGATCGTGCGGATGAAGACATCTGACCTCTAGCGCCGGTCCGACGCGCGACGCGATCGTCGCCACCGCGCACGAATCGATCGCGCGCGGCTCGAAGAGCTTCGCCGCGGCGAGCCTGTTGTTCGACCGCGCGACGCGCGAGCGCACGTGGCTGCTCTACGCCTGGTGCCGCGCCTGCGACGATATCGCCGACGGGCAGGATCACGGCCACACCATGTCGGTGGTCGAGGACGCACCCGAGCGCGTCGCGGCGATGGCGGCGCTGACCGACGCGGCGCTGGCCGGGCAAGTGATCGGTGTGCCGGCGTTTGACGCGCTGCGCATCGTCGCCGCCGAGACGCGGCTGCCGGCGCGGTTCGCGCACGACCTGATCGAGGGATTCCGGCTCGACGGCGCGGGGTGGCGGCCGAAGACCGAGGATGACCTGCTGACCTATTGCTATCATGTCGCCGGTGTCGTCGGCTGCATGATGGCGATCATTATGGGGGTGGCACCCGACGACGAGGCGGTGCTCGACCGCGCCTGCGACCTCGGGCTGGCGTTCCAGCTTGCCAATATCGCGCGCGATCTCGACGAGGATGCGCAGGCGGGGCGCTGTTATCTGCCAACCGACTGGCTCGACGAGATGGGCATTCCGCCCGGTGCCGTGATGGCGGCCGAGCATCGGCCGGCGTTGGCGATCCTCGCGCGGCGGCTGACCGACCGCGCCGCGCAGTTCGAGGCGAGCGCGCGGATGGGGACGCGGGCGCAGTCGTTCCGTTCGGCCTGGGCGGTGCTGGCAGCGGCGCAGATCTATGGCGCGATCGGCCGCAAGGTCGCGGTGCGTGGCGAGCATGCGTGGGACGCGCGGGTGACGACGTCCAAGGGGGAGAAACTGCGCTTCATCGCACGTGCGGCGGTGGAAGCGCGGGGGCGGACGACGCTGGTCAACATGCCGCGCGATCCGGGATTGTGGCGGCGGCCGATCCGATAACGTGAGACCAAAACCAGCCGTTCGTGCTGAGCTTGTCGAAGCACCGGGAGTCTCACGCCCTTCGACAGGCTCAGGGCAAACGGGGTTTCGAGTCCCGGCATTACCCAGATGAGCGTTACGACCGCTTCGTCTTGCTTTCGGCCTTCGCCACCTGCGCGCCTTGTGTCCGGCACGCCGCGCCGATCATCGGATAGGGGACGTCGGTGTTGCGTGCGAGCTGGTCGGGCAGCGCCGCACGGCATTGCGCCATCGAGCTATAATGCGTCGGCACGATCCGCGCCTCGGTGCACTGGACGTTGCCGTCCGCGCAGCCCATGATCGCCATGACGTAGAACAACGGTTCCATGATCGCCTCGCTTCCACGGGGTAAAATCCGTGGCGGGCGCATTATGTTCCGCCCGGTCGCTTTCGCGTGGAGGGCCGAGCACTTACATGAGGCGCAATGCCTCCCGTCGATCCGACCAGCCACACCCGCGCCGATCAGCCCCTGTTGCCGACGCTGCGCCGCTTCCTGCCCTATCTCTGGCCCGCGGGTCAGGCGGGGCTGAAGGCGCGGATCGTCGGGGCGATGACGCTCGTCGTGATGAGCAAGATCGTCCAGGTGTTCGGTGCCGCCTATACGCTCAAATATGCGGTCGACCGGATGGCGATCGGCGACCGCGGCGTCGCGACGATCGTGATCCTGCTGGTCGTCGGCTATGCCGCCTCGCGCTTCGCGACGACGCTGTTCGACAATCTGCGCAACGCGGTGTTCGAGCGCGTCGGGCAGGATGCGACGCGGCGGCTGGCGGCGAACGTCTTTCGCCATCTCCACGGCCTGTCGCTGCGCTTCCACCTCGAACGGCGCACCGGCGCGGTCACCAAGGTGGTCGAGCGCGGCACCAAGAGCATCGACACGATGCTCTATTTCCTGCTGTTCAACATCGCGCCGACGGTGCTCGAACTGACGTTGGTGCTCGGCATCTTCTGGCACAGCTTCGGCTGGCCGCTGGTCGCCGCGACGGTGGCGATGGTGGTCATCTACATCCTGTTCACGCAGAAGGTGACCGACTGGCGCAACGCGCTGCGTGCGCAAATGAACGACCTCGACACCGGTGCGGTCGCGCATGCGGTCGACTCGCTGCTCAACTTCGAGACGGTCAAATATTTCGGCGCCGAGGAACGCGAGGCACGGCGCTATGATTCGGCGATCTCGGCCTATGCGGCGGCGGCGACCAAGTCGGAGAACAGCCTCGCCTGGCTCAACGTCGGGCAGGCGCTGATCACCAATCTGATGCTCGGCGCCGGCATGGCCTATGTCGCCTGGGGCTGGAGCCGCGGCAGCTTCTCGGCGGGCGACGTCGTGTTCGTCTCGACCTTGCTGTCGCAGCTGTTCCGGCCGCTCGACCTGCTCGGCATGGTCTATCGCACGATCCGTCAGGGGGTGATCGACATGGCGAGCATGTTCGCGCTGATCGACACGCCCGCCGAGGTGGTCGACGCCCCCGGTGCGAAACCGCTGGCCATCGCCAAGGGCCATGTCCGCTTCGAGGGCGTGCGCTTCGGCTACGACCCCGGTCGCGAGATCCTGAAGGGGCTCGACCTCGACGTGCCGGCGGGGACCACGCTGGCGGTGGTCGGGCCGTCGGGCGCGGGCAAGTCGACGCTGGCGCGGCTGATGTACCGTTTCTACGACGTTGCCGAGGGCCGGATCACGATCGACGGCCAGGATATCCGCGACGTCCAGCAGGCGAGTCTGCGCGCCGCGATCGGCATCGTGCCGCAGGACACCGTGCTGTTCAACGATACGATCGGCTACAATATCGCCTATGGCCGCGAGGGCGCGGGCCGCGCCGAGGTCGAGGCGGCAGCGGCGGGCGCGGCGATCGCCGGCTTCATCGAACGCCAGCCCGAAGGCTATGACGCGCGCGTCGGCGAACGCGGGCTCAAGCTCTCGGGCGGCGAGAAGCAGCGCGTCGCGATCGCGCGCACCTTGCTCAAGAACCCGCCGATCCTGATCCTCGACGAGGCGACGAGCGCGCTCGACAGCCGCACCGAGGCGGAGATCCTCGACACGCTGGAAGCGATCGAGCGCGGCCGCACGACGATCGTCATCGCGCACCGCCTGTCGACGGTGATCCACGCCGACCAGATCGTCGTGCTCGACGGCGGCCATGTCGCCGAGCGCGGCACGCATGCCGAACTGCTGCGGCTGGGCGGCGTCTATGCCGAAATGTGGGCGCGTCAGGCGCAGGAGCAGGACGAGGACGTGCCGGGCGCCAGCGAGGGCGCGCTCGCGGCGGAATGAGGCGGGCGCGGGTCGACGCTGGCGGCCCCCGCGCCTACATGGCGCGGTGATGATCCCCGATCCCCTGCCCACCCTGTCGCGCGTCTTCGGCTTTCCTGCGTTCCGTGGCGTGCAGGAGGATGTCGTCACCCGCGTGCTGGCGGGGCAGCGGACGCTCGGCGTGATGCCGACTGGTGCGGGCAAGTCGCTCTGCTACCAATTGCCGTCGGTGATGATGGAGGGGACGTGCGTCGTCGTCTCGCCGCTGATCGCGCTGATGCACGACCAGCTCCGCGCCGCCGAGGCGGTGGGGATCCGCGCCGCGACGCTGACCAGCGCCGACCAGAATCGCGCCGAGTCGATCGCGCGCTTCCGCGCCGGCGAGCTCGATTTGCTCTATATCGCGCCCGAGCGCGCCTCGACCGGCCATTTCCGCGAACTGCTGGCAAGCGCGAAGCTCAGCCTGTTCGCGATCGACGAGGCGCATTGCGTCAGCGAATGGGGCCACGACTTCCGCCCCGATTACCGGCTGCTCGCGCCGCTGATGGATGCGTTTCCGGAGGTGCCGCGGCTGGCGCTGACCGCCACCGCCGATGCGCATACCCGCAGCGACATCCTGCAACAGCTCGGCATTCCGGCGGACGGGCTGATCGTCTCGGGGTTCGACCGGCCCAATATCCGCTATGCGATCACCCCCAAGGCGAACACCACCAAGCAGATCGCCGACGTCATCGCCGCCACCCCCGGCCCCGGCATCGTCTATGCGCAGACCCGCGCCGCGACCGAGAAGCTCGCCGAGGCCTTGGGCCGCACCGGGCGGCCGACGCGCGCCTATCATGCCGGGCTCGACGCGCATATCCGCCAGAAGAACCAAGCGGATTTCGTCGCGTCGGAGGACATGGTGATCTGCGCGACGGTCGCCTTCGGCATGGGGATCGACAAGCCCGACGTCCGCTTCGTCGCGCATGCCGGCCTGCCCAAGTCGATCGAGGCCTATTATCAGGAGACCGGTCGCGCCGGCCGCGACGGCGATCCGGCGGTGGCGCATCTGTTCTGGGGCGCCGAAGATTTCGCCCGCGCCCGCCAGCGGATCGGCGAGGTCGAGCCCGAGCGGCAGGCGGGCGAGCGCACCCGGCTGGCGGCGCTCGGCGCGCTGGTCGAGACCGCGGGCTGCCGCCGCCGCATCCTGCTCAAGCATTTCGGCGAGGACCGGCAGGAGGATTGCGGCAATTGCGACAATTGCCTCGGGTCGCCCGATGCGGTCGACGCGACGCAGACCGCGATGAAGTTCCTGTCCGCGGTGTTCCGCACCGGGCAGATGTTCGGCGTCGGCTATGTCGAGCAGGTGCTGCTCGGCCAGTCGACCGAGCGCAGCGTCGATCGCGGGCATGAATCGCTGTCGGTCTGGGGCATCGTCGACGGCGAGGAAGCGGCGCTGATCAAGCCGGTGGCGCGCGCGCTGCTGCTGCGCGACGCGCTGCGCACCAATGCGCATGGCGGGCTGGAATTCGGTCCCGGCGCGCGGCCGATCCTCAAGGAAGGGCAGCAGGTGATGCTGGTGGTGCCGCCCAAGCGCGCGCGCGGCGGCCGCAAGCGCGATGCCGGCGTCGCGGCCAATCCGGCGGACAATCCGCTGTTCGAGGCGCTGCGTACCTGCCGCCGCGATCTCGCCAAGGAGGCGGGCGTGCCGCCCTATGTGATCTTCCACGATTCGGTGCTGCGCGAGATGGCGGCGCAGCGGCCGGGCAGCCGCGCCGAGCTGATGCATCTGTCGGGCATCGGCGCGCGCAAGCTGGAGGCCTATGGCGACGCCTTCCTCGACGTGATCCGGTCGCACGGCTGATCTGCCGTCGGTTAAGAAACCCGGTACAAAAGCCGTGGAAACGCGACCAAAATAGCTGACGTATCTCGACCGATCGCGTAATGGGACCGGATGGCCGACATTCGCAGCATCAACGACCGGATCAGCGTCGCTCCGCAGATCGCCCCCGAGGATATCGCGGCGATCAAGGCGGCGGGTTTCGTCGCGATCGTCAACAACCGCCCCGACGACGAGGACAGCGGCCAGCCGAGCGGCGACACGATCCGCGCCGCGGCGGAGGCGGCGGGGCTCGCCTATAGCGCGATCCCCGTGACGCATGCCGGCTTCTCGCACCCGCAGATCGACGCGATGGCGGCGGCGCTGACCACAGCGGACGGGCCGGTGCTCGCTTATTGCCGGTCGGGGACGCGGAGCTGCAACCTCTGGGCGCTCGCCGCGGCCAAGGCGGGGCGCGATCCCGAGCTGCTCGTCGCGCAGGCGCGCGGCGCGGGCTACGATCTTGCCGGTATGAAGCCGACGCTGGACGCGCTCGCCGGCGGCGCGTGACGGACGTGACCGATCGGGAGATGTGGATCGCGGTCGGCGCGGCCTTGGTCGCGATAGCGGTGACGCTCGGCGTCGTGCTGGCCTTGCGCGGTCGCCGCAAGCCGCGGATCGCCAGCCCCGAGGAAGCGGCGGAGGCGGCCGAGCGCGCGCTGTCGGGCTTCGACACGCAGGGTGCGGTGGTCGGCGCCGATGGCGGCGGCGCGCTGGCGGTCGATCGCGGCGGGCGCGTCGCGGTGATGACGCGCGACGGCGCCCGGATCGCGGTACGCGAGGTGCCATGGGGAGCGCTGCGCTCGACCGCGGAGGGCATCCTGATCGACACCGGCGAACGGAAACTGGGCGCGGTGCTGGTCGCGGGCGTGGATGCGCTCGACGTGCGGCGGCTAGCGCCGGCCGATCTCAAACGGCTCGTGCCGCATCTGGGGCGGTAGACTTTTTAGGTCCTCCCCCGCCAGGGGGAGGGGAACCAGCGAAGCTGGTGGAGGGGGAGGACAGGGTGGAGCTCTGTCAAGGACTCCCACCCTTTCCTCCCCCTCCGTCACGCCTTCGGCGTGCCACCTCCCCCTTGCGGGGGAGGAATTGGGTTACGCCGCCTCGGTCTCGAGCGCCGGGTAATCGATGTAGCCTTCCGGCCCCTTCGAATACCAGGTCGCCTGATCGTCCTTGGCGAGCGGTGCACCCTGACGCAGGCGTTCGACGAGATCGGGGTTGGCGATGAACTTGCGGCCGAAGGCGATGCCGTCCGCCAGACCCGAGTCGAGATCGGCCTGCGCGTCCTCCGGCGTATAATCCTGGTTGAGGATCAGCGGCCGCTTGAACACCTCGCGGATCTGCGGGCTGAGCTTGGGCACGTCGGTGCTGCCGAAGGTGCCGTCGGGCGCCTGTTCGCGCAGCTCGAGGAAGCCGATGCCGAGCGCGTCGAGCGCCGCCGCGGCGGGGACGAAGACGCTGGCGGGATCGCTGTCGTCGGCGCCCTGCGTCTCGCCGTTCGGCGACAGGCGGATCGAGGTGCGGCCGGCGCCGATCGCATCGATGACCCGCTCGACCACCTCACGCATGAAGCGGATGCGGTTTTCCGGGCTGCCGCCGTAATCGTCGTCGCGCAAATTGGTGTTGTCGCGCAGGAACTGGTCGATCAGATAGCCATTCGCGCCATGGATCTGGACGCCGTCGAAGCCGGCGCGCAGCGCATTGGTCGCGGCATCGGCATATTCGTCCTGCGCCCGGCGGATATCGTCGAGCGTCGCCGCCTGCGCCTCGGCATAGGGGTTTTCGGGCTTGTGATAGGGCGCGCGCGTCGCCGAGGACGACAGCGGCGTCATGCCGATCACGTCGGGACGGGCGAGCCGGCCCATATGCCAGATCTGCGCGACGATCTTGCCGCCGGCCTCGTGCACCGCGGCGGTTACCGGCTTCCATGCCTCGACCTGCGCGTCGGTCCAGAGGCCCGGCGCGTTCGGCCAGCCCAGCCCCTGACGGCTGACGCCGGTGCCTTCGGTGATGATGAGGCCGGCGCCGGCGCGCTGACGGTAATAATCGACCATGATGTCGGTCGGCACGTGATCGTCGGTCGACCGGCCGCGGGTGAGCGGCGCCATGAGGACGCGGTTGGCGGCGTGAATATCGCCCAGCTGAATGGACTCGAAAAGGCTCGGCATAGATGCTCCCAAATGGCCTGACGGACGGGAGATAGGGCGCTACAGGGCGGCATGCATCAGGCGAGGCCCAGAAGAAAAACTGTCGCGGCGGCAACCTGGCAGGCGCCGGGCGCCGCATTCGTCGCGCTGGTCGTCGCCAATGTCGCGCTCGCCTTCGGGCCGTGGTTCGTCCGGCTCGCCGACGTCGGCCCGGTCGCCGCCGGCTTCTGGCGGATCGCGCTCGCCATCCCCTTTCTCGCCGGGCTCGCGCTGGCGAGCGGCGGCCGGCCGGCTCGGCTGGGCGCCGGCCTGTGGGTGATGCTGGCGATCGGCGGCGTCGCCTTCGCCGCCGATCTCGCCAGCTGGCATCTCGGCATCGTCCGCACGACGATGGCCAATGCGACGCTGTTCGGCAATTCGGCGATCCTGATCTACCCGCTGTACGGCTTCCTCGTCGCGAGGGCGTGGCCGACGCGGACGCAGGGGATCGCGCTGCTGCTCGCCGCGATCGGCGCGGGGCTGCTGATGGGGCGCTCCTACCAGCTCGATTCGCGCAACCTTGCCGGCGACCTGCTCTGCATCCTCGCCGGCATTCTCTATACGCTCTATATCGTGCTGATGGCGCGGGTCCGGCTGGCGATGCGGCCGCTGCCGGCACTGGCGCTGGCCAGTGCGGCGACCGCGCTGCCGATGCTCGCCTTCGCGCTGCTGCTGCGCAAGACCGTGATGCCACAGCATTGGTCGCCGCTCGTCGGCCTCGCCTTGGTCAGCCAGGTGATCGGCCAGGGCTGCATGATCTTCGCGCTCGGCCGCCTGTCGCCGCTGGTGATCGGCATCGGGCTGCTGATCCAGCCGGTGGTGGCGGGTGCGATCGGCTGGGTCGAATATGGCGAGCGATTGCGGGGACCGGATTGGGTCGGCGTCGCGTTGGTCGCGCTGGCGTTGGTGCTGGTGCGCCGCGCCGAGGTTGCACCGTCGCGCCGGCAGGCGCAGGAGGCAGCCGTGCAGGAGATGGAAGCATGACGCAGGACCTGACGCTCGACGAGATCCGCGAGACGCTCGCGGAAGGCATCGCCGCCAATGCCGCGTTCGACGGCTGGGGCGACGCCGCGCGCGACATGGCGGCCGATGGCGCCGAAATCGACCGCGACGTCGCGCGGCTCGCCTTTTCGGGCGGCGCGATCGAGATGATCGACGCCTGGTTCGCCGCGATCGACCGCCGGATGGCGGCGACGCTGCCGCCCGAGACGCTGGCGACGATGAAGATCCGCGCGCGGATCACCGCACTTGTCGAGGCGCGACTGGCCATCGTCGCACCGGACCGCGAATCGCTGCGCCGCGCGCGCGCGATCCTTGCGCTGCCGCAGAACGTCGCGCGCGCCGCGCGGCTCGGCTGGCGCAGCGTCGACCTGATGTGGCGGATGGCGGGCGACACCGCGACCGACTACAATCACTATACCAAGCGGACGATCCTGCTCGGCGTCTATGCCGCGACGATGACCGTCTTCCTCGACGACGACAGCGAAGGGTACGCCGAGACGCGCGCCTTCCTGGCGCGGCGGATCGACGGGATCATGCGCTTCGAGAAGACCAAGGCGGCCTTCACCAAACGCTACGAGCATCGGCCGAGCCTGTCGCGGTTCGTCGGCCGGCTGCGCTATCCGGCGGTGTGAATCCACTCTCCCGCCCATTTTGCGGGTGACACTGTCTATAAAGGCGCCATGAGGTTCGATCGATTTTTGCGCGAGACGGGGCAGATGAGAAACGCGGCGCACTTGCCGGAAGGGCGATCTGGGACCGGCAGGACCGGCCTCCGCCCCGATCGACATTTCCCATTCGCACCGCTTTACTCCCCCGTGGGTAAATGATAATCAGTCGCATCATGGATATGTCGCGTACCGTCGTTCCTGCTCTCGACCTCGTGTCGCTCCCGCGTCGCCAGCGTGCGACCGTGGCGGCGATCGACTGGACCCGCCTCGCGGTGCCCGAGGCGCGGCGGTTGCGCGAACTCGGCTTCGACGAGGGCGTCGCGGTCGAGGTGCTGCATCGCGCGTCGCTCGGTAGCGGCCCGATCGCCTGCCGGATCGGCCGGATGACCGTCGCGTTGCGCCGCGCCGTTGCCGGCGCAGTGCATGTGGCTCCCGCCACCGCCGAATAATCGTGCATGCAGCCCCGCTGGTTGCGCTGGTCGGCAATCCGAATGCCGGCAAAAGCGCGCTGTTCAACGCGCTGACCGGCGCGCGGCAGAAGGTCGGCAATTATCCCGGCGTCACGGTGGAGCGCCATTCGGGCCGGCTGGTGCTCGACGACGGCCGCCCGGTCGAGCTGATCGACCTGCCCGGCGCCTATAGCCTCGAACCGTCCAGCCCCGACGAGCGCGTCACCCGCGACGTCGTCACCGGCGCGAGCAGCCTCGAACGGCTGCCCGACGCGCTGGTCGTGGTGGTCGACGCCGCCAATCTCGACAACCATCTGCGCTTCACGCTTCAGCTCATCGCGCTCGGCCTGCCCGTGGTGGTGGCGCTCAACATGGTCGATCTCGCCGAGCGCGACGGGCTGACGCTCGACGCCGCGGTGCTCGAGCGCGAACTCGGCGTGCCGGTGATCCCGACCGTCGCGGTGCGCCGGCGCGGCATCGACGCGCTGCGCGGTGCGGTCGCCGATCTCGTCGGCGGCGGGGCCAAACCGCGTGCGCCCGACGTCTCGGCGGGAACGCAGGACGACATCGTCCAGCTGCAACGCCGCGCCCGTCGCATCGCCACCGCGGCCACTATCTCGGAAACCGCGGGCCGGCGCTGGGCGCATATGCTCGACACGGTCGCGCTGCATCCGATCGTCGGGCCGCTGCTGCTCGTCACCATCCTGTTCGTGATGTTCCAGGCGGTGTTCACCTGGGCCGCGGTCCCCGCCGATGCGATCGACGCGGGCTTCGCCGCCTTGCAGGACGCGATCAAAAGCACGATGCCCGACGGCTTCGTCCGCTCGCTGCTCACCGACGGGCTGATCGCCGGCGTCGGCGCGGTGATCGTCTTCCTGCCCCAGATCCTGATCCTGTTCCTGTTCATCCTGATCCTCGAATCGTCGGGCTATATGGTGCGCGCGGCGTTCCTGATGGACCGGCTGATGGCCACGGTCGGCCTGTCGGGGCGGGCGTTCATCCCGCTGCTGTCGAGCTTCGCCTGCGCCGTCCCCGGCATCATGGCGACGCGGGTGATCGAGGACGAGAAGGACCGGCTGACCACCATCCTGATCGCGCCGCTGATGACGTGCAGCGCGCGCTGGCCGGTCTACACGCTGATCATCGGCGCGATGATTCCCAATACGCAGCTCGCGCCGTTCATCCGGTTGCAGGGCGTCGTGATGTTCGGCCTGCTCGTGACCGGTATCGCCGGCGCCTATTTCGCCGCGCTGGCGCTGCGCCGGACGGTGACCAAGGGCGCCTCGTCGGGCTTCATGATGGAGATGCCGAAATATCAGGTGCCGCTGCTGCGCGACGTGGTCCTCGGGCTCTGGCAGCGCGCGGTGATCTTCCTCAAGCGCGCCGGCACGATCATCGCCGCGACCACCGTCATATTGTGGCTGCTGCTCAGCTTCCCCAAGCCGCCCGAGGGCAGCGGCGTCAGCCCGGTCGACTATTCGATCGGCGGCCGGATCGGCCATGGCATCGAATATGTCGTCAAGCCGATCGGCTTCAACCGCGACATCGCGCTGGCGCTGCTGCCGGCGATGGCGGCGCGCGAGGTCGCGGTGTCGGCGATCGGCACCGTCTACGCGATCGACGACAAGGACGGCGGCGGCACCGACCGCATCACCGACCAGATCCGCGGCCGCTGGACGCTGCCGACCGCTCTCGCCTTCCTGATGTGGTTCGTCTTCGCGCCGCAATGCATCTCGACGATCGCGGTGACCCGACGGGAGACCAACGGCTGGAAATGGCCGCTGTTCATGGTTGGCTATTTGTTCGCCGCCGCCTACATCATGGCCGGGATCACATACTGGCTGGCGATGTTCGCCGGCCTCTAGGCATTTTCGGGGCATTTCATGGCGGGTAGCGTCAACAAGGTCATTCTCGTCGGCAACCTGGGGCGCGACCCCGAAAGCCGCAGCTTCCAGAACGGCGGCAAGGTGGTCAACCTGCGTATCGCCACCTCCGAATCCTGGAAGGACAAGAACAGCGGCGAGCGCAAGGAAAAGACCGAATGGCATTCGGTCGCGATCTTCAACGAAGGCCTCGCCAACGTCGCCGAGCGCTTCCTGCGCAAGGGGTCGAAAGTGTATATCGAGGGCGCGCTGCAGACCCGCAAATGGCAGGATCAGCAGGGTAACGACAAATATTCGACCGAGATCGTGCTGCAGGGCTTCAACAGCGTGCTGACGATGCTCGACGGTCCCGGCGGCGGCCAGGGTGGCGGCGGCGGCGGTGGTGGTCGCGGCGGCGCCGGCGGCGGTGACGACTGGGCCGGCGGCGGCGACGATTTCGGCGGCGGCTCGTCGGGCGGCGGCTATGGCGGCGGTCGCGGCGGCAGTGCGCCTGCGGGCGGCGGCAATCGCGGTGGCGGCAGCTTCGGCCAGGGTGGAGGCTTCGCCGACGATCTCGACGACGACGTGCCGTTCTGAGCGATCCCGGCGCACCTGCGGGCCTGTCGTTACATTGCGGCGTGCCGCCGGTCGCACCGGCGCGCGCGCCCGTCGCCCCCGGCTGGCGCGTCGACGAGGCGACGCGCACGGCGGCGATGCAGGCCTATGATCTCGAATCGCTGCGCGACAGCGCATCGCTGAAGAAGATCACCGACTTCGCCGCCGCCTTGTGCGGCACGCCGATCGCACTGGTCAGCCTGGTCGAGGAGACGCAGCAGACCTTCCTGTCGCGAACCGGCCTCGACGTATCGGAAACGCCTCGCGAGATGTCGTTCTGCCAGCATGCGATGCTGGAGGACCGGATCATGGTGATCCCCGACGCGACGCAGGATCCGCGCTTCATCGACAATGCTTTGGTCACCGGCGATCTGCACCTGCGCTTCTACGCCGGTGCACCGCTGGTGTCCGACGACGGCATCGCGCTCGGCTCGCTGTGCGTCATCGACACCGTTCCCCGTCAGGGGCTGACCAAGCTGCAGATGCAGGGTCTGGCGACGCTCGCCGACAATGTCATGGCGCGACTGCGCGACAGCCGTGACGCGGCGGCGTGGCGGGCGACCGACCGGGCGACCCGCCGTCAATTGAACGACAGCGAGGATCGGTTCCGCACGCTCGCCGATACGATGCCGCAGATGGTCTGGTCGACGCTCCCCGACGGCTATCACGATTATTACAACGCGCGCTGGTACGAATTCACCGGCACGCCGCTGGGATCGACCGACGGCGAGGGCTGGAACGACGTGTTCCACCCCGAGGATCAGGCGCGCGCCTGGGAGGTGTGGGGCCATTCGCTGGCGACCGGCGAACCCTATCAGATCGAATATCGCCTGCGCCATTTCGACGGCACCTATCGCTGGGTGCTCGGTCGCGCGCTGCCGATCCGCGACGCCGACGGCCGGATCACGCGCTGGTTCGGCACCTGTACGGACATCCACGAACAGAAACTGGCGCTGCACGAGCGTGAGGTGATCAGCCAGGAACTGTCGCACCGGATCAAGAACATCTTCTCGGTCATCTCGGGGCTGATCTCGTTCGCGGCGCGCAGCCAGCCGGGCTTCGCCCCGATCGCCGCCGACCTGCGGCAACGGATCACCGCGCTCGGCCGTGCGCACGATTTCGTCCGGCCGCACAGCCCGCAATCGCGCCCGGCAGTGCAGCAGGACAGTCTGCACGGCCTGCTCGGCGAATTGTTCGAACCCTATCAGCGCGGCGACCACCCGCCCATCATCGTCACCGGCGACGAGATCGCGATCGACGACCGGTCGGCGACACCGCTGGCGCTGCTGTTCCACGAGCTTGCCACCAACGCGACCAAATATGGCGCGCTGTCGACCGACTCCGGCACGATCGCCGTCACCGTCGTGCGTGGCGACGATCAGGCGACGCTATACTGGACCGAACGTGGTGGACCGCCGGTGATCGCGCCCGACGGACCACAAGGCTTCGGCAGCCAGTTGATCGAATTGTCGGCGGTGCGTCAGCTCGGCGGCACGGTGACGCGCGACTGGCGCCCGGAAGGATTGGCGATGACGATCACCGTACCGCTGGCCGCGTTTCGGCGGGGCTGATCAGGCGATATTCGAGCCGAGCATGACTATATCGTCATTGGCCGGCTTCTCGCCATCGGTGGCGAACGCGGCAGCGGCGAGGATCGCGGCCTCGCTGAACGGCTTGCGGATGTAGCCGAGCGCGCAGTCCATGCCGCGGTCGATCTGCGCGGGATTGGCGGTGACGAACACGACCTTGACGCCGTAATCGCGCGCCATCCGCTCGGCGATGCCGGGCCCCGTCGGGCCATCGCGCAGGTTGACGTCGACGAAGGCGAAGCCGCAACCGGGTGCCGCCTCGATCGCGCTGGCGCTGTCCGCGGCGATCGCCGCGACGGTATAGCCGGCGTCCATCAGGATCCGCTCCAGATCGAGGGCCACGAAAATCTCGTCTTCGACAATCAGAGCGGTCTTGGTCATCATATGTCCCGGCTTGACGATGGCGAACCAGCGTTTGGGCAAATAGTTCCGCTCTTTACCACATTCATGTCGGAATCGAACATTATTCGCTCAGCGCCGCAGCAGGAAAACGGCGTGCTGGGCGAGCAGATTGGCCGCCGCCGAGCTGCGCTGCCGATCGCCGGACAGAAACCAGGCGCCCTCGACGACGACCTGCCGCGCCTTCAGGAACGCCCGGAAATCATCGATCGTGACGTGATGGATATTGGGCGTGTCATACCATTGTTCGGGCAATTGGTGCGTCACGGGCATCCGCCCGCCCCAAAGCAGCGAGAGCCGCACCCGCCATTGCGCGAAATTGGGGAAACTGACGAACGCCCGCCGGCCGATGCGCAGCAGATGGTCGAGCACCACGTCGGGCGCGCGCGCGGTCTGCAACGTCTGGCTGAGGATCGCATAATCGAAGCTCTGGTCGGGATAGCCGGCGAGATCGACATCGGCATCGCCCTGGATCACCGACAGGCCGCGCGCCACCGCCGCCGCGACGTTGCCCGCGTCGATCTCCAGTCCACGCGCGTCGCAGCCGCGATCGTCGCGCAACGCCGCCATCAGCGCGCCGTCGCCGCAACCGATGTCGAGCACGCGGCTGCCGGGCGCGACATGATCGGCGATCACCGCGAGGTCGGGCCGGAGCGTCATCGTCCGCCCCGCAGGAAACCGTCGACGACGCGGTTCATCTCGGGCGCGTCGAGCAGGAAGGCGTCGTGGCCATAGGGGCTCGACAGTTCGACGAAGCTGACCGGCGCGCCGGCGGCGTTGAGCGCCTGCACGATGCTGCGCGATTCGCTGGTCGGATAGAGCCAGTCGGTGTCGAAACTGACGAGGCAGAAGCGCGCGCGGCTGGCGCGGAAGGCGTTGGCGAGCAGCCCGCCATGTTCCTCGGCGAGATCGAAATAGTCCATTGCGCGGGTGATGTAGAGATAGCTGTTGGCGTCGAACCGGTCGACGAAGCTCAGGCCCTGGTGGCGCAAATAGCTCTCCACCTGGAAATCGGCGTCGAAGCCGAAGCTCTTCGCCTCGCGCGCCTGCAGCCGGCGGCCGAATTTCTCGGTCAGCCCCGCCTCGGACAGATAGGTGATGTGCGCCGCCATCCGCGCCACCGCGAGTCCCGCCGCGGGCGGTTCGCCGCCGTAATAATCGCCGCTTTGCCAATTGGGATCGGCCATGATCGCCTGCCGCCCGACCTCGTGGAAGGCGATGTTCTGCGCGGTGTGGCGCGCGGTCGAGGCGATGATGACCGCCGCGTCGATCCGCTCGGGGAAGGTCGCGGTCCAGCTCAGCGCCTGCATGCCGCCCATCGAGCCGCCGACGATCGCCTTCAGCCGGCCGACGCCGAGATGATCGAGCAGCATCGCCTGCGCACGCACCATGTCGCGGATCGTGATGACGGGGAAGGCCATCCCCCACGGCCGCCCGGTCGCCGGATTGACGCTCGCCGGGCCGGACGACCCCATGCAACTGCCGAGGACATTGGCGCAGATGACGAAGTCGCGCGCCGGATCGATCGGCTTGCCCGGCCCGATCATCCGCGTCCACCAGCCCGGCTTGCCGGTACGCGGATGTGTCGAGGCAACGTGCTGGTCGCCGGTCAGCGCATGGCAGACGAGGATCGCATTGCCGCCGTCGGCCACGAGGCTGCCATAGGTCTCGTAGGCGATCTCGACCGGCGACAGCAGCACGCCACCGTCGAGGCGCAGCGGCCCCGGCAGCGTGACATGGCGGTTGCATCCGAAACGGTCGTCCCCGGTCATCACCGGGTCGCTACGGCGCTCTTCTTGTCAACGCAAGCACGCGCCCGCTAAGGCCGTCGCATGACCGCACCCGCCCCCAAATCCTGGATCCTGGGCATCGCGCCCTATGTCCCCGGCCGCGCCACCAGCGAGGATGGCCGCAAGGTCGTCAAACTGTCGTCGAACGAGAATCCGTTCGGCACGCCCGAGCCGGCCCGCGCCGCCTATCGCGACGCCGCCGACCATCTCGAGCGCTATCCGGACGCCGCCGCGATCGACCTGCGCGCGGCGCTCGCCGCGCATTACGGCGTCGAGGCGGAGCGGCTGATCTACGGCACCGGCTCGGACGAGGTGCTCCACCTCGCCGCCGGCACCTTCGCCGGGCCGGGCGACGAGATCATCCACGTCCGCTACGGCTTCGCGGTCTACGAGATCGCGACGCGGCGGGTCGGCGCGACCCCGGTCGTGGTGCCCGACCGCGACTATGCGACCGACGTCGACGCGATCCTCGCCGCGGTGACCGACAAGACCAAGATCGTGTTCGTCGCCAATCCCAACAACCCGACCGGCACCTACAGCACGAAGGACGAGATCGCGCGGCTGCACGCCGGCCTGCCGGAATCGGTGCTGCTGGTGCTCGATCAGGCCTATACCGAATATCTCGACCCCGAGGACGACGACGGCGGGCTGGAGCTGGCGCGGACCGCGTCCAACGTGCTGGTGACGCGCACCTTCTCGAAGATCTTCGGTCTCGCCTCGGAGCGGGTCGGCTGGGGCTATGCCTCGCCCGAGATCATCAACGCGATGCACCGCATCCGCGCGCCTTTCGCGTTCAGCATCGGCGCGCAGGCGGCGGCGATCGCGGCGCTGGGCGATGCCGGCTTCGTCGAGCGCAGCCGCAGCCACAATCGCGAATGGCGCGGCTGGTTCAGCGAACAGGTCGATGCGCTGCCCGGCCTGCGCGCGGTGCCCAGCAAGGCCAATTTCGTGCTGGTGCTGTTCGAGGGGCTGCTGACCGCCGAGGACGCGTACAAGGCGCTGATGGCGGCGGGCTATGCGACGCGCTGGCTGCCCGGCCAGGGCCTGCCGCAGGCGTTGCGGATCACGATCGGCACCGAGGCGGAGATGCGCGACGTCGTCGCGGTGCTGCGCGCCGAGACCGAGCGGGCCGGCTGATGCTGCCGTTCGCGCGCGTCACGATCGTCGGGCTCGGGCTGATCGGCTCGTCGGTCGCGCGCGCGGTGCGGCAGGCGATGCCGACGGTGCGGATCACCGGTTACGACGCCGATCCCGAGGTGCGCGTGATCGCGACGCGGATCGAGCTCGCCGACGATATCGCCGACAGCGCGGGCGCGGCGGTGATCGATGCCGATCTCGTCATGCTGTGCGTGCCGGTCGGCGCGATGGGCGCGGTGGCGGCGGAGTTCGCCGACGATCTGCCCGCCGAGGCGATCGTCAGCGACGTCGGCGGGTCGAAGGCGAGCGTCCTCGCGGCGCTGCGCGCGGTGCTGCCCGACGCGACGATCGTCCCCGGCCATCCCGTCGCCGGCACCGAGCATAGCGGCCCAGAGGCGGGCTTCGCGACGCTGTTCCGCGGCCGCTGGTGCATCCTGACCCCCGAGGAAGGCACGGCCGCGGCGCCGGTCGCGCGGCTGCGCGTCTTCTGGGAGGCGCTCGGCGCGCAGGTCGAGATCATGACGCCGCGCCACCACGATCTCGTGCTCGCGGTGACCAGCCATGTACCGCATCTCATCGCTTATTCGATCGTCGGCACCGCCAGCGATCTCGAAGAGGTGACGCAGAGCGAGGTGATCAAATTCTCGGCGGGCGGCTTCCGCGACTTCACCCGCATCGCCGCGTCCGATCCGGTGATGTGGCGCGACGTCTTCCTCAACAATCGCGAGGCGGTGCTGGAGATCCTCCAGCGGCTGACCGAGGACGTGACGATGCTGCAGCGCGCGATCCGCTGGGGCGACGGCGACCAGTTGTTCGACCTGTTCACGCGCACCCGCGCGATCCGCCGCTCGATCATCGAACAGGGCCAGGACGACGCCAAGCCGGATTTCGGGCGGAGTCATTAAGATCATCCCGTTTCCCTACCGTTCGCCCTGAGCCTGTCGAAGGGCAGGTGAGACCCACTGCCCTTCGACAGGCTCAGGGCGACCGAGGGGACCGATGGCCCCGCCCCCTCAATGGAAATCGCGTGACGGGGGCATGATGCGCACATCGCGCGGATGCTGGCCACGCGGGTCGCGGCTGCTGATGGGCTTGGGACGGATCACCTCGTCGACCGGCAGCAGCGGCGTCTCGGCGTTGTAGTCCGAGGACAGCCGCCGCAGCTCCACGCTGCGATCATAGGCCTTGACCGTCATCAGGTGGATCACGCCTTCCTCGCTGCGCTGGATCACGCCTTCCAGCACCAGCAGCCGCGCCGCCATCACCGCGCGCCGGTTCGCCTCGAAATCGCGCGCCCACATCAGCGCGTTGGTGACGCCGGTCTCGTCCTCGATCGTCACGAAGATCGCATTGCCCTTGCCCGGCCGCTGGCGGACCAGCACGACACCGGCGATCCGCGCCCGCCGCCCGTCCTTCAGCCGCCCCGCCTGCGCGCTGGAGACGATCCCCTCGGCGGCGAACAGCGGCCGCAGGAAGCGCATCGGATGGTCCTTCAGCGACAGCCGCGTCGTCTGGTAATCCGCCGCGACCTCCTCGCTCGCCGGCATCGCGGGGAGCTGCGCATCGACCTCGCGGCCGAGTTCGGGCGCGTCGGCCGCGGCGAACAGTGCGAGCTGCTTGGGCGGGGTGCGTCGCACCTCCCACAAGGCATCGCGCCGGCCGAGCGCGATCGAACCGAAGGCATCGGCATCGGCGAGCAGGTCGAGCCCGCGCTTGGGCAGTCCGGCGCGCGCCGCCACCGCCTCGACATCGGCAAATGCCCCCGCCGCGCGCGCCGCGACCAGATCCGCCGCCCACGCCTCGCGAAAGCCGTCGATCTGGCGAAAGCCGAGCCGGATCGCGAGCCCGCCATCGTCGAGCGGTTCGAGCGTATTGTCCCAGCCGCTCGCGTTAATGTCGATCGGCCGTACGACGACGTCATGCGCGCGCGCATCCTGCACCAATTGCGCCGGCGCATAGAAACCCATCGGTTGCGAATTGAGGATCGCACAGCCGAACACCGCCGGGTGGAAGCATTTGATCCACGACGAGACATAGACCAGCCGCGCGAACGACAGCGCATGGCTTTCGGGGAAGCCGTAGCTGCCGAAGCCCTCGATCTGCTTGTAGCAGCGCATCGCGAAGTCGCGTTCGTACCCGCGCCGGACCATCCCCTCGACCAGTTTGGTCTGGAAATCCTCCATGCCGCCGACGTTGCGGAACGTCGCCATCGCGCGACGCAGCTGGTTCGCCTCGCCCGGCGTGAATTCGGCCGCGACGATCGCGAGTTTCATCGCCTGTTCCTGGAATAGCGGCACGCCATAGGTCTCGCGGAGCAGATTGCGCAGCTCGTCGGGATCGTGCGGCGGATGCGGCGCGGGAAATTCGGGGATCTCCTTGCCCGCCCGGCGACGCAGATAGGGATGGACCATATCGCCCTCGATCGGCCCCGGCCGGACGATCGCCACCTGCACCACCAGATCGTATAATTTGCGCGGGCGCAGCCGCGGCAGCATGTTGATCTGCGCGCGGCTCTCGACCTGGAACACGCCGATGCTGTCGCCCTTGCACAGCATGTCGTAGACCGGCGGATCGTCCGGCGGAATGCTGTCGAGATCGTGGCTCTCCAGCCCGTTGTCGCGCATCAGGTCGAACGCCTTGCGGATGCAGGTCAGCATGCCGAGCGCGAGGATGTCGACCTTCATGATCTTCAGTTCGTCGATATCGTCCTTGTCCCATTCGATGAAGGTCCGGTCCGCCATCGCGCCGTGATGGATCGGCACCGTCTCGTCCAATCGCCCCTGCGTCAGCACGTAGCCGCCGACGTGCTGCGAGAGATGGCGGGGGAATTTGATAAGCCGGTCGACCGTGTCGCGCAGCCGCGCGATCTCGGGATTGTCGACGGTAAATCCGGTCTCGCCGAGGTGTTTGGATTCGAACCGGTCGGCGAAGCTGCCCCAGACGGTGCTGGTCAGCCGCTGCGTCACGTCCTCGCTGAGCCCCAGCACCTTGCCCGCCTCGCGCACCGCGCTGCGCGGGCGGTAATGGATGACGGTCGCGGCGATCGCCGCGCGATGCCGGCCATAACGGC
Source organism: Sphingomonas sp. GW821-FHT04B01 (assembly GCF_059420425.1). Lineage (NCBI taxonomy): Bacteria > Pseudomonadati > Pseudomonadota > Alphaproteobacteria > Sphingomonadales > Sphingomonadaceae > Sphingomonas > Sphingomonas sp. GW821-FHT04B01. Next base: position 237,247 of record NZ_JBWKTR010000001.1, on the reverse strand, counting down.
GATAGATATATTGCATCACCTCCTCGCGCCGCTCGTGCTCGAAGTCGATGTCGATATCGGGCGGCTCGTCGCGCTCCGCGGAGACGAAGCGCGAGAAGAGCAGGTCGTAGCGCATCGGATCGACCGAGGTGACGCCGAGCAGCCAGCAGACTGCGGAATTCGCCGCCGATCCGCGCCCCTGGCAGAGGATCGGCGGATCGCATTCCTCGCGCGCGAAGCGGACGATGTCGTGCACAGTGAGGAAATAGAAAGCATATTGGCGCTCGGCGATCAGCGGCAGTTCCTCGTCGAGCAGCTTTTGCAGACGCGCCGGTATCCCCTCGGGAAAGCGCTTGCGGGCCGCGGCATACGTGATGTGCTCCAGCCACGCTTGCGGCGCCCAGCCCGCCGGCACCGGCTCGTGCGGATATTCATAGGCGAGATCGGTCAGCGTGAAGGCGATGCGGTCGAGGATGCGCGCGCTCTCCGCGACCGCCTGCGGCAGATCGGCGAACAGCCGCGCCATTTCCTCGCCCGATTTCAGATGGCGTTCGCCGTTGGCGGCGAGCCGGCGCCCGGCCGCGCGGATCGTCGTGCCGAGGCGGATGCAGGTGAGCACGTCGTGCAGCGGTCGATCGGCCGGTTCGGCGTACAGCGCGTCGCCGGTGGCGAGCAGCGGCACGCCCATCGCCTGCGCGAGCCGGGCATGCTGCGCCAACCGGCGACGGTCGCGCCCGGCGCGCGGCATCGTCACGCCCAACCAGACCCGATCCGGCGCGGCGCCGGCGAGGCGTCGGATCGTCTCCCCGAGACCCGCATCGCTGCGTGGCGGCGGCAGCATCGCCCCGTCGCGCGCCTCGTGCGGACGGGCGCTCGATGCGGGAAGCACGATCAGCAGCAGGTCGTCGAGATGCCGCAGCAGGTCGCCGAAGCCGAGGATGCAATCGCCCTTCACCGCACGCAAATTGCCCGTCGTCAGCAGGCGCGTCAGCCGCCCCCAGCCGTGCCGCGTCGTCGGATAAGCGACGATATCGGGCGTACCGTCAGCGAACACCAGCCGCGCGCCGACTACCAGCTTGAAGTCGATATCGGCAAAGCCGCCCTCGATCGCCCGTGCGCGAATCAGCCGCAGCGCCTTGTGCGCCCGCACCACCCCGGCGACGGTGTTGCGGTCGGCGATGCCGATGCCGGCATGGCCCAGCGCCACCGCCTGCGCGATCATATCCTCGCCATGGCTCGCGCCCTCGAGGAACGAAAAATTGGTCGCCGCGACGAGTTCGGCGAACGCGGTCATCGGCGATCGCCGTCCGCCACGCTCACGCGAACAGCCCGTGCAGATACCAGCGCGGATGCGCCTGTTCGTCGTGCAGGCCGTGGCGGAAGATCCAGAAGCGGCGGCCGCGGCGATCCTCGACGCGATAGTAATCGCGCGTCGGAATCGCGGCGTCGTGGCGGCGCCACCATTCGCCGGCGATCCGCTCCGGCCCTTCCGACCGCGCCACCTCATGCACCCGCCGCCGCCAGCGGAAGCGATGCGGCGGACCGTCCGGCACCTCGGCCATCACGCTCTCGATCAACTGCGGCGGGTCGAACAGATAGATTGGACGCAGCGGTGGTTCGCCGTCCTCCGTCGCCGGCCACGCGCTCGCCGGCGCGTCCGCGGTGGCGGGCAGCATCAATTCGGCCTGTTCGGGGATATGGCTGTCGCGCGATCCGAAGCGCCGCACCCGGCCGCGGCCGAGCCGGGTCGAGAGCTGGTCGACGAGCTGTGCGACCTGCCCCGCCCCGGCGCCGGTCTCGCGCGCGCTGGCACCGCCCTCCAGCCGCAATTGCGCCGCGTCAAGCCGCTCGGCGAGCGCGACGTCGAGCCGCACCAAGTCGTAACCGAACCCCGGATCGAGCGGATCGGCGAGACTGTCGATCCGCTCGGCGAACAGCCGCATCAGCAAGGCCACGTCGCGCGTCGGCTGCCCGGTTTCGACGCGCAGCGACTGGATATGACCGTCGGCACGGAACAGCCGCGCCTCCCAGCGCCGGCCGCCCTGCTGCCGCTCCGCCAGCGTCGCGGCGGCGTCCGCGGCGAGATCCTCGAGCACCTCCAGAGCATATTCGGTACGCGCGATCGGCTCGGCGAAGCAGCGTTCGACCGCGACCGGTGCGACGCGCACCCGCGGCTTGACCGGCACCTTGTGATCGCCCGCCAGCCGACGCACCGCGGTCGCCGCCTCCTCGCCGAAGCGTGCGGCGATCCCCGCCAGCGGCCGCGCCATCACGTCGCCGACCGTCTTGAGCCCGGCCCGGGTCAGCGCCACCGTCGCATCCGTGTCCAGCTCCAGCGCCGCCACCGGCAGCCGTTTGACCGCGCGGGTCTCGTCGGGCGCCGGCGCGCCGGCATAACGGGCGAGCGCCCGCGCGATCTCGGGCGTGTCGCCGAAGGCATGGCGGGCGAGGATGCCACGCCGCGCCATCCGCGCCTCGGCATCCGCCGCCAGCGCACGCTCGCCGTCGAAGGCATGCGCGCAGCCGGCGATGTCGATCACCAGCGCGTCGGGCGGCATCAGCGCCACCGTCGGGCTGTAACGCGTGCAGCCGTCCGCCAGCCGTTCCAGCCAGTCCATATCGGCGTGCGGATCGGCGGGGAACACCTCGAGCTCGGGCACCCGCGCCCGCGCATCCGCGAGGGTCAGCCCCGGCTCCAGCCCGATCCGCGCCGCGGCAAGATCGGTCGCGGTCAGCCGCACGGTATTGCCGACGGTCTCGACGAAGGCGACCGGCGTCTCACCCCGTCCGGCGAACAGGTGCGGCCGGGTGGCGCGCAGCCGCTCGACCGGGAGCCACGGAAAGACCAGCGCCAGATAGCGACGCTCCACGGAAACTCTTGGCATCACGATCCCACTCCACGCGCCAGCGCTGCCCCGCGGGGCCGCCGCGCCGGCGCAGACATTCCACATCGAAGGCGGCGAAGCCCGGCGCGCCCGCGCCCGTGCCCTGGTCGAGCGCGGTCGACGGCACCGCCGCCACGCCCCAGCGCGTCGCCGCCGCACTCGCGGTCGGCGCGGCGCCGATACGCAGCGACAGGACGGTGACGCCCGACGATTCGGCGGCGAGCATCAACCGCCGCGTCGCGGTGAGATCGAAGCCCGGCGCGCGGCCGACGCTTTCGACCAGTACCGTCCCCAGTCCTGGACAGCGCGCCGCATCCGCCGCAGCGCGCAGCAACGCCGCCTCGTCCGCGACGATTCCCATCACCAGCGATTCGGCGGACAGGCCGAGTTCGATCAGCCCGCTGGCATGCAGCCGCCCCTGCGTCCGCTCGCATGCCTCGGTACGCAGCCACAGCAGCGGCACGGCCCGCGCCGCCAGCGCGACGGCGATACCGAAGCCCGCGCCGCTCGGCCCATCGCCCTCCTCGACCGCATAGATTTCATGCAGTTGCGCACCCGTCAGCCCGTGCGCCAGCCAGGCGTCGACCGGCGCCGCGGCACCTTGCGCAGCGCCGTCACCGGCGGCAAGGCGCCGCAAACGGGCGATCAGGGCGGCCGAGTCGCTCATATATGTTCTTGTAATGTTCTAATGGCTGAGTCGCCAAGCCGAAATCGTGTTGCTGATTTTGTACGATTGCTGTTGCAGCCCCGGAAAAGCGCTGCTAGTGGCGCGCCTCACCCAAACGGTGGCTCGCAAGAGCAGCCGTTTCAAGGCGCCAGAGCGGGCGTAGCTCAGGGGTAGAGCACAACCTTGCCAAGGTTGGGGTCGAGGGTTCGAATCCCTTCGCCCGCTCCAGTTTCTTCGCTGCACCGTCGTGCAGTCACCTGTTGCGCGGTGATCTGACCATCCGGTCGCGTGCGCTCTCCTCTTTAACTACAGTCTTGTACGGCGTGTGCTGGCCATTCTGGGCTGCTGGAACGGTCCGGCATGATAGCTGCCGTGTGCGACAACCGCTGCCGTCCTGACGGAGCGTCAGAAGCCGGGATTCAAGCTTCGATCATGGTCGTGACCGGCATCGCAGCGCTACGCGCCGCGTCAGCCGCCCCACGCGCCTATCTGCGTATCGATCGCCCCGGCGATCCGTTCAGCGATGATCTTCTGATCCGCCAACGACGGGTGCGAGTTGCAACCGGTGAAGGACAGGCCATTCACAGGGACGTAGGCGAGCCGCTGCTCGCCGGACGAGCGCAATAGATGGACGACCTTCGCGACTTCCGTCTCGATCTCGCCGTCGGCGAGGTCCGTCGCCCACAGCACGATCAGCGCCTTCGGATTTCGCGCGCGAAGCGACTGCACAAAGCTCACGTATCTCGCCTCGTAATCCGCATGAAGCGTCGCGCGCGTGGCCCATGTCTCGCCGGTATGAAGCGGCGTGGTGAAGTCGTTGGTACCCAGCGCAACGACGATCACTTGCGGGTGCCATTCGGGCTCGGCAGCGCGCGATCGGCGATCGAACACCGTATAGGGATAGGCGTCGGGCAGCGTATCCGCCGCAAAGCCGTTGTAATTGCGGACGACGCCCCGCCCGGAGATCGCGTTGATCTCGTAGTCCGCGCCGTAGCGGTGTGCCAGGAGCGCACCGAAGCCGCGCGACGTGTCGGTGGTCCTCCAGACGTCATCCTGCGTGCATTCGCGCGTGGCTGACGTCACCCCGTAGCCGACCGTATGGGAGTCGCCGATGAATTCGATCTGGCGGGCGCGGCGCCGCGGCGATGTCGCCACCGGGCGCCGGGCAGCGTAGAACGGTCCCAATGCCGTCGGGCCGGCCTGGCTTTCCGAAGCGACCTCGATCCGCAATACATGCCGGCCGCGAGGAAGTCCGTCGATACGATACAAACCCGGCGCCGGCCTCACAAGCGTATCGATCATCCGCCCGTCGACGAGGACGTGCAGCCCGACTTCGCCCGGACCGATCTTGAAGAATGCTGCCGCCCCTTCGAAGACAGTCTCGAAATAGCTGCCCGGCCACTGCCGGACGAATTCGTCGCCCTTCCGCTCGACGCGTCCATGAACCTGTACCGGCAAGATCGACAGATGCGCCGGGAGCACCTCGACACGCTCGACCTGACGCGCCGCAGCAAATCCGACGGGCGCTATCGCCATCGTCAGCGCCGTCGCGATCCCGGTCACCAGCCTGTGCTTCCTCACTTTACTCTCCCGACGTGTCGCCGCTGCCTATCACGGCTTCCGGCCCGCGCCAGAACGCCCCCATGCGATAGGCGGTTCGATCGCCAGACATCGTTCGTGCGCTGCCGAACCGGAAAACCGTCTGTCGAACATGCGGTGATCCCGTCCCCGTTTCAGTCGAGACCAAGGTCGCAATGGCTACTTGGGGTCGGCGGGATCAGTGTCGGCCCGATGTGCCCGTCCAGAGCGGCTTCCCGTCTTTCGGGCGCGTGAGACGTTCACCAAGAGGACCCTGCCCAGTGCCATGCCCGCGCCACCTTCTTGTGCTCTTCCTCGCGCTGGCGTGTCCGGTGAGCGCCGCGACGGATGCAGACACCGCCGCCATTCCGATATGGCCCAAGGCCGCGCCGGGTTCGGAGCGACGTGCCGCCGAACACGAGCAACTGGAAGCCGGAGCCTATGTCCATAACGTCCACCTCCCGTCGCTGACCGTCTCCCGCCCCGATGCCCGGCGCGCCAACGACGCCGCCATCATCGTCGTGCCCGGTGGCGGTCATCGGATGCTCGTCTTCCAGAACGAGGGCATGGTTCCAGCCCGGGCGCTGAACCGCTACGGTATCACGACCTTCGTCCTCAAATACCGGCTCGCGCGCGAAGCCGGCTCCACCTATACGATCGAGGGCGATGCCGTTGCGGATGCCAGGCGCGCGATCCGATGGGTCCGCGCCCACGCCAAAGATTATGGTGTCGACCCGCACAGGATTGGCATCATGGGCTTTTCCGCCGGCGGGGAACTGGTGTCACTGCTCGCCGACAATCCTCAGCCAAGCGCGCCGACACCGGCCGATGCGATCGACCGCCAGAGCGACCGGCCCGATTTCCAGATTCTGATCTATCCCGGGCCGCTCGGTATACCGGCACGATCCGCAATAGGTGCGCCACCCGCCTTCATCGCTGCCGGCACCCTTGATCGCTGCTGCGCGCCGCCGGCGCTCACGCTCTACACCCAGCTTCGCGAGGCCGGCGTGTCTGCCGAACTCCACATGTTCGCCAGTACGGATCATGGTTTCAACGTCGCCGTGCACAACGATCGTATCTCGATACAGCATTGGCCCGATCGCCTCGCCGACTGGCTGAGCGACGAGGGGTGGCTGAACGCAGGCCACTGATCGTTCGTAAGGCATTCTTGGCGGCAATCCGCGCCGGAAAGCAATGACGTATTCCCTTGGTCTTTCCGGACGGGTCGACTGACCGCTCTCTGCGTGCGCGAAATTCCGCCCGAAAGGCCCGCATCATTCCGCGTAAGAGCCGCCGCCCGCGCCGTGCCGCCCTCCCCCCAGCGAGCACGATCCCACCGACGACGGTTTCGTGACACACGAGTGACAAACTTGTTGCAGCGCAAGAGAATCTTTGGTTTACTCCGAATCGTACACAGCACCGGTAGCTAATAACCTGATTGTTTCGCGTATCGTCGTGAACGCGCACAAGCGTTGCGAGCATTGGAGCGGGATGTCTGGGGTGTCTGCCGCCGACGGGGCGGGGTTCGCAGCATGCTGCGACCAGGGGGACGCTCTTCATGGTAACACGCAGAATGGTTCTGACCCGGCTGGGTATGGCCGGGGGATTGGGCGCGACGTTCGGCGCGATGCAGGCATTGGGGCTCGCCGGCACCGCGCAGGCACAGGACATGAGCGGCCTCGTACCGACGCTGGGACGCGGGCGGCACGTCGTGGTGCTGGGCGCCGGCATCGCCGGCCTGACCTCCGCCTACGAACTCGAACAGGCCGGTTTCCTCGTCACGTTGCTCGAAGCACGCAAACGGGTCGGCGGACGGGCGTGGACGGTGCGCGACGGCGACAAAATCGAGATGAACGGCGAGGAGACGCAAACCGCCAAATTCTCGGACGGCGTCTATTTCAACGCAGGTCCGGCACGCATCCCCAGTTTTCACCAGGGACTGCTCGGCTACGCCAAGAAGTTCGGCGTGCCGCTCGAAGTCGAGGTCAATTCCAGCCGCTCCGCCTATGTCATGGCGGACGACGGATCCAAGATCCGCATGCGGACCGCGATCAACGATATGCGCGGACGGATCGCCGAACTGCTCGCGAAGGCGATCCGCAAGGGGTCGCTCGACACCGAACTGACCGCGGTCGACCGCGAGAAGCTGCTGCCGTTCATCAAGGCCTATGGCGACCTCGGCGAGGATGGGTCATTCGCGGGCACCGAACGCTCCGGCTTCGGCTCGGCGCCGGGCGCGGGCGTTACCTTCGCCTCGCCGTCGACGGCGATGCCGCTCGACCAGCTGCTGGCCAATCAGCGGCTGCCGATGACCCTGTTCGAAGACAATCTCTACATGCAGGCGACGATGTTCGAGCCGGTCGGCGGCATGGACCGGATCCATGCGGCGATGGACAATGCGCTGCGGCGTCCGGCGTTGCGCGGCGCCGAGGTCACGCGCATCCGCCAGCGCAGCGGCGATGTCGAGGTGGTCTATCGCGACACCGCGAGCGGCGCGGTCGAAACGGTCGTGGCGGATTATCTGATCTGCACCATCCCCTTCCCGGTGCTCGCCAAGATCGACACCAACTTCTCGACCAAGCTCAAGACGACGATCGCAAACGTCCAATATGATTATTCGAACAAGGTCGCGTTCGAAAGTCCGCGTTTCTGGGAGCGCGAGCAAATCTACGGCGGCATCTCGTTCGTCGGCGGGCCGACGACGCTGATCTGGTATCCGTCCGCCGGGCTGCACAGCGAACGCGGCATGCTGCTCGGCTGCTATTCCTCCGGGCCGACCGCAGCGGAGTTCCAGAAGCGGCCGATCGCCGAACAGATCGCCTTCTCCCGCGGCGTCATCGACAAGCTCCATCCCGGGCATGGCGCCGATCTGGTCAACGGCCTCGCGGTCAATTGGCACAAGATTCCCTATAGTCTCGGGCCGTGGCCGGATTGGAATGCGGGCAGCGCCAACGGCCGACAGGAAGGCCATATCGACACCGCCGCATTCCGCCTGCTGCAGGCACCGGAGGGGCGGGTCTATTTCGCCAGCGCTGCGCTCAGCCAGACGCCGGGCTGGCAGGAGGGCGGCATCCAGTCGGCGCGGGCGCAGGTGCTTGCGCTTGCCCGCCGCGTGACCGCGGAGGCGCTGGTCACCCCAGCCGGTCGGCGCGCGGCATGACGGTCGTCGCGCCGGCGCCGACCTTCGCGGCGCTCCATTGTGCCGGCGAACCCGTCGAAGGTGGACACGATCACCGCTCAACCGCCAGGTAGATGCCGATCCGCGGCATAGCCTCGGCGTTCCCCACTCTCACGACAAAAGCTTTGTTGTGAAAATGCATCACATTCGTCCTGTTGAACTACAGAATTAATCGAACATGACGAATCTGTTGCAAACACCAGATAAATGTAAAAACTGAACGAGTTAGCAAATCGACCGCTAAACATCCCGGAACAACGGTTCCGGGAGCGGGGTAACGCGTGCCCAGATCAAAGATTGTCGGGATGAGGATGGCGAGGCTGACCTGAAAACATTTGGGGGCTGACCATGAGTTTCTATATCGGAACGTCACGTGCCGCGATCGCGGCGATGCTCTTCATCGCTCACGCGACGGCGGCGAACGGTCAAACGCTGACCCCGATCGCAACGCCGGTCGAACCAACGCCGTCGCCGCTTGCCGACGGCGAACCGCAGCAGGACAATAGCGACATCATCGTCACCGGCACGCGCACCGGCGGCATCACCGCCGCGGAAAGCGCCGCGCCGATCAAGGTGCTCGATGCCGACGCGCTGAGCCATGTCGGCCAGCCCAACCTCAACCAGGTGCTCACCCAGTTGGTGCCGTCGTTCACCGCGCAGGCGTTCGGCGGCGACACAGCCAATCTCACGCTGTCGGCACGGCTGCGCGGGCTCAGCCCCAACCACACGTTGGTGCTGGTCAACGGCAAGCGTCGACACGGTACGTCGAACCTCGCCGTGCTCGGCGGCCCGTATCAGGGCGCCGCGACCGCCGACCTCGACCTGATCAGCCCGTCATCGATCAAGCGGATCGAGGTGCTGGAGGATGGTGCCGCCGCGCAATATGGCTCGGACGCGATCGCCGGCGTCATCAACATCATCCTCAAGGACGACAAGGAAGGGGGCGACGGTTATGTCACCGCCGGCAAGAACTACGACGTCGGCGGCGAGACCTATGCCGGCACCTTGCACGTCGCCACCAAGATCGGCGACTCCGGCTACCTCAACATCACCGCCTTCCATCGCTTCCACGACTTCACCCAGATCGGCGGTCTCGATCGCCGCGTCACCGATCGCAACGGCAACCTGCTCACCAGCACCTCCAGCCCGTCGCTGAGCGCGATCCAGCAGCAGCTCTACCCGGGGATGGACCGCTTCCCCTATGTCAACCGCATCAACGGCGACGCCCAATCGCGGCTGACCAACCTGCAATACAACACCGCCTATGATTTCGGCGGCGGCGAGATCTACAGCTTCGGCACCTATTCGAAGCGGATCGCCAGCGCCTATGAGAACGTGCGCGTGCCGACCCGCGTGTCGCGCACCGTCGCCGGAGTGACGACCTATTTCGACCCCGAGGGCGACACGCCGGTCAACGGCTTCAGCCCGCGCGAGAAGATCCGCGAGGACGATATGGCGTTCACCGGCGGCATCCGCGGCATGGTGGACGGCTTCCATTATGATCTGTCGACGACCTTCGGCCAGGACAAGAACGCGATCTACACCGTCGATTCCGCCAATGCCTCGCTCTATGCCGACACCGGCTTCACGCCGACCAGCTTCTACGACGGCTTCTTCAAATCGACCGAATTCACCGTCAACGCCGACATCACGCACGAGATCGACGCCGGCCTCGCCACCCCGATCAACCTCGCCTTCGGCGGGGAATATCGCAAGAACGTCTACCAGATCGGCTCGGGCGATCCGGCGTCGATCTACAAGGAGGGCGGTCAATCCTATCCGGGCTTCCGCCCGTCGGACGCCGGCGTCAACGGACGTGAATCCGCTGCGGGCTATGTCGATATCGCAGCCAATCCGATCGACGGCCTCAAGCTCGACGTCGCCGGCCGCTACGAACATTATTCCGATTTCGGCAGCAAGTTCATCTACAAGGGCACCGGCCGCTACGACTTTTCGCCGGCTTTTGCGCTCCGCGGCACCTTCTCGACGGGGTTCCGCGCACCCACGCTCGCCGAATCCTATTATTCGGCGACCAACGTCTCGCCGACCGCCGCCTTCGTGCAACTGCCCGCCAATTCGGCGGCGGCCAAGCTGATCGGCTTCCAGAACCTCAAGCCGGAGAAATCGACCAATTACTCGCTCGGCACGGTCATCCGTCCCGTCGACCGGCTGACCATCACGCTCGACGCCTATCAGGTGAAGATCCGCGACCGCATCCTGGGTACCGGTTCGATCTACGGCAGCGGCGGTGCGGTTAACTTCCCGATCGTGACCCAGGCGATCATCGCCAACGGCAACGTGCTCGATCCGACCGTCAGCCAGACCGGCATCAACATCTTCACCAACGGCGCCAACACCCGCACCCGCGGCGTCGATCTGGTGGTGAGCTACGCCACCGATTTCGGGGATTACGGCAAGGCGAACTGGACGATCTCGGGCAATTACAACGAGACGAAGCTCACCAAGTTGATCGCCGCCCCCGCCGCGCTGACCAATCCCGCCACCGGCACGGCTATTCCGCTGTTCGACGCTGGCGCGCAGAGCAACATCGAAACCGCGTCGCCCAAGGTGAAGGTGATCAGCTCGGTCCTCTACTCGATCGACAAGTTTTCGGCGACGCTGCGCGGCACGGTCTATGGCAAAAGCTCGGCCAAGCTGACCCCCGATGGCGGCACCTATTACGAACAGACGATCGGCACCGCGTTCATCGGCGATATCGAATTGAACTACGACATCACGCCCGATCTGGGCCTGGCGCTGGGTGCCAACAACGTCTTCAACAAGCGGCCGCCGACCGTGCCGCTGGTCCCCGGCACCACCAATGCGACGCTGGTGAACGGCGGCAACGTCCTCGACGCACCGCTGACCTTCAGCCCCTACGGCATCAACGGCGGCTATTATTACGCACGCCTCAACGTATCGTTCTGACACGAGGATAATGGGAGAATGGCTTTGAAGACGCGCATCATGGGGGCCGCGTTCGCCGCGGCCGCCCTCCTGACCACGCCGGCGGCGGCGCAGACCGTCGTCAAACACGCCAGCACGCCGGCGGGGCTGATCCTGCAATCGGTGACGGTGAAGCCCGGCGCGACCACGCTGTACCTCAGCGGCCAGTTGGCCGCACCGCTCGACCCCACGAAGAAGGTGCCGCCCGCCCAACTCAGCATCGCCGACTTCGGTGACACCAGGACGCAGACGCTGAGCGTACTCGGCAAGATCAAGGCGATTTTGGCCGAACATGGCTTTGCGATGCGCGACATCGTCAAACTCACCGTCTTCGTCGCCGGCGATCCCAAATTGGGTGGCAAAATGGATTTCGCCGGCATGAACGATGGCTTCAAGCAATATTTCGGGACCGCGGAGAACCCGACCACCGTCGCGCGCTCGACGATCCAGGTCGCGGCCTTGGCAGGGCCGGCCTATCTCGTCGAAATAGAAGCAACGGCGGCGAAGTGAACACTGCCGCACATGCCGGTGCGTGACACGACGAAGCCATCCCTCGGGCCGCTTTTTGCGGGTTCGTTTGCCTAGCGGATGAAGTCGAGGAACGCGCGCAGCGGCGGCGGGACGAGGCGGCGACCGGAATAATAAAGGAAGGGGCCGGAGAAGGGCTGCCACCATTCCTCCAGCACGGGGACGAGCGTGCCCCGGTCGAGGTGCGGGCGCAGCCAGTCTTCGAACAGGTGGACGACACCGCTCCCCGCCGCCGCCATATCGACGATGAGGTCGGTCGCGCCGCCGACGCTGGCGATCAGCGGTCCCTGCGGCTCGATCCGGACGATGTCGCCGGCGCGCTCGAACTCCCACGGGCTGGTCGTCGCACCGCTGCTGAAGCGGCCGCGCAGACAGGCATGGCCGAGCAGGTCGCGCGGATGCATCGGCCGGCCGCGGGCGTCGAGATAGGCGGGGGCGGCGGCGGTCGCGAACCGCTGGATGCGCGGGCCGATCGGCACCGCGATCATATCCTGTTCGAGCCGCTCGTCGTAGCGGATGCCGGCGTCGCAGCCCGAGGCGACCATGTCGACGAAGCCGTCCTCGGCGACGATCTCGACGTGGATGTCGGGGTAGGTTGCGAGGAAGCCGGGCAGGATCGCGGGCAGCACCAGCCGCGCCGCACTGACCGGCACGTTGAGCCGCAGCGTACCGGCGGGACGGTCGCGGAGCAGATGGACCATGTCGAGCGCCGCCGCGACCTCGCCCAGCGCCGGCGTCAGCCGTTCGATCAGCCGCGACCCGGCCTCGGTCGGCGTGACGCTTCGCGTCGTACGGTGGAACAGGCGAACGCCAAGCCGCGCCTCGAGCCGCCGCACCGCCTCGCTCAGCGTCGATGCGCTGGATCCCGTTGCGCGTGCCGCATCGCGAAACCCGCGTGCGCGCGCGACGGCGAGGAACGCGTTGAGGTCGGCGAGATCAGCCATCATCGTTCGGTTTTCCGCACAGCCCGTCCCGATCATGCCGGCTTATCGCCGTGATCCGCAACGCTTAACTCGCAGCAGAACAAGGAGACGCACATGACCGACCAGACCTATCCCCTCGGCCAGCGCAACGTGAAGCGGCTCGGCTATGGCGCGATGCAGCTCGCCGGCCCCGGCGTCTTTGGACCGCCGCGTGATCGTGACGAGGCGCTCGCGGTGCTGCGCGCCGCGGTGGCGGCGGGCGTCGACCATATCGATACCAGCGACTTCTACGGCCCGCACGTCACCAACCAGCTCATCCGCGAGGCGCTGTCGCCCTATCCGCAGGATCTGGTGATCGTCACCAAGATCGGCGCGCGGCGCGGGGCGGACGGATCGTGGCTGCCGGCCTTCGCCCGCGACGAACTGGTCGCGGCGGTCGAGGACAATCTGCGCAACCTCGGACGCGAGACGCTCGACGTCGTCAACCTGCGGCTGATGTTCGATGCGCATGGCCCGGCGGAAGGCTCGCTCGCCGCGCCGCTCGCCGTCGTCGCCGATCTCCAGCGGCAGGGGCTGGTGCGGCAGATTGGGATCAGCAACGTCACGCCGGCCCAGATTGCGGAGGCGCGCGGCATCGCCGAGATCGTCTGCGTGCAGAACCAGTATAACCTCGCCCACCGCGACGACGATGCGGTGATCGATATGCTGGCGGCGGCGGGCATCGCTTACGTGCCGTTCTTCCCGCTCGGCGGCTTCAGCCCGCTCCAGTCCGCGGCCTTGTCGGCAGTGGCGACCGAGCTGTCGGCGACACCGATGCAGGTCGCGCTCGCCTGGCTGTTGCAGCGCTCGCCCAACATCCTGCTGATCCCCGGCACGTCGTCGCGCGCGCATCTGCACGAAAATCTGGCGGCGGCGGTGCTCGTCCTGCCCGAGGCGGCGATCGCCACGCTCGATGCGATCGGCCGACCCGCCTAATCGCCGGCGATCGGCGTCCCCTCGATCATCCCGCGGATGCGGGTGGTGAGCGCGTCGATCGCGAAGGGCTTGGTGATCATCTGCATGCCGGGTTCGAGGAAGCCGTTGGCGATCGTCGCATTCTCGGCATAGCCGGTCATGAACAGCACCTTCAGCTCGGGGCGCTGCTGGCGTGCGGCATCGGCGACCTGGCGGCCGTTGAGGCCGGGCAGGCCGATGTCGGTGACGAGCAGGTCGACGCGCATGCCGGACTGGAGCAGCTTCAGCCCGGCAGGGCCGTCCGCCGCCTCGACCGCGCGATAGCCGAGGTCGCGCAGCACCTCGACGACGAGGTCGCGCACCGCCGTCTCGTCCTCGACGACCAGCACCGTTTCGCCCGCGCCGCGATGCGCGTCATCCGGCACAGCGAGGATCGCGTCGGGGGCGTCCGCCTCACCATGGTGGCGCGGCAGATACACTTTGATCGCGGTGCCGCGGCCGAGCTCGGAATAGATGCGGACATGGCCCTCCGACTGGCGGGCGAAACCGTAGATCATCGACAGCCCCAAACCGGTGCCCTGGCCGATCGGCTTGGTGGTGAAAAAGGGTTCGAAGGCGCGCGCGATCGTCTCGGGCGCCATGCCGGCGCCGGTGTCGGTGACGCAGACGCAGACATAGTCGCCCGCGCCGACCTCGCGCTGCTGCGCGACATAGGCGGCATCGAGCTGCGCGTTGCACGTCTCGATGGTCAGCGTGCCGCCGTCAGGCATCGCGTCGCGCGCGTTGATCGCGAGGTTGAGGATCGCGCTTTCGAGCTGGTGCGGATCACAGCGCGTCCGCCACAGCCCGACCGCGCCGACCATCTCGAGCGCGATGCTCTCGCCGATCGTGCGGCGGAGGAGTTCCTCCATGCCGGCGACCAGCCGGTTGGCGTCGACCGCCTTGGGGTCGAGCGGCTGGCGGCGGGAGAAAGCGAGCAGCCGATGGGTCAGCGCCGCGGCGCGATTGGCGGAGGTGATCGCGGCGGTGGCATAACGTTCGACCTTGTCGGTCTCGCCGCGCGCGAGGCGCCGCTGCAACAGGTCGAGCGAGCCGATCACCCCGGTCAGCAGATTGTTGAAATCATGCGCGATCCCGCCGGTGAGCTGCCCGACCGCCTCCATCTTCTGCGCCTGACGCAACTGCTCCTCGGCCTGTGCCAGCGCCGCCGCCTGCGCCTTTTCGGCGGTGACGTTGCGGCCGGAGGCGTAGGTCATGTCGCCTGCCGGCGCCGCCACCCAGGCGATCCAGCGGATCGAGCCGTCCTTGTGGCGATAGCGGTTCTCGACATCCGCCTTGCCGCCCGCGGCGGCACGGCGATAGGCGCCGATCGTCTCGTCATGATCCTCGGCGACGATGAAGTCGCTGACGTGGTGGCCGACCAGCTCGTCGGCGGCATAACCGAGCATCCGCGTCCACGCCGGATTGGCGCGGCGGATCACCCCGGCGGCATCCATCACCAGCATCAGGTCGGGCGACGTCTCCCACATCCGGTCGCGCTCGGCGGTGCGTTCGGTGACCTCGTCGCCCAGCCGTTCGTTGAGCCGCTGCAACGCCTCCTCGGCGGCGCGACGGGCGGAGATGTCGTTGAACAGCACGGCGACGCGGCGATCGGCGGGCGCGCCGACGCGGAAGGCCGCGATGTCGAACCAGCGGCCGAGCGCCTCCGACCCCTGTTCGAACCGGATCGGTTCACCACTGACGGCGACGCCGCCGTAGATCTCATACCAATGCTCCTCGAGGTCGGGCATCGATTCGCGCAGCCAGCGGCCGTGGATCGCCTCGGTGAAACCGGTCTGGCGGTAGAAAGCGGGATTGGCTTCGACGACGCGATAGTCGGTCGGGGTGTCGGCGGTGCCCGGTGCGACCTCGACGACGCAGAAGCCCGATTCGATCGATTCGAACAGCGTGCGATAGCGCGCCTCGCTGTCGGCGAGCCGCCGCTCCGCCTCGCGCCGATCGTGGATGTCGATCACCGAGCCGATATAGCCGAGAAAGACGCCATCCGGCCCGAACCGCGGCGAGGCGGCGTCGATCGCCCAATGATAGCTGCCGTCGGCATGGCGCAGCCGATAGTCGAGGCGGAACGGCACGCGTGCCGCATGCGCCGCACGGAAGATACGCGCCGCCTCCGCCCGATCGTCGGGGTGGGTGACGTCGAGCCAGCCGGCGCCCTGCGCCTCGGCGGGGGTCTGGCCGGTGAAATCGTACCAGCGGCGGTTGAGATAGGTGCAATGGCCGTCGTGATCGGTGACCCACATCATCACCGGCGCATGATCGGCCATGTTGCGGAAGCGCGCCTCGCTGTCGACCAGCTCGCTGCGGGTGCGCGCCAGTTCCTCCGCCTGGGTGCGCGCGCGCGTCTCGTCGCGCGCGATCTTGAGGAAGCCGCTGTGGCCGCCGTCGCGCTCGATGATCGGATGCGTCGAACCGGTCATGAATACGCGCGTGCCGTCGGCGCGCAGGTGCCAGCGCACGTCGGGCGCGCAGCCCTCCGCAGCGGCGGTGGCGCATTTGCGCGCGGGGATACCGGCGCGGCGATCCTCGGGCAGGAACAGATCGTCGATCGGCCGGCCGATCGCCTGCTGCTCGGTCCATTCGAACGATGCCTCCGCGCCGGCGGACCAGCCGGTGATGCGGCGATCGGTGTCGGTGGTGACGATCGCATAATCGCGGGCGCTGTCGAGGATCAGCCGCAGCCGCTCCTCGCTGGCGCGCAACTGGTCGTAGCGGCGATCGCGCGCCTCGACCGCGCGGCGCAGATCAAGCTGCGCCATCACCTGCTGGGAGAGGACGCGCAACGTCTCCTGCTGAAGATCGGTGAACGGGCGGACGCGATGGTCGAGCACGCACAGGGTGCCGATCGCCAGCCCGTCCTCGGTCTTGAGCAGCGCACCGGCATAGGCACGGATATGCGGTTCGCCGACCACCAGCGGGTTGCAGTCGAAGCGGGCGTCGCGGGTGAGATCCGGCACGACGAGCAGATCGTCCTCCAGCAGCGCCCTGGCGCAGAACGAACTTTCCAGCGGCGTCGCGCGCACGCCGAGACCGACCTCGGCCTTGAAGAACTGGCGGTCGGCGGCGATCAGGTTGATCACCGCGATCGGCGCATCGCACAACCGGGCGGTCAGCGCGGCGAGTTCGTCGAACGACGCCTCGCGCGGCGTGTCCATCACCGCATAGCGCGCCAGCGCTGCCAGCCTCCGCGTCTCCCGCTCGTTGATGGCGTCCATATCGGTCGATGATCCAGCCATATGCGGGGGCGCGCGGTCGACGACCGCCATCGATCTGTACCGAAATGGCCCGAAACCGGCAATGGCCGCGGCGCCTCGCCGGCCCAGCCGTCGGCAGTGGATAAAGCGCCAATGGTCTCAGCATCTTACCCTCGTCGCCAGGCGCATTTCCGCTGGTCAAGGTCGAGCGGGCGGGGCACCCTGCCCTCCGCCTCCGCTCCAACCTTCGGTATCGATCATGCGCTTTCTTCTCGCCGTCGCGCTGCTGGCAAGCGGTGCCGTCGCCGCCCAGCCACCCGAACGGGGTACCGGACGCTATCCCGCCTTGTTCGAGGAGCGGGCCGACCTGCCCGACCATGTCGTCTATCGCCCGGCCGATCTGACGCGGCTGAAGGGCGAGCGGCTCGGCATCTACGTCTGGGGGAACGGCGGGTGCAGCGCCGACGGGACGAGTTCGCGCAATCATCTGCTGGAGATCGCCTCGCACGGCTATCTGGTCATCGCCGCTGGCCGCATCCCCGGTGCGACGCCGGCGCCGCCACCCGCCACCGCATCCGCCGCCCCATCGACCACCACGCCCGCAGCCCGGCTGGCGGTGGCGACGCCGACGCGGCTGCTCGCCGACGCAATCGACTGGGCGCAGCGGGAGAACGGCCGCACCGGCAGTCCGCTGCGCGGCCATATCGCGGTCGATCAGGTGGCGGCGTCGGGCTGGAGCTGCGGCGGACTGCAGGCGCTGGCGACCGCGCAGGATCCGCGCGTCAGGACCGCGATCATCATGAACAGCGGCTTCTTCCCCGATGGCGCCAATCCGATCGCCGGGATCGTCTCGGACAAGGCGTTGCTCGCCGGGCTGCACGGCCCCGTGCTTTACGTACTCGGCGGCCCGACCGACATCGCCGCCGCGAACGGCACCGACGATTTCCGGCGAATCGATCGCGTCCCCGCGGCGCTGGTCAACATCCCCGTCGGCCATGGCGGAACCTATATGCAACCGCATGGCGGAGTCGGCGCGATCGTCGCAACCAACTGGCTCGACTGGCAGTTGAAGGGCAAAACCGCCGCAAAAGCCGCTTTCGTGGGTCGGAATTGCCGATTCTGCCACGATCCGCGGTTGACGCTGGCGCGCAAGAACTTCAATTAGGCGCATTGGTGCCCACCGAAAGCAAAGACCTTCCATGCAGATCATCGTTCGCGACAATAATGTCGATCAAGCCCTCCGCGCCCTGAAGAAGAAGCTCCAGCGGGAGGGTGTCTACCGCGAGATGAAGCTCCGCCGGCATTACGAGAAGCCGTCGGAAAAGCGCGCCCGCGAGCATGCCGCCGCGGTGAGTCGTGCGCGCAAGGCCGATCGCAAGCGCGCCGAACGCGACCGCTGATCCCCGTCGGATGATGCCACCGCCGTCCGGCCCAAGCCGGACGGCGGTGGTGCGTCAGCCGTTCGCGACCGCCTTGGCGATAACCGGACTCTGCTGATGCTGGACGACCCGCCACACCTCGTGCTCGAGTCGGCGGATCGTCGAGGTGCAATGCGCCTCATAGGCTTCGCCGTCGCGCTGCGCGTGGACGTGATAGCCGATGACGATCAGGCCCTCCTGCGGCCGTGAGACCCGACGCTCGCTGAGTTCCGCCTCGTTCCATACCGGCGTATCGGCGACCGCATCGATCGCCTCGCTGCCGCGCAGCACGAATGGCGGCCGCGGCAGCACCATGACGACCTCGGGGTCGACCTTCTCGCGGTAATTGTCGGGACCTTCGGTCCACAGGCTCTGCTCGAAGCTCCACAAACGGCTGTCGTCCATCGCATTCTCTCCCATGAGGTCAGGGAGGAAGCGGGGCGCGACCCCGAATGTTCCCGCCGCGCCCGACGCAAATGCCTGCCCCGGCCGCGTCACCAACCGCGCCATGGTGCGTTGGCGCCTCTATCACAGGAGGCATCATGACCGACGACATCGCCATTCGTACCCGCCAGCGCGAGATCGCCACCGAGCATCTGCTGTTCAAGCTGATGGAATATGTCGAGGCGCGCCATCCCGGGCTGCTCGACTATATGGAGCATAGCCTCGATCATCTCGGCGATCCCGCCGGTGACGGCAGCAAGGACGACGATGCGGTGCGCACGATCGCCCAGCGCATGATCGTCGGTGCCCGCGCCGAGCGCAAAGGCTGACGCTCGCCGGTCAGGCGGCGGCCGGTTCCGCCGCCGGATCGCGCGCCAGCGCCCGGCGCAGCGCGGTCACCTCCGCGTTGAGCGCCGCGAGCCGCTCCCGGCTGATTCCGGTGCGTTCGACGATCATCGGCGCGAGGCAGCCGGTCTCTCGCCAACGCTCGCGGCCTTCGGCGGTCAGGCGCACCCGAACCTGACGCTCGTCGGCGGGATTGCGCAGTCGCGTAACCAGCCCCGCCGCCTCCATCCGCTTCGCCAGCGGCGTGATCGTGCTGGGTTCGAGCGCGAGCCGTTCGGCGATCGTGCCGACCGGCACGCCGTCCTCGGCGCCGCTCACCACCTGGAGCACCAGGAATTGCGGATAGGTGATGCCGAGGCGATCGAGCACCGGCTTGTAGGCGCGGTTAATCGCGATCGTCGCGGCGTACAGCGAGAAGCACAATTGTTCATCGAGCGGCAGCGGGCCGGACATCGTCACTCTCCTAACCAGCAGCGTAGCACGAAAATGATTATCGCGACAAATAGTTCTGGACGATAGGGTGCGCCCATCCTAGATAGTTATCGCGATAACAAAACAGGAGATTGATCATGTCGGTCGACGTCAAATACAGCACCACCGCCACCGCCACGGGCGGTCGCGACGGTCATGCCCGCTCGGACGACGGCAGGATCGACGTCCAGCTCGCGACGCCCAAGGAACTTGGCGGCGCCGGCGGCGACGGCAGCAATCCCGAACAATTGTTCGCCGCGGGCTATTCGGCCTGTTTCATCGGCGCGCTGAAGGCGGCGGGCCGCGAGCTCAAGGTCAAGGTCCCCGACGACGTCACGGTCACCGCCAAGGTCGGCATCGGCCCGCGCTCCGAGGGCGGCTTCGGCATCACTGCGGATCTGCAGGTGTCGCTGCCAGGCGTCGAGCGCGAGCAGGCCCAGACGCTGGTCGACACCGCGCACCAGATCTGCCCCTATTCCAACGCCACCCGCGGCAACCTCGACGTCGGCCTGACGCTGGTCTGATCGGCGCCCATGCCCTCCCCGCCAGGGTGGGGAGGGCACAATCGCCGCCGCGCGTCAGCCCAATCGGGATACGGATGCGATCGTACGGATTGTAGCCTGCGAACCCGTTTCGGAGAGCATTGCATGATCCGCTCGTTTCTCATCGGCTTGGTCGCCGGCCAGCGCGGCATCACCCCGCTGGCGGTGATCGCCACCGCTACCCGCCGGGAGGAGATTCCGGCGACGCTGCCGTTGCAGACCTTGTTGCGCAACCCGGTGATCGCCGCTGGCACCGCGGCCTTCGCCGCGGCGGAGATGGCGGGTGACAAGATGAAGACCGCTCCCGACCGGATCGTGCCGATCGGTCTCGCCGTGCGCAGCGTCACGGCCGCTTATGCCGGCGCCGCGCTGGCGCCGCGCGACAAGAAGGTGCTCGGCGCCGCGGTCGCGGTCGGCAGCGCGCTCGCCGCATCCTATTTCGGCTGGCGACTGCGCTGTGCGGCAATGGCGCGCTACGGGCAGACCGCGACCGGCTTCGTCGAGGATGCGATCGTCTTCGGCGCCGGTCTGGCGATCGCCAATCCCAAATTGGTGTCCGGCAAGGCCTGACCGGCGGCGTTTACTGCACCGTAGCGAGGGCTGCCATCAGCAGCGCGGCGACGCTGGGATAGAAGGTGAGCGCGAAGCCCAGCGCGCGCGCCTCGGCGCCATCGCGATAGCCGGTCCAGAACAACAGCCGTCCGGCGGTGAAGCAGGCGGCGAACAGCGCCACCGGCACCCGCGCATGATCGCTCAGCAAGGTCAGCGCGCCATAAGCGACGAGGGCGAGCAGCACCTGTTCGGCGGTGTTGCGCAGAATCGCGTTGGCGGCATCGACCTGTGGATCCGCGCCGTTGCGGCCATCGATCGCCCCGTCGGAAACGAAGCGCCGCCGCGCCACGTCACCGATCGCCGCCGCCATCCACAGGCCGAGCACCAAGGCGGCGATGCCGAGCGTGGTCAGCCGGCTTTCGAGGATCGCCGCCGCGCTGCGGCTATAGCCGAGGATCGCCGCGGCGATCGTCAGCCCCAGGCCTATGCCGATCCCGCGCGCCACGCCGGTCTGCGCCTTGCGCAAGCGCGGGGCGGGCACCGGCTCGCTCACACCAGCAATCCCTGCAGCAATTTGGGCAAAGTGCCGGTTTCGCCCCGCGCCTCGGCCATGAAGCGGTTCTTGAGCGGCGGCACCTTGTCGACCGCACCGATGCCGAAGCGGCGGACCGCGCTGGCGGTCTTGCCGGGGATGCCGAACAGGCGGGTCAGCGTGTCGGTGGCGGCAGCGACCATGAACGTATCGAGCCCGCGCCAGCGCTGATAGCGCTCGAGCAAGGCAGGGTCGCCGAGATCGAGGCCGAGCCGCTTGCCCTCGACGAGCACCTCGGCGAGCGTCGCGACGTCGCGCAGGCCGAGATTGAGCCCCTGCCCCGCGATCGGATGGATGCCGTGCGCCGCGTCGCCGACCAGCACCAGCCGTTCGGCGGTGACCCGCGCGGCATGGTGGAAGCCGAGCGGATAGCTCGCGCGCGGGCTCGGCGCGGTCAGTTCGCCGAGGAAGCCGCCCATCCGCTTGCTCGCCTCGGCGAGGAAGGCGCGGTCGCCGAGCTTCATCATCGCCGGACCGTCCTCGCCCTTCACCGACCAGACGATCGCCGAGCGATGGCCGATCTCGTCGTCGGGCAGCGGCAGCAGCGCGAACGGCCCCGAGGGGTAGAAGATCTCGTAGGCGATATCCTCGTGCGGATATTCGTGGTGGAAGGCGCCGACGATCGCGGCGTGATCGTACTGCCAGCGCGCGACGGCGATCCCGGCCGCCTCGCGCGTCGGCGAGTTGCGCCCCTCCGCGGCGATCAGCAGCGGCGCGGTGACCGTCGCCCCCGAATCGAGCGTCGCGGTGACGCGCGCGGGTCCGCGCACGACGTCGACAGCGCGCGTCTGCATGCGGAGATCGACATGCTTCGCCGCGCTCGCCGCCTCGAACAAGGCGGTCCGTAACCGCTTGTTCTCGTACATCGTACCGAGCGCGCCGTCGCCCGCGTCCGGACGGAAATCGAGCTTGCCCGGCTTCAGCCCGTCGCTGACCCGGATGTGGCGGATCGCGCAGCCATGGCCGGCGAGCACCGCGCCGATGCCGATCGCATCGAGCATCCGCCCGCTCGCGCTGGCGATTGCGGAGGCGCGCCCGTCGAAGCCCGGCGCGAGCATCACCGCCGGATCGGCGGGATCGATGACGATGCTGGTCAGCCCATGCGCGTCGAGCGCGAGCGCGAGCGTCGCGCCGACCAGGCCACCGCCCAGGATGATGACGTCCGTGTCCATATCGTCTCCCTACGCCTGCCGCGCGCAGGTGCCAACGGTGGCATGCGTCGATCCGTCGCAGCCAACCGCCTTGACGTAACGCGCGCGCGGCCCGATGATTCCCGGGCATTTCGCACATTGAAGGGATCGGGGATGGCGAGCCGTGCGCAGCCAGGGCTGTTGCGTGAGACGGTGAAGGCAGGGGCGGTACGCGGCGGTGCCTTGATCACCGCGATCGCGCTGTTCCTCGTCACCGCGCTGATGGTGCTGGCGCTGACCAGCTATCATGCCAGCGACGCGTCGCTCAACACCGCCTCGGGCGGGCCGATCCTCAACCTCGCGGGACCGCCGGGGGCGTGGTTCGCCGATCTCGCGCTGACGCTGTTCGGGCCGGCGGTGGCGCTGCTCCTGCCGATCGCGCCGATCGTCGCGATGCGGCTGTGGCGCGACCAGCCGCCGGGTCGCTGGCTGGCGATGCTGCGCAACGCGGCGATCGGCGTCGCGCTGATGGCCGCCGCGCTCGCCTTCGTGTCCGATTCGTCGGTGCTGGCGCTGCCCGCAGGCTGGGGCGGCGTGATCGGCCTGTCGGTCGCGCATCTCGTCCAATGGGGGCTGGGCTTCCTCGGCCAGCCCGGCGCCGAACGCTGGATCGCGCGCGGCGTCGGCCTGATCGCCGGCGTCGCCGGCATCGTCATCTGGGCGAAGAGCCTCGAGATCGACCTCGGCGAGCGCCGCTTCCGCCTGCGCCGGACGCGCGCTGCCGCCGATGGCGAGGATCTGCTCGACGCCTATGACGATAGCGACGACGAGGAAGACGAAGAGCCGCTGCAGCTCGCGCGCAAGGTGATCGAGCCACGCGCCGTCGCCGAACCCGATACCCGCCCCGCGCCGGTCATCGCCGACCGCGCGGTGGCGCCGTCGGCCGCCAAGCCCAAGCCGCGCCAGCAGAGCCTCGACCTCGGTCATACCTATACGTTGCCGCAGCTCGACCTGCTCACCCCCGCGCCGCCGGCGCCCAAGGGGCAGATCGACAAGGCGGCGCTGGAACGCAATGCGCGGCTGCTCGAGAACGTGCTCGACGATTTCAAGGTGCACGGCGTCATCAACGAAGTGCGCCCCGGCCCGGTCGTGACGATGTACGAGCTGGAACCCGCCCCCGGCATCAAGGCGAGCCGCGTCATCGCGCTCGCCGACGATATCGCGCGCAACATGTCGGCGGTATCGGCGCGCGTCGCGGTGATCCCGGGGCGCAACGTCATCGGCATCGAACTGCCCAACCAGAAGCGCGAATCGGTGTCGCTGCACGAACTGGTCGGCAGCCAGACGTTCGAGGATCAGGCCGCGCAATTGCCGATCATCCTCGGCAAGAACATCGCCGGCGATCCGGTGATCGCCGACCTCGCGCCGATGCCGCATCTGCTGGTCGCGGGTACCACCGGCTCGGGCAAGTCGGTCGGGCTCAACTGCATGATCCTGTCGCTGCTCTACCGGCTGACGCCGGAACAGTGCCGGATGATCATGATCGACCCCAAAATGCTCGAATTGAGCATGTACGACGACATTCCGCATCTGTTGTCGCCGGTCGTCACCGATCCGGCCAAGGCGGTGCGCGCGCTCAAATGGGCGGTCGAGACGATGGAGGACCGCTATCGCCAGATGTCGTCGGTCGGCGTGCGCAGCCTCGCCGGCTTCAACGACAAGGTCCGCGCCGCCAAGGCGAAGGGCCAGCGGCTCGGCCGCCGCGTGCAGACCGGCTATCATCCCGAGACCGGCCAGCCGGTCTATGAGGAAGAGCAGCTCGATTACGAACCGCTGCCGCAGATCGTCGTCATCGTCGACGAGCTCGCCGATCTGATGATGACCGCAGGCAAGGAGGTGGAATTCCTGATCCAGCGGCTCGCGCAGAAGGCGCGCGCGGCGGGCATCCACCTCATCATGGCGACGCAGCGGCCGTCGGTCGACGTCATCACCGGCGTCATCAAGGCGAACCTGCCGACGCGGATCAGCTTCCACGTCACCAGCAAGATCGATTCGCGCACCATCCTCGGCGAACAGGGCGCCGAACAGCTGCTCGGCAAGGGCGATATGCTCTATATGCCCGGCGGCAAGGGCATCGTCCGCGTCCACGGCCCGTTCGTCAGCGACGACGAGGTGCGCGCCATCGCCGATCACTGGCGCAGCCAAGGCCAGCCCGACTATATCACCTCGGTCACCGAGGAGCCCGAGGACGGCTTCACGCTGGAAGGATCGCCGGAAGGCGAGGATTCGGCCGAGGACCAGCAATATCGCGCAGCGATCCAGCTGGTGTGCGAATCGCAGAAGGCGTCGACGAGCTGGCTGCAACGCCAGTTGCGCATCGGCTACAATTCGGCGGCACGACTGATCGAGAAGATGGAGAAGGACGGCATCGTCAGCCGCCCCGACCACGTCGGCCGTCGCGAGGTGCTGCGCGATACCGAAGGGCACGCGATCTGAGCGAACGGTTTCCCCGACCCTTCGTCCTGAGCCGGTCGAAGGGTGGGGGACGGACCCTCCCCGCCCCTTGCGCGGTTAAGCGGTCGTTCAATGCCACAGGACCACAGGACCCGCATGATCCGATACGCTCTAGCAATCGCCGCGATCGTGGCTCCCGCCGCGCTGCCAGCCCAGGCGACCGGCGACCTCGCCGCGGTACAGCGCCACCTCCTGTCGATCACGACGATGACGGCGGACTTCACCCAGACCGACCGCAACGGCAAGGTGCTGACCGGCACCTTCACGCTCAAGAAGCCCGGCAAGCTGCGCTTCCAATATGAGAAGGGCGTGCCGATCCTGATCGTCGCGGAGGGCGGCGCGCTGACCTTCATCGACTATTCCGTCCGCCAGGTGCAGCGCTGGCCGATCAAGAACTCGCCGCTGGGGGTCCTGCTCGATCCCGGCCGCGACATCACCCGCTATGCCCGGGTGGTGCAGACCGGCAACGATCGCGTCGTCTCGGTCGAGGCGAACGATCCCAAACATCCCGAGATCGGCCGGATCACGATGATCTTCGCGCGCGACGCCGCGGCGCCGGCGGGGCTGGCGTTGCAGGGCTGGGTGCAGCTCGACAGCCAGAACAACCGCACGACGATTCGCCTCGCCAATCAGCGCTTCGGCGGGGCGGTTAGCGACGGAACGTTCAAATGGGTCGACCCGCGGAGGGCAAATACCCGATAATGAACGGGAAGTCCCGGCGCCATTCATCGCCGCGACAGGTTCGCGCGGGTAGAAGCCTCCTCGCGGATGTGGGGCGTCCGGGATTTTTCCCCCTGTTGCCCGGATGACTAGACCCACTTCCCGCCTGCGTGACGAACGCCAGGTCGGCCCTCGCTCCATGCCCCCGGAGCGGGGGCCTTTCCGTTTCCGGCCCCTATCGGCGGTCCTTGCCGGCTTGATGGGATGGTGCGGCACGCCGATCCGTTAGGATGTCGTCGCTCTGGCGATACCCGCTGGCGCTCGCTACATGGCGGCGGTGAAGATCGTCTCCTGGAATATCAATTCCGTCCGCTTCCGGATCGCCATCGTCGAGCAGTTCCTGCGCGAGGCGGAGCCCGATATCCTGTGCCTGCAGGAAACCAAGGTGGTCGACGAGGACTTCCCGTTCGAGATGTTCCGCAGCCTCGGCTACGACCATATCGTCATCCATGGCCAGCGCATGCACCATGGCGTCGCGATCCTCAGCCGGGTGCCGATTGCCGAGGACGACCGCTTCGACTGGCAGGCCAATCGCGAGGCGCGCCACGTCGGCGTCCGCCTGCCTAACGGCGTGCGGCTGGAGAACGTCTACGTTCCCGCCGGCGGCGACGTGCCCGATCGCGATGTGAACCCCAAGTTCGGGCAGAAGCTCGACTTTCTCGAGCGGATGACCGATTGGTCGGCACGCCTGGATGGCCCGACGATCCTCACCGGCGACTTCAACATCGCGCCGTTGCCGAGCGACGTGTGGAGCCACAAGGCGCTGCTCAAGACGGTCAGCCACACGCCGATCGAGGTCGCGGCGCTCGACCGGTTGCAGGCGTCGAACGACTGGGTCGATCTCGGCCGCCACTTCCACCCTGCCCCGGCGCGGCTGCATACCTGGTGGAGCTATCGCTCGCCCGATTTCACCAAGAACGATCGCGGCCGGCGGCTGGATCATATGTGGGCGAGCGGCGACGCGGCCAAGGCGGCGCGCGCTCATACGGTGTTCGAGGATTGCCGCAGCTGGCTGACGCCGTCGGACCATGTGCCGATCATGACCGAGTTCGCCTTTTGAGCGGCGCACGCGACGTCGCGCGGGCGATCGACGCGCTGCGCCGCGGCTGGCCGATCGCGATCCATGCCCCCGGCGAGCCCCCCCTGCCCCTGCTCGCGGTCGAGACCGCCGATCCGTGCGGACGGGAGACCTTCATGACGGGCGGGGTCGGTCCGCTGCTGATCTCGGACGGTCGCGCGGCGACACTGAAGCTGACCAATCAGCTCGCTGCCGCCGATCCCGATACGCCGGTTGTGATCGAGGCGGCGCCGTGGCTCGACTTCAGCACCGCGGTGGCGCTCGCCGATCCGCAATTCGATCTGGCGACGCCGCTCAAGGGGCCGTTCCGCACCGCGGCAGTGACGCGGCCCGCCGCGAGCCTCGCCGCGATCCGGCTGGCGCGGATCGCCGGGCTGCTCCCCGCCTTCTTCATCGACGGCAGCGGTCCCGAAGTCACGATCGCCCCCGCGGCGATCGACGCGCATCAGGACGCGCGCGCGCTGCGCCTCGCCACACGCGCGCGCCTGCCGGTCGACGGTGCCGAGGATGCCGAGATCGTCGCCTTCCGCGCGCCCGATTCGAGCGACGAGCATGTCGCGCTGCTGATCGGCCAGCCCGATGGCAATCCGCCGCTGGTGCGGTTGCACAGCGAATGCCTGACCGGCGACGTGCTCGGCAGCCTCAAATGCGATTGCGGCCCGCAATTGCGCGCTGCGATCGCCGCGATTGCGGCGAATGGCTGGGGCATCCTGCTCTATCTGCGGCAGGAGGGGCGCGGGATCGGGCTGGTCAACAAGCTGCGCGCCTATGCCCTGCAGGATCAGGGATTCGACACCGTCGACGCCAACGTGCGGCTGGGCTTTGCGGTCGACGCGCGCGATTTCGGCGTGGCGGCACGGATGCTGGACCTGCTCGGGCAGCGGGCGGTGCGGTTGATGACCAACAACCCGGCGAAAGTGGCGGGACTGGAAGCGGCCGGGGTACGCGTGGTGGAGCGGGTGCCGCACCAGCTGCCGCCCAATCCGCATAACGCGCGCTATCTCGCGACCAAGCGCGATCGGACCGGGCACCAATTGTAAGCCTCGCCCCCTGCGCTACGCGCTGAACGCCTCGGGATCGACGAGTCCGGTCAGTCGGCGCGCCGCGCGGCGCGCGAAGGCCAGGGTGCCGCGTTTGCGCACATGTGCAGGAAGCGGCACCGTATGCGCCTCGCGGATGATCGCGGCGTCATAGCGATCGGCGACGATCACCCCGGTGCGTTCGGGCAGGAACGCTGCGCCGTCGAGCGGCGCGGTGTCGAACCCTGCCGGCACCGCCCAATAATAACGGTCGCAATGCGCGAGATAGTCCGGCCACTTGCCGTCGCCGAGCAGGTCGGCGCGCGACACCTTGATCTCGACGACGATCAGCTGGCCGCGTGCGTCGATCGCCATCAGGTCGGCGCGACGGCCGCCCTCAAGCGGGACCTCGGCGATGGTGGTGATATCGTGGCGCAGCAGCATCCGCGTTACGCCGCGGGCGACATCCGCAGCACAGATCGCGGGATCGCCGCCGTCCAAACACGAAGCGGGGGCCATGTCCAACATGACCCCCGCTTAGGAACATTATGCGAACAGGACAAGCCTGCCCGGATCGATCAGCGATAGAAGACGTGGTTGCCGATCATCGCGATCTTGGTGACGTTGCCGGCGGGGCGGCGGTTGGGCGTGTTAAAGAACAGCGCCTTGGGGGCGGGGCTTTCCCAAGCCGCGGCGAGTGCGATCTTGGCGACGGCGAGCGCGGTGCGATAGGCGGCGCGGCCTTCGTCGATCGACGGGATCTCACCGCCGCGCACGAAGCTGAACTGGCCGCGCTGCTTGACCACCGAGCAGACGTCGGTCGGGAAACGGCCCGACTTCGAGCGGTTGATGATCACGTTGGCTACGGCGAGCTGGCCGGCAAGCGGCTCGCCCTTCGATTCGAAATAGATCGCGCCCGCGAGGCAGCGCTGCGTCGCGTCGACCCGGTCGGCGTCCTGCGCAGCGACGGCTTCGGCGAGGGTGTTGAAACGGTCGTCTTCGGCCTGCTGCTCCGTGGGGATCGGCTCGACCATCGCGGCGGCCTGCGGCGTGGCGCTGGCGGCGGGAACGGGAACCGACACGGGGCTGACCGTGTTGATGATCTGAATGGTCGAGGCCGGCGCGGGAATCGACGTCCGATCGATGTCCGAGGCCTTGACGGGCGAGCTGTGGCTGATGAGGCCCGCCAGAGAGAAAGTCATCGCCGCGATGGCCGCGGCGCGCTGCATGATCGTCATCTACGTATTCGATATGCGGTTGGACCACGGACCCGATCGGCCAGGCCGATCGTCCGGGCATCCCCCCGACTGCGTCACCGACCCGGATCGCACCCAGGCACAGCACAACGCGCATTCACTGTGCGCGTGGCCTTCGTCACACCGCTGTCATGAGTCAATTCGACGCGATCGTTTCAGCGGCGAACCGTTCGGCTTCCGGGATGTCCAGTTCGATTACCCACAAATCCGGATCGGATTGGCGCCGCCGCCGCCAATAGGCCTCGGCATCCTCGGTCTGGTCCGAATCGGTCAGAGTGACTTGCCCGTCGAAGTCGATCCGGCGTTCGAGCACACGCGTCGGGCCGTGGCGATCCTCGATCAGCAGCAGGATCGCGCCGCCCTGAGCCTCGCCCTTGGCACGCACCATCGCGATGCCGCCGGCGTCGTTGACCCGCCTCAGCAGCGCGCCGACGATCAGATGCGTCGGCAGCCGGCCGGTCATGCGCTGCGATAGCCGGGCAGGCCGGACAGCGCGATCTGCGAGCGCATGAAGGTGCCGGTGCCGCGCGCGACCTCCTCGCCCTCGGCGTCGATCAGCCGCGCGTCGGCGACGTAGACGCGGCGCTTGCCGCTGATCCAGCGGCCCTCGGCGACGACCGGCCCGGCCTTCAGCGGCCGGGTCAGCAGCAGGTTGAACGCGGTGGTGAGCAGGAAGCGATCGGTGACGAGGCTGTTCGCCGCATAGAAAGCGGCGTCGTCGAGCATCTTGAAATAGCTGGTGCCATGGACCGCGCCGGCGGCGTGATAATGCGCCTCGGTCAGCCGGAAGTGAATACGTGCGACGCCCGCCTCGACGATCTCCAGGCGGGATTCGAACAAGCGGTTGATCGGCGCCGCGGCATAGAGCGATTCGAGCGCGCGATAATGCGCCAGCGCGCCGGCGTCAGGCGGCATCGCGCGCGGCGTCGGCGGTGAACAGGGCATAAAGCGCATCGCGCGATCCCGCGCCGCGCAATTTGGCGAGGAAGGTGCGGTCGCGCAGCCGCCGCGAGACGCGGGCGAGCGCCTTGAGATGCTCCGCCCCCGCGTCGACCGGCGAGACCAGCATGAAGACGAGATCGACCGGCAGGTCGTCGACCGCGTCGAACTCGATCGGCTGGGCGAGCCGCATGAAGACGCCGGTGACGCCGGACAGATCGGGCAGGCGGGCGTGGGGAATGGCAACGCCGCCACCGAAGCCGGTCGAGCCGAGCTTCTCGCGTGCCGCCAGCCGCTCGGCGGCCAGTCGGCCGTCGAGACCGAGCGCGTCCGCGGCGGTGCAGAGCTGGGTGAACAGCGCCTTCTTGTGCGCGACGGCCACGCCCTTATAGACCGCCTCGGGGCGCAGCAGATCGCTGAAGTCGTGCATGCGTTACTCGAATAAACGAAAGGCCCCGCCGGGCCTCTATCGGAACCGGCGGGGCGGGGGAAGGTCAGCGTGCGGCGGACTGGACCGCCTGCTCGCGCTGCGGCTCGACCCAACCGATCGTGCCGTCGCCGCGGCGATAGACCATGTTGTACGAGCCGGTACCCGCATTGCGGAACAGCAGCGCCGCGGTGTTGCGCAGATCGAGCATCATCACCGCATCGGACACGCTGGCATCGGGCACGTCGACGCGCGTCTCGGCGATGATCAGCGGTGCGTCGCCGACATCCTCCTCGCTCGGGGCCGATTCCTGGAACAGGGTGTAACCGGCATTGTCATAGCCCATGTCCTCCTGGATCGCCGCAGCCTCGCCGGCGTGACGGTCCTTGAGGCGGCGCATGTAGCGGCGCAACTGCGTCTCGATCTTGGCGGCCGCCCCGTCGAACGCGGGATGCGCCTCCTGCGCCTGGTGGCTACCCTTGAGCACCAGGCCCTTCATGACGTGGACGACGATATCGCATTTAAAGCCGACGTCGTGCGGCCCCTTGCCGAACGTCACCTCGGCGGAGATGGCACGTTCGAAATGCTTGCTGGCGATACCCTGGAGTCGGTCGCTCACGTGATCCTTGAGCGCGTCGCCGGTCGCGACCTGATGACCAGAAATCCGGATATCCATTATATTCTCCATCATTGTGGGCTGGCCTGTTGGCCTTCACCCGGTTGACGTCATTCCAACGCCCCGACCCCCCAAAGCGGATCCTGTAACTTCGAAACAAATGCTGCGTGCGCTGCAAGTTCCGCGTCCGACGGGCGGAAGACGCGCGGCGGACGGACGGTGACGGGGCGGCGTACCGCGACCTGCGTCGTGGTGGCGATGGGCAGGTCGCTGACCAGGCCGAGCCCGATCTGGCGACCGCCGAGCAGTTCGACATAGACCTGCGCAAGCAGTTGCGCGTCGAGCAGCGCGCCGTGGAGGACGCGGTGCGAGCGGTCTACGCCGAAGCGCGAACACAAAGCGTCGAGCGTATGCTTGGCGCCGGGATGGCGGCTGCGCGCGATCTGCAGCGTGTCGACCATCCGCTTGACGTGGACGATCGGCCGGCCGCAGCGCTGGAGCTCGCCGTTGAGGAAGGAGAAGTCGAAGCCGGCGTTATGCGCGACCAGCGGCGCGTCGCCGAGGAATTCGATGAGGTCGTCCACGCCTTCCGCGAACTTCGGCTTGTCGCTGAGGAAGGCTTCGGAGATGCCGTGCACCGCCTGCGCTTCGGCGGGCATGTTGCGTTCGGGGTGGTAATAAGCGTGGAAGGTGCGGCCGGTCTCGACGCGGTTGACCATCTCGACGCAGCCGATCTCCACCAGCCGGTCACCACCGGCGAAGCTCAGGCCGGTGGTTTCGGTGTCGAAGACGATCTCGCGCATCCCACCTTTATCAGCCTGCCGGCGGCGCCATGCAAGCGATGACGTGGCGAACCGCCGCACGCGTCCGCTCAAGCGGGACGTCGGTGGCGATCACATAGCTGGCGCGGGCGCGCTTGTCGGCGTCGGGGAGCTGGCGGGCGAGGATCGCGTCGAACTTGGCCGCGGTCATGCCGGGGCGGGCGAGCGTCCGCGCGCGCTGGACCTCGGGCGCGGCGGAGACGACCGCGACGGCGTCGACGTGGCGGTCGCCGCCCGTCTCGAAGAGCAGCGGCACGTCGAAGACGACGAGCGGCGCATCGGCGTGGGCGGCGAGGAAGGCGGCGCGCTCGCCGGCGACGGCGGGATGGACGATCGCCTCCAGCCGCTTCATCGCGGCATCGTCACCGAGGACCGCGGCGGCGAGGGCAGGGCGGTCGACCCCGTTCGCACCGGTGGTGCCGGGAAAGGCCGCCGCGATCGCCGCGACGAGCCGGCCGCCGGGGCCTTGCAGGCGATGGACCGCGGCATCGGCGTCGAAGACGGGGACGCCCTCGGCCGCGAACATCGCCGCCACCGTCGACTTGCCCATGCCGATCGAGCCGGTGAGGCCCAATATCGTCACGCCAGCAGTGCTTCGCGCAGGTCGTCGTCGCGATCGCGCGGCGGTTCGGCGCCGAAGAACAGTTCGAAGGCGAGGGCGGCCTGGCCGATCAGCATCTCCAGTCCGTCGACCGTCTCCAGTCCGCGGGCGCGGGCGGCGGCGAGGAGGGGCGTCTCGAGCGGCGAATAGACGATGTCGTAGACGACGCTATCTTCACCAAGTTCACGCAGATCGAGGTCGAGCGGGGGCTGGCCGGTCATGCCGAGCGTGCTGGCGTTGACCAGCAGGCCGGTGTCCGGGGGCAAAGGGGCCGACAGCGGCAGCGCCTGGCCCTTGAGCCCGAAGGCCGATAACAAAACGCCTGCTTTCAATACGTTACGATTGAGCAGCGTGACCGGGCCGACCGCCATCCGGGCGAGCGCGAACAGGATCGCGCGCGCCGCGCCACCGGCGCCGATCACCGTCACCGCGCGGCCGGTGAAATCGAAGCCGGCCAGCGGTGCGTAGAAGCCGCCGGCGTCGGTGTTGGTACCGACCGCGACGCCATCCTCGGCGCGGAAGACGGTGTTGATCGCGCCGATGCCGCCGCGCACGTCGCCGCGATCGTCGACATGGTCGAGCGCGGCGAGCTTGTGCGGCATGGTGACGTTGCAGCCACGCCAGTCCGGATCGTCGCGGCGTGCGGCGAAGAAGGCGGGCAGGTCCTCCGCCGTCACCAGCGTCTTGCGATAGTCCGCGTCGAGGCCGAGCTGATCGAGCCAGAAGCGATGGATGATCGGCGATTTCGACTGGGCGATGGGGTCGCCGATCACTTCTGCATAGGGTCGGCCTTCGCCGGCGGGGGAATAGGAACGGGTCATGCGGGGATCACTTCGCGGGTCCGGAGATAGTCGAGGACGTTGAGCAGCGGCAGGCCGAGCACGGTGAACTGGCTGCCCTCGATCCGGCTGAACAGCTGCGCGCCGGGGCCTTCGATCCGGTAGCAGCCGACGCAGCCGGCGATCGCCGGCCATTCCATGTCGAGATACGATCGGATGAAGCCGGGGGAGAGCGGGCGGACGTGCATCCTCGCCGCCTCGACGTGGCGCCAGACCGGGCGGCCGTTCTCGGCGATCACCGCGGCGCTCCAGAGATCGTGGCGCGCGCCCGACATGCGGGTCAGGTGATCGGCGGCCTGGTCGCGGCTTTCGGGCTTGTCGAGCAGGCTGCCGTCGGCGAGCGCGACGACGCTGTCGCTGCCAAGCACGAGCCGGCCGGGATGGCGGAGGCTGACCTTGACTGCCTTCAGTTCGGCGAGCGCGTCGGCGAGGTCGCGCGGCTTGCTGCCGGTGAGGGCGGCCTTGGCGGCATCCTCGTCGACGCCGGCGGCGGTCGCCTCGAACGGCACGCCGGCGGCGGTGAGCATCGCGCGGCGGGAGGCGCTTTGCGAGGCGAGGAGGATCATGCGGGGGCTTTCGTCATTGCGGTGTTTGTTCCCGCTTCGTCATCCCGGCGCAGGCCGGGATCCATGGTGTGGCTGGTGGTGGCGCGCCACGCCGGCCGCCCGTGTCCATGGGTCCCGGCTTTCGCCGGGATGACGGAGAGGGGGGTCTTCACGACCCAGATGTCATCCCTGCGGAGGCGGGTGCTTTCGCAGATGACCATTTGGCGTGTTGCGACAGAATTGACATTCCCGTCATGCCGGACTTGATCCGGCATCCCGCTTCTTCCCGCCGTCCGAAGAAGCGGGACCCCGGCGCAAGGCCGGGGTGACGGAGGAGGGGCGGGGGCCGTACGCGTCGCTGTCACGTCCGCGTCGCCTTGCGGTCGTTGGCCAGCGCGATGATGGCGGCGGCGGTTTCCTCGATCGAGCGGCGGGTGACGTCGATCACCGGCCAGCCGTTGTCGGCGAACATGCGGCGCGCATAAGCGATCTCGCGCGTCACCGCTTCCTCCTCGACATAGGGGGTGTCGGGCATCTGGTTGAGCGAGAGCAGGCGGTTGCGGCGGATCTGGATCAGCCGGTCGGCGCTGGTGGTGAGGCCGACGACGAGCGGATTCTTCAGCGTGAACAGGATGCGCGGCGGCGGGCTCTCGACCACCACCGGGATGTTCGCGGTCTTCCAGCCGCGATTGGCGAGATAGATCGAGGTCGGCGTCTTCGACGAGCGCGAGACGCCGGCGAGGACGATCTCCGCTTCCTCCCAATCCTCCGAGGCGATGCCGTCGTCGTGCGCGATCGTCCACTGGATCGCGTCGACGCGCGCGAAATAGGCGGCGTCGAGCACGTGCTGGCGACCGGGGCGCGCCTTGGCCTGCTGGCCGAGCAGACCGGACAAGGCGTCGTTGACCGGATCGAGCGGCGCCACCGCGGGCAGGCCAAGCGCGAGGCAGCGCTGTTCGAGGATGCGGCGCGTCGCGACGTTGACCAGCGTGAAGACCACCAGCCCCGGATTCTGCGCGATCTCCTGGAGGATGCGTTCGAGGTGCGCCTCGGTCCGCACCATCGGCCAGAAATGGCGGACCGTCTCGACGTCGTCATATTGGGCGAGCGCCGCCTTGGCGATGTTCTCCAGCGTCTCGCCGGTCGAGTCCGAGAGGAGGTGGAGGTGGAGGCGCATCATCGCGCGCTCCGGGGCAGACCTGTGGACAACATGGGCATAAGGGATAGGGCAAGTCGGCACCCCCGCCAAGCGACCCGGCGGCGGTGGACAACCCGCATTCCATCCACAATTGCGCACACAGGGCATGGTTTTATCCACAGGCTGTGGATCGTGTTGACGGCCTGCCCCGAATCCCCGGTGAATCCCCGATCCTTGCCGGTCAACCTGTGGGTGATTACGGGACGAAACGCTTTATCCCGCGTTCCACGTGCCAACCACTGCAACAATCTTTTCTAGATTCTTCTTAGATAGGAAGAAGGCCCTGTCCGATCCTGTGAACAAGCCGCTCCTTGCCGTCCTCAAGGGTGCGAAACCGTCAGTGCCGCCGATGTGGCTCATGCGTCAGGCGGGGCGCTACCTTCCCGAGTATCGCGCGCTGCGGGCGGAGAAGGGCGGCTTCCTGGCGCTCGCCACCGATCCCGAGGCGGCGGCGGAAGTGACGGTGCAACCGATCCGGCGCTTCGGCTTCGATGGCGCCATCCTGTTCTCCGACATCCTGATGGTGCCCTGGGCGCTGGGCCAGGATCTGACCTTCGGGCCGGGCGAGGGACCGCGGCTGACGCCACCGCTCGTCGATCATGCGCTGGCGGCGCTGCAACGGGTGCCTGAGCGGCTCGAGCCGGTCTACGGTACGTGCGAGCGGGTGGCCGCCGCCTTGCCGCCCGAGACGACGTTTCTGGGCTTTGCGGGGTCACCGTGGACGGTGGCGACCTATATGGTCGCGGGCGCCGGATCGAAGGACCAGGGCGAGACGCGCGGTTTCGCTTATGCCGACCCGGCGGCGTTCGATGCGATCATCGCTGCGATCGTGACGATGACGATCGACTATCTGGCGCGGCAGATCGCGGCGGGCGTCGAGGCGGTGCAGCTGTTCGACAGCTGGGCGGGGTCGCTGTCGCCGGCGCAGTTCGAGCGCTGGGTGATCGCGCCCAATGCGGCGATCGTCGCCGGCCTGCGCGCGCGCTGTCCGGAGGCGTGCATCATCGGCTTTCCCAAGGGCGCGGGCGGCAAGCTGCCGGCCTATGCCCGCGAGACCGGCGTCGATGCGATCGGGCTCGACGAGACGGTCGATCCGCTATGGGCGGATGCAATGCTGCCCGCGGGGCTGCCGGTGCAGGGCAATCTCGATCCGCTGGCGCTGCTCGCCGGGGGGGCGGCGCTGGACGACGGGATCGACCGGGTGCTCGCGGCGTTCCGCGACCGGCCGCACGTCTTCAACCTGGGGCACGGCATCGGCCAGTTCACGCCGATCGCGCATGTCGAGCATCTGGTCGCACGGGTGAGGGGATCGTGATGGAGTTGTTGTCAGGCGCCTATCTGTGGATCGTCGCGGCGCATGTGATCTTCGTCATCTTCTGGATGGCGGGGCTGTTCATGCTGCCGCGCTATCTGGTCTATCATCAGGAGGCGCTGGTCGCCGGGCGGACCGAGGAGGCGGCCTTGTGGGTCGAGCGGGAGAGCAAGCTGCGCGCGATCATCCTGACCCCGGCGATGATCGTGGTGTGGGTGCTCGGGCTGACGCTTGCGACCGTCGGCCAGCATTGGGGCGAGGGGTGGCTGCACGCCAAATTGCTCTTCGTGCTGGTGCTGTCGGGCTATCACGGCTGGGCGGTGGGCTATGCCAAGACGCTGGCGCGGGGCGTGATGAAGCTCGATGGCCGGCGGTTGCGGATGATCAACGAGGTGCCGGCGCTGGCCGGTGCGGTGATCGTCGTACTGGTGTTCGTAAAGCCTTTTTGATCACGGTGGATGTGACGCGTGGCGCCGTCGAATGCCTCGCCCTTCGTCATCCCGACGAAAGTCGGGAGCCACGGACGCGATGAACTTGCGATTGCGCGCATCATTACCGACATCTTGACCATGGGTCCCGGCTTTCGCCGGGATGACGAAGGGTGGGCTGGCCCAACCGGGGGCCCGTCGATGAGGGGTTGAATGGTCCGGCGATTGGCAATCCGCTTGACGAACCCCCTCCACGCTCTTACCTCCTGAACACGCGTAGAGCTGCCATTTGGTGGTTCCGCGTTCCTCCCTGGCTATCGTCGCTGCGAGTCCTTCGCCGATTTGAGCCACTCCCCCGCTTACGCATTCGGATTATTCCATGCATCTTAGAGACTTGAAGAAAAAGACCCCCGCCGAGCTGGTCAGCATGGCCGAAGAGCTGGGGGTCGAGGGCGCCTCGACGCTGCGCAAGCAGGATCTGCTGTTCGCGATCCTGAAGGTGCAGGCCGAGAATGGCGACCAGATCATGGGCCTCGGCACGATCGAGGTCCTGCAGGACGGCTTCGGCTTCCTGCGCAGCCCAGAGGCCAATTACCTCGCCGGGCCGGACGACATCTACGTCTCGCCCAACCAGGTTCGCAAGCACGGCCTGCGCACCGGCGACACCGTCGAGGGCGAGATCCGCGCCCCCAAGGACGGCGAGCGCTATTTCGCGCTGACCAAGCTGACCAGCGTCAATTTCGACGATCCCGAGGCGGTCCGCCATCGCGTCAATTTCGACAACCTCACGCCGCTCTATCCGGAATCGAAGCTGACGCTCGACCCGGCCGATCCGACGCAGAAGGACAAGTCGGCGCGCGTCATCGACATCGTCTCGCCGCAGGGCAAGGGCCAGCGCACGCTGATCGTCGCGCCGCCGCGCGTCGGCAAGACGGTGATGCTCCAGAACATCGCGCGCGCGATCTCGGACAATCACCCCGAGGTGTTCCTGATCGTGCTGCTGATCGACGAGCGGCCCGAAGAGGTCACCGACATGCAGCGCAGCGTGAAGGGCGAAGTGGTGTCGTCGACTTTCGACGAGCCGGCGCAGCGCCACGTTCAGGTCGCCGAGATGGTGATCGAAAAGGCCAAGCGCCTCGTCGAGCACAAGAAGGACGTCGTGATCCTGCTCGACAGCATCACCCGCCTTGGCCGCGCCTACAACACCGTCGTGCCGTCGTCGGGCAAGGTGCTGACCGGCGGCGTCGACGCCAACGCCTTGCAGCGGCCCAAGCGCTTCTTCGGCGCGGCGCGCAACATCGAGGAGGGCGGCTCGCTCTCGATCATCGCCACTGCGCTGATCGACACCGGCAGCCGCATGGACGAGGTGATCTTCGAGGAGTTCAAGGGCACCGGCAATTCCGAGATCGTGCTCGACCGCAAGGTTGCGGACAAGCGCGTCTTCCCGGCGCTCGATGTCGGCAAGTCGGGCACCCGCAAGGAAGAGCTGCTGGTCGACAAGGACAAGCTGTCGAAACAATGGGTGCTGCGCCGCATCCTCATGCAGATGGGGACGATCGACGCGATGGAATTCCTGCTCGACAAGATGAAGAATTCGAAGACCAACGAGGATTTCTTCGACAGCATGAACCAGTAACCCGTGCGTTCGCCCCGTGCCGGTCGATCCATCGGCCGGCGCGCGGGGGCCATCACGATAGCGCGACGCGCGGAAGCATGGCTTTCGCGCGTCGCTGCGTTATGGACCTATGATCAACCGGGAGTTTGAAACGTGTCCATCATCGCCATGCTGAGCGCCGCCGCCGCCAGCGGGCCGGGGTCTCCGGCCGAGATCTGGCAGCATATCCTCAACGATTTTTCCAATATCGGCTCCCCCGCCGCGCTCGCCGCCTTCATCCAGGTGCTGATGATCGACGTGGTGCTCGCCGGCGACAATGCGATCGTCGTCGGTGCGCTCGCCGCGGGCC
This sequence comes from Sphingomonas sp. GW821-FHT04B01, assembly GCF_059420425.1. Lineage (NCBI taxonomy): Bacteria > Pseudomonadati > Pseudomonadota > Alphaproteobacteria > Sphingomonadales > Sphingomonadaceae > Sphingomonas > Sphingomonas sp. GW821-FHT04B01. The sequence goes on along the minus strand of NZ_JBWKTR010000001.1, from coordinate 198,587 downwards.
TGCCGGTCGACCAGCGCAAGAAGGTGATCCTGATCGGGATCATGGCGGCGCTGGTGCTGCGCATCGTCTTCGCGCTGGCGGTGAGCTGGCTGCTCGGCGTGATCGGGCTGATCTTCGCGGGCGGCATCCTGCTGCTCTGGGTGGCGTGGAAGATGTGGCGCGAATTGCGCGAGCACGGCAACGCCGGCTCGCCCGAGGTCGACGGCGACGAGACGTCGGGGCTGAAGCCTGCCAAGAGCTTCGCCGCGGCGGCCTGGGCGGTGGCGGTCGCCGATGTCTCGATGAGCCTCGACAACGTGCTGGCGGTCGCCGGTGCGGCGCGCGAGCATCCCGGCATCCTGATCATCGGCCTGCTGCTGTCGGTGGCGATGATGGGCATCGCGGCGAACCTGATCGCCAAGTACATCGAGCGCTATCGCTGGATCGCCTATGTCGGGCTGCTGGTGATCCTCTACGTCGCGGGCAAGATGATCTACGAAGGGGTCGTCGACCCGCAGGTCGGGGTGCTGACCTTGTTCTGATGCAGAAAGGGGGGCCGTCGAGCCCCCCTTTTTCGTTCTAGCGTCGGTAGACCGGCGTCGTCGCGTTCGTACCCTTCACAAGATTGATCGCGTTGTCGCAGCCCGATTCGTAGACGTAGCCTTCGCCGGATGCGATGATCTCATGATTGGCGGCCTTCAACCGCCAACGCCATTGCGCGCCCTGCTGATACTTTTCGAAATACATGCTTTTCCTCTCCTGGCGGCTCATCGACCGCCAGGAGAGAATAAGAAGTAAGATCAATGTTTCGCAGCGGCTTTCGTATCCAATTCGGCGCTATCGTGCGGGCTTAGCCGAGATGCTCCGCGAAGAAGGCGGCGGTGCGTTCGTCGGCGAGGCGGGCGGCGTCCTCGGAGCGGCGCTTGCCGAATTGCGCGGCGAAGCCGTGGTCCTCGTCGGGGTAATCGTGGAGCGTCACCTTGGGGTGGTCGTCGAGGCCGGCGTGCATGCGGGCCTGCGCGTCCTTGTCGACGAAATGATCCTCCTGCGGCACGTGGAGGAGGACGGGATTGGCGATGGCATGTTTCTCGCCGAGCAGCCCGTCGATGCCGACGCCGTAATAGCCGACCGAGGCATCGACGTCGGTGCGGGCGGCGGTCATGAAGGCGAGGCGGCCGCCGAGGCAATAGCCGACCGCGCCAACCTTGGCGGCGAGCCCGGTGCCCGTCTGGGCGTCGTTGAGCATCGTCCGCGCGGTGCGGATCGTCGCCTCGATGTCGCGGACGCCGGCGTCCTGATCGAATTGGCCCATCAGCTCGAGCGCCTGCTGCATCTCGGCGGGGACGTCGGGATCGAGCTGGATGCCCGGCGCGATCTGCCAGAACAGGTCGGGGGCGAGGGCGAGATAGCCGTCGGCGGCGAAGGCGTCCGCCTTGGCGCGAATGCCGGCGTTGACGCCGAAAATCTCCTGGATGACGACGATCGCCGCGCGTGGCGTACCGACGGGTTCGGCGACGTAGACGTCGAAGCGGCCGCGGTCGTCGCGTGTCTCGATCTGGATGGTCTTGGTCATGGGGGTCCTCTCGCGCGTAAGAGCGCGCTGAGCTATGCAGCGGGGCTGAAGGCTGCTCAAGGGGCGACGCGTATGAAGCTGACGGTGAACGTGGATCTGACCCCGGAGGAGGCGCGGCGGGCGATGGGACTGCCCGATCTGACGCCGCTGCACGACCGCTATGTCGCGTCTTTGCTCGAAGCGATGAACGGACAGGTGCGGCCCGAGCTGCTCGAGACGATGATGAAGAACTGGGCGCCGATGGGCGATGCCGGTCTGGCGATGTGGCGGCAGATGTTCGACCAGGCGACCGGCGGGGGGAAGACGGGCAATTGAGCGACACGATCTTCGCGCTGTCGAGCGGTGCGGCGCCCGCGGGGATCGGCGTGATCCGGGTCAGCGGGGCGCAGGCGTTCGCTGCAGTGGCGCGGATCGCGGGCAGCGTGCCACCGGCGCGGACTGCGCGCGTGCGTGCGTTGCGCGATGCGGAGGGTGCGCTGCTCGACCGCGCATTGGTGCTGGCGTTTCCCGGGCCGGCGAGCGCGACGGGCGAGGACCTCGCCGAACTGCATTGTCACGGCGGGCGGGCGGTGATCGCGGCGGTGTTGCGCGTGCTCGGGATGCAGCCCGGATTGCGGCCGGCGCTGGCCGGTGAGTTTACCCGGCGGGCGCTGACCAACGGGCGGATCGATCTGGCGGAGGCGGCGGGCCTCGCCGACCTGCTGTCGGCGGATACCGAGCGGCAGCGGGTCGCGGCGCTCGCCGCGGCGGAAGGGATGGTCAGCCAGCGGGTGCGCGGCTGGCTCGACCGGTTGGCGATGTTCGCCGCAGTGACCGAGGCGCAGCTCGACTTCGCCGATGAGGACGATGTCGGTACCGATCAGATGGGTACGGTGCGCGAAGGGCTGGCGAATCTTGCGGCGGATCTGCGCGGCGTGCTGGCGGTGCCGCCGGTCGAGCGTCTGCGCGATGGCGTACATGTCGTGCTCGCCGGACCGCCGAACAGCGGCAAGTCGACGCTGATCAATCTGCTCAGTCAGCGCGAGGTCGCGATCGTCTCGGCAATCGCGGGGACGACGCGCGACCGGATCGAGGCGACGGTGACGCGGGCCGGCCTCGTCTATGGGCTGACCGATACCGCGGGGCTGACCGAGAGCGACGATCCTATCGAGCGGATCGGGGTGGAGCGCGCGGCAGGAGCGATCGTGCGCGCTGACCTGTTGCTGTGGCTTGGCGATGATGCGCCTCCGCGCCCGGACGCGATCTGGGTGCAGGCGCGGAGCGATGCGCCGGGGCGGGGGGCGATCGTCGAAGCGGACGTTGCCGTGGCGCAGTCCGATGTGGCGAGCGTCGAGCGGCTCTGGGAGATGATCGCGGCACGGGCGGAGGCGTTGATGCCGCGGGGCGATGCGGTCGCGTTCCGGGAGAGCGAGCGGGTGGCCTGTGCGGCGGCGCTGGCGGCGATCGAGCGGGACGAGGCGGATGCCTTGATCGTCGCGGAGCAGCTGCGGCTGGCGATACGGGCGCTTGGCGGGATACTCGGGATCGACGCGACGGAGGTGATGCTCGACACGTTATTCGGGCGCTTCTGCATTGGTAAATGATGTTCCACGTGGAACGTCGCGATCGATAGCGGGGTTAGGGCGGGTGCCGAAGAGGGACATTCGTGGGTGAATGTTCCACGTGGAACATAGAATTGGCGCCCAAATGTCGTGTTCCACGTGGAACACTTTTGACCTCCGGTCTCTGCTCGCATAGGCGAACGGCATGTATGACGTGATCGTCGTTGGCGGTGGCCACGCCGGAACCGAAGCCGCCGCGGCTGCCGCGCGGCGGGGCGCCCGGACCCTTCTTCTCAGTCATGACCGCGGACAGATCGGCGCGATGTCGTGCAATCCCGCGATTGGCGGCCTCGGCAAGGGGCATATCGTCCGCGAGGTCGATGCCTTCGACGGGCTGATCGGGCGGGCCGCCGATGCCGCGGCGATCCATTATCGGATGCTCAATCGCAGCAAGGGCGCGGCGGTGCAGGGGCCGCGGGTGCAGGCCGACCGCCGGCGCTATGCTGCGGCGATCCGGCGGATGCTTGCCGGGCTGCCGATGCTGACGATCGCCGAGGGGGATGTCGAGGCGCTTAGTCTCAATGGCGCGCGCGTCGATGGTGTCGTGCTGGGTGACGGCAGCCGCATCGGTGGCAGGACGGTGGTACTGGCCACGGGTACGTTCCTTGGCGGGCGCATGTTCCGTGGCGACGAGCGTCACGAGGGTGGCCGGATCGGCGAGCGGCCGGCGCGCAAGCTCGCCGAGCAATTGCGCGCGCTGGCGCTGCCGCTCAGCCGGTTGAAGACCGGGACGCCGCCGCGGCTCGACGGGCGGACGATCGATTGGGCGCAGCTCGAGGAACAGCGGTCGGACGTCCAGCCCTGGACGATGTCGCCGATGACCGAACGCCGGCTGCTGCCGCAGATCGCCTGCGCGGTGACGCGGACGACCGCGGCGACGCATGACCTGATCCGTGGCGGGCTCGACCGGTCGCCGCTGTTCGGCGGTGCGATCGAAGGGCAGGGGCCGCGCTACTGTCCCTCGATCGAGGACAAGGTGCATCGCTTCGGCGATCGTGACGGGCATCAGGTGTTCCTCGAACCCGAGGGGCTGGACGATGCCACCGTCTATCCCAACGGCCTGTCGACCTCGCTGCCGACCGACGTGCAGGCCGCGATGATCCGCAGCATCGCCGGACTGGAGCGGGCGCGGATCACCATGCCGGGCTATGCGGTGGAATATGACTACCTCGACCCGCGGGCGCTCGATGCAACGCTGGCGCTGGCGGCGATCCCCGGCGTCTATTGCGCGGGCCAGCTCAATGGCACGACGGGCTATGAGGAGGCGGCGGGGCAGGGGCTCGTCGCCGGCCTCAATGCTGCGGCCACGGCGTGCGATCTGGCGCCGTGCGTGCTCGACCGCGCGTCGAGCTATACCGGCGTCATGATCGACGACCTTGTCCTGCAAGGCGTCACCGAGCCGTATCGGATGCTGACCGCGCGCGCGGAATACCGGCTGTCGTTGCGCGCCGACAATGCCGAGACGCGGCTTGGTCCGATTGCCGAGATGCTCGGGTGCCTCGGTGACGAGCGACTGGCGCAGCAGCGTCGCCGGGGGGAGGCAAAAGCGGCGGTGCGTGACGCGCTGACGCAGACGGTCACCGCCGCGGGGATTGCGGCGGCGGGCGTCCATGTCGCGCAGGATGGCAGCCGTCGCAGCCTGTACGAATGGCTGCGGATGGGCGAGCTCGATCTCGACCGCGTCGCGCCGGGGGTGCGGCAGATGGCACCGGCGGCGATCGTCGACGAGGTCGTCGAGGATGCGCGCTATGCCCCCTATATCGAGCGACAGGCGGAGGAGGTCGCGCGGATGCGACGCGACGAGGCGGTGCCCCTCGCGGCGGAGCTGGATTATGCGGCGATCCCCGGACTGTCGAACGAGATGATCGACCGGCTCGGCAAGGCGCGTCCGGCGTCGCTCGGCGCGGCGGCGCGGGTGCGCGGCGTCACGCCCGCAGCGCTGTCGGCGATCTATCTCTATGCACAGCGGCGGGCGGCATGATCGAGGATGACGCACGGACGTGGTTCGTCGACCGGTTCGGCGAGACGAAGACCGCACAGGTGGCGGCCTTTCTCGACCTCGTTCGCGAGGAGAACGAACTCCAGAATTTGATCTCGCCGGCGAGCGTCGCGTCCATCTGGGCAAGGCACGGGGTGGATTCGGCGCAGCTATTGTTCCACGTGAAACAGTCCACCGGGGCCTGGCTCGATATCGGGACGGGCGGTGGATTCCCCGGTATGGTCGTCGCGATCCTGCGCGACGATCCGGTGACGATGGTCGAACCGCGCAAGAAGCGGGCATCGTTCCTGCAAGCGTGCGTCGAACGGCTTGGGCTGCATCATGCCACCGTTTCGGCAGCCAAGGTCGAGGGGATCGAAGGGCGGTTCGCGATAATCTCGGCACGCGCGGTCGCGTCGGTCGAAAAGCTTTTGCAAGCGTCGGAGCATTGCGCCACACCAGCAACACGCTGGATCCTCCCCCGCGGACGGATCGAGGCCGAAGAATTGGCCCGCCTACAGCGTGACCGAACCAAAGTGTTTCACGTGGAACATAGTTTGACCGATCCTCAATCCTCGATCCTGATCGTGGATCGCAACCAAGGACGCGCGCGATGACCTGTATTGCGGTGGCCAACCAGAAGGGCGGCGTGGGCAAGACCACCAGTGCGATCAACCTCGCCACCGCTCTGTCGGCGACGGGCAAGACCGTATTGCTGATCGACCTCGATCCGCAGGGCAATGCTTCGACCGGGCTCGGGATCAGCCAAGCGCAGCGTGGCCGCTCGAGCTATCACGTGCTGATCGGCGAGGCCGAGATCGGCGACACGGTGATCACCACCAAGGTGCCGCGGCTCGATCTGGTGCCGGCGACGCAGGATCTGTCGGGCGCGGAGATCGAGCTGGTCGAGTTCGAACACCGGACGCATCGTCTCGACCGCGCGCTCGCGCAGACGAAGGACCGCTGGGACATCGTGCTGATCGATTGTCCGCCGTCGCTGGGGCTGCTGACGATCAACGCGATGGTCGCCGCGGACAAATTGCTGGTGCCGCTGCAATGCGAGTTCTTCGCGCTGGAGGGGCTGTCGCAATTGTTGACCACCGTCGAGCGCATCCGCGAGCGGTTCAATCCCGGTTTGGCGATCCTCGGCGTCGCGCTGACGATGTACGATCGCCGCAACCGGCTGACCGAGCAGGTGTCGGCCGACGTGCGCGCGGTGCTGGGGCAGGTGGTGTTCGATACGGTGATTCCGCGCAACGTCCGCCTGTCGGAGGCGCCGAGCCACGGGCTGCCGGCGCTGATCTACGATTATCGCTGTTCGGGGTCGCAGGCCTATATCGATCTCGCGCGCGAGCTGATCGCGCGTCTGCCGAAGCCTCCCGCAACCGCGGCGGCGGCATGAGCGATGCGGCGAAGCGCAGCCGGCCCGCAGGGCTCGGCCGTGGCCTGAGCGCGCTGCTCGGCGAGATGGCGAGCGAGGCCCCGGTTAGCCCCGGTGCCGAGGGCAAGGTCCCGTCGGGCGTGCGCATGTTGCCGGTCAGCGCGCTGACCCCGCATCCAGGCCAGCCGCGGCGCCATTTTGACGATGCGCTGCTCGACGAACTGGCGGCATCGATCGCGTCGCGCGGGCTGATCCAGCCGATCGTCGTGCGGCCGCATGGCCACGATTATCAGATCGTCGCGGGCGAGCGGCGCTGGCGGGCGGCGCAGCGTGCGCGGCTGCACGAGGTGCCCGTCGTCGTTCGCGACTTCGACGATGCGCAGACGCTCGAGATCGCGCTGATCGAGAACATCCAGCGCCAGGATCTCAATGCGATCGAAGAGGCGCAGGCCTATCAGCGGCTTGCCGGCGAATATGGCCATACGCAGGAGGCGCTCGCCAAGATCGTCCACAAGTCGCGCAGCCACGTCGCTAACCTATTGAGATTGTTGGAATTACCCGAGGCGGTGCAGGATCGGGTGACCGATGCCTCGTTGTCGATGGGGCATGCGCGCGCGTTGCTCGGGTCGCGCGACGTCGAGATGCTCGCCGAACAGGTGGTGGCGCGCGGGCTGTCGGTGCGCGAGACCGAAAAGCTCGCCAAGGGCGCCAAGCCGGAGCGGGCAGGGGGCATTCGCGACCGTTCGCCGGCACCCGCACCGGACGCGGACATCGCGGCGCTGGAACGGCAATTGTCCGATCTGCTCGGGCTGCACGTCCGCATCGCGCATAGCGAGAAGGGCGGGACGATCACGCTGACCTATTCGACGCTCGATCAGCTCGACATGGTCTGCCAGCGGCTGACCGGGGATTCGATCTGATGATCCTGCGCAGCGACGAACAGGACGATCTGCCGACCGCGGCGGGTGGGACGATGCGGGTGCATTGGTTCCGGCCGGCGGGGGAGGGGCGGTTCCCCGGGCTGGTGCTCTATTCGGAGATCTATCAGGTCACCGACCCGATCCGGCGGCTGGCGGCGTTCTTCGCCGGCCATGGCTATGTCGTCGCGGTGCCCGAGGTTTATCACGAGTATGAGGCACCGGGGACGGTGCTGCGCTACGATGCCGAGGGCACCGCGCGCGGCAACGATCTCAAGGTTACCAAGCCGGTCGCGGCCTTCGATGCCGATGCGGTGTTGGTGCTGGATGCGTTGGCCGGGCATCCGGCCTGTTCGGGGCGGCTGGGGACGGTCGGCGTGTGTCTCGGCGGGCATCTCGCCTATCGCGCGGCGCTCGACCCGCGGGTGAGCGCGGCGGCGTTTTTCTATCCGACCGATATCCATTCGGGTCTGTTGGGCGAGGGGCGGTCGGACGACAGCCTCGCGCGGGTGGCGGAGTTGCGCGCCGAGACGCTGTTCGTATTCGGGCGGCAGGACCCGCATGTGCCCTTCGCCGGGCGCGAGACGATCCGGGCGCGGCTCGAGGCGGTCGGCGCGAGCTACGAATGGCATGAGGTCAACGGACAGCATGCCTTCCTGCGCGACGAGGGGCCGCGCTACGATCCGGCGTTGTTCGTCGCGGCGACGGGCTGGGCCTTGGCGCTGTTCGGGCGGGTGCTGCGCTAGGATCTGGCGGGAGCTAACCCCGGCGTTCGACGCCCCGCGTCAACTCGGTCAGCGCGTGATCCGCCAGCACGCTGCCGGCATTGCCGCTCGCCATGATCGCGCGTTCGGCATGGCGGACGCGGGTGAGCGCGGTGGCGAGCATCGCCGGCGTCCAGCGGCGCAGCGCCTGTGCGGTGGCGGCTTCCTCCTTGAAGAAGATGCGGTGGCGTTTGAAGACGGTGTCCTGCGTCGCGCCGGCATCGATCTCCGCCTTCATCTCGGCGAGCGTCATCAGCCGCCGGGCAAGCAGGCGCAGCCAGGGGATGGGGGAGGTGCCCGCCTCGCCCAACCGGCCGAGTTCGGCGCCGAGCGCGGCGGTATGGCCGGTGACGACCGCCTCGACCACCTGCGTCATCTCCGCCTCGCCGAGATCGGCACCGATCGCGTCGAGCGCGGCATCGTCGAGGTCGTGCGGGCGATCGGGGGCGGCGTCGAGGAACAGCGCCACTTTCTCGATCTCGCGTGACAGCACCGCGCGATCGCCGCCGCAGGTCGCCGCGAGCCGTGTCGCCGCACTGTTGGTCGGGCGCAGGCCCTGGTCGCGCGCCATCGCCGCCGCGAGCCGTTCGAGATCGGCGGCGCTCGGTTCATAAGCGGCGAAGGCCATCGCGCGGCGGGAGTCGATCGCCAGTTTGACGATCTTGGCGGTCGACTTGACCGTAGGTGCAAGCGCAACCACCGGGTTGCCGGCATGATCCGCCGCGAGCAGCGCGGTGAATGCGTCGAGGCATTCCTCGCCCGCCGGTGAGACGCGGATATGCCGCGCACCGCCGAACAGCGACATCGACGCCGCCTCGTCCGACAGGCGCGCCGGGTCGGAGCGGAGCGTCGCACCGTCGAGATCGACGCGTTCCGCCTCCGGCCCCATCGCCTTGGCGAGCAAGGCGGCGAGTTCGGCGGTCGCCGAGCCGTCCGGCCCGTGCAGCAGATACAGGCGGATATCGGGCGAGGGGTGTTCGAGCGCGGACCTTATGTCGCGCGCATTGGCTTTCATCGTGCCGGGCGGCTGCGCGCGTAGACGGCGACGCGCGCGACGATCTGGTCGGCGACGATGCCGGCGAGCCGTTCGAGCGCGGTATTCTCCGCCGCGATCGTCGCATATTCGGACTGGACGACGTCGATGCCCGCGTCCGAACCGGCGGTGTCGTCGAGCAGCACGCTGCCGTCGGCGAGGTTCACCAGCTGGAAGCGCGCGCGCAAGGTGCGGCGTTCGCGGGTGACGCTGTCGTCGCGGCGGACGCCGAAGCCGGCGATCTTGTCGTCGAGCCGCACGTCGAGCCGATATTGCGGCGTGCCGCCGGCGGCGAGCCGGTCGCGCAGCGCGTTGCTCATCAGCCAGCCCGATTTGCCGTCGATCGGCGTCACCTCGATATGCGCGAGCGTGCCGGCGACGGCGCCGCCCGACCCGCCGCTGTAGAGCGGGCGCAGGCCGCAACCCGACACGAGCAGCGCGAGCGGCGCGAGGAGCAGGACGCTCCTGATCGGAGCCTTGGTCATGCGACGATGTTCACGAGGCGTCCGGGCACGACGATCACCTTCCTGGGGGGCTTGCCGTCGAGCAGGCGCGCGATCTTGTCGGCGGCGAGCGCGGCGGCCTCGATATCCTCGCGCGCCATGTCCTTGGGCAACGTCAGCGTGTCGCGGAGCTTGCCGTTGACCTGCACCGCGATCGTCACTTCGTCCTCGACGAGCAATTTGGGATCGACCTCCGGCCAGGCGGCGTCGGCGATCAGGCCATCGAAGCCCTTGGCGGCCCAGGCTTCCTCGGCGACATGCGGCACCATCGGCGCAACCAGCAGCATCAGCGTGTAGATCGCATTGTTGCGCGACGGGCTCGGCTCCGCGCGTTCGATCGCGGTGCAGAGTTCGTACAGCTTGGCGACCGCCTTGTTGAACGCGAGCGCCTCGATATCCTGTTCGATGCCGAGGATCGTCTGGTGCAGCTTGCGGTCGAGCGCGACGTCGCCGCCCTCGCCGGGGGCCGCGCCGTCGTCGCCGTCGAACAGCCGCCACAACCGCTGGATGAAGCGCCACGCGCCCTCGATCCCCGATTCGCTCCACGGCAGGTCGCGCTCGGGCGGCGAATCGGACAGCATGAACCAGCGCGTCGCATCTGCACCGTAACGATCGACGATCGGCTCGGGATCGACGGTGTTCTTCTTCGACTTCGACATCTTCTCGACGCGGCCGACGGTGACGGGCTGGCCGGTGGCGACCTCGAGCCCGTCGCGGACGTCATCGGGAGAGAGCCAGCGGTTGTCCGCCGATTTGTACGTCTCGTGCGTCACCATGCCCTGCGTGAACAGGCCGGTGAACGGCTCGGCGATATCGAGCTGCCCCATATGCTTGAGCGCGCGCGTCCAGAAGCGCGCGTAGAGCAGGTGGAGGATCGCATGCTCGACCCCGCCGATATACTGGCCGACCGGCAGCCAGCTCTCTGCGACCGCACGATCGAACGGCCGGTCCTTGGGCTGGCTGGCGAAGCGGATGAAATACCACGACGAATCCGCGAAGGTATCGAGCGTGTCGGTCTCGCGCACCGCCGGCTTGCCGCATGCCGGGCAATCGACGTGCTTCCACGTCGGGTGGCGATCGAGCGGGTTGCCGGGGACGGCGAAGGACACGTCCTCGGGCAGCACGACGGGAAGCTGGTCCTTGGGGACCGGCTGCACGCCGCATGCCTCGCAATGAATGATCGGGATCGGCGTGCCCCAATAGCGCTGACGGCTGACGCCCCAGTCGCGCAGGCGATAGACGGTCGAGCCCTTGCCCCAGCCGCCCGCCTCGGCGCGGCGGATCACCTCGCGCTTGGCATCCTCGACGTCCATGCCATCGAGGAAGTGCGAGTTCACCAGAGCGCCGGGGCCGGTATAGGCCTCGTCACCGGTGAAGACGGGATCGGTCTGGTCGCCGTCGGAGACGACGCGCTGCACGGGGATGCCGTATTTGCGCGCGAAGTCGAGATCGCGCTGGTCGTGCGCGGGGACGCCCATCACCGCGCCGGTGCCGTAATCCATCAGCACGAAATTGGCGATGTAGATCGGCAACCGGCGGGTTGCGTCGAACGGATGCGCGGCAGTGAGGCCGGTGTCGAAGCCGAGCTTCTCCTGCGTTTCCAGCTCGGCGGCGGTGGTGCCGCCCTGCTTGCAGCGCTCGATGAATGCCGCGACCTCGGGCCGCTCGGCGATCGATTGCGCGATCGGGTGATCCGCGGCGACCGCGACGAAGCTCGCGCCGAAGATCGTGTCGGGGCGGGTCGAGAAGACCTCGACCGTGCCGCCGTCCGACACCGCGAAGCCGAAGGTCAGCCCCTGGCTCTTGCCGATCCAGTTCTCCTGCATCAGCTTGACCTTGTCGGGCCAGTGTTCGAGCTTGCCGAGCCCCTCGATCAGCTCGTCGGCGAAGTCGGTGATCTTGAGGAACCACTGGTTGAGCTTGCGCTTCTCGACCAGCGCGCCCGAACGCCAGCCGCGCCCGTCGATCACCTGTTCGTTGGCGAGCACGGTCATGTCGACCGGGTCCCAATTGACCGCCGATTCCTTGCGATAGACCAGCCCGGCGGCGAACATGTCGAGGAACAGCGCCTGTTCGTGGCCGTAATAATCGGGTTCGCAGGTGGCGAGTTCGCGGCTCCAGTCGAGCGCGAAGCCGAGCCGCTTCAGCTGCGCCTTCATCGTCGCGATATTCTCGCGCGTCCAGCTGCCGGGATGGACCTGCTTTTCCATCGCCGCATTTTCGGCGGGCATGCCGAACGCATCCCAGCCCATCGGATGGAGCACTTCGTAGCCGCGCATGCGGCGGAAGCGCGCGAGCACGTCGCCCATCGTGTAGTTGCGCACGTGGCCCATGTGGATGCGCCCCGACGGATAGGGGAACATCTCGAGCACGTAGCTCTGCGGCTTGCCGCTATCGTCGCGGGCGGCAAAGGTCTGGCGGTCGTCCCAGACCTTCTGCCAGGTCGAGTCCGCTTGCAGCGCGTTGAAACGCGTAACCATGGTCTGGATTAGCCCGCGATGGACGCGCGGCGCAGATCGCGGGCCCGGGTGAGGATGACGTCTTCCAGCTTCTGCGTGGTCGCGGCGGCGACGGGGGCGGAAACCCACTGGCCGCTGCGGTTGACCTCGCGCAGCGCCGCGACGCGGACCGCATCGGCGCGCAGATCCTGGTCGAGGATCGAGACGGTCACCTTCATCCGCTCGGTCGGCACCTGCGGGTTGACGTACCAGTCGGTGACGATGACGCCGCCGTTGGAATCGGTCTGGACCAGCGGCATGAACGACAGCGTGTCGAGGCTCGCGCGCCACAGATAGGCGTTGACGCCGATCGTCGTCACCTTCGACGCGGCGAGGTCGGTCTTGGCGACGGCGTTGCCACCGCGGCCGCCGCAAGCGGCGAGCGGCAGCGCAATGGCGGCGACCATGAGGGCGGTGCGCAACGAGCGGATCATGGGCGTAACTGTCCTGCGATAAAAAGGGCGCTTTTCGCTCTATAGATGCAGGGGGGGACCCGCAAGCGACGCGTCGTGACCGCGATGGGACCGCGATCTGTGGGACTAATGCAACAGTCGGGGGAAATGATGCATCGGACGATCAAGGTTCCATATTGGTGTGGGCCTGAATCGTGTTAGGCGCGTTGCAGCGGGAGTCGAGGGGACTGCTAGTGTTTGCCAAGCGTGCCATGGGGCGTGCAGTGACTGTAGTGATGACGGCGACGCTCTGCGTTACCGCTATCATGGTCGCGCCCGCTTTCGGCGCCAGCGAACGCCCCGCCCCCGCCAAGCGGCCAATGGTGTCGCGCTTCGCCGGCTCGTTCACGCCCGCCGCCGCCGATCCGCGGCTCGCCGCGGCGATCGCGCGCGGAGGCCTCGACGAGGCCGATTTCCGCTTCACGCCCGCCGAGGCGCAGCAGGACAAGCGCGCGGTGACCGTCGCGGTCCGTGCCCGCTCGACGCGCACCGCCTTCGCCGACGCCGGTCGCAGCAGCGCCGTGGCCGCACCGACGGTGGGCATCCAGCCGATCGCCTATAACCTCGGCGTGTCGGTGGGCTGGAAGCGGTTTGCGGTGTCGGGTGCGGTCAACCGCATCGATCTGGGGCCGATCCCGGGCAGCCGCGAATCGACCGACGTCGCGGTCAGCTATCGTGCGGGTCGCGCGAGCAGCCGTCTGGTCGCCGTAGCCGACCGGCCGCTGGAGAATACGCCCAAGCTGACGCAGGAACTGCCGAGCTATTCGGTCGACGTCAGCAGCTCCTATTCGCTGACGCGCAATCTCGATGTGACCGCCGGCATGCGCTACCGCTCGGATCGCGAGCGGCTGGCGCGGCTCGACGACGATCGGCGCGACAGCCAGTCGGTCTACGTCGGGACGGCGTTCCGCTTCTGACCTGATGCATGATCGGGCCGGGCTGGTCCGATCGTGATTTGCGCGGGCGATCAGCGGGCCGTCAGCCCGTCGATCGCCGCCCAGCCGTCGAATCCGTAATGCCGCAGTCTGAGCCAGCGCGCCGCCGTCATTCCACCCAAAGCGACGTTCCGGCCGCTGCCGCCCTGCGCCATTGCCACGGCGCGGCGCACGCCGAGCGGCGCTGCGCCCGGATGCGACCGCGTTCCATGGACCGGCGAGACGAACAGCCACGTCGCCCCCGCGCGGCGCGCCGCGACCGCCTGTCGCCGATCGTGGACCGGATGGGTCGCGGCACAGGGTCCGCCATGCGCCGGCGCACCCGGTAGCCCACCACCGGCGCTGATCCGCAGACCACGCGCCTGCGCCAGCCGCCGTACCCGCAGGAACAGCCGGTGCCGTTCGCCTCGCGACAGGCCGTAATGGCGAAACACCACGCCGGCGCCCGGCGGCAGCGCGCGCAGCGTCGCGAACAGCGCGTCGTCGATGCGCGGGTCGGTCATCAGCCAGGCGTGGCGGCGGGGATCGATATTGCGGTTCAGATTGGCCACCGCGCCGCTATAGGGCGCTCATGACCGCCGCCACCAGCCCGCTCGACCACGTCACCGCCGGCATCGCGCACGCCGCGCGTCTCGCCGGCCGCGAACCCGCCGCCGTCACGCTGATCGCCGTTTCCAAGACGCATGACGCCGAGACGATCCGGCCGCTGCTCGACGCGGGCCAGCGCGTGTTCGGCGAGAATCGGGTGCAGGAGGCCGCCGCCAAATGGCCCGCGCTGCGCGATGCGTATCCCGGCGTCGCGCTGCACCTGATCGGCCAGCTCCAGTCGAACAAGGCGGACGAGGCGGTGGCGCTGTTCGATGCGATTCATGCGGTCGACCGGCCGTCGCTGGTCGAGGCGCTCGGCAAGGCGATGGCGAAGGCCGGGCGGCGGCCCGATTGCTTCCTGCAGGTCAATATCGGCGCAGAGGAGCAGAAGGGCGGTTGTGCGATCGCCGATCTGCCGGCGCTGCTCGATCAGGCGCGCGCCGCCGGGTTGCCGGTGGCCGGGTTGATGTGCATCCCCCCCGCGGAGCTCGAGCCGGCGCCCTATTTCGCGTTGCTCGCCAGACTTGCGCGCGAGGCGGGACTCGAAGGGCTCAGCATGGGCATGTCGTCGGATTACGAGACCGCGGTGACGCTCGGCGCCACCCACGTGCGGGTGGGCAGCGCCTTGTTCGGCGCACGGGGAGACAAGGCATGACGTTCAAGGGCTTGTTGTTCGACTTCGACGGGGTGCTGATCGAGAGCGAATATGCCGGTAACCGCCAGATCGCCGAATGGCTGAGCGCGGCGGGGCATCCGACCACGCCGGAACAATCGATGGCCAATTTCATGGGGCTGGCCGGCGCCGACTTCCGCACCGCGGTCGAGGGCTGGATCGGCGGCCCGCTGCCCGACAGCTTCACTGCCGCGCGGCAGGCGGAGGATGCGCGCGCGATGGCCGAGGGGATCGACGCGGTCGCCGGGGCGGTGGCGTTCGTCCGGTCGCTGCCCGCCGACCTGCCGCGCGCGGTGGTGTCGTCGAGCCCGACCGCGTGGATCCGCCGTCACCTCGACCATATCGGCCTGTCGGACGCGTTCGGCGACCATATCTACAGCGGCCGCGAGCATGTCACGAAGGGCAAGCCGGCGCCCGATCTCTATTGGTATGGCGCGAGGGCGATCGGCGTCGACATCGCCGATTGCGCGATCCTCGAGGATTCGCCGGTCGGCGCGACCGGTGCGGTGGCGTCGGGCGGCTATGTCGTCGGTTTGTGCGCGGGGACGCATTGCGGCATCGGCCATGACGCGCGGCTGCGCGCGCTCGGCGTGGATGCGGTGGCGTCCGACTTCGGCGAGGTGGCGCGGTTGCTGGGGCTGCAAGGCTGAGCGCGGTGCTTCGACCGGCCCGGCACGGGCGGTGAGATCGCCGCCCGCGACCGAACCTGCCGGAGCGATCAGAATTTCGGCCCGGCCACCTGCGCGCGTGCCTTCTTGGGCGCATCCTTGAACAGCGCGATCATCGTCGGGTTGCGCGAGTCGCGCAGCGCATAGGCGCGCGCCGACATGCCGGCGAGATTGTCGGTCTGGTCGGGATCGGCGCCCTTGGCGAGCAGCTTGCGCGCGATCGGCTCGTTGCGCGCGTTGACCGCGACGATCAGCGGCGTCTGGCCCGAGCTGTTGGCGAGATTGATGTTGGCATTGTAGGTCAGCAGCAGATCGACCAGATCCTCGCGCCCCGCCTGCGCCGCGAGGACCAGCGGCGTATTGCCCTTGGCGTCGCGGATGTTGGGGTCCGCCTTATGCTGCAGCAGATATTGCATGTAGAGACTGCCGGAATGGCCGACGAGGATGTGCAGCGCGCCCTTGCCGGTGGTCACCGCCTTGGTGTTGATGATCGTGCTGCCCGGCGTCTCGATCATCGTCGTGACCTCTTTGCCGTCCTCCTTCTCGATCGCGGAGAGGAATTTGTAGCTCTCCGATTGTTGCTGCGCCGCAGCCGGCACGGCGATGGTGGAGAGCGCGAGCGCGAGAAGAAGGCGCGAACGGTTCATGGCGGGGTCCCTGACGACGAAAGCTTGCAGCCCTGCCGGTAACAGATCAGAGCTGGCGTGGTCATGAACATTCTGCGCCTCGCCCCGCTCGCCGCCGTCGCCCTGGTCGCCTGTCATGCCGCGCCGCAGGAGGCGCCGCCGCTGGCGGGCGCCAAGATCGGCGGCCCGTTCACGCTGGTGGACCAGGACGGGCGGGCCGTCAGCGACCGCGATTTCGCGGGCAAATACCGGATCATGTATTTCGGCTACACCTTCTGTCCCGACGTCTGCCCGACCGACGCGGCGGCGATCGGCAAGGCGGTGGCGGAGCTCGACGGCAGCGACGCCGATCTCGCCCGCCGCATTGTGCCGGTCTTCGTCACCGTCGATCCCGAGCGCGACACGCCCAAGGTCCTCAAGAGCTTCACCGCCGCCTTCCATCCGCGCATGGTCGGGCTGACCGGCACGCCGGCGCAGATCGCGGCGGTCTCGAAGGCCTATGGCGTCTATGCCGGCGAGGGCGAAACCCAGCCGGGTGGCGGCTATCTGGTGAACCACAGCCGCACCACCTATCTGATGGACCCGGACGGCAAGCCGCTTGCGCTGCTGCCGACCGAGCAGGGGCCGCATGCCGTGGCCGCCGAGATCAAGCGCTGGGCGAAATGAGCAAATTCTGGGAGCTGCCGATCGAGCAGCTCGACCGCGGCCAATGGGAAGCCTTGTGCGACGGCTGCGGCAAATGCTGCATCCACAAGCTGGAGGACGAGGAGACGGGCGAGATCGTCCCGACCAACGTTGCCTGCCGCCTGCTCGACCGGCGCAGCGGCTTCTGTTCGGACTATAAGCACCGCCACGCCTATGTCCCCGAATGCGTGCGGCTGACCGCGGGCAACGTCCGCGGCATCGACTGGCTGCCGTCGACCTGCGCCTATCGGCTGCGCGCGGCGGGCGAGCCGCTGCGCGACTGGCATTATCTCATCAGCGGAGATCGCGAATCGGTGCATGCCGCCGGCATTTCGGTGCGCGGCTGGACGGTGAGCGAGGACGATGTCGGCGATATGGAGAACCATATCGTCGAACGCGAATTGTGAGCGAGCCGTTCGAGGTCGTGCGGCACCCGACCGCGCGGCGTATCCGCCTGTCGCTCGATCCGGCGAGCGGGCGGGCCCGGCTGGTGGTGCCCAAGCGCGCGGCGTTGAAGCCGGCGCTCGCCTGGGCGCAGGGCAAGACCGAATGGATCGCGCAGCAGCGCGCGCGTTTGCCGCAGCCGCGCCCATTCGTGCCCGGCATGGCGCTGACCGTCGCCGACCAAGTGCTGACGATCGGCTGGCAACCGGGCAGCCGCCGCCGCGTCGAGGTGGACGGCGACACCCTGTCGCTCTCCGGCCCGCTCGACACGCTGCCGCGGCGGGTGGAGACGTGGCTCAAGCGGCAGGCGCTCGACCTGCTCACCCGCGAAACCGCGGACTATGCCGCGAAGGCGGGCGTTACCGTCGCGCGCGTCGCGATCGGCGATGCCCGCGGCCGCTGGGGCAGCTGCGCGCACGATGGTGCGATCCGCTACAGCTGGCGGCTGATCCTCGCGCCCGGCTGGGTGCGCCGCGCGACGGTGGCGCATGAGGTCGCGCATCGCGTCCATATGAACCATGCGCCGGTGTTCCACGCGCTCGTCGCGCGCCTGTACGGCGAGGACCCGACCCCGGCGCGGGCGTGGCTGCGCGACCATGGCGCGGCGCTTCACTGGGTCGGGCGGTCGTCCTGAAGCGGGCGGGGCGGCTGGCGGTTCGCTGGGGCCCCGTCACGGCGATCGTCGCGTAGCGGCTGGCGCACCGGTGCGGCGGGGTCGCGGCGGTCGTCGCGCGGCTGCGGCGCATCGCGGCCGGTGACGCGGTCGATGAGATCGTCGAGCTGCTGCGGCGCGCTGTCCTGCGGACGGATGCTCTGCTCGTCCTGCTGCTGCTCGTCGCGCGGCGCCTGCGCGACCGGATTGCCATCCTCGTCGACCATCGCCCCGCCATTGTCGGGCTGGCCGAAATAGGTCTCCTCGTCGGGTTCGAGCTGCCATTCGGGCAGCGTCACCTGCGTCTCGAACTGCTCGATCGGCCGATTGGCGGTGGCCGGCTTCATGAAGGCGGCGAAGGCGCGTGCCGGCGCGGTGCCGCCGTGCAGGCCGGCGATCGGCCGCGCATCGTCGCGGCCCATCCAGACGCCGGTGGTGAGTCCGCTGGAGAAGCCGAGGAACCAGCCGTCCTTGAGCGAGGTGGTCGTGCCGGTCTTGCCCGCGACCGGGCGACCGATCTGCGCGGCGCGGCCGGTGCCGGTGTTGACCGCGGTCTGCAACAGGTCGGTCATCTCCGCCGCGACATAGGGCGCGACCAGCACGTGGCTGCGGTCGACCTCGTGCGTGTAGATCGTCTGGCCGTTGGCGGTGACGCGGGTGATGCCATAAGGCGTCACCGCGACGCCCTTGGCGGCGACGCTGGCGAAGGCGCGGGTCATGTCGATCAGCCGCACGTCGGAGGTGCCGAGCACCATCGCCGGATGCGTGTTGATCGGCGTGGTGATGCCGAAGCGGCGCGCCATGTCGGCGATCGTGGTGAAGCCGACCTCCTGACCCAGTTTCGCCGCGACGGTGTTGAGCGAGAAGGCGAAGGCGGTGCGCAACGTCACCGGCCCGGAGTTGCGACGCGAATCGTTGCGCGGGCTCCAGCCGTTGATCGTGACGGGTTCGTCGACGATCGAGTCCTCGGGCTTGTGACCCGCTTCCAGCGCGGCGAGATAGACGAACAATTTGAACGCCGATCCCGGCTGGCGCTGCGCCTGCGTCGCGCGATTGTAGATCGACGAGACGTAATCCTTGCCGCCGACCATCGCCTTCACCGCGCCGTCGCGGTCGAGGCTGACCAAGGCACCCTGCGCACCGTCGGGCGCGTTGGCGCGGACCGCGGCATCGGCATCGCGCTGCATGCCGAGATCCAGCGTCGTCCACACGTCGAGCGGCGCCTGCGTCTCGTCGATCAGCGTGTCGAGCTGCGGCAGCGCCCAGTCGGTGAAATAGCGCGCGCTGTTCTGCCGGGGTTCGGGGGCGAGGCGCAGCGCCTGCGGATCGGCTTCGCTCGCCTGTTCGCGGGTGATCGAACCGTGGCGGACCATCGCGTCGAGCACGACGCCGGCACGGCCGACCGCAGCCTGCGCATCGGCGGTCGGCGAGTAATTGGACGGTGCCTTGACCAGCCCGGCGATCACCGCCGCCTCGGCGAGGTTGAGCGTGTTGGCGCCATGGCCGAAGAATTTGCGCGACGCGGCGTCGATGCCATAGGCGCCGCCGCCGTAATAGACCTTGTTGAGATACAGTTCGAGCACCTGGTCCTTGCTGAACTTGCGTTCGAGCGCGAGCGCCAGGATCCACTCACGGAACTTGCGGCCGAACTTCTTCTGGTTGTTGAGGAAGACGTTGCGCGCGAGCTGCTGGGTGATGGTCGAGCCGCCCTGGATCCAGCGCCCGCGCTCGTAGCGGATCAGCACTGACCGTGCGATGCCGAGCGGATCAACGCCGGGGTGGCTGTAGAAGCGGCGATCCTCGACCGCGACGGTCGCCTCGCGCATCACCCGCGGGATACTGTCATAGGACAGCCATTCGCCGTAGCTCGGCCCCATCGAGACGATGACGCTGCCGTCGGCGGCATGGACGCGGATCATCTGGCCGTTGGGCGAGGATTTCAGCTCCTCGAAGCTCGGCAATTGCGAGCGCGCGACATAGACCGCGATGGCGAGCGCGCCGAACGCCAGTACGACGAGCGCCACCGCGATCTGCGCGGACAGGACGAGCCGCCGGCGCCATGGCGAGCGGCGGGCAGGAGCGGAGCGGGGGGTGCGCGCACGGGCCATGAAGACTTGCGCGATTACCGGATGACCGCGGTGCCGACAAGCGGGCGGGGCGATGTTTCGCGCCGGTATGGGGGCGCGGGGAGGGGGGACGCGGCGGGAGCCGAATGCGGCAAATCCTCCCGCTGGCGGGCGGAACCATCGTCTTTGTATTCGACCGAGCCCCAAACCCACCCCGTCACCCCGGCCTTGCGCCGGGGTCCCGCTTCTTCAGACGGCGGGAAGAAGCGGGATGCCGGATCAGGTCCGGCATGACGGGACAGGCGAATGCCGTTGCACCAGCCCAACCAGCCAGATGCAATTGCCCTCCCGCTGGCGGGGGAGGATCTAAACTTAAGCCGCCTTGCGGGCGCGGAATTCGAGCGCGATCGAATTCATGCAATAGCGCAGGCCGGTCGGCGGCGGGCCGTCGGGGAAGACGTGGCCCAAATGGCTGTCGCAGCGGGCGCAGCGCGTCTCGGTGCGGGTCATGCCGTGGCTGGTGTCGCTATGGTCGGCGACGCGATCGGGCGTGATCGGCTGGGTGAAGCTCGGCCAGCCCGAGCCGCTGTCGTATTTGTCGGCACTGTCGAACAGGTCGAGATGGCAGGCGGCGCAATGATACAGGCCGTCCGCCTTGTTGTCGGTCAGCGCCCCCGCATAGGCGCGTTCGGTGCCCGCTTCGCGCAGCACGTGATATTGCGCCGGGGTCAGGCGCTTGCGCCATTCGGCTTCCGAAAGATTCAGGTGATCCATGGCGTTAATCTCGTGACGGAGGGGAGCAGCGTCAACCATCATTGGGTCATTCTGGTCGCAAGCGCCACGACCTGAATCAACCCCGGCGGCAGCCAGCGCAGCGCGCCGGCCGACCAACGACCCTCGGCGAGGCGGCGGACCAGCCCGGCGACCGCCATCGGCCGTGCCAGCCGGGCCACGAAATCGCGCTGCCACGCGGCGGCGGCGTCGGGTCCGCCGCGCAGATAGGCCTCGGCGGCGGCGACGCCGCTGGCGAGCGCGATGCCCATGCCCTCGCCGGCGAGGCTGGGGATGACGCCGGCCTGATCGCCGAGCCGGAACAGGCCGGCGCTGCCGCCCTGCTGCCGCCAGCCATAAGGGACGTTGGCGATCGCATCGACCGGCGCGCCCGGCGGAAGTCGCGCCAGACGTTCGCCGAGCCGCGGCAACTCGCGGCCGAGCTGGTCGAGCAGACCGGCGGGGCTGCCCGCCGCCTGGAGGCGCGAACGGTGGACCGCCATGCAGACGTTGGCGCTGCCATCCTCCTGCAGGGCGATGCCGGCATAGCCGCGATCGAACAGATGCAGCTCGATCCGGCCGGCGAGCGCGCGCGCCATCTCCGGATCGGCGGCGAGGCGTACGCGGAGGCCCAGCGTCGGATCGCGCCCGCGCGCCGCGGCGGGCCGCGCCAGCCCGCGCACGTCATGCTTGCCGCTGGCGAGGAACAGCGCGTCGGCGGCGATGTCCGGCCCCTCGGCGAGTTGCGCAGTGAGGCCGTCGATGCTGCGGACGGTGACGCCGGTCTCGATCTCCGCGCCGGCCGCGCGCGCGGTGTCGCGCAGCACGGTGTCGAGCCGTCGCCGCGATACGCCGAGCGCCGGGCGCGGCAGCGCCGCCTCGCGCTCGCACCCGCCGGCGACGATTGTCACGCGGGTCAGCCGGTCGCGGTTGAGCGTGTCGGGATCGACGCCGAGCGCGGCAATGCGGTCGATCGTCCGCCAGCTGACGAAGCCGCCGCACAAGGCATCCGCCGCCGCCTGCCGCTCGACCAGCAGCGCGCGGATGCCGCCGCGGGCGAGACGGATCGCCGCCGCCGCGCCCGCCGGCCCACCGCCGACGATCAGCGCCGCCGTTCGACGCATAACCGGAAGGGGAAGGCGCGGAACACGCGCGCGTCGGCGATACCCGCCGCGGCGAGCAGCGGTGGCCATTCGTCCGGCCGGTACGACCGCGCGATCGACAGCCGGCCGTCGTGGCGCACGATCGGATGCCAGCCGGCGAGCGTCGCGAGCAGCGGGAAGCCGGCATGCGCGAAGCGATGGCGGTGGAGATCGTTGACCAGCCAGCCGCGCGCCGCCTCGGCCTCCATGAAGCGCAGGAAGGCGACGAGCTGCGCCTGCGTCATATGATGCGCGACGAGGCTGGAGATCACCACGTCCCAGCCTTTGCCGGCACAGTCCGCGTAATCGCCGGTCCGCCACGCGATCGGCAGCCCGGCGGGGGTGTGGGCGCGCGCCGCCGCCTCGCTGCGCGGATTGAGATCGACGCCGACCAGCTCGGCGGCGATGCCGCGTTGGTCCGCCCAGCGCGCGATGCGACGCAGCATGTCGCCGTCGCCGAAACCGACATCGAGCACTTTCAGCGTCTTGGCGCCGGCGCAGGCGCGATCGAGAAAGGCGAGCGTCGGCCGCGCCGCCAGCGTCACCGTATTGACCCGCGCGAGATCGGCGACGACTGCGGCATAGACCGGCGCGGGCAGGTCGTCGGCGTCCATCAGCTCCTCGGCCTGCGCGCGGACGGCGAGGCTCATGGCGCCGCCCGCAGCGCCAGCCCCTCGGCGGCGAGCCCGGGCCCGAAGGCGAGCGCGACGCCCTCGCGCTGCGTCGGCGGCGCGGCGAGCAGCCGGGCGAGGACGAACATCAGCGTCGCCGACGACATATTGCCGTAATCGGCGAGCACGCCGCGCGACGCTGCCAGTGCGGTCGCGGGGAGGGCAAGCGCGGTCTGAACCGCGTCGAGGATCGAGCGGCCACCGGCATGAACCGCCCAGAACAGGCCGGCGGGCGCCGCGTCGCCGGTCACCGTCGCGACGAAATCGGCATCGCCGAGCGCATCGCCGATCCGCCCCGGCACCGCGCCGTCGAGGTGCATCGCGAAACCGGTATCGGTGATCGTCCAGCGGATCAGCTCCGCGCTGTCGCCGAGCGTCGCCGCGAACGGCTGCCCGAGCTCGATCCCGGTCGGTTCGGCGCTGACGATCCCCGCCGCGGCGCCGTCGCCGAACTGCAGCATCGCGAGCAGCGGCTCGATCGCATCTTCCTCCTGCAAATGCAGCGACGACAGCTCGACCGTCACCACCAGCACGCGTGCCGCCGGTTCGGAGCGGACGATATGACGCGCGGTGCGCAGCGCGACGACCGCCGCATAGCAGCCCATGAAGCCGATCAGCAGCCGCTCGACCGACGGCGCCAGGCCGAGCCGGCGGGCGATGATCTGGTCGATCCCCGGCGCGACGAAGCCGGTGCAGCTCGCCACGACGAGATGGGTGATGCCGGCCGGCGCGGTAGCGTCGTCGCCGGTCAGCGCGGTGATCGCGGCGAGCGCCAGCGCCGGTGCCTCCGCGGCATAGAGCGCCATCCGGGCCGCGGTGCCGGGCGACGCGGCACCGTAGAAGCCGCCGGCGTCGACGGCGCTGCCGCCGTTCGTGCCGGGCAGCACCGACCAGCGATGCGCGATGCCGGCGCGCGCCGCCATTCGGGCAAACAGCGGCCGTGCGCGTGGCTCGACCCGTGCGCCGGCCCAGTCGATGAAGGCATGGTGGACGTCATGGGGCGGGACGGCGGTGCCGACGGCATTCAGATAAGCGGCCACCGAATTCCTTTACACCCGCGTCCGACGATCGGGACAGCAGCAACGCATGATGGAACGACAAGGATGCAGCAGGGCGGCGTGCGTCGATCGCGTCGCCGCATCGTTCGGGTCGATCTCCCGATATTAGCCATGTCCCCTAAATAGTTGTATTTTTTCTGTGTCTGAATGGTAGGCAGACGATCGACAAACGACGCTTGGGGAATGCGACGTGCCACATGAGTCCATCGCCGGACTGGTCAAAGACCTGACGACGCAACTCTCCGCGATCGCGGTGGAGTTCGGGACGCGTGCCGATCGTCTCGCCGGGGCGGCGGGCGGCACCGGCGAGGCGCAGGCCGTCGTCACCCCGCTCAACGGGCGCGAACTGGCCAAGCAATTGCTGGCGCAGCGCCAGGCGCGGTTCGACCATTTCCCCGCCGAACTGTTCCACGAACCCGCCTGGGACATGCTGCTCGCGCTGTTCGTCGCGCACGAGGAGCGCCGGACGATGAACGTCAAGACTTTGGTCGGCAGCGCGCACGCGCCGGTGACCACCTCGCAGCGCTGGATCGACCATCTCCACAAGCTCAAGCTGATCGACCGGGTGATCGACCCGGTCGACCGGCGGCGGATGGAAATCTCGCTGAGCGACGCCGGCTATGCCGCGATCACCGCCTATCTGCGGCGGATGGGCGCGGCGTAAGGGCAGGCTTTTGGTGTTGCGCGTTGGCATAACCGTCTGAATTATTTATTTACGTTTTTAATCATCATCAAGTGGCGAGGGATCTAACGATAGGTCGACTGGAATATCTCTTACAAACTTATCATCGCCATCGTCGTATTCGGGTGATATGTTTTCAAAGGCGGTAATTAATTTTCTCAAAAATGACTTGTCTAGGGATTATAGATCGGCGGAAATCTGCTCTATAATATGTACGGCGGTATCGTTTTCGATGGCATCTTCGTCCGATCCTTCGATAAATAGGAACAAATTCGCTACAAGCCGAGCAACTTGCAACGCGATTACATCACCATTCACGGCTCTGCCTTCCAGTTTCAGTTTGGATGGCCTCTGGCTTATCGCTCGGAGCGATCGATCCTCCGATCATCGCCCTGCTTACAGATCGAAGCTGGGTAGTTCGTCATCCCAAGGCGGATAGACGATCGGCTTGTCTCCGAAATAGCGCTGCACGACCCGGTCACGGCGAACGAATGTATCCTCGTCCGGATCGATCTCGTAGGGATAGACGAAGCGAACGTCGAAGCTGCCGCCGTGCAGGAGGTATTCGATCTCTCCCCAGTGCACGCCCGATTGCTGCCGCCATAAGTCGAAAAGAACGTCATAATCCCTGCTAAGTGAGGGGCTGACATATTGTATGAAATTCGCATGGTCCTCGAATAGGGACGGGGCTAACGCGCCTTCCTCCACACGGGCGTAGAGCAGAATGCGATCCAATTTTGCATCGGCTTCTTTTGCGATCAGATGGCCGATGCTGTCCAGCATCGCTGCGATAGCATCAGTATTTTCCATGTGAATGGTCTCCGCGCTCATTGGGAAACTTCAGGCTTTGTCTATGACCGTCGACCGAAAAACTCACGTCGATTTGATAGGGTCGCTTGGATGAATTTTCATAACGGGGAACGATCGATACCGTGACCTTCTTATGAGCGCGCAATGCTATAGCCCACTGATCTTCGAGCCGGCGGTATGTGCCGCGATTGAAGTTCGCGTCTTGGGCGAAATGGTTGAACGCGTCCGAAGGGCCGTTGAAGCGCGCGGCGATATAGTGACCGCCGTCATCGGTCGGTCGCCGATCCGCACCGCCGGCAGCGGCTTGCGCCTTGCGAGACCGGACGGGCGTATTGGTCTGGGATAAGTCGCCCTTTGCCGTCACCATCCCGTGTCTGTCGTCGATCATGAAAGTGTAGCCGTTCGCGACGACCGATCGGACGTGCTGCGATCCATTTACAAGTGCGCCAACACTGCGTTTGAGGGGTTGCTCTGCGGGCTTGGCGGTCGGCGCTGCTTGCGATGAGGGGCGAGGGTCCGGATCCCCCCAATAGCCGCTCGCGCCGCCTCCTCCGAACTGGCCGCCACCGCCTCCGGTGAAGCCGCCATCGCCCCATCCACCTGACGCGGTTGGTCGTGTCGGTACCGGGCGTGCTACCGTGGATCTTTGATACTGCCGATATCGATCAGCCTTCGCAGATCGGTCGGCGGCCTTACCGGGCGCCGAGCCGCCGGAACGCTGGCCCGGACCGGCTGACGTAAACCGCCCGTCCTTCGGATCGTGCCACGGGTTGAACTTCAGCTCGGTGCCGTCAGCACCATGCGGCACAGGCCATCGCCCGGTCCGCAACCAGACCGCATAAGCCCGCCGTTTCGCCTCGATCGACACATCCATATCGCCGCTCCGTCCCATTGCGACGAGAACAGATCAGCAACATTTTCCAACAAGACAAGAGAAAACCCGCAACCCCATGGGGCGCGGGCCATATCTCTGTCTGCAAAGAGTGGTGCGGCCGAGAAGACTCGAACTTCCACGGGCTTTCGCCCACAACGACCTCAACGTTGCGCGTCTACCAATTCCGCCACGGCCGCACGTGAAGAACACCGGGCTGAGCCGGCATCTGGCAGGCGCAGGCCCCTAGCAAAGGCTTTCCCGCTCCGCAACGCCCCTTTTTCATATCCCGCGCTTTTCGCTGTCATCCAGACGCGGTAGCCCCCCGCCATGGCCAGCCCGATCCCCCTCACGACCCGCGCCGAGACGCGGCTGCTGCTCGCGCTCGCCTGGCCGGTGGTGCTGACCAGTCTCAACTGGACCTTGCTCCAGGTCACCGACGTGATGGTCGTCGGCCTCGTCTCGACCGAGGAGGTGGCGGCGCTCGGCGCGAGCCGCGCGCTCGGCTTCGTCGGCATCGTCACCGGCCTGTCGTGGCTGTCTGGGGTGCTGGTGATGGCGTCGCGCGCCGACGGCGCCGGCGACTTGCCGCGGACCGGCGCGGTGCTGCGCGAGGGGCTGCTGCTCGGCCTGTTGCTCGGGCTGGCGATCGGCGTGCTGTTCCTCGTCGCCGCCGAGCCGCTGCTCGCGCTGATCGGCGTCGCCGCCGACCGGATCGACGAGAGCGCACGCGTCGTCCGCGCCTTCGCCATCGCCTATCCGTTCCAGCTGGTGAACGTCGCCGCCGCCTTCTTCCTCGAAGGCGTCAGCCGGCCGCGCCGCGTCACCGTCGTCAACCTCGCGGTGCTGCCGGTCAACGCGCTGCTCGCCTGGGCGCTGTCGGCGGGGCATCTCGGCCTGCCGGCGCTGGGCGCGGTCGGGGCGGCGCTGGCGACGACGATCGCCTCGCTGCTCGGCGCGATCGGCATGGTGGCGAGCGTGCTCACCCTGCCGCGGGCACGCGAGCGCGGCGTGCTGCGCTTCGACGCCGCTGCCTGGCGCGCGGTGCCGCGCGGCGCCTGGGCGCTGGCGATGTTCGGCACGGTGCCCGCGATCGCCTCGGGACTCGAACTGGCCGGCTTCTCGATCCTGATCGCGCTGTCGACGCAATTGGGCGACGCCGCCGCGCATGCCTTCCAGATCGTGTTCGCGATGCACAACGTCACCTTCGCGGTCGCGCTGGGGCTCGGCTCGGCGGCGGGGGTGCGCGCCGGCAATGCGGTCGGCGAGGGGGCCCCGGTGGCGGCGGTCCGGCGGACGCTGATCGCGGTCGGGCTGTCGGTGCTCGCGCTCGGCCTCGGCGCGACGCTGCTCGCCGGTGGGGCGCCGGCGCTGGTCGCGCTGTTCCCCGCCACCATGGAGGTGCATCGGATCGCCGCGGCGATGCTGCCGCTCTGGGCGCCGTTCATCGTCTTCGACGGCATCCAGGTCGTGCTGGTCTATGCGCTGCGCAGCCTCGGCGATCAGGTCGTCGCCGGGGTCAACAGCATCCTCGCCTATTTCGTCGTCACCGGTGGCATCGGCTGGTGGCTGGTCCACCACGACGGCGGCGCGTCGTCGCTGGTCTGGGCGTCCGGGATCGGCATGCTCGCCGCCGCGCTGCTGCACGGCGGCCGGTTCGCATTGGTCAGTTCGCGGCTTCGCCGGCGAAGCTGAGTTCGAGCCGCTTCGAATTCGCCGGCACGTCGAGCTTGGCCGAGTTGAAGTCGATCGTGCCGCCGGGATTGAGCGTGCGCTGCTGCGGCGTGATCGTCCAGCTGTAGACGATGCGGCCCTGCGCATCGCGCAGTTCGGCGCGGATGTCGGGGACGCGCTGGCGCTCGCTCGACGGATTGCTGACCTGGCCGCTTACCGCGAACAGCTCCGAGCCATTCTCCAGCCCGCGCCGTTCGATCGGATTGTCCTTGAGCCGCAGCGGCGATTCCTGGGCGCCGATCGGCAGGCCGATGCGCGCGAGCAGTCCCGGTGCGCCGAGGAAGACGATCGCGGCGACGCCGGCGATCATCAGCAGCCCGGCGAGCACCGCGATCACCGTCCAGCGCTTCGACGTGTTGCGGCGCGGGCGGAACGGCGGGCGCGGCGCGAAGGCATCGTAATCGGGCGCGGGCAGCACCGATTCGGTTGCTGCCGCGGGCCGGACCGGGGGAATCGCCGCGGGTTCGAGGAAGGCGGGGCGTTCGGGCTCGACCGCGGCGACCGGCTGCGCCGGGTCGAACACAGGTGCGGGGTCGACGGCGGGCGGCGGCGGCGCCGGCTCGGGCGGCGGCGGATCCTGGAACCAGCTATGCCGGCAATTGGCGCAGCGCACGGTGCGCCCCTCGGCCCCGATCGCGCTGTCGGGCACCAGATAGCGGGTGCTGCATTCGGGGCATTCGAGGATCATGCGCAACGCTTTACGGTCGGGGGCCGGAACGATGACCGGACTGCGTATAATTCTAAGCACGTGAGCCGCCTGCGTGGCAAGCTTGAAGCCGCGGCGCGCGCATGCGAAGGCTGCGGCGACGGCCGGCGGACGGCCCGGGATACCTCAGACGGAGCGGTTGCGGCCAGGCGCATGGCAAATATCGTGCAGTTCGAAAATGTTGGGCTGCGCTATGGCGCCGGGCAGGAAACCCTGTCCGACATCAGCTTCACGCTCGGCAGCGGCGCCTTCTATGTCCTCACCGGCGCCAGCGGCGCGGGCAAGACCTCGCTGCTCAAATTGCTCTATCTCGCGCAGCGGCCGAGCCGCGGCGTCATCCGCCTGTTCGGCGAGGATGCGGTGACGATGCCGCGCAGCCGCCTGCCCGGATTCCGCCGCCGTATCGGCGTGGTGTTCCAGGATTTCCGCCTCGTCCCGCATCTGTCGGCGTGGGACAATATCGCGCTGCCGCTGCGCGTCGCCGGCGTGCCCGAGGAGGATATCGAACAGCCGGTGCGCGAGATGCTCGGCTGGGTCGGTCTCGGCGACCGGCTGCACGCACGCCCCGCGACGCTGTCGGGCGGCGAGCAGCAGCGCGTCGCCATCGCCCGCGCGGTGATCGGCCGGCCCGAGGTGCTGGTCGCCGACGAGCCGACCGGCAACGTCGATCCCGAAATGGCCGACCGGCTGATCCATCTGTTCGAATCGCTCAACACGCTCGGCACGACCGTGGTCGTCGCGACGCACGACTATCAGTTGCTCAGCCGCGTGCCTGGCGCGCAGATGATGCGGCTCGACAAGGGCCGGCTGCTCGATCCGACCGGCATGCTGCGCTACCCGCCGCCGCCGCGGGGGCAGGGATGAGCGGCGCGGACCGGCGGGTGCTCGACGAGGCGGGCGGCCTGCGTGCGATGACCTGGGTGATGGCGATCATGCTGTTCCTCACGCTGCTCGCCGCCGCGCTGGGGCTCGGCACGCGCCAGTCCGCGCAGGCGCTCGAACGCCAGCTCGCCGGCCGGCTCACCGTGCAGGTGGTCGAGGGCAGCCCGGCGACGCGCGATGCGCTTGCCCGGGATACGCTCGCCGCGCTGCGCGCGCTGCCGCAGGTGCGTCGCGCGACGCTGGTCGATCGCGCCGAGCTGACCCGCACGCTCGCGCCCTGGCTCGGCGACGTCGGGGACGATGCCGATTTGCCGGTGCCGGCGATGATCGACGTCGATCTCGCCCCCGCCGCTACACCCGGGCCGGTGATCGCCGCGGCCAGGCGGATCAGCGCCGCCAGCCGCGTCGACCGTCACCAGCGCTGGATGTCGCCGGTCGGCGGCTTTCTCGACACGTTGACTTGGCTCGCCTTCGCGCTGGTGCTGCTGATGCTCGGCGCGACCGGCGCGGTGGTGGTGCTCGCCGCGCGCGCCGGCCTGGAGACGCATCGCGCGACGATCGAGGTGATGCATATGCTCGGCTCGACCGACGTGCAGGTCGCGCGGCTGTTCCAGCGGCGGATTGCGCTCGACGCGGCGCTCGGCGGCGTCGCCGGCGGCGCGGCGGCGCTCGCCGTGCTGCTGTTCCTCGGCACGCGGCTGGCGGCGCTGGGATCGGAGCTGCTCGGCGGCATCACGCTCGATGCGGGCGACTGGGCGCTGCTCGTGATGCTGCCGCTCGGCTTCGTCGTGCTGGCGACGCTGGCGGCGCGGGTCACCGTCGTCGCCGCGCTGAGGCGGTCGCTGTGATCGTCCGGCTGTTCGGTCTGGCGGCGCTCTCCTGGTGCCTGGGTTTCGCGGCATTCATGCTGATGCTGCCCGAGCCGCTCGCCCCCAATACCACCGATGCGATCGTCGTGCCGACCGGCGGGGCGGGACGGATCGATCGCGGCATCGCGCTGCTCCGTGCGCGGCAGGCGCGGCGGATGCTCGTCACCGGCGTCGCGCCGGGGGTGCGGCCGATCGACCTGGCGCGCGAATATAGGGTGCCGGTGACGCTGTTTTCCTGCTGCATCGATCTCGGCGCCGATGCGGTCGACACCCGCTCGAACGCCGAGGAAACCGCCGCCTGGGTCAAGACGCACGGCTATCGCACCGTCCGCCTCGTCACCTCCGACTGGCACGTGCCGCGCGCGCGGATGGAGCTGGCCGCGGCGATGGGGCCGGGGGTGCAGGTGCTCGGCGACGGCGTGCCGAGCACGCCGCGGCTCGGCACCTTGGTCAACGAATACAACAAACTGATCCTGCGGCGCGTCGCGCTGTGGCTGGGGGTAGGGGCATGAACCGGTTGCGCACGATCCTGTTCACGACGTTCTTCTTCGCGTTGTCGATCCCGATCGTCGTGACCGTGCCGGTGTCGGCGCTGTTCGGCCGGCGCGCGGTGATCCGCCACGCGCACGTCTGGGCGCAGATGCACCGCTTGCTCTACCGGTACATCATGGGCGTCCGCGTCCGCGTCGAGGGACAGCGGCCCGAGGGCACCTATTTCTTCGCCGCCAAGCATCAGGCGATGTTCGAGACGCTGGAGCTGCAATTGCTGCTCGGCGGCCCGGCGATGGTCATCAAGCGCGAGCTCAGCCGTATTCCCTTCTGGGGCTGGGCGGCGATGCGCTATGGCGGGATCATCGCCGATCGCGAAGCCTCGGCCGGCGCGCTGCGCTCGATGATGCGCGCCGCCAAGGCGCTCAAGGCGGAGGGGCGCTCGATCCTGATCTATCCGGAGGGCACGCGCGTCGTCCCCGGCGACCAGCCGCCGCTGCAATCGGGCTTCGCCGGCCTCTATCGCACGCTCGGCCTGCCGGTGGTGCCGATCGCGCTCGATAGCGGTCTGGCCTGGCCCAAGCACGGCCCCAATCGCCCCGGCGTGGTGACGATCCGGATCGGCGAGCCGATCCCGCCCGGCCTGCCGCGCGACGCGATCGAGGCGCGCGTCCATGCCGCGATCAATGCGCTCGAGGAATATCGAGTGGTGCAAGCGCCGCCCGCGGCGTAGGGTGGCCGGGTCAACTACAAGGTGACCCATGTCCGACGATTTCTACCGCATCAAGCGTTTGCCGCCCTATGTCATCGCCGAAGTCAACGGCATGCGGGCCGCGGCGCGCGCGGCGGGCGAGGACATCATCGACCTCGGCATGGGCAATCCCGATCTGCCGCCGCCCGCGCACGTGCTCGACAAATTGATCGAGGTGACGCGCAAGCCCGATGCGCACGGCTATTCGCAGTCGAAGGGCATTCCCGGTCTGCGCCGCGCCCAGGCCAATTATTACGGCCGCCGCTTCGGCGTCGACCTCGATCCCGAGACCGAGGTGGTGGTGACGATGGGGTCGAAGGAGGGGCTGGCCAGCCTCGCCACCGCGATCACCGCGCCTGGCGACGTCGTGCTCGCGCCCAATCCCTCCTATCCGATCCACACCTTCGGCTTCATCATCGCCGGTGCGACGATCCGCGCGGTGCCGACCACCCCCGACGAGGCCTATTTCGAGAGCCTCGAGCGCGCGATGGCGTTCACCGTGCCGCGGCCGTCGGTGCTGGTGGTGAACTATCCGTCGAACCCCACCGCCGAGGCGGTCGATCTCGCCTTCTACGAACGGCTGGTCGCGTGGGCGA
The DNA here is from genome assembly GCF_059420425.1 of Sphingomonas sp. GW821-FHT04B01. Classification (NCBI taxonomy): domain Bacteria; kingdom Pseudomonadati; phylum Pseudomonadota; class Alphaproteobacteria; order Sphingomonadales; family Sphingomonadaceae; genus Sphingomonas; species Sphingomonas sp. GW821-FHT04B01. Next base: position 166,540 of record NZ_JBWKTR010000001.1, on the reverse strand, counting down.
AGGAGAATCAGGTCTGGATCATCTCCGACCTCGCCTATTCGGAACTGTATTACGACGGCAATCCGACGCCCTCGATTCTGCAGGTCAAGGGCGCGAAGGACGTCGCGGTCGAATTCACCTCGCTGTCCAAGACCTATAGCATGGCCGGCTGGCGGATCGGCTTCGCGGTCGGCAACGCCAAATTGATCGCGGCGATGACGCGGGTGAAGTCGTATCTCGATTACGGCGCCTTCACCCCGATCCAGGCGGCGGCCTGCGCCGCGCTCAACGGCCCGCAGGATATCGTCGAGAAGAACCGCCAGCTCTATCACAAGCGCCGCGACGTGCTGGTCGAGAGCTTCGGCCGGGCGGGGTGGGACATTCCCGCGCCGCGCGCGTCGATGTTCGCCTGGGCGCCGCTGCCGCCGGCGGTCGCGCATCTCGGCAGCCTCGAATTCTCCAAGCAATTGCTCACCCATGCGCAGGTCGCGGTGGCGCCGGGCGTCGGTTATGGCGAGAATGGCGAGGGTTTCGTCCGCATCGCGCTGGTCGAGAACGAGCAACGGCTGCGGCAGGCGGCGCGCAACGTGAAGCGCTATCTGCAATCGATGGGGGTCAACACGCCGAGCCGGACCGCGGGCTGATGCTGCTGCGCGATGCCGCCGATGGCGCGGCGACCGGCGGCGCGCGCGAGGGGTTCGCCTTCGCGACGCGCTTCCGCGTCCGTTATGCCGAGATCGACGGGCAGAAGGTCGTCTTCAACTCGCGTTATCTCGAATATGCCGACGTCGCCGCGACCGAATTCTGGGCATGGACCGGGATCGGCGCGGCGCTGGGGCCAATGTGGGAGCAGCTCGAATTCCACGTCCGCAAGGCGGAGGTCGACTATCTCCGCCCGTTCGTCTGGGGCGATACGGTCGCCGCGCATGTCCGCATCGCGCGGGTCGGCGGCACCAGCATTACGATGGCGATGGATCTGGCGCACGGCACCACCGGAGACCTCCATGCGACCGTGTCGCTGGTGATGGTCAACGTGCATCTGCCGACGGGGCGGCCCGCCGCGATTCCGGAGGCGGTGCGGGCGTTTCTGGAGGAATTGTAGGGCGGCGGGTTAGTCTGGGGTAGCGAGTCTCAGGTGCTTCGACAGGCTCAGCACGAACGGAGGGCAGGGGGACGGTAGCGCCCATCCCACCAACCGTTAGCCCTGAGCCTGTCGAAGGGCGGATGGATCTTGCCCCCGCCGCCGCCCTATCGCGCTGCCATCATCAGCGCCGCCGTCGCCTTGGCGCTGCCGACTACGCCGGGGATCCCCGCGCCGGGATGCGTGCCCGCGCCGACGAAATACAGATTGGGGATATGGTCGTCGCGGTTGTGGACGCGGAAATAGGCGCTCTGCGTCAGCACCGGTTCCAGGCTGAACGCGCTGCCGAGATGCGCCTTCAGATCGGTGGCGAAATCGTTGGGCGCATAACTGAACTTGGTGACGATCCGCTCGTGGATGTCGGGGATCAGTCGCCGCCCGACCTCGTCGAGGATGCGCTTTTCGAGGATCGGGCCGACCTCGTTCCAGTCGACCGGGAACTTGCCCATGTGCGGCACCGGCGCCAGCGCGTAGAAGGTCGAATGCCCCTCCGGCGCGAGGCTCGGATCGGTGACGGTGGGATGGTGCAGGTACAGCGAGAAATCCTGCGCCAGCACGCCGTGATCGTAGATGTCGGCGAGCAGCTCCTTATAGCGCGGCCCGAACAGGATCATATGGTGCGGGATGCCCGGCCACGTCCCCTTGATGCCGAAATGCACCACGAACAGCGAGGGCGAATAGCTCTTGCGCTCCAGTCGCGCCTTGGTGCGCTGCGCACTGTGCGATCCGCTGAGCAGGTCGCGATAGGTGTGCATGATGTCGCTGTTCGCCGCGACCGCATCGGCCTGCGCCTCCCAGCCGCTCGCGCAGCGGACGCCGGTGGCGCGGTCGCCCAGCGTCTCGATCGAGGCGACGGGATCGCCCAGCCGCAGCGTGCCGCCGATCCGCTGGAAATGCGCGACCAGCCCGGCGATCAGCCGGTTGGTGCCGCCACGCGCGAACCAGACGCCGCCGTCGCGCTCCAATTTGTGGATCAACGCATAGATCGCGCTGGTCGTCATCGGATTGCCGCCGACCAGCAGGGTGTGGAAGCTCAGCGCCTCGCGCAGCTTCTCGTTCTGCACGTATTTCGACACGATCGAATAGACCGAGCGCCACGCCTGATATTTGGCGAGCGCCGGCGCCGCCTTGATCATCGAGGCGAAGTCGAGGAACGCGACATGGCCGAGCTTCTCATAGCCCTCGCGATAGACGCCCTCGGCATATTCGAGGAATTTGTGATAGCCGGCGATGTCGGCGGGGTTGAGCTTGCCGATCTCGCGCTGGAGCAGCGCCTCGTCGTTGGTGTAATCGAAATTGGTGCCGTCGACCCAGTTAAGCCGATAGAAGGGCGTCACCGGCTCCAGCGTCACGTCCTCGGCCATGTCGCGGCCGGTGAGCGCCCACAATTCCTGCAGGCAGGCGGGATCGGTGATGACGGTGGGACCGGCGTCGAAGGTGAAGCCGTCGCGCTCCCAATAATAGGCACGGCCGCCCGGTTTGTCGCGCGACTCGACGATGATCGTCGCTATTCCCGCCGATTGCAGGCGGATCGCGAGCGCCAGCCCGCCGAATCCCGCTCCGATGACGATCGCCGACTTCATGTTCGTTTCCATTCCTCTGTGCGGGTTACCGCCATGCCGTCGTTCGCAGGACCCTGATCGCGCTGCCCACCGGCACCGGTGGTTTGCCCGTCAGAATCCGTATCTTGTCCTTGAGACTGGATCGCCCCGCATAGAAACGGGTGATCAGCGTCGGGTCGAGACGGTAGAAGCGCTCGATGATGCGCCAACGTTCCGCCGGATCGCCGGCGCGGAACATCATTGCGCTCAGCATCCGATAGAAAGCGCCCTGCTTCCACGCCGCGCGGGCGTAATCGTGGGTGAAACCGGCGAGCGCCTTGCCAGAGAAATCGATCCGCTCGGCCAGCCGCACCGCCAGCCGCACCGCGTCGGGCAGCGAATAGCCGGTGGTCGGCTGGAACAGCCCGGCGCGCATTCCCGCCTTGGCGACGTTGGCGCCGCTCGACCGCCAATAGGCCTCGAAATCGCCCCCCAGGGTGATCGGCAGCACGCCGGCCTCGGTGCGCAGCACGCTGTCGACCTGCCAGCCGCGGCCCGCGGCGTAGGCGGCGATGCGCAGCCCCAGCGCGGCGCGGTCGACGTGCGGCGTGTCGCTGTAATAGGTGTCCTCGACGAACATGCGGTCGGCGGCGAAGGGCAGGCAGTAGACGAAGCGATAGCCGTCGATCTGCTCGACCGTCGCGTCCATCACCCGCGGCCCAGTGGTGTTATGCGGCGCGTGGAGCAGCAGTTCCTGCCCGACGAACTTCTGCCAGCCGAGTTCGAGCACCGACAGGTCGCCGGGGCCGCGGCAGTCGATCACCCCGCCGGCTTCGATCCGGTCGCCGTCGGCGAGCACCACCGCGGTCGCCGAGGCGGCGAGCACCTTGCGCCCGAGCATCACCGCCGGCGCCGGCAGCGTCGCGCGGATCACCGCATGCAATCGCTCGCTGGTCACCGAATGATAGGTCGCGTCGATCTGCCGCGCGAGGTGCGGGAAGGCGACGTCATAGCCCTGCCAGTCGTGCACCGTCAGCGGCGCGACCAGCCAGCGATCCTGCGGCGCGATGTCGCTGCCGAAGAACGACCAGACGTGGTCGCCGCCGAGATGCGGCGCCGCCTCGATGATCCGCACGTCGAGGCCGGGGTGCCGCGCGTGCAGCGCCAGCGCGATCAGGCCGCCGGCGAGGCCGCCGCCGACGATCGCCACGTCGCAAGGGATGGTCGAACCCATGTCTGCGCCTACCGCAAAGCGCGGGGCGGGAGAACCGGCTTTTACGTCGCCGCGCGCCGCGCTAGCCTGCCGGCATGACGCCGCCCGTGCTCACCACCGATCGCCTGATCCTCACCGTCCATCGCCCCGCCGATCTCGACGCGCTCGCCGCGATGTGGGCGCATCCCGCGGTGTTCGAACGGATCGGTGGCGTCGCGCGCAGCCGCGAGGAGGTGTGGATCCGCCTGCTGCGGTCGATCGGCCAGTGGCAGGCGTTCGATTACGGCAGCTGGGTGGTCCGCGACCGCGCCGGCGGCCTGGTCGGCGAGGTCGGCCTGATCGAGGCCCGCCGCGCGATCGACCCGCCGCTGGCGCTGCCCGAAATGGGTTGGGCCTTGGCCCCGGCGGCGCACGGCCGCGGCTACGCCGGCGAGGCGCTCGCGGCGGTGTTCGCCTGGACGCAGGCGCAGGGCATCGCACGGACGACCTGCATCATTGATCCGGGCAATGCGCCGTCGCTGCGGCTGGCGGCGCGGCTGGGGTATGGGCTGGTGCGCGACGCGGATTACAAGGGCCGGACGATACACGTGCTCGAACGCTGACACCTCACCCTCATCGACGTTCATGCTGGCGCGGCTCCCGCCAAGCTCACTCCGTCACCCCGGACTCGTTCCGGGGTCCACTCCGCGGCGAGGAGAACGGCTGGAGGCGATGCCATTCGCGCGCGGCCCGGTGGACCCCGGAACGAGTCCGGGGTGACGACTCGGAGAAGGCGGGCCCAGCGTATCTCACCGCGACGGACCACGCTCGTCGCATCCTCGCCGCGCCGTCGGCATCAGGCCGGCCGGTCGCATCCGCCATATCCCCGCCCCCGGAAATCCGCTACGTCCCGTAGCATGCTGCTCGCCGTCACCCTGTCCGCGCTGGCGATGACGATGATCGTCGGCGTGCGCTATCTCCTCGTCTCCGGCGCGTTCGCCGCGGCGACGCGGTTGCGTCATCCCGGCCTCTACCGCGGGCTCGATGCGCAGATGCGGCGCGAGATCGCATGGAGCCTCGCCTCCGCCGCCATCTACGGCATCCCCGCCGGCGTGCTCGCCTGGGGCTGGCAGGCGCATGGCTGGACGCGCGTCTATCGCGACGTCCACGCCTATCCCTTATGGTATTGGCCGGTCTCGATCCTGCTCTACCTCGTCCTCCACGACACCTGGTTCTACTGGACGCATCGCTGGATGCACCGGCCGGCGGTGTTCAAGGCGGCGCATGCCGTCCATCACGCCAGCCGCCCGCCGACCGCCTGGGCGGCGATGGCCTTCCACCCGATCGAGGCGCTGACCGGCGCTGTGGCAATTCCGTTACTGGTGCTGGCAATTCCGATCCACGTCGCCGCTCTGGGCTTCGTGCTGGCGACTATGACGGTTATGGGCGTAACCAATCACATGGGTTGGGAGGTTTTCCCGCGGTTCATGTGGCGGGGGCCATTGGGCGGCTGGCTGATCACCGCCAGCCATCATCAGCGGCACCATGAGCAATATGGATGTAACTATGGGCTCTACTTCCGGTTCTGGGACCGCCTTTGCGGCACCGATCGCGGCGTCGGCGATTTCGCGCGCAGCCACGCGCGTGCCAAGGCGCAGGCGCAGCAACCGGCCGGTGGCGCTCGCCGCCTTGCTGCCGGCGGCGGCGCTGGTGCTCGGCGCGGCGCCGATCGCGCGGCTTGACGTCGCCGTCAGCCAGATGCGCTCCGCCAAGGGGCTGCTGCGCGTCTGCCTGACCGCCGATCCCGACAATTTCCCCGCCTGCGTCGACGATGCCGATGCGATCACCCGTTCGGTGCCGGCCAATGCGCACAGCCTGCGCTTCGAAGGGCTGCCGCACGGCCAATATGCCGTCGCGGTGATCCACGACGAGAACAGCAACGCCAAGCTCGACACCTTCGCCGGCATTCCGCGCGAGGGCTTCGGCTTCTCGCGCAACCCGCCGATCCGCTTCGGCGCGCCGCACTTCGCCGCGGCACGCTTCGCGGTGACCAGTGATGCAAATCAGCAACAGATACGGATGCATTACATCCTCTGATCGGTCGGCAATGGATAGCAACCGGCGTCCGCCGCGTTACGGCGTCGTAACAGGTTTGGAGCCGTAGCTTTGTCCGCCAAGATCTTGATGCCGCTCGCGCTCGCCGCCGCTGCCGTGTTCGTCACCCCGGCCGCCGCGCAGGAGGCGTCGGCGCCCGTGCAGCCCACCGAATTCGACTTCAATCGCGATACGATCACCGTCGGCGCCGCCGGCGTCTATCTCAGCGATTACGAAGGCTCGAACGACTATCGCTTCACCGCCGCACCGGGCGCGGTCGGCTCGATCAAGGGCTATGGCTTCGTCCTCGCCGGCAACCGGATCAGCGTCGACCTGATCCGCGACAAGCCCGGCCCCGTCTGGGACCTGCAGGCCGGTCCGATCGGCGTCGTCAATTTCAACCGCAGCAGCCTCAAGAGCATCGACGATCCGCGCGTCCGCGCGCTCGGCAAGGTCGATACCGCGATCGAGCTCGGCGGCTATGTCGGCATCGGCAAGACCGGGGTGATCACCAGCCCGTACGACCAATTGTCGGCGACGGTCAGCTATCGCCACGACGTCGCCAATGCGCATGACAGCGGCATCTGGCAGCCGAGCGTCAATTACATCACTCCGCTGAGCGAGAAGATGGCGGTGGCGATCTTCGCCTCGGCCGAGCGTGCCGGCCGCGGTTATGCGACGACCTATTTCTCGGTCTCGCCGACGCAGACGCTGGCGAGCGGCCTGCCGACCTACAATGCCCGCGCCGGCTGGAAGAATTATTCGCTCGGCGGTCTCTACACCTATTCGCTGACCGGCAATCTGCTCAAGGGCTTCAAGATCGTCGCCGGCGGCACCTACGTCCGGATGCTCAACGGCTTCGCCGACAGCCCGCTGGTCCGCATCGCCGGCTCGCGCAACCAGTGGCTCGGCGCGGTCGGGCTCGCCTATACGTTCTGAGCCGGAATGCCTCCATCCGTCGTGCCGGCATGACGGATGGAGGACTTATCCGCTGAGCTTGCCCGTCGCGACCACCGGTCCGGTCGGCAGCCCGGTCGGCGAGCCGCCCGCCGGCTCGATTGAGATCGCCAGCACCGTCTCCGCCGCGAGCGCCGGGCGCACCGCCGCCGGCACGACCACCCGCGCCGGCCCCGCCGGGATCACGCCCAGCGAACGCGGCGCATCGGCGCCGTGGATCGCCCACAATTGCGCCGAATGCCCCGCCGGTACGTCGACACCGCCGGCGATCCGTACCGTCGCGCTCGCCGCATCGTAGGCGGCGGCGATCGGCGCGCCCTTGCCGGTCGGCACGATCGCGGCGAGCAGAGGCGCCGGCGCGGTCACCGGCACGCGCACCGGGATGCGGATCGGTGCGGGCGCCGGCCGCAGCATCAGCAGCGTCGTCACCGCCAGCAACAGGCAGGCAGCGATGCTCGCCGCCACCGCCAGCCCGCGCCAGCGCGCGACGCCCCCCGCATTGTCGTTCGCCGCCGGCACGCCGCGCTGCCCATCGAGCGACGCCTCGACCCGCGCCGCCACCGCATCGGGCGCGGCCACCGCCGGCCAATCGGCGAACAGCGCGCCCAGCCAGTCGCGCCAGCGCTCCACCTCGGCGGCGAAGCCCGGCTCGCTCGCCAGCCGGCGCAACGCCGAGGCGCGCTCGCTGCCGTCGAGCAGCCCCAGCGCCAGTTCGGCGGCGGTCATGTCGGGGAGGTCGTCACTCGCCATCGAGGCACCCCCGCAGGGCGAGCAGCCCGCGCCGTACCCAGCTCTTCATCGTGCCGAGCGGCACCGCCTGCGCCGCCGCCAGCTCGGCATAGGTCAGCCCGCCGAAGAAGGCGCTGCGGATCGCGCCGCGCTGGCGCACCTCGATCGTCTCCAGGCAGTCGTGCAATCGCGCGCGCTGCTCGTCGGCGATCAGCGCCTCGTCCTGCGCCGCCGCCGGATCGGGCATCGCGTCGGCCGCCTCGACCGGCGCGGTGCGCGCCCGGCCGTGGCGCCGGCGCCAGTCGATCGCCCGGTTGCGCGCGATCGTCGCCAGCCACGAGATCGGGCTCGCCCGTCCCGGCTGATAGGCCCCCGCGCGGTGCCAGATGGTGAGATATACGTCGTGCAGCACGTCCTCGGCGCCTTGCCTGTCTTCGCAGATACGCAGGCATATGCCGAAAAGCTTCGCCGAGGTCAGACGGTAGACGGTGCGGAAGGCGTCGCGATCCTCCTCGCCGGTGCGGATCAGCGCCTCGACCAGGATCGTACGGGCCGCCTGGGGGCTGGAGGGGGCGGCGGGAGGCACGGCCAAGGGCTAACCGTACGCAAGCCTCCCGGCAATATCCTGCGGCCAACATTCCGACCATGTCGGATCATTTTGCAAAACCGACATTTTGTTTCGGCCCCCGCGCATCTTTCCACGACCCGGCAACGTAGCTCGCCACAGGTCTACCGGTCGCCCGTCGATAGCATGCGGCGATGACGGAGGACCGCATGAAGGTGAGGGAGGTTGCTGACGATGACCCAGACGGACCAGATCATCGAGGCGTTCGACGCCCGGGCGCGGCGACGCGAGGAACGGCGCGGATTCTTCAAGAACGCGATGGGCATGGCGGCGGTGACCGCAGCCGGCGCGGCGGCGATGTCGATTGCCGGCGAGGCGGCGGCGCAGACCGCGGTGACCGAGGTCGACGTGCTCAACTTCGCGCTCAATCTCGAATATCTCGAAGCGCAATTCTACAGCTATGCCGCCTTCGGCACCGGCCTGCCCGCCAATCTGCTGACCGGCGGCGTCGGCACGCAGGGCACGGTGGTGACCGGCAGCGGCACCGGCTCGGCCCGCCAGGTGCAGTTCAGCGACCGCGGGATCGCCGCTTATGCGCGCGAGATCGCCGCGGACGAAGTGGCGCACGTCACCTTCCTGCGCGCCGCGATCCGCGGCACCGGCACCAGCGACGCGCTGATCGCCGCCCAGCCGCAGATCGACATCTCGGGTGCCGCCGGCGGTGCCTTCGCCGCCGCCGCCGCGAGCACCACCCCGGCCCTGACCGGCTTCGACCCCTATGCGAACGACGACAGCTTCCTGCAGGCGGCCTTCATCTTCGAGGACGTCGGCGTCACCGCCTACAAGGGCGCGGCGGGCGCGCTGTTCAACAACAAGACCTATCTCGAGGCGGCCGCCGGCATCCTCGCGGTCGAGGCCTATCATGCCGCGATCGTGCGCACCGCGCTTTATGCGCGCGGCGTCGCGACCCCGACGATCACCACCGCGCAGAACAACGTCGCCGCGACCACGGCGATCTCCAACCTGCGCGATTCGGTCGACGGCGGCACCGATCTCGACCAGGGCATCGCCGCGACGACCACCAATGCGGGCACGACCTCGAACATCGTGCCGCTCGATCCCAACGGCCTCGCGTTCAGCCGGACGCCGGCGCAGGTGCTCAACATCGTCTATCTCAATCCCCGATCGGTGACCGCGGGCGGGTTCTTCCCGAACGGCATCAACAACGGGAACAGCGGGCTGCGCAGCAGCGCCGCGAACTGAGCAGGGGTGGATATATGACCAAGGAACTCTCCGTCCTCGCCATCGTCGAGGCAACCGCCGCGCGCCGCAAGGCCCGCCGCGCGTTCATGAAGACCGCCGCGACCGGCGTCGCCGCGGTCGGCGGCCTGTCGCTGCTCGCCGCCTGCGGTGACGACGACGACAATATGTCGGTGCCGTTTCCGACGCCGACGCCGACTGCGACCTCGGTCAGCACCGACGTCGCGGTGCTCAACTTCGCGCTCAACCTCGAATATCTCGAGGCGCAATTCTACAGTTATGCCGCGTTCGGCACCGGCCTGTCGGCGTCGCTGCTCACCGGTACGGGCACGCAGGGGTCGGTCATCACCGGCTCGGGCGACGGCTTCCCGCGCGCGGTCAATTTCACCTCCGACCCGCTGATCGGCCAATATGCGCGCGAGATCGCGCAGGATGAGATCGCCCACGTCACCTTCCTGCGCGCCGCGCTCGGCAGTGCCGCGGTCGCCCAGCCGGCGATCGACATCTCGGGGACCGCGACCGGTGCGTTCACCGCGGCGGCGCGCGCCGCCGGCGTCGTCGCCTCGAACGGCCTGTTCGATCCCTATGCCAGCCCGACCAACTTCCTGCTTGGGGCCTATATCTTCGAGGATATCGGCGTCACCGCCTATAAGGGCGCCTCGCCGGTCATCTCGTCGATGTATCTCGAAGCGGCGGCGGGCATCCTCGCGGCGGAGGCCTATCATGCCGGCCTCGTCCGCACGATCCTCTACACCCGCGGCGTCACCAACGCCGATCTGATCACCGCGACCACCAAGATCTCGGACGCGCGCGATCTGCTCGACGGCACCACCGGCGGCACCAACGGCGACGACGACCAGGGCATCGCCGGCACCAACATCGGCGCGGCCAATGCCGTGTCGAACATCGTGCCGACCGACAGCAACGGCATCGCCTACAGCCGCAGCGTCCAGCAGGTGCACAACATCGCCTATCTCAACGCGACCGGCGCCAACCGCACCCGCGGCGGCTTCTTCCCGGCGGGCACCAACAATCCCAATCCGGCCTTCACCGTCGGTCTCGGCTGAGCCCGACCTTCCAAGGAGTTGGCCGGCGTTCCCTTCCACGCCGGCCGGCACAGGGTCCTCCCTCGATTTCGCGTCGGGGGAGGATTTTTTATGCGCGGTCACGCCCTTCCGTCGCGCTGCCGCCGATTTCCGCCGCGTCCGGGCTTGACGCCTCCCGCCGGATGCGGAACGGCAAGGCCATCCTGGGCCGCCGCAAGACCGCCCGCGCGTGGGGAGAACCCGAGTAATGACCGCCCGAACCGATACCGACAGCGCCCTCGCAGCGGCGCTCGACGCCCGCGTCCAGCGCCGCACCGAACGCCGCGACTTCTTCCGCACCGCGATGGGCGCGATGGCGGTCACCGCCGCGGGCGCGTCGGCGCTGGGCCTCGCCGGCGCCGCCGAGGCGCAGACGACGACCTATTCCGATCAGGACATCCTCAATTTCGCGCTCAACCTCGAATATCTCGAGGCGCAATTCTACGCCTTCGCCACCGGTGGCGCCGGCCTCGCCGCCAATCTGCTCACCGGCACCGGCACGCAGGGCGCGGCGAACGTCAGCGGCGGCGCCGCGGTGACCTTCAGCGACCCGGTCCTCGCCCGCTATGCGCGCGAGATCGCCGCCGACGAGGTCGCGCACGTCACCTATCTGCGCACCGCGCTGGGCAGCAGCGCGATCGCGCAGCCGGCGCTCGACCTGTCGGTCGGCCCGAACAGCGCCTTCTCCGCCGCCGCGGTCGCCGCCAAGCTGATCGCCGCGGGCCAGACCTTCAACCAATATGGCAGCGAGGAGAATTTCCTGCTCGGCGCCTATCTGTTCGAGGACGTCGGCGTCACCGCCTACAAGGGCGCCGCGCCGCTGCTCACCAAGACCTATATCGAGGCCGCCGCCGGTATCCTCGCGGTCGAGGCCTATCATGCCGCGACGATCCGCGGCGAGCTGTTCCGTCGCGGCTCGGTCGCCGGCTCGGCACTGATCACCAGCGCCAGCGCGATCTCCGACGCGCGCGACAGCCTCGACGGCGGCACCGACATCGACCAGGGCATCACGCCGGGCGTCACTGCCGCGCCGGGCCAGACCGTGCCGACGCCGACGCCCACCGCGACCGCCACCGCGACACCGACGCCGACCCCCACGCCGACCCCGACCGCGACGCCCACCCCGGTGCCGACCTTCCCGGTGTCCAACATCGTGCCGGCCGACGCCAACAGCATCGTCTACAGCCGCACCCCCAATCAGGTGCTCAACATCGTCTATCTCAACGCCGCGGCGGCGAGCGCGGGCGGCTTCTTCCCCGCCGGCCTCAACGGCACCATCAAGGCGGCGACCGCCTCCTGATCCCGCCGTCCGTTTTCAAAGCTTCCAGGGGATAGACCCGATGACCGACCTTCCGACCGACACGATCCTCGACGCGATCGCCGACCGCCGCGCCGAACGCCGCAACTTCCTGCGCTACGCCGGTGGCGCCGCCGCCTCGGCGGGGGCCCTGTCGCTGCTCGCCGCCTGCGGTGGCGACGGCGACAGCAGCAGCAGCCCCAGCCCGACGCCGACCGCGACGACGCCGACCGTCGGCACCGATGCCGACGTGCTCAACTTCGCGCTCAACCTCGAATATCTCGAGGCGAGCTTCTACAGCTGGGCGGCCTTCGGCCAGGGCCTGTCGACCGGCATCATGAGCGGCGTCGGCACGCTCGGCACCGTCACCGGCGGCGCACAGGTGAACTTCCAGGACCCGATCGTCGCGCAATATGCGCGCGAGATCGCCAATGACGAGATCGCCCACGTCACCTTCCTGCGCACGATCCTCGGCAGCTTCGCGGTGGCGATGCCGGCGATCAACATCGGCGGCGACGCCACCGGCGCCTTCACCGCCGCGGCGCGCGCCGCCGGCGTGGTCGGCGCGAGCGATGTCTTCAATCCCTATGCCAGCGACATCAACTTCCTGCTCGGCGCCTATCTGTTCGAGGACGTCGGCGTCTCGGCCTATAAGGGCGCCTCGCCGCTGATCGTCAACAAGGTGTTCATCGAGGCTGCCGCCGGCATCCTCGCCACCGAAGGCTATCACGCCGGGCTGATCCGCTCGGTGCTCTACCGCAAGGGCGTCGATCCCGCCGAGACGCTCGCCGGCGCCTCGTCGATCCTCACCAACGCGCGGCTGATCTCCGACGCGCGTGACAGCCTCGACGGCAGCAGCGAAATCGATCAGGGCATCGGCGACACCACCACCGCCAACGTCGTGCCGACCGACACCAACGGCGTCGCCTACAGCCGCTCGACCGGCCAGGTGCTCAACATCGTCTATCTCAACAAGACCGCGGTCGGCTCGGGCGGCTTCTTCCCCAACGGCATCAACGGCAACATCCGCACCTCCGCCGCCAGCTGACGCTCCGACGCCCTCCCTCCCCTTTGGCGGGAGGGCTATCGCCTATGGCTGTGGGGACGAGGTTCGAGCCGCGTCCACAATCTCTTCGTCACCCCGGACTCGTTCCGGGGTCCACCGGTCCGCAGGAGAATCGTGCCTGTTCAAGCCGTTCTCCTCGCCGCAGAGTGGACCCCGGAACCAGTCCGGGGTGACGGAGGTGCGCTTGGAAAGCGATGGACCCACTCGCATGGTCATATGACATAGCCCCCTGTCGCGGGGGAGGATTTGCCTTGGCGCCTGCCGCCGAACCGCGTACACCATCGTCATTATCCCCGGGGGAGCGCTGATGCAGCGCTTGAGAGGAAGGCCGCAGTCTTCGACCCGCTGAACCTGATCCGGTTGATACCGGCGGAGGGAGGGAGCGGTTTCATCCGAAAATCCGCGTCCGCTCTCCGTTCATGGAGAGAGACTCATGGCCGACATTCCCGCACGTACCGAGATTGGCGTCACCACCGGCCCGATCCGCGGCTCGAAGAAGATCCATGTCGGCCCGCTGGGCGTCGCGATGCGCGAAATCCATCTCGATCCCTCCTCGGGCGAGCCGCCGCTGCGCGTCTACGACACCTCCGGCCCCTATACCGATCCGGCCGCGCGTATCGATATCATGGCCGGCCTGCCGCAGCTGCGTCGCGCATGGATCGAGAACCGCGGCGACGTCGAAAGCTACGATGGCCGCGAACTGCGTCCCGAAGACAATGGCCAGCTCGGCCCCGACCGCTCCGGCGGCGTGCCGCAATTCCCCAACGCCGTCCGCCGCCCGCTGCGCGCGCGCGCCGGTGCCAATGTCAGCCAGATGCATTATGCCCGCCGCGGCATCGTCACCCCGGAAATGGAATATGTCGCGACGCGCGAGAATCTCGGTCGCGCGATGCTGCGCGACCATGTCCGCGACGGCGAGAGCTTCGGCGCGTCGATCCCCGATTACGTCACCCCCGAATTCGTCCGTGACGAGGTCGCGCGCGGCCGCGCGATCATCCCGTCGAACATCAACCATCCCGAATCCGAACCGATGGCGATCGGCCGCAACTTCCTGGTCAAGATCAACGCCAACATCGGCAATTCCGCGGTCGCCAGCAACGTCGCGGCGGAGGTCGACAAGCTCGTCTGGTCGATCCGCTGGGGTGCCGACACGGTGATGGACCTGTCGACCGGCCGCAACATCCACGACACGCGCGAATGGATCCTGCGCAACAGCCCCGTGCCGATCGGCACCGTGCCGATCTATCAGGCGCTGGAGAAGGTCGGCGGCATCGCCGAGGAGCTGACCTGGGAGATCTTCCGCGACACGCTGATCGAACAGGCCGAACAGGGCGTCGACTATTTCACCATCCACGCCGGCGTCCGCCTGCCCTACATCCCGATGACGGCGAAGCGCGTCACCGGCATCGTCAGCCGCGGCGGCAGCATCATGGCGAAATGGTGCCTCGCGCATCACAAGGAATCGTTCCTCTACGAACGGTTCGACGAGATCACCGAGATCATGAAGGCCTATGACATCGCCTATTCGCTGGGCGACGGGCTGCGCCCCGGCTCGATCGCCGACGCCAATGACGAGGCGCAGTTCAGCGAGCTCTACACGCTCGGGGAGCTGACCCACCGCGCCTGGGCGCAGGACGTGCAGGTGATGATCGAAGGCCCGGGCCACGTCCCGATGCACAAGATCCAGGAGAATATGACCAAGCAGCTCCAGGTCTGCGGCGAGGCGCCTTTCTATACGCTCGGGCCGCTCACCACCGATATCGCGCCGGGCTACGACCATATCACCAGCGGCATCGGCGCGGCGATGATCGGCTGGTTCGGCTGCGCGATGCTCTGCTACGTCACCCCAAAGGAGCATCTCGGCCTGCCCGACCGCGACGACGTCAAGGTCGGCGTCGTCACCTACAAGCTCGCCGCCCACGCCGCCGATCTCGCCAAGGGCCACCCCGCCGCCAAGCTGCGCGACGATGCGCTGAGCCGCGCCCGCTTCGACTTCCGCTGGCGCGACCAGTTCAACCTGTCGCTCGACCCCGATACCGCCGAGTCCTTCCACGACCAGACCTTGCCCGCCGAGGGCGCCAAGACCGCGCATTTCTGCTCGATGTGCGGCCCGAAATTCTGCTCGATGAAGATCACGCAGGAGGTTAGGGAATTCGCCGCCAAGCAGAATGCGCCGGTCGCCACTTTCGTCGCCGCCGAAGAGGCCGAGGCGGGCATGGCCGACATGAGCGAGCGGTTCCGCGAGAAGGGCGGGGAGGTATATCTGCCGGCGGCGGAGTGATTGGTGCCGAGTCGCTGACGGGAACCCGACGCCCGTCAGCGACTTGGCCGTCGCGTCTTGCCTGCCGCCGCCGACCGCCTACCCTTGGCGACCGGGGGGCTCCAGATGATTGTACCGATCGTCCTCACGCAGGCTGCGAATGACGCCATCGACCTTGCCGCGGTCACCTCGCGCGCCAAAGCGCGCGTGCTCGCGATGCGCGGCAAGCTCGTGCAGACCTGGCTCTTCCCGCGCGATTTCGGCGACCCACCCGATCGCGCCAACGAGCTGTTCGTTCCGCCCGATGCCGCACGCCGCATCGAGGCGCTGATCTTCCGGCTGCTCGCCCAGCAAGGCGACACACGGCGGACGATGACCGTCCGCCCCGCCTATCGCGGCGACAGCATCGTCCCGACCAGCATCACCTATACCATCCATCCGGGCACCAACCGCGTGACGATCCCGGTATGGTAGGCGTCAGCGCACCTCGACGCCCTTCCAGAAGGCGATCCGGTCGGTGATCTCCTTGGCGGCATCCTTGGGCTCGGGATAATACCAGGCGGCATCGCGGTTCTCGGCCCCGTCGACGCGCAGCGTATGGTAATGTGCGGTGCCTTTCCACGGACACACGCTCGTCGTCGCGCTATCGACCAGCACCGCCGGATCGACCGCCGCGCGCGGGAAATAGGCATTGCCCTCGACCGTGACGATGTCGTCGCTCGCCGCGATCCGTACGCCGTTCCAATATGCTTCCGCCATGCCGTGTCTCCTTGCCGGACCAACCGACCGGCGGGGGAAAGGATGCGCCCGGCCTCGGGCGGTGATGCGCGCGCCGCACGGGGCCGGCTCAATAATGATAGCGGCATTGCGCCACTTGCACCGTCTGCTCCGCCCCGCTGCCGGCGACGCGATACACCAGCCGATGCTCATGGCTGATCCGCCGCGACCACCAGCCCGACAGATTGCCGCCGAGCGGCTCGGGCTTGCCCGTCCCCTTGAACGGATGGCGCCGGCATTCCTCGATCAGCGCGTTGATTTTGTCGAAGAGCTTGGCGTCATGCGCCTGCCAATGAAGGTAATCGTCCCACGCCGTCGGCCAGAACGCCACGATCACGGCAGCGGAACGCCTTCGCCGCCCGCTTCGAAGCCGCGGACCGCCTCGAGCAATCGCTCCGCATTCTTCGGCGAGCGCAGCAGGTAGAGGGTTTCCTCGATCGACGCCCATTCGCTCGCCGACACCAGCACCGCGCCTTCGCCGCGCTGGCGCGTGATGGCGAGCGGCGCGCGATCGGCGACGACCTTGTCGATCATCGACTTCAGATTCTCGCGCGCTTCGGAATAGCTGACGGCCTGCATGGCACAAAGATGGACAACGATCTGTCCAATGTCAACGCCGGCAACGTCGAGCTACCCGTCAGGCGTCCGGCAGCGCCCAGTCGATCGGCGCTGCGCCGTGCGCGACCAGAAAGGCGTTGGCCTGGCTGAACGGGCGGCTGCCGAACCAGCCCTTGTACGCCGACAATGGCGAAGGGTGCGGCGCCGCCAGCACCAGATGGTCGGGCCGGGTCACGAACCCCGCCTTCTGCTGGGCATGCGCGCCCCATAGCAGGAAGACGACCGGATTGGGTTTGCCGGCGACCGTGCGGATCACCGCATCGGTGAATCGCTCCCAGCCGCGGTTGCGGTGCGATCCGGCGCGGCCGCTCTCGACGCTCATCACCGTGTTGAGCAGCAGCACGCCCTGCCGCGCCCACGCCTCGAGAAAGCCGTGGCGTGCCGGTGCGATGCCGAGGTCGGCGTGCATTTCCTTGTAGATGTTGACGAGGCTCGGCGGCGGCCGCACCCCCGGCCGTACCGAGAAGCTCAGCCCATGCGCCTGCCCCGGCCCATGATACGGATCCTGGCCGAGGATGACGACGCGCACCCGGTCGAGCGGCGTCAGTTCGAGGGCGCGGAACCGGTCCGCCGCCGGCGGGAAGATCGCCTTGCCCGCCGTCGCCTCGGCGGCGAGGAAGGCGTCGAGCGCCGTCAGGCTGGGGCAGGCGAGCGCCTCGGCGAGCGGCGCCGCCCAGCTCGGATCGATCCGCGGCGTCATCCTAGCGTTTGCGGACGAATTCGGCGCGCAGGACCAGCCCCTTGATCCCGTCGAACTTGCAGTCGATCTCCTGCGCGTCGCCGGTCAGCCGGATGCTCTTGATCAGCGTGCCGCGCTTCAGCGTCTGGCCCGCGCCCTTGACGGTGAGGTCCTTGATCAGCGTCACCTGATCGCCGTCGGCGAGCAGATTGCCCACCGAATCGCGCACCTCGACCGCGCCGTCGGCCGGCGCCCCCGCCGCCGCCGCGGCATCCGCCGCGCTGATCCACTCGCCGCTCGCCTCGTCGTACACGAAGCTGTCGTCGTCGTTCTGCATCGCAAACCCCCTTGTCCAGGCCGACGCCCTTACAGCCTGGCGGGCGGGTTAGAACAGCCCCGGCACCTCGCGCCGTGCGGTCGAGATGCGCCCGCTGGTCGGCATCAGCGCCTCGCGCTCGATCGGCACCGACAGCGCCCGCGCCTCCGCCCCCGCCGCCGCGGTCAGCCTGGTGCAGCTCTTGCCCTGCAGGAAGTCGAGCGCGGAGCGCGTCGACGCCTCGCGCGGATCGCCCATCGGATAGGCGATGTCGTCCGCCGCGCGGCAGCTCGCCTCGACCGTGTCGGCGAGGCCGTTGTAATAGGCGCCCTGCCGCGCCGAATTCTGCAACGCGAAGGCGATCACGCGCAGCCGGTCGTCGCACGCCGCCTTGTCGAGCGGGATCTGGCCGACCGGCTTGCCATAGGTGTTGGTGCCGATCAGCCCGGCATTGGCGTGGAGATACGGGATATAGGCGTTGATGACATATTCGCTCGCCGAGGCGGTGCCGCGCGTGCCGATGAACGCGATGCGGGTCGCCGCGACCGACTCCGTCTGCGGCGCGAAATAGGTCGTCTCGTTGTTCGACGCCTTCTCGGGGCGGAAGCTGGTATAGCTCATCACGTCGCCGGTCGAGCGGTTGGCGCCGAGCAGGTTGGTGAGCAATACGGCGGTCGAGAGCAGCCCGCCGCCATTGTAGCGCATATCGACGATGATGTTGGTGACCCCCGCGCTCTTGAACCGCGCGAAGGCGGTGCGCAGCGCGGCATCGGCGGTGCTGATGAAGGTGCGCAGATTGACATAGCCGTAGCGCTGGCCGCCGTCGGTGATGATCTGCGCGCCATAGCGGCTCGACACCGGATCGAGCGTGAAGTCGCTCTTGGCCACCGCGACGGTGCGCGTGCCGCTGCCGTCCTTGACCTGGAAATAGCGCGTCGTCCCCGCCGTATCGGGGCCGAGCGCGGTGTTGAGCGCGGCGCCGGTGCCGTCGCTCTGGAACAGGCTGGCGACCGTCTGCAGGTTGCTCGCGCTGGTGCCGATCGCGAGGATCTCGGCACCGCGGTCGACGCCCGCGGCGAGACCCGGCGCGCCCTCGAACGCCTCGGTGACGTAGAGATGCCCGTCGGCGGTCAGCCCGAAGCGCCAGCCGAAGCCCGCGGTCGATCCGGAGGAATAATACGCATTCTCCTCCTTGATCGAGGTGAGATAGGTGAAGTGGCGGTCCTTGTTCTGCGCCCGGGCGGTCGCGGTCAGCGCATCCAGATAGGTATCGACGCTGGCATAAGGCGTCGGGTCGAGGCTGGCGGGCAAGGTGTCGTAGAACAGATACCATTCGCGCATCTGCGCCGCGACCCAGTCCTGCCGGTCGCGCAGCGAGCAGCCGGCGACCGCGGTCGGGGTGGGCGTCGGCGCGGGCGTGCCGGTCGTCGGGGCGTTGCCGGTGCCGTTGCCGGCGGTCAGGGACGACCCGCCGCCGCCGCCGCAGCCGGCCAGCATCGCGGTCATCGCCAGCAGTGTCACCGAACGCCGTATCGTCACCGATTGTCTCCCCACCCGATCCGCGCAAGTCTAGGCCCGCGCCGGAGCGCCGGCAATCGCGATCGCAGCCGCAAGCGGATTGATCCGGATCAGTGCCGGCCGACGCAACCGTGCCGCCGTCCGGCTCGTTGCACCCCCCGACACCACAGCATGACGGAGAACGACCATGGGCCTGTTCAGCAAGGACATCGCGACCTTCGAGGATCTCTACGTCCACCAGCTCGAGGACATCTATTACGCCGAGCAGCAGATCACCAAGGCGCTGCCCAAGATGATCGAGAAGGCGACCGACGTGCAATTGCGCCAGGGCTTCGAACAGCATCTGCGCGAGACCGAAGGGCAGATCGAGCGCCTGCGCCGCGTCTTCGAGATCGAGGGCCGCCAGCCCAAGGGCGCGACCTGCCCGGCGATCGACGGCATCATCAAGGAAGCCAATGAGGTCGCCGGCGAGGTGAGCGACAAGGCGGTGCTCGACGCCGCGCTGACCGCCGCGGCGCAGGCGGTCGAACATTATGAGATCAGCCGCTACGGCACGCTGGTCACCTGGGCGAAGCAGCTCGGCCGCACCGAGAGCGCCGCGCTGTACCAGCAGACGCTCGACGAGGAAAAGGCGACCGACGAGAAGCTCACGCAACTGGCGACGAGCAAGCTCAACGCGCGGGCCGAAGCGGTCGAGGCGTAAGGCGGCCCTTCATCCAGCAGGCGGGTACCCCGGCGAAAGCCGGGGTCCAGTTGGGCGAAGGGTCGTAATGCTTACAACGGCCTTCCCAACTGGGCCCCGGCCTCCGCCGGGGTGCATCAGATGTTGCGCAGAGGCTTTGCCGTTTCGGCGTACGTGATCCGCTCTGTTCCAGCTGAACAGCACTCGGAATGACGGGACGTTGGGACGATCGCTCTACCCCAGGCTCTTCGACGCCTGTTCGAACACGTCCTTCGACAGGCCCGGCGTCGCGACGATCCGCTCCAGCGCGCCGCGCATCAGCGCCGCGCGATCCGAATCGAAACGCCGCCACCGTGCCAGCGGCGGCAGCAGCTTCGCCGCGGTTTGCGGATTGAGCTTGTCGAGCGCGATGAGCTGGTCGGCGAGGAAGCGATAGCCCGAACCGTCCGCCGCGTTGAACGCACGCTGGTTCGCCCCGAACGCACCGACCAGCGCGCGGGCGCGATTGGGATTGGCGAGCGTGAAATCGGGATGCCGGGCGAGGTCGGCGACCAGCCGCCCGGTGTCGTCGCGCGACGACAGCGCCTGCGTCTGGAACCATTTGTCGATCACCAGCGAGTTGCCGGCATAGCGATGGTAGAAGATGTCGAGCGCCGCCTCGCGCTCGTCCGAATAGCCGTTGGCGAGCGTGCCGAGCGCACCCTGCCGGTCGGTCATATTGTCGGCACGCTCGAACTGGCGGAAGGCGATCGTCGCGGCGTCATCGGCGCCGCTCGCCGCGATATAGCCGAGCGCGACGCTGCGCAGCCGGCGATGGCCCTTCGCCGCCGGGCTGTAGACATAGGGGCCGTCCGGCGCGCGCTCGTAGGCGTCGCGCCACCGGTCGGCGAGGCGCAGCCCGAGCGCGCGGCGCAGCCCTTCGCGCGCGCGGAAGATCGCCTCGGGATCGACCATCGCGAGCTGGTCGCCGATGAACCCCTCCGACGGCAGCAGCACCGCCTCCGCGACGAAGGCGGGATCAAGCGTGCGGTCGTCGAGCGTGTTGGCGACCGCGGTGATCACCGCGTCATTGTCGGGCCGCCCCTCGATCGTCGTCGCCACCAACGTGTCGAGCATCAATTGCTGCATCGCCTCGTAGCGCGCGAAGGGATCGTCGTCGTGCGCGCTGAGGAAGGCGAGATCGGCCGCCGACCGGTCGCTCTCGATGATCACCGGTGCCGAGAAGCCGCGGTTGACCGACAGCACCGGCCGTTCGGTGATGCCGTCGAACACGATCGTGCTCGCCGCCTCGTCGAGCAGCACCAGTTGCTCGTCGCCGAGCGCGCGGCCGGTCTCCGCCCCGAACACGCGGATGCGCAGCGGCAGCACCATCGGCTGCTTGTCGGGCTGGCCCGGCGTCGCCGGCACGTGCTGCGCGAGGCGCAAGGTCGCGCGGCCGTCGCCCGCCTGATGCGACAGGCTGGCGGCGACGCGCGGCGTACCTGCCTGGCTGTACCACAAGCGGAACTGGGTCAGATCGCGGCCGCTCGCCTCCTCCATGCAGGCGACGAAATCCTCGCAGGTCGCGGCGGTGCCGTCGAAGCGGGTGAAATAGAGGTCGGTGGCGGCGCGGAACGCCTGCGGGCCGAGGATCGTCGCCATCATGCGGATCAGCTCGGCGCCCTTGTTGTAGATCGTCGCCGTGTAGAAATTGCCGATCTCGATATAGCTCTCGGGGCGCACCGGATGCGCGAGCGGGCCGGCATCCTCGGGGAATTGCGCGGCGCGCAGGCCGCGCACGTCCTCGATCCGCTTGACCGCCGCCGAGCCCTGATCCGCGGAGAAGCCTTGGTCGCGATAGACGGTGAAGCCTTCCTTGAGGCTGAGCTGGAACCAGTCGCGGCAGGTGATGCGATTGCCCGACCAATTGTGGAAATATTCGTGCGCCACCACCGCCGCGATCGCGTCGTAATCGTAATCGGTGGCGGTGTCGGGATCGGCGAGGATGTAGCGGCTGTTGAAGATGTTCAGCCCCTTGTTCTCCATCGCGCCGAAGTTGAAATCGTCGACCGCGACGATGTTGAACACGTCGAGGTCGTATTCGCGGCCGTAGACGCGCTCGTCCCACGCCATCGCCAGCTCGAGCGCGTGGAGCGCGTGCCGCGTCTTCTCGACGTCGCCGGCGCGCACCCAGATGCCGAGGTCGACGCTGCGGCCCGATTGCGTGGTGAACTGGCCGCGATTGACTGCGAGGTCGCCGGCGACCAGCGCGAACAGATAGGAGGGCTTGGGGAAGGGGTCGTTCCATTCCGCCCAATGCCGGCCGTCGTCGAGCGTCCCCGCCGCGACCGGATCGCCATTGGCGAGCAGCACCGGATAGCGCGCCGCATCGGCGACCATCCGTACCGCATAGCGGCTCAGCACGTCGGGCCGGTCGGGGAAATAGGTGATGCGGCGGAAGCCCTCCGCCTCGCATTGCGTGCACAGGATGCCGCCGCTGGCATAGAGGCCCATCAGCTGCGTGTTGCGCTCGGGCGCGATCTCCACCTCGGTCTCGATCGTGTGCGCGTCGCCGGCGAGCGGAACGACGAGCTGCTCGCCCTCGATCCGCCAATCGTCGGTAGCGACG
The DNA here is from genome assembly GCF_059420425.1 of Sphingomonas sp. GW821-FHT04B01. Classification (NCBI taxonomy): domain Bacteria; kingdom Pseudomonadati; phylum Pseudomonadota; class Alphaproteobacteria; order Sphingomonadales; family Sphingomonadaceae; genus Sphingomonas; species Sphingomonas sp. GW821-FHT04B01. The sequence continues at coordinate 144,176 of NZ_JBWKTR010000001.1, read as the reverse complement.
CCGTCGACGCGCACCGCGAGCGGGCGCTGGCCGGCGCCGTCGAGCCGCAACGGATCGCCGCTGGCGTCGTTGCGCGTCACCGACAGCGTCGCGGTGACCCGTGTCGCGGCGGGATCGAGGTCGAACACCAGCCGCGTCTCCGGCACCAGCCAGGCGGGCGGGCGATAATCGTGGCGGCTGATCGCACCGGTCGCGGCGGGAGCGGGCTGGGCGATGGCGTTGAGGGCGTCGAGCATCCACCCTTTATAAGAATGCCGACGCCCGCTGCCAGTTATTCCTCCGGCCGGGATCAGCCTTGTGCTGGACCGAGGCGCTGATACGCTGTCCCGTCACCCACGTCAGGACCCCTGCATGATCCGTACTCTTGGCGCGCTCGCCGCGCTGACCCTCGCCGCGTCCGCACCGGCGCAGACCTCTACGCCCGCCACGCAGGCCAACACGGCCGCCGCGCAGGCCAATGCGCTGCTCAACCGCGCGCTGCCCGCCGATCAGGCGGCGATGAAGGCGCACGTCCTGTTCCTCGCCTCGGATGCGATGAAGGGGCGCGAGGCGGGCAGCCCCGAATTCGATATCGCCGCGCAATATGTCGCCGCGCAATTCTATGCCGCCGGCCTGCGTCCCGCCGGCGATGCGGGCGGCTATCTGCAGACGGTGCCGCTGGTCGTCTACAAGGCGGCGGACGAGGGGACGATGGCGTGGACCGCATCCGGCGGCAAAGCGCAGCCTTTGGTCTTCGGCACGGACTATATCCCCGCCGCCGATCCGGCGCGTGCCGAGACGCGGGTGACCGCGCCCGTCGTCTTCGCCGGTCGCGGCATCGTCGCGCCGCAATATGGCGTCGACGATTATGCCGGCATCGACGCGCGCGGCCGGATCGTCGCGATCTTCGCCGGCGCGCCGGGCACGTTCGCGGGCGAGGAACGCGCCTATTTCGCCTCCGCCGCGACCAAGGCGCAGATCGCCGCGGCGCATGGCGCCATCGGCATCGTCATGCTCGAATCGCCGCGCCCCGCCGCGCGCCAGCGGCCGTTCTCCGCGAGCGGCTACGCCAATCCACGCACCACCTGGGCGACGCCGGCGGGCACCGGCACCAGCCCCGCACCGACCACGCCGGTGCTCGGCACGCTGAGCCAGGCCGGCGCGACGAAGCTCTTCGGCAGCGCTGCGTGGAGCAAAATCGTCGCGCAGGCGAAAGCGGACAAACCCGCTTACACGCCGCTGTCGCTGTCCGGCACGCTGTCGGCGACGACGCGCACCGCCTTCACCCCGGGTGCGAGCAGCAACGTCGTCGGCGTCGTGCCCGGCGCCGATCCGGTGCTCGCGAAGGAGGTGGTGATCCTCTCCGCGCATCTCGACCATATCGGCGTCAGCGCGGGCGGGGAGGGCGACCGGATCAACAACGGTGCGCTCGACAATGCGATCGGCATCGCCAGCCTGATCGAGGAAGCCAAACGCTTCACCGCCAGCGGCAAGCCGCCGCGCCGCACCGTGATGTTCCTCGCGGTGACCGGCGAGGAGAAGGGGCTGATCGGGTCGAGCTATTTCGTCGATCACCCGACCGTGCCGCTCGCCGACATCGTCGCCGACGTCAATCTCGACATGCCGGTGCTGCTCTACCGGTTCGAGGACATGATCGCCTTCGGCGCGCAGCGCTCGACGCTCGGCCCGATCGTGGCGCGGGCGGTGGGCGCGGTCGGCGTCGGCCTGTCGCCCGATCCGATGCCCGAACAGGGCTTCTTCACGCGTTCGGACCACTTCAACTTCGTCCGCAAGGGCATCCCCTCGGTCTTCCTGTGGCCGGGGATCAAGGGCGCGGGCAAGGCGCCGTTCGAGGATTTCCTCGCCAACCGCTACCACCGCCCCGGCGACGACCTGACCCAGCCGATCCTGTGGGACCAGGGCGTGCGCTTCGTTGCGACCAATTACGCGATCGCCCGCGAGATCGCCGACGGCGACGCGCGGCCGGTGTGGAACAAGGGCGATTATTTCGGCACCACCTACAAGGGGCCGATGGCACGGTAGGGTCCGGGCCGGTCGAAGGACGGCTTTCGGCAAACGGGGCTTCGCCAGGCCCGGCCCGAACGATAGGATAGGCCATGCTCCTGATCTTCGGCCTCGGTTACACCGCCGCGCGCATCGCCGCCGCCTGGCCCGGCGCGACGCTCGGCACGACGCGCGACGGACGCGACGGCAGTCTGCGCTTCGCCGACGCGGCGGCGGTGCGGCCGGCGATCGCGGCGGCGACGCACATCCTGTCCTCGGTGCCGCCGGAGGGCGAGGACGACCCGGTGCTCGCCCGCTACGGCGATGCGCTCGACGGCCGCCGGCTCTTCTATCTCTCCTCGACCGGCGTCTATGGCGATGCCGGTGGCGCCTGGGTCGACGAGAGCGCGCCGACCGGCTCCGGCCGCCGCGCCGCCCGCGCCGCCGCCGACGCCGCATGGCTGGCCCGCGGCGCGCGCGTCTTCCGCCTGCCCGGCATCTACGGTCCCGGCCGCTCGCCGCTCGACCGCGTCGCCGCGGGCAAGGCGCATCGCATCGGCCTGCCCGATCAGCTGTTCAGCCGCGTCCATGTCGACGATATCGTCGGCGGCGTGCTCGCCGCGCGCGACGCCCCCGCCGGCGCGTACAATCTCGCCGACGACCGGCCCTGTTCGCAGGACGAGGTCGTCGCCTTCGCCGCGCATCTGCTCGGCCTGCCGCCGCCGCCGGTGGTGGCGCTGGAGACGCTGAGCCCGATGGCGCGCGGCTTCTATGCCGAGAACCGCCGCGTCGCCAACGGCAAGGCGAAGCGCATCCTCGGCTGGCGTCCCGCCTATCGCGATTACCGGTTCGGCCTGCGCGCCCTCAACGCGATGACCAGCCCGACCCCGGTCAGCGCCGCCCCCGCCGCGGCGAGCGGCGACCAGCGATAGCCCTCGAACAGCGTCGACAGCAGCATCGCGATCACCGGCACGATGACGCTCGAATAGGCCGCCTTGGCCGGCCCGATCACGCGCAGCACCCGGTAATAGAGCGGGAAGGCGACTGCCGAGCCGAATAGCCCGAGATAGACGATCCCCGCCCAGTAAGCGGCGCGCGTCTCGATCACCGGCGGCCCGGTCAGCCACCAGGCGACCAGCCCGTCGACGCCCGCCCCGATCAGCATCGACACCGCCAGCGTCGCCATCATCGGATAGCGTTTCGCGGTCGGCGTCGCCTGCAGCACGTTTGCCATCGACGCGGCGAGGATCGCCACCCCGGTGAAGCCGATCCCGGCCAGCGTCGCCGCGGTCCCCGCCGGGCCGCTGCGCGCCTCGTGCAGGAACAGCAAGGCGATCCCCGCCATCGCCACCGCCGATCCCGCGATCAGCTGCCCGCCCATCCGCTGGCCGAGCAGGATGCGAGCGAACAGCGCGTTCGGCACCAGCAGGATCGCGAACACCACCGCGACGAGGCCCGAGGTGATGTGATGTTCGGCGCGATAGACGAAGTTGAAGTTGAGGCAGAATTGCAGCACGCCGACCGCCGCGGCGAACGCCCAGCCGCGGCCGTCGAGCGCGAACCGCTCGCCCTTCACCCGGGCGACGATCGTCATCGCGATACCCGCGACGAGGAAGCGATAGGTCACCGACCAGCTCGGCGGCACCACGCCCAATTGGTCGCGGATCACCAGCCAGGTCGATCCCCAGATCAGCGTCACCAGCGCGAACGGGACGAGGATCGCCGCCCGCGTCGACCGGGGTGCGGCGGCCTCGCTCACAACTCCCCGATCGCCGCCGCGAGCCGCGCCACCTGATCGGCCGGGCTGTCCCACGCCGTCACCAGCCGGATCTCGCCCGCCGCCCAGTCATAGAAATCGAAACCCTGCGCACGCAATGCCGCCGCCTCTGCGGGCGTCGCCTGCAGGAAGACCTCGTTCGCCTCGACCGGGTGGACCAGCCGCGCCCCCGCCGCCGCCGCCAGCTCCGCCGCGCGCGCATTGGCGGCGCGGGCGTTGTCGAGCCACAGATCGTCCTCGAGCATCGCCAGCACCTGCGCGGCGAGATAGCGGCCCTTGGAGAACAGCAGTCCGGCGCGCTTGCGCCGGTACAGCGTCGCCCCGGCAAGCGCGGGCTTGAAGAAGACGAGCAATTCGGCGCTCATCGCGCCGTTCTTGACGAAGCCGAAGCTCAGCGCGTCGACCCCCGCCTGCCACGTCACCGCCGCGGGCGAACACCCCAGCGTCGCCACCGCATTGGCGAAGCGCGCGCCATCCATATGCAGCCCCAGCCCGCGCGTCCGCGCCAGCGCCCCGATCGCGGCGACCTCGTCGGGCGTGTAGACGCGGCCATATTCGGTGGCGTTGGTGATCGAGATCGCATGCGGCTGGACGCGATGCACGTCGTTGGCGATCGCGTCGATCACCGTGGCGATCGTGCCGGGGGTCAGCTTCGCGCCCTCGCCGTCGGCGAGATAGAGTTTGGCGCCATGGGTGTAGAATTCCGGCGCGCCGCCCTCGTCGTTCTGGATATGCGCGTCGCGATGGCACACCACCGCACCGTGCGGCGGACACAAGGCGGCGAGCGCGAGGCAGTTCGCCGCGGTCCCGGTCGGCACCCACAAGGCGGTCACCCCGGTGCCGAACAGATCGGACAGCCGCCCGTCGAGCGCCTGCGACCGCGCGTCGCCGTCATACGCGGTGTCGAGCGTATTGGCCTGCATCAGCGCGGCCATCACCTTGGGATGCACTGGCGCGGCATTGTCTGAGAAGAAGCGCATGCCGAAAACCTTGCGGCGCGCGGCGGGCACCGTCAACCGGCGTTGGCGGACGAATGGCCGCCGCTATTCTGTCTCACCGGAGGAGGCAGCGCGATCGCAGAGGGACTGCGGAGGTGAGGCTCGATGAGCTTCCTCATCGGATTCGTCACCCCGGACTCGTTCCGGGGTCCACCGGGCCGCAAGAGAATGGTGTCTTCTCAAGCCGCTCTCCTCGCCGCGGAGTGGACCCCGGAACCAGTCCGGGGTGACGGAGTGGGAGGGCCGGCCCCCAAAAAATCACCCCAGCCGCTCGGTCAGCACGATCTCGCCCTCGACCTCGATATCTTCGTCGCCATCGAGATCGGCATCCTCGGGCATGTCGAATTCCGCGCTCCAGTCGTACACCTTCGCCGCGCCGCCCTCGATCCACACGCGCACCGCGCCGCTGGTGATCTCGCCGCCCATCGCGCCGACGAAATCGGTGACCAGCGCATCGGCGGCGCTTTCGTGATCGGTCACGCCGGGGATGCTCGCCGCCTCGACCTCTTCGTCCAACTCGATGATCTGCGCCCAGAATCGTTTTGCCATCGTCTGCTTCCTTGCTGCGGGGGGCGGTCTTGCCAGATCGGCGGGCGAAAGGCTCGCCCCTAATGCCGCACGTAGAACAGGTGCGAGCGTACCCGCCCGACCTTGACCAGCGTATCGCGCCAATAGGGCACCATCCAGTCGGTATGGTAATGCGTCGCCCGCCCGACCGCGGCGAAGACATAGCCGCCGAGCGCCCGCCGTGCCGCCCGCCGTGCCGCGCCCCAGCCGAGATGCACCGGCCGCCGGGCGAACGATCCGTCGCAGGTGAACGAGAATTGGCAGCCCGTCGTCCGGTCCGATCCCTGATAGACGACGCCGCAGATCGTCTTGGGAAAACCCGGCGCGCGCACCCGGTTGAGGATCACCTGGATCACCGCCTGCTGCCCGCGGCGGTCGTCGCCGGCCTCGTAGAGCGCGGCGGTGGCGAGGCATTCCGCCGCCTGCTCGCGCGCCGCCGGGCCGCCCTGGAAGCGATAGGGCAGCGCGCGCAGCCGCCGCTTCGTCTCGATCGGCACCGCGGCGTTCGACGCGCGCGCCTCGTCCATCGTCAACGGTTTGGCGACCTGCGCCGCCGGCGGCAGCGCGAACCGCCACGGCCCGACCGACCCCGCCACCACGATCACCACCGCGACGACGCCGAGCAGCAGCAACCACCGCTCGGAAGCGAGATCATGCGCCTTGCGCCGCCCGCGCGGCCGGGAAGAGGTGCGTCGCTGCGCCATGACGCGACCGTCTAGCCGAGGCGGCGGCCGATGCCAGCCCGCCTGCGGTCCGGAACCGCGCCGCACGCACCCATACTCCGGCGACATCGCACGGGCGCTGGCCGGATCGGACGGCTTGCCGAGAGGGCGAAGAGAAGATTTGTTCGCGCAGAGGCGCAGAGGCGCAGAGGCGTAGAGGCGCAGAGGGGTTCCCGCCTCGACCCCAGTGCTCCCGCGCAGGCGGGAGCCCAGGAGTCCCGAACGCGATCGGACGTTGCTCTGCTTGACCCTGGGTTCCCGCGTTCGCGGGAACACTGGATTGCTCCAGCGCCCGCAGATATCCCAAGAAGTAGAACGGGATCGCGCGAAGACGCGAAGACGCGAAGATGTTGCGCTCACCGCGGTCGCGGCCCTTTCCTTTAGGCGATTGCAAAGACAGGACCACGCAGCCCCACGCGATACATCTCCGCGCCTCCGCGCCTCTGCGCCTCTGCGCCTCTGCGCGAACAAATCTTCTATGCCGATCCTCGCAAGGGCATAGGCCGGCGCTGACGGGAACGACATCCGGCATCGCGACGATGCGCGTAGAAGGCGCGAACATATCCCTCATCGCTACGCGTCCAGAGGAGGCCGGATACCGATCCGCCCTATTCCTCATCCCCTTCGTCGCCGCCCCGTCGATCGCGCGGCGGCGGCGCGTCCGGCGGGACCGGCGCGCGGTCGCGGCCCGGCGCGATGCTGATGCTGCCGTCGCGGCCCATCTTCATCTGCATGCCGAAACCATCGATCGTCCCCTCGGGCGCCGCGATATCGCCCATCGGATCGTCGAGCGCCTCCTCGGGGCCGACGACCGCCTCGGGGTCCATCGCATTCTCCTCGACCACCACCGGTGCGACGACCGGTGCGATGTTGAGCGCGGAGACCATGAACTGGCGCCACAATTGCGCGGGGATGCCGCCGCCGTGCAGCCCGGCATTGGGCGAACTGTCGTCGTTGCCGACCCAGACGCCGACGACCAGATCGCCGGCGAAGCCGATGAACCACGCATCGCGGCTGTTCTGCGACGTCCCCGTCTTGCCGTAGGCGGGCAGCGTCAGCACCGCGGCGCGCCCCGTCCCGCGCAGCGACGAACCGAGCAGGTCGAGCATATGGTCGCGGATCCCGTCGGGCATCGTGCGCGGCCCGCCGGTCAGCGACTGATACCAGCTCTTGCTCGCGCCGCTGTCCTCCAGCCCGCGCGGATGGACCGGATATTTGCCGTTGGCGACCGCCGCATAGGCCGCGGTCAGTTCGAGCAGCGACACTTCCGCGGTGCCGAGCCCGATCGTCGCCTCGTTGGGGATCGGCGTCGAGATGCCGAGGTCGCGCGCCGCCTTGATGACGTTGCGCACGCCGACCTCCTGCGTCAGCCGCGCCGCGACGACGTTGCTCGACCGGGCGAAGGCGCGGCGCAAGGTGATCGGCCCGAGATAGCGGTTGTCGTCGTTCTTCGGCTTCCAGCCGGCGATCTCGACCCGGCTGTCGTCGGCCATCGTGTCCGGCGTCATGCCGGCGCGCATCGCGGCGAGATAGACGAACAATTTGAACGTCGAGCCGGGCTGGCGGCGTGCCTGGGTGGCGCGGTTGAACGGGCTCTTGGCGTAATCCTTGCCGCCGACCATCGCGACGACGCGGCCGTCGCGGCGCATCGCCACGATCGCGACCTGCGCCTGCCGCAGCCCCGCCTGCCGCACGACGCGCTCGGCGGTATTCTGGAGCCGGCGGTCGAGCGTGGTCTTCACCGTCGCCTCGGTCTTGATCTCGCCCGCCTGGTCGCGCGCGTCGGGCAGCACCCAGTCGGCGAAATAGGTGCCGCTCGGCAATTGCGTCGGGCGGCTCGCCAGCACGCGCTGCGGCTCGACCTCGGCGGCCTCGGCCTTGGTGATGAAGCCCGCCTCGGCCATCGCGCGCACCACCAGCATCTCGCGCTTGCGCGCGCCCTCCAGATTGCTGGTCGGCGCCAGCCGCGACGGCGCCTTGACCAGCCCGGCGAGCATCGCCGCCTGGCCGACGTTCATCTTCTCGGGCTCGCGGCCGAAATAATGTTTCGACGCGGCGCGCAGGCCATAGACGTTGTCGCCGAAATAGACGTTCGACAGATAGCGCGACAGGATCTCGTCCTTGCTCAGCCATGCCTCGAGCCAGAAGGAGATCATCACCTCGCGGATCTTGCGTGCGGCGGTACGGTCCGAATCGAGGAAGGCGTTCTTGGCGAGCTGCTGCGTGATCGTGCTGCCGCCCTCGCGCACCCCGCCCGAGCCGACGTTGTGGACGAAGGCGCGCAGGATGCCGCGCGGGTCGATCCCCCAATGCGAGCGGAAGCGGCGATCCTCGATTGCCAGGAACGCATTGGTGACGTGCGCGGGCAGCTTGGCCGCGTCGACCGGCGCGCCGATGATCGCGCCGCGGCGGGCGATCGGCGTGCCGTCGTCGGCGGTCAGCGTGATCGACGGCGGCGTCGGCGGCTTGAGCGAGCGGCTCAGCGGCGCGGTGACCGCGAGCCAGCCGATCGCGATCACCAGCAGGATGATCCCCACGCCGATGCCGCGCACGATCCAGCGGCCGATGTTGCGCGGGCTGCGCGGCGACGGCGGCAGGTCGCCGCCGGCCGGATCGTCGCGGTCGATGAAGTCGTCGAAGCGGCCGCCCAGGCGGTGGTCGCGCGGCGTCTCGTCGTCCAGCTCGTAACGCCGGCCGATCGTATTGCGGCGGTTGGTATCGACGGGTTCGTGACGCATCGGCTCGTCCCAGCGGTCAGCCATAAGGTGTATTACAATCCTAAAACAGCTGAGGCAAGGGCACGCGTCTCTGCGTGAGGTTAGCGAAGTTTACCTTGGCTGGCGCCGTCCGTCGAGCCGCGCTATCGCAGGCGTCATGGCAGTCGATCCCGCTTCTCCCCCTCTCGTCGTCGGCATCGGCGGCACCATCGGCGGCATCTCGTCGACCGAGCGCGCGCTGCGCATCGCGCTCGACGCCGCCGAGCGCGAGGGCTTCCGCACGCGGATGTTCGGCGGCGCCGACATGGCCCGCCTGCCGCTCTACGACCCGCGCGCGACCAGCCGTACCGCCGACGAGGAGGCGTTCGTCGACGCGGTGCGCCAGGCCTCGGCGGTGATCATCGCCAGCCCCGGCTATCACGGCAGCATCTCGGGCGTGGTCAAGAACGCGCTCGACCTGCTCGAGGAGACGGCGAAGGACGCGCGCCCCTATCTCGCCGACATGCCGGTCGGGCTGATCGCGACGGCCTATGGCTGGCAGGCGACGGGCTCGACGATCGCGGCGCTGCGCTCGATCGTCCACGCGCTGCGCGGCTGGCCGACCCCCTTCGCCGCGGCGATCAACACGCAGATCACCAAGTTCGATGCCGAGGGCGGCGCGAGCGACCCCGCGGTGGTCGAGCAGCTCGGCATCGTCGGCCGGCAGGTCGCGCGCTTCGCTCCGCTCGCGGTCGCATAGCGCCCCGCGGGGCGGGGATCAGGCGAAGACCGGTTTGGCCGCCACCGTCTCCTCCAGCAGCCCCTGCCGCTTGGCGACGATCGCCGGGATCAGCGCCTGCCCCGCGACGTTGACCGCGGTCCGGCCCATGTCGAGGATCGGGTCGATCGCGAGCAATAGCCCAGCGCCCTCCAGTGGCAGGCCGAGCGTCGACAAGGTGAGCGTCAGCATCACCAACGCGCCGGTCAGCCCCGCGGTCGCCGCCGAGCCGAGCACCGAGACGAGGACGATCAGCAGATAGTCCACGCCGTGCAGCGGGATATTGTAATATTGCGCGACGAACAGGGCCGCGACCGCGGGATAGATGGCGGCGCAGCCGTCCATCTTGGTCGTCGCCGCGAACGGCACCGCGAAGGCGGCATAGCTGCGCGACACGCCGAGCCGCTCGACCACCTGTTCGGTGACGGGCAGCGTCGCGATCGACGAGCGCGAGACGAAGCCCAATTGGATCGCCGGCCAGGCGGTGGCGAAGAAGCGCTTCGGGCTCATGCCGTTGGCGAGCAGCAGCAACGGATAGACGACGAACAGCACGAGGCCGAGGCCGATATAGATGGCGATCGCGAAGGTGCCGAGCGCCGACAGCGACTGCCAGCCGTAGCGGACGATCGCGCTGCCAAGCAAAGCGCCGGTGCCGATCGGGGTGAGGCGGACGACCCAGCGCAGGATGCGGCGGAAGATCGCCAGCGCCGAGGCGTTGAAGGCGAGGAACGGCGCGCCCGCCTCGCCGGTGCGGACCGCGGCGACGCCGATCGCGATCGCGACGACGATGAGCTGGAGCACGTTGAACGACAGGCCGGTCTTCGCAGTGCCGTCGGCGAGCCTGGTCGAGGCTTCGAGGCCGAGGATATTGGCCGGCACCAGCCCGCGCAGGAAGTCGAGCCACGAGCCTGCGGTATCGGGGCGCACCGCGGCGGCGGCGCTGACCCCGGCATGCGCGCCGGGTTGCAGCAACGTGCCGAGCGTCAGGCCGATCGACACCGCGATCAGCGCCGACAGCCCGAACCAGAGGAAGGTGCCGGTGACCAGCCGCGCGGCATTGTTGAGGTCGCGCAGCGCGGCGATCGACGCGACGATCGCGGTGAAGACGAGCGGCACGACCAATGCCTTGAGCAATTGCACGAAGATGTCGCCGACGATCTTCAGCCCCTCGGCGAGACCGGGCAGCGCATAGCTGCGCGCAACGAAGCCGAGCGCGAGCCCGATCGCCATGCCGATGAAGACCTGCACGCCGAAGGGCGGGCGGGTCATTGCGCGAAGGTCCTGATCATCGCGGCGATGTAGGGGGTGAAGGGTGCCGGTGCGACGATAGAAATGGTGGAGGTGGGTAAAGGTGGGGTACGGTTTTGTCCGCCTCATGGCTCCCGCCCCATCCTCCCCCTCCGTGACGCTTTCGGCGCGCCACCTCCCCCTTGCGGGGGAGGACTTCCTATTCCTCCCCCGCAAGGGGGAGGTGGCAGCGCGTCAGCGCTGACGGAGGGGGAGGAAAGGGCGGGAGCCCCACGATTGCGCGCGCCACCGAGTTGCCACCCTGTCCGTTTCCGCCTCACCTGTATAAAGCCCCCGCGCATGACCCATGGAATGGACATCGACCGGCGCTGGCTGACCGAGGCGGTGCGGCGGATCGAGGCGGATTACAATCGCTCGGCGGATACCCATCTGATCCGCCTCGAACTGCCGCGCTTTCCCGGCATCACGCTGTATCTCAAGGACGAAAGCTCGCATCCGACGGGCAGTCTCAAGCATCGGCTGGCGCGCTCGCTGTTCCTCTACGCTTTGTGCAACGCGTGGATCGGGCCGCACACCACGGTGATCGAGGCGTCGTCGGGGTCGACCGCGGTCTCGGAAGCCTATTTCGCGCGGATGCTCGGGCTGCGCTTCATCGCGGTGGTGCCGGCGCAGACCGCCGCGCCCAAGCTCGACGCGATCCGCTTCTACGGCGGTGAGATCCATGCGGTCGACGATCCGCGCAGCGTCTATGCCGCCGCGCAGCGGCTCGCGGCGGAGACCGGCGGCCATTATATGGACCAGTTCACCTATGCCGAGCGCGCGACCGACTGGCGCGGCAACAACAATATCGCCGAGAGCATCTTTGCGCAGATGGCGGAGGAGGAATATCCGGTGCCGCGCTGGGTGGTGTGCGGTGCCGGCACCGGCGGCACCTCGGCCACCATCGGCCGCTTCATCCGCTATCAGCGCCATGCGACCCGGTTATGCGTCGCCGATCCGGTGCATTCGGTGTTCCACCGCCATTTCGACGATCCGGGCGTCGTCGCGCTACCCGATGGCTGCGCGTCGAGCGTCGAGGGGATCGGTCGGCCGCGGCTCGAGCCGAGCTTCATCCCCTCGGTGATCGACCGGATGATCGCGGTCGAGGATGCCGCCAGCCTCGGCGCGATGCGTGCGCTGTCGGAAACGCTCGGGCGATCGGTCGGCGGCTCGACCGGGACCAATCTCCACGCCTGTGCGCAGCTTGTCGCCGAGATGGCCGCGGCTGGCGAGCAGGGCAGCATCGTCACCCTGCTCTGCGACGGCGGCGACCGTTACGCCTGCACCTATTACGACGACGCCTGGTGCGCGACGCACGGCGTCGCCTGGAACGACGCGGCGGCGGCGATGCGCGGCTTCCTCGGCGCGGGCTGACGACGCGGCGGCAGCACCGGCGGCGCGAGCATCAGCCGATGCCCGAGCCGGTCGTAGAAGCGGCAGACGTCGATGATCTCGGTACGACCGGGCGCGAGCCGCGTCCCCAGCGGGTAACGGCGTAGTTCGTCGCCCACGTCGGCGCGCCAGCCGGCGGTCATCATGCTGCCGCCAGCGACGTCGGGGCGGCGCACGACGCCGTTGCAGTGGATGAGGCAGGCGCTGGAACGGCCGAGCGCGAGCAGCCGCGCCCGGTCGGCACCGGAAGCCAGCGGATGGACGCCATAGTCGCGCAATTTGTTGGCGGTATTGCGCTGTTCCTCGCGCACGACATGGCCCGCCGACGCACCGAGTTCATCGAGCAGGCCATGAAGGAACCGGTCGAGCTCGCGCAGGCAATTGGCGACGAAGCGCGCGCGGGTGCGCGCATGCGGGCCCTGCGGCCAGCCGTCGGCGATCACCGGACGCTCGGCGAGCGCGGCGAGGAAGGTCGCGCCGCGGGTCAAGGTGTCGTGCGCCGCCGCTGCCCCCCGCAGCGGCGTGACGCGAGTGTGGATCACGCCTCGCTATGGACCGGATCGGACTCGGCATCCTCGGATGCGGCAAGGGTGCTGGCGGCGCGGGTAGCGGCGGCGCGCTGGTCGCGCATCGCCTCGGTCCGCTCGGCGCGCGCGGCCATCGCTTCCCACGAACGCGCGGCGCGCTCGCAGCGGTCGCGGACGTTGTCCAGATTGGCCTCGGACGCGTTGCTGCGCTCCTGATCGGCCTGCTTGCGGAAGAATGTGGCGTCGCTGGACATCGGGCACCTCGTCAGCGGTAGGAAGAGAGGCAGGGAAGGGCGAACGGCGCGGTCGGCACCGGCGCGTCACGTCGATATGCGACTATACGGACACCATAGATGGGCGCGAACCGCGCGATAAGCAAGTGACGCCGCCGTCGCGGTCCGATCGGACCGCGACGGCGATGCGTCTTCCCCATTAGGGGGAGCGGCAGGTCGAAGAACGCCGACCTGCCGCAGACACTCAGCGCAGGCGGCGGCGGGTGGCCGCCGTCGCGCCGAACCCGGCCGCACCGGCGCCGACCAGCAGCGCGAGCACGATGATGAACGAGGTACCGGCAGCGGCACCGGCGGCGGTGTCGGTCGCCGACTTGGCGGTCGCCACGGCCTTGTCCTTCGTCTTTACGAAGTCCGCCTTGGCGCGCGTCACCTGGGCCTGCGCCTCGGGACGGCTGATCTTGCGCTGCGCGGCGACGATGTCGACGACGCGGGCTTCGGCCTGTGCGCCGCCGGTGCCGCCACGGGCCATCGCGGGCAGCTGCTTGGCGATTTCCTTCTGCGCCTGTTCCGGCGTCATCTGCGCCGGATCGGCGGGGGCGGCGGACAGATAGGCGGCGGCCTCCTGACGCACGTCGCCCTCGTCGACGCCGGCGACCTCCGCGGCGCGCGGCGCGACCGCACCGACGCTCGAACCGGCGGCGCCGGCGACCGCACCGACGGTGCGGAACGCGCCGCCGATGATCCCGCCGACCGCCGAGGTCAGCAGGTACAGCGTCAGGATCAGCGTCACGCCCCACACCACCATGCCGTGGACGAGCGCATCGAAGCGATCGGTCGCGCCGCCGACGCGCGCCGCGGCATAGCCGCCCGCACCGAGCGCGACGATCGTGGTGATCAGCCAATAGATGCCGGCACCGATGCCGAAGCCGGCGGCGCCGGGCGTCGTCCCCTCGACCGGATCGACCATCGTCAGCCCGATCCCGGTGCCGAGGATGCCGAGCACCAGCTGGATCGCCACGCCGGCGAAGATCGCGCCCCAGGACAGCCGCTTCGGCCCATGCAGGATCGCATTCTCTTCTGCCGGCGTCATGCCGGTCGTCGTTATCGTCGCCATAGTCACTCCTGTTGTCGTCTGTCGTTATCGGTCGTCGGATGGGCGGCCGGCCGGGCCGGTCGCGTCCGCTTTCCGTTCTGCGCGCCCCTTGCGCACCTCGGCGTCGTCGCCGAGCAACTTGCCGATCGTCTCCCGCGCGGCGCCCTTGGCCGCGCGCGTCGCCGGATCGGCAGGTATCTTGTTGGTCATGCGGCACCTCGCTGCGCCGTGCCGCGCGCGATCGACCGCAGCGCGATCGCACCGTCGTCGAAACCGCGCGCGCGCGCCCAGGCGGCCGCCGCGGTCCGGCGGTTGACGCCGATCTTGGCGTAGATCCGCGCGACATGGTTGCGCACGGTGTTGCCCGAGACGTCGAGCGCCCGCGCGATGCTCTTGTCGTCGAGCCCGCGGCAGATCAGCGCCAGCACCTCGCGCTCGCGAGCGGTGAGCGCATCGAGCCCGGGGCCGTCGGCATCCGGCTGCGGCGCACGCAGCCGCGCCAGCTTGTCCATGATCGAGCGGCTGAACCAGCTCGTGTCCTTCATCACCGCCTCGATCGCCTCGACCAGTTCGAGTTCGGTCGCCTTGCGCTGGGTGATGTCCTGGAACGCCCATAGCAGGCAGCTGGCGTCGCCGATGGTGATCGTCTCGGTCGAGACGACGCAGTCGACCGCGCCGCCGTCGCGCACCGCGATGCGCGCCTCGTGGCTGCGCAGGTCGCCGCCATCCGCGATCGCCGCCTCGACGTCGCCGCGCACCGTATCGTCCGCCCACAAACCGAGGTCGGCGAGCGAGCGGCCGACGATCGCATCGGCGGCATAGCCGGTCAGCGCGGTGAAGCTGGCGTTGACCTCGCACAGCACATGGCCGTCGCGCGCGCCGATCGCCATCGGCACCGGCGCCAGCTGGAAGGTGCGGGTGAATCGCTCCTCGCTGTGGCGCAGCGCCGATTCCGCCTGCCGCCGCGGTTCGAGGTCGGCGAAGGTGAACAGCATGCAGGGCCGTTCGTCGAAGTCGATCGGTTGCCCCGCGACGATGACCAATTTGGTGCCGCCGTCGGGCAGCACCAGCTCGGCCTCCATCTGCGGGATCGTCCGTCCCTCGGCGAGTCGCTGCTTGGCGAGATCGCGCTGGTCGGCGCCGTGCAGCACGTCGATGTCGTAAACGGTCTTCCCCAGCACCGCGTCGCGATCCTGCCCGGTCATCTCCAGAAAGCCCTGGTTGACCTTGACGAAGCGCAGGTCGGCGAGGCGGCAGATCACCGCCGGCGCCGGATTGGCGTTGAACGACTGTTCGAACCGGTCCTCCGCCTCGTAGCGCGCGGTGACGTCCTGGACGATCAGCACGACGCAGGTCGGCACGTCCTCGTCGGCATCGTTGAGCACCAGGCTGCGCACCTGATGCACCCAGCGCGGGTCTTCCTCGCCGGCGACGGTCACCTCGACCACCACTTCCGAGAAGGAATCGCCGGCCGCCACCCGCTCGATCGGATAATCGTCCGCCGCGAGCCGGTGGTTAATGCGATAGCGCAGCTGGAAACGCGCGCGATAATCGTCGACCGTCGCGCCGAGCTGATCGAGCCGTTCGACGCCGTGCATCGCCAGCGCGGCATCGTTCGCCCAGAGCAGGCTCTGGTCGGGATCGATCAGAATCACGCCTTCGTCGAGACCGGCGATGATCTGGCGCAGGTGGCGCAGATCATTGGTCTCGCGCAGGCTCTTGGGCGACGTGGACATCGACGCGCGCCGGCGATCAGTCGCGCTGGCCGTGGATCAGCCAGGCGAGCGCATAGCCGCCCGCGGCCGCGGCGACGGCGGCCCACAGCACCGGCTGCTCGTCCAGGCTGCGCGCGACGACCCGCTTGCCGTGGCGCGCCGCCTCGGCGGCACGATCGGCGGCGTCGGTCACCGCGTCGCGGCCCTTGGCGGCGAGATGCGGCGCGGCATCGACCGCGTCCTCGGCGACCGACTGGGCGCGGCCGTAGAGGTTCTCGGCCGCACCGGCGACCTGATCGACGATCCCGTCGACCTGCCAGTCGCGGCTGTCGACCGCATCGCCGACGGCCGTCTCGACCTTGCCGCCGACGTAGCGGGCGCCGCCATGCCATTCGTGCGTGTTCATCTCGGTCTCCATGAAGAGCAATGCCCGACCCGCGCGGAAGGCGGACGGCCCACCGCGATCCGCTGCCCAGGGGCATCGGACCGGCCGAACGGATCAGGGCGAGTTGGGGAAGTCTCGCGAACGGTCGCGGGTGTCCGACCGTTCTGGACATACAAACCTACGTTAGCTCAGTTGGTTCCTGGTAGCTTTGTGGGGGGGTTGCTGATCGTCTTATACCCCCGATCGGGCCGCATCCAGGCGGCCAACCGACGCCGGCGCAGGTGGCGCCACCCGGCAGATATTTCGCATCGCAACATAAATGCGGTCGATCTGTCATGCATCCGAAACGAACGCATCGCACCGCGCAGCCATGTTTCGTTACGAAACGGGGGGCTCCGTCATGTCATTCACCACTTCCGCCATTGCGGCGCGGCTGCTCGCCGCGACCGCCGTCTGCTCCACCTTGATCGCGACGCCGGCGTTCGCCGCGGACGATCCCAAGAGCGTCGTTACCGCCGAAAAGACCCCGGAGGACGCGCCCGACCAGCTCACCGATATCGTCGTCACCGCTGAGAAGCGGCCGCAGAGCGCGCAGAAGACGCCGATCTCGATCAGCGTGCTGAGCGGCGACGATCTCGCCAACCGCCATGTCGTGTCGCTCGCCGATCTCGGCGACGGGTCGATCCCGTCGCTCAAGGTCGCGCCCTTCTACTCACGCAATTCGGCGCTGATCGTCAACATCCGCGGCGTCGGCGTGCTCAGCGACAGCAACCAGCCGGCACGCGACCAGGGCGTCGGCGTCTATATCGACGGCGTATATCTCGGCCGCGCGCAGGGGCTCGGCACGGCGCTGTTCGACATCGAGAATATTGAGGTGCTCAAGGGGCCGCAGGGCACGTTGTTCGGCCGCAACACCGAAGGCGGCGCGGTCAATATCGTCACCAAGCGGCCGAGCGGCGAATACCATCTCAACACGATCGCCGGCATCGGCAATTACGGCGCCTATAAGGGCGAAGTGCATCTCGACCTGCCCGCGATCCAGGATATCGCAGTCAAGATCGACGCGGTCGTCAGCCACCGCGGCCCGCTGGTGCGCAATCCGCTCACCGGTGCCGACGGCTTCAACGCCTATGACAAGCGTGGCCTGCATTACGAATTGCTGTGGAAGCCGACCGCGGATTTCAGCGCCGATTATTCGTTCGACACCTCCTACGACGCCTCGACCCCGCTTTATCTGCAATTGCTCGCGCCCGGCACCTACAAGCAGGCGCCGCTCGGCACCGTGCAGCCGCAGCGCGCGCGCGACGCCAACGTCGGCGTTCCGCAGCAGCCCAGCGTCGGCAAGGTCCGCGGCAACCAGCTGACGCTCGCCTATCACCCGGCGTCCGCGCTCACCGTCAAGTCGATCACCGCCTATCGCGCGATGACCCAGACCCAATATGACAACGGTTCGGCGGCCAACTCCCTGTCGGCGCCGACCACCACTTTCGTCAGCAAGGATTTCGCCGGCAACACCATCCCGCTGCCGTTCGCGCGCTACAGTCTCGCCGATTTCCGCCAGAACCAGTTCAGCCAGGAGGTGCAGCTGATCGGCGACGTGGCGGAGGTGCAGTTCGTCGCCGGCGCGCTTTATTATCAGGAGCATGTCGAGGACAATGCCCGCGCCTTCTACACCAACCAATGCACCACCGCGGCCTGCACCGCCTATACGATCCTGCCGCCCAACTTCCGCACCGACGTGGCGAACTATGCGGCGCTGCCGCTCGATTACACCGCGCAGCGGATCGACCGCGCCAGCTATGTGAAGACCAGCAGCGTCGGCGCCTTCGGCCAGGCGACCTGGACGCCCGCCGCGCTCGACGATCGCCTCCACCTGACCGGTGGCCTGCGCTGGAGCCGCGACGCCAAGCAGGGCACGCTGCTGACGGTCAACGGCAAGCTGCCGGTCGACCGTCGCGGCGTGTCGCGCGAACTGCCGCTCGACGCGCGCTGGTCGCGGGTCGATCCGATGGTCAATCTCGCCGTCGACGCCACCCGCGACGTGCATCTCTACGGCAAATGGAGCACCGGCTATAAATCTGGCGGCGCCAATTCGCGCTCGCAGGAATATGACGCGTTCAATCCGGAAACGGTCTCGGTGTTCGAGGTCGGCGCCAAGACCGAATTCTTCGATCGCCACGCCCGCTTCAACATCGCGGCCTATGCCGGCACGTACAAAGACATCCAGATCGACTTCCAGCGCCCCTATGTCGACGGCAAGAACGGCGCGACGACGCGGACGACGATTTCGACCCTCAACGCGCCCGGCACCGGCGGCATCCACGGCGTCGAGGCCGAGCTGACGGTGATGCCGGTGCGCGGAGTGACGCTCCACGGCTCCTACGCGCATACCTATGTCCACATCCCGCCGGCGGTGAATCCCTATCCCAATGCCAAGGGCGATCTGAGCACGCTCGCCGTACCGATCTACCAGACCTACACGCCGAGCGACTCGGCCAGCGCCGCCGCCGATTTCGAGGTGCCGCTGACCGGTGCGACGCTGCGTGCGCATATCGACGGCAATTACGATTCGGGCTTCTACGCCAGTTCCAACGACCCGGTGTATGTCGGCGCGAACAATCCGGGCAACGTCTACCAGCCGAAGGGCGATGCCGCGTTCATCGTCAACACGTCGCTGGCGCTCGCCGATATCGCGATGGGGCAGGGCGACGCGAAGGTGACGCTGTCGGTCTGGGCACGCAATCTTTTCGACGAACAGCACGTCTTCTACAAGACCTTGTCCGTCACCACCGGCCTGCAGGGCTTCTACAACGAGCCGCGTACGCTGGGCGGCCAGGTGCAGGTGACCTTCTGATGCGCATCATCCCCTCCGCCGTGGCGCTGGCGCTGCTCGCCTCGCTGCCGGGCAGCGCCGTCGTCGCCCGGTCGCAGCCCATCGCGACCGCAACCGCGTCCGCGCACCAACGGCTGCTGCCGTTGCAGGGCGGACGCAACTTCCGCGATCTCGGCGGCTATGCCACCGGTGATGGCCGGCACGTCAAATGGGGGCTGTTGTACCGCTCCGGTTCGATGCACGGGCTTACCGCGGCCGATTATGCCGAATTGCAGCGGCGCGGCCTCCGCGTCGTCTGCGACCTGCGCGACACGCGCGAGCGTGCCGCCGAACCGGTCGATTGGCCCGCGCAGGGCGCGCCGCGGGTGCTGAGCGACGACTATCTACTCGACACCCGCGACTTTCTGCCCGCCGGTGCGATGAAGGACTGGACCGCCACCGCCGCGCAAACGGCGATGACCGCGAGCTATCCCAAAATGCTCGTCCAGTTCCGCGGTCAGTATCGCCGGATGTTCGCCGAGCTGCTCGCCGGCCATGCCCCGCTCGCGTTCAACTGCTCGGCGGGCAAGGATCGTACCGGCATCGCCGCCGCCTTGCTGCTCACCGCGCTCGGCGTGCCGCGCGCGACGGTGATCGACGATTATCTGCTGACCAACCGCTACCTCGATGCCGCCAAGCTCCTCGCCAGCCCGGCGCAGGCCGACACACCCTGGGCGCATCTGCCGCCCGGCGTCACCGCGGCGTTGTCAGCGACGGACCGGCGCTATATCGAGGCGGCGCTGGCGGTGCTCGACCGTCATCCCGACAGCGCAACCGGCTGGTTGCGCGACGAAATGGGATTGTCGGCGGCGGATATCGCCCGGCTGCGCACCGCCTATCTGGATTGACCGGGGCGCCAAGGGCGTAAGGAACCGCAGACGCAGGCCAGTTGCTGCCCGTCACCTATACGGGGCAGGCGGCGCGCGCCGGGCGGCGGGCGGCGAGCAGCAGCACGAGCGCCGCAGCCGCCATCGCCGCGCCGGCGAGCGACACCGCGGGCAGGCCGAGCCCTGCGCCGATCACGCCGCCGCCGAGCGCCGCGCCGATCGCATTGCCGAGGTTGAACGCCCCGATGTTCATCGCCGAGGCAAGGTTAGGCGCGTCCGCGGCGGCCTGCATCACGCGCATCTGCAACGGCGGCACGATCGCGAAGCTCGCCACGCCCCAGATCAGGATCGCGACGGCGGCGGGAAGCGGCCAGTGCATC
Source organism: Sphingomonas sp. GW821-FHT04B01 (assembly GCF_059420425.1). NCBI lineage: Bacteria > Pseudomonadati > Pseudomonadota > Alphaproteobacteria > Sphingomonadales > Sphingomonadaceae > Sphingomonas > Sphingomonas sp. GW821-FHT04B01. The sequence goes on along the minus strand of NZ_JBWKTR010000001.1, from coordinate 123,944 downwards.
AGCCCGGCGAAGGCGACGAGCGTGAGCGTCAGCACCGCGAGCATGATCGTCAGTGCCCGTTCCACCGAGTGATCGGCGAGCCGCCCGCCGAGCGTATTGCCGATCGTCGCGCCAATCCCGAACAGCATCAGCATCGCGGTGACATAGCCGGTCGAGCTGTGTGTCACGTCGTGGAGGATGGGCGCGATATAGGTGAAGACGGTGAAGACGCCGCTGAAGCCGATCGTGGTCAGCGCCAATGCCAGCAATACCGGACCGCGCGCCAGCACGCGCAATTCGGCACGCATGTCGTTCTCTGCCGGAGCAGGCAGCGAGGGGAGCGCGAGCCGCAGCGAGATCATCACGACGACACCGACCCCGGCGATCCCCGCGAAGGCGGCGCGCCAGCCGAGCATCTCCCCCGCCCAAGTGGCGAGCGGAACACCGCCGATCGTCGCGATCGTCAGGCCGGAGAACATCGCTGCGACCGCCCCGGCGCGGCGCTCGGGGGGAACGAGGCTCGCCGCGACGACCGAGCCGACGCCGAAAAAGGCGCCATGGTTGAACGAGGTGACGACGCGCGCCACCATGAGCAGCCAATAGCCGCTGGCGAGCGCCGACAATAGGCTACCGAGCGTGAAGATGCCCATCAGCGCGATCAGCAGCGTCCGCCGGTTTACCCGCCCGGTGGTCAGTGTCATCAGCGGCGCACCGATCAAGACGCCCAATGCATAGGCGCTGACCAGCAACCCCGCGGCGGGGATCGTGACGCCGAGATCGTCCGCGATCATCGGCAGCATACCCATCGGCGCGAATTCGGTGACGCCGATACCGAATGCACCCAAAGCGAGCGCAAGGAGAGAGGGGTGAAGCTTCATGGATCGTGTCCCGGTCAAACGAGCGGCGGGTTGAGGCGGGCGAATCCTTCCTGCTGGCGATAGGGGGTGTGCGGATAGGGCGGCAGCACGTCGCTCGCCGCATCGAGCGCGGCGATCTGCGCAGGGGTCAGCGCCCAGCCGACCGCACCCAGATTGTCGCGCAACTGCGCCTCGTTGCGCGCGCCGATGATGACGGAGGACACGGTCGGGCGCTGCAACAGCCAGTTGATCGCGACCTGCGGCACGCTGCGCCCGGTCTCGGCGGCGACCGCCTCCAGCGCGTCGACGACGCGGTAGAGATGCTCGGGCTCGACCGGCGGCGCGAAGTGCTCGGTGTCGTGCAGGCGGCTGCCCGCGGGGATCGGGCGGTCGCGGCCGATCCTGCCGGTGAGGCGGCCCCAGCCGAGCGGGCTCCAGACGAGCGCGCCGACGCCCTGGTCGCGGCCGAGCGGCATCAGATCGGCCTCATAGGCGCGGCCGATCAGCGAATAATAGACCTGATGCGCGACCAGCCGCGGCCAGCCGTGGCGATCGGCGATTGCCTGCGCCTTCATCAGCTGCCAGCCCGGATAATTGGAGACGCCGGCATAGCGCACCTTGCCCGCCGCGATCAGCGCGTCGAGCGTCGCCATCAGCTCCTCGGTCGGCGTCGAGGCGTCATAAGCGTGGAGCTGGAGCAGATCGATGCGATCGGTGCCGAGCCGCCGCAGCGACGCCTCGACCGCGCGGATCAGCCGCGCGCGCGACACGCCCCAGTCCTGCGGCCCGTCGCCCATTGGCAAGCCGGTCTTGGTCGAGAGCAGCACCGCGTCGCGACGGCCCTCGATCGCCGCGCCGAGCACCTCCTCCGACGCACCGTCCGAATAGACGTCGGCGGTGTCGAACAAGGTGACGCCGGCGTCGAGGCAGATGTCGATCAGCCGCCGCGCCTCGGCCGTGTCGGTCTGGCCCCAGGCCGAGAAGAGCGGACCCGTGCCGCCGAAGGTGCCGGTGCCGAGCGCCAGCACCGGCACGCGCAATCCCGATCCACCCAATTGCCGGTATTCCATCATCAACCCTTTCGCGGTTCGGCGTCGCGTGCATAGATGCGGGGCGGATCGTCAGGGCGGAACCACCCGATCAGGCGAAGGATCTGTGCAATGGAAGCAAAGATAGCAGGCAACGGCGATCGCGCACGCTCGCTCGCCCTCTTCGTCGCGGTCATCGACGGCGGCAGTTTCTCCGCCGCCGCCAGGGGCTTGGACCTGACCCCGTCGGCGGTGGCGCGGGCGATCGACCGGATCGAGGCGCGGCTCGGCGTCCGGTTGCTGCTGCGCTCCACCCGCGGGCTCGCGCTAACCGCGGAGGGGCAGGCCTATCTGCTCGCCGCCCGGCGCATCCTCGCCGACCTCGACGATGCCGAACAGCAGATCGCCGATCAGGGCAGCCCGCGTGGCCGGTTGCGGGTAAGCGCGGCGCTCGCCCACGGCCGGCTGTGCGTCGTGCCGCTGCTCGGCGATTTCGCGGCCGCCTATCCGCATATCCTCGTCGATATCGCACTGACCGATACGCTGATCGATGTCGCGGGCGGGCAGGCGGATGTCGCGATCCGCTTCGGCCCGCTCGCCGACAGCGCGCTCACCGCGCGCAAACTGGGCGAGAGCGGCCGGGTGATCGTCGCCTCGCCCGACTATCTCGCGCGCCACGGCACGCCGACGGTGCCGGAGGATCTGCACGCGCACAATTGCCTCAACTTCAGCTTCCGCCGCGCCGAGCCGACCTGGCCGTTCCGTCGCGATGGCCGGGATATCTCGCTCTGCGTCGAAGGCGGCATCGTCGCCAACAACGGCGAGACGCTGGGGCAGCTCGCCACCGCCGGCGTCGGCGTCACCCGCGTCGGCCGGTTCAGCGTCGCCGCCGAGATCGCCGATGGCCGCCTCGTGCCGCTGCTGGAAGCGTATAATCCCGGTGACGTCGAGCTGATCCACGCGGTGTTCGTCGGCGGCGCGCATCTGCCCGCGCGGGTACGGGTGTTCGTCGACTTCCTCGCCGCGCGGCTCGCCTCGCCCGCGTAACCGCCGCTCCGGGGTGGTTTGGCGCTAAGTCGATGAATTAATTATACCAAATCTGACGCCAATCGATGCATCGCAACGCCATCCGTGCGTTGTTGGCGGATGGACGACCCAGCAACGATCGCCGATCTGCGTCAGCGCCTCGCCCGCGCCGAGGCGGCGCTCGCCGAAAGCGAGGCCCGCTTGGCCGCCACGCTCGATAGCGTGCCCGTCGGCGTCGCGATGCTCGACACGGCGGGCCGGATCCTCGTTTCCAACGCGCAATATCAGCGGTTCTGCCCGACCGGGACGATGCCGTCCAACGATCCGGAGCGGCTCTGGCGCTGGCGCGGCTGGGATAAGAATCGCCGTCCGCTCGACCCCACGGATTTCCCCGGTGCCCGCGCGGCGCGCGGCGAAAGCGTCGTTCCCGGTCAGGAATTGCTGTACACCAGCGACGATGGCGAGGACATCTGGGTCCGGGTGGCGACGACGCCGCTGCGCGATGCCGAGGGCCGGATCGTCGGGCAGGCGAGCGTGGTCAGCGATATCGACACGCTCAAACGGACGTCCGAAACGTTGCGCGACGCCGAGCGGCGGCAGACGTTCCTGCTCACCCTCAGCGACGCGATCCAGTCGATCGACGACGCCGCCGGCATCCGCGACCGGGTCACCGCGATGGTCGCGACGTGGCTGGCGGTCGACCGCTGCCGCTGGACCGACGCCAGCGACGAGAAAGGCATCGGGCGCGACCCCGGGGATGCGGCGGCGCTGCACGCCGGCCGGACGGTCGTCGCGCCCGATGGCGGCGGGGGGCGTGCGCGGATCGTCGTGCCGGTGATGCGCCGCGGCCGGCTGGTCGCGACGCTCGGCGTCGAGGACGACCACGCCCGGACGTGGCAGCCGGCCGAGCTGGCGGTCCTGCACGACGTAGCGGAACGCGCCTGGGTGGCGATCGACCACGCCCGTACCGCCGCCAGCTTCCGCCAGCGCGACGCCGAGTTCCGCGAGGTGCAGGCGCGCGCGCAGCAATTGATCGACGGTATCGCGACGACGATCTGGGAAACGCCGCCTGACGGCGCGATCGTCACCGACAGTCCGAGCTGGCGCGCCTATACCGGGCAGAGCTACGCCGACTATCGCGGCTTCGGCTGGCTCGACGTGCTGCATCCCGACGATCGCGCCGCCACGATGCAAGTCTGGCTGGAGGCGCTGCGCCGGTGCGAGCCGATCGACCTCGAATATCGACTGCGCGGGCGCGACGGCGCCTATCGCTGGATGAACGCGCGGGCGATCCCGCTGCGCGATGCGACCGGCGCGGTGCAGAAGTGGCTCGGCATGAACATCGACATCGACGTCCGCAAGCATCTGGAAGAAGCGGTCTTCGATAACGAACGCCGCATGCGTGTGCTGGTCGAGGGCGTGCCGCAATTGTTGTGGCGGGCGCGGCTGGCGGGCGACTGGTTCTGGGCGAGCCCGCAATGGTCGGCGGTCACCGGGCGGCCGGAGCACGAGGGCCATGGCAGCGGCTGGCTCGACTTCGTCCATCCCGACGACGTCGCCGCGGTCACCGATGCCTGGGCGCTGGCGCAGGACAGCGGCGGGTTCGACGTCGAGCATCGCCTGCGTCATCAGGACGGTGCGTACCGCTGGTTCAGCACCCGCGCGCTGCCGATCCGCGACGGGTGCGGGCGGATCGTCGAATGGCTCGGCACCTCCAACGACATCGACGCGCTGCGTCAGGCGCAGGACCGGCAGGAGGTGATGGTCGCCGAGCTGCAGCATCGCACCCGCAACATCATCGCCATCGTCCAGTCGGTCGCCGAGAAGACGCTCGAGGGAGCGGGCTCGCTGGAGGCGTTCGAACAGCGTTTCAACGACCGGCTGCATGCGCTCGCGCGGGTGCAGAGCCTGTTGTCGCACGCCGCCGCCGGCCAGCGGGTGACGTTCGGCGACCTGCTCGATTCGGAACTGGCCGCGCTCGGCGCCTTCCATCGCGAAGGCGTCGCCGGGTCGCTGGTCCTCGACGGTCCGCACGACGTGCCGCTCCGGTCGGGGGCGGTGCAGAGCCTCGCATTGGCACTGCACGAACTCGCCACCAACGCGGTCAAATATGGCGCGCTGAAGGGACGCGACGGCAAGCTCAGCGTGCTGTGGGACGTCGAGCGCGCCGACGACGGGATCCTGTGGCTGAACGTCGACTGGCGCGAAAGCGGCGTGACGCTGCCGCCGGTCACCGCGAGGGCGCGATCGGGCGGCTACGGCCGGCAGTTGATCGAACGCGCCTTGCCCTATCAATTGGGGGCGAAAACGAGCTATGCCTTCACCGATGATGGCGTCCACTGCCGCATCGCGGTGGCGATGGTGTCGGATCGGGCGGGTGGGGAGTTTGGATGATGGCTGAGACGCTGCTGCAAAACCGCCGGGTGCTGGTCGTCGAGGACGAATATATGGTCGCCGATGCGATGGAGCGGAAGCTGCGCCGCGCCGGCGCGGTGGTGCTCGGCCCGGTTCCCTCGGTCGCACAGGCGCTGGACCTGCTCGCGCTGGAAGGGGATATCGACGGCGCGGTGCTCGACATCAATCTCGGCGACCAGAAGGTCTATCCGGTCGTCGATCTGCTGCTGGCGCGCGGCACGCCCTGCGTCTTCGCCACCGGCAACGATCGCGCCGACGTGCCGCCGGCCTATGCGCATCTGATCCGGTGCGAGAAGCCGATCGACGGTGCCTGCCTCGTCTCGGCGCTGGCCGGCGGTGCGCGGCCCGCGCCGGTCGCCGACGTCCGGCCGGCGGCGTTGCGGCAGATGCGCTACCAGTTGCTCGACCACGTCGAGCGCGCCTCCGACCTCGGCCATACGTTGCTCGCGGCGAAATTGTGCGAGGCGCTCGACGCCCTCGATTCGCTCGACGTGGCATCGGAGGCCTGAGTCGATGGCGGCGCGGGATGCGGACGGCGTGGCGACGACCGGCTATGGCGACCGGCTGAGCGAGGCGGCGCGCGCGATCCTCGTCAACCGGCGGTCGCGACTCGATCTGCTGCCCGCCGAATTGTTCGGCGAATGGCCGTGGGAGGTGCTGCTCGTCTTGTTCGTCGCCGATGCCGAGGGGCGGCGGCTGACCGGGCGGACGATCACCGCCGAGCTTGCCTGCACGCCGCTGACCATGGCGCGCTGGATGCAGCATCTGGCGCGCACCGGGCTGGTCGTCGGCGACACCAGCGACGATCCCGACGCGCCGCTCACCCTGTCGCCGGCGGGGATCACCGCGCTCGAAGCCTATCTCGATACCACCTTGCAGACCGCGCACCTGCTCGGCGTGTGACCGCGGTCGCGGTCAGCGGGCGAAGCGCCAATAGTCTATGTCGAGCAGCGAGCCGGGGCTCCTGCCGCGGAACACCAGATACAGATCGTGGACCCCGCGCGCGCCGGCGACATCGGTGGTCCGCTGCTGCCATCGTCCGGCCGCGCCGGTCATCCCGACCGGCAGCGTGCCGAGCAGCGGACCGTCGACGGCGTCGGCATGCAGCTCGATCCGGGCCTCCGGCGTGCCCCCGGCGACCGCGGCGGTGAAGCGTTTCGCCCCCGGCATGCCAAAATCGACCCCGGCGACCTTGATGTAGCTGCGATCCGTCGCACGGGTGACGTAGACGCGCGCCGCGTCCTGCGCGGTGGTGACGCCCGGCGCCCAGTCATAAGCGCGATCGATCGGGCGCTTGATCCGCCCGGTCCAGGCGATCGTCTCCGCCTCGACGCGCGCATAGGGATCGAGCGTGCCGATCTGTGGCGCGCGCGTCCGGTCCCACCAGCCGAGGTTCGGGATCGTCCCGTCCGGATTGTAGGTGAATTTGGCGACCGCGACCGAGCGCCGCTCGTGATGGATCGGGGTGAGCGCGAAGTTCAGTTCGTAATGGACGCCGAAAACGTAGGAGCCGCCCTTATAGTCGATGATGCCGGGATGGTTGCCGGTCGAGCGCGCATCGTGGCGCATGATCTCGCCCTTGTAGACCCACGGGCCGGTCGGCCGGTCGCTCATCGCATAGCCGATCCCCTCGGAACAGCAGGTCGAGGCGAACGCCATGTAATAGCGGCCGTTGCGCCCGTAGAACCACGGCCCCTCCTGATAATCCCTGATCCGCGGCAGCTTGGTGATCGGCCCGCTATAGGACACCATGTCCTCGTTGAGCTTGACGTACCACAAATCGGGGTTGCCCCAGTAGAGATAGGCCTGGCCGTCGCGGTCGATCCACACCGTCGGATCGAAATAGCCTTCGCCGGGTGCGATCAGCGGCTTGCCGAGCGCGTCGCGGAACGGCCCCGCCGGCGTGTCGGCGACCGCCACCGCGATGACGTTGCGCGGTGAGCCGGCGACGGTGATCGGCGCATAGAGATAGAATTTGCCGCCGCGCGCGATCACCTGCGGCGCCCAGGCGTCGTTGGTCTGCGATGCCCAGGGAAAGGTTTTGAGCGAGGCGACGATGCCGCGGTCGGTCCAGTTCGCCATGTCGGTGGAACTGTAGAGTCGCCAGTCGAGCATCTTGAAGCCGTCGGCGTCGTCCTCGTCATGGCTGGTGTAGAGATAGACGACGCCGTCGTGGACCAGCGGCGCGGGATCGGCGGTGAAGCGGGTCTGCACGATCGGCCGTTCGACGCCGGCATCGGGCGCGGCGGCGCCCAGCAGCGCGAGCGGGGCGATGATGCGGAGCAGGGCGGCGGTCGTCGTCATGGCGCGGGTCCTCTCGCTGGCGCCGCTTCGCCGCGGCTCGTCGTGGTATCGGCTTAGCGCAAGGCGGCCGGGTCGCAACCGGCCGATGGTCGCGGTTGCGGAACATCGCCGCGCGCCCATCTTGGCAGGATGGAAGATGATCTCATTCGCCTTGGCCTGCTCGACGACGAGGACATCATCCTCGATCAGGCGGCGCTCGCGCTCGCCCTGCTCGACCACGAGGCGGGCGACGACGAACCCGGCCGCGCGCTGATCGACGCGATCGCCGACCGGCTCGACGAAGTGGCGCCGGGCGCGACCGGTGCGCGCGCGCAGGCCGAGCGGCTCGCACAGGTGTTCGGCGCCGAATTCGGCTTCGTCGGCGATGCCGCGACCTATGACGATCCCGCCAACGCCGACCTCATCCGGGTGATCGCGCGGCGCCGCGGCCTGCCGGTCAGCCTGTCGATCCTCTACGTGGCGGCGGCGCGGCGGCTCGGCTGGACCGCGCATGTCCTCGACGTGCCCGGTCATGTGCTGGTGCTGATCGGCGACGACGTCGCGCCGGTGATGATCGACCCGTTCCGCGGCGGCCGTCCGGTCGGCGCCGAGGAACTGGCGACGATGGTGCAGGCGATGACGCCGGGGCAGACCCCCGCGGTCAGCCACGTCGCCGCGATGCCCAATCGCGCGGTGCTGGTGCGGCTGCTGCTCAACCAGGCGACGCGTGCCGAGGCTGGGGGGCACGGACGGCGCGCGCTGACGCTCTACCAGCGGATGACGGCGATGGCGCCCGCCTATGGCCATGGCTGGTGGGAGCGGGCGCGGCTCGAACTGGTCGACGGCGATGTCGCGGCGGCGCGGCGCAGCCTCACCGCGATGCTGGAGATCACCCGCGAACCGGGTCTGCGCGCGCGTATCTCCGGCCTGCTCTCCTCGCTGGCCGCGGCCGCCTGAAGCCGGGTCGGCATTCTCAATTCTGGAGTTAAGCCCTTCCTCTGGCGGGGCACGGCAGTTGAATATAACCGATTGGGGTGGTGCGACGGTACTCATATCCCCCATCATGCCGGACCTGATCCGGCATCCCGCTTCTTCGCGCCGTTCCGAAGAAGCGGGACCCCGGCGCAAGGCCGGGGTGACGGAGGGAGTTTGAAGCTCGTGCTAATTCCTCAAACGCTTATGTAGGATAGCCCCGCCCTGCTGGGGGGGCTATCTCCTATGGCCGCGGTGGCGAGGCTCAGTCGGCTTGCTCTTCATATCCGTCACCCCGGACTTGTTCCGGGGTCCACCCTGCGGCGGGAGGAACGGCCTGAGAAGGCACCATTTTCTTGCGGCCTGGTGGACCCCGGAACGAGTCCGGGGTGACGGAATGGGGTTGGAAGGCGGCGGGCTCAAATGAACCTTCATATCTGATAGCCCCGCCCCAGTGGGGGGACTCACGAAACTATCGATGTCGATCCGCCCTGAGACGGGAAAGGGGCCTCGCGACCTCGTCCGCCGCGGCATAGTCGACGCTTGCGTTTTCCGGGATGATGTAACATCGCGCGATCCGGAAGGAGCCTTATTCTGTCCGGACCCATGTCAGGCCGCGCCGACGATGCCCCGGCGCGCGCATCACGCATCCGATCGATCGACGCGCTGCGTGGGCTGGTGATCCTGCTGATGCTGGTCGATCACAGCCGCGAATTCTTCTTCCTGCACGCGCAGGTCGCCGATCCCATGGATCTGCGCACGACCGCGCCGGCGCTGGTCGCGACCCGGCTCGCCGCGCATCTGTGCGCACCGGTCTTCGTCGCGCTGACCGGACTTGCCGCCTGGCTCTATGCCGCACCGCGCGGCGGCCGGGCGGCGGCATCCGCCTTCCTCGCCAAGCGCGGGCTGTTCCTGGTCGCGCTCGAATGGACCGTCGTCAATTTCGCCTGGACCTTCGACGTCACCCCGGCGACCGTCTTCCTGCAGGTGATCTGGGCGATCGGCCTGTCGATGATCGCGCTCGCGGCGCTCGTCCATCTGCCGCGTGCGGCGCTGGTCGCGGTCGGCCTCGTCATCCTGCTCGGCCACAATCTGCTCGATCCGGTCACCATCGCGCCGGGCCAGCCGGGGCATGACCTGTGGGCGATCCTGCACGATCGCGGCTTCATCGATCTGCCGTGGGGCGGGCGGGCACGAACCTCCTATCCGGTGCTGCCGTGGATCGGGGTGATCGCGCTCGGCTATGCGATCGGGCCGTGGTTCGCGCGCGACGTCGCGCCGGCGTGGCGGCGGCGGCGCCTGCTGACGACGGGGCTGGCGATGCTGACCGGCTTCGTCGCGCTGCGGCTGGTCAACGGCTATGGCGAGCCGGTGCCGTGGCAGGCGGGCGACGACGCGCTCGTCACCGCGCTGGGCTTCCTCAATCTGACCAAATATCCGCCGTCGGCCGACTTCCTGCTGCTCACGCTCGGCCTCGGCGCGGGGCTGCTCGCCGGGCTGGAGGCGCTGCCGCGGCGGCCGGCCGCGATCTTGGCGGTCTTCGGGGGTGCGCCGTTGTTCTTCTACCTGCTGCACCTCTACCTGCTCCACGCCGGCAACCGCGTCGTCGCGGCCGCGATCGGGAAGGACGGTCTGGTCAGCGTGCCCGCGGTCGGCTGGCTGTGGTTGATCGCCGCCGCGGTCGCCGTGCCCTGCTGGTTCGCCTGCCGCCGCTTCGCCGCGGCGAAGCGGGAGAGCGACGCCTGGTGGCTGCGCTACCTTTGACCGCTCAGCGCAGCGGCCCGTTCGCCACCGGCGGGTCGAACACCGGCGTGCCGTCGCCGCGATAGGTGATCGGCTGGATGCGGGTGTGGCGGTTGGGGTCGAACAAGGGATCGCCCTTGATCGCCGCATAGTCGCGCGCATGGAACACCAGCATGTCGCGGCCCTGCTCGTCGACGGTGAAGCTGTTGTGCCCCGGCCCGTAGACGTTGTGCTCGGGCGACGAGGTCATCACCGGCACCGGGCTCTTGCTCCACGCCTTAGCGTCCATCAGATCGGCGTCGGCGCGGGCGGTCAACATGCCGAGGCAATAGCGCGCGTCGGTGGCGCTCGCCGAATAGGTCATGAACAGCCGCCCGTGCCGCGCCAGCACCGCCGGTGCCTCATTGACCTTGTAGCCGCGCGTTTCCCAGTCGAGGTCCGGCACCGACAGGCGCACCGGCTTCGCCGCCAGCGTCAGCGGCGTGGCAAGCGGCGCCAAATAGAGGTTGGAATTGGTCGCGATCCCCGGCTCCTGCTGCGCCCATACCAGATAGCGCGTGCCGCGATGGACGAAGCTGGTCGAATCGAGATTGAACGTATCCCACGGCGTCTCGAGCTGGCCGAGCACCGACCAGCTGCCGGTTATCGGATCGACGCCGTCGCAGACGATCGCATAGGTGCGGATATGGAAGACGTCGGCGCCGCCGCCGCTCGGTCCGGCGGCGAAATACATGATCCACGTCCCGCCGATCCGATGCAGTTCGGGCGCCCACAGGAAGCCGGAGAGCGCCCCGCTCGCCTGATGCCGCCACAGCACCTTTTCGCTCGCCGTCGACAGGCCCGCCAGCGTGCGCGACCGGCGCAGCACCAGCCGGTCGTATTCGGGTACCGAGCCAGTCATGTAATACCAGCCGTCGCTGTGCCGGAAGACCTGCGCATCGGCACGCTGGCGGACGAGCGGGTTGACGATCGGCACCGCCGCCGTCTTCGCCAGCGCCGGCGCGGCGACCGCCAGTGCGGCACCGGAGAGGAACAGGCGGCGGGACGGTTCGGTCATCGGTGACGCTCCTGACGGCGGACGGCCCTGACGGCCACGTCCGTTACGGACGGATCGTCGGCACCTGCTCCGTCCAAGTCAAGGCGGGGCACCCGGTCATTCCGCCGCGCGCGTCCAGGCGTCGCGTTCGGCGAAGACGCGCGCCACCTCCGCCATATTCTCCGAACCCCAGACGCATAAGGGCGCCAGCGCCGCCGCCAGGCTGTGGCCGAGCGGGGTCAGCGTATAATCGACGCGCGGAGGCACCTCCTGATGATCATGGCGAGCGACGATGCCGTCCGCCTCCAGCTCCTTGAGATGCTGGATCAGCATCTTGTCGCTGACCCCGCGAACCGCGCGGCGCAACTCGCCGTAGCGGCTCGGCGACTGGCACAGGAAATAGACGATCAGCGGCTTCCACTTGCCGGCGATGATACGCAGCGTCGCGTCGAGGCCGCAGGAAAACACCGGGGGTGAAGCAATATCGTCCATAATCCGGTACTTACCAAAAGGTGCATACTTGTCGATAGGTTTGCGCGCCGCCAGCTCTGCCGCTCCTCGAATGGAGATAGGCTATGAACAGATTGCAGGGCAGGACGGCCGTGGTGACCGGTGGCGGCAGCGGTATCGGTCTGGCATCCGCCAAACGGTTCATCGACGAAGGCGCGTTCGTCTATATCTTCGGGCGGCGGCAGGCGGCGCTCGATGCCGCACTGGCGACGCTCGGCGACAAGGCGCGCGCGGTGCGCGGGTCGGTCGACGACCTCGCCGATCTCGACACGCTCTACGACACGGTCCGGGCGGAGCGCGGCCAGCTCGACATCCTGCTCGCCAATGCCGGCACCGGTGCCTTCGCCGCGCTCGGCGCCATCACCCCGGAGCATTACGACCAGATTTTCGACGTCAACGTGAAGGGCCTGCTGTTCACCGTGCAGAAGGGCCTGCCGCTGATGCGGGCCGGCGGGTCGATCATCCTGACCGGATCGACCACCGGGGTGATGGGGACGCCGCAGTTCAGCGTCTACAGCGCCACCAAGGCGGCGGTGCGTAATTTCGCCCGCAGCTGGGCGCAGGACCTGCGCGGCACCGGCATCCGCGTCAACGTGCTCTCGCCGGGACCGACGCGCACCGACCTCGCGCTCGAGGTCGTCGGCACGGAGGCGTTCGAGGCGATGGGCGCGACGACCCCGCTCGGCCGGCTCGGCGACCCCGCCGAGACCGCGGGTGCTGCGGCGTTCCTGGCGTCGGACGACAGCAGCTTCATGACCGGCAGCGAGCTGTTCGTCGACGGCGGCATGGCGCAGATCTGACCGCACGCGGCCCGGAGGCGCCGCGTCCGGGCCGCGACAGCCGTGCGATCGATGGGCGGGCGGCATGTCACACCTGCCGCGCCTGTCTCGTCTTCTCGCCGGGCGCGATCCTGCGCCGAGGGAGATCGACGATGACGCCACGTATCCGCAACCCCCATGCGCTCGCCCCCGAAGCCGTCAGGGCGATGGCCGCGCTGGAACAGAGTTTCACGCACAGCGGGCTCGACCATAATCTGCTCGAACTGGTCAAATTCCGGGTGTCGCAGATCAACGGCTGCGCCTTTTGCCTCCACATGCATTCGGGCGATCTGCGCCGCCACGGCGAAACCGAATTGCGCCTCTACATGCTGACGGCCTGGCGGGAGTCGACGCTCTACACCGATCGCGAACGCGCCGCGCTCGGCTGGGCGGAGGCGTTGACGCGCTTGCCCGAGACGCAGGCGCCCGATGTCGACTATGACGCGCTGGCGGCGGCATTCACGCCCGGCGAGCAGGTCTGGCTGACGATGGCGATCGGGGCGATCAATATCTGGAACCGCGTACAGGTCGGCTTCCGCGTGCCGCATCCGGTGGACGATGGCTGACGCGGCGGCGTTCGAGGCGGAGCGGCCACGGCTGCTCCGCCTCGCCTATCGGATGACCGGTTCGTTCGCCGAGGCGGAGGACGTGGTGCAGGACGCCTGGCTGCGCTGGGCGCGGGCGGATGCGGTGGCGTCGCCGGCGGCGTGGCTGACGCGGGTCGTCACGCGCCTGTGCCTCGATCATCTCAAATCGGCGCGGGTACGCCGCGAGACCTATGTCGGCGCGTGGCTGCCCGAACCCCTGCTCGCCGTCGACGGGGCGGAGGAGATGGCGGACGATCTCACGCTGACGCTGATGCTGGCGCTCGAACGCCTGTCACCGCTGGAGCGCGCCGCCTTCCTGCTCCACGACGTGTTCGACGTCGCGCTGCCCGAGGTGGCGGCGGCGCTCGACCGTGCGCCGGCCGCGGTGCGGCAACTCGCGGCGCGGGCGCGTCGTCACGTCGGCGAGGCGCGGCAACGCTATCCGGTGGAGCGCAGCGAGGCGGCGCGGATCGCCGGTGCCTTCTTCACGGCGGCGCGCGACGGCGACGCGACGGCGCTGTCGGCATTGCTCGCCGAGGATGTGGTGATCCATGCCGACGGTGGCGGCCGCGTCCTCGCCTTCCGCAATGCGATCCGCGGCATGGACCGCGTCCTGCGGCTGTTCGCCGGCCTGCACCGCAAATATCGCGGCGAGCCGGCCAAGCTGCTGCATGTCGGATCGATCGATGGCCTGCCGGGCTATGTCAGCCGCGAACGCGGCGACGTGCTCCAGACCACGGCGCTGGCGGTGCGCGACGGGCGCATCACCGCGATCTACATCGTCCGCAATCCCGACAAGCTGCGCCATGTCGCCGAGCTGGTCCGCCACCCGGCGAAAATATCAGGAGAAAATGGTGCTGCCGGTGAGGATTGAACTCACGACCTCAGCCTTACCAAGGATGCGCTCTACCACTGAGCTACGGCAGCACTCGACCCGTTCGGGCGAGGTGCGCCTAGAGACGACCCGGGACGCATTGTCAAGCGCTTGTCGTCGCGGCTAGGCAGATCGCATGGCGGACAAGGACGAACGGGCGCAGCGGCTGGCGGCGCAATTGCGGGCGAACCTGCACCGGCGCAAGGCGCAGGCGCGTGCCGCGGCCCAAGCCGCGCCCGCCCCCGATGCTCCGGAAAAGCCTGCACAGCCCGACGAATAGCCGCTCAGCCGAGCGGCGCGCATTTCGCCGCAAGCCAGGCGCGGTCGTCCGCGTCCAGTTCCGGGCCGATGCGGGCGAGCACCTCGGCATGATAGGCATCGAGCCAGTCGCGCTCGTCGCGGGTGAGCAGCGCGGGATCGATCAGCGTCCGCTCGATCGGTGCGAAGGTGAGCGTCTCGAAGCCGAGCATCGCGCGATCGGGATCGCCGCCGGCGATCGTCACCGGGATGGTGAGCAGCAGATTCTCGATGCGGATGCCGTATTCGCCGGCCTTGTAATAGCCCGGCTCGTTCGAGAGCATCATGCCCGCACGCAGCGGTTCGAGCGAGGCGCCGCCGGGGTAATTGGGCGCGGCGATCCGCTGCGGTCCCTCGTGGACCGCGAGATAGCTGCCGATGCCGTGGCCGGTGCCATGGCCGAAGTCGAGCCCCGCCTCCCACAACGGCCGGCGCGCGAAACCGTCGATCTGTGCGCCGCTGGTGCCGTCGGGGAAGATCGCGGTGGCGATGGCGATATGGCCCTTGAGCACGCGGGTGAAGCGATCGCGCATCTCGGGCGTCGGCGCGCCGATCGGCATGACGCGAGTGACGTCGGTGGTGCCGTCGCGATATTGCCCGCCCGAATCGATCAGGAACAGCTCGCCGGGGCGGATCGGCGCGTTCGATTCCTCGGTGACGTGATAATGCGGGCTGGCGCCGTGCGCGCCGGTCGCCGAGATCGTGTCGAACGACGTGTCGAGCAGCAGCCCGGTTTCCTCACGGAAGGCGAGCAGGCGGGCGGCGGCGGACAATTCGGTCTCGCCGCCCCTGGGGCATTCGGTCTCGACCCAGCGCAGGAAGCGGGTGAGCGCGGCGCCGTCGCGCAGCGACGCGGCGCGATGGCCGGCGACCTCGACGGGGTTCTTGCGCGCCTTGGCGAGCACGACGGGGTCGCGCAGCGGCAGCACTCTGGCGCCCGCCGCGCCCAACGCATCGAAGATCGCGGCGACGGCGCGCTCGGGATCGGCAGCGACGCGCTTGCCGCCATAGCCGCCGAGCGCCGCGGCGAAGGCGCTGCGGTCGTGCAGGCGGACGGCGTTGCCGAGATGCTGGCGCACCGCGTCGTCGATCTTCTCGGGGGCGACGAACAGGTCGGTGGTGCCGTCGCTGCCAACGATCGCATAGGACAAAGCGACCGGCGTGTGCGCGACGTCGCCGCCGCGGACGTTGAGCGTCCAGGCGATCGAATCGAGCGCGGTGAGCACGACGGCATCGGCGCGCTGGTCGGCCAGCCAGTCGGCGATGCCGGCGCGCTTGGCGGCGGAGGATTCGCCGGCATAAGCGTCGTCGTGCGGCACGAGCGTCGCAGCCGAGGGGGCGGGGCGGTCGTGCCACACCGCGTCGATTGGATTGGCCGCGACCGGGACGAGCGTCGCGCCGCGATCGGCGAGCGCGGCGGCGGTATCCTTCACCCAGCCGCCGGTGTGCAGCCACGGATCGTAGCCGATGCGAGCGCCGTCATCGACGTTGGCGGCGAGCCAGCCCGTGACGCTCTCCTGCGGCACCGGCACATAGGCCCAGTCGTCGCCCGACACCTGTTCGCGCACCTGCAACGTATAGCGGCCGTCGGTGAAGATCGCGGCGCGGTCGGCGAGCACCACCGCGCTGCCCGCCGACCCGCCGAAGCCTGTCAGCCAGCCGAGCCGCTGCGCATAGGCGCCGACATATTCGCTCATATGCTCGTCGGTGAGCGGTACGACGAAGCCGTCGAGCCCGGTGCGGGCGAGTTCGGCGCGGAGCGCGGCGAGGCGGGCGTGGTGGGGCGTCATGGGAATGTCCATAGGTTGGGGCATCTGGCCCTCCGATACTACCGTTCGTGCTGAGCCTGTCGAAGCACGGTGAGACTCATCTGCCCTTCGACAGGCTCAGGGCGAACGGGGGAGGGCGGATCGGTACGGCAAAGCGCCGCTCAGGCGATCCGGTCGGGGACTTGGGCGGCATCGTCGGCGAGCGATTGTTGCGGCGCGACCGCTTCCCACGGGAAGACGAACCAGTCCTTGGTGTCGCGCCGGTCGATCGTGCGCGCGGCGTAATCGACGCGCTCGGCTGAGCTGGCGTTGTCGATCAGCGTCGCGAAGCGCAGCACCGCCGCGGTCGCGCCGGCCTGCGCCAGCGTCTTGCGGATATGGCCGATCGTCCGGCCCGAATCGTTGATGTCGTCGACGAACAGCAGTTTCTCGCCGGCGCGCGTGCGTTCGGCGAGGCGGACCAGCGGCGCCTCGGCGAAATCCTCGACCTGGCTGGAATAATCGACCGAGAGCATCGGCAGGCCGGTGGCGTGGCTGAGATAGACCGCCGGCGCGAGGCCGCCGCGGCCGATGCCGATGATGAAATCGGGCGTCCAGCCGTCGTCGCGCACCGCGTCGGCGAGCGTGTGGACCGCGGCAACGAAATCGTCGTGCGCGATATGGGTGAATGTGGGAAGCGCGGGCATCCGCTTATAATCGTGGCATTGCCGCATCGGGGCAAGGCAATGTGGTTCGCGCGAAGACGCGAAGACGCGAAGGTGTCCCGCCCGCCGCGGGCGCGGCCCGCTATCCGCGTCCGTGGGACGGGTGAGGCGGCCTGTAACGCGACCTCTTCGCGCCTTCGCACCTTCGCGCCTTCGCGTGATTCATTTTCGCGCAGAGACGCGAAGACGCCGAGATGGTGCGTGCGAGGCGAGCCACGTGACCCGGCCCTATTTGAGGAGCGCCTGCGGCGCAGAAGGGCGGAACCCCTCTGCGCCTCCGCGTCTCTGCGCAAAAAACCCATCCCCGCGCCGCCGCGCGACCCGATCAGATCGCGTTCAGCGCCTGATCGAAGTCGGCGATCAGATCGTCGGCATCCTCGACGCCGATCGAGATGCGGACCAGATTGTCGGTGATGCCGAGCGCCGCCTTGCGCTCCTCGGGCACCGACAGATGCGTCATCGCCGCCGGATGGCTGGCGAGCGTCTCGGTGCCGCCGAGCGATACCGCGAGCTTGGCGATGCGCAGTGCGTCGAGGAAGCGGAACGCCTCCGCCTCGCCGCCCTTGACGATCAGCGAGAAGGTTGAGCCCGCGCCGGTGCAATGACGGCGGTAGATGTCGGCCTGGCGCTCCATCCCCGGCGTGTCGGGCAGGAAGCCGAGATAGCCGACGCGCTCCACCTTGGGATGGTCGCGCAGGAAGGCGCAGACCTTGACCGCATTCTCGCCGGCACGGCTCATCCGCAGCTCCAGCGTCTCGAGGCTGCGCAGCAGCATCCACGCGGTATGCGGATCGCAGATCGTGCCGATCGTGTTGCGCATCGAGCGGATCGTGTTGATGTGCGCCTTGCTGCCGAGCACGCCGCCCGCGACGAGATCGCTATGCCCGCCGGCATATTTGGTGAGGCTGTAGACGACGATATCGGCGCCGTGGCGCAGCGGCTGCTGCCACAACGGCCCGAGAAAGGTGTTGTCGATCGCGATCGGCGGCTTCTCGTCAGCATCGGCGAAGATCGCGTCGCGGCTTGCCGCCACCGCCTCGATATCGACCAGCGCGTTGGTCGGGTTGGCTGGGCTTTCGAGATAGATCAGCGCGACATGGCCGGTCCTGGCTTCGGTCAGCACCGCGTCGATCTCCTCGCGCGTCGCGCCGGCGGGGAAGTCGAGCCACTTGACCCCGAACTTGCCGAGGATGCGACCGATCAGCGTCTCGGTCGCCGCATAGAGCGGGCCGGAGTGGACGATCGTGTCGCCCGGCTTGGTCATCGCGAGGAACAGCGTGGCGATCGCCGACATGCCGCTGGAGAAGGCGAGCGCATCCTCGGCCTCTTCCCAGATGCCGAGCCGGTCCTCGAGGATCTCCTGATTCGGGCCGTTGAAGCGCGAATAGACGAGGCCGTCGGCGCCGCCCGGGCGCTTGCCGGTGACGCCCTCGAAATGGCGCTTGCCCGCGGCGGCATTGGGGAAGACGAAGGTCGAGGTGAGGAAGATCGGCGGCTTCAGCGCGCCTTCCGACAGCGCCGGGTCGAAGCCGTGGCCCATCATCATCGTCGAGGGGCGCAGCTTGCGGTCGCCGATCTTCTCGACGCCGATGTCGGTGGCGGCAGGGCTCGGGGTGCCGCCGGCGCCGGTCAGTTCTGCTTCGTCGGGCATGGTCTTCTCCTTGTGGGGGAAGCATAGCCGGGGATCGTAACGGATGACACCAGTTTGCGGTTGGCCGATTGCTATCTCGTCTTCGTCATCCCCGCGAAGGCGGGGATCCATAGACGCCGACGTCCCGATGGGCCGCGAGGTCCGCGCGTATGGATCCCCGCCTTCGCGGGGATGACAAAGGGACGTTATGCTACCCCGATCACGCTGATCTGCCGCCCGTAATCCGCTTCGCCGCGGTGCGTCGCGCGGCGGAAGCTGTAGAAACGCTCCTCGTCGCCATAGGTGTCGAGTCCGAGCGCCTCGATCCGCGTCACGCCCGCGGCGGCGAGGCGATGCGCGACATAGGCTTCGAGATCGAACTGGTGATGGCCCGCGCGGCCATCGGCGAAGAAGCGCTCGTTCGCCGCGTCCGCTTCCACGAAGGTGCGCAGGAAGCCGTCGTCGACCTCATAGGAGGCGCGCGCGATGCACGGCCCGATCGCGGCGACGATCCGCTCGCGTCGCGCGCCGCGCGTCTCCATCGCGGCGAGCGTCGCATCGGTGACGCCGCCGAGCGCACCCTTCCAGCCGGCATGCGCCGCACCGACGACGCCCGCATCGCGATCGGCGAACAGCACCGGCGCGCAATCCGCGGTGAGGATACCCAGCAGCAGCCCCGGCCGGTCGGTGACCAGAGCATCTGCGTGGGGGCGACATTCATGCGGATACGCGTCCGCGATCACAGCAGCGTCGGCGGAATGTATCTGGTATAGCGTGCAGAGGTTGCCTGCCGGCATCACAGCAGCGATTACCCGACGGCGGTTCTCCGCGATCCACGCGTCGACCTCTTGAGACCGCCGTCCGAGGTCCAAGCTTGCAAATAAACCTTGCGACACGCCCCCGCGGCGTCCGAGGAAGCCGTGCGGCACGTCGCCGAGGCGGCGCGCCCGGATCACCTCGACGCTCACAGCGCCAGCCGCATCAGATGGTCCTCGTCGGCATGATTGCCGACCATGAAGGTGTAGATGCCGATCTCCTCGAAGCCATAGCGTTCGTAGAAGCGCCGCGCGCGATGGTTGTCGACATAGACCGACAGGAACAGCTCGCCCGCGCCGCGCGCCCGCGCGGTGGCGATCACCCAGTCCATCATCCGCGCCGCCAGCCCGCTGCCCTGCTGCGACCCGCGCAGGTACAATTGGCGCAGCTCGATCATCGTGCCGGCGGGCGTCACCGGCAGCGAATGCGGCCCCAGCTTCGCGAACCCCACCGCCGCGCCGTCGTCCTCGGCGAGCAGGAAGGCGAAGGCGGGGTCGGCCAGCTCCGCCCGCCATTGCTCCACCGTCAGCCCATCGAGGAAGCTCGCCAGATCGGCGGGGTCGTAGAGCGAACCGAAGGTTGCGGTGAAGCAATCCGCCATCAGCGCGGCGATCGCCTCGGCATCGGCAACCGTCGGGTTGCGCAGCCTCGCGGTCATGCGCCGAACGCCGCCGGAGTGGGCCAATCGTGGTGCGTCACCGCCAGCGCCTTGAACAGCATCCCCATGTTTCCCATCAATCGCGCGCGGTCGGCGAGGATCGTCTCGGTCCGCTCGGGCGCATGGCGGGCGAGCGCGGTGGCACGGCCGTCGATGCCGAGCTGCCCGAGCAGGTCGCGCTGCGTCACCGGCCCCCAGGCGACCGCGCCCGCCGCCTGCGCCGCGGCGGCGAGCGTGGTGAAGTCGACATGCGCCGAGAGATCCAGCTCGCCCGGCGTCTCGAACGGATTGGCGAAGCCGTGGCCGCGCACCGCCTGCAACGTCTCGCCGAGCGCCGGCCCCTCGTAGCCGTAATCGACTGCGAGCAGCGCGCCGCCTTGTACGGCGATGCGGCGGCCGAGCGCCTGCATCACCGCGACGCTCGCCGGCGAAATCTCCAGCACCGATCCGGCGGGGGCGTCGCGCAAGGGTTCGGGGAGCAGCGCGACCGGTACCGCCTTGCCCGCGATCGGCAGGAACAACGTGTCCTGACAGGCGACCAGCCGTTCGTGCCAGCCCTCCCCGCGGCGGACGAGTTGGCGGATCGGCAAGGCGTCGAAGAATTCGTTGGCGACGACGAGCAGCGCGACGTCGGTGGGCAAGGAGTCGACGCCGTCGTGCCACGTCGCGCCCGGCACGCGCTCGGCCTGCGCGGCGCGAAGGACGGGGCTGGTTTCGACGAAATGCACCGCGGGGACGAGGCCCGCCTTGGCCATCGCGCGCGACGCGTCGGCGGCGAGCGTACCGCGGCCGGGACCGAGCTCGACCCAGGCGACTGCCGGCCGGCCTGCGCGGTCCCACAGATCGGCGCACCACAGGCCGATCAGCTCGCCGAACATCTGGCTGATCTCGGGCGCGGTGACGAAATCGCCGCGCGCGCCGAACGGGTCGCGCGTCGCGTAATAATGCGCGTTGGCGGCGGCCATGAACTGCGACACCGGCATCGGCCCGGCAAGGGTGATCGCGCGCGCGAGACGGTCGGGGAGGGGGGCTTCGGTCACCCGCCCGAAATGACGGTGTGGAGTGGGCGGCGCAAGGGTTTAGCCGCCCTCCGCCTTCCTTCGTCATCCCCGCGAAGGCGGGGATCCAGACGCGCGGATCCCGCTTGAGCCGTTACGTCGGCGTCTATGGATCCCCACCTCCGCGGGGATGACAGATGTGTGGGGGAGGGGTGGCCGAAGATACCCCCCTTACGCCACGCTTTGCGTCCCCGCGATCGGCTCCACCCGCGTGCGGCGCTTCGGCGCAGTCAGCACGAGGTACAGGCCGCCGGCGATCATCGGTACGCACAGCCACTGGCCCATATGGATGCCGGTCGCCTCGATAAACGAACCGCGGAACTGCGCATCGGGTTCGCGGAAGAATTCGACGATGAACCGCGCCACGCCATAGCCGAGCACGAACAACCCGACGAGCTTGCCCGGCTGGTAGCGCGCCTTGGTCCGCCAGAAGGCGAACCACAGGATCGCGAACAGCACGATCCCCTCCAGTCCCGCCTCGTAGAGCTGGCTGGGGTGGCGCGCCGGCTCGGGCACGTCGAACGGCACGGTCCGCTCGAACACGATCGCCCAGGGCACGTCGGCGGGCTTGCCCCACAATTCGCCGTTCACGAAATTGGCCAGCCGGCCGAAGAACAGCCCGAACGGCACCACGCAGGCGATGTAATCGTGGACCCGCAGCCAGTCGAGCTTGTGCTTGCGCGCGAACAGGATGATCCCGATCGACGTGCCGATCACGCCGCCGTGGAAGCTCATGCCGCCGTCCCACAATCGCAGGATGCGGATCGGGTGGAGCAGCATCTCGGGCGCGTAGAACAGCACATAGCCGATCCGCCCGCCGAGAATGATGCCGAGCGTCGCGTAGAAGACGAGGTCGTCGGCATGGCGCCGCGCCATCGGTGCGCCGGGCTGGGCGAGCAATTTGAGCAGATACCACCAGCCGACGAGGATGCCGGCGATATAGGCGAGGCTGTACCAGCGCAGCGTGAAGAAGCCGATCGAGAAGATGTCCGGGTGCAGCCCCAGATCGGCAAAACGGATGTGGCCGCCGCCCGCCGGGACGGCGGTGGGGGCGGCAGCGGCGAGCAACGGCAGGATCAAGGCTTTCCCCCAGGGTTTGGCGTCTGCATAGTGGGCCAAAGGCACAAGACCAAGCGGAGAGAGATATGAGGACGACGCTCGACGTGCGCATGGACGCGACCATGGCGGCGCTGACCGCGCCCGGCGGCATGCTGCCGCTCGGTACGGTGCAGCGCGACGGCCGCGACTATCCGGTCATCGCCGCCGCGCCGCCCTCGCTCCCTTATTATTTTGCTCATTATTGTCAGGAACATGCGGACAAGACCTTCCTCGTCTCGGGTGACGAGCGGCTGACCTTCGCGCAAGTGTATGCGGTCGCGACCGGGGTCGCCCAGGCGCTGGTCGCCGCGCACGGCATCGCGCGCGGCGACCGCGTCGGCATCGCGATGCGCAACTCGCCGGCGTGGATCGTGCTCTACATGGGCGTGGTGATGGCGGGCGGCGTCGCGACCCTGCTCAACGGCTGGTGGCAGGCCGAGGAACTGGCGGCGGCGATTCGCGAGGTGGAGTGCGCCTTGGTCTTCGCCGACGCGCCGCGGGCGAGGCGGCTCGCCGGCGTGCCCGCGCCGGTGGTCACGATCGACGACACGCTGCCGCTGGCGCAGGCGCTCGCCGCGGTGACCGCCGCCGGCCAGCCCGACATGCCGCTGCCCGCCGTCGGGGCGGAGGATCATGCGACGATCCTGTTCACCTCGGGCTCGACCGGCCAGTCGAAGGGGGCGCTGTGCGACCATCGCAGCGTGATCCAGGGCGTCTTCAACTATCTCGCGCAGGCGCTCACCATGCTCGGCATCGCCGCGCAAGACGGCAACGCGCCGACCGAACAGCCCTCGACGCTGCTGACGCTGCCGCTGTTCCACGTCACCGCCGAGGTGCCGGTGCTGCTGCAGAGCTTCGCGATGGGCCGCAAGCTGGTGCTGATGCCCAAATGGGACGCGGGCGAGGCGATGCGGCTGATCGCGCAGGAGCGGATCAGCTATTTCGTCGGGGTGCCGCTGATGAGCTTCGAGATCCTGACCCATCCCGATCGCGCCGATTACGATCTCTCGACCGTCACCGACTTCGCCGCCGGCGGCGCGCCGCGCCCGGTCGAGCACGTCCGCCGCATCGATGCCGAGATGGGCGGCGGCGCGCCGCTTATCGGTTACGGGCTGACCGAGACCAATGCGGTCGGCACCGGCAACTGGCGGACCAACTATCTCGCCAAGCCGAACAGCGCCGGCCGCGCCTCGCCGCCGCTGGTCGATCTCGCCATCCTCGACGATGCCGGCGCACCGGTGGCGCAGGGTGCGCGCGGCGAGGTTGCGATCCGCTCGATCTGCAACTTCCTCGGCTATTGGAACCGGCCCGAGGCGACCGCGGCCTGCATGACCGCCGACGGCTATTTCCGCACCGGCGACATCGGTTATCTCGACGCGGACGGCTATCTGTTCATCGTCGACCGCAAGAAGGACATCATCATCCGCGGCGGCGAGAATATCTCGTGCCAGGAGGTCGAGGCGGCACTCTACGCGCATCCCGCGGTGGCCGAGGCGGCGGTGTTCGGCCTGCCCGACGCGCGCTTCGACGAGGTGCCCGGCGCGGTCGTCCAGCCGCGCGACGGCGAGACGCTGAGCGAGGGCGAATTGCAGGCGTTCCTGTCCGACCATATCGCCGCCTTCAAGGTGCCGACCCGCATCTGGATCGCCGACGCGCCGCTGCCGCGGCTGGGGACCGAGAAGATCGACAAGGTCGCGCTGCGCGAGACGTATCGGGCGCTGGTCGCGGCCTGAGCGGCCGCTAGTCGGTCAGGCCGTGCATCAGCAGCAGCGCGACGAAGGTCAGCAGCGCCGCCCAGGCGAAGACGAGCAGCGCCGCGGTCCGCCACAGCGCCGAAACCCTGCGCAGCGTATAGGCGCCGCGCAGCTGGCGGTACATGTGCAGCGGCGGCAGCGCGAACACCGCCAGCACGATCCAGCCGCTGCCCAGCCCCGCCACGCCGAGCAGCATCAGCGCGATCACCATCAGCATCATGAAGGCGAGGCTGTAGGTGACGAAGATCGCATGGTCGTACAGCCCGAAGCGCCGCCGCCACAGGAAGAGCAGGGCGACGAACGGCGTCGAGATCGGGATCAGCAGCCAGCTATATTTGTAGGCGCTTGATTGCAGCTTGTAGAGCGCGAGACCCGGGTTCTTGCTTGCCTTCTGCAATCCATGGTCGAGTTTCCCCCATCCCGTCTTCGCATTGGTCATCGCGGAGGGGATGTCGCCGGTTTCACCGCCGTTGACGCGTTTGAGCGCGGCGATCGCGGTGCGTAGCGAGGCGATGTCCTTGTCGACCTGTTCCGTCGGCTGGCCCGCGGCGACCAGCTGCGCGCGCTGCGCCTCCGCTTTGTCGAGCCCCTGCTGCGCCTTCTCGGCACCGCGCGCCAGGCCGACGACGTTGCTATTCATCCGCTCGGGCGTGACCAGCTCGGCGATGTCGCCGCCGAGCGCGCTGATCGTCGCGAACATCAGGAAGACGGTGAACAGGAACAGCGCGAGCGGCGAGACGAAGCGCGCACGCTCGCCGGCGACGTAGCGGCGGGTGAGGTCGCCGGGCCGCCACAGCAGCATCGGCAGCGTCCGCCAGATCTTGCCTTCGAAGTGGAAGACGCCGTGCGCGATCTCGTGGCCGATCGCGCCGACGCTGCGGTGGACGTGGCCGCTCTGCCCGCAGGCATGGCAATGCGCGCCGATCAGCCGCGTCCCGCAATTGAGGCACAGGCCACTGCCGTGGCCATGGCTTGCGTGTTCGCCCGCATGGGGCTCGACCGCCCGTGCGCCGAGCGCCCCGGTGATGAGGTCGCCTGCTGCTGTGATATCCCCCGACATGGCATGGACGTAGCAAGAGTGCGATCGTGGCGCGAGAGGGGAGATCGTGGTAACGAACCTTATGGCCGACGCAGAGAATCCGACCGAATTGATCGCCGAGATGGGGCGGCGCGCCCGCATCGCCGCCGCCACGCTGGCGGGGATGCCGACCGCCGCCAAGGCCGCCGGGCTGCGCGCTGCCGCGGCGGCGCTGCGTTCCGCGGAGACGGCGATCCTCGCCGCCAACGCGCGCGACATGGCGGCGGGCGAGGCGCGCGGCCTTTCGGCGGCGCTGCTCGACCGGCTGAAGCTCGACGCGGGGCGGATCGCCGGCATGGCCGCGGGGGTCGAGGCGGTGGCGGGGCTCGCCGATCCGGTCGGGCAGGTGATCGACCGCAGCGAGCGGCCTAACGGCCTGCAACTCAGCCGCGTCCGGGTGCCGATCGGGGTGATCGGTATCATCTACGAATCGCGCCCCAACGTCACCGCCGACGCCGCGGCGCTGTGCGTGATGGCGGGCAATGCCGCGATCCTGCGCGGCGGATCGGAGGCGGTGCACAGTAACCGGGCGATCCATGCGGCGCTCGCGGCGGGCTTCGCCGCGGCGGGGCTGCCGGCGGATGCGGCGCAACTGGTGCCGGTGACCGATCGCGCCGCGGTCGGCGCGATGCTGGCGGCGGAGGGCGCGATCGACCTCGTCGTACCGCGCGGCGGCAAGAGCCTCGTCGCGCGCGTCCAGGCGGAGGCGCGGGTGCCGGTGCTCGCGCATCTCGACGGCATCAACCACGTCTATGTCGACGGCTCCGCCGATCCGGCGATGGCGCGAACGATCGTCGTCAACGCCAAGATGCGCCGCACCGGCATCTGCGGCGCGATGGAGACTTTGCTGATCGACCGGGACTTCGCCGCGCCGGTCGACTTGGTCGAGGCGTTGCAGGAGGCGGGGTGCGAGGTGCGCGGTGATCCGGTCGAGGCCTCGATCGGCGAGATCGTCAAACCGGCGGATGCGGCGGACTGGGACACCGAATATCTCGATGCGATCGCCTCGGTTGCCCTGGTCGACGGTGTCGAGGGCGCGATGGCGCATATCGCCCGCCACGGCTCGCACCATACCGACGCGATCGTCGCCGGGGATGCCGCGGTCGCCGAACGCTTCCTTGCCGAGGTCGACAGCGCGATCGTGCTGTGGAACGCCTCGACCCAATTCGCCGACGGCGGCGAGTTCGGCCTCGGCGCGGAGATCGGCATCGCCACCGGCCGCCTCCACGCCCGCGGGCCGGTCGCGCTGGAGGGGCTGACGACCTACAAATGGATCGGGCGGGGGACGGGGCAGGTGCGCGGTTGATCTCACCGCCCACAGGGCATAGCTTGTGATCATGGACCCGCGGTCGATCATCCCGCTTGATATGGACGAGTCGCTGCGAACCGCGTTGCACGCCGCTGCGGCATGGCGGCATATGTCCGTCGACGATTATCTGCGCGTTGTGATCGGCACGGCAGTGCGGATGGATACCGAGCTTGCCGCGTTCGTGCAGGAGGGCATCGACTCCGCGGATCGCGGCGAGCTCGTCAGCCAAGACGAAATGGAAGCCTGGTTCGAGGCGCGATACCGGTCCGCCGCCGCCGAATGAGCGCGGCATCCTGGACACGCCGTGCGAAGGCTGATCTGGCACGTGCGGACGATTACTTTAGGACGATCGATCCGCGTCATGCCTATCGCATCGGTCAGGCGGCAATCGCCGCGGCGCGGTTTCTCGCAGACTATCCGTATGCGGGCAGCGTCCTTGGCGGTCCTTCCCGCAAATGGCGGATCAAGCATACGGATTACCTTTTGATCTATCGAGTGACGGACGGCGGCGTCGAAATCGTAAGAATGCGGCATGCCCATGAGAACTGGCGCACCGATCCTTGACCCCCACCGGTATTCTCGGCGGGTCGTTCAACCCCGCGCATCGCGGGCATCGCGCGATCACGCTCGCCGCGATCCGCGCGCTCGATCTAGACGAGGCCTGGTGGCTGGTGTCGCCGGGCAATCCGCTGAAGGACGGGGTCGGCGACATGGCGCCGCTCGCGATGCGGCTCGCCTCGGCGAAGCGGCAGGCGCGGCGCGCGCCGATCCGCGCGACCGATATCGAGGCGCGGCTGCACACCCGCTACACGCTCGACACGTTGCGCAAATTGCAGCGCCGCTACCCGCGTCGGCAGTTCATCTGGCTGATGGGCGCGGACAATCTGGCGCAATTCCATCGCTGGCGCGGCTGGCGCGAGATCGCGCGTACGATGCCGATTGCGGTGATCGCGCGTCCGGGGTATGAGCGGGCTGCCCGGGCGAGCGTCGCCATGGGTTGGCTGCGACGCTTCCAACGGCCCGCAAGCCACGCGAAGCATTGGACGATGTGGAGATTGCCGGCACTCGTGCTGTTGCGCTTCCGCCCCGACCCTACCTCCGCTACCGCGGCCCGTGCGGCCGATCCCGACTGGCACCGGCGCCACCCGGCCCAGCAACCCAGGAGTCCCCTTGGCGACTAACCCCCAAGCCGTGCGTCCGGCCGACCCGGCCGAAGTCGACGCGCTGCACCGGCTGATCATGGCGTCTCTCGAAGACGATCAGGCCGAGGACGTGATCACCATCCCGCTCGCCGGCAAGTCGACGATCGCCGATCATATGGTGATCGCCAGCGGCCGTTCGACGCGTCAGGTCGCCTCGATGGCGAACAAGCTCGCCGAGAAGATCAAGGCCGAATTCAAGCGCAGCGTACGGATCGAAGGCCTGCAGACCGCCGACTGGGTGCTGATCGACGCGAACGACGTCGTCGTCCACCTGTTCCGGCCCGAGGTGCGCACCTTCTACAATCTGGAACGGATGTGGCAGTTCGGCGATACCGTGTCGTCGTCGCTGAAGCCGCTCCCCGTTCCCCCCGCCGCTTCGACGCCCGAGGCCTGACATCCTTCTGCATGTCGTGGCGCGAGGACGGATCGGACGTTCGCCCGAGGCCGAGCTGGTCGCGCGCTACCTCAAGCGGATCATCTGGCCAACGCGCGTCACCGAGCTGCCCGACACCGGCGGCAAGCTGCCCGCGCTCGAGGCGCAGACGGTCCGCGTGCTGCTCGACGAAAAGGGCGAAGTGCTGGGGTCGCTCGACTTCGCGCGCCGGCTGGAGCGCTGGCGCGACACCGGCACGCGCGAGGTGCGCTTCCTGATCGGCGCGGCGGACGGCTTCGGCGATGCCGAGCGCGCCGAGGCGGACCTGTTGCTGTCGTTCGGGCGTGCGACCTGGCCGCATATGCTGGCGCGGGCGATGCTGGCGGAGCAATTGTTCCGCGCGACGTCGATCCTCGCGGGGCATCCGTACCACCGGGAGGGGTGATGGCCGGCGCGTCGCTGTCATCCCGCCGCGACGGGAGGGCGCCGAAAGCGCCGGAAGGGGGCAGGCGGATCGCTTTGTGGTGCCTCGCGCTGCTCGCGCTCGCGCTTCCCGCGCAGGGCCAGACCCTCACCGACCAACGCCAGCGCCTCGCCGCTGCCCGGCGCGACGCCACGCTCGCCGCACGCCGCGCCGACGATCTCGCCCGCGATGCCGCCGCCGAACGCGACGCCGCCGACAAGGCACGCGCCGAGGAGGCCGCGCTGACCGCCCGCGTCGCCGCCGCCGAAGCGACCCTCGCCGCCGCTCGTGCCCGGCAGGCGATCGTCGCGCGGCTGCTCGCCGACCAGCAGGGCCGCCTCGCCGCGCAGCAGCAACCCGTCGCGCGACTGCTCGCCGCGCTGACCGCGCTCGCCCGCCGCCCCGCGCTGGTGGCGATCGCCCAGCCCGGCTCGGTCGACGATCTCGTCCACGTCCGCGCGGTGCTCGGCGGCGCGCTGCCCGTGGTCCGGGCGCGTACCGACGCGGTACGTCAGGCGATCGCGCGCACCCGCGCCTTGCAGGCCGACGCCGCGCTCGCCGCCACGGCGTTGCGCGACGGGCGCGTGCGGCTCGAAGCCGATCGCACCGCGCTCGCCCGCCTCGAGGCGACGCACCGGCAGCGCAGCGAGACGCTCGGCCGCACCGCGATGAGCGAATCGGACCGCGCGCTGGCGCTCGGCGAGCGCGCCCGCGATCTCGTCGATTCGCTCGGCGCCGGCGATGTCTCGCGCGTCCGCGCCGCCGATCTCGCCGCGCTGCCGGGGCCGCTGCCGCGCCCGCTTGCCCCGGGCAGCATCGCGCCGGCACCCGTCCGCGGCGTTTATCGGCTGCCGGTGCGCGGTCGGCTCGTCACCGGGCTCGACGAGATTTCCGACGCCGGCGTCCGCGCGCGCGGCCTGACCTTCGCCGTCGCCGCCGACGCGCCGGTGGTCGCGCCGGCCGGCGGCATCGTCCGTTATGCCCGCGCCTTCCGCGGCTATCGCGGCATCGTCATCATCGATCATGGCGACGGCTGGACCAGCCTCGTCACCGGCCTCGGCACGATCCGCGTCCGGGCCGGCCAGCGCGTCGCCGCGGGCGTGCCGCTCGGCCGCGCCACCGCCGGTGAGGCGCCGCAGATCACCGTCGAGCTGCGCCGCCGCGGCCGACCGATGGACATTGCCGCGCTGCTCGGCTGAGCCAACCGCAAAGTCAGCCTGCATTCAGCCGCGCTGCGCTTTGCTCCGGCCCGAGAATGCGGCTAAACGAGCCCAGTCTCTCCGCCTTCAGGATGTTCGATGGCCCGTCCGCTACTTACCGCGACTGCACTCCTCGGCTCGCTGTCCCTCATCCCGCTCGCGACGCAGGCGATGGCCGCGGTCGACACCGATACCTATCGCGAATTCGACCAGTTCCTCGACGTCTTCAACCGGATCAAGTCGGACTATGTCGACAAGGTCGACGACCAGAAGCTCATCAAGGGCGCGATCCAGGGCATGCTCGCCAGCCTCGATCCGCATTCGAGCTACGTCGACGCGCTCGACTATGACAATCTGCGCATCCAGACTGAGGGCAATTACGGCGGCCTCGGCCTCACCGTCCAGATGGAGGACGGCGCGGTCAAGGTCGTCGCACCGCAGGAGGATGCGCCCGCGCAGCGCGCCGGCGTCAAGTCGGGCGATTACATCACCCATATCGACGGCAAGCTGATCTACGGCGAGACGCTCGATGAGGCGGTGGCGCTGATGCGCGGCAAGCCGGGCACCAAGATCAGCCTGACGCTGGTGCGGCCCGGCCAGACCAAGCCGGTCGAGGTGACGATGAACCGCGAGGTGATCGTCCAGAAGCCGGTGAAATGGGAAGTCCGCGGCGACGTCGGCTACGTCAACATCAACACCTTCTCGGAAAGCACCGGCGCCGACACCCGCGCCGCGATCATGGCGATCGACAAGAGCCTCGGCCACCGCCCGCTCGGCTATGTCGTCGACCTGCGCGACAATGGCGGCGGCCTGCTGACGCAGGCGATCGCGGTCAGCGACGCCTTCCTCGATCACGGCGAGATCGTCTCGCAGCGCGGCCGCGAGAAGAGCGACATCGAACGCTATTTCGCCAAGCCCGGCGACGACGCGCACGGCCTGCCGGTCGTCGTGCTGACCAACCCCGGCACTGCCTCCGCCTCGGAGATCGTCGCCGGCGCGTTGCAGGACCATCACCGCGCGCTGGTGATGGGCGAGCGCAGCTTCGGCAAGGGTTCGGTGCAGACGCTGCTGCCGCTCGGCCCGCAGACCGCGCTGCGCCTCACCACCGCGCGCTATTATACGCCGTCGGGCCGCAGCGTGCAGGAGGGCGGGATCGAGCCCGACATCAAGGTGCCGCAGATCAGCGACCCCGATTTCAAGTCGCGCCCGGTGTTCCGCGAGGCCGATTTGCGCCGCCACCTGATCAACGAGGTCAAGGCGGACAACAAGATCCTCGAGGAGGACACCAAGGACGATCCGCGCTTCGCGATGACCGCCGACCAGCTCAAGAAGCAGGGCATCGACGACTTCCAGCTCTATTATGCGCTGAAGACCGTGGCGCGGCTCGGCGGCCCGGCGCAGGTCGCCGCCGCGACCAAGCCCCGCCCGATCCCGGCGGCGACGCCGGCCCCGCCGGCGAAGTGAGGTCGGAATGACCCGTAACGAGCGCCTCGCCCGCTGGATCGCGCTGCTGCTGCCCGCGGCGCTGCTCGCCGGCGCATGGGGCTCGCAGCTCGTCGGGCATCTCTACCCGTGCGAGATGTGCCATTGGCAGCGCTGGCCGCATTATGCCGCGCTGCCCTTCGCTTTGCTCGCCTTCGTCGTGCCGCAGCGGAGCATCGCCAAGGCGTTCGTCATCGTCGCCGCGCTGCTCATCGCGGTGTCGGGCGCGATCGGCGTCGCGCATGCCGGGGTCGAATATCATTGGTGGAACGGCTTCACCGCCTGCACCCAGACGGTCGACCTGCGCGGCCTCGGACCCGACGCGCGGCTGGCGGCGCTGATGAGGGCGCCGGTGATCCGCTGCGACGTCGCGCAATGGAGCCTCGGCGGGATTTCGCTCGCCGGCTTCAATGCGATCCTTTCGCTCGGCGGCGCCGGTCTTATCTTGTGGCTGATGAGGAAAGCGCGATGACGGCAGAGACCCCGCAGCCCGCCCGCCGGTGGAAGCCCGGCGACCGGCGCGAACCGACCGAGGCGATGATCCGCGTTGATCAGGCCGGCGAATTTGGCGCGATCCGCATCTATGCGGGCCAGCTCGCGGTGTTCGGCGATCGCCATCCGGCGAGCCGCGCGATCCATCATATGGCGAGCCAGGAGGAACGCCACCGCGCTTTCTTCGACGATCTGATCGTCAAGCGCGGCGTCCGCCCGACGCTGCTCCAGCCGATCTGGGACAAGGCGGGGTTCGCGCTCGGCGCGATCACCGCGGCGATCAGCCCCAATGCGGCGATGGCCTGCACCGCGGCGGTCGAAACCGTGATCGACACCCATTATCAGGAGCAGCTCGACGAACTCGGCGCGAGCGAGCCCGAGCTGACCGAGGCGATCCGCGACTTCCAGGCGGAAGAGCTGGAGCATCGCGACCATGCGCTCGCCGCCGGCGCCGAGAATGCCATCGCCTATCCGGTGCTGAGCGGGCTGATCCGGCTCGGCACGCAGGCGGTGATCGCCGCGGCGAAGCGGATTTGAGAGGAAGACCCATGCGTAGGATCATCGCCACCGCCCTGTTGCTGACTGCCGCCGCGGCGCCGGCCCAGCAGGCGACGCCCGGCGCGGCGCAGGTGACGTCGACCCCCGCCGGCCCCGCCGCCGCCAAGCCGGTGGTGATCGCCACCCCGGGCGAGGTCGCCAAGCGCGCACCGGTCAACGGCGTTCTCGTTCTCTATGGCAACGAACGCTGCCCGACCAACAACGACGGGCAGGAGATCGTGATCTGCGAACGGCGCAGCGCGCGCGAGCAATATCGCGTCCCCAAGGAGCTGCGCGAATTCCAGGTGACGCCGCAGAACGAAAGCTGGGCGGCGCGCGCGCAGGGCACGCTCGACGCGGGCGTCGGCGTCAACGGCACGGGCAGCTGCTCGACGGTCGGCGCGAGCGGCCAGACCGGCTGCTTCCTCCAGAACGCCCGCGCCGCGCGCAAGGAGAATCAGGCACGCAAGGCCGAAGAGGCGCGCGTCCCGTGATGACCCGCCGGTCGCAGCGGTAACGACGGCATCACGCCGCCCATGCGTGATCTCCGCATCGTGCTGTTCGCGCTCGTCTGGTTCAGCTGCGCCTGGTTCGGCTCTTGGGAGCTCAACCCCAATAATGCGACGCGGATGTTCGCCGCGATCAGCTTGGTCGAGGATGGCGATGCGACGATCGACGAATTCGCCCCCCTGACGATCGACAAGGCGAGCTTCGACGGTCACGCCTATCTCGACAAGGCGCCGGGCATGACGCTGATGGCGCTCCCCGCGGTGTGGATCGCCGACGCGGCGACTGGGATGCGCGCGACACGATTCGGCAACGCCCCCGCCGGCCCCGAATTCGAACGCTACCTCCGGCTGCGCACCCGCATCGCCGCCGCGATCGGCCCGGCGCTGCTCACTGCGCTCGCTGCCGTGCTGCTCTTCGATCTCGCCGCCGGGCTGACCGGCAGCGTCGCGGCCGGGCTGTTCGCCGCGCTGGGCTATGCATTGGGCACGCCGGTCTGGGGCTGGTCGACGACATTGCTGGGCCATGCCGTGGTCGCCGATTGCTATGCCATCGCATTCTGGGCGATCTGGCGCGGCAGCCGCCCCGGTGCGCAGGGCGCGGGCGCGGCGGCGCTCGCCGGCGCAGCGCTCGGCTGGGCGGTGGTGGTGGAGCATCAGGCGGTGCTCGCCGCGGTGCCGATCGCCGGCTGGGCGCTCTGGCGGCTGCGCGACCGGCCCGACCGGTTGCGCCTCGCCGGCGTCGCGGTCGCCGCGGGCGTGGTCGCGCTGCTGCCGCTCGCGCTCTACAATTTCGTCGCCTTCGGCACGCCGTTCCGCGTCGGCTATTCCGGCGTCGTCGGCTGGGAGGGGATGCATCAGGGGCTGTTCGGGCTCGGCTGGCCGCGCTTGTATGCGATGCGCGCGGTGCTGCTCAGCTTCCAGCTCGGGCTGATCTGGGTCGCGCCGGTGCTGCTGCTGGCGCCACTCGGCCTATGGTACTGGCTGCGCCGTCCGCCGCTGCGGCCGGTGGCACTCGCCGCCACGCTGAGCGCGCTGATCGTGCTGCTGGTCAATGCCGCCTACGTCTATTGGGACGGCGGCAATACCACCGGGCCGCGCTTCCTTATCCCGGCGGTGGCGCCGCTCGCGCTCGGGCTGGCGGCGGAATGGATGCGCGCCGGCGGCCGCGGCGAGCGGATCGCGATGAGTCTGTTGCTGGCGCTGTCGATTGCGATCAACGCCATGATCGCCGCCGCCGAGATCTTCGCGCCGCCGCTCGTCACCTTCCCGATCTGGCAATGGGTGCGCCCCGCCTTCCTGCGCGGTGGTCTGCGCACCGTGCCGAACGAATGGTTCGGCTGGACGCCATGGGCGGGCTTTGGCGTGTGGGCGGTGCTGGCGCTGCCGATGCTCGGCTGGCTGGTCTGGCGGGTGCGTCGCGCTCAGCCGTGACGCTTGAGCCCGCGCACCCGGTGCCAGATGTAGAAGGCGACCAACGCGACCAGCACGATGCCGATCAGCAGGTCGGCCTGGTGGAAGGCCGCCTTGACGCGCGGGTCGCTGTTCCATTTGTCGCCGAGCTTCATGCCGACCCAGGCGAGGCCGAAGCACCACGGCCATGAGCCGAGGAAGGTATAGACGTGGAACGGCACCAGCCGCATCCGCGCGACGCCGGCGGGAAAGGCGATGAAGCTGCGGATCACCGGCAGCAGCCGGCCGATCAGCACCGCGAGACTGCCCCAGCGCGCGAAGAACCGGTCGGCGGCGTCGAGCTCGCCCGGTCCGATCAGGAGGTAGCGGCCCCAGCGCTCGGCCATCGGCCGTCCGCCGCGCTTGCCGACCTCATAGCCGACGATCGAGCCGATGTTGCAGCCGATCGCGCCCGCCGTCGCGGCAAGGATCAGGTCGAACCGCCCGGTCGAGACGAGATAGCCGGCGAACGGCATGATGATCTCGGAGGGGAGCGGGATGCACGCGCTTTCGATCGCCATCAGGATCGCGATGCCGACATAGCCGCCGCTGGAGATCACCCAGATGGTGAAGGTGGCGAGAACGCCCAGGATCTTTTCGAACATGGGACCGGGACTTGGCGGATCGGGGCGGCCAAGGGAAGGGGGAACCGGGCGGCGACCCCATGCGCTCGTGCCATTATGGATGACCTCACCTTCAACGACGGCCGCACGATGCCGCGGCTCGGCCTCGGCACCTGGAAGCTCCCCGACCCGCAGGCGCCGCTGGTGGTGCGCCGCGCGCTCGATCTTGGCTATCGGCTGATCGACACCGCCGCGATCTACGGCAACGAGCGCGGCGTCGGCGAGGGCGTCCACGGCAGCGCGGCGTTCCTTACCACCAAATTGTGGAACGACCGGCAGGGCGATCCCGAGGCGGCGCTCGACGAAAGCCTCGCTTTGCTCGGGGTCGACGCGGTCGATCTGTACCTGATCCACTGGCCGGCGCCGGGGCAGGGGGAATATGTCGACGCGTGGAAGGCGCTGGTCGGCTTGCGCGATGCGGGCAAGACGCGGTCGATCGGCGTGTCCAACTTCCTGCCCGAGCATCTCGACGCGATCATCGATGCGACCGGGGTGACGCCGGTGCTCAACCAGATCGAGCTGCATCCCTATCACCAGCGCCGCGAGGAGCGCGCCTATCACGACGCGCACGGTATCGTGACGCAAGCGTGGAGCCCGCTCGGGCAGGGCGGCGACCTGCTGCGCGATAGTGCGATCGTGCGGGTGGCAGAGAAGCACGGCCGCTCGCCGGCGCAGGTGGTGATCGCCTGGCATCTCGCCCACGGCCTGTCGGTGATCCCCAAGGCGGCGGACGCCGAGCACATGACCGACAATTTCGCCGCGCTCGACCTGACGCTGGACGCGGACGATATCGCGGCGATCGACGCCCTCGAAACCGGCGAACGGATGGGCCAGGACGCGCGCGAGATGTGACCCAAATCCTCCCCGGCGGGGCAGGGCTATCGCGTATGATTGCGGTGATGAGGTTCGATCGGTTCTATTATCAAATTCGTCACCCCGGACTCGTTCCGGGGTCCACGGGGCCGCAGGAGAACGGTATCGAGCCAAGCCTTTCTCCTCGCCGCAGGGTGGACCCCGGAACAAGTCCGGGGTGACGGAACAAGCATGGAAGACGACCGGCTCGCACGAGCGTCCATATACGATAGCCCGCCTCGTGCCTGGGAGGACTACCCCGCCGCCGCCTTCGCCTTCTTCAGATCCTCGACGAACCGCGCGAATTCGTCCTCCTTCTGCGCCGGGTCGGGCAGGCGGAGGAGATAGCTCGGATGCACGGTGATCCACGCCTCGCCACCCTCCGGCAGCCGCAGCGCCTGCCCGCGCTCGCGCCCGATCGTCACCGCCCGCCCGAACAGCGACCGTCCCGCGGTCGCGCCGAGTGCCACCGTCACCTGCGGGCGGACCAGCATCTGCTCCTGCTCGATCCACCAGCGGCACGCCTGGATCTCTCCGGTATCGGGCTTGGCGTGGATGCGGCGCTTGCCGCGCTGTTCGAACTTGAAATGCTTGACCGCATTGGTGACGTAGACGCGCGACCGGTCGATCTCCGCCGCGGCGATCGCGCGGTTGAACACCTGCCCCGCCGGGCCGACGAACGGCGTACCGGCGAGATCCTCCTGATCGCCCGGCTGTTCGCCGACGAACATCATCTGCGCATCGACCGGCCCCTCGCCGAACACCGTCTGCGTCGCATGTTTGTAGAGATGGCAGCGGGTGCACGCCGCGGCCTCGTCGCGCAGCGCCGCCCAGGCCGCCTGCACATTGTCGCCGATCGTCGGCGCCTCGCGTGACTGGGTGATCATCCCGCTCTCCCGTGCCTGCGCGCCGGCGATCAATTGCCCGACCAGCGCCGTCTCCGGCATGTTCTTCCAATATTTGCGCGGCATCTCCTTGAGCATCGCGCCGACCTTGACGCGTGCCGGGTTGAAGATGCTGGCATAATAGGTCTTCCACACCTCTTCGGTGGGATCGCCGTCGGGGGCGTCGCCTTTGCTCGCGCCCGGCCCTTCCGACAGCGCCTTGCCGTCCCAGTGCAGCGACACCTCGGGCGTCAGGATCGACCAGCGCATGCTGGCGAAGCGGTTGACGAAAAAGGCGGCGTTGGCGCGGACGATATGATGTTCGGGCTCGAACCAGGCGACGTAGCGGCTAGCGCCATCGTCGTCGGCGACCTCGCGAAAGCGCAGGAAGGCGCGCATCTTGTGGATGTCGCGGCGGACGTTCTTGGCGATCACCTCCAGCTTGCGGATGAGCGGATCGGCGTGATCCTCCATCAGCTTGGGTTCGCGGCGCAGCCGGTGCAGCACGGTATAGAGCAAGGCGAACCGCTCGGGCTCGGCCGCCATCACCACGCTGCGCGCGAGGTCGATGAACGCGCGCGGCACCGACAGCGTCCCGACCGGCGGCGGCGGAGCCGATTCCTCGGCGGCGGCGGCGAACAGGTCGGCGGGGGTATCGCCGACCTGCCACACCACGTCGTCCGGCGGCACGTCCCCCGCCGCGAGCGCCCGCGCGGTATCGCGCCAGGCGTCAAAATCGTCGGGCGCGGGGAGGGTCGCCAGCCGCATCTGCGATCAGTCCCGCTCGTCGCCGCCGGGCGGATTGTCCCTGGCGATCTCCAGCTCCTCGGGCTTGCGCTCCTCGTAGATCGTCGCGAGCTCCGCCTCGGTGCTGTCGTCGAGTTCCTCGGCGGCGGCGGGGAACATCTCTTCCTCTTCCTCGGTGATGTGATGCTCGTAGCGGCGGCGCATGTGGAAGAATTTCTCGCTCCACGCATCCGAACCGAACTCCTCGTCGGCCATCTCGCCGAGCAGATCGTCGACCTCCTTATGCTCGCTCACCGAATGGCGCGCGTCGTCGCGCAGCCCGGGATCGCGCAGCATCGTCGCGTAGAGCGATTCCTCCTCGGCGGCGGCATGGCTCTGGATTTCGAGGCGGAACGCCTCGAACAGCTGCTGCCGCTCGTCGCTCGCGCCCTGCAGGTCGGCGAGCTGCTTCAGCATATCGCGTTGCTTGTCGTGATCGCGTTTCAGGTCCGCGTAGATCTGCGCCAGCGCCATGATCGTATCTCCTTCGCGGCAACCAACCGGCGAGGGCACGGGGCGTTTCACCTGTGAGTCATTCTCAGGCCGCGAACAGTTCGAGCTGCTGGCGCCTGGGCGCGACGAGCGGCTTGAGATCGGCACGATCGGTGAGCAGTACCGGCCGCCAGTCCTCGGCGACGATGAACGGCCGCACTTTCGTGACGCTCACCGTCAGCCGCGCGACATCGTCGAGCCGCAGCCGCCGCCAGCGCCGGCTGGCGACGATCCGGTCGACCGCCTTCACGCCCAGCCCCGGCACGCGCAGCAGCATCTCGCGCGGCGCGCGGTTGACGTCGACCGGGAAACTTTCGCGAAATTTGAGCGCCCAGGCGAGCTTGGGGTCGATGTCGAGCGGCAGCATGCCGGTCGCATCGTCCGCCGCGGCGACCACCTCGTGCGGGCTGTAATCGTAGAAGCGCATCAGCCAGTCGGACTGATACAGGCGATGCTCGCGCATCAGCGGCGGGCGTTGCAGCGGCAGCACCGTGCTCGCATCGGGGATCGGGCTGAACGCGCTGTAATAAACGCGGCGCAGGCCGAACCGGTCGTAGAGCGTCGAGGCGCGGGTGACGATCTCGCCGTCGGTCGCGGCATCGGCGCCGACGATCATCTGCGTCGACTGGCCGGCGGGGGCAAAGCGCGGTGCGGATTTGTACTTCTTGCGGGCATCGCCATTGTCCGCGATCGACGTCTTGACGTCCTTCATCGCGCCCTCGATCCGCGCGCCATCCTTCTCGGGCGCGAGCCGCTTCAGCCCGCTGACTGTCGGCAGCTCGACGTTGATCGAGACGCGATCGGCATAGAGCCCCGCCTGATGCACCAGTTCGGGGTCGGCGTCGGGGATCGTCTTGAGGTGGATATAGCCGCGGAAGTGATGATCCTCGCGCAACGACCGCGCGACCTCGACCATCTGCTCCATCGTATAGTTGGACGATTTGATGATGCCCGAGGAGAGGAACAGCCCCTCGATGTAATTGCGCTTGTAGAAGGAGATGGTGAGGTTGACGACCTCCTGCGCGGTGAAGCGCGCGCGGCGGACGTTGCTGCTCTTGCGGTTGATGCAATAATGGCAGTCGAAGATGCAGCTATTGGTCAGCAGGATCTTGAGCAGGCTGATGCAGCGGCCGTCGGGCGCATAAGCGTGGCAGATGCCCATGCCTTCGGTCGATCCCAGCCCCTTGCCGTCGCGGCTGTCGCGCTTGGCGGTGCCGGACGAGGCGCAGGACGCATCGTATTTCGCCGCATCGGCGAGGATCGCCAGCTTTTCACGGGTGTCGAGCTGGGCCATCCGTTCGATATACGTTCCGCGACCCTTTGGAACAAGGGGCGGTGGAAACACGATTTTCATTGCCGGCAACACGGCCGCAATCCGCGTCGTGCAGACAGGATCGGGCAGGGGGATGGAGGAGGAACGCGCCATGACCCGCAACGACACGCCCTATCTGTCCGACCGTTCGTTCGTCGAAGCCGTCCGGGCGATCCAGGCGGATCATCCCGCCGCCGCCGCGGTCCATCAGGAGATGTGCCTGCTCTACACGGGCCGGGTGCTCGCCGACCTGTTGCGCGGGCGGCGGGGGTGATGGGGCCGCGCAAACCCCAATAACGGGGTAGAACGAACGCCGGCTATTCCGCCGCCAGCAGCGTCGTCGCGCCGCCGAGGTCGACCGACACCAGCCGGCTGACGCCGCGCTCGACCATCGTCACGCCGAACAGGCGGTGCATCCGGCTCATCGTCACCGCATTGTGCGTGACGATCAGATAGCGCGTATCGGTCTCGCGCGACATGCGGTCGAGCAGGTCGCAGAAGCGCTCGATATTGGCGTCGTCGAGCGGCGCATCGACCTCGTCGAGCACGCAGATCGGCGCAGGGTTCGTCAGGAACAAAGCGAAGATCAGCGCCACCGCGGTCAGCGCCTGTTCGCCCCCCGACAACAGCGTCAAGGATTGCAGTCGCTTGCCCGGCGGCTGCGCGAGGATCTCGAGTCCCGCCTCGAGCGGATCGTCCGAATCGACCAGTTCGAGATGCGCCGCGCCGCCGTCGAACAAGGTGCTGAACAGCCGCCGGAAATGCCCGTCGATTGCCGCGAAGGCGGCGAGCAGCCGCTGCCGCCCCTCGCGGTTGAGCGTGCCGATCGAGCCGCGCAGCCGGTTGACCGCCTGCCCCAGTTCGTCGCGCTCGGCGGCATTGGTCCGGCTCGCGCCTTCCAGCTCGGCGAGTTCGCGCTCGGCGACGAGGTTGACCGGCCCGATGCGTTCGCGATCCGCGGTGAGCCGGTCGTGCGTCGCCGCTTCCTCGGCGGGGCCGCGCACCTCGGCGACCGCGAAGCCGAGCCGTTCGGGCAACACCGGCGCCGGACATTCGAACCGTTCGCCCGCCAGCCGGCCGAGCTCAACCCGCCGCTGCGCATGATTCTCCAGCCGCGCCGCGGTGCCGGCGCGCGCCTCGCGCGCCTGACTGAGCGTCTCGATCGCGCGACGTTGCGCCTCTTCGGCGCGGCGCAGCGCCGTCTCGGCGTCGCGTTCGGCCGCGACGGCGGTTTCGGCGGCAGCGCGCGCGGCACCATGGTCCGCCTCCTGCGCATCGATCGCCGCGTCGAGCGCCGCCGGCCGGTCCGCCACCTCGGCCGCGGTGGCAGCGAGCGTGGCATCGCGCTTGTCCATCTCGGCGATCCGCTTGGCCGCCTCGCCGGCACGCGCGCGCCAGCTCCGCCCGTCCGCCTGCGCCGCGACGAGCCGCTCGCGGTTCGCCTGCACCGCGCGGTCGAGCGTCGCACGGCGTTCGCGCGCCTGCGCCACCGCGCCGCGCCGCTGGTCGGCGGTGCGGGCAAACGCCGCGACCGCCGCTTCACTCTCCCGCCCATCCGGCAGCGCATCGCGCGTCGCCTGCGCGCGCGTGCGGTCGGCGACCGCCTCGGCCAGTTCGTCGGCGATCCGTGCGGCGCGGGCGTCAAGATCAGCACGCTGGCCGGCGAGCCGTTCGAGCGCACTCGCGGCACGGTCCTCGGCGCGCTCGGCGTCGCGGCCGGTGGTCTCCGCCTGCGTCAGCTCCGTCCGCGTCGCCTGTGCCGTCGCCCGCGCCGCGGCGATCGCGCGATCGACCGCCGCCCGCGCCGCCTCCGCCGTCTCCAGCGCGGCGACGGCGGCCGGCCGCGCGGCGGCCAGCGCCTTCAACCGGTTGAGCCGTTCGAGCCGTTCCGCCGCCGCCGCGCCGCTGCCGCTCGCGACGAACCCGTCCCAGCGCCGTAGCTGCCCGTCGCGCGTCACCAGCCGTTGCCCGACCGCGAGCGCCTGACCGGTATCCGCGCCGACGAAGGTCTGCGCGAGCCGCCGCGCGAGCGCTGCCGGTGCCTCGACCCGCATCGCCAGCGCTTCGGAACCGGCAGGCGCCGCCGGGTCCTCCGGCCGCACCGCCGCGCCCGTCCACGCGTCGAGCCCGACGTCGAGATCGTCGCCAAGCGCCGCCGCCAGCGCGCGCTCGAAGCCCGCTGCCGGGACGACATGGTCGAGCAGCCGGTCGCGCCCGTTGCGCTGCGTCGCCTTGGTCAGCGCCGCCGCCTCGCTGTCGAGCGCGGCGAGATCGGCGCGCGCGCCCGCGCGCGTCGTCTCCGCTCCGTCGCGTCCGGCGATCGCCGCGCGTTCCGCCGCCTCGGCCTCGGCAAGCCCAGTTCGCGCCCGGTCGGCAGCCTGTGCGGCATCCCGCCGTTTGCCGGCGGCCTCCTCACGCGCGGCGGCGAGGGGGGCGGCATCGCCGAGCGCGGCGATCGCCTGCGCGACCTGCGCCGCGTCGCGCTGCGCCCGATCCGCGCGCGACCGTGCCGCCGCGAGCGCGGCATCGGCCACGCGTGCCTCCGCCGCCTCGCTCGCCTGCCGCGCTATGCCCTGCGCCAGCGCGACTTCGGCATCGCGCGCGTCGCGCTCCGCGTCGGCCAGCATCGCGGCGAGCATCGGCGCCTCTTCGGCAGCGGCGGCGATCGCGCGATCGAGCGCCTTGCCTTCCTCCGCGAGCCGCGCCAGCGCCGCCACGGCATCGGCGGCGAGCGTTCCCTCGCGCGCGCGATCCTCGGCGATCCGCGCGCGCGCCTCGGCCAGCTCGGCGACCCGCCGCGCCGCCGCCTCCCGCTCGGTGTGCAGGGCGGCGAGCGCATGGCCCGCCTCGCTCGCCCGGTCGCGCGCGGCGAGCGCCGCGGCACGCGCGCCGACGACCGCGGCGGCGGCATCGTGCTGCGCGGCGGCGACGGTCCGTTCGGCGGCGGCGGCGGCGGTGACCGCCTCCTCGGCCGCTGCCGCCTCCGCCTTGGCCGCTTCCGCGGCCGCGACCGCCTCGCGCCAGCGCGCGAAGATCGTCCGCGCCTCGGCGATGCGGATCTGCTCGGACAAATTGCGATAGCGTTCCGCCGCGCGCGCCTGCCGGCGCAACGCCGCGGCGCGTGCGTCCTGATCGGCGATCAGTTCGTCGAGCCGCACCAGATTGGCCTCGGTGGCGCGCAATTTCTGCTCGGCGTCGCGGCGGCGGACGTGCAGCCCGGCGATCCCCGCCGCTTCCTCCAGCATCGCGCGGCGCTCGGCGGGCTTGGCGGCGATCACCGCGCCGATCCGGTTCTGGCTGACCAGCGCGGGGCTGTGCGCACCGGTCGCGGCATCGGCGAACAGCAGACCGACGTCCTTGGCACGGACGTCGCGGCCGTCGATGCGATAGGCGCTGCCCGCACCGCGCTCGATGCGGCGGACGACCTCGCGTTCCTCGCCGTCGGCACCGTCGAGCAGGATCGCGACCTCGGCGAAATCGCGCGGCGGCCGCGTCGCGGTGCCGGCGAAGATCACGTCCTCCATCCCCGCGCCGCGCAGCGATTTGGCGCTGTTCTCGCCCATCGTCCAGCGCAGCGCCTCGAGCAAATTGGATTTGCCGCAGCCGTTCGGCCCGACGACTCCGGTCAGCCCGCGCTCGATGGCGAGGTCGGCCGGATCGACGAAGCTCTTGAACCCGGCGATGCGGAGCCGCTTGATCTGCACGCTGTCCGGGTGCCGGTTATGGCGCGGCGTTGCAAGAGGGGCGCGCGAAGGCGCGAAGGGAAGAAGATGGGTTCGCGCAGAGGCGCAGAGACGCAGAGGGGGCACGCCCGCCCCTCTCCCCTCGCAGCCCCCTCGCCGTTCGCCCTGAGCCTGTCGAAGGGCAGGTGAGACTCAAGCCCTTCGACAAGCTCAGGGCAAACGGGCGTGGCGGTCGCAAAGGCCGACCACCAAGCATCCCCTCTGCGTCTCTGCGCCTCTGCGCGAAAACTCTTCTTTTCCGCGCCGCCGCGCGAGATTTAAGCCCCCGCCGCCTTCAGCAACGGCTCGAGCTGGCCCCAGCTCAGCGCGTCGATCTTCTTGCCGTTGAGGATCAGTGTCGGCGTGCCGGTGACGGTGCCGTCGGCGCTCTTGTCCTGCGTCTGCTTGGTCCAGCGGTCGATCTGCGTCATGTCGGCGAGGCAGGCGCGCGCCTTGGCCTCGGGGATGCCGCGTTGCTTGGCGAAGTCGACCAGCCCCATCTGCTCGGCCATGATGCGGATCGCGTCGACCGGCTTGGCGGTCTGCAATTGCTGCTGCATCGGCTGCGGCATCGCCTGCAGCTTGGTGTTGAAGCCCTCCTGCGCCTGATACATCTGCTCGAGGATCGGGAAGAAGGTCGACGGATCGGTGCAATTGCCGAGCAGCGCCGGCGGCAGGTCGGGCGCGCCGTGGACCAGGAACTCGCGATATTCGAAGCTGACCTTGCCGGTCTTCACATATTTGTCGAGCAGCGGCGCGAAGCCTTCGCGCGCGAGCGCACCGCAGGTCGGGCACAGGCGCGAGCCATATTCGACCAGCTTGATCGGCGCATTGGGATTGCCGACGATCGTCCCCTCGGCGGTGCGCGCCGCGGTCTCGGTCCAGCTCTGCCCGGCGGGCGCGGCGACTGCGGCGGCGGGGCTGGCGGGTGCGGTCGGCGTTCCCGCCTCCTTCGAGCAGCCGGCCAGCGCCAGCGGCAGGACGAGAAGCGACGCAAGCATTTTCATCGGGTTACGCTCCATATATCGGGCCAATTATTTCGCGCCCTTGGCGCGCAGGACGGGTTCGAGCTTGTCCCAACCGGCGGGCGGCTGGAGTTCGCCGTTGAGGTAGAAGGTCGGCGTGCTGCGCACCTCGACCGGCGCATCGCCGGTCATCGCGGTGATCCGCGCCACTTCGGCCTTGTCGGCGAAACAGGCGTTGATCCTCGCCGGCGTCAGCCCGCGCGCGCGCATCGCCGCGGTCAGCCCGGCGGCCTCCATATAGGCGCGCGCCTGGTCGAGCAGCGGCTTGGCGTCGATGTCAGGATGCGCCTGCTGGTACGTGCCCAATTTGGGCAGCCACGTCGCCTGCGTCGCGAAGATCATCGCATGCGCCGCGCCGAAGCCGTGCGGCCCCGCGCACCGCGCGAGGATCGCCGCGCCGAGATCGGCCGGATCGCGGATCAGATGGCGATATTCGAGGCTGACCTTGCCCGAGCGGATCATCTGCCCCTTGAGCACCGGCGCGCTCTCATTGGCGAAATCGGCGCAGTGCGAACAGGTGTAGCTGCCATATTCGACCAGCTTGATCGGCGCGGCGGGGTTGCCGAAGACATAGGCGCCCTTGGCGGTCGGCCGGGCGACCTGGCTCCATTCGGTCGCCGGCGCGGCGGCGAGCAGCAAGGCGACGGCGGGAACGAAGCGCAGGCGGTGGGGCATGACAGGGCTCATCCTATCTTGGGGATGCCGCGGGTGGCGTGGACCCCGGCGGCGAGCGATTCGAGCACCGCGCGCAATTCGGGATCGGCGATCGCCTTCAGCCCGTCGCCGATCTCGGCGGGGGCGGGCTTGAGCGCCGTCGGCGCGCTGCGCGGCATCGGCTTGGCGACCTCGCCCTGGCGGATCGTCAGCCGCGCCACCGCGGCATAGCCGAAGAAGCGGTTGACCCGCTCGACGATCTCGGGCGCGATATGCTGCATCATCGGCGCATGCGCACCGCGCACGACGATCGTCAGCACGCCCTCGGCCTTCTTGCCCG
Source organism: Sphingomonas sp. GW821-FHT04B01 (assembly GCF_059420425.1). NCBI lineage: Bacteria > Pseudomonadati > Pseudomonadota > Alphaproteobacteria > Sphingomonadales > Sphingomonadaceae > Sphingomonas > Sphingomonas sp. GW821-FHT04B01. Next base: position 79,249 of record NZ_JBWKTR010000001.1, on the reverse strand, counting down.
GCGGGAAGCGCAGCGATTCGGGTGCGGAGGCGGCGGCCCAGCGGGTGCCGACGATCTCCGGCCAGCGTGTCACCAGTGCGCTTTGCACGAAGCCGAATCGCTTGAAGGCGGCGCCATGGATCGCGGGCAGCAATTCGCTGACCGCGCGGGCGCGGTTCTGGCGGGGGGGCTCGACATCGGGGGCGCGGACGCGCTTGCTCATCGGCGGTCCCATGCCATAGCCAAGTCGTGGACGCTACTCGCTCTTATCCCGACCCCGCGGTGATTTCCCCGGCGCTGCTCGCCTGGTACGATCGCCATCGTCGCGCGCTGCCATGGCGCGCGCTGCCCGGCGAAACGCCCGATCCCTATCGCGTCTGGCTGTCGGAGGTGATGCTGCAACAGACGACGGTCGCCGCGGTGCGGCCGCGATTCGCGGCGTGGGTGGCGCGCTGGCCCGATTTCGCCAGCCTCGCCGCCGCCGACGATGCCGAGGTCATGGCCGCCTGGGCGGGGCTCGGTTATTATGCCCGCGCGCGCAATCTGGTCGCCGCGGCGAAGGCGGTGGTCGCCGATCACGGCGGCGTCTTCCCGCAGGACGAGGCGGTGTTGCGCACGCTGCCGGGACTCGGCGCCTATACCGCCGCGGCGGTGGCGGCGATCGCCTTCGGCAAGCGCGCGGTGGTGGTCGATGCCAATGTCGAGCGCGTCGTCGCGCGGCTGTTCGCAATCCGCACGCCTTTGCCCGGCGCCCGCGTCGCGATCCGCGCCGCCGCCGACCGGATCACCCCCGACGACCGCGCCGGCGACTTCGCGCAGGCGATGATGGACCTCGGCTCGGGCATCTGCACGCCGAAGGCACCATCCTGCCTGCTCTGCCCGCTCGAACCGGAATGTCTCGGCGTGCGCGAGGGCGCGCCCGAGGCGCTGCCGGTCAAGGCGAAGAAGAAGGCCAAGCCGCAACGCTACGGCACGATCTTCTGGGTCGAACGCGACAGCAGCGTGCTGCTCGTCACCCGGCCGGACAAGGGATTGCTCGGCGGGATGCGCGCGCTGCCGACCGGGCCTTGGGTCGAGGCGCCGCCGGAGCTCGCCGATGCGCCGCTCGCCGCCGACTGGGAGATGCGCAACGTCACGGTGGCGCATGGCTTCACCCATTTCGACCTGCAACTGGCGCTTGCCGTCGCCCGGACGGACGCGCATCAGGCGGGCGAATGGTGGCCGATCGCGGAACTGGACCGCGCCGGCCTGCCGACGGTGTTCGCCAAGGCCGCGGCGGCGGTGCTGAGGAGAGACGGATGAAGCGCAACATGATCGCCGGACTGGCCCTCGTCGCCCTCGCCGCCACCGCGGCGATCGGCGGGCAGGCGCTGCAACCGCCCGCCCCGACGACGCAGACCGCCGCGTTGCCGCAGACGCAGGCGCTGTTCGACGGCTATGCCCGCGACGGCAAGATGCCCGGCATCGTCGCGGCGTTCGGCATCGGCGACCGGCCGACCTGGTTCGTCTCGGCGGGCCGCCTGTCGACCGAGGCGGAGGCCGCGCCGGCGACGCCGGACAGCCTGTGGCGCGTCTATTCGATGACCAAGCCGGTCACCGCGATGGCGGCGATGATCCTGATCGAGGAGGGCAAGATCGGCCTCGACGACCCCGTCGCCAAATATATCCCCGCCTTCGCGACGATGAGGGTCGCGACCAGCCCGGAGACGAGCCTCGCCAGCGTGCCCGCGGAACGGCCGATCACGATCCGCATGCTGCTGACGCACACTTCGGGCCTCACCTACAACATCATCGCCAAAGGCGCGCTGCTCAAGGAATACGAACGGCTCGGCATCCTCCCCGCCGAGGTCAGCGCCAGCGTCGAACCGGCGATGCGCCGCACCCGCGCGCCGACGCTCGCCGCATTCGCCGACCGGGTCGCGCAGGCGCCGCTGATCGCGCAGCCGGGGACGGCGTGGAATTATTCGGTCGGCCTCGACGTCATGGGCCGGGTGATCGAGGTCGCCGGCGGCATGCCGTTCGACCGCTTCGTCGACACGCGCATCTTCGCGCCGCTGCGGATGACGTCGAGCTTCTGGACCGTACCGCGGTCGCAGGCGCGCCGGCTCGCGACCAATTACGCCTTCACCGGCGATGCGCTGGTGCCGCTCGATCCCGCCGCGACCTCGGTCTATCTCCAGCCGCCGAGCTTCCCCTATGGCGGCGCCGGGCTGGTGATGTCGGCGCGCGACTATGATCGTTTCCTCCACATGCTCGCCGACGAAGGCACGCTCGACGGCGTGCGGATCATGAAGCCCGAGACGGTGCGGCTCGCCATGTCCAACCTGCTCCCCGCCGGCGTGACCTTCGGCGGGGTCGGCGGCGCCACCGGTGGCGCCACCGCGCGGGCGACGCCGATGGGCTATGGCGCGGGCGGCTCGGTCTATCTCGCCGACGGGCCGGGCGGCATGCCGTCGAAGGGCACCTATGGCTGGGGCGGTGCCGCGGGCACGGTCGCCTTCGTCGATCCCGTGAAGAAGGTACGTGGTACGATCATGGTCAATTACTTCCCCGCCGATCGCTGGCCGCTGCGCCAGGAGGCGGTCGCCGCCTTCGCCGCCGACATGGCGCGCTTCCGCCGATGACCCCCGGCTTCACCGGCGGCACGCTCGACCGTGCCGATGCGCTGCGCCACGATCCCGTCGCGCTCGCCGCCAAGCTCGACGGCAACGCCCGCGTGCTCGCGCTCGACGGGCTGATGCCGGAGGTCACCGCCGACGGCCTGCTCGCCTGGACCTCGCTCGCCGCGGTGCCCGAGGGGGCGGAGACGATCCTGCTCGGTCTCGACGGCGCCGGCCGCGCGCATGTCGTCGTCGTCCCGCCCGCGGGGACCGAAGGGACCGCGCCGGCGATGCGCTCGCCGGCGTTGATGGCGGTGCTCGCCGCGTTGCAGCCCGGCGAGGCGGCGACCTATGCCGCGGCGCGCAGCCTGCTCGACTGGCACGCCCGCCACCGCTTTTGCGCGCGCTGCGGATCGACCACGCATCCGTTCCGCGCCGGCTGGGGGCGGCAATGCGACGCCTGCGGCACCGAACATTTCCCGCGCGTCGACCCCGTCGTCATCATGATCGCCGAACATGACGGCCGCGCCCTGCTCGGCCGCGGCAAGGGCTGGCCGGAGGGCCGCTATTCGGCGCTCGCCGGTTTCCTCGAACCCGCCGAATCGATCGAGGAGGCGGTCGCCCGCGAGATCCACGAGGAAGCCGGCGTCCGCGTCGGCAACGTCCGCTACGTCGCCAGCCAGCCCTGGCCCTTCCCCTCGTCGCTGATGATCGCCTGTATCGGCGAGGCGGAGGACGATGCGATCACGCTCGACACCAACGAGCTGGAGGATGCGATGTGGGTCCCGCGCGACATGGTCCGCGCGGTGCTGGCGGGCGAACCCGGCCCGTTCCTGCCGCCGCCGCCGTACGCGATCGCCCATACGCTGCTGACGGTGTGGGCGGAATAGGGTTCACCCGAAGACGCGCACAAGAGGTGGTGCGCACAGGCGTAGAGAAGGCAGAGAGGGGAGGGTTGATGCGGTACGCCTGCCCCCCCCGGTGCACTTCTCACCCGTTAGCCCTGAGCCTGTCGAAGGGCGGTGCCCGGGGCGACGCCTTCGCTCGGGGCCAGCCGTGCTTCGACAAGCTCAGCACGAACGGTGGTGAGGGGGCTGCGCTCCCCGCGCGTCTGCGCGCAAGTTCCCCGCGCGCCGGCGACTCACCGCATCGCCGCGACCAGCTCGTCGAGCGAGGCGATCGCGAAGCTCGTCATGTCGTCGGCGAGCGCATAGGGCAGCAGCAGCGTCCGCCCGCGCACCAGCGCGCCGCACGAATAGACGACGTTGGGCACATAGCCGTCCCACGTCTCGCCGTCCGGCGCGATCAGCGGTTCGGGCAGCCGCCCCAGCACCTTGGTCGGATCGTCGCGGTCGAGCAGCGCGGCGCCGATGCAATAGCTGCGCACCATGCCCACGCCATGGGTCAGCACCAGCCAGCCCTCTTCGATCTCGATCGGCGAGCCGCAATTGCCGATCTGGATGAACTCCCACGGATATTCCGGCGTCATGATCCGCACCGGATCGGGCCAGGCGAGCGGCGTGTCGCTCTTGGCGAACCACAGATTCTCGTTGTCGTGGCGGAACAGCGCGGCGAACTGGCCGTCGATCTTGCGCGGGAACAGCGCCATGCCCTTGCCGCTCGCCACCGCGCCGTCGACGGGGTGCATGTGGAACAGGCGGAAATCGTCGGTCTGCAACACCTCCTGCCGCGCGCCCTGGCCGCCGACCGCGGTATAGGTGCCGATATAGGTCTCGCGCCCGTCCTCGTCGCAGAAATGGGCGAGGCGCAGATCCTCGATGCCGCGGTTCTGGCTCTCGACGACCGGGAACAGCACCGTCTCCGACGGCTCGCGCGCATCGCGGCAATTGAGCTGGACGAGCGCCTTGGCGCCGATCTCGCGGACCAGTTCGATCGACGGCTCCTCGATCACCGGCGGCACGCCCTGCCGGCTCGGCGTGTCGATGACGAGGTCGTCGTCCGCCGGACCCCAGGTGCCGGTGCGGAAGGTGACCGACGACAGATGCCCCTCGCCGATGCCGCGCAGCGACAGCACGAAGCGGATCGCGCCCTCGGCGCAGCCGCTCTGGTCGGGATGCGGCACGATGCTCGGGTTGAACAGCGCCGCCGCCTCGAACGAATATTCGGCGCTGAAATAGGCGCCGACCAGCATCCTGCGCGATTCCGACAGTCCGGCATCGAGCTTCAGCGGCTCGGCGACCTCGTCGAAGCGGCGCAGCAACAGTCCGGGGATCTCGCGATGCCGCGATCCCAGCCCGTCGACGACGACCGCGACCAGCTCCTCGATCTCCGCATCGGACATCGCCAGCATCCGCTCGACGATCCGGTCGCCGCGCGGCGCCCCCTCGACGCGGAACGGATCGGGGTCCTCGGGCAGGAACGGGCGGATGACGGTGCGCTTGGGATCGGGGAGCAGCGTCGGTTCGAGATGACGCACGAAGGAAGCGGCCAAGGGGGACCCTCCGGATGGAGTTGCGCCGGCGGCTGCCGGCTTCGCGCATCAGACGCGCGAAGCCGAAGCCCGGGTCCATTCATACTAAAGGCTTTGCGTTAGGAATCATTGCCGGTCAGCAGCGCGTCCCAGCGCCGCGCATGCGCTGCGGTCGCTGCCGCCGCGATCGCGGCGAGCAGCGGCGGATCGCCGGCGACCTGCGGCGGCAGGCCGAGCCCCGCCTCGGCGAGGCGGCGCACCACCGTCGCCGGATCGGCATCGTGCGCCGCGGCGGCGAGCTGCGCGCTGGCGGGATCGGCGATGGCGACCCCCGCTCCGGCACGCGCGATCAGGAAGGCGACCCAGCCGCCCAGCGCCGCGACAACATGCGCCGGCATCCGTCCGTCCGCGCGATGCGCGGCGAGCGTGTCGCCGAGGCGATAGGGCAGCTTCTGCGATCCGTCGGTGGCGATCTGGTCGAGCCGGTGGACGATCGCCGGATTGCGGAACCGCGCCAGCACCGCGCGGCGATAGGCGTCGAGGTCGAGCCCCGCCACCGCCGGCAGCATCGGCACGATGTCGCGCCGGATCATCGCATCGACGAAGCCGGCGAGCGCGGCATCGGCCATCGCCTCGGCGACGCTGGCATGGCCGCGCAGCAGCCCGAGATAGGCGAGCGTCGAATGCGCGCCGTTGAGGATGCGCAACTTGGCTTTCTCGTAACCGGCGACATCGCCGGTCAGCGTCGCGCCCGCGCCGGCGAGGTCGGGGCCGAGCGGCACACCGACATCCTCGATCACCCATTGCGCGAACCGCTCGCGCTGGACGGCGGCGCGATCCTCCAGCCCGATCGCCGTCGCGACCGCCGCATACAGCGCCTCGTCCGACGCGGGGGTGATCGAATCGACCATCGTCGACGGCACCCGCACCTCGCCCGCGATCCAGTCGGCGAGGCCCGCATCGCCGACCCGCGCGAAGGCGACCAGCGCCGCATGCAGCTTGGCGCCGTTGCTGGCGAGATTGTCGCACGGCATCGGCACGAACGGCCGCAGCCCCGCATCGCGCCGCGCGGCGAGCCCGGCGACGATCCAGCCGATCACGCTGCGCGGCACCGCGGCGCCGGCGAGATCGTGGACGATATCGGCATGGCCGAGGTCGAGCGTGCCGTCGCCGGCGAGGCAATAGCCCTTTTCGGTCACCGTCGTCGTCACCAGCGTCACCGCCGGATCGGCCAGCAGCGCATGCGTCTGCGTCGCCGCATCGGGGGCGAGGAAGCGGCGATGCGCGCCGATCACCCGCATCGCCGGCTCGGCGTCGCGGATCGCCAGCGTGTACAGGCCGTCCTGCTGCTCCAGCGCCTCGACCGTGCCGCGGCTGCGCATCGACACCGCCGCGATTCCCCAGCGCGGATCGTGCTGCAGTATTGTGTCGATATAGGCCGCCTGATGCGCGCGGTGGAAGGCGCCGGGGCCGAAATGGACGATACCGACCCCGGAGCCGACCTCGCGCAGCGGCCGGCCGATCGGACCGGAAACGGCGGCGGGCAGCCGGTCGAGCGTGTTGCGGGTCAATCGGGTCACAAGCGTCGTCCCTCGGTGGTGCGGATCGGTGTCTTGCCGCTGCGCGCGGTGGTTGTCTACCGGTGTCATCGGCGCGCTGGCGGAGCCGCGGGCGGGCGGCTATCGTCGCTGTCATGCGCATCTCCGGCCAGCCGACGATCAACGACGTGGCCCGGATCGCCGGCGTATCGAAGAAGACGGTGAGCCGCGTCATCAACCGCTCGCCGCTGCTCCACGCCGAGACCCGCGCGCGGGTCGAGCAAGTGATCGGCGACCTCGGCTATATCCCAAATCCGCAGGCGCGTGCGCTGGCGCTGCGCCGCAACTTCCTGATCGGCCTCGTCCACGACAATCCCAATGCGCAGACGGTGATGAACGTCCAGCACGGCCTGCTCGCCGGGCTGCGCGGCACCGAATTCGAACTGGTCGTCCGTCCGGTCGATCGCGCCTCGCCGACGATGCTCGACGATCTGCGCCATTTCCTCGAACGCCAGCGCCTGTTCGGGGTGCTGTTGATGCCGCCGATCAGCGAGGACGACGGCGTCGCGCGGCTCTGCGCGGCGATCGGCTGCCGCTACCTGCGGATGGGCTCGGCGATGCTCGACGCGCCCGCGCAGATGGTCGCCTCCGACGATCGCGCCGCGGTGCACGAGGCCGCCGCCCATCTGGTCGCGCGCGGCCACCGCCGCATCGGCTTCGTCGGCGGCCCCGCGGGGTTCCGCTCCGCGCACGAACGCCGCGCCGGCTTCGACGCCGCGCTCGCCGCCGCGGGCCTCGATCTGCCCGACGATCTCGTCGCCGCGGGCCATTATACGTTCGAATCGGGGCTGGCGGCGGCCGAACGCCTGCTCGACGCGGTCCCGCGCCCGACCGCGATCTTCGCCGCCAACGACGAAATGGCCGCCGGCGTCCTCCACGCCGCGCGCCGCCGCGGCCTCGTCATCCCCGACGATCTGTCGATCATCGGCTTCGACGACACCCCGATCGCCGCCCACCTCTGGCCGCCGCTGACGACGGTCCGCTGGCCGAGCACCGCAATGGCGCACGCCGCCGCCCGCAAGCTGATCGCCGGGGACGACGAGCAGCCGGCGCATTTCCCCTCGACACTCATCCACCGCGCCTCGGTCGCCGCGCCGCCGGCCATTCCTCCCCCGCCAGGGGGAGGTGGCAGCGCACAGCGCTGACGGAGGGGAGGACGGCCGAGCCCTCACCCGAACCACGGTTGCACCCCATCCTGACACCGGTTACCACCCGCGCAACGCGAGAGGACAGCGCATGACCCGCAGCCTGGAATTGCACCCCGACCGGCTCTTCCCCGCCGACCCGACGACGCGCGGCATCGCGCGCACGCTCTATGCGGAAATCGCCGATCTCCCGATCGTCAGCCCGCACGGCCATACCGACCCGATTTGGTTCGCCGACGACCGGCCATGGACCGACGCGACGACGCTGCTGCTCGCCCCCGACCATTATCTGTTCCGCATGCTCTACAGCCAGGGCATCGATCTCGACGCGCTGGCGATCCCGCGTGCCGACGGCACGGCGACCGCCGACCGCCGCGCCGCGTGGCGGCTGCTCGCCGATCATTACCATCTGTTCCGCGGCACGCCGTCGCGGATGTGGCTCGACCACGTCTTCGCCGACGTGTTCGGCATGACCGTCGCGTTCGGGCCCGCCACTGCCGATCTCTATTACGACGCGATCGCCGAGAGACTGGCGACCGACGCCTTCCGCCCGCGCGCGCTGTTCGACCGGTTCCGCATCGACTTCCTCGCCACCACCGAGGGCGCACACGACAGCCTCGATGCGCACCACCGCATTCGCGCGAGCGGCTGGACCGGCCGCGTCGTCACCACCTACCGCCCCGATGGCGTCATCGACGTCGAGCACGAGCAATTCGCCGGTGCGCTGCGCCGCTTCGGCGAACTGACCGGCGAGGACGTCTACAGCTGGCAGGGCTATCTCGCCGCGCACCGCAAGCGCCGCGCCGACTTCCGCGCCGCCGGTGCCACCGCCACCGACCACGGCCACCCCACCGCCGCCACCGCCAACCTCTCCGCCGCGGAATGCGAGGCGCTGTTCGCGCGCATCACCGGCGGCGACTGGACCCCCGCCGATGCCGAGCTGTTCCGCGCCCAGATGCTCACCGAAATGGCGGGGATGAGCGTCGAGGACGGCATGGTGATGCAGATCCATCCCGGCAGCGTCCGCAACCACAATGCCGGCCTGTTCGCCAGCCACGGCCGCGACAAGGGCGCCGACATTCCCGGCCGCACCGATTACGTCCATGCGCTCAAGCCGCTGCTCGACCGGTTCGGCACCTCGACCGACCTATCGATCATCCTCTTCACGCTCGACGAGAGCGTCTACGCCCGCGAACTGGCGCCGCTCGCCGGCCATTATCCCTGCCTCAAGCTCGGCCCCGCCTGGTGGTTCCACGACAGTCCGGAAGGCATGCGCCGCTTCCGCGAGATGACTACCGAGACCGCGGGCTTCTACAACACCGTCGGCTTCAACGACGACACCCGCGCCTTCCTGTCGATCCCGGCGCGGCACGACGTCGCGCGGCGGATCGACTGCGGCTTCCTCGCCCGCCTCGTCGCCGAGCATCGCCTCGCCGAGTGGGAGGCGGCGGAGCTGGCGCAGGAGCTGACCAGCGGCCTCGTCCGCCGCGCCTATCGCATCGATCGCTGAGGAGGCGCGCATGACATTCCTGGCATTCGGCGAGATCATGCTGCGCCTGTCGCCCCCGGGCCGCGAATTGCTGTTGCAGACGCCGAAGTTCGACGTCTGGGTCGCCGGCGCCGAGGCGAACGTCGCCACCGCGCTCGCCCGGCTCGACCATGACGTCGCCCTCGCCAGCATCGTCCCCGACAACGACCTCGGCCGCTCGGCGATCGCGACGCTGCGCGGCCACGGCGTCGACACCCGCCGGATCGCGCGCGCCGGCGAGCGGATGGGCCTTTATTTCGTCACCTCGGGCGCCGGCCTGCGCGCCACCGAGGTGATCTACGACCGCGCCTATTCCAGCTTCGCGGCGGCGCCGGTGTCGGCATGGAACTGGGACGCCCTGCTCGACGGCGTCGACTGGTTCCACCTCTCCGGCATCACCCCGGCGCTCGGCCCGGTGCCGGCGGAGAGCGCGATCGCCGCCGTCCGCGCCGCCGCCGCGCGCGGCATCCCGATCTCGTTCGACGGCAATTACCGCGCCAAATTGTGGGAGCGCTGGGACGGCGATCCCCGCGCCATCCTGACGCAACTGGTCGAGCACGCCTACCTCCTCTTCGGCAACCACCGCGACATCGCGCTGCTGCTCGACCGCGACTTCGCGGGCCATGACGGCGAGGATCGCCGCCGCGACGCCGCCGAGGCCGCCTTCGCCGCTTTCCCCAAATTGCGGACGATCGCCTCGACCGCGCGCCATGTCGAGAACGTCGACCTCCACCGCATCTCGGCGCGCGTCGACACCCGCGACGGCCACGCCCAGACCGGGGAGGTGACGCTGGCCGGCATCGTCGACCGGATCGGCGGCGGCGACGCCTTCGCCAGCGGCGTGCTGCACGCGCTGCGCCGTGGCGGCGACATCGGTGCCGCGGCGGCGACCGGCCTCGCGCTCACCGCGCTCAAACATTCGCTGCCCGGCGACGCCGCGCTGTTCCGCCAGGCCGATATCGACGCCTATCTCGCCGGCGGCCTCGACGTCCGCCGCTAGGCGGGCAGCGCCCGCGCCGCGCGGATGCTGCTCCACGCATAGAGGCCGCAGCCGAGCCAGATCAGCGCGAAGGTGGCGAGCTGCGTCGCGCGGACCGGCTCGCGATAGACCAGCACCGCCAGCAGGAACTGCAACGTCGGCGCGATGAACTGGAGCAGCCCGACCGTCGTATAGCGCAGCCGCCGCGCGCCCGCGGCGAACAGCAGCAGCGGCGCCGCGGTCACCGGCCCGGCGAGCACCAGCAGCAGGTCGAGCGTCCGGTCGTGCCCGAACGCCGCCGTGCCGCTGTGGTTCGCCTGCACCAGTACGACCAGCGCGAACGGCGCGAGGATCAGCGTCTCCATCGTCAGCCCGCCGAGCGCGTCGATCGCCGCCACCTTGCGGATCAGCCCGTAGAAGCCGAAGCTCAGCGCCAGCACCAGCGACACCCACAAGGCCCCGCCGCCGCCCGCGGCGAAGATCGCGACGCCCAGCGCCGCCACGCCCACTGCCGCCACCTGCAACCGGTTGAGCCGCTCGCCGAGCAGCAGCATGCCGAGCGCGACGTTGAGCAGCGGGTTGATGAAATAGCCGAGGCTCGCCTCCACCAGATGCGCGTTGGTCACCGACCAGATATAGACGAACCAGTTGATCCCGATCAGCGCCGCGCTCGCCACCAGCATCGCCAGCACCCGCCCGCGCGCCGCCGCGACCAGCGTCCGCAGCCGCCGCGTCGCCGCGACGATCGCGAGCAGCAGCAGCAGCGACCACAGGATGCGGTTGGCCAGCACCTGCGCCGGCGGCACCGCGGTCAACAGATGCAGATACAGGGGCAGCAGCCCCCACAGGGTATAGGCGCCGATGCCGTAGAACAGGCCCGCGCGCGCGTCGGAGGAATGCGCCATATGCCCTCCCTGCGACGCCCGTTGCGGCAACGCAACAAAGCCGTGCTTGGTGGTGGCGCTGCCGCGCCTTGCCCCGGCGCTTTTCCTCGCCGGCGCAGCAAGCTAGGGCGGGCGGCATGACCAGCGCCATGCTCCACGACCTCTTCCTCTCGACGCTGGTGAAGCTGGCCGGCGGCAACCGTCGCCGCTGGCGCCTGGTGCTCGGCGAGATCCGCCTCTACGACCCGGCGACGCATCCGCATTGCAACTGGTCGGTGACGCCGACCGGCGCGGCCGGCGAGAACGACACGATCGAACGCATCGCCGACGACCTCCGCCTCCGCTACCCGATCGTCATCGCGGGATAAGGGGGCGGTCCCGAACGCCCGGTGATTCGGAGCGAGCGTCCCCCAACTGGCGCCCTGCTCCTGCGAACGTTCCGCGACACTCCACCAGTGCTCCTGCGAACGCAGGAGCCCAGGAGTCGCGCACGTCGTCAGCCGTTATTCTGCTTGGCCCTGGGTTCCTGCGTTCGCAGGAACACTGTGCTGCTCCGATATCACCGCGGAGACAGCTACACGCGCTGGTTACCGCTGTTCGATCCCGCGCAGCGGCAGCGCGGCGATCTCGCCGAGCCAGGTGCGGATCGTCGTGCGACCCTGCGGGCTCAGCGCCAGCATCGTCACGCGGCGGTCGCTGACGTCGTCGCTGCCGTCGACCAGTCCGCGGTCCTGCAACAGCTTGATCCAGCGCAGCGCGGTGGTGCGCGGCACGCCGGCGGCGGCGCAGCAGGCGTTGGTCGTCACCGTCGCGCCGTTGATCCCCTCGGCGAACAGGAACAGCATGATGTCGAGCCCCGGATTGGCGAACAGCGAGGCTTCCAGATGCGTGCCGAGCTTGCGGCGCGCGGCGGCGATGCTCGACGCCAGCGACGCAAGCGCGGCGGCCTCGGGATCCTGTCCGTCGATCACCGGCGGCACCGGCAGGCCGGCGAACGTCTTGCTAGCGGCGTCCGAACCCGAAAAAGTGAAATCGTCGCGTAACCCGGCACCCATCGTGTTCGTCGCTCCCGTAGACGCAGCAGGGCATAACCCGCGCAATTCCGAAATCAAGCCGCTACGTCGCTGTCCGGCCCGGCGGCCGCCACCCTTGGCGATCCGTCCCGTACGACTCGTACTGCTAACGCTACCAGAGGCCGCTGTCACGGCCTTGCTGGACTGGACGCGGGCGATGATGTGCCATTATCGCATCGGGCACAAGCCGTGTCGCACCGACCGCGGCGGGGAGGCGATCGATGGCCTGTTACGCATTGGGTGACGTCGCACCGCAGCTGGGCGAGGCAGCCTATGTCGCGCCGGGCGCGCAGGTGATCGGCCGGGTCGTGCTCGGCGCCCGCGCCTCGGTGTGGTTCGGCGCGGTGCTGCGCGGCGACAACGACCCGATCACCGTCGGCGACGAGAGCAATATCCAGGACGGCGCGATGATCCATGCCGACCCCGGCGTACCGACGACGATCGGTCGCGAGGTCACCGTCGGCCACCACGCCATCGTTCACGGCGCCAACGTCGGCGACCGCAGCCTGATCGGCATGGGCGCGACTTTGCTCAACCGCGCGGCGATCGGCGCGGATTCGATCGTCGGTGCCAACGCCCTGGTCACCGAGGGCAAGGTCTTCCCCGACGGATCGCTGATCGTCGGCGCCCCCGCCCGCCTCGTCCGCCCGCTGACCGCGGCGGAGATCGCCGGCCTGCGCCTGTCCGCCGCGACTTATGTCGCCAACGCCCGCCGCTATGCCGCGGAACTGACCCCGGTGTGATGCCGCGGCGGCGTCGGCGCTGTCCTACACGAAACGGCGCATGCTAGGCTTCGCCCGCTCTTTCTCACCGCCGAGTCGCGTCGCCTGCGTGCGTCCGGGGGGCTGCTTCCCATCCGGCTCCTGCAAACCCACGACCGTCCCAAGCCCCTCCAGTACTCCCGCGAAGGCGGGAGCCCAGGGTTCCGGACGCCGTCAGACGTTGTTCGGCATGACCCTGGGTTCCTGCGTCCGCAGGAACACGGAAGGATTAGCATCCGAGCGAACCGGACAAAGCGCCTCACCTTGGCGGGAGTACGAACGATGGCGTTCAGCCCGGCCCCGCACATCATCACCAAAACGGAAACGATGACCCACGATCGTTTCCGTTCAGGTGTCCATCTTGTCCACGTTGCCCCAATTCAGCCACAATTGGCGGAGGCCTCGCGCACGAACCGGGCCGTCGCCTCCGGCGCGGTGATCGGGATCATATGGCCACCCGGCACGATCGCGATCCGCGCGCCCGGAATGATCGCCGCGGTGCGCTCGCCATGGCGGACCGGGTCGAGGATCGCGTCGTCGCGGCCGAACAGGATCGCGGTCGGTACCGTCAGCGACGGATAGTGCGCCACAATCCCCTCGATCTCCTGCGCCGCGGCGGCGAGGTCGGCGGCGGCGGCGGCGATATTGGCGGGTCGCTGCGACAAGGCGCCGCCGCCGCGGGTGACGAAGTCGGCGGGCGGCGCCTCCGGCGCGAACACCGCCGCCAGCGTGCGCTCGGCGGTCAACCGGCTGAGCGGCGTCGCGATCGTCTGCGCGAACAGCCGGCGCACCCCCGGCGGGATCGCCGCCAGTCCCTTGAACGCCTCGGGCACGTCGTCCTGCGGCTGGGTGAGCGGGGCGATCAGCGCGAGGCCGCGGACCAGCTCGGGCCGCTGGATGGCGAGCGACAGCGCCAGCGCACCGCCCAGCGAATGGCCGACGACCAGCGGCCGCTCGATGCCGAGTAGATCGATGAACCGGCCGAGGATCGCCGCCTGCGCGGCGATGCCGGGCTCGCCCCCGTCGTCGGCGACCGAATAGCCCGAACCCGGCCGGTCGACGAGGATGACGCGATGGTCGGCGGCGAGCGGCGCGAGCATGCCGTAGCTGAAGTTGCGCAATTGCCCGCCGAGGCCGTGGACCATGACGATCGCCGGCCCGCTGCCGCGGTCGACGTAATGGAGCCGGGCGCCCTCGACCTGAAGGTGGCGGCCGTCCTGCGGCACCAGCCGCTCCGCCGCGCGTGCCACCCGCTCGGAATAGAGCGACAGGCCGATCCCGCCCGCGCCGAGGGCGGACGCCCCGATCAAACCCGCCAGGCTCCAGCGTGTCCCGCCGATCATCTCCGTGCCTCCTCAACCCCCGCGCCAGCGGCGGAGTGTAGCAGCGGCGGGCGATTTGTCAGGCGGTCGTGACGACACCGTCGACCACCGCGACCGGCCACGCGCCGAGCCGCTGGCCGAGGCACGGACCGCCCACGCACAGCCCCTCGTCGAGCGTGAACAGCGCGCCGTGCCAGCTGCACGCGATCAGATCGCCGGCGGGGGTCAGATAATCGTCCAGCGTCTGCGCCAGCGGCACGCCGGCATGCGGGCAGCGGTCGACATAGCCGACGACGCCGTCGCCGCGGCGGACGACGAAGCCGTGGAAGCGCCCGGCGCGCATCTGGAGCACGAAATTGCGCGCCTTGCCGTCGGCGATCTCGGCGAGCGGCGCCAGCGCAACGCCGGCGGGGGTGGCGGACAGGCGTTCGCTCACGCGTCGGCGTCGGGCTGGCGGCTGGGGTGGGCGGCTTCGGCGCGCGCCGCGGTCCGCGAGGCCGTGGCGACGAGGCGGGGGTAGGGGCCGGTATCCACCCCGAACCGGACCGCCGAATAGAGCGCCGGCACGGTGACGCAATCGGCGAGCGTCGGTGCGTCGCCATAAGCGAAATCGCCGCCGTGGCGCGCGATCAGCGCCTCGATCGCCGCGAAGCCATCGGTCATCCAATGCGCCATCCACGCGTTGACCTGCGGTTCCGACGCGTCGAAATCCTGCCGCAGCGCCTTCAGCGTGCGCAGATTGTGGAGCGGGTGGACATCGGTGGCGAGCGTCGCCACCATCGCGCGGACGATCGCCCGGCCGTCGGGATCGCCGGGCAGCAGCGGCGGCGACGGGAAACGCTCGTCGAGCCATTCGAGGATCGCGACGCTCTGCGTCAGGACGAGGCCGTCGACCTCCAGCGCCGGCACCAGCCGCTGCGGGTTGAGCGCGGCATAGGCCGGGTCGGCCTGTCCGCCGGTGCGCAGGTCGTGGTTGACCTGCTCATAGGCCAGCCCCTTCAGCGCCAGCGCGATCCGCACCCGATAGGCGGCGCCCGAGCGCCAATAGCCGTGAAGGATCACGCCGCCGGGCTTTGCGGCAGCACCGCCTTGGGGAAGTCCGCCCACACCGCGTCGTAATCGAGCTGGGCATGGTCGAGCGCGTGGCGGGTCGGCCGGTAGGGCCAGCAGCTTTCCAGCATGAACGCCATCGTGCCGTCAATCTTGTGCGGCTTGAGCTCGGCGGCGGAGGCGCCCTGCCAGCTCGCCAGATCGGGGCCGTGGCCGGCCATCAGATTGTGGAGGCTGATCCCGCCCGGCGCGAAGCCGTGCGCCTTGGCGTCATAGGCGCCGGTGATCAGCCCCATCGCCTCGGACATGACGTTGCGATGGAACCAGGGCGGCCGGAACGTGTCCTCGGCGACCATCCAGCGCGGCGGGAAGATGACGAAATCGGCATTGGCGCGGCCCGGCACGTCGCTCGGGCTGGTCAGCAGCGTGAAGATCGAGGGGTCGGGATGGTCGAAGCTCACCGTGTTGATCGTGTTGAACCGCGCGAGGTCGTAGCGCCACGGCGCGAGATTGCCGTGCCACGCCACCACGTCGAGCGGGCTGTGATCGAGCGTCGTCGTCCACAGCGATCCCATGAACTTCTGGATTACCTCGGTCGGTTCGTCGCGATCCTCGAACCAGGCGACCGGCGTCTCGAAATCGCGCGGGTTGCCGAGGCCGTTGGCGCCGATCGGGCCGAGGTCGGGCAGCCGGAACAGGCTGCCGTGATTCTCGCAGACATAGCCTTTGGCGCTGCCGTCGGGCAGCAGCGCGCGGAAGCGCACGCCGCGCGGGATCAACGCGATCTGGCCGGGCGCGACCATCATCCGGCCAAGCTCGGTCAACAGTTCGAGCCGCCCCTCCTGCGGCACGAACAGCAACTCGCCGTCGGCATCGGTGAAGACGCGCGCGGTCATGTCGGCATTGGCGGCATAGACGTGGAGCGCCACGCCTTCGAGATCGGCGGGATCGCGGTTGGCGAGCATCGTCGTCATGCCGTCGATCAGGTCGGTGCCCGCCGGTGCATCGGGGCACGGGTCCCAGCGCAGCCGGTTGGGGGCGAGCGGCGCATTGGTGGTGCCGGGGGCGAACCACTGCGCGCTTTCATAGCGCACGTAAGGCGGATGCTCGGCGGTCGGCCGCATCCGGTAGAGCCACGAACGGCGGTTCTCGTGCCGCGGCGCGGTGAAGGCGGTGCCGCTGAGCTGCTCGGCATACAGGCCGAAGGCGGGCCGCTGCGGCGCGTTGCGACCGATCGGCAGCGCGCCGGCGACCGCTTCGGTGGAAACGTGATTGCCGAAGCCGGGAATAAAGTCGGCCTCGCTCCCGGGGTGGTGGACTGTCATTGTTTTAGCGTCCTCTCCTGCTCCACCACCCCGTCCGCAAACTCATGCGTCGACGGTAATCACCCCGCGACGGATCTGGTCCAGCTCGATCGACTCGTACAGCGCCTGGAAATTGCCGTTGCCGAAGCCCTCATTGCCCTTGCGCTGGATGATCTCGAAGAAGATCGGCCCGACCATCGTCTCGGTGAAGATCTGCAACAGCAATCCCTCCTCGCCGACGTTGCCGTCGATCAGAATGCGGTTGGCGCGCAGCCGTTCCAGATCCTCGCCATGATTCGGCACGCGCTTGTCGACCAGCTCGTAATAGGTCTCGATCGTGTCCTGCAGCTTGACGCCGCGGGCGCGCAGCTTCTCGACCGTCGCGTAGATATCGTCGGTGGTCAGCGCGAGATGCTGGATGCCCTCGCCATTGTAATCGCGGATGAATTCCTCGATCTGGCTCTTGTCGTCCTGGCTCTCGTTGAGCGGGATGCGGATCGCGCGATCGGGCGCGATCATCGCCTGGCTGAACAGACCCGTCGCCTTGCCCTTGATGTCGAAATACTTCTGCTCCTCGAAGCCGAAGATCTGGCCGTAGAAGGCTGACCACGTCCGCATCTGGCCGCGGCGGACGTTGTGGGTGAGGTGGTCGAGCACGTCGAGTCCGACGGAATTGGCCGCCTCCGCCTCGGCGGCGCCGGGAACCTGATCCCAATCGTCGTAGACGCTGCCCGTCGCACCATGGCGATCGACGAGATAGAGCAGCGACCCGCCGATCCCTTCCAGCGCGGGCAAACCCTCCAGCGCCGCACCGGCCGGCGCCGGCTTGGCACCGCGCGCGATCGCCGCGTCGTAAGCGGCCTGCGCATCCGCGACGCGGAACGCCATCGCGCTCGCCGACGGCCCGTGTGCTGCACGGAAGTCGGCGGCGTGGCCGGTCGGTTCGCGGTTGAGCAGCAGGTTGATCCTGCCCTGCTTGTAGCGGGTCAACGCCTTAGTCGGGTGCGTCGCGGCGGCGACGAAGCCCAGCGCCTCGAACTGCGCGGCAAGCGCATCCGGATCGGGCGAAGTGAATTCGCAGAATTCGAAGCCGTCGAGCCCCATCGGGTTGACGTCGATCTGGTCGGCCGAAAGGTCGGACATGGCAGCAGCTCCGAAATGGTATCGTCTGTTACCAAATCTTTGCGGCATTGCCAAACTGGTGTCAACTGATACGAAACCGCATGGCCTCGTCCGTCCGCCGCCTCGTCCTCGACGACTTCATTCCCTATCGACTGTCGGTGACCTCCAATCTGGTCAGCGACTCGATCGCACGGGCCTATGAATCGCTGTTCGGGCTGACGATCCCCGAATGGCGGCTGGTCGCGGTCATCGCCGAGACCGGCGGCATCACCCAGCAGGCGATCGGCGCCAAGACGCTGATGGACAAGGTGACGGTGAGCCGCGCCGCGATCGCATTGGTCGGCCGCGGCCTGCTTGCGCGGCGCGACAATCCGGAGGATCGGCGCTCGCACCTGCTCGAACTCACCGATGCCGGCCGCGACCTCTATGCCGTGGTGGCGCCCAAGGCGCTCGACCTCGAAAGCCGTATCTTCGACGTCTTCGACCCGCAAGAGGTCGCGCAATTCGTCGCGATGCTGCGGCGGATCGAGAGCGTGACGCTGGATATCGGCAGATAAGCCACGGTCGATCCTCCCGCCGGCACAATTATGCGACAATTGCCGATTAGCAGCAGCCGGAGTGTTCAAAGGGTATTCGGTATGCGTGTCGCGGTGGTGATGATGATGGCGGTGAGCTGGCCGGCGCTGGCGACCGCGCAGCAGGCGCCTGCGCCGACCGCCGCCCCAACCCAGCCCCAGGCCGCGCCGACCGCGGCGGAGGCCCCCGCGACGGCCACGCCGGCGGCGCAATCCACCACGCCGACCGCAACGGAGGCCACGCCCGCCGCGCAGACGACGCCGGCGGCGGAGACCGAAGAAGAGGATAGCGACATCGTCGTCACCGGCCGCCGGCCGCCCGGCTCGGTGGTCGGCGACATTCCCGCCGAACAGGTGCTCAGCCCGGCCGACGTGCGCAGCTATGGCGTCAGCAGCGTCTCCGACCTGCTCACCGAGCTCGCGCCGCAGACGCGCAGCGGCGCGGGCGGCGCGCCGGTGGTGCTGCTCGACGGCAAGCGCATCTCGGGCTTCCAGGAAATCCGCGACATCCCGACCGAGGCGATCCTGCGCGTCGACATCCTGCCCGAGGAGGTGGCGCTCAAATACGGCTATACCGCCGACCAGAAGGTGGTGAATTTCGTGCTGCGCCGCCGCTTCCGGTCGACCACGGTCGAACTGGCCGACAAGGCCCCGACCGAGGGGGGCACGAACAGTCCGCAGGGCGACCTCGACCTGCTGACGATCCGCAACGGCTCGCGGCTCAACATCCACAGCAAATACACGCAGAGTTCGGCGCTGACCGAAGCGGAACGCGATATCAGCGTCGCGACGACCGAAGGCGCGACGCCCGGCTACGACCAGCGGCCGTATCGCACCCTCCAGCCGTTCAGCCGCAGCTTCGGCACCAACGCCACCTATGCGCGGCCGATCGGCGACGTCAGCGCCACCTTAAACGGCGAGCTGACCGCGACGCAGACCGTCGGCCAATTCGGGCGGCAGCTCGACGCGTCGGGCCAGCCGATCAGCGACGCGCTGACCCAGCGCAGCAACGGTATCACCGCGCATCTCGGCACCAGCCTCAACGGCCGGCTGAGCCCGCGCTGGCTCTGGACGGTGACCGGCGCCTACGACCGCGCGGAAAACCGCACCGACACGCAGACCGGCGTCACCACGCCCGACAATCGTGCGCGTTCGACGTCGAACACCGGCGACCTCGAAGCGCTCGCCAACGGTCCGCTGTTCACGCTGCCCGCGGGCGACGTCTCCACCGCGATCCGGATCGGCGCGCAGACCAGCGATTTCACCAGCGCGTCCTTCGGCGAGCGGATAAGCAGCGGCAGCGTGTCGCGCGACGCGGTCAACGGTCGCGTCAACATCGACGTGCCGATCGCCAGCCGCTCGCGCGCCGTGCTCGGCTGGCTCGGCAACCTGTCGGTCAACGGCAATGCCGCGATCAACCAGCTTTCCGATTTCGGCACGCTGACCGCTTATGGTTATGGCGTGAACTGGGGACCGATCGACAGCCTGCGGGTGATCGGATCGATCAACCAGCAGGATGTCGCGCCGACCGCGACGCAGCTCGGCAACCCGACGGTGGAGACGCCCAACGCACGCGTCTTCGATTATGTCAGCGGCCAGACGGTGACGGTGACGACGATCAGCGGCGGCAATCCCGACCTGCGGTCGAGCAGCCGCCGCGTCACCCGGCTCGGCGTGACGCTCAAGCCGTGGAGCGACAAGGACCTGACGCTGATCGGCACGTACACCAAGCAGGACACGCGCAACCCGATCCAGTCCTTCCCGTCGCCGACCGCGGCGATCGAGGCGGCATTTCCCGATCGCTTCACCCGCGACGCGGCGGGCGATCTCACTCGGCTCGACGCCCGCCCGATCAATTTCGCGCGTGCGGTGAGCGAGCAGTTCCGCTGGGGGATCAACTTCTCCAGGCCGATCAAGTCGAAGGTGCAGAAAGAGCTCGAAGCGTTTCGTGCGGGTACCGGTCCCAACCCCTTCGCCGGCATGCGCTTTCCCGGCGGGGGCGGGCGGTTCGGCGGGGCGCGGGCCAGCGCCGACGGCGGTCCGCCGTCACCGGGTGCGGAGGGTGCGCCGCCGCCACCACCGCCGGGTGCCGATGGCGCCCCCCCGCCGCCGCCGGCCGGTGCCGATGGTCCACCGCCGGGCGGCGGCGGGCGCGGCTTCGGTGGCGGTGGTGGTCGTGGCTTCGGCGGCGGTCGCGGCGGTCAGGGCGGCGGGCGTATCCAGTTCGCGCTTTACCATACGTGGCATCTCACCGAGCGCGTCACCGTCGCGAACGGCGGGCCGCTGCTCGACCTGCTCAACGGCGATGCGACCGGATCGAGCGGTGGCCAGCCGCGGCACGAATTCGAGGCGCAGGCCGGCTATTCGAACAACGGCATCGGCGTGCGCCTGTCCGCCGATTACGCCACCGGCACCCGCGTCAACGGCGGGACGTCGGCCAATCCGCAGACGCTGCGCTTCTCCGGCCTTGCCACCGCCAATCTGCGGCTGTTCGCGGACCTCGGCCAGCAACTGAAGCTGGTCAAGGCGCATCCCTGGGTGCGCGGCGCGCGCGTGACGCTGTCGGTCGACAACATCCTCAACACCCGCCAGACCGTTCGCGATGCGGCGGGCGTGACGCCGATCAGCTACCAGTCCGATTACCTCGACCCGCTTGGCCGGACGGTGCGGCTGAGCCTCCGCAAACTGTTCTTCTGAGGACCTAAAGCCCCAGTCGCCGCGCCAGCCACGCCGCCGCTTGCTCAGGGGTGCGCTTGCCGGCGTCGCGATCGACCTGATAATTCGCCTCGCGCATCGCGGCGACCGGGATACGCCCGACCAGCGGCGCCAGCGCGGCGGTGAAGGCGGCGTCCCCCGCGCGTGCCGGTGCGACGAGCAGCAAGGCATCGTAACTCGGGATCGCGTGTTTCGGGTCGGTCAGCACCGTCAGCCGGTCGGCCGCGATCCGCCCGTCCGACGAGAAAGCGGAGATCACGTCCGCCTCGCCGCTCGCCAGCGCGCGATACATGAAGGTCGGCGCATAGGGCGTCGCCGCCGCGAAGCGCAGCGGATAGGCGTGGCGTACCGCCGCCCATTCGGGACGTTCGAGGAACTCGAGATCGCTGCCGAAGCGCAAGGCGGGCGCCGCACCGACGAGGTCGGACAGGCTGGCGATGCCGCGGCGCCGTGCGTCGTCGCCGCGCATCGCGAAGGCATAGGCGTTCTCGAAGCCGAGCGATCCGACCAGCCGCACACCGCTGCTCGCCTGCGTCCAGCGGCCGATCGCGGCGGCCATCGCCTTGGGGTCGGGGACGTCGCTGCGCCGCATCGCACCGGTCCACAGCGTGCCGGCATAATCGACATAGACGTCGATATCGCCGCTGGTCAGCGCGCCATAGATCACCGCCGAGCCGAGGCCGTCGCGATAGCGGACGGTATAACCGGCGCGGGTCAGCCGGTCGCCGATCAGCCGGGCGAGGATATATTGTTCGGAAAAATTCTTCGCGCCGACCGTCACCACCTTGTCGCCGCCGCGCTGCCAGAGCGGCGCGGTCGCGGCGAGCAGGCCGGCCACCAGTACGAGCGTCGCGCCGAGCCACACGGCGCGGCGGCGATGCGCGATACCGCGCTCGATCAGGCCGATCAGCGCGTCGACGGCAAGCGCCAGTCCCGCCGCGGCGAAACAGCCGGCAAGCACCAGCGCCCAATTCTGCGTCTGCAGGCCGGCGAAGATCATGTCGCCAAGGCTCGGCTGGCCGACGGTGGTCGACAGCGTCGCCGCGCCGATCGTCCACACCGCGGCGGTGCGGATGCCGGCGATCAGCACCGGCGCGACCAAAGGCGCCTCGACCAGCCGCAGCGTCTGCGCGGGCGTCATGCCGACCGCTTTGGCCGCCTGTCGCACGGCCGGATCGATTCCGGTCAGCCCAGCGACGCCGTTGCGGATGATCGGTAGCAGCGCATAGAGCGTCAGCGCGATCAGCGACGGCAGGAAGCCCAATGCCGGGATGCCGCCGCCGATCAGCGCCGACAGCCAGAGTAGCAGCGGATAGAAGAGCGCGAGCAGCGCGAGGCTGGGGACGGTCTGGACGAGGCTGGCGAAGCCGAGGATGACGCGGCCGGTGCGCGGCCGGCGCGCGGCGATGATGGCGAGCGGCAGGCTGATCGCGATGCCGAGCAGCAGCGCCGCCGCCGACAGCAGCACATGTTGCGCAAGCAGTGGCGGCACCCGGCCGAGCGCATCGAGGAAGGCGCTCATGCCGCTTGCTCCCGCGCGATCCCGCGCAGCCGTTCGGCCTGATCGCGCGGCACCGCGACCAGCGCCTGCGCCGCTGCGCCGCCATCGCCATGGAGCAGGTCGGCGGGCGTCGCATCGGCGACGATCCGCCCCGCCTGCATCACCAGCACGCGGTCGGCGAGCAGCAGCGCCTCGGCCATGTCGTGCGTGACGAGGATCGTGGTGAGACCTAGCCGGTCGTGCAGCGCGCGAATCTCGCTGCCGAGCGCGTCGCGCGTCACCGGATCGAGCGCGCCGAACGCCTCGTCGAGCAGCAGCAGCTTGGCACCGGGCGCGAGCGCGCGGGCGATGGCGACGCGCTGGCGCTGGCCGCCCGACAGCGCCTCGGGCAGCCGGTCCGCGATGGCGCGGGGCAGCGCGACGAGATCGAGCAGCGCGTCGACGTCGGTGGCGGGGAGGCCGGCAATGCGCGGGCCGATGCCGATATTTTCGGCGACGGTCATATGCGGGAACAGGCCGATGCCCTGGAAGACATATCCGATCCGCCGCCGCAGCGCCGGGGCGGGACCGGCGGCGACATCCTCGCCGTCGAGCAGCACGCGGCCCTCGCTCGGCTCGATCAACCGGTTGATCGTCTGGAGCAGCGTCGACTTGCCCGATCCCGATGCGCCGACCAGCGCGACGAAGCTGCCCGCGGCGATCGTCAGCGAGACTCCGTCGACCGCCCGCGTCTCGCCATAACGTTTGCTGACGGCGTCGAAACGGAGCGATTCTGCTGGCATCGTCCGGAACGATGCGGGATGCCCGCTACAAAGTCCAATGAATGGACGGCAGGAGAGGCTTATGAGCGAGGTACGCGCGATCTTCATCACCGGCGGCGGATCGGGCATCGGTCGCGCCGTCGCGCGGTTGTTCGCGAGCCGCGGCTGGCGGGTCGGCATCGCCGACGTCAACACCGCCGGGCTCGACGAGACCGCGGCGCTGATCGCCAGCGGCATGGTCGAACGCTATGTCATGGACGTCCGCGACCGCGACGCCTGGACCGCGAGCCTCGACGCCTTCACCCGGGCGAGCGGCGGGCGGCTCGACGTTCTGTTCAACAATGCCGGGATCGGCACCGGCGGGCCGCTCGCCGAGGCGCGGTTCGAGGAGATCGACCGGACGATCGCGATCAACTTCACCGGCGTGGTAAACGGCGCGCGGGTCGGCCATGCCTATCTGGCGCGCACGCCGGGATCGGTGCTGCTCAACACCTCCTCGGCGTCGGGCATCTACGGCTCGTCGGGGCTCGCCACCTATTCGGCGACCAAGTTCGCAGTGCGCGGCCTGAGCGAGGCGCTGGACGGCGAATGGCATCGCGAGGGGATCAAGGTGCGCTGCCTGTTGCCGAGCTTCATCGAGACGCCGCTGCTCGACGGCGTCGCCGGCGGCACCAACCGGACGATCCGCGAATCAGTTACCGGTGCCGGGCTCGAACTGACCCCGGTCGACGCGGTGGCGGAAGCGGCGTGGAAGGCGGTGCATGGCGACGCGGTGCACACCTATGTCGGCAAGACCGCCGAACGGCTGCGCTTCGCCGCACGCTGGTTCCCCGGCGCGCTGCGCAAACGGATGCGGCGGTCGCTGCGCTGATCGGAGCGAAATATCCCTCCGTTCGCCCTGAGCCTGTCGAAGGGCCTGGGTCTCAAGGTGCTTCGACGGGCTCAGCACCAACGGGCAGGGCGTGTCGGCCTATTCGTCGACGATCGCGTCGATCGCCTCGGCCATCTCGATGTCGCGGCCCGACAGGCCGGCGGCATCGTGCGTGGTCAGCAGGATTTCGACGCGATTGTAGACGTTGCGCCATTCCGGGTGGTGGTTGGCCTTTTCCGCCATCAGCGCGACCTGCGTCATGAAGCCGAACGCCTCGACGAAATCGGCGAAGACGAGGCTGCGGGTGATCGCGTCGCGCGCCTCGTCATAATCCCATTCCGGCAGGCCATCGAGCGCATCGGCACGTTCGGCTTCGCTAAGGGCCTCGATCATCGGCGGTCTTCCTTGCTGGACGGGAAAGGGACGCGGTATGGCGACAGGCATGAACGGGCAAGATGCTAATGGACCGGCACCCGATGCCGATGCGATCGAGCGGATCGCCCGCGACACGATCGCGCGGCTGCCCGCGGCATTCGCCACGCACCTCGGCGACGTCGTGCTGCTGGTCGAGGAGGAGGCGGACGCCGAGACGCTCGCCGCTTTGGGAATCGAGCATCCGCTCGACCTGACCGGCCTCTATCACGGCCGCCCGTTGGGCGAGAAATCGTCGATGGAATCGGGCACGCTGCCCGACCGTATCCATCTGTACCGGCAGGCGATCCTCGTCGAATGGGTGGAGACGGGGGTGCGGCTCGACGATCTCGTCCGCCACGTCACCATCCATGAAATCGGCCATCATTTCGGCCTGTCCGACGACGATATGCACGCGCTGGAAGACGCGGTGGTCGATTGACCGGGCTCGCACTGGCGGATGTCGCCTGCATGCGTGGCGGCCGGATGCTGTTTGCGGGCGTGAGCGTCGCGCTCGGCGCTGGCGACGCGGCGCTGGTCAGCGGCCCCAATGGCGTCGGCAAGTCGAGCCTGATCCGCATCGCCGCCGGGTTGCTCCGTCCGGTCGAAGGTACGGTGACGCGTGACGGCGCGGTGGCGCTGCTCGGCGAGGCGCATGCGCTCGATTCCGAATTGCCGCTGGCGCGGGCGTTGGCCTTCTGGATCGGCGGGCGAACCGAGGCGGCGATGGCGGCGGTCGGGCTGGCGCATCTCGCCGCGGTGCCGGTGCGGGTGCTGTCGACCGGGCAGCGCCGCCGCGCCGGACTGGCGCGGGTGGTCGGCGCCGATGCGCCGATCTGGCTGCTCGACGAGCCGGCCAACGGGCTCGACGCCGACGGAGTGACGCAGATCGAGACGCTGATCGCCGCGCATCGCGCCGCCGGCGGGATCGCCATCGTCGCGACGCATCAGCCGGTCGCCTTGCCCGGCGCGGTTCGCGTGACGCTGCACTGATGCGGATCGGCGGCATCGTCTGGCGCGATCTGCGCCGCGCCTGGGCGGGTGGCGGCGCCTTGTGGCCGGTCGCCTTCTTCCTCCTCACCGCCATCCTCTTTCCGTTCGCCGTCGGCCCCGACACGGCGTTGCTGGCGCGGATCGGTGGCGGGGTGATATGGGCCGCCGCGCTGCTCGCCGCGCTGCTGCCGGTCGAGCGGCTGGTGGCACCCGACGTCGAGGCGGGGGTCATCGATCAATATGCGGTGCGCGAGGTCCCGCTGACGCTGGTCGCCTTCGCCAAGATCGTCGCGCACTGGCTCGGCTTCGCGCCGCCGCTGATGCTGGCGGCGGTGATCGCGGCGGGGCTGTTCGACCTGTCGGCGACGACGCTGGTGCGTATCGAGCTGGGGCTGCTGATCGGGACGCCGGGGCTGGCCGCGCTCGGCGTCGCCACCGCGGCGCTGGTCGCGGGCCTGCGCGGCAGTGGCGCAGTGGCGGGGCTGGTGATGCTGCCGCTGGCGATCCCGCTGCTCATCTTCGGCGCGGGATCGCTCGATGGCGAGGCAGGGGCGGGGGCGGTGAAGCTGCTCGCCGCGGTCAGCCTGGTACTGACCGCCGGCGCGCCGTGGATCGCCGCAGCGGCGATCCGGAGCGGGATGGATTAAATTACGGTTACGACTTCGATCCGTGATCCGAAGCATAGACCATCGCCGCGGCCGTGCCGGTCGCCGGTTTCAAATGAAACCATTCGGGACGGTCGATCGCAGTAAGAAACGCGAGCACGGTCAGGCCGAACATCAGCAGCGCCAGCCGGCCCCACAGCGGATTGGGCTCGGCATCGTCATGCGTCGTTTTGGCGAGATCGTCATTGGGTCGCATCATCATGCCTCCATGTGCTGATCTACCGATATAGGCAGAAAAGCCTTCTGATCGACGAGCGTTCCGTAACGTTTGTTTGCTGCGCTGCACCAACCGCCGCGTCAGCGGCTCCACCGGGCCCAGATCGCGGTCGGCAGCGTCAGGCCGCGTGCCTCCTCGCGCACGCCGAGTTCGCCCGCCTCGACCTTGCCGGGCAGGTCGCCGAAGAGCTGGCGGACCAGCTCGCCGATCGCGAGCGCCGACATGCGCACCGCATAGACGGTGAGGAACAGGAAGCGGCTGTCGGCGTCGATCAGCTTGCGGCAATCGGCGATCAACCGCGGCAGATCTTCCTCCAGCCGCCACAATTCGCCCTCCGGCCCGCGGCCATATTTGGGCGGGTCGAGCAGGATGCCGTCGTAGCGACGCTTGCGACGCACCTCGCGCGCGACGAACTTGACCGCATCGTCGACGATCCAGCGGATCGGCGCCTCGGTCATGCCGGACAGGACGGCATTGCCGCGCGCCGCCTCGACCGATTTCTTCGAGGCGTCGACATGGACCATCTTGGCGCCCGCGGTCGCCATCGCCAACGTGCCGACACCGGTATAACCGAACAGGTTGAGGCATTCGGGCTGGTCGAGATCGGCGACCTGTTCGCGCATCCAGCTCCACACTGGCGCCATGTCGGAGAAGAAGCCGAGATGGCGGAACGGCGTCGGCTGCGCGGTGAAGCGCACCTCGTTCCATTTCAGCGGCCAACCCTCGCGCGGCACCGGCTCGGCGAAGACCCAGCGGCCGCCGCCATCCTCGTCGCTCGCCGGCACGAACTCACCCTGCGCGCGCCAGTTTTCGGTCGCGGGCGCCCACATCGCCTGCGGCTCGGGGCGGATGAAGCGGTAGCGGCCGTAGCGTTCGAGCTTGCGGCCGTTGCCCGAATCGACGAGGCCATAATCCGCCCAGGGCTCGCCAATCAGCGTGTCGAGCTTCATGGCTTCGGCACCGCGCGCTCGGCGATATAGGCGGTGACCGCGTCGAACGTGCCGGGGAGGGTGGCGTAGCGCTCCTCGCGCTCGAACAGGTCGCCGATCCGGCCGGGCAGGGTCGGGCGCTGGCCGGTGGCGCGTTCGACCGCGTCGCGGAACTTGGCGGGATGCGCGGTAGCGAGCGTCACCACCGGCACGTCGCTGGGATGACGGCGCGCGGCGGCGAGCGCGATCGCGGTATGCGGGTCGATCACCTGCCCGGCATGTTCGTGCGCCCAGCGCATCGCCAGCGTCATGTCGTCGAGATCGACGCGGTCGCTGGCGAACAGCGCCGCGCCGGTATGCTGCGCATTGGTGAGGCGCATCGCGCCCGACGATTCGAAGCCCTTCATCTGCGCGCTGAGCGCGGCGCCGTCGCGGGCGCCGAGATCGAACAGCAGCCGCTCGAAATTCGAGCTGACCTGGATGTCCATCGACGGCGTCGGCGTCTGCTGGACGATTCCCTTGCTGTAATCGCCCGCCGAGATGGCGCGATGGAGGATGTCGTTGACGTTGGTCGCGACGATCAGCTTGGCGACCGGCAGACCCATCTGCGCGGCGACATAGCCGGCGAAGACGTCGCCGAAATTGCCGGTCGGCACCGAAAAGGCGACGCTGCGCTCGGGCGCGCCGAGGCGGACCGCGGCGTAGAAATAATAGACCACCTGCGCCATCAGCCGCGCCCAGTTGATCGAATTGACCGCGGACAGCGCGAACGTCCCCGAGAAGCCGGGATCGTTGAACATCTGCTTCACCAGCGCCTGCGCGGTGTCGAAGTCGCCGTCGATCGCGATATTGTGAACGTTGGGGGCGAGCACCGTCGTCATCTGGCGGCGCTGCACGTCCGACACCCGGCCGGCGGGATGGAGCATGAACACGTCGACCCCGGCGCGGCCGGCGAGCGCGTCGATCGCCGCCGAACCGGTATCGCCGCTGGTCGCGCCGACGACGGTGAGATGCCGGTCGCTGCCATTCAGGAACCGCTCGAACAGCAGGCCGAGGAGTTGCAGCGCGACGTCCTTGAACGCCAGCGTCGGGCCGTGGAACAGCTCGAGCAGCCATTGATCGTGGTCGAGCTGCACGAGCGGTGTCACCGCGGCATGGCTAAACCGGCCATAGGCGCGGGTGCAGAGGTCCTTCAGCTCGTCGGGCGTGAGCGCGTCGCCGACGAAGGGCGTCATCACCGCGACTGCGGTATCGACATAGGAGAGGTTGGCGAAACCGGCGATCTGCTCGCGGGTGAGGCTGGGCCAGCGCTCGGGCAGATAGAGGCCGCCGTCGGAGGCCAGCCCGGCGAGGGTGACGTCGCGGAAATCGAGCGCGGGCGCGGCGCCGCGGGTGCTGACATAACGCATCGCGGCTGGGTAGCGGGCCGATGCGCGAGGGGCAACGCCGGGTTTGCTTGGGGGCGATGGCTTTGGGGCTATCGGAAGGCTCCCTCGGGCCGGGCCGAACAGTTCCCGGCTGTTCGAGGTCATGCCGGGGACAATCCAACCTTGCACTCCCGCTGCACGGGAGAGGATTAGGGTATGTTTCGCCGCCGCAACGCCAGCACGTAGATCACCGCAGCGATCGCGGCGAAGAAGAACCATTGCACCGCATAGGACAGATGGTTGTTCGGGACGGAGGAGAGATCCGGCTTGCCGTTTGCCGCGAGGCCGAGCGGCGGCGCGTCGGCGACGAGCAGCAGCCGCTGCGGGCTATGGTCGAACAGCGACCCGATCAGCGAGCGGCCGTCGGGGGCGTGGCTGATATAGCCGCTCACCGCGCCGCCGGACCAGCGCGACTTGAACATCGGGTCGGGGGTCGTACCGAGCTGGACGACCAGTCCGTTGCCGCAATCGGCGATCAGGCGGAAGCCCGCCGCCCCGGCACCGGCGAGCCGCTGCGCGACCGGACGCGCGCATGTCGCGGTCGTGCGACGGAACAGCAGCCGGTCGTCTGGCGTCGCCGGAAAGGCGATCGGCAGTTTCGCCGGATTGGCGGCAAGCTGCGCGAGATACGCCTCTTTCTTCGGCGCACGGTCGAGCAATTGCCACAGGCCCAGCGCGATCATCGCCGCCACCGCGAGTGCGACGACGAGGGTCGGGATCAGCGGCACGCGCCTCATAGTCGCGGGTCGATGCGCCCTTCGCGCGCGGCGTTGCGGAATTCGGCGGACATCAGCGCGCCCTTGGCGAGGCGCAGCGACCAAATCACGCCGGCGAGCGTCACCGGGATCCAGATCAGCATGTGCAGCCAGAGCGGCGGGTGCAGCGTCAGTTCGAGCATGATCGCGCCGATCACCACGATCGTGCCGAGGATCAGCGTCAGGAAGGCGGCCGGCCCGTCGCCGACGTTGAACTGCGTGAAGTCGAGCCCGCAGGCCGAACAGCGATCGGCGAATTTGATCGCCTTGGCGAACAAAGTGGGCTTGCCGCAGCGCGGGCAGAGGCCGCGCAGGCCGGCCTGAACGACCGAGGGCATGGCCTCGGTCGGCGGCAGGGGCGTCGGATCAGTCATAGGCGACGCCCCTCATGCGATCAGCCGCCGTGGACCGGCGCGCCCCAGCCACCCCAGACGTAGATGGTGACGAACAGGAACAGCCACACCACGTCGACGAAATGCCAATACCAGGCCGCCGCCTCGAAACCGAAATGCTGGCGCGGCGTGAAGTCGCCCTTATAGGCGCGGATCAGGCAGACGGCGAGGAAGATCGTGCCGATCAGCACGTGGAAGCCGTGGAAACCGGTCGCCATGAAGAAGGCGGCGCCATAGTTCAGCCCCTTGAAGGGGAAGGGCGCGTGCATGTATTCATACGCTTGGATCGAGCTGAACAGCACGCCGAGCGCGACCGTCAGCCACAGGCCCTTGAGCACGCCGTCGCGGTCGCCGACGCCGAGCATGCCCCACAGGCCGGTCTTCTCGCCACCGCGCTGGTTGTGGATCAGCGCGTGATGCGCCCAGGTGACGGTGGTGCCGCTGGTGAGCAGGATCAGCGTGTTGAGCAACGGCAGTTCGAAGGCGTTGATGACCTCCAGCCCCTTGGGCGGCCATTGCGCGGCGATCGCCGCGGCCCCTTCGGCGGCGCGCTCGACCTGGCCGTCGACGAAGCTCATCGCGGTCGGGAACAGCGCGAAGTCGAAGAAGGCCCAGAACCAGCCGACGAAGAACATGACCTCGGAGGCGATGAACAGGATCATGCCGTAGCGGAAGTGGAGCTGGACGACCGGAGTATGGTCGCCGTGATGCGCCTCGCGCACCACCTCGGCCCACCAGCTGTACATGGTGAACAGCACGCCCGCGAGACCGGCGAGGAAGATCCAGCCGCCGCCATTGGCCTTGTCGGCGGCGAGGTGGCCGCCGTGCATCCACATGATCGCGCCCGACGCCATCACCAGCGCCGACAGCGATCCGAACAGGGGCCAGATGCTGGGGGGCAGGATATGGTAATCGTGGTTCTTGGCGCCGGCCATGGTCGTTTCCCTGTTCTCTAATCCTCTTGGGTCAACGCTTAGCCCGCGGATTTCGCGGAATCCACCGGGTAAAACGTATAGGAGAGCGTGATCGTCTCGACGTCGCGCGCATCGGGGTCGTCCATGATCTTCGGGTCGACGAAGAAGATCACCGGCATGCGCTGCGTCTCGCCGGGCTGCAGCGTCTGCTGGGTGAAGCAGAAACACTGGATCTTGGTGAAATATTTGCCCGCTTGGCTGGGGGTGACGTTGAACGTCGCGGTGCCGGTGATCGGCTTGCTGTCGGTGTTGGTCGCGGTGAAGAACGCCATGTCGCGCGCGCCGATCTTGACCGTCTCCGACCCCGCCTCGGGACGGAAGCGCCATTTCATCCCGGGCGCGACGTTGCTGTCGAAATCGATGCGGATCAGCTTGTTGACCGCGCCGGGCGCTTCCAGCCCGCGTTGCGTCGTGCCGTTGAGGCCGGTGACCTGACAGAACAGGCGGTAGAGCGGGATGCTCGCCCAGGCGACGCCGGTCATGAAGCAGATGCCGAGCACCGCAAGCAGCGCGGTGCGCAACTGGCGCTTCGTCGCGGCGCTATCGGCCTGCGCCGGCGCGCTCATATCATCCCCTGGCGAATCTTGGTGATGGCGATCGCGAAGATCAGGATGACGAAGGCGCCGAGCAGCAGCGCCATCACCCGCGCGCGAGACCGCTGGCGCTGGCGGATCAGATCCTGTTCGTCGGGGGTCATGCGAACACCCAGCGGTCGACGACGAGCGCGCCGAACACGACGAAGAGGTAGAGGATCGAATAGCTGAACAAGCGCTTCTCCGGCTTCATCGTATCGTCGGGGCGGGTGGTGCGGGTCGCGACGACGAGCGCGAGCGCGGCGAAGATCGCGGTGGTGACGGTGGCGACGCCGC
This sequence comes from Sphingomonas sp. GW821-FHT04B01, assembly GCF_059420425.1. Taxonomy (NCBI): domain Bacteria; kingdom Pseudomonadati; phylum Pseudomonadota; class Alphaproteobacteria; order Sphingomonadales; family Sphingomonadaceae; genus Sphingomonas; species Sphingomonas sp. GW821-FHT04B01. The sequence goes on along the minus strand of NZ_JBWKTR010000001.1, from coordinate 47,418 downwards.
CATAGAGCGGCCCCGTCAGGCCAAGCGGCCAGGGCAGGACCGCGACCAGCGCCATCGGGATGGTGTAGAGGCCGATCTGGCGGCGCGTCACCCGCTCGCCGGCGACGACAGGCAGCATCGGCACGCCGGCATTGGCGTAATCGGTCTTCACGAACAGCGCGAGCGCCCAGAAATGCGGCGGCGTCCACAGGAAGACGAGGCCGAACAGCAGCAGCGGCAGCAGCGCCACCTCGCCCGTCGCCGCCGCCCAGCCGATCAGCGGCGGAAAGGCGCCGGCGGCGCCGCCGATGACGATATTCTGCGGTGTGCGGCGCTTCAGCCACACGGTGTAGATGAGGACGTAGAACAGGATCGAGACGGTCAGGATCGCCGCCGCGGCGAAATTCACCGCGAAATACATCAGGATGACCGAGAAGGCGGCGAGCCCGACGCCGAAGTGCAGCGCCGATTCGCGGTCCATCCGGCCATCGGGCAGCGGGCGTTTCTGCGTCCGCCGCATCTTGGCGTCGATATCCGCTTCATACCATTGGTTGAGTGCGCCCGCGGCGCCCGCACCGAGCGCGATGCACAGGATGGCGGTGAAGCCGAGCACCGGGTGGATGCCGACCGGCGCCGCGAGCATCCCGCACAGGCCGGTGAAGACGACGAGCGTCATCACCCGCGGCTTGGTCAGCGCAAGGAAGTCGCGCCAGTCGGCGGGGGGCAGCAGGGGCGTCGCGACCGTCATCATCGACCGGCTATACGCGCGGCGGGGGGCTTGGGGAAGCGGCGCGGGGGCCGGATCACGATCGTCCTGATCCATGTCAAGCGACTCGAAGGCGCAAGGAACGAACGATCGATCAAGCGGTTGGCCAGCCCACTAGGAGATTCGAATGGCTACCCGCATCGTTGACGCCGACCTACGCGCGTCACAATTCCTCACCGACAGCTTCCAGCGCGGGCTGGCCCATTGGAACCGGGAGCGGCTGGAACCGACGTTCCCCACCGCCGACTGGCAGCGAATGCTCGACCGCGACGTCCGCATGCAGCGGCTCGAAGGAGGCTTCATCGAGGAATTGCGCGAAGAGGTGGCCGCGGAGGCCGCCGCCGCGCCGACCGACGTCGAGGGCTTCATCGCCTGGTTCGAGGAACTGAAGCAGAGCGGCCCCGGCCAGCATGATCCGCTGTTCCCGTGGCTTGCCGAAGCGGCTGACCTCGACCAGCTGCGTTGGTTCTTCGAGCAGGAGGCTGCGGGCGAGGCGGGGTTCGACGATCTCGTCGCGATGACGCAGGTCAAGCTGCCGACCTATCCCAAGCTGGAACTCGCACGCAATTATTGGGACGAGATGGGCCGTGGCAATGCCAAGGGCATGCACGGGCCGATGCTCGACGCCTTGGTCGAGACGCTGGCGGTCAACCCGGTGATCGAAAATACGCTGTGGCAGAGCCTCTGCCTCGCCAATGCGATGACCGCGATGGCGACGAGCCGCCGCTATGCGTGGCATTCGGTCGGCGCACTCGGCGTGATCGAGCTGACCGCGCCGGATCGCTCGGCGGCGACGGCCAAGGGGCTGCGCCGGCATGGCTTCTCCGACAAGGAGCGGCGCTATTTCGACCTGCATGCGGTGCTCGACATCAAACATAGCGAGGATTGGAACCGCGAGGCGATCCGGCCGGCGGTGGAAGAGGATCCGCGCCGCGCGACCGCGATGGCCGAGGGCGCGCTGATTCGGCTGCGCTGTGGCGAACGCTGTTTCGAGGCGTATCGCGGCGTGTTGATGGGGTGACTCCAAGTCCTCCCCCGCAAGGGGGAAGGCTATCGCATATGAAGATTTGTGTCAGTTCACCGTCATCAAAACCCACCTCGTCACCCCGGACTCGTTCCGGGGTCCACTCCGCGGCGAGGAGAAAGGCTTGATTCGACACCCTTCTCCTGTGGCCCCGTGGACCCCGGAACGAGTCCGGGGTGACGAATCTGATGAGGAAACCAGTCGAGCCTCATCATCACAGCCATATGCGATAGCCCTCCCCCTGGCGGCGGAGGAATTCGGTGGATCACACGAAGCCCAGGTTCCAGTTTGACGCATTGTAATTGCCCATATTGGGCAACACCGTCGTCAGGTCGCCATTGCTGACCCCGAACCAGCTCGCCAGCGTCGCGGCATATTGTTCGACCGCGATCGTCGGCAGCAGCCGGCCCTGGCCGACGTCGTCGGGGGTGCCGTTGCCGACCTGGGGCGCAATGCCGTAGAAGCTTCTGCCCCGCACCGCGCCACCCATCACCAGATGATGGCTGCCCCAGCCGTGATCCGAGCCGTCGTCGTTCGACTGGAGCGTCCGGCCGAAGTCGGAGGCGGTGAAGCTCGTCACCTTGTCGGCGACGCCGAGCGCGACGGTGGTGTCGTAGAAGGCGCGCATCGCATCGGCGACCTTGCCGATCAGCCCCGGCTGCACCGCGACGAGATTGTCGTGCAGGTCGAAGCCGCCGATCGACACGAAGAACACCTGTCGCTTGGCACCCAGTTGTGACGAGACCGAGATCAGCCGCGCGACCATCTTGAGCTGGTCGGCAAGCTGGTTGCCGGTCGGGAACAGCGTGAAGCCGCTCGCCGGGGCGGAGGAGAGCGCGCCGCTGACCTGCGCATAGGTATCGAGCGCGCGCTTGCTGACGCGGGCGTGCTCGTCGCCGAGCAGATGCGCGCTGCCGCCGGTCATCAGGCTGCGCAAGGTCGCCGCCGCGGTGCTCGACCCGTAGAGCGTCGTGCCGCCGCTGAGCGCGATCGGGCCGCCGGTGCCGATCGCATATTGCACCGCCGATTTGCCGGTGAGGTAGACCGCATTGCCGCTCGCATTGATGCAGGTCAGCGTCGACGCGCCATTGCCCGACTGGAACAGGTCGCCGATCCGCCCGCCCCAGCCCGAGGTCGCGCCCTCCGGGTTGGACGCCTGGAAATAGCTCTGCTGGTCGTTGTGGCTGAACAATTTAGGCGGCAGCTTGACAGCGTTCTGCTGGAATTGCGCCTTGGTGGTCGGCTGGACGAGCGTACCGACGTTGAGCGTCACCGCGAGCTTGCCCTGATCGAACAGCGGCAGGAGCGACCCCATCGTCGGCGCGAGCGCATATTGGCGGCCGCCGGGCAGGCCCGCGGTCGGGTTGAGCACGGTGGCGGCGAGCGATTCGCGGGTCAGCGCGATGTTCGACCGCGCGGCGAGATAGGCGGCATAGCTCGCCTGATCGTATGCCGCGACGGTGTTGGCGTAATCGTTGCCACCGTAGAGGAAGATGCAGACCATCGCCTTATAGTCGGTCGCGGTCGCCGCCGCGGCCTCGCCGATCGCGGCGAGGCTGGTGACGAAAGGCGTCGCCACCCCCGCCACGCCCAGGGCGGCGGAGCGTTTGAGGAAGGCGCGGCGCGAGGAATCCCGGGTAAAGTCCATGATGGTCACCGCAGCGTCAGGAAGTCGGGGGAGGCGAGCGTCAGCAGCAGCGCGATGCCGACGCGGTTGATCGCCGCGTTGGTCGCGGTCGTCGCGACGCTGTCGACCGCGGCGCGGATCGCCGTGACGGTCGCGCTGCCGAGCTGGCCGGCGGCGAGCACGACGTTGATCTCGTCGACCAGCGCCGCACTGTCGCCCGCCTTGGCGACGAGGTCGCCATAATCGGGCTTGGCGTCGCCGGCGCCGTTGGCGACGAGAGACTGCATGTAATTGACGTAGGCGACGACGCTTTGTTCGTTGGTGATCTGGAATTCGGGCGCGACGAGCCCGGCATTGCCGATCGCGCTCGCCGGCGGCGTGTAGGCGGGGCGGAAGAAGTTGAAGACGGTCTGGCTGCGTCCCATCGACTGGCCGAGCCGGTTGGACTGGCTCGACGTGTCGCCGAAGCCCCAGGCGTTGGATGGCGAATCGACCTTGGCGAGTCGCGCCCACGCGGTCAGCCGCATCACCGGCTCGCGCAGCTTGCCCGCGGTCGTGCTGGCGAGCGCGTCGTCGCTACGCGCCTCGGTGTCGAGCAGGATCGACTTGATCACCGCCTTCATGTCGCCGCGCACGCCCGATCCGTTGTTGGCGAAGGTCGCGGCGACGCGGCCGACATAGCTGGCGCTCGGGTTGCTGGTGACGAGCCGCTGGATGAGCTGTTTCGAGACGAAGGGCGGCAGGTTCGGGTGGGCGAAGATCGTGTCGAGCGCGACCTTGACCGCCGCCATGCCGCCGCCGCTGGTCGAGGCGCCGAGGAAGCTCGCCGCGCCGGTCTCGTTGAGCGACGCGTTCATCACCAGCGGCTGGCGATAGCGATCGGGGGTGGTGTTGTCGGTGGTCGCGAGGCTCAATCCGGTGAAGACGCGGGCGAGGCCCGAGACGTCGGCCGGGCCGTAGGTTTCGAGCGGCACGCCGCCGCTCGTCCTGACGCTGCCGTCCATGTTGAGCTGGTAGAGGCCGAGCGTGAAGAGCTGCATCAGCTCGCGCGCGTAATTCTCGTCGGGCTGCGCGCCGGTCTTGGCATTCGCCTTGCGATTGCCGAGGAAGGTGAGGAACGACCCCATCGCCGCATTGGTGGTGATCGCGTCGAGGAGCGTGCGGTAATTGCCGAAGGCGTTGTCGAGCAGCACGTCGACATAGGCGGCGGTGGCGAATTGCTTCCAGTTGAGATTGACGCCGCCGATGCCGACGACGAGCAAGTCGAGCAGCGCCATCCCGATCCGCTGGCGCAGCTGATCGGGCTCGACGATCATCTGCCGCCACAGCGTGGCGTCGAAACCCGTCTCGCTGTTGATGTTGGCGGCGACGTTATAGCCCCGGGCGACCAGCCAGTCCCAGTGCGAGGTGGCGCGCGGCAGCGCGAACTGGTCGTCGATCCAGCCTTCGTAGCGGCGGGCGACGATGCTCTCGATCATCGTGCGGGTGCCGCCCATGCTCGCCTGCGCGAGGAAGCGGCTCGCCTGCGTCGCGGTGATCGCGGCGGGGACGACGACGACCGGTGCGCTCGACGTCGGCGGTGCGCTGGCGGTGCCGCCGCCGCTGCTGCCGCCACCGCAGGCGGCGAGCAACAGCGCGGGTGCGATGACACCCCCGGCCTTGAGCGGCGGGGCGATGCCGCCCGCCTCGTCCAGATCGACGCACGCCCCCGCGTCCGCCCGGTCTTCGTCCAGCACTGATTTGATCCCCGACCCCGATACGCCGGAGCGCTTCCCGCAAGCGCCGCGTATGCGACGGAAACCTAGCCGTTACGGTCTTAACGAAGCGTTTTTGTGGCGCACCTGCAAACAAAAACCCCGGGGTTTCCCCCGGGGTCCTTGGTGCCTCAGTCGATCTTCGGCAGCGTCTCGAACTGGTGATAAGGCGGCGGCGAGGACAAGGTCCACTCCAGCGTCGTCGCGCCCTCGCCCCAGGGATTGTCGGGCGCCTTCGGCCCGGCGATCAGCGAATAGATCACGTTGACGAAGAAGATCACCATGCCCGCGGCCATGATCTCGTAACCGTGGCTCGCCAGCGCGTTCCACGTCGCATAGGCGTCCGGATAATCCGGGTAGCGGCGCGGCATGCCCTGCAGCCCGAGGAAGTGCATCGGGAAGAACAGCAGGTTCACGCCGACGAAAAACACCCAGAAGTGCGCCTGGCCGAGGAATTCGTTGTACATCTTCCCGAACATCTTCGGGAACCAGTAATAGAAGCCGGCGAACAGGCCGAACACCGCGCCGAGCGACAGCACGTAGTGGAAGTGCGCGACGACGTAATAGGTGTCCTGCATGTAATCGTCGATGCCGCCGTTGGCGAGCACGACGCCGGTGACGCCGCCGACCGTGAACATGAAGATGAAGCCGATCGCCCAGACCATCGGCGTCTTGAAGGTCAGCGAACCGCCCCACATCGTCGCGATCCACGAGAAGATCTTGATGCCGGTCGGCACCGCGATGACCATCGTCGCGGCGGTGAAGTACATCTTCACGTTCACCGACAGGCCGGTGACGAACATATGGTGCGCCCAGACGACGAAGCCGACGACGCCGATCGCGACCATGGCATAGGCCATGCCGAGATAGCCGAAGACGGGCTTGCGGCTGAACGTCGCGATGATCTGGCTGACGATGCCGAAGCCCGGCAGGATCATGATGTAGACTTCGGGGTGACCGAAGAACCAGAACAGATGCTGGTACAGGATCGGATCGCCGCCGCCGGCCGGATCGAAGAAGGTGGTGCCGAAATTGCGGTCGGTGAGCAGCATCGTGATCGCCGCGGCGAGCACCGGCAGCGCGAGCAGCAGCAGGAAGGCGGTGACCAGCACCGACCAGACGAACAGCGGCATCTTGTGCAGCGTCATGCCCGGCGCGCGCATGTTGAAGATGGTGGTGATGAAGTTGATCGCGCCGAGGATCGACGAGGCGCCGGCGAGGTGGAGCGACAGGATCGCCATATCCACCGACGGTCCGGGCTCGCCATAGGTCGACAGCGGCGCATAGACCGTCCAGCCGGTGCCGGCACCGCCGAAGAACGGCGAGGCGAGCAGCAGCGTGAACGCCGGGATGAGCAGCCAGAAGCTGACGTTGTTCATCCGCGGGAAGGCCATGTCGGGCGCGCCGATCATGATCGGCACGAACCAGTTGCCGAAGCCGCCGATCATCGCCGGCATCACCATGAAGAAGACCATGATGAGGCCGTGCGCAGTGATCAGCACGTTCCACAGGTGGAGCGCATGATCAAGGCCGCCGTCGCCGCCGGGCAGGAAGTTCGCCCAGCCGACGAGATACTGGATGCCCGGCTGCGCCAGTTCGGCGCGCATCAGCCCCGAGATCGCGCCGCCGATGATCCCCGCGATGATCGCGAAGATCAGGTAGAGCGTCCCGATGTCCTTGTGGTTGGTCGACATGAACCAGCGGGCGAAGAAGCCGGGCTTGTGGTCCGCATCGCTGTGCGCGTGATCGTCGTGCGCGACGAACGCGGAGGGGTGGAGGGCGGTGTCGGTCATCTTACTGTCCCGCGTTGCCGGTGGCCGGATTGCCGGTCGCACCCTGGCTGGAGGTGGGGGCGGTCGTCGTCACGTTCTCGACCGGGCCGGTGGCGGCATCGGCGGCATTGCCTTCCGCCTGCTTGGCGGCCGAGCCCTCGGCGCCGGGCTGCGGGACGACCTTGTCGCTGGCCTTGCCCGGGGTCGGCATCGTGCCGCCCTTGGCGCGGACCCAGGCGGCGAATTGTGCCGGCGGCACCGCTTCGACCGCGATCGGCATGAAGGCGTGGCGCGCGCCGCACAGCTCCGAACACTGGCCGAAATAGAGGCCGGGCTGCTTGATCGTGAAGCTCGTCTCGTTGAGGCGACCGGGGACCGCGTCGAGCTTGATCCAGAAGGCGGGAACCGCCCAGCTGTGGATCACGTCCTGCGAGGTGGTGATCAGGCGGATCGGCACGCCGACCGGCAGCACGATGCGATTGTCGGCGGCGAGCAGGCGGGGGCCGTCGGCATCGGTGCGGAACCGCTCGCCCTTGGCGACCTGATCCTTTTCCTTAAGCATGTTGGCAGTGACTTCGAAGCCGCCGTTATCGGGATATTGATAGCTCCAATACCATTGGTTGCCGATCGCCTTCAGCGTCACCGCGCCGGCTGGCGCGGGCTTGAACTGCGCCTGCAGCAGGCCGATCGACGGCACCGCGATCAGCACCAGGATGACGACCGGCGCCAGCGTCCAGACGATTTCGATCGCGGTATTGTGGCTGGTCTTCGACGGGATCGGGTTCGCCGCCTTGCGGAAGCGGAAGACGACCCAGAGCAGCAGCAGCAGCACGAACACGCAGATCGCGACGATCAGCGGCACCAGGATCGAATCGTGGAACCAGTGGGCGAACTGGCCATTGGTCGTCACCTGCGGCTGGATGCCGATGCGACCGGCGACGGGATGGCCGATACCGGGCTCGATCGTCGTCGCGGGCGCGCCGTCCTGCGCCAGCAGCGGCGAGGCGGGGGCCGCCGGCGCGGTGGCGTTGGCGGCGGTCGGCGCGATGTTGGAGACGCCGGCAGGCGCGGCGGCACCCTGCGGCGCGGCCTGCGATGCCGCGCTCAGACCGGCGAGGGCGACCCCGGCGGCGAGTGCTAACCCCTTGAACCTCTTGCGCATGCGTTTCGTCACCCCGTCCAGATTCCCTCGCCTGCCCGGCGAACGGGCCGTTATGGCGTATGACTACGCCCCTTTTGCCATGGCCTATACGCGGGCGCCGTCCCGGCCTCAAGCACCTGACCCATGTTTATCGCTTGCGCCCGCTTGGCGGCGGCGCGGCGACTTCCTATGAGCGACCGCATCCGACCGACTTATCCGGGACCGCCGATGACCGACGACGACGTGCTGGCCGAATTCCGTGCCGCCGATGCCCTGCTCGAGGGGCATTTCATCCTCTCGTCCGGCCTGCGCAGCCCGCGCTACCTGCAATGCGCGCGCGTACTGATGGACCCGCGCCGCGGCGCGCGCCTCGCCGAGGCGCTGGCGGCGCGCATCCCCGCCGAGATCCGCGGGCGGATCGCCGCGGTCGTCGCGCCGGCGATGGGCGGCGTCATCGCCGGCCACGAAATGGCGCGCGCGCTCGGCGTCGAGGCGATGTTCGTCGAGCGGCCGACCGGCACGTTCGAGCTGCGCCGCGGCTTCCGCCTCGCACCCGGGCAGGAGGTGCTGATGATGGAGGACGTCGTCACCACCGGATTGAGCTCGCGCGAGGCGATCAAGGCGATCGAGGCGGCGGGCGGCAAGGTGATCGCCGGCGCCGCGCTGGTCGACCGCTCGGGCGGCACCGTCGATCTCGGCGTGCCGTTCTTCCCGCTGATCCGCCTCGACGTGCCGACCTATGCGGCCGATGCGCTACCGCCCGAACTGACCGCGATCCCCGCGATCAAGCCGGGGAGCCGCGCGGCGTGACCCGGACGCTGCGGCTGGGGGTCAACATCGATCACGTCGCGACGGTGCGCAACGCGCGCGGCGCGGGCTATCCCGATCCGGTGCGCGCCGGGCTGCTCGCGGCCGAGGCGGGGGCGGACGGGATCACCGCACATCTGCGCGAGGACCGGCGGCACATCACCGACGACGATATCGCGCGCCTGTCGGCAGAGCTGACCATCCCGCTCAACCTCGAAATGGCGGCGACCGACGAGATGCTCGCGATCGCGCTGCGCCACCAGCCGCATGCCGCGTGCATCGTGCCGGAAAAGCGCGAGGAGCTCACCACCGAGGGCGGGCTGGACGCGGCGGGGCAGCACAACCGGCTCGCGCCGCTGGTCGGCGCGCTGGCCGCGGCGCGGATCCGCGTGTCGCTGTTCATCGAACCCGATCCGCGCCAGATCGAGGCGGCGATCCGGCTCGGCGCGCCGGTGGTCGAACTGCACACCGGCCGTTATGCCGAGCTGGACGGCGAGGCGCGCACCGCCGAGCTGCGCCGGCTGTCGGATGCGGCGGCGCTGGCGGCGAAGAACGGCATCGAGGTGCATGCCGGCCATGGCCTGACCTTCGACAACGTCAGGCCGATCGCCGCGATCCCGCAGGTGCGCGAGCTCAACATCGGCCATTTCCTCGTCGGCGAGGCGCTGTTCGTCGGGCTGGGCGACGCGGTGCGCCGGATGCGCGAGGAGATGGATGCCGCCCGTGGGTAATGGCTATTCCTCCCCCGCTGCGCGAGGGAGGATTTATGATCGTCGGGCTCGGCTCTGACCTGTGCAATATCGAGCGGATCGCCGCCTCGCTCGACCGGTTCGGCGCGCGGTTCGAGGCGCGTGTGTTCACCGATGCCGAGCGCGCACGCGCCGCGCGGCGGCCGTTCACCAAGGCGGGTACGCTCGCCAAGCGCTTCGCCGCCAAGGAGGCGTTTTCGAAGGCGGTCGGCACCGGCTTCAAGGCGGGCGTGTTCATGAAGGACATCGGCGTCGTAAACGCGCCCTCGGGCGCGCCGACGCTGGCGCTGACCGGCGGCGCGAAGGAACGGCTTGACGCCATGATCCCCGAGGGCCACGTCGCTCGCATACATTTGACTTTGACCGACGATCATCCCTGGGCCCAGGCCTTCGTGATCATCGAGGCGATCCCGGACCCCAAGGCATGAAGGAAGCGGTGTTGGACGGCAGCAACCCCAGCGAGGCAGCGGTCCCCGCGCCCGCGCCACCGGCCGCCGCACGCAAGAAGACCGATTGGTGGGGCGAGATCAAGGGCATCTTCTGGCTGATCCTGATCGTGCTCGGCTTCCACAGCTTCATCGCCAAGCCGTTCTACATCCCGTCCGAATCGATGCTGCCCGGCCTGCGCATCGGCGACCGGCTGGTGGTGTCCAAATTCGCCTACGGCTGGTCGTTCGTCTCGCCGACGATCCCCAATCCGGTCGCGATCTTCAAGGGCGTGGTGATGCGTCAGCCCGAGGAAAGCTGGAGCGTCGGCCTGCCGTTCATCCACGGCCGGCTGTTCGGCAGCCTGCCGCAGCGCGGCGACGTCGTGATCGTCACCCCGCCGGGCACCCGCAACGACTATATCAAGCGCGTCATCGGCCTGCCCGGCGACACGCTGGCGGTGCGGGGCGGCGTCGTGATCCTCAACGGCAAGCCGATCCCGCGCGGGCCGCTGCATTACGTCGACCTGCCGGTCGACACCAACAGCCCGTGCAGCGACCGCGACTATTTCGGCGCGCGCCGGCCGGCCGCGGGTGGCGGCTATGTCTGCCATCTGCCGCTCGTCACCGAGACGCTGCCCGGTGGCCGCCATTACGACACCGTCGACCTCGAACCCGACAGCCCCGGCGACAATTATCCGCAGGTCACCATCCCGGCCAATCACGTCTTCCTGATGGGCGACAATCGCGACCGGTCGGCGGACAGCCGTTTCCCGCTCGCGCAGCTCGGCCTAGGCGGGCCGGTGCCGTATGAGAATCTCGGTGGACGTGCCGAATTCCTGACCTTCAGCCTCGACGGCGACGCGACGCTCAACCCGCTGACCTGGTGGGGGTCGCTGCGGTCGGGTCGCGCCGGACTGTCCCTCCACCCAGCCACGGGACAATGACGTGAGCGAGACGCCGGCGACCCAGGACCCCAGCCCCAACGAGCTGCGCGATCCCCTCGTCCGGCGCGAGCTGAAGCGCGCGGCGGTCTGGCTCGGCCTCGCCGCGGCGATGGCGCTGGCGGTGATCCTGGTCCAGCCGCTGCTGATCATCTTCGCGGGCCTCGTCTTCGCGGCGCTGCTCGACGGCGGCGTGCGGCTGCTCGGCAAGGTGCTGCCGATCGGGCGCGGCTGGCGGCTGCTGATCGTCGTGCTGCTGACGATCGCCTTCCTCGCCGGCACCTTCTACCTCACCGGCGTGCAGGTCGCCGACCAGTTCTCGCAATTGCGCGCGACGCTGGAGACGCAGGCCAACCGGCTGGCGCGCTGGCTGAGCGGGCAGGGGCTGATGCCCGGCGCCTCCGACGTCAGTGGCATCGCGCGCCAGGCGCTGAGTTCGGTCGGGCGGATCACCTCCTGGGTCGGCACCGCGTTCGGGGCGCTGACGACGATGTTCATGATCATCGTCATCGGCCTGTTCGTCGCGATGGACCCCGGCACGTACCAGCGCGGCCTGGAATGGATGGCGCCACGGCGCAATCGCGCCGAATTCGCGACGGTGCTCGACCGGATGGGCAAGATCCTGCGCCGGCTGCTCGCGGGGCGCCTGCTCGGCATGCTCGCGGAGGGGATATTGACCGGCATCGCGCTGTCGATCGGCGGCGTGCCGATGGCGATGATCCTCGGCATCCTCACCGGACTGCTCGCCTTCATTCCCAATATCGGCGCGTTCATCAGCGGTGCGCTGATGATCGCGGTCGGCTTCTCGGCGGGCACGCACATCGGCTTCTGGGCGGTCGGCACCTATGTCATCGTCCAGGGGTTCGACGGGTACGTGCTGCTGCCGATCGTCGCCAAGAAGACGGTCGACCTGCCGCCGGCGCTGACGCTGGGCGCGCAGATCATGGCGAGCGCGCTGTTCGGCATCCTCGGCCTCGCGCTCGCCGATCCGATGACCGCGATGATCAAGACCGCGCTGGAGCGCAGCTCGGAACGCGAGGCCGAGCGCGACGGCTCAGACGAGGGTGTCGAACAGGCGTAGGTAGCGCGCCGCCGAATCGCCGCCGGGCTGCGGCACCGGGGCGGGGCGGGGCGCGACGAGCCAATGGTTGAGCGCGGCGGCGAGGCCGGCGGCATCCTCCGGCGCGACGACGCTGCCGAGGCGCGGATCACCCACGATCTCGCGCACCGCCGGGCTCGATGCGGTGGCGACCACCGGCGTTCCCACCGACAGCGCCTCGCGCAGCACCCCCGGCACGCCCTCGTAATCGGAGGGCAGCGCCAGCACCGCCGCCGCCGCCATCGCCGGCAGCGGATCGCCGACATGGCCGGGCAAGTGGACGCGCCCGGCAAGCCCCGCCGCGGCGACCTGCCGCTCCAAGGCGGGGCGCAGCTCGCCCTCGCCGAGGATCACCACGCCGACGTCGTCGGGCAGCGCCGGGATCGCGGCGATCAGCCGGTCCCAGCGCTTCTGCGGCACCAGCCGGCCGACGCCGAGCACGATGCGGCCGGGCGGCAGCGCCGCGCCGCCCGCGCCGACATCCGTCGCGCGCGGTGCTGGCGGATTGGGGATGACGCTGGTCCGCCGCTCCATCCGCATCGCCCGCGCCGCCAGCGCCGCGGTCGCCGGCGTCATCGCGACGAGGTGGTCGAGGAAGCGGCCGTGCTGCGCCAGCCACAGCCGGTGCCCGGCGCCCATGATCCGGCCATGATCGGCGCGATCGATCGCGTTGGACAATTTGGCGACGATCGGCGGGCAGGCGTCGCCGAGCCGCCAGCGCAGCCACGCGGCCACCAGGGTATAATGGTTGCCGGGGCAGAAGATGAGATCGGGGCGCAGCCGCAGCGTGATCGCCGCCAGCCGGCGCTGCGCGACGTAGCGTCGGTGGCCGAGCGGTTCGAGTCCCAGCCCCGCGGGCAGATCGGCGGCGAGCGGGCCGCCGGCGTCGCCGATCGCCAGCGTTACCCGCCGCCCCGCGCCCAGCCATTGCGCCGCCAGCCGCAATTGCGCGCGCTCGACGCCGCCACCCGATAAATCTTGTGCAAAGGTAAGGATATGGTCGGCAGACATGATCGCGGACCGCTGTGCCACAGAGCATCGTGACGCGACAGTGAAACGAAATTCATGTGCAACACAGGGGCGATAGGGCTAAGCGACCCCCCATCGTCATCGTTCGGATCAACGGGTGCAGATCGATCACAGTGCCGGCCGTCCCCTCGTCGAGATCGTGCCGCCCTCCCCCGACATCGCGGGACTCCAACCCTTGAAAACCATCAAGAGCCGCTGGCCTGCGATCATCGGCGCCTTGGTGACGTTGGCGATGCTGGCCGGCCTCGCGCACGAGCTGCTGAGCTCGGGGCTTGCCGGACTGGACCGGGCGACGCCGCGCAATCCGTTGTTCTACATCGCCTTCGCCGCGCTCTATTTCGTGCCGCCGCTGGCCGATTACTGGATCTTCCGGCGGCTGTGGCACATCCCGCCCGGCGGGCTCGTCGCGCTGATCAAGAAGCGGATCGCGAACGACGTCGTCATGGGCTATTCGGGCGAGGCCTATTTCTACGCCTGGGCGCGCGCCCGCGCGCAGCTCGTCGCGGCGCCGTTCGGCGCGGTCAAGGACGTGTCGATCCTGTCGGCGATCGCCGGCAATGCGGTGACGCTGGCGATGATCGCGGTGGCGCTGCCGGTCGGCCGCAATCTCATCCCGCCCGAGATGATGCGCTACGTCTACGGCTCGCTGGCGGTGATCTTCGGCACCTCGCTGCCGTTCCTGATCTTCTCGCGCAAGGTGTTCTCGCTGCCGCGGGGCGAGCTGTGGGCGATCTTCGGCATCCATTGCCTGCGCCTGATCCTCGGCGGCTTCTTCCTCGCGCTCGCCTGGGCGCTGGCGATGCCGAGCGTCGCGATCGGGACGTGGCTGTTCCTGTCGGCGGGGCGCATGCTGTTCTCGCGCCTGCCGCTGCTGCCCAACAAGGACCTGCTGTTCGCCAATTTCGCGATCCTGATGATCGGCGAGGACCAGGCGCTGTCCGAGCTGATCGCCTTCACCGCGGCGGCGGTGCTGCTGATCCACGCGCTGCTGATCGTCGCCTTCGGCATCCATCACCTGCTGACGAGGAAGCCGTCATGACCCCGTCGGCGATCCTTGCCGTTCTGCTGCCCGCGGCGCTGCTGCTCGCCGCGCCCGCCGCGGCGCAGGTGCTCGGCAGCGACGCGGCGGCGTGCAATCCCGGCGGCGGCCCGGCGATCCTCGCGCAGATCGCCGGGCTCAAGGATCGCAAGGGCCGGATCAAGCTCGAACTGTATCCCGCCAACGAGACCGACTTCCTCGCCGACGATTCGGTGCTGCTCGCCGCGGGCAAGACCTTCCGCCGGGTGTGGACGGCGATCCCGGCGAGCGGCCAGGTGCAGGTGTGCATCCGCGTGCCGCGCCCCGGCCGCTATGCGCTGTTCGTCACGCACGACCGCGACGGCAAGAACAAGTTCAACTTCTTCGCCGACGGCGCCGGCTTCCCCGGCCCCGGCAAGATCGGCATGTCGCGGCCCAAGGTCGAGCGCGCGCTGGTCGACGTCGGCACCGCCACCGCCGAACGCACCGTCCAGATGCAATATCTGCACGGCCTCGGCGGCTTCTCGCCGACCAGGGACGAGTGATGCGGATCGTCGACGTCAACGAGATCTATTCGCCGACCGGCGGCGGCGTGCGCACCTATATCGATCGCAAGATCGAGGTGCTGGCCAGCATGGGCCACGAATTGATCGTGCTCGCGCCCGGTCGCGAGGACCGGATCGAGGAGCGCCCCGGCGGCGGCGCGGTCCATTACATCAAGGCGCCGGGCATGCCGTTCGACGCCAATTACGGCCTGTTCTGGGATGCCGAGCCGATCCATCGCCGGCTCGACGCGCTCGACCCCGACGTGGTCGAGAATTGCTCGCCGTGGAAATCGGCGTGGATCGTCGCGCAATGGCAGGGTGGCGGGAAGCGGCGCGCGCTGCGCTCCTATTTCATGCACAACGACAATCTCGAGGCCTATCCCAAGCGCTGGTTCAAGCCGGTCGCCTCGGCCCCGCGGATCGAGCGCGCCTTCGCCTGGTACGACCGCTATCTCAGCCACTGCCTCGCGCAATATGACACGGTGGTCACCAACGGCCCGTCGCTGACCAAGCAACTGGCGGCGCGCGGCATCCGCGTCGATGCGACGATGCCGCTCGGCATCGAGCGCGCGCATTTCTCCCCCGATCTGCGCGACGAGACGCTGCGCGCCGCGCTGCTGCGCCAATGCGGCCTGCCGCCGGAGGCGCAATTGCTGCTCGGCGTCGGCCGCCATCATCCCGAGAAGCGCTGGCCGACGGTGATCGACGCGGTGCAGCGGATCGGGACGCAGGCGCCGGTCGGGCTCGTCATCCTCGGCCAGGGGATGGATACCAAGACGCTCGAACGGCATATCGGCGCCAATCCGCACATCCGGCTGTTCCGCCCGGTCTATGATCGGCGGCGGCTGGCGACGATCATGGCGAGCGCCGACGTCTATATCCACGGCTGCGGCACCGAGACGTTCGGGCTGGTCCCCGCCGAGGCGCTGGCGAGCGGCACGCCGCTGATCGTGCCCGACGGCGGCGGCACCGCGGAGATCGCCGATCCCTTGTTCGCCGAAGTCTATGCGCAGCGCGACGCGCACAGCTGCGCCGATGCGATCCAGCGGATGCTCGCGCGCGACCGTGCGATCGTGCGCCGCGCCGCGCGGGTGGCGTCGGCGACGGTCCGCAACGACGAGGAACATGCCGCCGATCTGGTGGCGCATTACGCCGCGGCGATCGCGGCGCGCGACGGGGTGCGCAAGCGGGCGTGACGGCCCCTCAAGGGCTTCTATCGACGGTTCATGCCGAGCGCGTCGGACGAGATGAGCCTCGGGGCCGCCGAAAAGCCAGAAGCGAACCGTCGCTTATTCTGCTGTCTTCCAACCGTTCGCCCTGAGCCTGTCGAAGGGCGTGGCCACCAGCGAGACCGCCGTATGTGTCGACCCGTGCTTCGACAGGCTCAGCACGAACGGTGTCCGGGCGATCCGCCGGCTACCCCGCCAACTCCGCATAGGCCGCCGGCCGATGCCGCCGGAACGCCGCGAAGGTTGTCGTGATGCGCTCCAGCAGTCGCTTATGCCGCTGTTTTCCAACCGCTCGCCCTGAGCCTGTCGAAGGGCGTGGCCACCAGCGGGACCGCCGTATGTGGCGCCCGCGCTTCGACAGGCTCAGCACGAACGGTGTCGGGGTGATTCGCCGGCTACCCCGCCAACTCCGCATAGGCCGCCGGCCGATGCCGCCGGAACGCCGCGAAGGTCGTCGTGATGCTCTCCAGGAGCGCCGGCACGGTCGTGTCGCCCGGATGCACCGCGATCCGCACGTTGCGCGTCGGCTGCAACACGTGGCGCAGCGCGCCCGCCGCGGCGAGCGAGCTCAGCTGTCGCATCCGCGTCCGGCTCGCCCAGGTGATCACCGGCCCGCGCGCGACCACGGCGCCGCCCGGCCGCCATACCTGCGCATGATCCTCGGCGAGCGAGAACCCCGCATCCGCCAGCGCCGCGCGCGCGCCTTCCGAATAGAGCCACGCCGGCGCGATGAAGCCCGTCGCCGCGCGCCCCGTGATCTCCTCGACCAATGCCTTGCCGCGCCGCATCCGCGCCAGCGCCTCGGCGTGGCTGAGGCCGAGGAATTCGCCCTCGCCGGCGGTCATGTGCCTCGCCTTCAGCGCCGCGGCACGACCGGCATGGGCGCTGTCGTCGCGATGCGTCCAGCCGTGGACGAACATTTCGACCCCCTCGTCAGCCCAGCCGCGCAGCCGGGCGGCGAAGGCGGGGGTGATCGGGGCGCTCGACCAGTGATCGGGGACGACGAGCATCGCCAGCCGCCGCCCGACGTGCGGCGCGAGATGGTCGAGCAGGCGGTCGACCTCGCCCTCGAACCGGGGCGAGACGTCGTGGATGGAGGCGAACAGGCGTTTCATCGCGCGCGATGATAGACGCGGAGATGCTCGTTGCCCATCGGCAGCGTGGCGGTGAGCCGGTAATCGCGCGCCATCGCCGCGGTCACGATCGCATGCGCGGCGGGGCGCTCGCCGCGATAGGGCGGGCGGATCACGACGACCGCAGGCCGGGCGGCAAGGATGCGGCGAATCTCGGCGTCCTGATCGACCCCGGTCGCCCCCGCCTCGCGGAAGCGGATCAGGTGCGAGGGCACCAGATAGCGCGACAGCGCGCAGCGCCCGGTCGCGCTGTAGAGCATGTCGGTCCCCGAATAGACGTACAGGCACCCCGGACCGCGCCCGACCGCCTGCGCCAGCGCGGCGAGCTCGCCCGCGTCGCCGCGACCGGCACGCTGCAGGATCAGCACGATCTGGCCGGCGAGCGCGGCGGTGAGCAGCAGCGCCGGGGTGCGCCAGCGTTGCCAGTCGGGCCGGCCGAGCATGCAGGCCGCGGCGGCGCAGGCGGGGAGCAGGACGGGCAAAGCGTAATGATCGAACCACGGCCGGAAAATCGCGACGCTGCCGATCGACACCGCCAGCCACAGCGCGACGAACCGCCGCTCGCGCCCGTGCGCGCGATCGCCGCGGCTGCGCCGGAGCGCGAGGACCGCCAGCGCCGCGATCGGCGAGACGATCAGGATCATCTCGCCGATATTGCCGGCCAGCTCCGACAAGGGATCGGGATTGCGGTGGAAGATCGACAGGAAATTGGCGAAGACGAAGGCGTCCCACTCGCCGATCGCCGCATAATATACGGCGGCCAGCGCGGTCGGCAGCAAAGCGACGACGATCAGCGCCACGCCATAGCCGATCACCCGCAGCGGCCGGCGCGTCGCGTGCCAGCGATCGGCGAGCAGCCACAGGCCGAAGAAGATGCCTTCGAACACCACCGAATATTTGATCTGCAAGGCGACGCCGACCAGCGCCATGACCAGCAGGCCGTGCGAGGCGCGATGCGGCGGCGGACGCAGCGCGAGCGATGCGGCGGCGAGCATCAGCAGATTGTAGAAGACCGGCGATTGGCCGCTCTGCCCGCCCAACAGGTCGAGCCAGAGGATATAGGCGAGCGCGCCGGCGGTCGCCCCTGCGCCGAAGCCGAGCCGCTCGGCGAGCCGGGCGATCCCCCAGGCGGTGGCGACGGTGCTGGCGAGGGCGAGCGCCTGATAGCCCCAGATGCCGGCGGGGAAGCCGAGCGCGGCGGGGACGGCGTAGAGCAGGAACAGCCCGACCGGCTTGCGGTCCCAGATGTCGACGAAGGGCAACGCCCCCTGCCACATCCGGTGCGCGGTGACGAAATAGAATTCCTCGTCGACGTGGACGAGCGGATTGCCGAAGGTCAGCGCCCGCGCGGCGATCGCGACGAGCAGGAGGATCGGCAGGCGCAGCCGCGGGTTGGCAAGGAGAGGCATCGCGCCGGGCGGTAGCGGCGGCCGGCTGGATTGGGAAGGCGGCTCCGGTTCCTCTCCCCGGCGAGGAGGGGCCACCGCTTATGATCGATTTGGGAGCCGGACGTGTTTCCAAACCCGCTCCGTCACCACGGCCTTGCGCCGGGGTCCCGCTTCTTCGGATCGCGCGACGAAGCGGGATGCCGGATCAAGTCCGGCATGACGAGGAATTTGCCGTCAGACGCGTTTCGCCGTCACGAAATAGTCGAGCTGCGTCGAGCCGCTCAGCACGAACCCGGTCGCCGGCGAGAAGCCGAGGCCCTGCACGTCGGTGACGGTCAGTCCGGCGCGCTCCAGCAGGTCGGTGAGGTCCTCGGGGGTGAGGAACTTGTCCCAGTCGTGCGTGCCGCGCGGGATGCGGCCGGTGCCCTCCGCCAGCGTGATCAACGCGAGGCGCGACAGCGGCGTGCGGTTGGGGGTCGAGAGCACCAGCAGGCCGCCGTCGGCGAGCGATTCCGCGAGCCCGCGGACGAAGCCGGCAGGATCGGCGACATGCTCGATCACCTCGAGGCTGGTGACGAGGTCGAAGCGGCCGGTCATCGCCTCGACGCCGACCGCGCGATAATCGATCGCGAGTCCCGCCTGCGCGGCATGCGCCTGCGCCACCGCGATATTCTCCGCCGCCGCGTCGACCCCCGTCACCGCCGCGCCGAGCCGGGCGAGCGGCTCGCACAGCAGCCCCGCGCCGCAGCCGACGTCGAGCGCGGTCTTGCCGGCGAGCGGCGTGAAGCTGGTGTCGTCGCCGTCCCAGTGCAGATCGACTGCGGCACGAATATAGCGCAGCCGGACCGGATTGAGCTTGTGCAGCATCGCCGAAGAGCCCTTCGGGTCCCACCAGTCCTTCGCCATCGCGCCGAAATGTTGCGCCTCGCGCGGATCGATCGTGCTGCTTGCCATCATCATGGCCGCTACCTATCAGGGCGGCCCCTTTACCCCAAGGAGTTTGGCGACGCAGATGGCACGCATCGTGATGAAGTTCGGCGGCACGTCGATGGCCGGGATCGAGCGCATCAGGAGCGTCGCCGCGCGCGTCAAACGCGAGGTCGAGGCGGGCAATCAGGTCGCGGTGGTCGTCTCGGCGATGGCGGGCGAGACCGACCGGCTGGTCGGCTTCTGCCGAGAGGCGTCGTCGCTCTACGATCCGCGCGAATATGACGTCGTCGTCGCCGCGGGCGAACAGATCACCAGCGGGCTGCTCGCGATCGCGTTGCAGGCGGCGGGCGTGCCGGCGCGCTCGTGGCTCGGCTGGCAATTGTCGATCCATACCGACGACGCGCACGCCAAGGCGCGGATCGGCAGCATCGAGGTCGACGCGCTCAACGCCAGCATGGCGGCGGGCGAGGTTGCGGTAATCCCCGGCTTTCAGGGCCTGTCGGACGACGGCCGCGTCACCACGCTCGGCCGCGGCGGCTCGGACACGTCGGCGGTGGCGGTGGCGGCGGCGATGAAGGCCGACCGCTGCGACATCTACACCGATGTCGACGGCGTCTACACCACCGACCCGCGCATCGTGCCGCGCGCGCGCAAGCTTAACAAGGTGACGTACGAAGAGATGCTGGAACTCGCCAGCGTTGGCGCGAAGGTGTTGCAGACCCGTTCGGTCGGCCTCGCGATGAAGGAACAGGTCCGCGTCCAGGTGCTCTCGTCCTTCACCGGACCCGAGGCGCCGATGGCGGACACATTGCCCGGAACGATGATCGTAGGCGAAGAGGAGATCGACGACGTGGAACGCCAGCTCATCACGGGTATCGCGCACGACAAGAAC
Source organism: Sphingomonas sp. GW821-FHT04B01 (assembly GCF_059420425.1). Classification (NCBI taxonomy): domain Bacteria; kingdom Pseudomonadati; phylum Pseudomonadota; class Alphaproteobacteria; order Sphingomonadales; family Sphingomonadaceae; genus Sphingomonas; species Sphingomonas sp. GW821-FHT04B01. The sequence goes on along the minus strand of NZ_JBWKTR010000001.1, from coordinate 27,167 downwards.
GAGGCGAAGATCACGCTGACCAGCGTTCCCGACCAGCCGGGCGCGGTGTCGGCGATCTTCGAGCCGCTCGCGGCGGCGAACATTAACGTCGACATGATCATCCAGAATATCGCGCACAACCACGGTTCGACCGACGTCACCTTCACCGTGCCGTCCGCCGACCTCGCGCGGTCGCTGGAGGCGCTCAACCAGGCGCGCGAGGCGATCGGCTTCGCCGAGCTGGTCCACGACACGCGCGTCGCCAAGGTCTCGGTGGTCGGCGTCGGCATGCGCAGCCATGCCGGCGTCGCCAGCACGATGTTCACCACGCTCGGCAAGCGCGGCATCAACATCCAGGCGATCTCGACCAGCGAGATCAAGGTCAGCGTGCTGATCCACGAGGACGAGACCGAACTCGCCGTCCGCATGCTGCACACCGCCTACGGCCTCGACGCCGCGGACGCCGCCGCGTGACCGTCGGACAGGAGCGCCTGCAGCGCCGCATGGCGCGCGGCGCCGCCTTCCTCGGATCGGACGTCGCGATCATGGCGGGCGCCATGTCGTGGGTGTCGGAGCGCAACCTCGTCTCGGCGATGTCGAACGCCGGCGGCTTCGGCGTGATCGCCTGCGGCGCGATGACGCCCGAGCTGCTCGATACCGAAATTGCCGCGACGAAGGCGATGACGGACAAGCCGTTCGGGGTGAACCTCATCACCATGCATCCGGCGCTGTTCGACCTGATCGCGGTCTGCACCAGACATGAGGTCGGCCATGTCGTGCTCGCCGGCGGCCTGCCGCCCAAGGGCTCGCTCGAGGCGATCAAGGCGGGCGGCGCCAAGGTGATCTGCTTCGCGCCGACGCTGGCGCTCGCCAAGAAGCTGATCCGCTCGGGCGTCGATGCTTTGGTGATCGAGGGGATGGAGGCGGGCGGCCATATCGGCCCCGTCTCGACCAGCGTGCTCGCGCAGGAAATGCTGCCCGAGATCGCCGAATCGGTACCGGTGTTCGTCGCCGGCGGCATCGGTCGCGGCGAGGCGATCGCCGGCTATCTCGACATGGGCGCGGCGGGCGTCCAGCTCGGCACGCGCTTCGTCTGTGCGACCGAATCGATCGCACACGCCAATTTCAAGAAGGCATTCATCCGCGCCTCGGCGCGCGACGCGGTGGCGAGCGTGCAGCTCGACCCGCGGCTGCCGGTGATCCCGGTGCGCGCTTTGAAGAATGCGGGCGGCGAATTGTTCACCGCCAAGCAGCGCGAAGTGGCGCTGAGCCTCGACGAGGGCGCGGTCGCGATGGGCGAGGCGCAATTGCAGATCGAACATTATTGGGCGGGTGCGCTGCGCCGCGCGGTAATCGACGGCGACGTCGAGCATGGCTCGGTGATGGCCGGCCAGTCGGTCGGCATGGTGACGAAGGAAGAACCGATCGCCGAGATCATCGGTGCGCTGGTCGCCGAGGCGGCGGCGGCGCTGGAGAAAAGGGCGGGGTAACCATTCCTCCCCGGCACGGGGAGGTGGCGCCGCGAAGCGGTGACGGAGGGGGGCTTCCGCAAGCGCAACGTGCGTGGAAGCCCCCCTCCACCAGCTACGCTGGTCCCCCTCCCCGTGCCGGGGAGGAATTGTTTGTCGCTTACCACGCGTTAACCATTTCTGACGCAGAGTCTGACCGGCCGGGGGGCAGGGAAGGACTGCGATGCGCCATATCATAGCTCTCACCGGCGTCGGTCTGGCGCTGCTCGCCGGTTGCGCGGTCAGGCCGAAGGTGGTTGCGGTCGCGCCGCCGCCGGTACCCGCAGCACCCACGCCGGTCGCGCTTGCGATGCCGAAGGGCGCCTATGTCGGGATGCAGATCCCGGCGCTGATGGGCGACGGTCGCTATGCCACCCCCAATCGCAACCTGTCCGCCGACGGGGCCGTCTGGCATCTGCGCGCCGCGCTCAACGTCGCCGCGCTCGCCTGTCGCGGGCCGGACGAAGCGACGATCATCGCCGGCTACAATGCGCTGATCGCGCAGCAGAAGGTCGTCCTGAACGGCGCACAGACGCGGCTCACCGCCGAATATAAGGCGGCGGGCGGCGACTGGCAGGATCGCTACGACGACCAGATGACGCGGCTCTACAATTTCTTCTCGCAGAGCCAGGCGCGCGAGCCGTTCTGCAACGCCGCGGCGGCGACGCTCGCCGATGGCGCGACGGTGACCGCCGCCGATCTGCCCGCTTTCGCGCAAGGCCGGCTGGCGGTGCTGGAGAAGCCGTTCACCGATTTCTACGCCGCCTATGACGCGTGGCGCGCCGAACGCGCCGCCGCGACCCGTATGGCGATGGCCACCACCGCGCCGCCGCGCGCATTGGTGGTACAGGCGGTTCCCGCTGCGGCACCAGCGCCGCGCCCGCGGCTGACGCTCGATCCGAGCGTCTTCTCCGAAAGCGCGACGACCGTTACTCATTGATCCGGAACAGCGACTCCACCGGCCGTTCCAACGCGGCAGCCAGTTTGAGCGCCAGCAGTGTCGAGGGGATGAACACGCCGTTCTCGACGGTATTGATCGTCTTGCGGCTGACCCCGACACGCTCGGCGAGCGCTGCCTGGGTGAGGCCCATCCGCTCGCGTTCCTCCTTCAGGCTATTGAGAAGCTCGCTCACCGGGCGGCGCGCAGCTCGAGCGTGGCGAAGCTGATCATCGCGGCGAACAGGCCCGCGGTTGCGACGATGCGGGCGACGTCATAGCTGCCGATCATCGCGTCATGCGCGAACGGGGCAACGGCCAGCGCCGCGACGAGGCTCGCCCAAAAGCCTGCCGTGCAGCTCATCCGGCGGTGTTCGCGCACGGCTTCGTCTTCCAGCATCCGGTTGAGGACGCTATTTGGTTTCAGCCACCGCCGCCACGGCAGCAGCGTCAACGCGCAAACCATCGCGATGCCCAGCCACAAACCGTCGACAAAGTCGCGGCGCATGAGCGTCATGCCGGCCAGCTCGGCCAGCAGGAGGATCCCTCCCAGGAGGTACAGCATCAGCGCCCAGCTGCGGCTGGTGCGTTCGGCCAGTTCGATCGTGTTCATTTCAGTCTCCTGTAACCTACAGGTGACATGTAACCCATAAGTTACATCCGTCAACAGGGTTCCCCCTGCGCGCAGGTTCGGTTAACGCCGGCCGTGATGAGGGACGAGGACCAGCCGCAGGCAGGACGCTTCTTGGGAGCCGAGCATCGCTTCGCGGTGCGCGTCTACTTCGAGGACACCGATCTGTCGGGCGTCGTCTATCACGCCAATTACCTGCGCTACATGGAGCGTGCACGCTCCGACATGCTGCGCCTCGCCGGCATCGACCAGCGCGCCACGCATGACGCGGGCGAGGGCGCCTATGCCGTCGCCGATCTCGCCATCCGCTATCGTGCACCGGCGCGGCTCGACGATGCGCTGCTCGTCGTCAGCCGCGTGATCGCGGTGCGCGCCGCCAGCGTCGTCATTCATCACACAGTCAGGCGCGGTTCGCTTGTCTTGGCGGAGGCCGAGGTCACGGTGGCGCTGGTCGCGCCGTCGGGGCGGCCGAAGCGTCAGCCGGCCGCCTGGACGGATATCTACCAAAGCCTGATCTGGCAGGGGACCAATTCATGAATCCGGTGTTCAACATGGATGCGGCGACGCTGTCGCCCGTCGCGCTCTTCCTCCAGGCCGATCTCGTGGTGAAGTTCGTGATGGCCGGGCTGCTGCTCGCCAGCATCTGGACCTGGGCGCTGATCATCGCCTTCTGGCGGCGGCTGGGCCGCATCCGCAAGGGCATGGCCGGGTTCGAACGCGACTTCTGGAAGGCGGAGGATATCGACGCCTTCTACAAGGCGGAGGCGGACAAGGACCTGCCCTCGGCGCGGGTATTTGTCGCCGGCGTGAAGGAATGGCGCCGCTCGACCGCGGGCGGCTCGATCGACAAGGGCGGCACGCGCGAGCGGCTCGCGACCGCGATGGGCGCAGCGGCGGCGCTGGAGATCGACACGATCTCCGACCGGCTCAACATCCTCGCGACGATCGGCTCGGTGGCGCCGTTCGTCGGGCTGTTCGGCACCGTCTGGGGGATCATGCGCAGCTTCACGGGGATCGCGCAGGCGCAGAATTCCTCGCTGGCGGTGGTCGCGCCGGGCATCGCCGAGGCGCTGTTCGCGACCGCGATCGGCCTGTTCGCGGCGATTCCCGCGGTGATCGCCTACAATCGCTTCAGCCACGGCGTGAACCGCATCGAGGCGGCGCTCAACCGCTTCGCCGACGGCTTCCACACGACGCTGTCGCGCCAGCTGGACAGCGGGCGCTGATCCGATGGGCATGAATCTCCCATCCAACCGGGGGCGCGGGCGGCGGGCGCCGGTTGCCGATATCAACGTCACGCCGCTGGTCGACGTGATGCTGGTGCTGCTGATCATCTTCATGGTGACCGCGCCGCTGCTCACCGCCGGCGTGCCGGTCAATTTGCCCGACAGCCGCGCCAAGGCGCTCGATCAGGACCAGAAGCCGGTGCAGCTCTCGCTCGATGCGAGCGGCAAGCTGTTCCTCGACGACGAGGAGATCGGCGAGGCGGCGCTGCCGCAGCGGCTGGAACAGATCGCCGCGGTCCAGGCCGGCGGACAACCGCCGCAGATCTTCCTGCGCGCCGATCGCGCGCTCGATTACGGGCGGGTGATGCGGGTGATGGGCGAACTCAACCGCGCCGGGCTCAACCGCGTCTCGCTGCTGACGGTTGAAGGCGGAAGCGCGCGCTGATGGATCGGGCGGAGAAGATCGGACTGGGCGTTGCGGTCGTCGGGCATGTCGTGCTCTTCGGCCTGCTGTCGGTCGGCTTTCTTGCGACGCCCAATCCGCAGAAGTTGCAGCAGACCCCGATGGAGGTCAGCCTGGTCAAGGACGTCGCGCTCGAGGCGACTGCCCCACAGGCGGTGACGCCGCCGGCGCAGTCGATCGCGCCCGAGGAAGGCGAGCCGGAAGACGCTGCGCCGCCGCCCGAGCCCGCTGCGGAGCCGGCACCCGAGCCCGAACCCGCGCCGCCCGCACCCGCCCCGAAGCCGGCGCCCGCCAAACCGGCTCCGCCCAAGCCCGCGCCGCCGAAACCGGCGCCCGCACCCGCGCCCAAGCCGGCCCCGGTCAAGCCGCAGCCCAAGCCCAGGCCCGCGGCGGAGGCGCCGGCCAAGCCGTCGCCAAAGCCCGCGCCTGCCAAGCAACCGGCCAAGCCGGCAAAGGCCGCACCGGAGAAGCCCGCCGCCAAGGCACCTGCCGCTCCCGCCAAGACTGCGGGCAAGCCGTCGACCGCACCGGCCAAGCCCGCCGCTGCCAAGGGATCGGGCAGCCGCGAGAGCGCGAAGACCGCCAAGCCGCGCGGCTCGCGCCTCGGCTCGGACTTCCTCGCCGGGCTGACCAGCGATCCGTCGCCGAGCAAGTCGACCGCGCCGCGCGCCGCCAAGATCGACGGCCGCGCGATGGCGTCGATCGTCCAGGCGATCGCGCGCCAGATCCAGCCCTGCGCCGACCGGCAGGTCAATCCGGGGCCGGGCGCCAATGAGATCGTGACGACGCTCAACCTGCGCCTCAACGAGGACGGCACGCTCGCCGCGACGCCGCGGATGGTCCGCCAGTCGGGCGTCACCGACGAGAACGAGCGCTACAAGCAGCGCGTCGTCGATCTCGGCGTGGCGGCGTTCAAGGGCTGTTCGCCGCTCAAGCTGCCGGCCGAATATTATTCGACGCCGTCGGGTGGGTGGAACAACATCAACTTCCAGTGGAAGCTGCAGTGATGGGTATCCCCGTTCGTGCTGAGCCTGTCGAAGCACGGGCCCGCCACCGGAGCGGCCCCCTCGTGGCACGCGCCCTTCGACGGACTCAGGGCGAACGGTGGGGTGGGGCGTTTCGTCTCGCTTCCCTCCGTCACCCCGGCCTCGAGCCGGGGTCCCGCTTTTCCCCGCAGTCGATGGGCGGCAGCGGGACCCCGGCTCGAGGCCGGGGTGCCGGGCTGGTCCGGAGAGGTCCGGAACGAGTCCGGGATGACGGCAAGTTTGTGGTAAGCGGCATCCATATCGCTCGCGAAAAGGGTTTGAGGTCATGATCCGGTCGTTGCTCATCGCGCTCAGCGTCACCACCGCCGTCCCGGCGTTCGCGCAGGACGCGCCCGCGCCAGCACCGCAGCAGCAGCCGGCGACCCCGGCGGGGCAGGAGGCCGCGCCGCTCGAAGTGTCGGTGACCGGCGGCGTCTCGGCGCCGATGCCGATCGCGATTCCGGCGATGCCGACCGCGCAGGTCGTGTCGACCCCGGCGGGCGCTACCGACGTGCTCGGCCGCCAGATGGCCGAGATCATCGCCAACGATCTCAAGAACTCCGGCCTGTTCACGCCGCTCGGCGCGGGCCAGCTCCGCCCCGTCGGTTTTCAGGAGGTCAACGCCCCCGCCTTCGATTATTGGGGCGGCACCGGCGCGCAGGCATTGGTGCAGGGCTTCGTCCGTGCCACCGGCGATGGCAACCTCACGATCGGCTGCTATCTCTACGACGTCTCCTCGAAGGTCGAGCTGACCCGCTCGGGCTTCGTCGTCTCGCCGTCCGACTGGCGGCGCGCGGGACATAAATGCGCCGACATGGTCTACGCACGGCTCACCGGCGAAGGCCCCTATTTCGATAGCCGCGTCGTCTACGTCTCGGAAACCGGGCCGAAGGGCAAGCGCGTCAAGCGGCTCGCGATCATGGATCAGGACGGCGCCAACCACCGCTTCCTGACCAACGGCCAATCGATCGTGCTGACGCCGCGCTTCGCGCCCAACCAGCAGTCGATCGTCTATATGAGCTACGAGAACGACAAGCCGTCGATCTACGTCTACGATCTCGGCTCGGGCCGGCCGCGGCGTGTCGTGCAGAATGCCGCGTTGACCTTCGCGCCGCGCTTCTCGCCCGATGGCCGCTGGATCCTGTTCTCGATGGCGCAGGGCGGCAATACCGACATCTATCGCGTCTCGTCACAGGGCGGCACGCCGCAGCGGCTGACCAGCTCGCCGGGCATCGACACCGGCGGCAGCTATTCGCCCGACGGCGCGCGCATCGTCTTCGAGAGCGATCGTTCGGGAGGCCAGCAGATCTACGTCATGAACGCCGACGGCTCGGGCCAGCAGCGGATCAGCTTCGGCGGCGGGCGCTATGCGACGCCGGTGTGGAGCCCGCGCGGCGACCTGATCGCCTTCACCAAATTGGGTGGCGCGTTCCGCATCGGCACGATGTCGCCGTCGGGCGGTGGCGAGAAGATCCTCACCGGCGGCCAGGACGAGGGGCCGAGCTGGTCGCCCAACGGTCGCGTCATCACCTTCTACCGCAGCGGCCAGGGCAGCGGCGGCAAGGCCGATCTGTGGATGGTCGACCTCACCGGACAGGTCGAGCGCAGGATTCCGACGCCGCTCGACGGGTCGGACCCGGCCTGGGGACCGCTACGGCCGTAACGCACTATAAGGTTTCGGGGGCGAAACGCACTTACTCACGGGAGATACGACGATGGCCAGACTGACGACCACCCTGCTGACCGCAGCCGCGCTCGCCTCGCTCGGCGCCTGCGCGCACAAGCCCAAGCAGCTGCCGCCGCCGCCGGTCGACAACAGCGCCGGACTCAACACGCCGCCGCCGGCGACCGCGGGTAACGGCGACGGTGCGATCACGCCGGGCTCGGACGCCGACTTCCGCCGCTCGGTCAGCTCGAACACCGTGCTGTTCGGGCTCGACCAGAGCGATATCGATGCGGAGGCGCGCGCGATCCTCGACAGCCAGGCGACGTGGCTGCAGCGCTTCCCGCAGATCCGCGCGACGGTCGAGGGCCATGCCGACGAGCGCGGCACGCGCGAATACAATCTCGCGCTCGGCGACCGCCGCGCGAATGCGGCGAAGAACTATCTCGTCGCGCGCGGCATCGATCCGTCGCGGCTGACGACGATCAGCTACGGCAAGGAACGTCCGGTGGCGCTGGGTTCGGACGAGGCAAGCTGGGCGCAGAACCGGCGTTCGGTGACGGTGGTGCTGAACTAGGTCACATCCGTCATCCCGGCTTGCGCCGGGATGACGGTCGGGAACGATCCGCCTCGGCTGCATGGCGTCTATAAAGGATGACAGGCAGTCGGAGACGGGGTGATGCTGGTACGGTCGCACGAACGGCGCGCGCGCACGACCAACGGCTATGCCATGCTGGCGATCGCGTTCGCCCTAGTGATAATCGGCCTCTTCACTACAATGGATACACGGGCTGATGCCTCGGTCGCCGACGGCTGGATCGTGGGCGCCTGCATCATCGGCATCGCCTTCATCGCCAAAGGCTTTTACATGCTGCAGCCCAATCATGCTGCGGCGATCATCCTGTTCGGCGACTATACCGGGTCCGATCGTGCCGCCGGGCTGCGCTGGGCGTTGCCCTGGACGACCCGCCGCAAGATCTCGCTGCGCGCGAACAACATTATTTCCGATAAGATCAAGGTCAACGATCTTCGCGGCAATCCCATCGAGATCGCGGCACAGGTCGTCTGGCGCGTGACCGATACCGCCCAGGCGCTGTTCGACGTCGATTATTTCCGCGATTTCGTCGAGGTCCAGATCGAAGCTGGCGTCCGCGCGATCGGCTCGCGCTACCCATATGACGATCACGACCATCACGAAGTAACGCTGCGCGCAAACCACGATCAGGTCGGCGCCGAATTGCGTACCGAGCTGATTGCGCGTTTGCAGGTCGCCGGCATCACCGTCGACGAATGCGGCTTCACGCATCTCGCTTATGCGCAGGAGATCGCGGGGGCGATGCTGCGACGGCAGCAGGCGCAGGCGGTGGTCGCCGCCAGAACCGCCTTGGTCGATGGGGCTGTCGGGATGGTGGAGCTGGCTCTGGTCCAGCTTTCCGAGAAGAAGATCATCGATCTGGACGACGACCGGCGCGCCGCCCTAGTCTCCAACCTGCTGGTCGTATTGTGCAGCGAGCAGGACACGCAGCCCGTGGTCAACGCCGGGCTGTTAAGCGTCTAGAAGCCGATGTCGGCGATGCTGCGCCCGTTCCCATCGCGGTCGATCACCCCAGCGCCTCGTCGAGCAGCTTCGCCAGCCGCAGGCCGCCGCGCTCCACTTCCAAGCGGGCGACGGGCACGATCCGTTCGATCGTCGCCTCGTCGAGCGTCACCTTGGCTGGCGAGGGCGCGCAGGGATCGCCGTTCAGCGCGCTCGCATAGACGACGTCATGCGCGACCTGCCACGATTCGCGGCTCCAGTCGGTGACCGTCCCCGCCGCGATCCGCCGCTTCTCTGCCGCCGGATAGCGCCGCACCAGCGACGGCCCGCTGGTGATCGCGCGCTCGGCGAGCGTGCCGTCCCAGATCGAATGCAGGTTGAACCGCTTCGGCCCGTAGCTGCCATAGGTGGCGGCGACGTCGTTGCCGCCCTTGTCGTTCTTCTCGCCGGCGTGAAGCGGCTGGTGCAGATCGCCGACGAAGTGGATCAGGAATACCAAGGCCTGCGCGCGTTCCTTCGCGGGCGCGCGCCGGTTCTTGAGGATCGCGACGTCGCGGGTGATCTGCGCCGAGACGCAATTGCCGTCCTTGCACGCCTCTTCGAGCGTGAACGGCTGGCAGATGTTCACGTCCTGGAAGTGCCAGTTGTAGGCATAGCCGAAGCGCGACTTGCCGTCCGGCCCCTTCAGCGGCTTGACGCAATCCGCCCAGGTGCTCGCGCCCTCGATCGTCGTCGCGGGGCATTCGGGCGTGTCGAGCCGCGGCGTCTCGGCGAGCAGCTTGCGGATCGCCGCCTGCGTGCGCGGCGCGACATTGGCGTAAGCGATGCGGGCGACCGTCTGATGCCCGAACTCCCAATAGGCCGACGCCGGCGCGGCGAACCCGAACGCCGGCAAGGCGGCAGCGACAAAGCGGAGGATTTTCATGGCGGTGCTTTAGCCGCCTAGGTGGCCACCTAGAAGCGTCTTAGTGTCAATGCGATACAGCTGGGCAGGGGCCATATTCCCTTGCGATCCGCGCGCCATTGTCCGCCAGCGTGCCAAGATCAACCGCTGCGCGCCAGCCATCGACTTTTTTGCGATCCTCCAATGGGAACGGCTGCCAGTCGCCGGTCGCGCAGCTCCATTGCGTGCCGTAGTGCTGCTTGCCCGTTATCTTGAGCATCACGCGGTCATGGAGCAGCGCGAAATTCTGCTTGGTGACCTGCCCCGTGGCGACGAGCGGCTCCATCAGCCGCAGCATCTTCAACTGGAAGACGGGATCGTCGTCGGCATGCTGGACCAGCATCCAAGCCCTGCTCGAGGCTTGCGCCCCGACCATCGTTATGGTGGGCCAGCCGTGCCGCGCCACCACGGTCTTCATCCATGCGGTATTGGCGTGGTCGCGCGCCCGGATCGCTGACCACGTCAGACCACGCACGATCCCTGCCTCCATTGAATCTAGCAGCGGCGCGCCCTTTGTTTCGCCCGCGTTCCACGACAGCGAATTACGCAATACCTGATCGGTGATCGGGCGGGCGATCAGCTGCGCGGGCAGGAGGTTGCCAGCCTCGTCGCCGACCGCCTGCGCCAACGCAGCCGACCAGACGAGCGTCGACGCAATCCGGTGGGCGCTCGTCAACTTTTTCTGAAACACCGTCCAGTCGTTACCCATGTCGCCTTGGGGGAAGGCCATTGCGACCGCGCCACATAGTGCTCCACCATAGGCGCCAGTACGAAGCGCGGGATTGGTGATCCCTGCGGCAATCAATTCGACGCGTACGGAGGCGGTACTGACCGTGCGGCATTGCTCAAGCCATTTCTGTAGTCCGGTCCATGCGGCTGCTTGCGCGGGCGTCGCCCCGTCAAACCCGCCCCGCATCCAGCCATAATCACCCGGATCGAACGTCTCGCCCCTCATATAAGGCGCAAGCACCGGTGGTGGCGCCGGCGCAGCCTCCGCCGTGGCGAGGAAAGCGGCGGCGGCGAGCGCAAGACGGCGGAGCATCGTGCGATGCTGATCGCGGATCGTGGCAGTATCGTGACGCTTACTCGTCGCCGTAGACCGCCACTTCGCGCAGGCCCGCCGTGGTGGCGCGGGCGCGGTACATGCCGGGCGTGGTGAAGCTCCACACCGCCTCGCCGCCCGGTGCGGCGACGATGACGCCGCCGGTGCCGCCGAGCGCACGCACCTCCGCCATCACCGCATCGGCGGCGGCCTGCGGCGTCTCGCCCGACAGGCGGATGCGCGCGCCGATCTCGTGGCCGACGCCGACGCGGATGAAGAATTCGCCCGAGCCGGTGCAGGAGATCGCCGCCGAACGATCGTCGGCATAGGTGCCCGCGCCGATCAGCGGTGAATCGCCGATTCGGCCCCAGCGCTTGCCGGTGACGCCGCCGGTCGAGGTCGCCGCGGCGAGATGCCCCGCGGCATCGCGCGCGACCGCGCCGACGGTGCCGTATTTCATGTCGATGTCGAAGGCGTCGGCGTTGCGCGCGAGCAGTTCGTCGAGCTGGCGGCGGCGCTCGTCGGTGGCGAACCAGGCCGGGTCCTGCGCCGCGATCCCCTGTTCGCGGGCGAAGCGTTCGGCGCCGTCACCGCTGAGCAGCACGTGCGGGCTCGCCTCCATCACGCGGCGCGCGAGGCCGACCGGCGAGCGCGTCGCGGTGAGGCCCGCCACCGCCCCGGCGGCGCGGGTGCGGCCGTCCATGATCGCCGCGTCGAGCTCGATCGTGCCTTCGCGGGTATAAGCGGCGCCGCGGCCGGCGTTGAAATGTGGATCCTCCTCGAGCACGCGCACCGCCGCCTCGACCGCGTCGAGCGCGCCCCCGCCCTCGGACAGGATCGCGGCGCCGGTGTCGAGCGCCAGCGCGAGCGCCGCGCGGACGCCGTGGTCCTGCGCCGGGGTGAGGCGGTGGCGTTCGATCGAACCGGCGCCGCCGTGGAGGACGAGCGACCAGTCTGGCGTATCGGTCATGATGCAGCCTTATGCGTGGGATGGGGCAGGGGGCGCAGCCCGATCAGCGGCCGCAGCGGCGCGATCCGCCGGCCGACCAGATAGAAGCTGAGGCAGCCGAGGATCGTCGCGGCGATGAGCAGCGCGCATTCGACGCCGCCGGACAGGCCGACCGGCATCAGCCAATAGGCGACGACGACGATGATCGTCTGATGGACGAGGTAGAAGGGGAATACCGCCTCGGTGAGCAGCGGCCGCCAGCGCGCATCGCGGTTCCAATGCCGTTCGGCAAAGCCGATCAGCGCGAGGATCGTCCCCCATTGCTGCACCGCATGCGCCGCGCCGTAGATCGGGTAGAGCCAGCGCGGCGCATCGCCGTTCAGCCCCAGCTCGACCGCGAGGATGAAGCCATAGCCGAGCACGCCCATCGCTGCGCCGGCCCAGCGCCAGCGCACGCACGCGGCAAGCACCGGCGTCGACCCCGCCAGCGCGAAGCCGAACAGGAAGGCGGGCAGATAGATGAGATGCGCCATCGCGTCGGTGAACGGATTCTGCGTCTCATAGCCCATCGGGAACCACCAGCCGTGGACGCACACCAGCCATACGGTCGGCACGATCGGCAGCGCCGGCCCGGCGAACAGCCGGTCGAACGCCCCTTGCGCGCCGCGCCAGCGGACCAGCGGCACCAGCAGCGCGAGCACGACCGTATAGAGCCAGAGATACAGCACGAACCACAGATGGTTGAGCGCCGGCAGCACGATCCCGCCGAGCGTGCCGAAGCGGAAATAATCGTGCGTCCAGAAGGTGAGGAAGCCGCCGGCATAGCCATGTTGCGTGACCAGCTCGACCCAGGATTGCGGCGGCACCACCAGAGCGACGCCGAAGGCGAGCGGCACCAGCAGCCGCAGCGTACGCTGGCGCAGGAAGCCGCTTACCCCCGGCGCGCGGGTCAGCAGCGCGCGACTCGCATAGCCCGAGACGACGAACAACAGGCTCAATCGCCACGCATTGACCGCAAGCATCGGCAGCACCGCCCAGGCGGCGCCGTGCGCGCTCTTGGCGTGGAAGCCCCAGGGGACGAAGACCATGCCGACATGATAGACGATCAATATGGCGAAGGCGGCGACGCGCAGCCAGTCGAGGCCGTAATGGCGGGGGATCGGGACGCGCGACATCGTAAGTGGTTAGCGCCCTACACCAGCGCCTTTGAACCGCAACCCGGCTGCTGTATATAAGCCCCATGTCCTTACGTCCGTGGCGCGATATCGTCCGCCGTCCGAGCCGCCAGATCATGGTCGGCAACGTTCCCGTGGGTGGCGACGCCCCGGTCACCGTGCAGACGATGACCAATACGCCGACGCCCGATATCCGCGCGACGCTTGACCAGATCCGGCGGTGCGAGGAGGCGGGGGTCGACATCATCCGCGTCTCCTGCCCCGACGTCGATTCGACCGCCGCGCTGAAGCAGATCGTGCGCGGCTCGAACGTGCCGATCGTCGCCGACATCCATTTCCACTACAAACGCGCGCTGGAAGCCGCCGACGCGGGCGCCGCCTGCCTGCGGATCAACCCGGGCAATATCGGCAGCAGCGAGCGCGTCGCCGAGGTGGTACGCGCCGCCAAGGCGAACGGCTGTTCGATCCGCATCGGCGTCAACGGCGGCAGCCTCGAGAAGGATCTGCTCGAGAAATATGGCGAGCCGTGCCCGGATGCGCTGGTGGAAAGCGCGCTTGATCATATCAAGCTGCTCCAGGACCACGATTTCCACGAATACAAGGTGGCGGTGAAGGCGTCCGACCTGTTCCTCGCGGTCGCCGCCTATCAGCAGCTCGCCGAGGCGGTGGATTGCCCGCTGCACCTCGGCATCACCGAAGCGGGCGGCTTCGTCGGCGGCACGGTCAAGTCGGCGATCGGCATCGGCAGCCTGCTCTGGTACGGGATCGGCGACACGATCCGCGTCTCGTTGTCGGCCGAGCCCGAGGACGAGGTGCGCGTCGGGTTCGAGATGCTGAAGGCGCTCGGCATCCGCAACCGCGGTGTGCGCGTGGTGAGCTGCCCGAGCTGTTCGCGGCAGGGATTCGATGTGATCCGCACCGTGCAGGCGCTGGAGGAGCGGCTCCAGCATATCCGCACGCCGATGAGCCTGTCGGTGCTCGGCTGCGTCGTCAACGGCCCCGGCGAGGCGCGCGAGACCGACATCGGTATCACCGGCGGCGGCAACGGCAAGCACATGGTCTATCTGTCGGGCGTCACCGACCATCACGTCCAGGACGAGGGGATGATCGACCATATCGTCCGGCTGGTCGAGGCCAAGGCGGCGGAGATCGAGGCGGCGGACGCGGCGGCGCAGGCGCCGCAGGTCGTGGCGGCGGAATAGGTCCTGTGGTACGGGCCGGGTATCAGGAGACTCGGCATGACCCAACAGGCCAAGGTGATCGATGGCGGCAAGGTCGTCATCCCGGCGAACATCCGTCGCGAACTCGACATCAAGCGGGGCGACTCGCTCGTCGTCGAGCGTGATGCGGCAGGTGCAATCGTCTTGAAGACCTATGCGCAGGTTGCCCGCGAAGCACAGCAGCGGTTCCGTGATATGCGCGGTGGGGACGGGGCGGGCAGCAGCAGCGTGGTCGACGAGCTGATCGCCGATCGCCGCGACGAGGCACGCCGAGAGGCCGCCCGGGACGAGGCTTGGCAGGCGCGCCAGCGGTGACGGTCGTCGATGCGTCGGCGGTGCTGGCCATGATCTTTGAAGAGCCCGGCAGTGCGATGGTATTGGCGCACTGTCGCGGTGCGCTGTTCAGCGCGGTCAATCTCGATGAGATCCTGCACAAGGTCGCACGCCGCGGACTCGATCCAGCGGCGATCGAGGAGCAACTGACCAAATTGCAGATCATCGTCGTGCCGTTCGATGCCGGTCAGGCACGGGTCTCCGCTGCCTTGCACCCGCGGTTGCACGGCACCGATACGTCCTTTGCGGATCGCGCGTGCCTTTCGCTCGCTCTGGCGACAGGGGGTGCGGTACTGACCGCGGACACGAAGTGGAGCGCGCTGGGTCTGGATCTCGACATCTGCTTGATTCGATGAAGCGCGAGGTTTCGCCGCCTGCCGCCTTCGCCGTCGCGGCGGCCGGCATCGCCGTCTATTCGGCGATGGATACGCTGATGAAGGGGCTGTCGATCGCAAGCGGCGCCTATGCCGCGGTGCTCTGGCGATCGCTCGCCGGGGTCGCCTTGCTCTTGCCGGTCTTCCTCGCGCGGCGGATGCGCTGGCCCGGGGCGAAGGCGTTGCGATTGCACGTCGCGCGCGGCGCGACCGGCGGGGCGTCGGTGCTGCTGTTCTTCTGGGGGCTGGCACGCGTGCCGATGGCGCAGGGCGTCGCGCTGACATTCCTGGCGCCGCTGATCGCCTTGTTCCTCGCCGGGCTAACGCTGGGCGAGCGCATCCGCCGCGCCGCGATCGGCGGGTCGCTCGTCGCCAGCCTCGGCGTGCTGATCATCGCCGCCGGGCAGGTGCAGGCGCATGCCTCCGATGCGGTGGTGATGGGCAGCGTCGCGATCCTCGCCGCCTCGGTGATCTATGCGGTCAGCCTGATCCTGCTGCGTCAGCAGGCGCAGGCCGCCGATCCGCTCGAAGTGGCGCTGTTCACCAGCGTCGTGCTGAGCGTGCTCCTGCTGGTCGCCGCGCCGTGGTTCGGTAGCGTGCCGACGACCGATCAACTGCCCGTCGTGTTCGGTGCGGCGCTGCTCGGCTCGATCTCGGCGGTCGCGCTCGCCTGGGCCTATGGCCGTGCCGAGGCGCAGGTGCTCGCGCCGACCGAATATACCGCCTTCGTCTGGTCGGCGCTGTTCGGCTGGCTGGCCTTCGCCGAGCGCGTCTCGCCCTATACGGTCGCCGGTGCGCTGTTCATCATCGCCGGCTGCCTCGTCGCGATCCGCAAGCCCGCGCCGGGCCCGCAAACGGAAGCCGCCTTATGATCCGCCCCGCCACGCCTGCCGACATCGCCGTCATTCTGCGCTTCGTCCGCGAGCTCGCTGCGTTCGAGCGCGAACCCGATGCGGTCGAGGCGACGGAGGCGACGCTGCACGAGGCGCTGTTCGGCGCGCAGCCGGCCGCGGAGGCGGTGATCGCCGAGGACGACACCGGGCCGCTCGGCTTCGCGGTGTTTTTCCACAATTTCTCGACCTGGGCGGGACGGCGCGGGCTGTATCTGGAGGATCTGTACGTGACGCCCGACGCGCGGGGAAAGGGCGTCGGCGGCGCCTTGCTGCGCCATCTCGCCGCGCTGGCGGTGGCGCGCGGCTGTGCGCGGTTCGAATGGTCGGTGCTCAACTGGAACGCCGACGCCATCGCCGTCTATCGCCGGATCGGCGCGGTGGGGATGGAGGACTGGACGATCCAGCGGGTCAGCGGCGACGCGCTGAAGCGGCTGGCGGCAAGCGGCGGCTGACGCGAGGCGCCCCGCCGGCGTGTCGATTGACCCGTCCGTCGCCACCACCGTTCGGGCTGAGCCTGTCGAAGCCCATGGTCCCGATCGCAAGCTGCCCTTCGACAGGCTCAGGGCGAACGGTTGGGGTACGGGTCGTCTCTCAGGGGGCAGATCGGGGCGCGACCGACGGCCGCGCCCCGCGTCGCTCAGTCGCGGCCCGGAACCTCATATTCGTGCGGCTCTTCGCCCTGCGCCTTGGCGTCGTCGTAGCGCTCGATCGCCTCGCGGACGATGCGGCGCGCCTCTTCGCGGTCGCCCCAGGTGCCGACGCGCACCCACTTCTTCTTCTCCAGGTCCTTATAGTGCGTGAAGAAATGCTCGATCTGCTCGAACACGATCTCCGGCACGTCGGCGCGGCCGCCGACGTTCGAATAATAAGGGAAGACCTCGTCGACGGGGACGCAGACGAGCTTCTCGTCGCCGCCGGCCTCGTCCTCGAGGTTGAGCACCGCGATCGGCCGGGCGCGGACGACGCAGCCGGGGATGAACGGCGAGCGCGCGATCACCAGCGCATCGAGCGGATCGCCGTCGGGCGACAGCGTGTGCGGCACGAAGCCGTAATTGGCCGGATAGCGCATCGGCGTGTGCAGGATGCGATCGACGAACAACGCGCCCGACGCCTTGTCGAATTCGTACTTCACCGGCTCGCCGCCGGTCGGCACCTCGATGATGACGTTGAGGTCGTCGGGCGGGTTCTTGCCGACCGGAATCAGATCAATACGCATGCATGTCCTTCACAATTCTTGGCCGCCGCCCCTCAGCGCGGCGCCAACAGCTTGTCGAGCCCGGTCTCGCCCGTGCCGGTCTTCTGCAAGTGCGGATACCGCGGGCCGCCGTGATAGTCGATGGCGACTTCGCGGTACCGTGGCCCATTCTTGAGCAATAATCGGATCGGTTGCTTGGACGTCTGGGCATTGACGATCGCTGCTTTCATGGCATCGCCGCTATAGGCGGTGTCGTTCACCGCCTGGATCACGGTGCCGACATCGAGTCCCGCCTTGAATGCCGGCGAATCCCAGATCACCTGCCCGACTTCGCCGTCCTTGCCGATCGACAGACCGATCGAATAGGTGACGTTGATCGTGCCGCTCTTCTCGGCATTGGTGAAATACTTGGTCGGCTCGGGACCGTAAACGAGTGTATAGCCGTTCATCGCGAAGCCCTTGACCGGCGCGGGCTGGCCGGTCTCGGTGATCCGCTTGCGCAGGAAGCCCGCCCAGTCATAGGGCTGGATCGCGTTGAGCGTCGCGGCGACATCCTCGAAGCGATAGGTCAGCTCGCCCCAGTCGCCGTCGCGCACGCCGAAGAAGGCGCGGGCGAAATCGTCGATCGACTTGGTTCCGCCCGACTGCTGGCGGAGCATCGCGTCGACCTCCATCCAGACCATCAGGCCTTCGTTGTAATAATCCTCCGACCGCTGCCAGCTCGTCCAGCCCTTGGGCCGGCGGGCCGAAATCACCGGATCGTTGGTGGTGTCGACCAGATCGCGCCACTGGCGTGCCGGCGCGAGATCGTAGAGGCCGGCGATGCCGGCATAAGCGTCGAGCGTGTCCTGCTTGCTGACCAGCCCGGAGCGCGCCTGGAGAACATAGCCCCAAAATTGCGTCTGTCCCTCGTAGACCCAGAGCAGCGAGCCGCGCATCGGCGTACGGTAATCGGGCGTCCACAGATCGGCGCCGCGGCGGAACTTGCCGTCCCAGCTATGGGTGAATTCGTGCGGCAGCAGATTGCGTGCGGCGACGTTGCTGTCCCATTCGGTGAAATAGGTCGGCCGCGAGCCGTTTTCCGAGCTGCGATGATGTTCGAGGCCGATGCCGCCAAGCTGGTCGGAGAGCGACAGCAGGAATTCGTAATGGTCGTAATGCTGCGCACCGAAGGTCTTCACCGCCTGTTCGACGAGCCGCTTGTGCGCGTCGATCTGTTCGGGCTTGGCGGCGAGCAACTCGGGCGAATCGGCGAAGACGTTGAGCTTCACCCGGTCGCTGAGCGGCCAGGTCTTGCCGTAGCGGCCGGCGAGCATCGGCGAATCGACCAGCACCTCGTAATTGGTCTTGTCATAGGCGTAGGTCGAGCCGACCGCCTTGGCGGGCACCGCGCCCGCCGCGGTCCAGCCGGTCGGGAACTTGACCGTCATCTGGATCGGGATCTGGCGGGTGAAATAGCCGGCCGGATAGAGGCTGACCGAATTGGGCTGCAGGCTGATCAGGTTGGGCGTCACCGCGATGCGGCCCTGGTCGGGCTTGGTGGCCGACAGGAACTGGAATTCGACGTCGAGCGTGCGCACGCCGGCGGGCACGTCGATGTGGAAGGCGAAGACGTCGACCGGATCGCGCGTCCACGGCAGGATGCGGCCGTTGCCGCGGATCACCAGACCGGCGAGCTTCTCGATCTCGCCGCGCGGCGAATGCGCGCCGGGCAGCCATTTGGGGAACAGCAGCGCCATCGCGCCCGCCTTGGCGACGGGGATCGTCTCATGCACGCGGAAGATGCCGCGCTCGGTGTCGGTCGCGTCGACCTCGACCTTCAGCGTGCCGGGATAGGGCACGTCGCGCGGCGCCGGGATCGTGTCGACGAAGGGCGATGGTTGCGGCGCGCTATTGCCGGCGGGGACCTGCGCCAGCGCCGGCGCGGCGGCGGACAGGAAGAGGGACGCGACGACGAGCTTGCGGATCATGGAGGGCTTTCGACGAAAGAATGTTGCGGCAATGTGTAAGCGGCCGAAAGGTCACCCGTCCAGTCCTTTACCCGCCGCCGCCGCCCAATACGTTGACGGTGAACGCCACCACGCCGAGATTGAACACGAACGCCGCGAGCGTATGGCCCAGCACCACCCGCCGGATGCGCCGCGAGCCGATCTGCACGTCCGACGTCTGGAACGTCATGCCCAGCGTCGCGCTGAAATAGAGGAAGTCCCAGTAATCGGGCTCCTTGCAGTCGGGGAAGTCGAGTCCGCCCTCGTCCTTCCCGTCCTCGCCCGCGCTGTAGAACAGATGCGCGTAATGCATCGCATAGACCATGTTGACGAACAGCCACGCCAGCGC
Organism: Sphingomonas sp. GW821-FHT04B01; assembly: GCF_059420425.1. Classification (NCBI taxonomy): domain Bacteria; kingdom Pseudomonadati; phylum Pseudomonadota; class Alphaproteobacteria; order Sphingomonadales; family Sphingomonadaceae; genus Sphingomonas; species Sphingomonas sp. GW821-FHT04B01. The sequence continues at coordinate 7,738 of NZ_JBWKTR010000001.1, read as the reverse complement.
CAGCGTCGCGATCACCAGCACGATCGCATAAGCGTCGTTGCGCCCCTTCAGTTCGCCGGCGACCGCGACCAGGATCACCACCATCGTCGCCGCGGTGACCGCCAGCAGCGCAGCGCGATTGGCGTCGTTGTCGCGCGCCGAACGCCGCATCCGTGCCGCCTCGCCGTGGCGGAACAGCGTCGAGACGGCGAGGAGGAAGACGATCGCGGCGATGTCGAACGCCGCCATCAGCCCGCGGCCGCGGCCCAGCACGGGGATCAGCCCCGCCAGCCCCGCGACGAAGACGATCGCGAACAGCGCGAACCGCGGCGGCGCGATGCGGCTGCCGATTCCCCAATAGGCTTGACGGTCGGTCATCGTTGGGGTGCTAGCGCTTGGCCGCGGGCTCGCCTAGATAGCGCCCGCATATGGCCCGTATCGAAACGCCGCGCCGGGTGCGCGGAACCCAGGACATCTTCGGCGACGACCAGCGCCGCTTCGCTTATGTGCTCGCGACGTTCGAGCGCGTGCGGCATCTGTATTGCTTCGGCCGCGTCGACCTGCCCGTCTTCGAGGCGACCGAGGTGTTCGCGCGCTCGATCGGCGAGACCACCGACGTCGTGTCGAAGGAGATGTACACCTTCCCCGATCGCGGCGGCGATTCGCTGACGCTGCGCCCGGAGTTCACCGCGGGGATCGCCCGCGCCTTCCTGACCGAGGGCTGGCAGCAATATGCGCCGCTCAAGATCACGACGAGCGGTGCGGTGTTTCGCTACGAGCGTCCGCAGAAGGGGCGATACCGCCAGTTCCACCAGATCGACGCCGAGATCCTCGGCGCGGTGGAGCCGGCGGCGGACGTCGAATTGCTGGTGATGGCGGACCAGCTGCTGCGCGAGCTCGGCATCGCCGATGGCGTGACGTTGCAGCTCAACACCTTGGGCGATGCCGAGACGCGCGAGGCATGGCGCGCCGGTCTGGTCGCGCATTTCGAGGCGCACCGGAGCGAACTGTCCGAGGACAGCCTGACCCGGCTCGACAAGAACCCGATGCGCATCCTCGATTCGAAGGACCCGCGCGACCGGCCGATCGCCGATGCTGCGCCGGACATCGACGCCTATCTGACCGATGCGGCGCGCGCGTTCTTCGATGCAGTGACGGCGGGACTGGATGCGGCGGGTGTCGCCTGGACGCGCAACGCGCGGCTGGTGCGCGGCCTCGATTATTACCGCCACACCGCATTCGAATTCGTCACCGACCGGCTCGGCGCGCAGGGGACGGTGCTGGCGGGCGGCCGCTACGACGGATTGGTCGAGAGCCTCGGCGGCGCGCCGACCCCGGGCGTAGGCTGGGCGGCGGGGGTCGAGCGGCTCGCGATGCTGCTGGACGAGCCGGCGGCGCCGACGATCGACGCGGTGGTCGTGCCGATGGGCGCGGCGGCGGAAGCGCGCGTGCTCGGCCTCGTCGCCGAGCTGCGCCGCGCCGGCGTCGCGGTCGACATGGCCTATAAGGGCAAGATGAAGCAGCGGCTCGCCAAGGCGGACGCGCTCGGTGCCCGTCATGCGCTCATCATCGGCGACGACGAACTCGCCGCCGGCGTCGCGACCGTGAAGACGCTCGCCAGCGGCGATCAGCGGCAGGTCGCCTTCGCCGCTCTCGCCGAGGCGCTGCGATGAGCGCGCTCGCAATCCTCCCGGTGTCGGGGAGGATCGGATGACCACCATCTCCCCCGAACGAATCGCGCAGATCGAGGCGCGGCGTGATGAATTGCAGGCGCTGATGGCGACCGGCGACCTGCCGTCCGATCGCTTCGTCGCGGTGTCGAAGGAATATGCCGAGCTCGAACCCGTCGCCGCGGCGGCCGGCGAGGTGCGCCGCCTGCGCCAGGAAGCGGACAGCCTAGCCTATATGGCGGAGGACACCGGCGACGAGGAATTGCGGCTGATGGCGGCCGAGGAGCTGCGCGACAATCGCACCGCGCTCGACGCCGCCGACCGCCGGCTTGCGCTGGCGCTGCTGCCGCGCGACGCCGCCGATGCGCGCGCCGCGATGCTCGAGATCCGCGCCGGCACCGGCGGCGACGAGGCGGCGCTGTTCGCCGGCGACCTGTTCCGCATGTACCAGCGCTATGCCGAGCGGCAGGGCTGGCGCGTCGAGCTGATCAGCGGCTCGTCGTCGGATGCGGGCGGCTTCAAGGAGGTCGTCGCCTCGGTCACCGGCACCGGCGTGTTCGCGAAGCTCAAGTTCGAGGCGGGCGTCCACCGCGTCCAGCGCGTCCCCGCCACCGAGGCGGGCGGGCGCATCCACACCTCGGCGGCGACGGTCGCGGTGCTGCCCGAGGCGGAGGACGTCGACGTCCGTATCGACGAGGCGAAGGACCTGCGCATCGACGTCTATCGCTCGTCCGGCCCCGGCGGCCAGTCGGTCAACACCACCGACAGCGCGGTGCGCATCACCCATCTGCCCACGGGCCTCGTCGTCATCCAGCAGGACGAGAAGTCGCAGCACAAGAACAAGGCCAAGGCGCTGAAGGTCCTGCGCACCCGGCTCTACGAGGCGGAGCGCGAGCGGCTCGCCAACGAGCGGTCGGGGACGCGCCGCGCGATGGTCGGCTCGGGCGACCGGTCGGAGCGGATCCGCACCTACAATTTTCCGCAGGGGCGGGTGACCGATCACCGCATCAACCTGACGCTGCACCGCCTGCCCGAGATCCTCGAAGGCGAGATGGACGAACTGATCGGCGCGCTGATCGCGCAGGACGAGGCGGAGCGGCTGGCCTCGCTCGACGGGTGATGCGGGCGGACCGCTGCGGATGCCCTTCGTCATCCTGGCGGAAGCCGGCACGCATGGACGCGATGTCCACGTGGATGAGCGCTGCCGTCCGCCCTCGTCCACCGCTCACCGCCCTGCCAACTACTCGGCCAACGTATCGCGCATATGGCGCGCCTCCCCACCTTCCGCTGTCATCCCCGCGCAGGCGGGGATCCATACCCGCTGACGCCGCGCATCTATCGATACCGTCAGCGTTTATGGATCTCCGCCTGCGCGGGGATGACGAGGGGAGGGGTACTGCCGACTCCGCCTTTCGTCCCGCCCGTGCGTTCACCCCACCCCGATCGTCATCCCGGTGCATGCCGGGACCCATGGATGCGATGTCGTCCACATGGCTGCGCGCCATCGGTCGCCCGCAATCATGTCCTCCGGCATGCTCCGACATGACTGAGGAAGGGGCCATGACGGCGTGACCACCCCCAACCCCGCCGCCATGCGCGCCGCGCTCGCCGAAGCAACCGCGCGCCTCGCTTTCTCTCCGACCGCACGCCTCGACGCCGAGCTGCTGATGGCGCACGCGCTCGGCATCGAGCGCAGCCGGCTGCTGCTCGACATGGCGCGCGCCGTTCCGCCCGGCTTCGCCGCGCTGGTCGACCGCCGCGCGGCGCACGAGCCGGTCGCCTATATCACCGGCACGCGCGGCTTTTGGACGATCGACCTCGCCGTCGGTCCCGGCGCGCTGGTGCCGCGCCCCGACAGCGAGACGCTGCTGATCGCGGCCGCCGGCCATTTCGGCGGCGATGCGCCCACGACGGTGCTCGATCTCGGCACCGGCCCCGGCACGCTGCTGCTCGCCGCGCTCGACGAATGGCCGGCGCGTGGCCTCGGCATCGACCGTTCGGCGGTGGCGCTCGATTATGCCCGCCGCAATGCGGAGCGGCTCGGCATGGCGGACCGTGCGCGCTTCGTCCGCGGCGATTGGGCGGCGGCGCTCGACGCCCGTTTCGACCTCGTCCTCGCCAATCCGCCCTATATCGGCACCGGCGAAACCCTCCCCGACGAGGTCCGCGCGCACGAGCCCGCCAGCGCCTTGTTCGCCGGTGCCGACGGCCTCGACGACTATCGCGTCCTCGCCCGGCAACTGCCGCGGCTGATCGCGCCAAGTGGCTGCGCCGCCGTGGAAATCGGTCATACCCAGGCAAAATCGGTCGCCGCCTTGTTCGCTCGCCAGGGGCTGACCAGCCAGATCCACCGCGATCTCGGCGGGCGCGACCGCTGCCTGCTCGTCCGGCTCGCGCCTCGGGGTTGAAAGAAGCGTGGCCGGCCCTCATATTTCGCTTGTCGGACCTGCCTCACGCCAGCTATTGGTCGGGCCGGGGCACGCAGCATCAGCATTGGCAGGTTGATCGGCACGCGGTGACCCGCATCCTTCGTCATGTCGCCACCGACCATCGGTGGCCGTGGCAGGCTCGAGCGGCGCTTATGGCACGCGGCGACCCGGAAGGGCGCGTTGTTCGGCTGGCGGATGCCGGGTCGGGCAGGTCGATGCGGGATTGGCCGCGATCGACCGGATTGGTTTTCCAGGGACCATTTATACTCTGATCATGGGACAGTAGCTTGATCAACAATCGGCAGCAGAACGGCCGCCGTCGCGGTCGTGGCGGTAACAATGGTGGCAATAACGGTCCCCGTCAGGGCGGCCAGGGTCGGCCCGACAACGGCAACCGCATCGACAGCCGCGCACGCGGCAACGCGAACCAGTTGTTCGAAAAGTACAAGAACCTCGCCGGCGAGGCACAGCGCCAGGGCGATCGCGTCACCACCGAATATTACCTCCAGTTCGCGGATCATTATTTCCGCGTGATCGCCGACCAGCGCGGCCGGTTCGAGGACAACAGCCAGCCCAAGCGCCAGCAGCCGTTCGATCTCAACGACGACGACGATTACGGCGACGAGGGCGAACCGATCCGCGCCGGCGAGCAGGACGGCAACGATCAGCGTGACCAGCAGGGTCAGGCGCGCGGCGACCAGCAGCGCGACGACCGCGGCAATCGCGACGACCGGCCGCAGCGCCAGGCACGTCAGTGGGAGGACCGCGGCAATCGCGACGACCGCGGCCAGCGCGACGGCAATCGCGATTCCGGCCGCGACGCCAGCCGCGACGATCGCCCGCAGCAGCGCGAGGAGCGCTCGGCCCGAGAGGATCGTCCGCAGCAGCAGCGCGAGGATCGCCCGCAGCGCGAGGATCGCGTCCGCCGCCCCCGGTTCGAGGCGGCCGAACAGCCGGTCGAAGTCGCCGGCCAGCGCCGTGCCGATCCGCTCGCCGAGGGCGAGAATCTGCAGGAGCGGACCGAAGCGGTGCTTGAGGCGGATTCGCCGGTGCTCGCACCGCGCCCGCGTCGGGGCCGTCCGCGCCGCGACGCGCAGGCCGATGTTGCGCCCGAGGCCGCTGTCGCACCCGAGGCGCCGGCCGCACCGGTCGCCGAGGCGCCGGAGAGCAATGGCGTCGATGCCGATCGTCTGCCGCCGTCGCTCAACATCTCCGCCGCCAACGACGCCGGGGACGAGGCGCCCAAGCCGCGTCGCCGCCGCGTGCGCACCCCCGCCGCGGACGTTCCCGCCGCGGAGTGAGCGGATCGTTCTGATCTGATCCGGAGGCCGGTTCCGCGAGGAGCCGGCTTTCGTCGTTTCCGACGCTTTGCCAAGTCGCTGCAAACGTGGTCTCCTGCCGGCAACCGCCTTCGCATCGTACGGAGTCGGAACGAAGGAGAGGAATGGCATGACGATCGCGGCAATCCTGCGCGACAAGGGCGGCGACGTGGTCTCGCTGCCGCGCGATGCGACCTTGGGGCAGGCGGTGGCGCTGCTCGCCGAACGCCGGATCGGCGCGGTGCCGGTGATCGACGCGGGCAGCGTGGTCGGCATCGTCTCCGAACGCGACGTCGTCTATTCGCTCGCCGCGCATGGCGTCGCGGCGCTCGATCTCGCGCTTGCCGAGGTGATGACGCAGCCGGTGCAGCAGGTCGTGCCGGGCGAGCCGGTGATCGGCGCCCTGTCGCTGATGACCCGGCGGCGCATCCGCCATCTGCCGGTGGTCGAGGGCGCGCGGCTGGTCGGCTTCGTCTCGATCGGCGATCTCGTCAAATATCGCATCGACCGGATCGAGGCGGAAGCCGCGGCGATGCGCGACTATATCCAGCACGGCTGATCAGGCCGCCGGCAGCGGCCGTTTGCGGACGAGGGCGATCAGTTCGCGGATCGTGCCGCGCGCGAACAGCGCCAGCCACGCACCATAGGTGGCGGCGCCGACCGCGACGAGCGCCGCCAGCCGGGGCGGCGGCGGCAGCGCCGGCAGCAGCCGGTCGACCAGCGTCACCACCAGCGCCATGCCGATCGCGGCGCATGCCGACGGCGCGATCGCGCCGACGAGATCGCGACCGCTCGCGCCGATCACCGGCAACGACCGCCGGCTGCTTGCGAGCAGATAGAGCGGATAGGCGGCGATCCAGCTCCAGCCAAGCCCGACCGGTCCCCAACGCACGCCGATCAGGAAGGCGAATCCGAGCAGCATTGCGCCGACCGCACCGTTGCGCGCGCCGATCCCCGGCCGGCCGCGCGCGTCGCAGGCGGGTGCATAGAGCACTTGCAGCGTCATGAACGGCATCGCCAGCGCGATCAGCCGGACGACCGGCGTCACCTCCGCCCATTTGGCGTCGAGCATCGTCAGCACCAGCGGTTCGGCGGTTGCCGCGAGACCGAGGTAGAAGGGCAAGGCGAGCACCATGATGACGCGCACCGCGCGCACGAAGGCGCGGGCGACCGCGCCCTCGTCATGCTGCATCCGCGCATAGGCGCTGAACGCCACCTCGTTGAGCGGCGGCACGAACTTCGAGACGAAGATCTGCGCGAGGAACAGCGCTGTGGTGTAGATGCCGAGTTGGTGCGGGTCGAACCGGCGGCCGGCGATGAACACGTCGATCTGGCTCTGCAGGAACCAGAAGAACTGTCCCGCCGCCATCATCCCGCCATAGCGCGCGAGATGACCGGCGCCGCGGAAGTCGAAGCTCGGCCAGATCAGCGACCGCGCCGCCCAGGTCAGCATGATCGCACGCACCGCGTAGAGCGCGATCGGCGCCCAGACGAGCGTCCACACCCCCCATCCGGCCAGCGCGCCGCCCAAGGCCGCGCCCGCGCCGGCGAGCGAGGCGGCGAGATTGGCCGCCGCCTGCTTGCGGAACTCCATCGCCCGGCTGAGCAGCGCATAAGGGAGCGCGGCGAACGGGGTGATGAGATAGATCAGCGCCTGGACGCGCAGCAGCGCGGCGACCTCCGGCTGCCGGTAATAGGCCGCGGCGAGCGGCGCGATCGAGACCTGCGCGATCGCCAGCACGAGGTTGAGCGCGATCAGCATCCCGAACGATTGCCGCACCTGCCGCGCCGAAACGTCGTCCCGCTGGATCAATCCACTCGCCAGCCCATAGCCGTTGAGCATATTGAGAAAAACGAGGATCACCCCGGTCATCGCGTAAAGCCCGTAGTCGCGCGGATCGAGGATGCGGATCACCAGGAAGGTCGCCGCCCATTGCACCATCTGCGCGCCGATCTGGCTTCCCGAGCGCCAGATCACCGCACGGCGCACCTGCGTACCGAACGATTCGGCGGCGTCTGTGCGGGGAGGGGGGGGGGTCGCCATGACGGGGCGGTACAGACCTTGCTCTTCACATCTCGTAAACCCCCGGAAATCCGAGGCTTGAAGATTTGTGACAGGAAAAATGCAAAAAGCGTTTGACGGCTCGGAACACCCCGCCTAGAGGGACGTCACCGCAGCGACGGACCACACGGTTCGCTTCTACGGTCACCGAAATCAAGGCGCTGATGTCGCCCTCCCAAAAAGAGGGTTGGACGAAGCGTCGGTTTTTGTCGGCTCTTTGACATTGTTGAACAGATGAAGGGACATGTGGGCGGCGGCTCCGGTCTACGGCGTTTCAAG